>NZ_BMMU01000018.1:0-62325 GCF_014646095.1 Streptomyces lacrimifluminis | reverse complement strand
CTGGGGGAACAGCGCCGCCCCCGTCCTCAGCAGCGCCGGTCGGGCGGCGCGCCGCCCCCGTCCATCAGCGTGTCCAGCAGCCCGCCCAGCACCGTGCGCTGCTCGTCCGTCAGCGGCGCCAGAATCTCCTCCGCCGCCGCCCTGCGCGCTCCGCGCAGCTCGCTCAGCGCCTTGCGGCCGTCGTCCGTCAGTTCGATCCGGATCACCCGGCGGCTGGCGGGATCGGGCACCCGGCGCACCTTGCCGCTCACCTCCAGTGCGTCCACCAGCGTCGTCACCGCGCGGGGCACCACCTCCAGGCGCTCCGCCAGATCTGCCATCCGTGGCGGGGACCCGTGATGCTGGAGATGGTGCGAGAGGGTACGCAGCAGGCGGGACTGGGCAGGGGTGATGCCGACTCCTCGCTCTTCCAGCTGGTGCTTGTGACTGCGGTGCAGACGGCGGGTCAGACTCAGCAACTGGTCGGCGAGCGGACCGTCGGCGTCAGGGGAACTCATGCGGGAACAATATCAGGATGCAGTTCATTGTGAGTATAGGTAACAATGAGCTATGCTCCGCCAGTCGTCATCGTCAAGTCTCCCGAAGGAGCTCATGAAACCCGACCGTCAACCGGCCTGGACCCCGTCCGCCGACTCGGCGGGCCAGCCGCGCCAGGTCCGCCGCATCCTGAAACTCTTCCGCCCCTACCGAGGCCGGCTCGCCGTCGTCGGCCTGCTGGTGGCCGCGGCGTCCCTCGTCTCCGTCGCGACCCCCTTCCTGCTGAAGGAAACCCTCGACGTCGCGATCCCCGAGGGGCGCACCGGACTGCTCAGCCTGCTCGCCCTCGGCATGATCATCAGCGCCGTCCTCGGTGGCGTCCTCGGTGTGCTCCAGACACTGATCTCCACGACCGTCGGCCAGCGCGTCATGCACGACCTGCGCACCGCCGTCTACGGCCGGCTGCAGAGCATGTCGCTCGCCTTCTTCACCCGCACCCGCACGGGCGAGGTCCAGTCGCGCATCGCCAACGACATCGGCGGTATGCAGGCCACCGTCACCTCCACCGCGACCTCGCTGGTCTCCAACTTCACCAGCGTCGTAGCCACGATCGTCGCGATGGTCGCCCTCGACTGGCGCCTGACCGTGGTCTCGCTGCTCCTGCTGCCGGTGTTCGTCTGGATCAGCCGCCGCGTGGGCAACGAACGCAAGCGGATCACCACCCAGCGCCAGAAGCAGATGGCCGCGATGGCCGCCACGGTCACCGAGTCGCTGTCGGTGAGCGGCATCCTGCTCGGCCGCACGATGGGCCGCTCCGATTCGCTCACGCGGTCCTTCGCGGCGGAGTCCGAAAGCCTGGTCGACCTCGAAGTGCGCTCCAGCATGGCCGGCCGCTGGCGGATGGCCGTCATCGGCATCGTCATGTCGGCCATGCCCGCCGTCATCTACTGGAGCGCGGGCCTCGCCCTCCAGCTCGGCGGCCCGGCCGTCTCGATCGGCACGCTCGTCGCCTTCGTCTCGCTCCAGCAGGGCCTGTTCCGGCCGACCGTCAGTCTGCTGAGCACCGGGGTCCAGCTCCAGGCATCGCTCGCGCTCTTTCAGCGCATCTTCGAGTACCTCGACCTGCCCATCGACATCACCGAGCCGGAGAACCCGGTCCACCTGGACACCGTCAAGGGCGAAGTCCGGCTGGAGGACGTCGAGTTCCGCTACGACGACAAGAGCCGCCCGATCCTCGACGGCGTCGACATCACCGTCCCGGCGGGTGGCAGCCTGGCGATCGTCGGCCCGACCGGCGCCGGCAAGTCCACGCTGGGTCACCTCGTGCCCCGGCTGTACGACGTGACGGGCGGCCGGGTCACCATCGACGGCGTCGACGTCCGCGACCTCGACTTCGACACACTCGCCCGCGCGGTCGGCGTCGTCTCCCAGGAGACGTACCTCTTCCACGCGACGGTCGCCGACAACCTGCGCTTCGCCAAGCCGGACGCCACCGACGAGGAACTGCGGGCGGCGGCGCGGGCGGCTCAGATCCACGACCACATCTCGTCCCTGCCCGACGGGTACGACACGGTCGTCGGTGAGCGCGGACACCGCTTCTCCGGCGGCGAGAAACAGCGCCTCGCCATCGCGCGTACGATCCTGCGCGACCCGCCGGTCCTCATCCTGGACGAGGCGACCAGCGCCCTGGACACCCGCACCGAACACGCCGTCCAGGAGGCCATCGACGCCCTGTCGGCCAACCGCACGACGCTCACCATCGCCCACCGCCTGTCCACCGTCCGGGGCGCCGACCAGATCGTGGTCCTGGACTCCGGGCGTGCGGTCGAACGGGGTACGCACGAGGAACTGCTGCGGCAGGACGGGCGGTACGCGGCCCTCGTGCGCCGGGACGCGCAGCTGGAGCCGACCGGGTGACATGTGCGGTCGGACAAGACGAAAATATGTCGGGTTTGTAAGCTTTTGCGGGTTACCGTGCCCGCATGCAGATGAACACTCCGTCACGGAAAACGATTCGCCTGACGCGCCGTGGCCGGGCCGTCCTCATCGCGACCGGTGCCGTTGTCGCGGCCACCGCCGTGGCGGTGCCGCTGCTGAGCGTCGGCAGCGAAGGGGACCCCCGGCCGACCTCCCTCCTCATCCCGGAGGGCTGGCGCTCCATCCAGGTGTACGAGGCGGTCGACAAGGCCCTCGCCCTGCCGGCCGGAAGCACAAAGAAGTCGCTGGTCAAAGCCCGGCTGAAACTCCCGACCGACGCCGAGGGCAATCCCGAGGGCTATCTCTTCCCGGCGACCTATCCACTGAAGGAGAAGGCCACCCCGGAATCCCTGCTGTCGTTCATGGTCGACACCGCCAACCAGAAGTTCGGCGGTCCGCCGGTCACCGCCGGAGCGCAGCGCAACGCCATGAACGTCTACCAGGCCGTCACCATCGCGAGCATCGTCCAGGCCGAAGCCGCCGGCAAGCAGGACATGGGGAAGGTGGCCAGGGTCGTCTTCAACCGGCTCGAACGCGGGATGCCGCTGCAGATGGACTCGACCATCAACTACGCGCTGAACAGGTCCACGCTCAGGACGACGGTGAACGACACCCGCCTGAACAGCCCGTACAACTCCTACCAGCGCATGGGCCTGCCGCCCACCCCGATCGCGAATCCCGGCGAGGAGGCGATGCGCGCCGCCATCAACCCGACCCCGGGCGACTGGCTGTACTTCGTCACCGTGAAGCCCGGTGACACCCGCTTCACGGCCGACTACGCCGAACACCAGCGCAACGTCGCCGAGTTCAACCAGAACCAGAAGAACCAGAAGAACCGGAAGAGCCCGGGCCAGGTGCAGCAGAGCGGGCAGCCCGCCAAGTGACCTGACGGGCCACGCGGCCCTACGGGACGTCAGACAGTGGCCGGCTCCTGGTCGAGCAGCCGTCCGATGTCCCGTGCGGCCGCCCGCCCGGCCCGGTTGGCGCCGATCGTGCTCGCCGAGGGGCCGTAGCCGACCAGATGGACGCGCGGATCGACGACCGCGCGCGTCCCCTCGACACGGATACCGCCGCCGGGCTCACGCAGTCTGAGCGGTGCCAGATGGTCGATCGCGGCCCGGAACCCGGTCGCCCAGAGAATCACGTCGGCGCCGACGCGCTGTCCGTCGCCCCACTCCACCCCGTCCGGGGTGATCCGGTCGAACATGGGCCGCCGGTCGAGGACGCCGTCGGAGAGTGCCTGCCGGATCGCGTCGTTGAGGGGCAGTCCGGTCACCGACACGACACTCTTCGGCGGCAGCCCCTGACGTACCCGCTCCTCGACGAGGGCGACGGCCTCCCGCCCGAACTCCTCGGTGAAGGGCCCCTCGCGGAAGACCGGCGGACGCCGGGTCACCCACGTGGTCCCGGCGGCGTACGGAGCGATCTCCATCAGATGCTGGGTACCGGACGCGCCCCCGCCCACCACGACCACCCGCTGCCCGGTGAACTCCTCGGGCCCCGGGTACTGCGCGGTGTGCAACTGCCGTCCCCGGAAGGTCTCCTGGCCCGGGTAGCGCGGCCAGAACGGCCTGTCCCAGGTGCCGGTGGCGTTGATCAGCGCCCGCGTGGACCAGTCACCGTCCGAGGTCTCGACGAGCAGTCGGCCGTCTCCGTCGCCCTCGCGCACGGCACGAACCTCCACCGGCCGGCGCACCTTCAGACCGAAGGTGCGCTCGTACGTGTCGAAGTACTCGCCGATGACCTCGGCGGACGGCCGCGCGGGATCGGCGTCCGTCAGCTCCATACCGGGCAGTGCGTGCATCCCGTGCACCTTGCCGTAGGTGAGAGACGGCCAGCGGAACTGCCAGGCGCCGCCGGGCTGCGGGGCGTGATCGAGCACGACGAAGTCGCGCTCCGGCGCGAAGCCGGTGCGCTGCAGGTGATAGGCGCTGGACAGCCCCGCCTGGCCGGCGCCTATGACGACGACATCGACTTCCCGTACGCCCTCGCGTATCCCGGTATCGTTCACGCTTCTACTAACCGGGGGTGGGGCGAGGTTCTTCCCGCGTGGCAGTCGAAGCATGCAGCGCCCGCTCGGGGATCATCCCCTCGCCGAACCAGTACGCCTCCCCAGATGCGGATAAGCGGAGAGCGCGAAGTGCTCGACGCCCAGCGTGGGCACTCCTCGATCCTCCGCCGCTGCCCTGAACGGGCGCGGGAGGTGCCCCCGGGCGACCTCACTGTGGCTGCCGACGAGCACGGTGCCAGCGCCGCCCCGTACGAGACCGACGCCCGCCCACAGGTTCGGACAGCTCTCCAGCTTGTCGCGCGAGCCGCCGTGCAGGGCGACCATCCGTTGCTGTCCCACCGACTCACTCCGGCCGAGCGCCGCCGGCGCCGCCGCGATCGTCTCCGCGTCGAGGTCCTTCAGTCGCGGTACGCCGTCGACCAGGCCTCGGCCGACGAGTCACGCGAGACGGTGTGCAGCCGCACCCCGAACCGGACCGTCCGCCCCCCGCGCTCGGCCGGCGACCGAATCCAGTCGATCTCCTCTTTCACCTGCGCCGGCGGCTCACCCCAGGTCAGATACACATCCGCGTGCCCCGCCACGACCGGCCCCGCGGCGGAGAGGAACCGCCGAAGGAGAGCGGCGGCAACCGGGTCGGGCGGCAGGGCCGTCAGCCCGTCCTCGATCCGGTAGTGCCCACCGTCGAAGTCGTACGGCCGACCGCTCCACGCTTGTCGTACGACGGAGAGGAACTCGTCGGTCCGGGCGTACCGCCGGTCATGGTCGAGGTCGTCGCCGAAGCGGCGTTGCTCGGAGGAGGCGCCACCGGTGAGGGGGCGATCCGCCCGGGTGAGGCGAGGATGTCGGCCGTCAACGCGCCCGTGCTGCTGAGGAGTTGCCAGAGCGCGAGGAGCAGTAGCGGACCCGAGGTGCGGCGCAGCCAGCGGGGGACGCGGGTGCGGCGCGTGGAGCTGGGGACGATGGGTTCGAGCTCGGGGAGGGCGCGCTCGGCGTCTCGGGAGGCGACTTCGGACGCACCGGGACCAGATTTGCCCGATATGTCGGGTTTGATGGATCCGGGTGGGGCGTGGCTGATGCTCATGAGTGCTCCACGAGGAGGAGAGTGACCGGGGAGGGGGTGCCTCGACGCCGCCGCGTCCGGAGGGGATCAGGAGAGATCCGGGACGTGCGGGTGGGGCGGAGCCCAGGCGGGCGTGAAGGGAGGGGGAAGGGCGTCAGCAGCCGCGGCGACACGCGGCGGAGGTCACCCGCAGCAGGTGGATATGACCGCCACGGTCAATGGCGTCTCGCAGAATGGACCTTCCGTATCAAGGAGCGGGAGTCGGGTCGGGGGTGGCTCCCGGGGACCGGGTGATGATGGGGCACATGTCCAATGCCTTCACCACGCGCGTCCTGAACATCGTCTCCGGCACCGAGGAGACGGTCGTCGACCTCACCCACGACTGCGAGAGCTTCCTGAGGGAGGTGGCCGATGGCCGGGACGGACTCCTCAACGTCTTCGTCCCGCACGCCACCGCCGGAATCGCGGTCATCGAAACGGGTGCGGGCAGCGACAGCGACCTCCTAGCCGCGCTGCACACCCTGCTCCCCTCCGACGACCGCTGGCAGCACCGCCACGGCACCCCCGGACACGGCCGCGACCACGTCCTCCCGGCCCTCGTCCCACCGCACGCCACGCTGCCGGTGCTGGGCGGGCGACTGGAGCTCGGGACGTGGCAGTCGGTGTGCCTGGTCGACACCAACATCTCCAATGTCAACCGTCAGGTTCGACTGAGCTTCCTGGGCTGAGCGTGATCGTCCCGGGGGCGGCGGTCGCGGTTGAAGCTCGCCACGTCGTCCCCGGAGCGGCAGCGCGAGGAGGTCCTCACCGCGCGGCCGGCGCCGTTGGCGGACACATCATCGGCTGGGAGGACAACGGCGATCGCCTGCACCCGCATGACACCGGCACGCAGGCGATGGCCGACGCGGTGCGGCTGCGAGACCTCTCCTGCGATCGCGAGGCGCCCTGACCCCGGCGAGCCCGTCCGCGCCCACCTGGACGCGGACGGGCTCGGCCCCCGCCGTCTACAGCGGAGCGGGGGACGAAGCTCCCGTGATCAACAGGCGGGGGCTGCCCGTGCCGTTCGCGGGGACGGTCCACAGGTCGCTGCCGCCGATTTCGCCGTCGGTGGGGAGGGCATAGGCGACGGTGTCGTTGTCGAGCCAGGTGGCCTGGTCGTCGACGCTGTGGCGTTCGGCGAGCGCCGTCTCCTTGAGGGTGCCGAGGTCGAGGACGTACTCGTGCCAGAGGGCCGTGCGGGACAGGACCCGCTTCTTGAAGGCGACACGGGTCCCGTCGGGGGAGAGCGAGGGGCACTCCACGTTCTCGACCAGGGTGGTGACCTTGTGCCCGGAGAGCGAACCGCGAACCAGGTAGGTCTTGTTGGCGGTGTTGAGGGTGGCGTAGAAGGTGTCGTCGTCGGAGGCGAAGGTGACGCCCCAGAAGTTGACGTCCGAGGCGCGGTAGGGCTTGCCGTCCAGGGTGATGGAGAACGTCTCCAGGCTGGGCGTCAGCCGCATGGTACGGGTGTCCAGGATCGACGTCCGGGTGGAGAAGAACGCGGAGGCGTAGGACTCGCCGGAGACGAAGACGGTCCAGGCGACGAAGCGGCCGTCGGGCGAGACCCGGGCCCGGCTGGGGGTGCCCGCGAGCGGGTAGGTGCGCAGGGTGCGGAGGTTGGCGTCCAGGAGCAGGGCACGGTTGCTCTGTTTCAGGACACCGGGGACGGACTGGAGACAGACGCCGGTGCCGGCCGCCGCGTAGAAGCGCGCGCACTTCAGGTCGGAGGCGGTCCGGCCGGCCCCGGGGTCGGTGGACGGAACCGAGGCGACCGCGGTGCGGTGCGGGCCGGCGGCGGCGTTGACGAACGTCAGACGGCTCTTCTGGTCGAGCGTCAGCTTGCCCGTGCTGACGGCGGGGCCGCCCGGCTGCGACCGGTTCGCCCGGTCCGCGCGGTCGGCGGCGTGCAGGACCACGCCGGTTCCCACCCCCGCGAGGATCAGCACGCCGGTGACGAGTATGAACAGGCGGCGGCGCAGCGATGTCATGTGGATCCTCGGGGCTTTGTGGCTGTGGTGGTCATCGGGTTTCGCCGGTCGGCCGCAGCACCATGCCCGCGACGACGGCGCAGCACAGCAGACCGATCGCGGATCCGGCCAGTGCCGGGCCGTCGCCCCACACGGTCCAGGCGGCGCCGAAGGCCAGCGAGCAGCAGAACCGGGCCAGCGCCTGGCTGGTCCCGACGATGGCGAGGCCGCTGGCGCGCAGGTGTTCGGGAACGATGCCGGCGAGGGCGGCCGGGAGCACACCGTCGGTGGCCGCGTAGAACAGGCCGTGCAGCGCGAGGACGAGGAAGGGCAGGGCCGGCGTGGCCGGGGCCCACAACAGGAGGGCGTAGCCGGTGAGCAGGCTGACGTGCCCGGCGAGGAACACCGTGCGCCGCCCGATCTTGTCGGCCAGTGCGCCCAGGGGCACGGCCAGCAGCAGGAACACCGCGGCGGTGCCCAGCGGCAGCAGCGGGAACCACTCGTCGGCGATGCCCGCGCGCCGTTGCAGGAGCAGATAGACGAAGGCGTCGCTGACCGTCGTCAGGCCGAGCAGCGCGGCGCAGACGGCGAGCGCCCGCAGCCGTGGCAGCCGCAGCAGCGCCAGGGCTTCGCGAAAGCGAATAGGCGGTTGGGTGGCCGCCGTACCCGCTTCGTCGGGCTGCGGGAGCTGCCGACGGCCCGGTACGAACAGCACCAGCACGAGCACGCCGAGCACGGCGACGCAGGCGCTCACGCCGAACACGGCGTCGTAGCCGTCCGTCGCGGCCCGCAGGATGAAGAAGGCGGCCAGCGGGCCGAGCATCGCGCCCGTGGTGTCCATCGCCCGGTGCACGCCGAAGGCGCGGCCCTGTCGCTCGGGCGGCGTGGACAGGGAGATCATCGCGTCGCGTGGTGCGGTGCGCAGGCCCTTGCCGGTGCGGTCGAGGGCGAGGACCGTGCCGAGTGCGCCGATGCTGCTCACGAGCAGGAGCAGGGGCTTGCACAGTGCGGACAGGCCGTACCCGAGCCCGGCCATCAGTTTGTGGTTGCGAACACGGTCGGCGAGATGGCCGCCGGTGAGCTGCACGAGTGCGCTGACGCCGTTGTAGACGCCGTCGAGGGTGCCGAAGACCAGGGGGGTGAAACCGAGCGTGGTGACGAGGTAGAGCGGCAGAACGGCGGTGACCATCTCCGAGGAGATGTCGGTTATCAGACTGACCGAGCCCAGCACGAGCACGACGGGGGCGACCTTGCGCCCCGGGCCGCGTCTTCGGCCCTGTTCGCCGTCCGCCTGTGCGGGGGCGGAACGGTCGGTGAGATACATGATCGAGAACTCCAGGTGCGGTGCGATCAGTTCTGCCGGCTGCTCTCGTCCCGTAGCCAGGTACCGAAGTCCTGTGCCCGGATGGCCTTTCTGGATGCCCGCCGGGCGGCGACCGCCGCCGCGACGAAGACTACGACACTCGGGAAGAGCCTCGGATCCCTGCGGACCAGGGCTTTCAGGTCCGCCACGCTGGTGCGCGCCGAGGCTTCCTCCGGTTCCTGGTGCTGCTCCACCTGGGCGGTGGACACCGCGGCCCGGACCCGCCGTTTCATCAAGTCCCGCCAGGTGCGCGGGGGGTGGACCACGACACCGGCGCCGCCGACCACCAGCCGCTCCCCGGGGGCGAACGCCAGGGAGGCGGCGAGGTCGTCCGCCATCAGCGGCGGCAGAGCGGCGATCCGGGCGTGCCCGGCCTTGGAGACCGCGATGACGCCCCGGCCGAACAGCCCTTCGCGCACGGCGGGGAGGCGCTGCCACACCCGGTAGTAGGCGCGCACCCGCCAGCCGCAGCCGGTCAGCGGGATCCGCCGTTCGGGGGCGGTGGCCAGGATGTCCGAGGTGTCGTCGTTCAGGGGCTCGACCAGTGCCCGTACGTCCGCGGCCGTGAGCACGACGTCGGCGTCCACGTAGAGGCGGGGGAAGCCGCGCGCGTGGTCGTCTCCCGCGCGCAGGGCGGCGTGCTTCGAGGGGGTGGGGATCTCGACCACGCGGACGCGCGGTCCGTGGGTGGCCGCGATCCGCGCGGTGTCGTCCGTGCAGCCGTTGCACACGACCACGATGTCGGTCTCGCCGTCGGCGGAGTCGGCCACCAGCGAATCGAGGAGTCGGCCGATGACTCGTGCCTCGTTGTGGGCCGGGATCACGATGCTCGTCACGTGGGCAGTATGCCGTCAGTGTCACTAATGCGATGTGTGTTTCGTTCAACCGTTCCCGTGATTGCGTTTAGTGGTCTAGATTGAGTGCCGCCGGACCGGTTTGGGTGGGGAACGTGTCCTTGACTTGATGTCACGGTGTGGCATTTTGCACGTATATGAACTCGCAGGAAAAGCATGCTGGGGGGCATGAGGCGGTTGGGGAACCGCTGACGCTCCCTCGTCTTTCAGTGTCCCTGTGTGGAGGGCACTTCGATCGGGGGGTAGCCGCGCATGTGGTGGGGGGAGCATGGCCATTGAGGTCACGCATGAGCAACTGGTTGTGGAACGCAGGACTCCGGAAGCTCGCCGAAGGCGTTGGGATCGGAAGTACCGGATCGCCCTGCTGGTCGCGGACGGTTTCGCGGCTCTCGCCGCGGCCTTCCTGATCCACGCGGTGTACGGCCGCTGGGCGGTTGCCCTGGTGCTGCCCCCGATGTGGATCGCGGTCATGGTCGTCCATCGCTCCTACGACCGCACCGCTCTGGGTCTGGGAACCGAGGAGTACCGACGGGTGCTCCGCGGCGCTCTCGTGCTGCCTGCGCTGGCCGCGGGCGCGCACTACGTGTTCGTACACGACGAGGGACTTCTCCATGACATGGTCATGGCTGCGGTGCCGACCGTTGCGATCGCACTGCCGGGCCGCTACGCCCTCCGCCGTCGACTCCACCGAAGATGGGCCCGGGGCCGGGACCGGAGCGCGACGCTCCTGGTCGGGCCCTCACCCGGCATCGTGGAGCTGGTGACCGTACTCCGCCGCGGAGGCGCACAGGAACTGCACGTCGCCGGGGTGTGCCTGAGCGATCCGAAGAACCGGGCGGAGATCCACAAGCTGGGGCTCCCCGTCCTCGGCGGCATCGGCGACATGGACGACGTGGTCCGGGTCATGGGCATCAGCACCGTGGTGGCACTGCCGGTACCCCAGGCCGACGCCTCCGTCCTGCGCCGGATGTCCTGGACGGCGGCCGTGCAGGGCGTCGACTTCCTACTGGCCCCCGTGCTGACCGACGTGTCCGCCTCCCGCCTGGCGGTACGCCCCACCAACGGGGTGCCACTGGTGCGGATACAGGCTCCGAACCTGACCCGGATCTCCCGGCTGCCCAAGGAAGTCCTGGACCGGTCGCTCGCGGCGGTGCTCCTGGCGTTCCTCGCCCTGCCGATGTTGCTGATCGCCCTGATCGTCCGCCTGGACAGTCCGGGGGCGACGCTGTTCAGGCAGCAGCGCGTGGGCCGGTACGGCGACCACTTCACCATGTTCAAGTTCCGCACCATGAGGCCGGACTCGGAGGCGCTCCGGTCGGAACTGGAACACCTCAACGAGAACAGAGACGGTCTGCTGTTCAAGGTGAAGGAGGACCCTCGGATCACCCGGGTCGGCTCGGTGCTGCGCCGCACGTCGCTCGACGAACTGCCGCAGCTGATCAACGTGGTCGGCGGCCACATGTCGCTCGTCGGCCCCCGGCCGCCACTGCCCGAAGAGGTCGAGGAGTACACGCCGGAGGTCAAGCGCCGGCTGCTCGTCAAGCCCGGCCTCACCGGGCTGTGGCAGGTCAGCGGACGTTCCGACCTGCCCTGGGACGAGGCGGTCCGCCTCGACCTCGGATACGTGGACAACTGGTCGATGGGTCTCGACCTGGAGATCCTGGCGCGCACCGGGTCCGCGGTGGTGCGCGGAACGGGGGCCTACTGATGGACCGAAGGAATATGAGGAACCAAGTGACGCAGGGCACGCAGCCGTTGGGGATCGCGGTCGTCGGGGCCGGCTACTGGGGCCCCAACCTCGTACGCAACTTCCAGGCCAGCGAGCAGTTCCGGCTGCGCTGGCTGTGCGACCTCGACGTGGACCGGGCCCAGCGGGTCCTCGGCGGCTACTCGACCGTCCAGGCCACCTCGGACTACGCGGCTGTCCTCGCCGACCCGTCGGTGGACGCCGTCGCCGTGGCCACGCCCGCCGGGACCCACCTCGACATCGCGCTGGCCGCCCTGCGCGCCGGCAAGCACGTCCTCGTGGAGAAGCCGCTCGCGGCGACCTACGCCGACGGGATGCGCCTGGTGACCGAGGCGGAAGAACGCGGGCTCACCCTGATGTGCGACCACACCTACTGTTACACGCCCGCCGTGGGCCGTATCCGGGAACTGGTCCGCTCCGGAGAACTCGGCGACATCCACTTCGTCGACTCCGTCCGGATCAACCTCGGGCTGGTCCAGAAGGACATCGACGTGATGTGGGACCTCGCCCCGCACGACCTGTCGATCCTGGACTTCATCCTCCCCGACAACGTCGAACCGGTCGCCGTCGCCGCCCACGGGGCCGACCCGATCGGCGCGGGACAGGCCTGCGTGGCCTATCTGACGCTCCAGCTCAACACGGGGGCCATCGCCCACGTGCACGTCAACTGGCTGTCGCCGACCAAGGTCCGCACCACCATGGTGGGCGGTGCCAAGCGCACCCTGATCTGGGACGACCTCAACCCCGCCCAGCGCGTGGCGATCTTCGACCGCGGGGTGGATCTGTCCGCGCCCCAGGAGATCGGCGTGGACGAGCGCCGGGACATGCTCGTCTCGTACCGCTCCGGAGACATGGTCGCTCCCGCCATCGGCGAGAAGGAAGCGCTGCGCAGCATGGTCGACGAGTTCGGCGACGCCATCAGGCAGCGCAGAGCGCCGCTGACCGACGGCCGCGCGGGCCTGCGGGTGCTGGACATCCTCGAAGCGGCGTCCCGGAGTCTCGAGTTCAAGGGCGCGGTCGTCGGCCTGCGTGCCGGGCGCTGACGTTTCCATTCACTGAGAAGGCAGGGCAGTTGAGCAGCGTACGAGGCAAGAAGATCCTGGTCACCGGGGGAGCGGGCACCATCGGCTCCAACCTCGTCGACCTCCTGGCCGAGGGCGGCGCCCGCGAGATCGTGGTGCTGGACAACTTCGTGCGCGGGCGGCGGGCCAACCTCGCCAAGGCCATGCCCAGCGGCGTGGTCGAGGTCGTCGAGGGCGACATCCGGGACGCCGCCACCGTACGGAAGGTGACCGAGGGCGCCGACCTGGTGTTCCACCTCGCCGCGATCCGCATCACCCAGTGCGCGCAGGAACCCCGGCTGGCCAACGAGGTCATGGTCGACGGCACCTTCAACGTCCTGGAGGCGGCTGCCGAGGCCGGAGTGGGCAAGGTCATCGCCTCGTCCTCGGCGTCCGTCTACGGCATGGCCGAGACGTTCCCGACGACCGAGCGCCACCACGCGTACAACAACGACACGTTCTACGGTGCGGCGAAGGCCTTCAACGAAGGCATGCTGCGCAGCTTCCACGCCATGTACGGGCTGGACTACGTGGCACTGCGCTACTTCAACGTCTACGGCCCCCGGATGGACATCCACGGCCTCTACACCGAGGTCCTCATCCGCTGGATGGAGCGCATCGAGGCGGGCGAGCCGCCGCTGATCCTCGGCGACGGCACCCAGACCATGGACTTCGTCGACGTCCGGGACATCGCCAGAGCCAATGTGCTGGCCGCCGAGTCGGATCTCACCGACGAGGTGTTCAACGTCGCCAGCGGCACCGAGACCTCGCTGCGCGAACTCGCCGACGGTCTGCTGGAGGCCATGGGCGCCTCCGACCTGGAGCCGGAGCACGGGCCCGCCCGCGCGGTGAACGGCGTGGTCAGGCGGCTCGCGGACACCACCCGGGCCGCCGAGCGGCTCGGCTTCACGGCGCGGATCGACATGCGGACGGGGCTCAGGGACCTGGTGGAGTGGTGGCGTGCCGAGCGCGCCGCCGACGCCGCGGCGGAGGCTGCCAAGTGAGCACCGACCGCATCCCGGTGATGATCCCCTGGCTCGGCGAGGAGGAGGCCAGGGCCGCCTCCGACGCCGTGCTGTCCGGGTGGGTCGCCCAGGGGCCCCGGGTCGCCGCCTTCGAGCGCGCCTTCGCCGAGCGGGTGGGCGCTGAGCACGGCATCGCCGTCAGTTCCTGCACCACCGCCCTGCACCTGGCGCTCGTCGCGCTCGGCCTCGGGCCAGGCGACGAGGTCGTGGTGCCGTCGCTGTCGTTCATCGCCACCGCCAACGCCGTGCGCTACGTCGGGGCCGAGCCCGTGTTCGCCGACGTCGACCCGGCCACCGGCAACCTGACCACGGTCACCGTGGACGCGGTCCGCACCCCCCGTACCAAGGCCGTCCTCGCCGTCCACCAGGGCGGCGTACCGGCCGATGTGCACAGCCTGCGCGCCGCCTGCGCCGACTGGGACCTGCCCCTCGTCGAGGACGCCGCCTGCGCCATCGGCTCGACCGTCGGCGGCAAGCCCGTCGGACAGGGCGCGCTGATCGCCGCCTGGTCCTTCCACCCCCGCAAGCTCGTCACCACCGGCGAGGGCGGCATGATCACCACGGACGACGCCGAGTGGGCGGCACGCCTGCGCCGGCTGCGCGAGCACGGGATGAACGCCTCGGCGGCACAGCGCCATTCGAGCAGCAAGCCGGTCCTGGAGAGCTATCTGGAGGTCGGCTACAACTACCGGATGACGGACGTCCAGGCCGCCATCGGCCTGGTCCAGCTCGGCAAGCTCGACGCGATGATCGCCCGCCGCCGCGAACTGGCGGCCCGCTACGACGCGTTGCTGCGGGACGTCCCCGGACTCACTCCTGTACGCGACCCGGAGCACGGCCAGAGCAACTTCCAGTCCTACTGGGTGCTGCCGGACGAGGACTTCCCCGTCGGCCGGGACGACCTGCTCGCCGCGCTCGCCGAGGCCGGCGTCTCCGCCCGGCGCGGGATCATGGCCTCGCACCTCGAACCCGCCTACGAGGGTCACCCCAGTGTGCCGCTCCCGGTCACCGAGCGGATCAGCCGCGACTCGCTGATCCTGCCGCTGTTCCACACGCTGACCGAGGCCCAGCAGGACCGCGTCGTGGCGGCGCTGCGCGAACAGGCCCGAGGGTGAGCGGACTGCTGATCATCGGCGCGGGCGGCTTCGCCCGGGAGACCGCACAGGCCGTACGGGACGCGGGTGACACCGAGTTGCTCGGGCACCTCGACGACAACACCGCCCTGCACGGCACCGAGGTGGACGGTGTGCCCGTACTCGGCGGGTGCGACCTGGTCCACGACCTGCCCGAGGCGCGGGTCGTGATCTGTGTGGGCAACCCCCGGGACTACGCGGCCCGCGCCCGTCTGGTCCGCAGACTCGGCCTGTCGACGGACCGCTACGCCACCGTGATCCACCCGACGGCGTCGGTGTCGCGGACCTCGGAGGTCGGTCCGGGCTCGGTGCTGCTCGCGCACTGTGTCCTGACCGCCGCCGTGCGGGTGGGCGCGCATGTCGCGGTGATGCCGCAGGCCGTCCTCACCCACGACGACGTGGTCGAGGACTTCGCCACGATCGCCTCGGGCGTCCGGCTTGGCGGGGGAGCGCGGCTGGAGCGGGGCGCCTATGTGGGCTCCGGCGCCCTGGTCAGGGAGGGCACGGTGGTCGGCGCCTGGTCGCAGATCGGGATGGGAAGCGCCGTGCTCGGCGATGTGCCGCCGGGCGAGGTCTGGGTGGGGAGCCCGGCCCGGAGGTTGCGCGAGGCGGCGGCGCCCGCGCTGGACGAACTCGCGACACGAACAACAGTGGGGGGACCGCTGAGATGAACCAGATACCGCTTGTGGACCTGAAAGCCGCCCACGAGGAGGTCGCCGACGAGGTACGGGCCGGATTCGAACGGATCCTGGCCGACACCGCGTTCATCGGCGGCGACGAGGTGAGGGCGTTCGAGCGCGAGTACGCCGACTTCGGCGGCGTCGCGCACTGCGTGGGTGTCGCCAACGGCACCGACGCCGTCGAACTCGCCCTGCGCGCGAGCGGGGTCGGGCCCGGTGACGAGGTCGTCATACCCGCCAACACCTTCATCGCCACCGCGGGCGCGGTGGCCCGGATCGGCGCGCGGCCCGTCCTGGCCGACTGCCTGCCGGACACCTACCTCCTCGACCCGCAGGCCGCGCTGAAAGCGGTCGGCCCGGCCACCCGCGCGGTGGTGCCGGTGCACCTGTACGGGCAACTGGCCGAAGTCACGGATCTGGCCGGCCAACTGCCCGACCACGTACGGGTCGTGGAGGACGCCGCCCAGTGCCAGGGCGCCACCCGCGACGGCCGGTCGCCCGGCAGCGGCGGGATCGCCGCGACCAGCTTCTACCCCGGCAAGAACCTGGGCGCCTACGGCGACGCGGGCGCGGTGCTCACCGACGACGAGGAACTGGCCGGCCTGGTCCGCGCGATCGCCAACCACGGCGGCGTCGCCAAGTACCGCCACGACGTACCCGGGTTCAACAGCCGCCTGGACGGACTGCAGGCCGTCGTCCTGCGGGCGAAGCTGGCCCGGCTGGCGGACGGCAACGCGGCCCGGCGGGCCGCCGCGGCCCGCTACGACACGCTGCTCGCCGACCTGGCGTCCGCCGGGAGGGTCGTGCTCCCGACGACGGACGTCGGCAACGTCCACGTATGGCACCTGTACGTCGTCCAGGTCGCCGGCGTGGACCGCGACGACATCGTGGGCAAGCTCAACGCGGAAGGCATCGGCGCGGGGGTGCACTACCCCGCCCCCGTCCATCTCACCGAGGCATACCGGCATCTCGGCCACGCCCGCGGCGACTTCCCCCACGCCGAGAAGGCGGCGGACCGGATCCTGTCGCTGCCGCTCTTCCCCCAGATAAGCCCCGACCAGCAGCAACGCGTCGTGGACACGCTCACCAAGGCGCTCCAGAGCTGATCGGTTCTCTGTTTCACGCTCCACGTCGACTTTCAGGGTCGGCCCTGCACAGCACCGCTGAGAGGTACACATGAACAGATGGGGCAGACGGATCCGGGGCGGGCGCCTCGCCGTTGTAGCAGCATTGATATGGGCGGTACTCCCGCAGGCCATCCCCGCCCAGGCCGCGTCCGATCCGTGCGGAACGGGATCGAACCCGATCGTCTGCGAGAACTCCAAGACGGGCAGCCCGAAGTCCGACTGGTTCTCGGCCAACTCCTACGGCGACATCAAGGGTTTCACCACCAAGGAGAGCGTCCAGGCCGGTGACACCGTCCAGTTCAAGATCCAGTCACCGGTCCCGTACCACGTGCAGATCTACCGACTGGGCTGGTACGGCGGCGACGGCGCGCGCCTGCAGTCGACCGCGGCTCAGGCGGCCGTGACCTACCCGGCCAACTACACGACCAGCCCCGCCAGTTGCACCACCAAGAGCAGCACGGGCCTGGTCGACTGCGGCAACTGGCCCGTGACCGTGAGCTGGACGGTGCCCAGCGACGCCGTGTCCGGTCTGTACATCGCCAACCTGGCGCAGACGGACGGCGACGGTCTGATGCCGTACCCGTTCGTCGTCCGCAAGGACTCCAGCACCTCCGACATCGTCGTGCAGACCAGTGACCAGACCTGGCAGGCCTACAACGACTACGGCGGCCAGGACATGTACGGAGGCACGGGACCCGCACCGGACGGCCGTGCCTACGAGGTCAGCTACAACCGGCCGCTGGACATCGGCGGTGACAACGGCATCTACGGCTCCGAGTTCATGATGCTGTCCTGGCTGGAGCGCAACGGCTACGACGTCAGCTATCTGTCCGGCGTGGACGTGTCGACCAGGGGCGACACCCTGCTGGAGAACCACAAGGTGTACCTCTCCTCCGGCCATGACGAGTACTGGACGCAAGACCAGTACGACAACGTCCTGGCAGCCCGGAAGGCGGGCGTCCAGCAGGCCTACTTCAGCGGCAACGAGGTCTTCTGGAAGACGCGGTTCACCCCGAGCATCGACGGCACCAGCACCTCGAACCGGACCATGGTCTGCTACAAGATGACCAAGATGGTGCAGGGCAACGGCATCGCCGACCCCAGCGGCACCTGGACCGGCACCTGGATGGACCCGACCAGCACCCAGTACGGCATGGACTACCAGCCGCCGAACATCCTCACCGGGTCCATGTTCACGGTGAACGGCTACCGCGCCGACTCGATCACGGTCCCCGGCTCGTACGGCAGGAACCGGATCTGGCGCGACACCTCCGTCGCGAACCTCACGTCGGGTCAGACCGCCACCTTCCCGGCCGGCACCCTCGGTTACGAGTGGGACAGCGACATCGTCAACAGCACCAGGCCGGCCGGCGCGATCCACGTCTCGTCCACGACAGTGGACATCGACGACGGCAAGTACCGCCTCGACTGGGGCAACATGTACGGCAACGGCACCGCGACGCACAATCTCGTCGAGTTCCGTGACCAGGACTCCGGAGCCCTGGTGTTCGGAGCGGGGACCGTGCAGTGGTCGTGGGGCCTGACGAACCTTCCGACGTACGACCCCGAGGACGAGGTGGTCACCGAGGACGCCCGGATGCAGCAGGCGACGGTGAACATCCTCGCCGACATGGACGTGCAGCCGAAGTCCCTGCAGAGCAACCTCGTCACCGCGACGAAGTCCACCGACACCACAGGGCCCGCCATCACCGTGACGAGCCCGGCCTCCGGGGTCACCGTCCCGGCGCTGAAGCCGGTCACCATCTCCGGCACCGCCACCGACTCCGGTGGGGGAGTGGTGGCCCGCGTGGAGGTGTCCACCGACAACGGCACGACCTGGAACGCCGCCACCGGGCTGGCGTCCTGGAGCTACAGCTGGACGCCGACGACCCCGGGCTCGGCCTCCGTCAAGGTCCGCGCGGTCGACGACAGCGTCAACATCGGCGCCGTCACCACCATCCCGCTGACCGTCGGCCCCCAGGCCTGCCCCTGCACCATCTGGCCGGCCACGTCCGTCCCCGGCACCGTCAACGCGGGCGACGGCAGCTCCCTGGAGCTCGGCGTCAAGATCCGTACCACGGTTGCCGGTTCGATCACCGGCGTCCGCTTCTACAAGTCCCCGGCCAACACCGGCACCCACACCGGCAGCCTGTGGAGCGCCTCCGGCACCCGCCTGGCCACCGGCACCTTCACCAACGAGACGGCCTCCGGCTGGCAGCAGCTGAACTTCTCCACCCCGGTGACCGTCAAGGCCAACACCACCTATGTCGCCTCGTACTTCGCGCCCAACGGCGGGTACTCCTACGACGGCGGCTACTTCTCGGGCAGCGCGGCCGGTCTGGCCCCGCTCACCGGACTCAAGTCCGGCACCGACGGCGGCAACGGCGTCTTCCGCTACAGCTCGACCAGCGCCTTCCCGTCCTCGGCGTCCTCGGGCAGCAACTACTGGGTCGACGTCGTGCTCGACACCTCGACGGCCAGCACGACCCCGCCCGTCGTCACCTCCACCTCCCCGACGTCGGGGGCGACCGGCGCGTCGATCACGACCCCGGTGTCGGCCGTCTTCGACCACGCCATCGACTCCGACACGCTGACGTTCACCTTGAAGGACCCGAACGGCAACACCGTGCCGGGCACCAAGACGCTCCCCGCGTCGAACAAGGCGACCTTCACACCGTCGACGGAGCTGGCACTGAACACCACGTACACCGCCTCCGTACGGGCCGAGGACCTGTGGGGCAACGCCATGACGGCCCCGGTGACGTGGACCTTCACCACCAGTTCCACCCCGCCCGCGGTCACCTGTCCCTGCACGCTGTGGAACTCCTCCACGGTGCCGGCCACGGCCGCTGTCACCGGTGACGCCAACTCCGTCGAGCTGGGCACCCGGTTCACGTCCTCGGCGGACGGCTGGATCACCGGCGTCACCTTCTACAAGGGCGCAACCAACACCGGCACCCACACCGGCAGCCTGTGGTCCGAGGACGGCACGCTGCTCGCCACCGGTACCTTCGCCGCCGAGACGGCGTCCGGGTGGCAGCAGATGACCTTCGCCACCCCGGTCGCCGTCACCGCCGGCACCCGGTACGTCGCCTCCTACCACGCGCCGAACGGCAACTACGCGGTGAACGGCGGCTACTTCGCGTCCGCCCACCAGTCCTATCCGCTGACCGCCACCGCCGACATCACCGCCCGCCGCAACGGGCTCTACCGGTACGGCGCCAACACGGTCTTCCCCAACAGTTCCTACGGATCCGCGAACTATTGGGTCGGCCCCGTCTTCACCGCCGACGACCCGAGCGCATCCCTGACGACGGCCACCTCCTCGGAGGTGACCACGTCATCGGTGTCGCACACCGCGGACGCGGCCGGCCCGCTCGTCGTGACCCTGCCCGCCTCGGCCAAGCTGTCGTCCGTCAGGGCGACCGTGACCGTCCTGCCCGGCCCGACGTCGGCCGCCGCGAAGAAGCTCGACGTCAAGGCCGTCGTCTCCTACAACCGGGCCACGCACAAGGTGTCCGTCCATCTGTCGTCCCCGTTGCCGGACGGCACCCGGTTCAAGGTCACGGTCGCGGCCGTGGACAAGCAGCGCCACACGGTGAAGGCCCGTAGCTGGACCCTCACCAGCAAGACCGTCTACAAGAAGAAGAACTGACCGACCAGAACCCACCGGTGGTGGTCCGCGCCACGCTCGGCGCGGACCACCACCGGGGATTGGCTTCCCGTATCGATGAGCACCGTCAGTGTTGTGATCCCCTGCTACAAGTACGGCCATTTCCTCGCCGACTGTGTGAGCAGCGTCCTGGACGAGCAGGACGGCGTTGACGTCCGGGTACTCATCATCGACGACGCCTCGCCCGACGACTCGGCGGAGACCGCGCACAAGCTGGCCGCCGCCGACCCGCGTATCGAGGTCCGCGTCCACGCAACCAACAAGGGCCACATCGCCACCTACAACGAGGGCCTCCTGGAATGGGCCGACGGCGACTACGTCGCCCTGCTCTCCGCCGACGACCGGCTGGTCCCGGGCGCCCTGGTCAGGGCCGCGGCCCTGCTGGACGCCCATCCCGAAGCGGGGTTCGCCTACGGGCGCCCGCTGCGCTTCCAGCACGGCGGCCCCCTGCCGGCGGCCCGCACACGCGGCACCGGCTCGGTCGTCTATCCCGGGCAGTGGTGGCTGGAACGGCGCTTCAGCGAGGGCACCGGCTGCATCACCTCGCCCGAGGTCGTCGTCCGCACCAGCCTCCAGCGCAAGGTCGGCGGCTACGACCCGGCCCTGCCCCACGCCGGAGACATCGAGATGTGGATGCGGCTCGCCGCACACGCCGACGTCGGCTACGTACGCGGTGCCGACCAGGCCTTCTACCGCGTCCACGGAAAGAACATGTCCACCACGGACTTCGGCGGCCAGCTCGACGACCTGCGTCAGCGTCTCGTCGCCTTCGACTCGGTGCTCGCCAAGTGCGCCGACCGGCTGCCCCAGGCCGACCTGCTTGCCGAGAAGGTCCACACCCGGCTCGCCCGCTTCGCGCTGCGCCGGGCCTACCGGGCCTACGACCGGGGACGCACCGGCGTCGTTCCGGTCGACGACTGCGTGGCCTTCGCCGAGGAGTGCCTGCCGGAGTACGCGGCGCTGCCCGAGTACCGCGCGCTGCGGCTCAGGCGACGGATCGGTCCGAAGGCGATGCCGTATCTGCAGCCCCTGGTGTGGTCGGCCGTCGCCGAGCGCGGGCGGGAGTGGCTGTGGTGGGAGTCCTGGAAGCGCCGCGGCATCTGATGGACCGTCAGTACCACTCAGTTGGGCACGGGAACCGGCCCGGCGTGCCGTCGGCGGCCCGGAGCGTCCTTCCGGCGGTTCAGCGCGTACCGGTCGAACCAGAGCGCGCCGATGACGCCGGCGGCCGAACCCAGCAGAGCCGCACCCGCGAGGCCCCGGCTCTTGTTGCCCTGCACCGCCGCGGCGCTCGGCGAGACCAGGACGGCGGCGGTGATCCGCGAGCCGGCGGAGACGCCCTGGGCCGTCTGCATCTCCTCGACGTGCCGGGTGTAGACGTCGACGATCCGGCGCACCGCGGTGACGGCCGCGTCGGTGCCGGACGCCTGCGACTGCACCTGCAGGGAGGGGATCAGATAGCGCGGTGTCGCGCTGGTGCCGCTGTTGCGGGGGACGAGGTGGTAGGTCCCGCGGACCCCCGCCGCCTTCAGCTCCGCGGCCCCGGCAGGGGATTCCAGCTGCTGGACCACCGAGTACGAGAGCACGGCGAGCGGCGGCTGGAGATTGGTCAGCTGGTTGGGCTGGTTCTGCGTCACCGGCGGCTTGAGGACGACCACCGCCGAGCCGACGTACCGGGGGGCGGGGCGCACCACCTGGTAGGCCCCGGCGGCCGTCAGCAGCAGCACGGCCACCACGACGTACCAGCGGCGGAGCAGTGCGTCTGCGACGTTGCCGGGCGACATGTGAGTTCCTTCCGTCGACCCCGATACTGGCAGGACGCGCGGCGCGATGCCACCGAACGGAGGGATGGTTCATGAGCCTTGGGGAAATATGGGCCATTCTGCGCCGACGCTGGTACTTCATGGTCCCTTTCACCGTTTTCAGCCTGATCGGCGGCGCCTATCTGTACGTGACCGTCCCCGTCTCCTACGAGTCGCAGAGCTCGGTCGCGCTGCTGGACTCCTCGGCCGTCTCCCGGTTGGCCCCCACGTTCGGCAACCCGATCTCCAATGCGGGCGGTTCGCTCATCGTCACGGCGGACGTACTGATCAGAACCCTCGAATCGAGCGACGCGGCGAAGGAGTTGCACGGCCGGGGTGTCACGGATCCCTACACGGCCGGCTTCGCGCCGCAGAGCGAGAGCCCGCTGCTCATGCTCAGCGTCACCGGGACCGACCGCGCGAAGGTGCTCAAGGAGACCAACACCCTGACCACCTTCGCCGGTGAGCAGCTCAACGCCCTGCAGGCCGCCGCCAAGGTTCCGCCCGCGTATCTCGTGCAGACAGCCCCCGTGGTCCTGCCGCAGACCCCGGTGGCGGAGTCGAAGAGCCGCTACCAGAACATCGCGGCCGTCGTCATCGTCGGTGTCGTCAGCGCGTTCCTGCTGTCGATCCTCTTCGAGGGCGTCGCCGTGGTCCGCCGCCGGCGCGTCGGGAAAGGCACCGCCCCGCGACCGCAGAAGGCCCGCGCGCCGAACCGCGAGCGACCGGGCTGGCTGAACCGACGGGTCGACGCCACCGCGATCCTCACCGTCTACCTGGTGCTGGCCTTCTTCATCCCGTCGAACCTGGCGCTGCCCGCACTCGGCGGCGTCGGCACCCCGGCCAACGTCTTCGCTCTGCTCGGCCTCCTGTGGTACCTCGCGACCTGGCTCGGCGGCCGTGTCCTTCCCGCGCCGGGGACCAGGACCGCCCGCGTCGCGATGTGCGGGCTCGGCCTGGCCGTTCTGGCGGCGTACATCGCGGACGCGCTGCGCGAGAGCTCGCACCAGGAACTCCTCGGGGCCGACCGCGGGCTCATCGGGTTCATGGTGTGGGTGTCGCTGGTCGTCCTGACCTCGGCGGGGGTGCAGGAGCGCAGCCGGCTGGACGTCCTGATGCGCCGGATGGTGGTGATGGGGTCCGTGGTCGCCGCGATCGGCTTCTACGACTTCTTCGCGGCCACCAACATCGCCGACTCCTTCCACATCCCCGGCCTCCGGACCAGCGTGGCCCAGGTGAGCGTCATGGACCGTGGCTCCTTCACCCGCCCCCGCTCCACCACCGCCCAGCCGCTGGAGTTCGGCGGCATGCTGGCCATCCTCGTGCCCTTCGCGATCCAGCAGGCCTTCGATCCGGTACGCCGCCACCTCCACGTGCTGCGCCGCTGGGGGCCCGTCCTGCTCATGGCCGGTGCGCTGCCCCTGACGGTGTCGCGGACCTCGATCATCGGCATGCTGCTGGTCGCCCTGGTGATGGTGCCGCGCTGGAAGCCGGCCCGACGCTGGGCCGCGATCGGTGTGATGGCGGCGTCCGTCGCCGTCTTCAAGGTGCTCATTCCGGGGCTGCTCGGCACGATCACCGCCCTGTTCGCGTCGTTCCTGTCCAACTCGGACAGCAGCACACAGGCCCGGACCGTCAAATACAGCGCGATCGTGCCCTATCTGAAGGAACACCCCCTGTTCGGGCGGGGCTTCGGCACCTTCACCCCGGACCTGTACTTCTTCACGGACAACCAGTACATGCTGACCCTGGCCGAGATGGGGGCGCTCGGGATGGTCGCCCTGCTCGCCCTGTTCATCACCGGCATCCACCACGGCGGTGCCGTCCGGCGGCTGGCCCGCACCGAGTCGGACCGCGAACTGGGGCAGGCGTTCTTCGCCTCGTCGCTGGTCGCCCTGGTCATCAGCGCCACCTTCGACTCCCTCAGCTTTCCGATGTTCGCCGGCATGTTCTTCCTGCTGCTGGGAGCGGGGGCCAGCTATCTGGGCTTCGTCCGGCGCGAGGCGGCCACCGACGCCGTCCCGGCACCCCGCAAGGCCCCTGAAGCCCCGCTTCCCCAACTCGTGGAGTCCCGTTGAGTCCCGTCGCCGTCATCGTCGTCACCTGGAACAGCGCCGCGGTGCTCCCCGGGTTCCTCGCCGCGCTGCCCGACGGCATGGCGGGCCTCGACTGGCGGCTCGTCGTCGCCGACAACGACTCCGCCGACGACACCGTCGAGGTTCTCCGCGCGCTGGCCCCCGACGCCACGGTCGTCCCGACCGGCCGCAACGCCGGGTACGCCGCCGGGGTCAACGCGGCGCTGGGCGCCGTCGAAGGACATGAGGCCGTCGTCATCTGCAACCCGGACATCCGGATGCGGCAGGGCTGCGTCAAACGCCTCGTCGACCGGCTCGGCGACGGCGTGGGAATCGCCGTACCCCTCCTGTACGAGGACGGCCGGGACGCGCCCCACTTCTCGCTGCGCCGCGAGTCGAGTGTGCTCCGGGCCCTCGGTGAGGCCTTCATCGGCAACCGCCGGGCCGGACGCTTCCCCGGCCTGAGCGAGATCGTCACCGACCCCGCCGCGTATCGGCGGCCCACGCGCGCGGACTGGGCGACCGGCGCGCTGATGGCCGTCTCCACGGACTGTCTGGCCGCCTGCGGTCCGTGGGACGAGTCCTTCTTTCTCTATTCCGAGGAGACGGAGTACTGCCTGCGCGCGCGGGATCTGGGATACGCCACTCAGTTGGAGCCGACGGCCGAGGCCGTGCACCTGGGCGGCGAGTCCCAGGTCTCACCTCGTCTGTGGACCCTGCTCACGCTCAACCGCGTGCGGCTGTACGGGCGGCGCCACGGCACCGTCGCGACGGCCTGCTTCCGGGGGGCAGTTCTGCTGCGTGAGACATCGCGGGCCGTCCTGGGGCGGAAGGCCAGCCGGGCGGCGGCTGCCGCGCTGCTCAGGCCGGGGGCGCTGCGGGCGACGCCGGGGCCGTGACGCTCAGCCGGACCACGTCGTGTAGAAGCTCTCCGGGTTCACCAGGTACCGGACGGTGGCGTGCGGCACATGGCGCACGCTGTGGCTTCGGCTGTACCGGTGGACGAGTTCCCAGTCCTCACGCGGCAGCACGTCCGGCGTGCGGCGCAGACGGCTGAAGCGCAAGGCCCTGTCGCGCCGCGCGACGAACGCGTTGGTGTCCAGGAAGGACTCCCGCGCGGCCCGGCGACGGTCGAACGGCACGGAGAGGACGTCCCGTTCGGTCCCGTCCGGCAGGACCCGGCGCAGGGCCGTGTAGACGCCGTCGGGTCCGTCGGGGGACTCCAGCACGGCCAGCGCCCGTTCCAGGTGGTCGGGTTCCCACAGGTTGTCGTCGTCCAGGAAGGCCACGTATCGCGAGCGGGTGAGGCGGATGCCCACGTTGCGCACGACGCCGGCCACACCGGTGTTGCGCTCCAGGGACACGGCGAACAGCCTTGGATCGTCCGGGAGTTCGGGGAGTCCGGCGCCGTCGTCGACGACGATGACGACCTGATCGCGAACCGTCTGGTCCAGGGCCGAGCGGACGGCTGCCCGCACCTCGTCGGGGCGACGGTGGGTGGCGATGACCGTGGCGACGAGGGCGGTCGGCATGGGGGCGACGGCAGGCGTGAGGCGGCGGGTCTCGGCGGTTTCGACTCGGGCCAGTCGTAGTGCGGAGGGGAGCAGGAGGACCTTGTTGCGGAGTTCGAAGAGGACGAGCCAGCCGAAGGTTCGCTTGAGGAGCTCCCAGGGGGCGCGGGCGATGCGTCGCATGATCCTCTTCCTCAGCCGGCCGGTTCGGGGGTGATCGGGGTGCCGTCGGAGAACCGGTTGCCGCTCCAGACGTTGCCGGAGCCACTCGCGTTCCACGCGGTGACGGCTCCGTAGACGCCGGAGTTGCGGTGGTACTGGGTGGAGAAGACGTTGTTCGTGACCTTGATTCCGGTGGCTCCGTCGCCGCCCCCGTAGAGGGCGTAGGCGCCGCCGGCCAGCAGGTTGTTGTCGACGACGGTGTTGGAGACGGGCCCCGTGTCGGCGAACAGGCCGATGCTCGCGGACGCTCCCCGGTCGACGGCGACGGCGTTGAGCAGGGTGTTGTGCCGGATGATCAGCTTGCCCGTGTTGCCGCCGCCGCTGATGACCGCGTCGGTGTGCTGCCACTCGCCACCGGAGTTGACGAAGGGGACGAGGCCGTGGACGTAGTTGTCGTGGATGTGGCCCTGGCCCATGGAGAGGGCGTTGCCGAAGACGGAGATGTCGCACCAGCCGACCTCGATGGAACTGGATCCCATGTTGGAGACGGCGTAGTTCACGCCGCCGTTGTCGGGGCCCTTGCCCGGGACGGCGGTGATGGTGGTGTGCAGGACCTTGAGTCCGGAGTAGCCGGGACGCAGGTTGATCCCCCACCAGTTGGTGGAGGTGATCCTGCTGTCGATGACGGTCACGTTGTTCGCGTAGATGTCGAGGGACCCGGTGATGTCCCAGCCCCTGATGACGGTGCCGTCGGTTCTGACGCTCATGTTCCCGGTGGAGTGCGGGGTGAGCGCGATCCGGGGGCCCGTGGTGCGGGCGTCGGGGAAGCCGGCGCTCCGCGGTGCCGCGGGGGTGGCGCGAGCCGTGCCGGGGGCGCTCGGGGTGCCGGCGGCGCTCGGGGTACGGGGGGCGCTGGGAGTGCTGGACGGACTCGGGGTACGGGAGGGGCTGGGGGCCCGAGAGGTGCTGGAGACGCTGGGGGTGCCGGAAGCGGCGGTGGAGGAGGGGCCGGGACTCTTGGCGGCCGGGGCGGAGTCGGCACCTTTGGAGCAGGCCGTGGACAGCGCGAGCATCAGGACGCCGAGCAGGTACAGGAGCCTCTTCACGCCTTCTCCGCCTTCCGTGAGCCGAGCAGGAAACGGCGGCTGGGCAGTACGCACACCACGTAGCACGCCAGGGCGACCGTGCCGACGACGGACAGAGCGAGGATGCCGTCGCCGAGAAACTGCTTCGTGGCGAGGAGGACCAGGGTCATCACGGCTCCCCCGAACAGGGGCCAGCCGCAGGCCCTGGCGATGTGGGCGAGGCTGATACCGGCCCGGGAGAGGGCGTACAGGAACGCGGGTACGACGAGGCAGACGGCGACCAGCACATGGCCCTGGGCGACGCCGACGATGCCGTCGAGACGTGCGCCGACGACGAGGACCGGGACGAGGGTGAGGGCCCAGAAACCCTGGACGAGGATGAGGGACCGGCGCTGTCCGACGGCGACGAGACAGTCGTAGGCGAGTTCGCAGGCGATCCGGACCAGGCCGAGGGCCATCAGCCAGGGCAGCGCGGCGGCGGCGGGCACCCACCGGCTGCCGTACACGAGTTCGACGATCGGGGCGGCGAGGCCGCCGAGCAGCACGCACAGGGGGACGGTGCCGGTGACCAGGACTCCCAGGGCGCGGCTGAAGCCCTGGGCCAGGGCCTGCGGGGAGTCGGCGAGGCGGGAGAAACCGGCGAAGGAGACGCGTCTGGCCGCCTCCGAGATGATGCGCACCGGCCAGCCGGACATGTTGAACGCCAGGACGTAGAAACCGAGGGTCACCGCACCGAGGGACGAGCCGACGACCATGGTGTCCACGTTGACGACGGCGAGGGCGAGAAGGCTCGCCCCGGCCAGCGGGAGCCCGAACCGCAGCAGCGCGCGGGCCTGTTCGGGGTCCCAGCCGAACCGCAGGGTACCGGGGACCGCCAGGGCGAAGCCGACGAGGGCGGCGATGTTGCCCGCGACCGCGCCGACGGCGAAGCTCATCGCGCCCCAGCCGGAGAAGGCCAGCACCAGGGTCACGGAGGTGCTGATGACGAAGTTGACCGCGTCGATGACCATCCGCCTGCCCTGGGCGAACTCCCGGGTCAGGAACCCGGCGGGCACATGGGCCACCGCGTCGATGACCAGGCACACGCACATCACCCGGAGGACGTCCGAGGCCTCGGGCGAGCCGAGCAGCCCGGCCACCGTCGGCGCCGAGACGAAGATGGCGGCATACAGCAGACCACTGGAGAGGGTGCTCAGGGTCAGTACGGTCGGCGCGAAGCGGCGGGGGTCTCCGTCCCAGCGGACGATGGCCAGGCCCACGCCCAGTTCGTTCGCCGACAGCAGGACCAGGAGCACGGTCTGGGCGATGCCGTACACACCCCACTCCGCCGGCCCGAGGGCGAAGCGTGCCAACAGGATGCCGGTGGCGAAGTTGCCCAGGCGCATGACAACGGTGTTGATCAGGCTCCAGCGGGCCGCCGAACGGACCTTCCGGCCGAGGGAGGCCGGAGCGGGAGGAGGGGGGAGGTCGTCCGCCTCAGCGCTCTCGCTGTCCGGTGTGCGAACGCTGTCCATGAGTCGACTCCTCGTCGGGCGGCTCTGCGGCGGGCGCCGCGGCCATGGCGGGCCGCCCGGCCCGCGGCTCCGCGGCGGGCCTGTTCTCGGCAGGCCGCGACCAACTGGGCGGCGTCCGAAGGGCGATCGTCTGTTCCGCGACCGATTCCCGGCTCCGCGGTTCGGGAGCGGTGACCGGGCTCGCGGATTCTTCCGGCTGTTCCGGCTCCTCTGCCTGCTCCGGTTCCTCCGGTTGCTTCGGCCTGGGCGACCGACGGCGCGCCTCCACGTAGAAGGTGGCGACCAGGCTCAGCACCAGGCCCAGACCCCCGGCCATGATCATGTACTGGAGCCGGGTCTTGGTCTGCGCCACCGGGTTCTGCGGGGACACGATGGTCGTCATCCGGATCATGGCCTGCGGGGTGACGGACTGCTGCTTCTGGAACTGCTCCAGCCGGTCCCTGGCATACGTGTTCAGGATCCGGTTCGAGGCCAGGACCGTGGCCTTGTCGGTGCCGGTGACGGTGAGCGCCATCAGCGGACCCTGGGCGTTGTCGGCGAGCTTGGCCTCGAACGTGCCGGTGGCGCCACGGGACTTGAGCTCCCGCACGGAGACATCGGAGTTGAGGTTGCGGGCCAGGCTGTCGGCCATACCGGTGAGCGAGGTCTGCGTGCTGAGGAAGGGGTTGCCGTCGTAGGCCACGGTGGCCTTCCTGGAGTTCAGGAGACTCACCGTGCTCTGCGACTGGTAGGTGACCGGAACCACCAGTGCCGCGGCGACCGCCAGACCGGCGGTCAGCAGCAGTCCGGGCAGCAGTACGTACCAACGCCTGCGCATGACCCGGAAGATCTCAGCGAGATCCATGGTGGTTCCCCCCAGCGTGCTGATGTGCGACGAGCATATGGTGCAGGCGGATCATATGAGGAATGGTTGGTCGGTCGGTCTCGGCCGCGTGCTCGCGGTGCCCCCCTCCAGCAGCACATCGGCGATCCGGTCGCTCGCGCGGCCGTCCCACAGGTCGGGTCTGCGCGGTGCGGGCGGAGCGTCCAGCACCCGGTTCACGGTGGACACGATCCGCGCCGGATCGCGGCCCGCCAGCACGTTGGTGCCCTGCTCGACGGTGATGGGCCGCTCGGTGTTGTCCCGCAGGGTCACGCACGGCACGCCCAGCGCGGTGGTCTCCTCCTGGATGCCGCCGGAGTCCGTCAGCACGACGCGGGCGGAGTCCTGCAGGGCGATGAAGTCCAGGTATCCGGCGGGCGGTACGAGCCGGACACCGCCCGGCACCCCGATGGCGGCAAGCCGTTCCGCGGCCCGCGGATGCACGGGCAGCACGAGCGGAAGTCGCCCGGCGATCTCACCCAGGGCCTTCAACAGCCCGGTGAGGACCTCGGGGTCGTCCACATTGGCCGGCCGGTGCAGGGTGACGAGGCCGTACTCGCCCTTGGTCAGGCCGTACTGGTCCAGGACGTCCGAGGCCCTGGCCCGCTCCAGGTTGGCCATCAACGTGTCGATCATGACGTTGCCGACGAGATGGATCTGGTCGTCCCGGTAGCCCTCGGCGCGCAGGTTCTCGACGGCGTCGGGCGAGGGAGCCAGCAGATAGTCGCTGACCCGGTCGGTGGCGACGCGGTTGACCTCCTCCGGCATGCTCCAGTCGCGGCTGCGCAGACCGGCCTCGACGTGGGCGAGCAGCGGCCCGGCCTTCGCGGTGACCAGGGCGCAGGCCAGGGTGGAGTTGATGTCGCCGACCACCACGACGATGTCCGGGGACACCTCGTCGATGAGCGGCTCGAACGCGGTCATCACGCGTCCGGTCTGCTCGGCGTGGCTGCCGGAACCGACCCCGAGGAAGCGGTCGGGCGGCCGGATGCCGAGGTCGGCGAAGAACACGTCGTTCATGGCCGGGTCGTAGTGCTGGCCGGTGTGGACGAGAACGACCTCGGCGCCCCGGTGCTCCAGGGCGTCCATCACCGGTTTGATTTTCATGTAGTTGGGTCGCGCCCCGGCGACACAGACGATTCGCGGCATGGTTCAGAGCACCTCGATGGTGGGTCCCGCCGACAGCCGCCGGCGGCAGTCGAGGACGAAGGGGGCGTGTTCGGCCACGAGTTCGTAGTCGAAGCTGTCGTGGTCGGTGAGCAGGACCACCACATCGGCGGCCGACAGCTCCTCGGGGGTCGGTTCGACCCGTACCAGCCGGCTGTCCACCGGCAGGCTTTCGACCACGTGCGGGTCCGCCGCCCTGACCTGTGCCCCCATGTCCAGGAGGAGTTGGGAGATGCGCAGGGCGGGCGACTCGCGGGCGTCGCTGGTGTTCTTCTTGTACGCCAGTCCGAGCAGCAGGATGCGCGAGCCGTTCACGGAACGGCGTCTCTCGTTGAACAGGTCGCTGATGCGGCGCGCCACGTACTCGGGCATGTGGTTGTTGATGTCGTTGGCCAGCTCCACGAAGCGGAAGCTCTGGCCGAGTTCGCGCTGCACCCGCCAGGACAGGTACGAGGGGTCGATCGGCAGGCAGTGGCCGCCGACGCCCGGTCCGGGCGTGAACTTCATGAAGCCGAAGGGCTTGGTGGAGGCCGCGTCGATGGCCTGCCACACGTCGATGTCCAGGTGGTGGGCGAACATCGCGATCTCGTTGACCAGCGCGATGTTCACATGCCGGAAGGTGTTCTCCAGCAGCTTGGCGAGCTCGGCCTCCTTGGGCGAGCTCACCGGCACGGTGGTGTCGACGAGCTGCGCGTAGAAGTCCTGAACGGCCTTGAGCGAGGCCTCGTTGACCCCGGCCACGACCTTCGGGGTCTCCTTGAAGCCCCAGACGGCGTTTCCGGGGTCGATCCGCTCCGGGCTGTATCCGAGGTGGAAGTCGCTGCCGGCGGTCAGGCCCGAGCCGTCCTCCAGGATCGGTGCGAACAGCTCCTGGGTGGTGCCGGGATAGGTCGTCGACTCCAGGACGACGGTGGCACCGGGGCGCAGGTACCGGGCGAGGGTGACCGCCGACTCCTTGATGTAACGGAGGTCGGGGGTGCCCTCGTGCAGCGGAGTCGGGACGGTCACCACGGCGATGTCGAAGCCGCCGCAGTCACGGGCCGACTCGCTCGGGCGGTACGAGCCGTTGTCCAGTGCCGCGCGGATCCGCTCCGAGGAGACGTCCTCGACGAAGGACTCACCGGCCGCGAGGGTCTTGATCCGACGGGAGTCGACGTCGTAGCCGATCACCTCGTGTCCGACCTCGGCGGCGCGGATGGCCAGCGGCAGGCCGACGTATCCCTGTCCGACCACGACGACGCGCATCAGTTGCTCCTGTTCGCGGAGGCGGGTGACGGGGTGAGCCGGATGAGTTCCCGGGCCGTCATGAGGACGAAGGCGGCATTGGTGGTGAGGTAGCGCCGGCCGAGGCGGCGCGGTTCCTGCAGTGCGCGGTAGAGCCACTCGACTCCCCACCGCTGCCAGACCTCGGGGGCCCGCCTGGTGATCCCGGCCAGGATGTCGAAGGAGCCGCCGACACCGTGCACGACGCGGGCGCCGGTGCGTTCGCCGTAGGCGGCGGTGAAGATCTCCTTCTTCGGCGAGGTCATGCCGAGGAACAGCATCTGGGCGCCGCTGTCGGCGATCGCACCGGCGATGGCCTCCTGCTGGGAGTCGTCGAAGTAGCCGTTGCGGCTGCCGGCCACCTTCAGGCCGGGGAAGCGGTCGGCCACCCGGCGCAGCATCTCCTCCAGCACCTCCTCCTTGGCGCCGAGGAAGTACACGGACATGCCCGCCGTCTCGGCCTCGGCCAGCAGCCGCATGAACAGGTCGATACCGGCCACCCGTTCCGGCAGCGGGGCGCGCAGCACCCGGCCGGCCCAGACCACGGCCTGTCCGTCGGCGACGACGAGATCACAGCCGGACACGGCGTCGGCGAGGCGCTGGTCGCGCCGCATGTTCACCAGCTTCGCGGCGTTGACCACCCCGATCTCCAACTGTCTGTCCTCATGGACCGCTTCGAGGCAGCGTTGTACGGTCTCGTCCATGGTCAGTGGGTCGATCTCGACCCCGAACAGGGTCCGGCGCTCGCTCATATTCGTCCCCCCAGCCAGGCGTGCAGCATCCAGCCGAATTCGTACGGCCGGCATTCGCGGTCCACGGAAACCGGGCGGTACACCCGGTCCAGGGACTTCAGCCGGAGGTTCGGAGCGACTCGGCTGCCGAGTCCTCGGGCGGCTCGTACCGCCTTCTTCGGGTCGCCCCGGTAGACCTTGCGCCAGGTGACGCCGAGCTCGTCGAGGATCATCGACTCCTCGTTCCCGGCGGCCAGTTCGGGTACGTCCGTCATCCAGCGCAGCCCCTTGCGGATCGACGCGCCGAAGTCGCTGCCGCCCGCGTCGGTCAGATCGAACAGGGCGGTCGGCGCCATCGCGTGCTGGTGGACGCTGTAGACCGGGTAGCCCTCCACGACACCGCCGGTGCGCGCGTCGTAGTGCCACCACCACTGCCCGCCGTCGCCCTGCAGCTCACAGATGCGCGCCGCGCACGCCTCGGAGGCGGCCAGCGCCTCCGGCTCACCGCCGCTGTCGCCACTGGCGTGTGCGCGGGCCAGGGCCTGGAGCGGATACGTCTGGTCGGCGAAGCAGCTCACGTGCGACCGGTACCAGGGCACCAGGCCGGGCCCGGTGGCGTGCGGGAACAGCGGGCTGTTCCCGATCCGGGCCCGCAGAAGGCGGTCGCGAGCTGCGCTGAAACGTCTCTCCACGTCGACCGTGTGGCGAGCCGCCGCGAGGGCGGACAGCACCCACGCCGCCTCGACGGTGTACTGCGGCCGGCCCTCGTCGTCCAGGGCGTCGACCTGCGCGAGGGCGTCGGACAGCTTGGGGTGGTCGGTCTCGGCGGCTGCCCACGCGATCAGCGCCGCGTCACCGAGGTTGGTCACCGTGGGCAGTGACTGGACCAGCAGACCCGTGAACTCCTGGGCCGTGTGTCCGCCGAGCACCGCGCGCTGGCGGTCCTCGGGGAGGTACTGGGCGCCCAGTGCGGTGATGGCCGCGTACCGGGTGCTGGTCCCGCGGCGCTCCAGGGCCCAGGAACCGCCGGGGGTTTCGCGCCCGGCCATGGTGAAGACGAAGGCCTCACCGCCAGGGAGCAGCATCGACGGCAGTCCGGACTCGGCGACCGCGAGGAGGCGTTGGGCGAGCGCGAGCAGCGGTGGTTCCTCACGACCGAGCGCTGTCAGACGTGTGGTGGTCATGTTTTGGGCACACCAACCCCCCTGTGGGTCCTGTGGTGAACAGACTGGTGATCGCCGCGGCACGGATCAGTACGCGGCGCAATCAAACATCGGACATCAGACGTCGCAGATCGGACGTCAGGCGTCAGAGATCAGCCATGAGGCGTCGAAGCGGTTGTCGCTCCTCGCTCTTGGCACAGGCGTATCCACCCGGTAACCCCCCTGGGCACTGGTTAGTGTGCTCATTGTGCTTGATCTGCGTAGTTCGCACACATGTTATGCCTGTAGATGTTCGAAGATTTGCGTTTTGTGGGACGCGGAAGTTACGCGTGCTCGACCAGTTCGCCGTTCTTCTCCTCGAACAGCGCGCCCGTCTCGGGGCACTCCCACACGCCCGACTCGCCTTCCCGCTCGGTAAGTCGTACGCCGGCCCGGCCGACCCAGCCGATCCGGCGGGCCGGAACGCCGGCCACGAGCGCGAAGTCCGGCACGTCCCGGGTCACCACGGCGCCCGCGGCGACGAGCGCCCAGCGGCCGATGCGTACCGGCGCCACGCACACCGAACGGGCCCCCACGGACGCGCCCTCATCGACGACCACCGCCACTGCCTCCCAGTCGTCACCGCGCTTGAGCCGGCCCTCCGGGTCCACCGAGCGCGGGAAGTGGTCGTTGGTGAATACCGCCGCCGGACCGACGAACACCCCGTCGCCGAGCACCGCGGGCTCGTAGACCAGGGCGTAGTTCTGGAGCTTCACGTTGTCGCCGATCCGCACTCCCGGGCCGACATACGCTCCCCGGCCCACGATGCACCCGCTGCCCAGCCGGGCGTCCTCCCGTATCTGGGCCAGATCCCAGACCGTGGTCCCGTCGCCGATCGTGGCCGTTTCGTCGACCTGGGCGGTCGGTTGGATCCTGGAACTCACCTGGTTGAACCTTTCTTCTCACCGGGATGACAGCAGTACTTTCACGGGAGCACCATACGTTCGCCGAATCACGGGGTGACGCTGACCTGTACCCGGCCGAGACGGGCCTCTGCGCGTGGCGGACGCCGCCTGCGGCGCGGATCGGCCGCCGGAGTGGGGATCCGTGCGGTCGCATTCACAGAATGCACACCGAAGTTCTTCAGCTCTTTAAGTTTCAAGCGCTAGGCTCGACGGCAGTCGAGTGGCCGACGGCGCCCACACGCCCCGGTGCTCGCTCCCCCCACAGGCACAGGAGACTCGGTGTGCGTGACGGCGACGTAGTGGTGATAGGCGGCGGCTATGCCGGCGTGCGGCTGGCGAAACGACTGGACGAGACGGCGAACGTCACGCTGGTGGACCGCAAGGAGGTCTTCTTCCACCGGATAGCCTCCCTGCGTGCCGGTGTGCACCCGGCATGGACGACCACGCCGTTCATCCCGTACGACCGGCTGCTGAGCAAGGGCCGAGTGGCTGTCGGCAAGGCGGTGCGCATCGACACCGCCGAGCGGCAGGTGGTGCTGGCCACGGGCGAGAGTCTCCCGTACGACGTGGTGGTGATCGCCACCGGCGCCGACTATCCGGAACCGGCCCGCTTCACCGGCACCACCGTCGAGGAGGCCGCCCAGGCGTTCGCCGGGCACCAGCGGAACATCGCCGCCGCGGACCATGTCCTCGTCGTCGGCGGCGGGCCCTCCGGCGTCGAACTCAGCGCCGAGATCCGTCTGGCCCGGCCGGACGCCCGGGTCACCCTCGCCCACTCCGGGTCGGCACTGCTCCATGCCACCGGCAGCGAGCGGGCCGGGAACAGGGCCCGCGCCTGGCTGGAGGCCCACGACGTGGAAGTCCGGCTCGACGCCTTCATGTCGCCCGGCAACGACTTCGGCACCTATCGCGACGCCCACGGCAACCTCATCGACGCCGACCGCTCCTTCTGGGCCACGGGGACCACCCCCAACACGTTCTGGCTGCGCATGGCCGGGCACAGCGACTGGCTGAACGCCTCCGGGCATGTGAAGGTCGACCGGACGCTGCGGGTCGAGGGATGGCCGGACGTGTTCGCGGTCGGCGATGTGAACGACGTCAGCGAACTCAAGATCACCCCCGTCGCGCTCGCCCAGGCCGACCTCGCCTTCCACAACATCCGCTCGTACCTTCAGGGTTCGGGCAAGCACCGCAGGCAGCCGCGCTTCTACCGTCCCGTCCACCGCACTCCGCTCGTCGTGCCTTTCGGCCCCTCCGACGGCGTGACCATGGTGCCCGTGCCCGGCGGTGAGACCGCGGTCCTCGGTGGCCGTACCGCCACCCTGGCCAAGGCCAGGACGCTCATGACCCCGTACATGAGGCGCCAACTCGGATACACGGCGGCCTGACCCCCGCTCGCGTGGAGACCGCGTGGAGGCCTCGCGTGCTTCCTGTGGACGTCTTCTTCACCAGGTCCTCAACTGTGGGTTGCGCCCCCGTTGTTACTCTGCCGTACGCCCTGCGGTAGGGTCCCCACCGTTTCCAACTACCGGCTGAACGTGAGCCGGTACGGGGCGTGTTGGAGGGGCGGCGCGACGATGAAATCCCAGTGGGGCGACGGCGGATCCGTGGACGTGGACGACACGCGGTTGGAGGAGATGACCCCTGAACCGCTGCTGACCAGGGACTACGAGACGCGTCCCGCCCTAGTGTACGAACGGTTGCGGCAGCGGCACGGTCCGGTCGCACCGGTCGACCTGCTGGGCGTACCCGCCTGGCTGGTCCTGGGCTACCAGGAGTCGCTCCAGGTACTCCAGGACGACGACGGGTGGCCGAAGGGGCTGGAGAACTGGCGGGCCCGCTCGGAGGGCCGAGTACCCGCCGACTGGCCGCTCGGACCGTCCCTGGAGGTCAACCATGTGCTGATCCAGGGCGGCCCCGGATACCCGCCGTTGCGGGCCGCGTGGGACGTGGCGCTGAAACCCTTCCAGGACCCGGGCCACCCCCAGGCGAGGCGGCTGAAGAAGGCCGTCACCGACTACGCCGACGAACTGATCAGCCTGATGGGCCAGGGCGGCAGCACGGGCCTGGCGGATCTGTCCGCGCAGTTCTCCCGGCCCCTGCCGCTGATGGTGGCCAGCCGGCTGCTCGGCTTCCCCGGTTCACAGGGCGACGACGCGCTGATGGACATGTGGCGGGTACTGGACGCGGGCCCGGACGCGGAGCCCGCCCTGGAGCGGCTGCTCGCGACCCTGGCCGAACTGGCGGCGGTGAAACTGGACGAGCCCGGGGACGACTTCCCTTCGTACCTGATAGCCGCCCACCCCGGCCTCTCGCTCGACGAACTGGCCCGCGAGCTGTTCATGCTGCTGGGCATGACCTCCGACCACGTCGGCATCCTCATATCCAACACGGTGGTCGAGGTCATCTCGGGTGAGGGCGGGGTGCGGGCCAGCCTGTCCGCCGGGATGGTCAGGGAGACCATGAACCGGGTCGTCATGCGCAAGCCGCCGCTGGTCAACTTCGTGCCCCGCTTCGCGGCCAGGGACACGGCGCTGGGCAACCACACGATCCGGGCGGGCGACCCGGTGTGGGTCTCCTCCGCCGCGGCCCACGCCGACCCGCTCTTCGCCGGGAACGTCTGCCCGAGCACCACGGTCAGCACCCGGGCCCACCTGTCCTGGGGCGCCGGCCCGCGTCAGTGCCCGGCGCGCGAGCTCGCGTCGACGGTCGCGTCGGTCGGCGTGGGCCGGCTGTTCGAGCGGTTCTCGCACCTGGACCTCGCCCTCCCCGTGGACCAACTCCCTTGGCGTTCCTCGCCGTTCATGCGCGGCCTGCGGTCGCTGCCCGTCCGGTACGAACTCGCCCCGGTGCCCGAACGACGGTTGGCGTACGACCCGGCGACGCAGTCGGCCGAGACGGAGCTGCCGGACCCGTCGGCCCGGCAGCGCTCCTCCCTGTGGCGCTATCTGACGGGGCTGATCCGTACCGGCCGCTGATGTGACCGCCGCCTCCGGCCGCGCTGTTGGGTGCGCCAGGGTGTTGCGTGATCCTGGCTGGGTGGTGCGGTTCCCAGGCCGTCCGGCGTTTGCGGACGAGGCCCGTTGAGGCAGGAGCGGGGGTCTGGGGGCGGCAGCCCCCAGGGATGGGACGGGGTGTGGGGGTGGCGGGGGCGGAGAACGTCCACAGGGTCACCAGGCCAGTGGCGGCCTAGCATGTCGGGGCGCCGGCTCGGGCCTGCCGGGCGTTGCGGGAGCGGCCGGGGCGAATACTTCGCGCGTACCAGTTCTGCGCACGCGGGATGGACGGCCCGGTGGCCGAGCGCGGGGCCGCACACCCGCAGGCCTCGGGCCGCTCTCAGGCGCCGTACACCGGCGCGGGCGAGGGCGCTTCGGTGAGCAGCCCGCGTACCGCGGGGCCGACCTCGTCGGGAGTCCAGCGGCGGTCGCGTACCCGCTGGGGTCCGTGCTGCCAGCCGTCGGCGAGGCCGATCGTGCCGCCCTCGGCCTCGAAGACACGGCCGGTGACGTCACCCGACTCGGCCGAGGCCAGCCACACCACCAGCGGCGATACGTTGCCGGGGTGCGGGGCGTCGAAGCCGGACTCCGGTGCGCGCATCTTCTCGGCGAACGCCGCGACCGCCTCGGTCATCGGGGTGCGGGCGGAAGGGGCGACGGCGTTCACGGTGACGCCGTACCGGGCCAGTTCGGCGGCGGCGATCACGGTGAGCGCCGCGATGCCCGCCTTCGCGGCGCCGTAGTTTCCCTGGCCGACACTGCCCATCAGCCCGGCCCCCGAGCTGGTGTTGACGATCCGGGCGTCGACCGGCCGGCCCTGCTTGCTCCGCTCCCGCCAGTACGCGGCAGCGTGCCGCAGTGGTGCCGCATGCCCCTTGAGGTCGACCTTCAGGACCAGGTCCCAGTCCGCCTCGGTCATGGAGACCAGCATCCGGTCCCGATTGACGCCCGCGTTGTTCACCAGCGCGTGCAGCGCGCCGAACTCGTCGACGGCCCGCCCGATCAACCGTTCCGCGTACCCCCAGTCGCTGACGTCGCCCAGGTCGGCGACAGCGGTGCCACCGGCCGCCCCGATCTCCTCGGCCACCGCCTTCGCGGCCTCGCCCAGGTCGTTGACCACGACCCGGGCCCCCTCCGCCGCCAGCGCGAGGGCGTGCTCGCGCCCGAGGCCCTGCCCCCCTCCGGTGACGACGACGACCCGGTCCCGACAGATTCCGCTCACGTGTCCGCTCCTTCGCCGACGATGTCCGGGCCGCACCAAAGGGTGCCGCCGTACGCCTTGATTTCTTCGGCCGCCGCTTTCGTGGCCTCACGCGAGTCGTTGACGACGACCAGGCCCTCTCCGGCGACCGGTGCGAGGGCGTGTTCGCAACCGTGGCCCTGGCTCTGGCTCGCTCCGGTGAGACGACGACCCGGTCCCGACAGATTCCGCTCACATGGCCGCCTCTTCGCCGGTGCAGTCCGACGTCCCGGCGAGGCCCAGTCGCTGCGCGACGAACTCCCGGTGCTCCGTCGGCCCGCCCCAGTCCGCGGCCAGGGCCCAGGCCCGTTTGGCGTACAGGTGGAGGTCGTACTCGGTGGTGTACCCCATGGCGCCGTGGCACTGGATCGCCGTACGGGCCGCCTGTCGGGCCGCTTCCGAGGCGAGGATCTTCGCCATCGACGTTCGTACGGCGGTCTCCGGATCCCCGGCCGCCTGTGCCCAGCCCGCCGCGAGGACCGCCGGCCGGGCGAACCGTACCGCCAGCTCCACATCCGCCAGGGCGTGCTTGACCGCCTGGAACGAGCCGACCGGTACGCCGAACTGGTGCCGCTCCCGCACATGGGCCACGGTCAGTTCGAGCATCCGCCCGGCGAGCCCGACCAGCAGGGCGGCCGTGGCCAGCACCCCGCGTCGGTACGCGACAGCGAGTTCATCGGGTCCCTCGGCCAGCAACAGCCCGCCGTCCGACGGAGCGTGGACTCGGGCCAGCCGCCGGGAGCCGTCGATCGAGTCGACCGGCTCGGTCTCCATCTCGGCCCGTGTGTACAGGCGCAGCCCGTCACCGCGAGGTACGGCGATCAGGTCGGCGCGGGCGGCGAAGGGGACCGGGGCATCGGGGGTGAGGGACACCGTGAGCAGCGCCGATCCCCCTAGTACGGCCGGGAGTTGGGGCGCGCCCGCGGCGGCGAGCAGGGGGGCGCCGACGGCCACGGACTCGGCGGCGGGGACCGGCAGGCCGCTGCGGCCGAGGGTCTCCATCAGGGGCGGGAGCGCGTTCTCGTCGAGGCCGCAGCCGTCGGCGCTTTCGGGGACCAGGGCACCGGTGACACCGACCCCGGCCAGCGTCCGCCACACGGCGTCGACGCTCTCGGTGCGGCCCCCCGGCCACCCGGCCCGGATCTGTTCGGCGCCGGCCCGCTTGGCCAGCACCTCAGCGGCGGCCTCGGCGAGAGCCGTGTCCCGTTCGGTTACGGCGAAGCGCATCGCTTCCGGTCACCTCCTCGGCAGGCCGAGCAGCCGCTCGGCGACGATGTTGCGCTGGATCTCGTTGGTCCCGGCGTAGATGGGGCCCGCCAGGGAGAAGAGGAATCCTCGGCTCCAGGGCCCGTCGACCTCGGCCTCGGGGCCGAGCAGTTCGGCGGCCATCTCGTGGAGGGCGATGTCGAGCTGGGACCAGAACAGCTTGTTCAGGCTGGACTCGGCGCCGACCTGCCGTCCCTCGACGATCGAGGTGACCTGCTCCAGGGTGAACAGCTCGTAGGCCTGGGCCTCGATCCACGACTGCACGACCCGGTCCCGATGCGACCCCGGCCCCCTCGCCCGCGCCAGGTCGAGGAGCCGGCCGGCGGTGTGCAGGAAACGGCCGGGGGAGCGCAGCGTCAGACCGCGCTCTGACCCGGTCGTCGCCATCGCCACCCGCCAGCCCTCCCCGACCCCGCCGAGCACATCGGCGTCGGGCACGAGGACGTCGTCGAGGAAGACCTCGGCGAACCCCTCGTCGCCGTCGAGGCGCTCGAATCCGCGGACCGTGACACCGGGCGCGTCCAGCGGAACGAGGAAGTAGGTGAGGCCGCGGTGGCGCTCCGCCTCCGGGTCCGTACGGAAGAGGCCGAACAGGTGGGTGCAGAAGGCGCCGCGGGTCGTCCACGTCTTCTGGCCGCTTAGCCGCCAGCCACCGGCCTGCTCGTCGCGGACCGCCCGGCTGCGGATACCGGCGAGGTCGCTGCCCGCGCCCGGTTCGGACCAGCCCTGCGCCCACAGGTCCTGGGCGGCGGCCATCCTCGGCAGGATGCGCCGCTGCTGCTCCTGCGTACCGAACGCGAAGACGGTCGGGGCCAGCAGGAAGATGCCGTTCTGGGTGACCCGGGCGGGCGCCCCGGCCCGGTGGTACTCGTCCTCGAAGACCAGCCACTGCCACAGGGACGCGTCCCGGCCGCCGTACGCCTCGGGCCAGGACACGACCGACCAGCGGGCCTCGAACAGCGCGCGCTCCCACTCCAGATGGGCGGCGAACCCCTCGCGGGTGTCACCGGACGGCAGGGGGTTCGACGGCACGTTCGCCGCGAGCCACTCCCGTGCCTCCAGCCGGAACTCCTCCTCCTCGGCACTCCAGGTGAGATCCACGGCTCACCCCTCCCCGTCCGTACGGCCGCCGAAGGTGTCGCGGACCTCGGCGGCGACGCCCGACAGGTTGATCTCGAAGGTGAAGCCCTGTTCGTAGCGGTAACTGCGCTTGACGTCCCACAGGTCGATGCCGTTGAAGGCCTCCTTCGCGGCGCGGATCACCGCCGGGTTCTTCCCGGCGATGTCGGCGGCGACCTCCAGGGCCCGGTCCCGCAGCCGGTCGGCCGGCACGACGTCGAACACCGAACCGAAGGCGTGCAGTTCGGCGGCGGACGCGGTGGCGCAGGTGTACATCATCGCCCTGGCCCGGTGCTGCGGGACCAGGCGGGACAGGTGCGTCGCCGCGCCCAGCGCGCCCCGGTCCACCTCGGGCAGCCCGAAGTACGCGTCCTCGGCCGCGACGATCACGTCCGAGTTGCCGACCAGACCGATGCCGCCACCCAGGCAGAAACCGTGGACCGCGGTGACGACCGGCACCGCACAGTCGTAGACGGCGGCGAACGCGGCGAAGCAGCCGCGGTTCACCCCGATGACGGCGGTGTGGCCGGTGTCGGCCTGCAACTCCTTGACGTCCACGCCGGCGTTGAAACCGCGTCCCTCGGCACGCAGCAGCACCACCCGCACGTCCGGGTCGCGGCCGAGCCGCTCGACCGTCTCCGCCAACCGGTACCAGCCCGCCACCGGCAGGGCGTTGACCGGCGGACAGTCGACGACCACCTCGGCGATGCCGCGCTCGTCGACTCCGGCCTTGATGATGTCAGTGCCCATGGGCTCTCCCTGTGTCGCGGTGCCGCGCCGTGGCGCGGTCGGCCGTGGTCACCGTTTCGCTCCGGCGGTGGTCAGACGGGTGAGGACGGCGTCGGCCTCCGCGACGATGCGTTCGACGAGTTCGGCGCAGCTGGGCAGGTCGTCGATGACGCCGACGACCTGGCCGGAGGCGAGGGTGCCCAGGTCCGTCCGGCCGTCGACCATGCCGGCGCGCAGCATCATCGGGGTGTTCGCCGCCATCACGACCTGGGACCAGCCCAGTTCATGGCTGCGGCGCATCGCCAGCCCCTCGCGGACCAGGTCGGACCACGAGGTGCCGGAGACCTTCCGGAACCCGACGGCGTGCCGCAGGGAGCGGACCAGGCGCGCGGGCGCCCGCTCCCGCAGCAGCCGCTCCACCGCTTCGGTGCGCAGTACGCGCTGGGGGATGCCGTCGAGGACCGGGGTGACGACGGTGTCGGTGACGCCCCGCCCGAGGTACTCGGCCTTGACCGAGTCAGGGACCGTGCTGTCGCTGGTCAGCAGGAACCGCGTACCCATCGCGATGCCCACGGCGCCCTGGGCGAGCGCGGCCACCAGCCCCCGCCCGTCGCGGAACCCGCCGGCCGCGATGACCGGGATGCCGACGGCGTCCACGACCTGGGGGAGAAGGATCGAGGTGGGGACGCCCCCGGTGTGGCCGCCGCCCTCACCGCCCTGCACGACCACCGCGTCCACACCCCACGCCTGGACCTTCTCCGCGTGGCGGCGGGCACCGATGGAGGGGATGACCACCAGCCCGGAGTCCTTCAGCTCGCGGACGACGCGCTCATGGGGCGCGAGCGCGAAGGACGCGACCTTCACGCCCTCGCGCACCAGCAGGGCGGCGCGCTCCAGGACGTCGGGCGAGTCGCCGCGCATGTTCACGCCGAACGGCGCGTCGGTGCGTTCCCGGACGGCACGGATGGCGTCCCGGGTCTCGTCGAGGGTGAGCGTCGCACTGGCCAGGATGCCGAGTGCGCCGGCCGCCGCGGTGGCCGCCGTCAGTTCGGGGCCGGACACATACCCCATGCCGGTCTGCACGATGGGGTGACGGACGCCGACCAGATCGCACAGCGCGGTGTGCAGGGCGGGATGGACAGGGGCGATGGGGGCGCTCATGCCGGGTCTCCTTCGCGCGCCGCTCCCCGGGCAGGGAGGAATCCCCGGGCCCGGCTTCCGAGGGGTTGTCGGTCTGGTCAACGTAATCTAACAAGTGTTTGATAGGTAAGACTCCGTAAGGGTGAGAGCGTGGGAGGGATCTGTCCATGGGTGACAAGTCGATGTCCCTGGAGGACTTCGCCGGGACCGTCGAGTCGGGCATGACGATCGGTATCGGCGGCTGGGGATCGCGGCGCAAACCGATGGCGCTGGTGCGTGAACTCCTGCGGGACGACGTGCGCGATCTGACCGTGGTCACGTTCGGCGGCCCGGACGTGGGGCTGCTGTGCGCGGCAGGGAGGGTCCGCAAGCTCGTCTACGGCTTCGTGTCGTTGGACAGCATCGCCCTCGACCCGCACTTCCGCGCCGTACGGGAGCAGGGCGGTGTGGAGACCGCCGAGTACGACGAGGGCATGTTCGTCACCGGCCTGCGGGCCGCCGCGAGCCGGCTGTCCTTCCTGCCCACCCGCGCTGGCCTCGGCTCCGACGTCCTCACAATGAACCCCGACCTGGTGACGATCGCCTCCCCGTACGCCGACGAGGAGTACGTCGCGATGAAGGCCCTGCGGCTCGATGTCGCCCTGGTGCACGTCAACCGGGCGGACCGGGCGGGCAACGCCCAGTACCTGGGCCCGGACCCGTACTTCGACGACCTGTTCGCGATGGCGGCCGACCGCTGCTACGTCAGCACCGAGCGGATCGTGGAGCCGGGGGACCTGCTCGCCGCCGGGCCCGCGCAGTCACTCCTGATCAGCCGTCTCTTCGTCAACGGGGTCATCGAGACTCCCCGGGGCGCCCACTTCACCTCCTGCGATCCCGACTACGCGCGGGACGAGGCATTCCAGGCCCACTACGCGTCGGCCGCGCGGGACGCCGACTCCTGGCAGCTGTTCCGCAAGACGTTCCTCGACGGCGACGAACAGGCGTACCACGAGGCGGTGGCGGTGTTCCACGCCAACCGCGACGGGCAGGAGGAGGCGCGATGACGGAGATCACCCGGGCCGAAGTGTGCGCCGTGGCCTGCGCCGACGTGTGGCGCGACGCAGGGGAGGTGCTCGCGCACACGGCCGGTGTCCTGCCCTCGGTCGGAGCGCGCCTCGCCCGCCTGACGACCAGCCCGGACCTGGTGCTGACCGACGGCGAGGCCTACTTCATGAGCGATCCGCCTCCGCTCGGCCGGACCGCCGCGGACGGGGGCGTCGTCGAGGGCTGGGTGCCCTACCGGCGGGTTTTCGACATCGTCGCCAGTGGCCGTCGTCAGAGCATGATGGGGGCCAGCCAGATCGACCGGTACGGGAACCAGAACATCTCCCTGATCGGCGACTGGCGTCGTCCCGCACGGCAACTCATCGGCGTACGCGGGGCCCCGGGCAACACGGCCAACCACCGTACCGACTACTGGGTGGCACGGCACACCCCGAAGGTCTTCGTCGAGAAGGTCGACGTGGTCTGCGGCGTGGGCAACGACCGTGCGCGCGACGGCAAGGGGCTGGGGTTCCACCACCTGGGAGTGGTGATCACCAACCTCGCGGTCCTCGACTACGGGGACGACGGGCGGCTGCGCGTGCGCTCGTTGCATCCCGGCGTCACCGCGGAGGAGGTCCACGCGAACACCGGCTTCACGCTCGACGCGACCGGCGCCCCCGAGACCCGTCTGCCCGACGAGACCGAACTGCGGCTCATCCGCGAGGTCGTCGACCCGCGCGGCCTGCGCGAACGTGAGGTGAGCCGGGGCACCGGGTCATAGGACCCGGCACCCCGGCCCGTCATCGGGATAGGCGGTCCGTCAGCAGGCGGAGTTGGTCTGGGTGAGCAGGCCGAGGCGCCACGGCAGCGTGTTGTAGTCGCCGCCGGCGCTGGGGTTCATGCCCTGGTAGAGGTACTGGAGCCTGCAGGCGGGGATGGTGAGTGTCTGGTCGTAGCCCGCGCGGATCATTTCGCCGTGGCTGATGTCGCGGGTCCAGGTTCCGGCCGGGAAGGTGGTGTTGTTGGCCCGGGCGAAGGGGTTGCTCTCGGAGGCGGCCAGGGGTGTCCAGGAGCCGGCGAGGCTGGTGGCGGTCCAGGAGCGGAACCAGCGCCTGCCGTCGGAGCCGATGGCCTCGACGAGCATCAGGTACTGGTTGGTGCCCTGCACCTTGTAGATGTTGCTCGCTTCCCACAGGGCGTACTTGTTGGAGTCCTGGGCGACGATGACGGTGTTGGTGAACCCGTTCGGGAACTGGCCGACGCTGGTCTGGGAGCGGTAGAGGTGGCCGTTGTCGTCGGAGGAGAACAGGTAGCAGTTGGCACTGTCGCAGATCACCCACATGTCGACCCAGTAGCCGTTGCCGATGTTCTGCCTGATGATGTCCGGCATCGACGAGTAGAAGTTGCGCGGGGCGCTCCACCCGTTGGGGTTGCTGATGTCGGGGTTGGTCGAGTACGAGGCGTTGCCTGTCTGGTAGACGAGGTACCACAGGCGTTGCGGCGCGTTGTAGAAGACCTGGGGTGCGGCCCGGTATCCGGTGCCGATGGCGGTGCGGTCCAGGTAGTGGTGGGTGGCCGAGCCCGCCTGTGACCAGTCGGTGAAGCTGAGGTACGCGAGGTTGTAGCCGGCCGCGCTCGCGGTGCTGGCGAACACGTGGTACTTGCCGTTGTAGTGGACGACCGTCGGGTCCTTGAGCGCCGCGATGTTGTGCGTCGAGTCCGGTTTCGGCCCGATGAGCGCGCCGCTGGAACTCCACTTGAAGCTGGAGGGCAGGGCTGCCGCCTGTGCCGCCGAGCGGGTGCTCGTGTCCTGCGCCGCCACCGTGGCCGGGCTACCGCCCATCGCGGTCAGCGCCGCCTGGTAGGCCGCCTTCTTGTTGCCGTTGCGGTCGAAGAGCAGCGGGTTCTCCCCGCTGCGCCAGGAGTCGCTGTCGCGGATGCCCCATACGGTGATCCCGGTACAGCGGGCCACGTTCATGCACGCGCGGACGGTGTTCGTGAAGGCCGACGCGGGTGCCTGGGCGATGTCGAGTTCGGTGATCTGTACGTCCACGCCGAGCGCCGCGAAACTCGACAGCGTGGTCTGGAAGTTCGACGGCGGGCCGCCGGCGCCGAAGTGGGCCTGCAGGCCGACGCAGTCGATGGGCACCCCGCGCGCCTTGAAGTCCCGGACCATGCGGTAGACGCCCTGGGTCTTGGCGTCGTTCCAGTTCTCGATGTTGTAGTCGTTGTAGCAGAGCTTGGCCGCCGGGTCGGCGCTGCGCGCGGTGCGGAAGGCCTGCTCGATGAAGCCGTCACCGAGGAGGTTCTGGAACACCGAGGGGCGGTGCTGGCCGCTGCCGCCGTCGGCGAACGCCTCGTTGACGACGTCCCAGGAGTGGATCCTTCCCTTGTAGCGGTTGGCGACGGTGGTGATGTGGTTGTTCATCACGCCGCGCAGGGTGTTCGCGTCGGTGATGGAGCTGACCCAGCTGGGTAACTGGGAGTGCCACACCAGGGTGTGGCCGCGCAGGCGCTGTCCGCGGGTTGTCGCCCGGTTGACGATCTGGTCGGCGGAGCCGAAGGTGAACGAGTTGCGGGTGCGCTCGGTGGCGTCCCACTTCATCTCGTTCTCGGGTGTCACCGAGTTGAACTCACGGTCCAGGATGCCCGTGTAGGTGGTGTCGCCGAGCTTGCCGGCGGCCACCGCGGCCCCGAAATACCGCCCGGACTGCGCCGCCTGAGCACCCAGCGTCGATGCCCTGACGTCCGCCGCGGTCCCGGCCGCGGGCAGGTTCGCGGGCACGGCTGTGGCGGTGCCGGTCGCCATCAGCGCGATTGCGGCCAGCAGACCGAGCGCCGGTGCCCGGCGCCGGCCTGCTCGTTTCAGAAGGGTCATCTGCTCTCCTCGTACGGTCGTGTGCGGGATGCGGGTGCGTGCCGACTGCCCTGTGCCTGCGGCGCGGTCAGGGCGTGGACAGCTCGAAGCGGGCGACGCGGACCGAGCCGCCGAGCGCCTGCGTGGCGTGGTTGAAGAGGGCGAAGCGGTAACCCATGAAGAACTGCCAGCTGTTGCCCATGGTGAAAGCGGGCCCCAGACGGACGAAGTTCACGCCGTCGGTGCTGTAGGAGAACGTCCCCGGACGCGACGAGCCGGGCCGGATGTCGGCCGTCGCGCGCAACCAGACCCGGCCCCCGGAGACGCCGGCGCTCGCGGCCTCGTACCCCGTGCCCGTGGTGTTCCAGCTGCCGTCCATGGTCAGCCCGTTGACCATCACCACCCGGGTAGCGCCGCCGTCCCGCCTGATACCGATCCAGGCCGAGGAGTCACGCAGCAGCGCGAGTCCGGCGCGGTCGCCGTCGCGCATCGCCGAGTAGTCGAGCTGGACGGTGGCGGTCGAGGTGGGGCCCTGGATGCGGTGGGTGAGGGTGTTGCGGGCCCAGTACAGGTCGTTGGTGACGGTCGCGGTCCGCAGGGTCAGACCGTTGTTGACCGACCACCTGGTGTTGTCCGGGTTGTGGTTCCACTCCCACTTCGGCTTGAGCGTCGTACCGTCGAACGTGTCGACGCCGGTCATCGGGGTGACCTGCCGGGGCGGCGACGGGACGACGGGACTGGGATACGACGCGCCCCACCTGTTGTTGACGAGCTGGACGACGGGCCAGCCGTCCGAGGTCCAGGTGACCGGCGCCAGCACGGGGACCCGGCCGCCGGGAAAGGCGTCCACGAAGGCCAGGTAGTACCAGGCACCGTTCTGCGTCTGCACCAGCCCGCCCTGGTGCGGGACTCCCCCGCCGGAGATCGGCCCGGGCAGGTCGAGGAGGACCTGACGCAGTGTGTACGGGCCGAAGGGGCCGCTCGTCGACTTCAGGATGTACTGGCCGTTGGCCGGGCGGGTCAGGAAGATGTAGTGGTTCCCGTTGATCCGGTAGAAGCGGGCGCCCTCCAGGGTGCCGATGCTCGACGGCGTGCTGAACACCTGCTGAGACCGGACCTGCGTACGGCCGTCCGGGGAGAGCTGGGCCACGCTGATGGTGGTGTTGCCGTACGCCACGTACAGGGTGTCGTCGGTGTCGACCAGCAGACCCGCGTCGTAGTACACCGTGTTGAGCGTGGTGAGTCTGTTCCAGGGACCCTCGACGCTCGTGGCGGTGTAGACGTAGGTGCGGGCGAAGTCGATCTGGCCGAGCCAGTAGAACGTGCGGTTGCTGGGACGGTAGGCGAGCGACGACGCCCAGACGCCGCGTACGTAGCCGCGGGCGCCGTTCAGGTCGTACTTGGACCCGAAGTCCAGGACCGGCACGGAGTGACCGGCGAACTCCCAGTTCACCAGGTCGTAGGAGCGGAGGATCGGCGCCCCGGGGGAGTAGTGCATCGTCGACGCCGAGTAGTAGTACGTGTCGCCGACGCGGATGATGTCGATGTCCGCGAAGTCCTGCCAGAGCACGGGGTTCGCGTACTGCGCGGCGGCGGCCGGAAGCGTCTGCGCGGCTGCTGTTGTGGGGAGCGCGGCTCCCACGACCAGGCCGGTCGCCGCGGTCAGCGCGTTCCGGCGCGTGCGGGGTTGATGTAGCCATGACATATGAGCGCTCCTCTTGTCTGGGGGCTAAGAGGTGTGCGAAGTCGGGCGATGGCGGGGAACTCGGCCGTCAGTGTTCGTCATGTCGAACATTGGCCGTGTCTTCGAGCATCTTGGATACTAGGAGGCGCGCGGCGCGCGTCAATACCCCTCGCATCATTCGCTGTTCACGTCGAAATGTTTCGTCAGTACTTTCCTGTGAGCAGCCGCCGCGGATTGGCGATCCGGAAGGCGTACGCCGCCGCTCCGCCCAGCCCGAATCCGGGGTGCAGCGGCGGCTCCGCGTAAGGCCGGTCCGAGCCCTGGACGACGGCCCCGGCGCCGAGGGCACGGACGATCGCGTCGACGGCACGGGGACCGTAGGACGACGTGTCGACGAAGACGCCGGGGTCCATCTGTCCCTCCGAGCCGCCACCCCGGGCGGCGAAACGCTCTCCGTGCAGCGGGGCGAGTCCGGCCAGCAGGGCGAAGCACACGCGCAGGCGCGGATGGCGGGGGCGGCCGAAGGCGCGGAAGGCGAACCAGGCGGCGTGCATCTGCTGGACGTACGGGACCATCGCCGGCCACCAGTCGGGGCCCTCCGCCTCGCCGGCCGCCGGTCCCGGATGGACGAACAGCGGCAGGTCGCGTTCCACGAGCAGGTCGAGGAGCGGGGCACACCGCGCGTAACCGGCGGCGTCGGAAAGGGCGTTCGCCGGGAGCTGGAGGCCGGCGAACCCCCGGTCGAGGTCCTTGGCCGTCGCGTTCGCGTCGATGTCCCGCACGCAGGCGGCGGCCCAGGCGTCGAAAGGTTTCGGGAGGGTGGCCGATCCCTCGTGGTACGCGTCCAGCAAAGGCCTGGCCTCGGCGGCGGGAAGCCAGTCCACGCCGATCGGGGCGGACAGCGAGACGAGTACCCGGCCGAGGCCGTCGGCGGCGGCGAGGTCCGCACGGCGGGCGATGTCGTGATCGGCGGGCGGAATCTCGTAGGGCGGCTCACCGTTCAGGTACAGGGTCCAGCCGTCGAGGAACGGGGGTTCGCGGCGGGCGCGCAGGGCCGCCACCAGCGAGGGGGTCCACAGATGCTGGTGCACGTCGACGCTGGTCATGACGTTCCTCCCACCGGGGCTGACGATTCTTCCAGCATCGCGCTCAGTGCGCGCCGGACGTCGGCGGACCCAAGGATGCCGTGACTCACCGCCTCCACGTCCACCCCGCAGGGCCGGTCGTCGTCGAGGCGGGGCACAGCCGCCCGGATCGCCCGGTGCAGCAACCGGGGTCCACGCCCCAGGGCGGGCGGCGCCGCCAGGTCCACCGCCTGCGCGGCGACCAGGGCCTCCACGGCGAGCAGCAGCCGCAGCCGGGTGAGGATCGTGGCCAGCCGCCGTGCTCCGAGCGCCGCGTTGGTCGAGTCGTCCTCGACGGCGTCCGCGCCGTGCCGGGGGTCGGTGGACACCGGTGCGGACAGCATGCGGATCTCGGCGACGAGCGCCTGCGCTGTCTTGGTCAGTGGCGCGAAGCCCGAGCGTTCCGGTCCGTACGGCGACAGGTTCGCCGGCAGTCCGCTGACGGCGGGGTCGAGGAGCCGGCGCATGCGCTCGGCGGAGATCGATGCCGTCTGGGTCAGGGCCAGGGCGAGGGTGTCGAGAGCGAGGGCCGGCGCCGGGGTGTGGAAGTTGCCGGAGGAGAGGATCTCGCCGGTGTCGGGCAGCACCACCGGGTTGTCGCCGCAGCCGTTCAGTTCCGGACGCAGGGCGGCGTCGGCGAAGTCCAGGGCCGCGTACGCGGCGCCGTGCACCTGGGTGGCGCAGCGCAGGCTGACAGGGTCCTGGACCCGCCGCGCGTTGCGCGGATCGCCCAGCTCACCGCCGTCCAGCAGGGCGAGCAGTTCGCGTGCGGCGCGGGACTGGCCGGGGGCGGGGCGCAGGGCGAGCACCCGGGCGTCGAGCGGGCTCGTGTTCGCCCGGAAACCCTCGTAGGTGAGCGCCGTGACCGCCTGGGTCAGCGCGAGGAGTGCGGCGGCCTCGTGCAGGGCGAGCGCGCCCTGTCCGGCCGCCAGCGGGCTCGCGCTGCACAGCACATGCCCGTCCTTGGGACCCAGCGTGGCCGGCGCGAGACCGGCCCGGCGCAGTGCCGTGGCGCCGTCGAGCACCTCCCCGTCGAACTCGGCGCTGCCCTCACCGATGACGACCAGGCCGACATGCGCCAGCTGACACAGGTCGGAGGCGCCGATCGACCCCACCTCGGGGATCACCGGATGCACCCGAGCGTTGAGCATCGCCACGAGCAGCCGCGGGATCTCCGGCCGCACTCCGCTGCCGCCGCCCGCGATGCCGTTCACCCGGGCGAGGACGGCGGCGCGGACCACCGGGACCGGCAGCGGATCGCCGACGCCGTTCGCCCGGCCACGTACCGTACGGACGCTGAACTCCGCCAGCTCGGCGCGCGGCAGGGCGTAGGAGGAGCGGGTGCCGAGTCCCGTCGTCAGGCCGTACGTCGGGACCTGGCGGTCGACGATGTCCTCGACGACGGCCCGCTCACGCACCAGCCGGGGCAGCACCCCGTCCGCCAGGGCGACGTGGGCGCCGTGGTGGGCGACGGCGACGACATCGCCGTACGACAGTGTCCGCCCGTCGACGACGACCTGCGCGATGTCGCCGCCGACGCCGGTGCCGGTGTCCGTCATGAGATGCGGAGTTTCTGGCCGCCGCGCGCCTCGGCCTTCCTCGGCATGGCGGCGCCCAGCGCGATGCCGGGGAGGGAGAGGCCGGGGTGCCGGAACAGGTTCGTCTCCTCGGGGCTCTCCCGGCCGGGCTTGCGGCCCGCGACGATCTCGCCCAGCTCACCGTGCAGAGGGGACCTGGTGAGCCTGCCGGAGTCCACGCGGGCGCGCAGGGCGCCGAACGGTCCGGCCTGCGCCCAGCCCCAGTCGTCGACGACGATCTTGTCCATGATGTCCGTGAGGCTCAGCTCGACCGCGCCGTTCGTTCCGTAGTTCACGATCAGGGCGCCCGGGGCGATCCACTCCGTCCGCAGGAGCGGCTCCGGCGGCGTGCACCTTGCGCCGAGCCCTGGACGGGCGGCTGCCCACCCTGCGCACCGTCCAGGCGTTCGCCCGGGCCGCGCGGGTGAGGAGGCGGGGCGGATCTCGCGGGCGCTTGAGGGGCGCCGGCGGCTGGTGTGGGGGCGATGTCCGAGGCGGGCCGCCTCCACCACGATGTCCGCGCCCTCCACACAGGTCTGCCGGTCCTCCGTCACGACGACCGGCTTGCCGGGGTTCCGCTCCAGACGCCCGGCGAAGGCCTCGCGGCTCTCAGGGCGGCGCGAGTGGACGCGGATCTCGGTCAGGTCGCAGTGTCGGTCGAGGAGACGGACGTTCCCGTACGAGGTGGCGCGGGCGCCGATGTTGCCGAGCACCCTGGCGTCCGGGCGGGCCGGGTGGCGTTCTCCCAGCGCGGTGAGGGCGCCGGTGCGCCTCTCGGTGAGGGTGGTCGCGTCGACCACGGCCACCGGCATACCGGTACGCGGGTCGAAGAGATTGAGCAGAGCCGCGAGAGCGAGGATCTCGGCGTCGGCCAGCTCCAGCTGTGCGATGTCCGAGCCGTTCAAAAAGGTGAACCGGACCGGTTTCATGGCGGCGCCTCCTCACATTTCGGACACTCTGACCTGATTTCGTGTGAATGTAACGTGCCGTTTACAGATGAGCATTGACTGCCATTCACTCATGGATAACTCTGCATGACTATATTCAGTTGGGTAAGGGGCAGCCTTGATCAGATTCGACGCGGTGAGCAAAAATTATCCGAACGGGACGACGGCGGTGGACGAACTGTCGCTGGAGTTGGCCGAGGGTGGCCTCACGGTCCTGGTCGGGCCCTCCGGCTGCGGCAAGACCACCACCCTGCGCATGGTCAACCGCATGGTGGAGCCCACGGCCGGGACGGTGAGCCTGCGCGGCCAGGACATCCGGGAGGTCAACGCCCCCGAGCTGCGCCGCGGCATCGGGTACGTGATCCAGCACGCGGGACTGTTCCCGCACCGCACCATCCTCGACAACATCGCCACTGTTCCGCTGCTGCTCGGCTGGAGCCGGAAGAAGGCGCGGGCGCGGGCGGCGGAACTGCTGGAACTGGTGGGGCTGCCGAGCGAGATGGCCAAGCGCTATCCGAACCAGCTCTCCGGCGGACAGCAGCAGCGCGTCGGGGTGGCCAGGGCGCTGGGCGCCGACCCGCCCGTGCTGCTGATGGACGAACCGTTCAGCGCGGTCGACCCGATCGTCCGGGCGGAATTGCAGGCGGAGTTCATCCGGCTCCAGAAGGAACTGCACAAGACGATCGTGTTCGTCACCCACGACATCGACGAGGCGATCAAGCTCGGCGACAAGATCGCCGTGTTCCGCACCGGCGGCAAGCTGGCCCAGTTCGACACCCCCGAGCGACTGCTCGCCGATCCCGCCGACGACTTCGTCGCCGACTTCGTGGGGCACGACCGGGGCATTCGCCGGCTGTCCTTCGTGAACGCGGCCGACGTGCCGCTGCGCGACGGTCCGGTACTGGCGGCGACCTCGCCGGTGGCGTCGGCACGGACGGGCGACGAGCCCTGGGTGCTGGTCGTCGACGACGGCCGACGGCCGCTCGGCTGGGCCGCGGTCGCCGACCTGCCGGAGAGCGGCACCCTCGCGGACGTGCCACTGGCTCCCCTCGGCCACACCTTCAGCCTCGTCGGCGACTCGGCACGGGCCGCCCTCGACTCGGCGCTGCTGTCGCCCGCCCGCCTCGCGGTGGGCGTGGACGCGCACGGCGCCGTGGTCGGGGTCGCGGACGCCCACGAACTGTCCGCGGGGACGGGCGGAACGGCGGACGCCACCAGGGCGGACGGTGGGAAACGATGAGTGACGGCGAGCCGCTCATCCGGTGGCAGTGGATCGGCGATCACGCCGCTGAACTGGCCGACTACACCGGAATCCATCTGAGACTCGGTCTCCTGCCGGTGCTGTTCGGGCTGATCATCTCGGTACCGCTCGGCATCCTGTGCCACCGCTATCGCTGGCTTTACCCACCGGTGCTGACCGTGGCCAACATCCTGTACTCGATCCCGTCGCTGGCCCTGTTCATGATCTTCGTCCGCTACACGGGGCTCACCGAACGCACGGTGATGATCCCGCTGACGATCTATACGCTGTCGGTGCTGGTGCCCAACGTCGTGGACGGGCTGGCCTCGGTCCCCGAACCGGTCCGGCTCGCGGCCACCGCGATGGGATTCGGCGCCATACGGCGTGTCGTCCAGGTCGAACTGCCGATCGCCGTACCCGTCGTGATCGCCGGTGTACGTGTCGCGGCCGTGTCGTCCATCAGCCTGGTCGCGGTGGGGCAGCTGATCGGACAGGGCGGCCTCGGGTACTACATCACCCGTGGTCTCCAACTCGACTTCCCGACCCCGATCATCACCGCGATCGTGCTGATCATGCTGCTCGCACTCGCCACCGACGCGCTGCTGGTGCTCGCGCAGCGGCTGCTGACCCCCTGGTCCCGGAACAAGGTGACGGCGTCATGAACGACTTCCTGAACCAGATCCGGCTCGTGGGGGACTGGCTGACGTCCTCGAAGCAGTGGCACGGCGACGACGGCATCCCCCATCGGCTCCTCGAACACCTCACCTACAGCGGTCTGTCCCTGCTGTTCGCCGCCGTTATCGGGCTGACCCTCGGGCTGCTCGTCGGCCACACCGGCCGGGGGGCGTTCGCCGTGGCCAGCGTGGCGAACCTGGCGCGGGCCGTCCCCACCTTCGGTCTGGTCGTTCTCGTCGTCACCCTCGCGGGGCTCAGCACGACGCCCGTGCTGGTCGCCCTGGTCGCCCTCGCGGTCCCGCCGATCCTCATCAACACGTTCGAGGGCGTGCGGGGCGTGGATCCCGCCACCAGGGACGCGGCGCGTGGGGTCGGTATGACCGAGTGGGAGGTCCTGGCGCGGGTGGAGGTGCCGATGGCCCTGCCACTTATCCTCCTCGGGCTCAGGGTTGCCGCGATCCAGGTCGTGGCCACCGCGACCGTGGCCGCCTACCCCGGTCTCGGCGGCCTCGGCCGCTTCATCGTCGACGGGCTCTCCCGCAACGACTACGAGCTCGTCATCGGCGGCTCGACCGTCGTCGTCGTCCTGGCCCTTGTCGTCCAGGTCGCCTTCACCGCGCTGCGGCGCGCCGTCGTCTCACCCGGCCTCAGGGTCTCGCCCTCCAAGTCCTGAACTTTTCGAACCTTTTGTGCCCTTCGATTCATTTGAATCCATGATCGTCCGAGCCTCCGGGCTCCGAGAAAGGAAAACCCATGAGCAGCACCACCCGAGGCATCCACCGCGGCGCCGCGTTCGGCCTGATCGCCGCACTCTCGCTCACCGCCTGTGGCGGAGGTGACGACAGCGACAGCAATCCGCTGACGGGTGACAGCGGCGGCAGCGGGAAATCCATCGTCGTCGGCTCGGCGAACTTCCCCGAGAACCAGCTGCTCGGCGAGATCTACGCCCAGGCCCTGGAGGCCAAGGGCCTGAAGGTGACCCGGAAGTTCGACATCGGCGCCCGCGAGGTCTACTACGACCAGGTCGTCAAGGGCGGCATCGGTGTCTTCCCGGAGTACAACGGCGCCCTGCTGTCGGTGGCCGTCGACAAGAACAGCACCGCGACCAGCACGGAGCAGGTCAACGCCGAGCTGAAGGCGAAGCTCCCCTCGACGGTGGAGATCCTCGACTCCGCCGCGGCCGAGGACAAGGACTCGGTGACCGTCACCGCCGAGACCGCCGCCAAGTACAAGCTCAGGACCCTCGCCGACCTCAAGCCGGTCGCCAAGGACATGACGATCGGGGCCGGTTCGGAGTTCAAGACCCGCACCCAGGGCGGAGTCGGCCTGAAGACGGTCTACGGCGTCGAGTTCGGGAAGTTCCAGCCGCTGGACGCGGGCGCCCAGACCACCCTGGTGAAGCTGCTCAAGTCGAACGACGTGCAGGCCGCCAACCTCTACACCACCGACCCCGCCATCGTCGAGGACAAGCTGGTGGTCCTGGAGGACCCGAAGAACCTCTTCTCCTCGCAGAACGTCACGCCCCTGGTCTACAAGTCGGCGGTCAACGACACGGCCAAGGCGGCGCTCAACGCCCTCTCCGCGAAGCTCACCACCGAGGACCTGCTGGAGATGATGAAGAAGCTCGTCAACGACAAGGAGGACTCCAGCACCGTCGCCAAGGAGTGGCTGACGAGCACCGGTCTCGTGAGCTGACCTCGTTCGGTCGCACACCCCGCCCGCCCTCTCTCCCGCCCGGCACGCCGAGCAGGGGAGAGGGGACCGAACACGACCGCCCCGGGGCGCGGATGCGCGACGGCGCCGGCCCCGACATGGCCGCCCGGGCCGGTTCCTCCGCACGGCGGCCAGCTCTTCGAGGGACGTCGGCTCACCCGGCACAGCGCCGTATCGCGCACCGTCCGGTCCGGCAGGCGGCGACGTGCCCTTCCTGTCGAGCGTGGAGCCGGCCCACCTGGCCGGTGTCAGCCGGCCGTCGGTGACGGGGTTCGCGGTGGCCCTCGGCTTCGACTGGTATCCGGTGTTGCGCAGACATCTGCGGGAGGTCGCCCCCGCCGGTGCGGACCCGGAGGAACGGTCGAACAACCCGTACCGGCAAGCCGTCCGGGCCGAGATCGACAACCTGCGGCAGCTCGCCCCCCTGCTCGCGGACCCCTGCTCGCGGACCCCGGCCCCGTGGAACGCGCGGGACGACCGCTCGCCGCCTCCCGGCCGCTGCCGACGCTCGGGCCGCGCGCCTCCGCAGCCCAGGCACGCGGGTTGGCCTACTCCCGGCCAAGTCCACCCCGACGTACGGCCGTTCGACCTTCACCGTCGACGACCCCCGCTTCTCCACCGCCCAGGTCGTCTGCCCCAGCATGCTCTCCCCCGACGGCGACCAGCACACCCGCCACCGCGAACCCTTCAACGCGCCCTTCCGCCCGAGGGCGGTACGGGAGGGCTTCACCGCCCGCATCGAAAGCGAGACGGGCCGGCTCATCAGCGCACTCCCACCCACCGGCGCCGCCGACCTGCGACGCGCCTTCGCCGGCCCCTCGCGGTCGCCGTCGTGACCGAGGCTCTCGGCCTCACCGGTACCACCGCGGACACGGTGCTCGCCTGGTACGACGCCATCGTGCGGTCGGTCTCCGACATCACCGCCGGCCACACGGCGGGCCCCGGGCCGGGAGACCGCCTCGCTCCTCGTCTCCGCCGCCGGACGGCCGACCGTGCCCGAGGTGGCGTCCAATGTCGCCGTCCTGATGTTCGGGGGCATCGAGACCACCGAGGCGATGATCACCAACGCGCTGCTGCACCTGTTCCGGCACCCCGCCCAACTCACCCTCGTCCGGGACGACGTGGACCTCCTGGACGGCGCGATCGAGAGTCACCGGGCCTCGAACCCGGCGCCGCCGTCGTGGACCGCTACGCCACCCGGGACAACCGTCCTCGGCCCGGCCGCGATCCGCCGCGGCGATCTGGTCACCGTCTCGCTGACCGGCGCCAACCGCCACCTCGCCGTCTTCCCCGACCCCGACCGGTTCGACGTCCGCCGCGAGAACGCCCGCCTCCAACTGGCCTTCGCCCACGGACCCCACCACTGCCTCGCCGAGCGCCTCGCCCGCCTCGAGCCCGCATCGCCCTCCACCGCCTCCTCGAACGCCTGCCCGGACTGCGCCTGGACCCGGACCACCCCGCCGCTGTGCGGGGGCCTGGTCTTCCGCAAGCCGTCCGCCCTGCACGTGCTGTGGGACGCTCCCGCCTGACGAGGGGGAGTGCGGGGCCGCCGGGAGGAGGAGGTGCGAGCTGAGCCATCAGGATCCAACAGAGTCAGACAAGATTCTTGCTTCGGCTGCGTTCGGAGTCCTAGGGTGAGCCTGGCTCGGCAGCTCCCACTGTCACCAGCAGTTGTGCGCTGACCCAACAGCAACTCCCGCACCGCCCAGGTGGATTGAGCCGCCACCGATGACCACAGCGCTGCCGGATTCCGGGTCGGTTTGTCAACAGTAACGAACAAGATCTGACGCGCCCTCAGTCCGTACAGCGCACTGTCGTACCGAGGAAGGCCACGGTCATGCCGCACCCCCACGAGTCCCTCGCCGATGGGCCGGTCCGCGCCCAGCAGGCCGTCAGCCGCCGCCGTCTCCTGGAGGGAGGAGCCGCCGTCCTCGGCGCGCTCGCCCTGTCCGGACCGGCCGCCGCCCACCGGGCCGCCGCCGCGGACGCGTCGGACGCCACCCCCGAGTGGAACGGCCACATCGACGTCTTCCGTGTCGGCACCGAACCCGCGCACACCACGCTGATGCCGTACGCGACCCTCGCCCAGGCCCTCGCCGCCGACCGCACCCGCTCCCCGTACCGGCAGAGCCTCGACGGCACCTGGAAGTTCGCGTACGTCGACCGGCCCGACGACCGGGACACCGACTTCTACCGCACCGACCTCGACGACCGTGCCTGGGACACCATCCCCGTCCCCTCCGCCTGGCAGCTGCACGGGTACGACAGCCCGATCTACGTCAACATCGACTACCCCTGGTGGGGTCCCAACGGCCGGGGCGAGGAGGCGCAGCCGCCGGTCGCCCCGACCCGCCACAACCCCGTGGGCCAGTACCGCCGCACCTTCACCCTCCCGCGCGACTGGTCGGGACGACGCACGTTCCTGCACTTCGAGGGTGTCAAGTCGGCCCACTACGTATGGATCAACGGCACGCTGGTCGGCTATCACGAGGACTCCTACGACCCCTCCGAGTACGACATCACGCCGCACCTGAAGTCCGGCACCAACCAGATAGCCGTGGAGGTCTACCGCTACTCCGACGGTGACTGGCTGGAGGACCAGGACATGATCCGGCTGAGCGGCATCTTCCGCTCGGTGTACCTCTACTCGACGCCCGCCGTGCGGCTGCGCGACTTCCGGCTCGACACCCCGCTGAGCGACGACTACTCGGCGGCCGAGCTGTCGGTCACCGCGAACGTGCGGGACTACGGCGGCAAGGGCGCCGGCCAGTACTCCGTCGAGACGCAGCTGTACGACGCGGGCGGGCACCCGGTCTGGTCGCGCCCGCTCCAGCAGACCGTCGCGCTCGGCGCCGGCGAGGAGAAGTCCGTACAGGCCGCGAAGGCCGTTCCCGCACCGCGTCTGTGGTCGGCCGAACACCCCGACCTCTACACCGCCGTACTCCGCCTGCGCGACCCGGCCGGCCGAGTGACCGAGACCCTCTCCCACCGGGTCGGTCTGCGCGAGTTCGCCCTGAAGGACGGGCTGATGCGCATCAACGGCAAGCCGGTCTCCTTCCGGGGCACCAACCGGCATGAGATGCATCCCGTCCACGGCTCCGCCCTCACCCGCGCGGACATGGTCGAGGACATCGGCATCATCAAACGGCTCAACATCAACACCGTCCGCACCTCGCACTACCCGAACAACCCGCTGTGGCTGGAACTCGCCGACGAGTACGGCCTCTACCTCGTGGACGAGACCAACCTCGAGACCCATGGCGTCCGGGGTGAGTACCCCGGGAACCACTCCGAGTGGACCACGGCGTGCGTGGCCCGCGCCCAGAACATGGTCCACCGCGACAAGAACCACGCCTCGGTCGTCATCTGGTCGCTCGGCAACGAGGCGGGCGGCGGCACCACGTTCAACGCCATGTACGACTGGATCCGCTCCTACGACACCACCCGGGTCATCCAGTACGAGGGCGACGACCGCCCCGGGATCAGCGACATCCGCTCCGAGATGTACGACAGTCCCGCCCGCGTCGAGCAACGGGCGAAGGACACCAACGACACCCGGCCGTACGTGATGATCGAGTACTCCCACGGCATGGGCAACTCCAACGGGAACTTCAAGAAGTACTGGGATCTCGTCCGCCGCTACCCCGTCCTCCAGGGCGGCTGGATCTGGGACTTCGTCGACCAGGCCCTGAGCTGGCCCACCCCGACGCGCAAGCTGCTGACCGAGACCGGGCCCGCCGCGCTCCACGGTGAGATCATCGCCCCCGCCGGCACGTTCACCCGCGACAAGGGCGTCTCCGGCGGCACCGTCTTCGCCCGCGACGAGCGTCTCGACCTCACCGGGTCCCTGACGCTGGAGGCGTGGATCACCCCGCACTTCCTCGGCTACCACCAGCCCGTCATCGCCAAGGGCGACACCCAGTACGCCCTGAAGCAGTCGGACAGCGGCCTGGAGTTCTTCATCTACGGCGACGGCCAGTGGGTCAGCGCGTACTGGACGCTGCCCGACGACTGGACCGGCAAGGAGCACCACGTCGCCGGTGTCTTCGACGCGGCGGCGGGCACACTGACCCTCCACGTCGACGGCGTGGCGCGAGCCACCAGGACCACCACCCGGCGGCCCAGCAACAACACCGCGTCCCTCTCCCTGGCCACCGACATCGACAACCCCACCCGGGAGTTCAGCGGCACCATCCGGCGGGCCCGCGTCTACGCCCGCGCGCTGAGCGCCACCGAGCTGGCCTCCGACAGCCGGGGCCCCGGCGACGACGGCGTACGGTTCTGGTTCGACGCAGCCACCGTCGGCATCACCGAGAAGCGGCCCCGGGACAAGACGTTCTACGCCTACGGCGGCGACTGGGGCGACAACCCCAACGACGGGGCCTTCGCCGGGGACGGCATCATCACCGCCGACCGCGGGCTGACCGGCAAGTCCGCCGAGGTCAAGCGGATCTACCAGGCGGTGCAGATCACTTCGGGTGCCACGCCGGGCGCGGTCACCCTCACCAACGAGTACCTCTTCACCAACCTCCGCGAATTCGACGGTCGGTGGGAACTGGTCGCCGACGGAAGGGTGGTCCGGCGCGGAAAGCTCACCCGCGCCCAGCTGGACGTCCCGCCCCTGACCGCCAAGGACATCACCGTGCCCTTCGACCTGCCGGACGACCCGGCGCCGGGCGCGGAGTACTTCCTCCAACTGTCCTTCACCACCAGGGAGAGCACGAAGTGGGCCAAGGCCGGCTTCGAGGTGGCCAGGCAGCAACTCGCCCTCGACGCGGGCAGCCCCGCCGTCACACCCAGGCCCCTGAACAGCGTCCCGGCGCTCCGACACGAGGACGGCGACGCGTCGGTCACCGTCAGGGGCAAGGGCTTCTCGGTCACCGTCGACAAGGCGACCGGCGTGATCACGTCGTACAAGGCCGGCGGCGCCCAGCTGATCGAGTCCGGGCCGACCCCCAACTTCTGGCGGGCCCCCACCGACAACGACCGGGGCAACGGCCAGCACACCCGCAACCAGACCTGGCGCGACGCGGGCGCCCGGCGTGCGGTGACCGGCGTGAGCGTCCGCGCCCTGCGGGACCGGGCCGTCGAGATCAAGGTCGCCGGCACACTGCCGACGACACCGGCATCGACGTACACCACCACCTACACGGTCTTCGGCAACGGTGAGATCAGGGTCGACAACACCCTGCACCCGGGGGCGAGTTCACTGCCGTACATCCCGGAGGTCGGCAACCTGCTCCTTCTGCCCGGCCGCCTGGACAGGCTGCACTACTACGGGCGCGGTCCCGAGGAGAACCACTGGGACCGCAACAACGCCACCGACGTGGGCCTCTACTCCGCCACCGTCGACGGGCAGTGGAGCGGCTATCTGCGCCCGCAGGAGAACGGCAACAAGACCGACGTCCGCTGGATCGCCCTGACGGACCGCAAGGGCGCCGGCCTGTTGGTCTCCGCCGAGCCGCTGCTGGAGGTCAACGCCTCGCACTTCACGCCGGAGGACCTGTCGGTCGGGGCCCGCCACGACTACCAACTCACTCCGCGAGACGAGGTCGTCCTGCGCCTGAGCCACCGCCAGATGGGCGTCGGCGGCGACAACAGCTGGGGTGCTCACACCCACGACGAGTACAAGCTGTTCGCGGCCCGCGACTACGCGTACACCTACCGGCTGCGTCCCCTGACGGACGTCGACGAGGCGATGGCGGCCTCGCGGCGGCCCACGGCGGGGGAGTCCGCCGGATAGCTGCGGGAGCATGGGTTCGAGGGCGTCACCCTTCGTCGGGGGTGGCGCCCTCGCCCGGTTCTTCGGCCGGACAGGCGAGGCACCGGGCCGTGACGGTCCGGTGTTCGCGCAGCGGGTGGCCGGTGAGCTGCTCGGTTCTGTTCAGCCGGTGGACGACGTGTTGCGGTGGATACGCGGGGCGGCGGACGTCCGGACGAGGTTGAACCCGCTCGCACCAGGCGGTGATCGTGTCGCGCGGCACCGGTCAGTCCGGCTGGGCCCGCAGGTCGTTCAAGAACATCCCCCTGCCGGCCGTCGTCTCTCTCATCTGCTTCGCCTGGCCTCTGCGGGCGTCCGGCTCGGCGTCCTGACCGCCGGCTGTCCGAGGCTTGGCATCGGACCTTCCGGTGATCGACGGCTTCCCGGGTACGACAACGCCTGCGCGGCCACCGGTCACGGCATGCTCGGCGTCACCCTGGACCCCGCCACCGAACCGGCCCCCTCGTCACCGCTTTCGCCAGCTGTGGGGAGCGTCGAAGGTCTGGGGACGCCAGGAGGTGGGGTGCGAGCCGTCGGGCCCGCCGACGCGAAGTGCGAGAGCGCTGCGGCTGAGAAGCAGGACGGTGAGGGCGGCCAGTTCCTCGACGGTGGCCTTGCCCTTTTCGATGCGCAGTCCGGGAGTCGTCATGTGAACCTCCGTCACTGAGGGGGGTTGCCGTGTTTGCGGGCAGGGCGATCGGCGTGCTTGGTGTGCAGCATCGTGAGCGACCTGATGAGCACCGAGCGGGTCTCGGCCG
>NZ_BMMU01000017.1:105141-188540 GCF_014646095.1 Streptomyces lacrimifluminis | reverse complement strand
CCATCGGCGAACTCCCCTACCTCCTCACCCTCGCAGGCCACGGCTTCTACTGGTTCCGGCTGCGGAAGGACGCGAAGGACGCGGGGTAGAAAACAGTCCTACCCGGACGTACACGGTCGTACGTGCCGAACCCCGGCGGGCCGGTTTCTCCCGTCCCGCCCGGGGCACGCAACAGTCACACCCCGCCCCCTGGGGAAAGGACAGGCGCCATGTCGGAAGCCATCACCCGCTCCGCCACGACAAGTCCCGACCTCCTCACGTCCCTGGAACCACTGCTGCGCGAATGGCTGCCGAGGCAGCGCTGGTTCGCCGGTAAGGGACGTCCGGTCACCGACTTCACCCTGGTGGCGGCCACCGAACTGTTGCCGGTCACCACACAGCTCGGCCTGTACCACCTCCTCGTACGCGCCCATCAGCCCGCTCTCCAGGGCCCCGGAGACTGCTACCAGCTCCTCATAGGCGCGCGCGAGGCGCTGCCGCCCCGGCTGGCGCCCGCGCGGATCGGACACGTCGACCGGGGCCCGCTGACCGGACGGACGGTGTACGACGCCCTGTACGACGCCCGGCCGGCCGAAGTGCTCCTGGAGGCGATGCGTACCCGGGCCCGGATCGGCGCGCTGCGCTTCGACCGCGACGGGGACGGGAGTGGGGGCGGGGACGACAAGGGCGCGGCCGGGGGTGACGGCGAGGGCGAGATACCCGCGGGGCTGGTGGCCCGGTTGGTGACCGCGGAGCAGTCCAACTCGTCGATCGTCTACGGCGATACGTTCATTCTGAAGCTGCTCCGCCGGGTCATGCCGGGCGTCAACCCCGACCTGGAACTGCCGCTGGCGCTCGCCCGCGAGGGCTGCCCCCGGGTTCCGGCCCCGGTGGCGTGGATACACACCGACGCCGACGGAACGACTGACCCCTCCACGGAGACGAATGCCGAGGACAGTTACGTACTCGGCGTCCTCCAGCCCTTCGTGCGGGGTGCCGCCGACGGCTGGGAACTGGCCTTGCGCGAGCTGGCCAAGGGAGAGGACTTCAGCGCGGAGGCGCGGGCGCTCGGGCGGGCCACCGCCGAGGTGCATCTGGCGCTCGCCCGCGCCCTGCCCACCGTGACGCTGGGCCACGCGCAGCTGCGACCGCTGGTCGACGGCATGATCGAGCGCCTGGAGGCGGCGGTCCAGGCGGTACCGGCCCTCCATCCGTACGCCCCCGGCCTGCGCTCGGCGTACGAGGCGCTGGCCGACCTCGCCGCCGAGGGCCGGACCTGGACGGCCCAGCGCATCCACGGCGATCTGCACCTCGGGCAGTGCCTGCGTTCGCCGTCCGGGGAGTGGTCGCTGATCGACTTCGAGGGCGAGCCGTCCAAACCGCTCGCGGAACGCCGGCTGTCACAGCCGCCGGCCCGGGACATCGCGGGCATGCTCCGCTCCTTCGACTACGCGGCCCACTCGCTCCACCCCCGGCTGCCCGGCTGGGCGGCGGTGTGCCGGGCCGCGTACTGCGCCGGATACGCGGAGATCACCGGCCTGGATCCGCGTACCGATCCCGTCCTGCTGCGGGCCTACGAGACGGACAAGGCCGTGTACGAGGTGGTGTACGAGGCACGGCACCGCCCGGACTGGCTTCCGGTACCGATGTCGGCGGTACAGCGTCTGGCCGCGCCCGGCTGACCTCCCGCGGCACCCCGCTCCCCCTCACCTCCCACGCCCTGCCTCACCTCCGAAAGGCCCCCGCCCGTGACCCCGCACTCCCCCTCCAGCGGCTCGAAGAACCCGAAGAAGAAGACGTCCGCGAAGAAGGCCCCTGGGAAGAAGGCGGCAAAGCAGGCGATGAAGGAGGCGGCACGGGGGGCGGCAAAGGAGTTGGAGAAGGCGTCGGAGAAAACATCGGAGAAGAAGTTGAAGCCCAAGCCGGAGACGACACCCGAGGCGACACCCGAGGCGGCCCGGGAAACGAACCCGGTGTCGGTCACGGAGCCGGTCACAGTCACGGACCCCGTCACGGCGGCGGAGCCGGTCACGGCGGCGGAGCCGGTGCCGGTCACGGCGGCGGAGCCGGTGCCGGTCACGGCGGCGGAGCCGGTGCCGGTCACGGCGGCGGAGCCGGTGCCGGTCACGGCGGCGGAGCCGGTCACGGTCACGGCGGCGGAGAAGCCCTCCCCGCGACCCGTCGGGTCCGCTCCGGAGGAGACCGCTCTGCTCCCCTCCCCCGCGCTGGACGCCTCCGACCGCGGGCGCCTGCTGGCCGGCACGCATCACGACCCGCACTCCGTCCTGGGCGCGCATCCGCTGCCGGGCGGGGTCGCGTTCCGGGTACTGCGGCCGTACGCCCTGTCGGTGACCGTCGTGGCGGGGGATCTGCGGGCCGAGCTGCACGACGACGGCGACGGGTTCTTCTCGGGTGCGCTGCCACTGCGGGGCGTCCCGGAGTACCGGCTGATCATCGCGTACGAGGAGCAGGTGCAGGAGACCGAGGACGCGTACCGCCTGCTGCCCGCACTGGGCGACCTGGACCTGCATCTCATCGGCGAGGGCCGGCACGAGGAGCTGTGGAAGGCCCTGGGCGCCGAGCCGATGACCCACCAGGGCGTCACCGGCACCCGCTTCGCCGTCTGGGCGCCGAACGCGCAAGGGGTCCGGGTGACCGGGGGCTTCAACTTCTGGGACGGTACGGCGTATCCGATGCGATCGCTGGGCGCCACCGGGGTGTGGGAACTGTTCGTCCCGGGCGTCGGCGAGGGTGAGCTGTACAAGTACGAGATCACGCGCCAGGACGGCTCGAAGACGCAGCGCGCGGACCCGATGGCCCGACGGACCGAGATTCCGCCCAACACCTCGTCCATCGTGCACAGTTCACACTACGAGTGGGAGGACGGGGAGTGGCTGGCGCGGCGGGCGGAGGCCCCGGCGCACGAGGCCCCGATGTCGATCTACGAGCTCCATCTGGCGTCCTGGCGACCGGGCTTGACGTACCGTCAACTCGCCGACCAGCTCCCCGCCTATGTACGGGACCTGGGCTTCACGCACGTGGAGCTGATGCCGGTGGCGGAGCACCCCTTCGGCGGCTCGTGGGGCTACCAGGTCACCGGTTTCTACGCACCCACGGCCCGGCTGGGCACTCCGGACGACTTCAAGTACCTGGTGGACGCCCTCCACCGCGCCGGCATCGGCGTACTGATGGACTGGGTCCCGGCCCACTTCCCGCGCGACGAGTGGGCGTTGGCCGAGTTCGACGGCCGCCCGCTGTACGAGCACGAGGACCCGCTGCGCGCCGCCCACCCGGACTGGGGCACCCTGGAATTCGACTACGGCAGGAAGGAAGTCCGCAACTTCCTTGTGGCGAACGCCGTTTACTGGTGCGAGGAGTTCCACATAGACGGCCTGCGGGTGGACGCGGTCGCCTCGATGCTCTACCTCGACTACTCGCGCGAGCCGGGCCAGTGGGTGCCGAACGAGCACGGTGGCCGGGAGAACCTGGACGCGGTCGCCTTCCTCCAGGAGATGAACGCCACGGTGTACCGGCGGGTCCCGGGGGTCGTGACGATCGCCGAGGAGTCGACGGCGTGGGACGGCGTCACCCGGGCCACGCACCACACGGGCCCCGGTGGCTTCGGCGGGCTCGGCTTCGGTCTGAAGTGGAACATGGGCTGGATGCACGACTCGCTCGGCTACGTCCAGCACGACCCGGTCCACCGCAGGCACCACCACCACGAGATGACGTTCTCCATGGTGTACGCGTACAGCGAGAACTACGTCCTGCCGATCTCCCACGACGAAGTCGTCCACGGCAAGGGCTCGTTGGTGTCCAAGATGCCGGGCGACTGGTGGCAGCAACGGGCGACCGAGCGGGCGTACCTGGCCTTCATGTGGTCACACCCTGGCAAGCAACTCCTGTTCATGGGGCAGGAGTTCGCGCAGGGCGCCGAGTGGTCGGAGGCCCATGGCCCCGACTGGTGGCTGCTCGACCCCGCCTACGGGGCCGAGGCGGACCACAGGGGCGTACGCGACCTGGTCCGCGACCTGAACACGGTGTACCAGGACACCCCGGCCCTCTGGCAGTTGGACACGAACCCGGCGGGCTTCGAGTGGCTGGTCGGGGACGCGGCGGAGGACAACGTCTTCGCCTTCGTCCGCTACGACGCGGAGGGCACCCCTCTTCTGTCGATCAGCAACTTCTCGCCGGTCGTCCGGGGCGACTACCGCATCGGTGTCCCGGACACGGTCCCGGCCTGGCACGAGACCCTGAACACGGACGCGTCCCGCTACGGCGGCGCCGACAGCCACAACCCGGACCCCCTCAAACCGGACCCCCAGCCCTGGCACGGCCGCCCGGCCAGCATCCGCGTAACCCTGCCACCCCTGGCCACGGTATGGCTGCGCCCGGCGTAGCACCGTGAGAGCGGGGTTTCCCACCCACCCGCCCGTTCACCGCGTCTCTCCAGCGCGGGCCCAAGCACCTCCACGCCCCCGGCGGTCAAAGACGAGGCCCTCCAGCCCCAGCCCTGTTTCCCACCCACCCGTTCACCGCACCTGTCCAGCGCGAGCCCAGACACCCCATCCCACCCGGCGCTCGAAGACGAGCCCCGTTCAGCCCAAGCCCTGTTTCCCACCCACCCGCCCCCGCCCCTCCTTCAGCCCAGGCCCCGCCCTGCCAGCCCGTCTGGGGGTCCCCCTCTGGGGTGAGTAAGAGGACAAGGCCCGTTCAGGGCCGTAGCGGGGGTTCGGGGGCGCAGCCCCCGAGGATGGGACGGGTAGGGGCGGCGGGGGCGAAACAACTCACCGCCCACCCCCCACCTCACCGCCCCCCGAACATCAACCTCCGCAACGCCCCCAACAACCCCTTCACCCGCCCGTCCTCACCGGTCACCCCCGCCCCCTCCCCGAAACCACCGCCGACACCGACACCGACACCCATATCCACCCCGCCCCCCTGCCCCACCCCACGCCCACTCAACTCATACCGAACCGGCAACAACCGCAACCCCCGCACCACCGGCCCCGACCGCCACGGCAACTGATCCGCCGGCAACGTCAGTTCCGCCTTCTCCAGGTGATCGAAGATCCGCCCCACCGCCGTACTCACGATCATCCCGCCCAACTCCCGCGCCGCACTGGGACACTGATGCGGCCCGGCCCCCCACCCCAGATGCGCCCGCGTACTCACGGCCGACCCGACCAGGTGGGACGCCCCGATCGCCATCAAGTCCCCATGCGCCGCCGCAGCCGACGGCGACACGATGTCCCCGCCCCGGATCCAGAAGTTCCCCAACGCCACATCCCGCGCCGCGAACCGGAAGCACATGTTGGCCACCGGCGGATTCACCAGCGCCGCCCGGTTCACCGTCTCCCCGAGCTGCCCGGCCGACAGACTGCGCCGCACCGTCGCGTTCCCGCGCAACACCTCCAGCAGCGTGTTCAGCACCATGTTCCCGGTGATGTCGTTCAGGTACACCGCGTTCATGAACAGCTCACGCCCCAACTGCTCGTCCGACAGCCCCGGATCGGCCAGCAGCATGTACGACGTCAGGTCGTCCCCGGGCCGCGCCCGCCGATGCGCGGCCAGCCGCGTCATGGCACCCAACGCCCGCCCGGTCGCCGGCCCCGCGTCCGGCCCGCCGTCCAGCATCCGCCACAGGTCCATGACCAGCTCGTCCCCGAGCTCGACAGGGCAGCCGAACAGCTTCGTGGTGACCATCAGCAGCAACGGCCGCGTGTACTGCGCCCCCAGGTCGGCGAACCCCACCGTGCCCGACTCGGCCGCCAGCATCCCGATCAGCTCGTCGGCGTACCGCGCGACCGTCGCCCGCAGCTCCCAGCCCTGCGGGGTGTGCCCGTCCTGGAACGGCCGCAGCGCCGAGTGATGGGTGTGCCGGGCGGCGAGATGCTCCTCGTCGTCCATGAACATCGTCTGGCGCACCTCGTAGCCCGCCAGCAGCGGCCAGTCGGCGGGCAGCCGGCCCTGCGACCTGGCCCGCCAGTAGCGCACGTCCCGCCGCCACACGCTCTCGTTCCGCAGTACCTCCAGCACCTCGCGGTAGTCGAGAACCAGCCACACCGGTACGCCCATCAGCCCCACCGGCGCCACGGGACCGTAGGTGCGCCGAAGTCGGGTGTACACGCCGCCCGGGTCGGCGTCGAACTCCGATGTCAACAGCGGTTCCACGGGCAACGACTCGAGCGCGGGGCTGTCGACGGGTGCGGTCGCGAACGGATGGGCTTCCATACGCACACGCATACCGCACTGACCGCACACGCGCAGTGACCATGGCGCGAACTGTTACGTCTTGGTGACCCTTGGTGCACGCGTTCCACGGGCGCACCCGGACCCCCTCAGGTCCCGACAGCGGCCAACGCCACCGGCAACTCCCCCTGGTGCAGCACGCCCACGCGCTGAGTGGCCCGGGTCAGCGCCACGTACAGGTCACTCGTGCCGAAGGCTCCCGGTTCCACCACCAGTACGGAGTCGAATTCCAGCCCCTTGGCCTGCCGGGGATCGAGCAGCACGACATCCCGCGTCAGGTCGGGCTCCGCCCCCGCCTCCACACCGTCCAGCCGCGCCGCCAACTCCCCGTGCAGTTCGCGCGGTGCGATCACGGCGAGCCGCCCCTCGACGGGCGCCAACTCGCCGACGGCCTTCTCCACGGCCCCCGCGAGATCCGCGGGACCGCCACCGTCCACGGCACGCACCCACGGCCGCACCCCGGTCGACCGTACGGACCTCGGCGGCTCGAAGTCCGACCGCTCCGCCCGCACCACGGCCGCGGCGAGGTCCATGATCTCGGTCGGTGTCCGGTAGTTGACGCCCAGCCGGGCGTGCTCCCAGCGGTCCTGGACGTACGGCGCGAGGATGTCCTCCCAGGATCCGACGCCGCCCGGCTCGGCGGTCTGCGCCGGATCGCCGACCAGGGTCATCGACCGGGTCGGGCTGCGCCGCATGAGGAGCCGCCACGCCATCGGCGACAACTCCTGTGCCTCGTCGACGATGATGTGCCCGAACGCCCAGGTCCGGTCGGCCGCCGCCCGTTCGGCGGCGCTCCGCAGATCGTCCTCCTCGTGCCGCTCGGCGAACCGCTCCGCGTCGATGATGTCGTGCGCGGACAGCACCTCGGAGTCCTCGGCGTCCAGGTCCTCGAACTCATAGGTCCGGGAGGCGTACGAGACATCCAACACGCCTTGCGCATAGGCGACTTGGCTGCTGCGCTCGCGCTCCGCCTGCGCCCGGGCCACCCGGTCGTCCTCGCCGAGCAGCTCCGCGGCCTCGTCGAGCAGCGGTACGTCGGCCGTCGTCCAGGCCCGGGTGACGGGCCGCCGGACGGCCTCCGCGTCGGCCTCCGACACGTACCCCTCGGGTGCGGCGAGGAAGTCCGCGACCAGCCGCCGCGGGGTGACGCGGGGCCACAACTGGTCGATGGCGGCCCAGACTTCACGGTTCTCGGCCAGGTCGTCGCGGATCTGGGTGATGTCGCTGGGGTCGAGGAGATTGCTGCCGTCGTAGGGGTCGGTGCCGATCCGTTCCGCCACCATCTCGGTCAGCGTGTTGAGGATGTGCCCCTCGAAGTGTTCGCGCGCGACGTTGTGCGGCAGCTTCGCCTCGCGCGTGCGCTCCCGCGCCATGCTCACCAGTCCGGCGTCGAGCATGAGGATGTCCCGGTCGTGCTCGATGGCGATGACGGGGTCGGGCAGTCCCTGCCGGTCCCGTACGACGGCTGCCAGCACGTCGGCCATCTCGGCCCGCCCCTTGACGGTTGCGGCCCGGACGGTGTCGGCGGCGGTGGCCTTCAGGCCCGGGAACAGCTCGCCGACGGTCGCCAGCAACACCCCGGTCTCACCGAGCGAGGGCAGCACCTCACCGATGTAGCCGAGGAAGGCGGGGTTGGGCCCGACGATCAACACGGCCCGCTTGGCGAGGAGTTCACGGTGCTCGTAGAGCAGATAGGCGGCCCGGTGGAGCGCGACGGCGGTCTTGCCGGTACCGGGCCCGCCCTCCACCACCAGCACACCTCGATGCGGGGCACGGATGATCTCGTCCTGCTCGGCCTGGATGGTCTGCACGATGTCGTTCATCCGGCCGGTGCGGGCGGAGTCGAGCGCGGCGAGCAGCACGGCATCGCCGGAGGGGTCCTCGTAGCCGGTGCGTGTCTCGTCGCCGAGGTCGAGGATCTCGTCGTGCAGTCCGGTGACGTGCCGCCCGTCCGTACTGATGTGCCGGCGCCGGCGCAGCCCCATCGTCGTGTGCCCGGTGGCGAGATAGAAGGGCCGGGCCACCTCGGCCCGCCAGTCGATGAGCATCGGGGTGCGCTCGGCGTCGTCGGCGCGCAGTCCGATACGGCCGATGTGGTGGGTGACACCGGAGGTGAGATCGATCCGCCCGAAACAGAGCGACCCGTCGACGGCGTTCAGCGCGGCAAGGAACCCGGACCGCTCGGCGACGAGCACGTCCCGCTCCAGCCGGGCCTGCATCGGCGTACTGCCCTGCGCGAGCGCGTCCGTGACGGAGTGCTCGGTGTCGCCGCGCAGGGCGTCGACACGGGCGTAGAGCCCGTCGACGAATTCCTGCTCACTCCGCAATTCATCGCGAGTTGATTCCGTGTTTGCGCCCCTGTTTGACAATTCCGCTCCCGCTCGGATATACTCTGTTCAATGAACTTTTCGCGACTCCATTCGATGAAAGTCGCGAACCATTGAATATACGCAAAGAAATCCCCCGAGCGCAATCGCTCGGGGGATTTCTTTTTGTTTCCGCCGACGGCCACTGGCGGTCGCCGACAGTCGAGGGCTCACCGGAACCGGTGGACCACCTGGATCTCGCCGACGATGTGGGCGTTGAACTCGTCCAGCTCCTCAGCCGGCACCCACAGTTCGAGAATCGTCCGCCCGCCCGCCTGCTGGACGGGGAACCGGCTCACATACGCCGAGTCGATCTCGAAGCGCGTCACGAAACCGGCGCCGTCGTGCCTGACGTTCCAGTCCCGCGCGATTCTGACCGCGTACTCCTCGTTGAGGACGGGGTAGAAGATGGGCTGCTCAGGAAGGCGGGGCGGCCAGGCACGCCAGTTCAGCTCCCGGACGAGGTCCAGCTCCTTGGGCCCGGTGGGGCGCCACAGGGTCGTGGTCCCGGTCGTCGCGGTCTCGCTCGCTGTCGCTCGTCGGCCGGTCATGGGAGTGCTCTCCGTCAGGTCATCGCATGGTGATTGCGTCAGACTACGTCGGACAGCTCCTCCAGCAACCGCCTTTTCGGTCGGGCCCCGACCATCGACCGCACCGGTTCTCCGCCCCGGAACACCATGAACGTCGGCATGGACAGGACCCGGTAGGCGTTGGTCGTCAACGGGTTGGTGTCCACGTTCAGCTGGACCACCTTCAGGCGGGTGGACTCCTCCGCCGCGAGGGCGCTCAGCACCGGGGCCATCTGGCGGCACGGTGGGCACCAGTCGGCCGTGAACTCCACCAGGACCGGCAGCTCCGACCCGATCACCTCCGCCTCGAAGTCCGCGTCCGTCACCTCGGCCACACCCGCTGCCCTGATCATCGTGTCTGTCCTCCCCACTCGCATGCCGGTTCCGGACCGCCCGGAACCGTCGCCTCGGCCGCCAGCTCGTCGCGCGCCCGCTCGGCCCGCGTCAGCTGTTCGCCGACCTTCTCCCGGACCGACTGCAACTCGTCGATCAGCGCGTCGAGTTCGTCCAGCTTGCGGCGGTAGACGGCGAGTGACGCGGGGCAGGAGTCGCCCTCCGGGTGGCCCGCCCGCAGGCAGTCCACGAAGGGCCGCGTCTCCTCCAGGTCGAACCCGAAGTCCTGGAGCGTCCGGATCTGCCGGAGCAGCTTCAGGTCGTCCTCGTCGTAGGCGCGGTAGCCGTTGTCCGTGCGCCGCGCGGGCAGCAGCCCTCGTGACTCGTAGTACCGCAGGGTCCGCGTGGTGGTCCCCGCCCGCGCCGCCAGCTCCCCGATCCGCATGCCGATTCGCATGCGTACGAACGTAGTCCTTGACGCCGACGTCAAGGCAACCCCCCGCGAGCTCACCCCTGGGGCAACAGCGGCTTCCCCTCCACCGGGGACGACAGGACGATCGACGTCGTCGTCCGGCCCAGCGCCGACGTCTGTTCAAGGACGTCCTCCAGGTGCACCGTGTTCGCCACGGCCACCTTGAGGATCCAGCAGTCCTCGCCGACCACGTGGTGCACCTCGGTGATCTCGGGGCGGGCGAGCAGCTCCAGGGTCCTGGGATGCTTCAGGGTGTAGCCGCCGTGCGGGTTGACCCTGATGAAGGCCTGGATGCCGTAGCCGAGGCGCGCGGGGGCGACACGGGCGCCGTATCCGGTGATCGCGCCCGCCGACTCCAGCCGGCGCACGCGCTCGGTGACCGCCGCCGGACTCAGCCGCACCCTCCTGCCCAGCTCGCTCAGCTTGATCCGGCCGTCGGTCTGGAGGAGCTCCAGGATCTGCCGGTCCAGCGCGTCGAAGGCCACCGACGTTTCGTTGGCCGCGGCTCGCGACTGCCGTGGTTCTTTCGGTACCCCCGCCGGATGTCCCATGACTCCCCCTTCAGAACGCGCTGATACGCCAGGAGAATTATGATCACAAGGTCCACAACGGGGAGGGGACGTCGTGCGTGACGTATTGGTCATCGGCGGTAATCGCTATTTCGGAAAGCGGCTCATCGGGAGGCTGATCGCCGCCGGAGACCGGGTCACCGTTCTCAACCGGGGCTCCGCTCCCCCGCCCGCCGGGGCAATTCACCTCGTCGCCGACCGCGACGACGAGGCCGCCCTGAATTCCGCTCTCGGCGACCGTGCCTTCGACGTCGTCGTCGACCAGGTCTGCTACACGCCCCGCCAGGCGGCGATCGCCCGGCGCGTCTTCGCCGGCGGCCGTACCCGCCGCTATGTGATGACGTCCACGGTCGAGGTGTACGAGTACGAGGACTCCCTCGTCTACGAGGACACCGTCGTCCCCGTGCGCGAGGACGCCGTCGATCCGCGTACCGTCCCCGTCCGTCTCGAACTCCCCTGGCACAAGCCGGAGTTCCGCGAGACCCACTACGGCGAGGGCAAGCGCCAGGCCGAGGCGGTCTTCGCGTCCGCCACCACCAGCGACTCCGACCCCCTCTCCGGTTCCGACTCCCCCTCCCCCTCCCCCTCCCCCTCCGATGACACGACGGCCGGCGGTACGGAGTTCCCGTACACCGCCGTACGCGTGGCCCATGTCCTGGGCGGGGACGACGACTTCACCGGCCGGCTCGACCACTACGCCCAGCGCATTCGCACCGGCGCACCGATAGCCGTACCGACCGAGAACCGGCCCGCGACCTATATCCACGTCGAGGAGATCGCCGACTTCCTGTTCTGGACGGTGGGCGAGAACTTCACCGGGCCGGTCAACGCCGCCTCCCACGGACTGCTGACCACCGAGGAGTTGTGCGCCTGTGTGGCCCGGCACATCCCGGACGGCCGGACCGTCTTCCAGAACGTCGACGTCGGCAAGGTCTCCCCGTTCTCCTTCGCGCGCTCGTACGGCATGGACAACTCCCGGGCCACGGAGCTCGGGTTCACCTTCGGCCACGTTCAGGAGTGGCTGCCGCGAGCTGTCGCCGAGACGCTCGGGGCGGAGGCGGGGAGACACGGAGGCGGGGGGAGGTAGGCGGCGTGCGGTACGGCAGGTAGCGGTACCGCGGGTAATGGGCGCGCCCGGAAGGGGCGCGCCCCCTACGGTGACGGCATGACACCCTCCGAGCAGCCGCCTCAGCCCGAGAACCTTCCGGTATCGGTATCGGCGGGCCTCCCCACGCCGGAAGGGCCGCCGATACCGGTTCCGGAAGGCTTCGCGACACCCGAAACGCTTCAGGCGCCCGAAGGGCTCCCCAAGGCCGAGTTCGCCTTTCCCGGTCCGTTGCGCGACCAGCTCGTCGCCGCGATTCTCGACGGTTCGAAGACGTCCACAACCGGGCTCGTCGTCGACTACGAACACGCGGGTGAGGATCTGCCGGAGGTCGGGAGCCGTTCGGTGGTCGTCGACTCCGAGGACCGGCCGGTCGGGATCATCGAGGTCACGGGCGTACGGGTCGTTCCGCTGGCCGAGGTGGATCTCGCCCACGCACTCCACGAGGGTGAGGGGTATGCAGACGTGGCCGCGTGGCGAGCCGGTCACGAGCGGTTCTGGCACAGCGCGGAGATGCGGGCGGTGCTGGAGGACCCCGGGTTCAGCGTGGACGACGCGACCGAGGCGGTACTGGAACGGTTCCGCCTCGTGGCCGACCTCCGCCCCTGAGTTCCTTCGCCCCCTCCCTGCGGGCTACCGCCCCCAGAGGGGCTGGATGCACCTGGGCCTGAGCTGGACACAGACGGCGAACGGGCGGGTGGGGGAAACAAGGCCTGGGCTGTACCGGCGTTGCCTTCGACCGCCGGACAAGCTGAGAGACCTGCGCCCGAGCTGGAGACAGACAGCAAACAGGCGGGTGGGTGGGACACACAACCCCCGGCATCCCCACCCTCACCCCACACCCCCCTCCCCTCGCCCCGTAAGCAGAAGCAGCAGCTCCGAGATCGGGCCGCGCATCTCCCTGGCCCCCTCCCCCCGCGTCCACTCGACATCCGTAGCGACCAGTCGCGCGTCCGGCAACGGCCACGGGCGCGGCGGAAACCGCATCGTCCACACCCGGTCGGCCGCATCCCGCGCCGCCGCCGGAGGCATCGCCCGCTCCCTGCCCAGTGCCCGTGCGATGTCCTGACCGTGGACGAGGATGTCGAGGAGCGGTTCGCGACGGGTCGTTCCGGGCGCCAGCCGACGGGACCCGATCGTCGCGCGCAGGTTGGCGACGATCTCCTCGACCGGCAGCCGCGCCTCCTTGACCGCCGTGTCGTGGATCATCCGGTCGATGTTCCCCCGGGCCCGGACGAATTCGCGTGCCACCGTTCCGTACGACAAGCGCGCGGCGATGGTCAGATGCGCGGCCACATCCCGTACGCGCCAGTCGCCGCACCGCGTGGGCAGCTCCCACTCCGCCGGGCTCAGCCCTGCCAGCAGCTCCGCCAGACCCGCCCGCTCATCGTCGACCACCTGCCAGCGTTCGTCCGTCTCCAGCACGACACCCATGGGGATCACCGCCAACTCAAGTGGTAAGCTTCTCTGACCAAATTAGTCAGAGTCTCTTATCAAAGTCAAGCCGGAGGAGAGTGCCGACCATGGCCACCGCGTCCGTACCCGAGAGTGAGCTCAGCACCGGGCTGCTGCTCTTCCTCCCTTACCGGGCCCTGGAAAGCCGTGTCTTCGCCGTGCTCGCCTCAGCCGGTTTCGACGACTTCACGCCCGCCCAGGCCCGCGTGCTCCAGCGCGTCGGCCCGGACGGCACCCGGCTCACCGAACTCGCCGGGCAGGCTCAGATCACCAAGCAGACCGCCGGATTCCTGGTCGACCAGCTGGAGAAGGCGGGCTATGTGACACGGGAGCCGGACCCGTCCGACAGACGGGCCCGGCTGGTGTGTCTCGCGGAGCGGGCGCGTGCCGCGCAGCCCGTCGCCGCCAGGGTGGTGGCCGAGGTGGAGGCGGAGTGGGAGGCTCATCTCGGCAAGCGCCGGATGGCTCAACTCCGCCAGTCCCTCACCCTGTTGAGGGAGATCACCGACCCGTACGCGTGAGCTCGGACGCCTCGGCGGACTCGGACGTCTCCGCGGGGACGTCAGCGCCGGCCTCCGTCACCGATTCCGGCGCCCCCGCCCCCTCGGCTTGCCCCTTCCCCGGCAGCAGCACAGCGACCAGCACCGTCCCCACCCCAAGGATCACCGCCCCGATCAGGCTGGTGCGGGCCACCGCGTCGGAGAAGGACGAGCCGACCGCGTCCGCCATCTGCCGTGCGCCTTGGGCGAGTTGGGTGGCCTGCGTCTTCAACTCGGCGGCCTGCTCAGGCTTCCCGGCGCTCGCCGCCTGTGACGCCTGTGCCGCGAGCTGCTGGGCCCGTTCGCCGATCGCCTGGGCCACCTGGTAGCCCGCACCGACCGAGTCCTGGGCCGAACTCAGCGCGCCCGTCGGCAGCTTGCTGCCGTTCGTCGCGTCGGTGAGGTGGGAGGCGTACGACGTGGAGAGCAGCGAGCCGAGGATCGCGATGCCGAGCGAGCCGCCCAGCTCAAGCGAGGTGTCGTTCACCGCGCCGCCGACGCCCAGTTCGGCCTCGGGGAACGCTCCCATGATCGCGTCCGTGCACGGGGAGAGCGCGAGGCCGATCGCCAGGCCGAGGACGACGAGAGGGATGACGAAAGTCCCGTACGCCGAACCGGAGTCCACCTGCGAGAGCAGCGCGAGGGCCGCCGTACCGCCGACCATGCCCGCCGTGACCGTGACCTTCATGCCGACGCGCGGGGTGAAGTAGCCGGTGAGGGCCGAGCCGACGAAGACCGCGCCCGCCAGCGGCAGCATGCGCAGGCCGGTGTCCAGGGCGTCGTAGCCGAGGACGAACTGGAGGTGCTGGGTGAGGTAGTAGAACGCGCCGAAGACCGCCAGGAAGAAGAGGGCGACCGCGAGGTTCGAGCCGGCGAACCGGCGCTGGGTGAAGCGGCGTACGTCGAGGACCGGGCGGGGGTGGCGCAGTTCCCACACCACGAAGAGGACGAGGCCGAGGCCCGCGGCGACCGCCGCCGTGATCGCCTTGACGCCCCAGCCGAAGTGCGGACCCTCGATGATCATGTAGACCAGTGCCGCGATCCACACCACGGACAGCAGCCCGCCGACGTAGTCGATCCGGTCGTGGTGGCCCGCCTTGGACGGCGGTACGAGGACGAGGGCACCGACGATCGCGAGCACGGCGATGGGCACGTTGATCAGGAACGTCGACGCCCAGCCGTGGTCCTCCAGCAGCGCGCCCGCGACCAGCGGACCGGCCGCGATGGCGAGGCCGGCGGTGGCGGTCCACAGGGTGATCGCCCTGGCTCGTTCGGCGCGCGGGAAGGTCGCGGCGAGGAGGGAGAGCGTCGCGGGCATGATCAGCGCGGCGCCCACACCCATGACGGCACGGGCCGCGATGACCCCGGTGGCCGAGCCGACCAGCGAACCCGCGACCGACCCGGCACCGAAGACGACCAGGCCGAGGACGAGCGCCCCGCGCCGGCTGTACTTGTCGCCGATCGCGCCGAGCAGCAGCATCAGGGCCGCGTACGGGACGGTGTAGCCGTCTATGACCCACTGGAGGTCGGCGCTGGACAGGCCCAGGTCCTGGGTCATGTCGGGGGCGGCGACGGTGAGGGCGGTGTTCGCCATCACGATGATCAGCAGGCTCAGGCAGAGCACGAGAAGCGCCCACCAGCGCCGGACGTAGGGGCGGGTCATCCCCTCGACGGGTTCCGTCCTGATGAGTCGCATGGCCACGGGATCGCCTTCCTGACTGCCTGGTGATTGATCGTTTTGCACAGTGGCGTGCAGTTGCACAATGATGTGCAACATACTCCGATGCACAGTGCTGTGCAAATAGAAGGAAGGGAAGGCACAATGTCAGCCATGACCACGGGTACCACCAGCCGCGCCGACGTGAATCGCCGCCGCATTCTCGACGTCGCCCTCGCCGAGCTGTTGCGCGATCCCGACGCCTCGATGGACCAGATCGCGCGCGCCGCGGGTGTCGTACGACGGACGGTGTACGGGCATTTCCCCAACCGGGAGGCGTTGATCAGCACGCTGCTCGACGGCGCCGTCGAGGCGGTGGCCGCCGCGCACGCCGAGGGGACCGAGGGCGCCACCGAGGACCCGGCGGAGTGCGTCGCCCGGTCCACGCTCGCCGTCTGGCGGGTCGCCGACCGCTACCGCATCCTCGTCGGGCTCGCCCAGCGCAGCGTCACCGTGCAGGGCATCCGCGACCGGTTCACCCCGGTCCGCGAGGCCGCGGTCCAGGTGCTCCGGCGGGGCCTGGAGGAGGGCGTGTTCGCCTCACCCCTGCCTGCGCCGGCACTGGCGTACGTACACGAGCAGATGCTGTTCGCGCTGATGGAGGCGGTGAACGACGGGCTCCTCGCACCGGAGGAGGCGGGCCGCTCAGCCGCGGTCACCCTGCTGGCCGCGGCGGGCGTCCCCGTAGCCCGGGCCACAGCACTGGTGGCCGAGCTGAGCGACTGAGACGCGGCCGTCGCGGCGGAACGGCAGCCGGGCGATGTATCGGCGAACCGCTGTACCGCTGTTCCCTGTTCGCCGCACCGCGCATTGCCTTACCGGACACAGAAACAGCCGAGCGGCCAGGCTTCGGGGGAGTGCCTGGCCGCTCGGCGTTTTCCGAGGTCCCGGGGCTCCGGCGGACCTGCTGGGGCCCCGGGCCGGGCGGCTGGACTTCTGGGGAGTGTCCGGGCCACCCGGGGTTTCCGGGATCTGACTGTCGTTCTGAGTCTGTGAAGCTGGGACCCGCCTGGCGCGCGGCGCCGGGGTCCTGTGCCCGGGCGGCTGAGGGACGGGGGAGCACCTCAGCCGCCCGGAGTCGACGGGTCCGGGCCGGGTCGTACCGGGCCGGAGGGGGCCGGGCCCGGGGTCAGGCCTTGGCGAGTTCCTTCTCGCCGCCCTGCTCGGGGACGTCCACGGTTTCGGTGTTCGGGTGGAAGTCGTCGTTCTCGTCGATGAGCGTCTTCTCGTCGAAGGGGTGCTGACCGGCGAGGACCTCCGCGACGCGCTCCTTGTCGATCTCCTTGGTCCAGGTGCCGATCAGGACCGTGGCGACCGCGTTGCCCGCGAAGTTGGTGAGGGCGCGGGCCTCGCTCATGAAGCGGTCGATGCCGACGATCAGGCCGAGGCCGTCCACCAGGGCGGGCTTGTGCGACGAGAGACCGCCGGCCAGGGTCGCGAGACCGGCGCCGGTGACACCCGCCGCGCCCTTCGAGGCGACCAGCAGGAAGAGCAGCAGCGGGATCTGCTCACTGACCGCCATCGGCGTACCCATGGCGTCGGCGATGAACAGGGACGCCATGGTCATGTAGATCATGGTGCCGTCGAGGTTGAACGAGTAGCCGGTCGGGACGGTGATGCCGACCACGGGCTTGCTGACGCCCAGGTGTTCCATCTTCGCGATGAGGCGCGGCAGCGCGGACTCGGAGGAGGAGGTCGAAAGGATCAGCAGGAACTCGCGGCCCAGGTACTTGAAGAGCGACAGGATGTTGAGGCCCGTGAAGATCTTCAGCAGCGCACCGAGCACGATGAAGACGAAGAGGAAACAGGTGAGGTAGAAGGACAGCATCAGGACGGCGAGCTGCTTGAGCGCGTCGACACCGGCGGACCCGGTCACCGCGGCCATGGCACCGAACGCGCCGACGGGCGCGGCCCACATGACCATGGCGAGGATACGGAAGACCAGACGCTGGATGTGCTCCACACCGCGCAGGACCGGCTGGCCGGCCGAGCCCATGGCCTGCAGGGCGAAACCGGCGAGCAGGGCGACGAACAGCGTCTGGAGGACCTCGCCGCCGGTGAAGGCGGAGACGAACGTGGTCGGGATGATCCCGAGCAGGAACTCGGTGGTGTCCTTGGCCTCGGCCGAGACCTGCGCCTGGCCGGTCTCCTTGACGGCGTCGGTCAGCGCGAGGCCGGTGCCCGGCTCGATGATGTTGCCGACGACCAGGCCGATGCCCAGCGCGATGAACGACATGAGCACGAAGTAGCCGAGCGCGATACCGCCGACCTTGCCGACCTTCGCCGCCTTCCGTACCGAACCGATACCGAGCACGATCGTGCAGAAGATGATCGGCGAGATCATCATCTTGATCAGGTTCACGAAGCCGGTACCGATCGGCTTCAGCTCGACCGCGAAGTCCGGGGCGATCAGGCCCACGGCGATACCGGCGGCCACCGCGGCGATGACCGCGATGTAGAGGTAGTGGGTACGGTCCCGCTTGGCGGCGGGTGCGGCAGGTGCCGTTGAGGATGAGGTGGCCACGGCTGCCCTCCTTGACGTCGTCGTCGGCATCACCGGCGTGCGGCTCACGTCCGGGGGATGGGGAGAAAGTTGTGCTGGGGGTGCTTCGGGGTCGCGGACGGCGACCGAAACAGGCCAAGGCCCGTGAATCGCGTCCCTGCGATGCCGTGACTATCCCTTGGCCTGTGAGGGCGGTCACCCTTCCGTTCATTTAGTTCACGCTTATAAGGAGAGGCAGACTGGCACCATGCGCTTCCCCCGCGTTCCCGGACCCCGCAGCCTGGCCGCCCAGCTGTTCGCGATGCAGGCCGTGCTGATCGCGGTCGTGGTGGCCGGATGTGCGCTGTTCACCTACCTCAGCGACCGCAGTCAGGCCGAGGACGCGGCGGGCCGCCAGGCGATGGCCGTCGCGCGTTCCGTCGCGGACTCGCCCTCGGTGCGCGAGGCGATCCGTACCGCTCCCGAGCCGACGACGCTGCTCCAGCCGTACGCCCTCCAGGTGCAGCACCACACGGACGTCGACTTCATCACGATCATGAACCCCGAGGGCATCCGCTGGACCCACCCCGACGAGGAGCAGATCGGGCAGCGCTTCCTCGGGCACCGGGAGCGCGCGCTGCGCGGCGAGTCGTTCACGGAGGTCTTCTCGGGCACGCTCGGGCCGTCCGTCCGCGCGGTGACGCCGATTCGCGCCGATGGGGCCGACGGCGAGATCATCGGGCTGGTCAGCGCGGGGATCCGGGTCGAGGAGATCACTGCCCGGGTCCAGGACCAGGTCACGGCGCTGTTCGGGGTCGCGGCGGGCGCGCTGGCGCTGGGCGCGATCGGCACGTACGTCATCAACGCGCGCCTGCGCCGCCACACGCACGGGATGAACGCGGCCGAGCTGAGCCGTATGCACGACTACCACCAGGCCGCCCTGCACGCCGTACGCGAGGGGCTGCTGATGCTGGACGGGCAGTACAGGGTGGCGCTGATGAACGACGGCGGACGGGAGCTGCTGGGCGTCCTCGACAAGGGTGAGGTCGTCGGCCGGTCCGTGGCCGAGCTGGGGTTGCCGGCGCCGCTGACGGGCGCGCTGCTGTCGGCCGAGCCGCGCGTCGACGAGGTGCATCTGACCGCCGACCGGGTGCTGGTCGTCAACACCTCCCCGGTGTCGAGCGGTGAGCGCCGGGGCACGGTCGTCACCTTGCGCGATGTGACGGAACTCCAGTCCTTGATGGGCGAGTTGGACTCCGAGCGCGGTTTCACCCAGGCGTTGCGCTCACAGGCGCACGAGGCGGCGAACCGTCTCCACACGGTCGTGTCCCTGATCGAACTGGACCGGGCGGAGGAGGCCGTGGACTTCGCGACCGCCGAACTGGAGCTGGCCCAGGCGCTCACCGACCAGGTGGTCGCGGCGGTCAGCGAACCGGTGCTGGCCGCCCTGCTGCTCGGCAAGACGGCACAGGCGAACGAGCGGGGCGTGGAGCTGGTGGTGTCGGAGGACAGCAGCCTCGACGACGGCCTCCTCCCCGACACGTTGCCCTCGCGCGACCTGGTCACCATCCTCGGCAACCTCATCGACAACGCGGTGGACGCGGCCCAGGGAAGCGTGGAGGGCGGCATGGGCGCGTCCCGGGTGACGGTGACGGCCCTGACGGAGGACTCCCTGCTGGTGCTGCGGGTGTCGGACACGGGCGCGGGTGTCGACCCGGCCCACGCGGAGGCGGTCTTCCAGCGCGGGTTCACGACCAAACCGGCGGGACCGGGCGGTCGGGGTCTCGGCCTGGCGCTCGTACGGCAGGCGGTGGCCCGGCACGACGGGACGCTGACGGTGGCCGAGGCGGCGTGCGGCGGGGCGGAGTTCGAGGTTCGGCTGCCGTTGCCTAGGGTTGCGGCGCCCGTGGTGGCCCCGCCTAACGGTTCGGGACGTCACGCTCCCGTCAGGTCCAGCACCGCCGAGTGCACCACCGAGCCCGCCGAGACAGCCGAGCCCGCCTTGCCAGGAGGCGACGTATGACCGACCCGAGAGACACGACGCGCAGAGACACGACGACGGACCCGATCCGCGTCCTCGTCGTGGAGGACGACCCGGTCGCCGCCGACGCGCACGTCATGTATGTGGGCCGGGTGCCCGGGTTCACGGCCGTGGGCAAGGCGCACACGGGCGCGGAGGCGCGGCGCGCGCTGGACCGTACGCCCGTCGACCTGCTCCTGCTCGACCTCCACCTCCCGGACGGACACGGGCTGCAACTGGCCCGCTCGCTGCGGGCGGCCGGCTACCACGCGGACGTGATAGCGGTGACGTCGGCACGGGACCTGGCGGTGGTGCGGGAGGGGGTCTCGCTGGGGGTCGTGCAGTACGTACTGAAGCCGTTCACCTTCGCGACCCTGCGGGACCGGCTGGTGCGGTACGCCGAGTACCACGCGTCGGCGGGTGAGGCGAGCGGCCAGGACGAGGTCGACCGTGCCCTGGCCACCCTGCGCGCACCGGGCCCCGCCGCCCTCCCCAAGGGCCTGAGCGCCCCCACCCTGGAACGGGTGACGGTGACCCTGCGGGCCAGCACCGAGGGGCTCACCGCGGCCGGGGTCGCCGAAGAGGTCGGCATCTCGCGCATCACGGCCCGGCGCTACCTGGAACACCTGGTGGACGCGGGCCGGGCGGCGCGGAGCCCGCAGTACGGGCAGGTGGGGCGGCCGGAGTTGCAGTACCGGTGGGTGAAGGGCTAGCGGAGGAAGGGGAGTTGACCGTGGCCACCCTGCCTTCCCCGGCTTTGCTGTCGTGGTGCCGTGGTGCCGTGGTGACTGTCGAGCGTTGGTCGCTGCAAGGTCATTGACCTGACTAGACCATTCCTCTTACGTTCGCCGGGCAGCCGTACAGGCTTACAGCCCGTAGGAGGTCGTGCTCGTGCGCCCCACCGCCGCCCGCCCAACTGCCCCATCCTCCCTGCTCGTTGCCGCCGCCCTCACCATCGCCGCCGGTTCGCTCACGGCGTGCGGCGGCGGCTCCGGAAGTGATCCGGACACGGTGAAGATCTCCTTCAAGCAGTCGACCGACAACTCCGTGAAGGTGATGGACACCTACCTCGCGGACGTCAAGAAGCAGTTCGAGAAGGCCAACCCGGGCAAGAAGGTCGAGTTGGTCCCGATCAAGGCCCCGGACTCGGAGTACTACACCAAGGTCCAGCAGATGCTCCGCTCCCCCAAGACGGCTCCCGACCTGGTCTACGAGGACACGTTCCTCATCAACTCGGACATCACCAGCGGGTACTTGAAGCCGCTGGACGCCTACCTCGCCAAGTGGCCGGACTGGAACCAGTTCATCGACACCGCGAAGACGGCGGCCAAGGCCGAGGACGGCAAGACGTACGGCGTGCCGGACGGCACGGACACAAGGGGGTTGTGGTTCGACAAGGCCATCTTCAAGAAGGCGGGGCTTCCGAAGGACTGGCAGCCGAAGACGTGGGAGGAGGTGCTGTCGGCCGCCCGCACGATCAAGGAGAAGGTGCCGGACGCCATCCCCCTGAACGTCTACACGGGCAAGCCGGCCGGTGAGGCGGCCACGATGCAGGGCTTCGAGATGCTGCTGTACGGGACGAGCAGCGCGGGAGCGACGGCCGCGAGCGACCCCCTGTACGACGGCTCGTCGAAGAAGTGGATCGCGGGCAGCCAGGCGTTCAAGGACGCCCTGACGTTCGTCGAGACGGTCTACAAGGAGAAGCTGGGCCCGGACGTGTCGGACGCGTTGGACCCGAACGTCGCGACCCGCGTCCGCGGCGAGTGGCTTCCCCAGGGCAAGCTGGGCATCAACCTCGACGGCTCCTGGCTCCCCCAGGACTGGCTGCCGGGCAGCGGTCACGAATGGCCCGAGTGGTCGACGAAGCTGGGCCTGGCGGCGATGCCTACCCAGAACGGCCAGGCGCCGGGCAGGGTGAGCATGTCGGGCGGCTGGACATGGGCGATCCCGTCGAAGGCCGCCAACCCGGACCTGGCCTTCGAGTTCGTCAAGACGATGCAGACGAAGGCGAACGCCCAGAAGTGGTACATCGCCAACTCGGGCATCGCGGTCCGGAAGGACGTGGCGGCGGACCCGTCGTACGTCGACGCCCAGCCCGGCATCAAGTTCTTCACGGACCTGGTCGCGAGCACGCACTACCGGCCCGCGTATCCGGCGTACCCGAAGGTCTCGACGGCCATCCAGGAGGCCATGGAGGGCGTGACGACGGGTGACGCGTCGGTGGAGGAGGCGGCGAGCGCGTACGACGAGGCGCTGAGGTCGGCGACGGACGACCAGGTCGTAGAGAAGCGGTGAGTACGAGTGCGGGTGCGGGTCAGAGGGCCACCAGGCGCTCCCTGACCCGAACGCTGACGCGGGCGCTTCCGGTCACGCCGGCGGTGGTCCTGCTGCTCCTCTTCCTCGCCGGCCCGATCGCGTACTGCGCCTACATCGCCTTCACCGACCTCCAGTTGACGGGCCAGGCCGCGTCGTCGTTCGTCGGCTTCGAGAACTTCCGTACGGCGTTCAAGGACGAGGCGTTCCTGAACGCCGTATGGCTGACGCTCGTCTTCACGGTCCTGTCGTCGCTGGTCGGCCAGAACACGCTGGGGCTGGCGCTGGCGTCGCTGATGCAGCGCGCGTCGAAGCCGGTGCGGACGCTGGTGGGCGGGATCGTGATCACGGCGTGGGTACTGCCGGAGGTGGTGGCGGGGTTCCTGCTGTACGCGTTCTTCCGGCGGGAGGGAACCCTCAACGCCATCCTGGACTGGCTCCATCTCCCGTCCCAGAACTGGCTGTTCACGCTCCCGATCCTGGCGGTGTCGTTCGCGAACGTGTGGCGGGGTACGGCGTTCTCGATGCTGGTGTACTCGGCGGCGCTGAACGAGATCCCGAAGGAGATCACGGAGGCGGCGGAGGTGGACGGGGCGGGGGGCTGGCGGCGGATGTGGCACATCACGCTGCCGATGATCCGGCGGTCGATCGGCACGAACCTGATGCTCAACACGCTACAGACGCTGTCGGTGTTCGGGCTGATCTGGGTGATGACGAGGGGCGGCCCGGGGAACAGGAGCCAGACGCTGCCTCTGTTCATGTACGAACAGGCCTTCCAGAAAAGCATGATCGGGTACGGGACGGCGGTGGCTCTGCTGCTGCTGGTCGTCGGCTCGCTGTTCTCGGTGGTGTACATGCGGCTGCTGCGTACGGAGGTGTGAGGGGCCCGTGGTGACGGTGGCGACGACGAAGTCCCGGCGCGCGAACCGCCGGTTGGCGGCCGACGCGGGTCTGTTGGTGCTGGCGACGGCTTTTGTGCTCCCGCTCGCCTGGGTCGTGCTGTCGGCTCTGGATCCGCGGGCGGATCTGCGGGTGCGGGTGCCGGACGGATTGACGCTGGGCAACTTCGACGCGGTGCTGACGGACGACGTCACGTTTACGCCGCTGCTCAACAGTCTGATGCTGTGCGGGGGCGGGACCCTGCTGACCGTGGTGTGCGCGGCGCTGGCCGCGTATCCGTTGTCGCGGTTTCGGTCACGGTTCAACCGGCCGTTTCTGCTGACCGTTCTCTTCGCCACGTGTCTGCCGATCACCGCGATCATGGTGCCGGTGTACGCGCTCTTCGTGCGGGTGAACCTGATCGACACCATGCAGGGCACGATCTTCTTCTTCGCGGCTTCCCAACTCCCCTTCGCCATCTGGCTGATGAAGAACTTCATGGACGGGGTGCCGAGGGAGCTGGAGGAGGCCGCCTGGACGGACGGGGCTTCGTCGTTTCAGTCCCTGGTACGGATCGTGCTGCCGTTGATGGGGCCGGGGGTGGCTGTCGTCACGGTGTTCTCGTTCGTGATGATGTGGGGGAACTTCTTTGTGCCGTTCATGTTGCTGCTCACGCCGGACCAGATGCCGGCGAGCGTGAGCATCAATGATTTCTTCGGGAATCGGGGGACGGTTGTTTATGGGCAGTTGGCCGCGTTCTCGGTGATCTATTCGACGCCGGTGATCTTGTTGTACGTGTTGGTGGCGAGAAAGGTGGGCGGAGGGTTCGCCTTGGGGGGAGCCGTCAAAGGGTGAGCGGTCCAGGATGGGGACGTCGGATCTTCGGTAGGGAAGGCGGGATCGTCATGACGGTCACCAACCAGCAGGTGGCAGCCCATCCGTTTCTGAAGGGGCTGTTCGAGGACGATTACTACCCCGATCAGGTCGTCACCAGAGGGAAGGACATCCTGCTGAGGCTGTGCGCGCGGATCGAGGCCGAACAGCCGTCGGACCTGGCGGCTCTCTACGCGCTGACCGAAGTGGCAACGGAGGAGTTCAACGCGCTGGAGGCGGAGTTCGAGGCAGCCGGCAGCGAGATCGAGACGGTCGCGCGTGAGGAGATCTGCGAGGACTTCGGGTTCGTGGCGTCGGCGTACGGGTTCGAGGACGCCGACGTCGAGGAGTTGGTGGCCGGACGGGACTGGTGAACGTCACTGTGGGTCGACGGGTCGCGTCACGCTCCCCCGCGGTCGCCCGGCCCGTCCAACACCCCGGGTCGGAACGGCTCCACCCCCACCACCCGCCGCACCCGCGTCACCTCGATGAGGAGCATCACGCGCCGCTCCCCAGGCAGCAGCCACGGATACCGGTCCTCGCCGATGTACTTCCGCGTGAGCCGGTCCATGGAACGTTCCGCCTCCTCGCCCTCCACGAAGCGCACCACGCGCCCCCGGATCTCCGCACGGTCGTACGGGTTCTCGGGATCGTGATGGGAGAGCGAGACGTTCGGATTGCGGCGGAGGTTCTCCTCCTTCACGCGGCCGATGGCCGTGTTGACCATGACATGGTCACCCTCGATGTCGACCCACATCGGCGACACCTGCGGCATGCCGTCCGCACCGACCGTCGCGAGGTGCCAGAAGTTCGGGGCGAGCAGCCGCTCCCGTATGTGCCCCTCGATCTTCTCCGTCCTACCGCTCACAGGTCCACCGCTCTCCGACGCCACCCGGCGCCCTCCAAAACCCGCCAAGCCACCCACCCGGGCAACCCGGCCTCACCCTGACCGCAGCCTTCAGCCCGCGGCCACCGACCACCGTACGCGCCCCCGTCCCTCCCAACATGCCCAGCTGAACGGATACTTGACGTTCGCACGCCCATCGGACACCGAGGACAGACGACCCCCACGGCAGCCCACGGCAGCTACGGCAAAAACGGCCAGACAGCGGCGGCACATCAACGGACCGCACAAATCGCGCCGCCCCTACTCGCCGGTCACCAGCCCCACGCCACCCGACCGAACCCCCCACCACACCGCACCCGCCTTCGGCACTCCCCCACAGCGCCGGCACCTCGACCCTCTCAAGCCCCCGCACGCCTTACCGGCGCACGCCCGCGCATATGCCCCACCACCTTGCCGTTCGCATGATCGGCCACCGATGTACACCCCTCGCACGCCCCCTCGCACCCCTCATCCGACTTCCACCCCACGGTCTCCGGCAGGCACGAGAGCCCCGGAATCACCACCTGAAGCCGTAACTTTCAACGATCTGTCATTGTGGCCGAACAGAACGTAGCCACCGCCGCCCCGCCCCCCTAGCTTGTGGCGCGTGCGCCGACCCCCAGTTCCCCCACCGCCCACGCCACCGACCCCGCCCTTCGACGCCCACGCCGCCCGCAGACTCCGTACGGCCCTCGGAATGGGCCCCGAGCACGTCGCGTACGGGATGCGGGTCTCGTACGGGCTGCCGTACATCACTCCCGACCACGTCATCGCCTGGGAACGCAACATCATGGCCCCCGGAACTCATGAACTCGCCGCTCTCGCCGGTGTGTTGTGGTGTGCGCCCTGCGAACTCATCGGCCGTCCCCGCACCTTGCGCGAGCACCGCGCCGCAAGGGGGCTCAGCGCCGAGGACGTCGCCCGGGCCGTCGGGCTCGAACTCCTCGTCTACGCACGGATGGAGGAGAGCGGCGAATGGCGCGGCACCGAGCGGCAGTCCGCGATTCTCGCCGAGGTGCTCGAACTCTCGCTCGCCGACTTCATGACCCTGACCGGCCTCGACGGCAAGCTCGCCTGCCTGCTGCGCAGCGCGGTCACGACACGCTGGCAGGCGTACGTCCGCCCCGTCAGCAAGATGGTGCCGCTGAACCGGCGCCTCCTGGAGAGCACCCTCCAGGAGCTGCACCGCTACTACCAGGGGCAGTTGAGCGCCACCCTGACCTGGTCGGACGGCTCCGCGGCGACCGAGGCGAGTTACATCGGACGCGACTTCCTCGACCGGATCGTGGAGCACTTCTGGGCGAGGGTCGACACCTACGTGCCCCACACCCGCTGACAGCCCCAAGCACGCAGGGCGCCCGGGGCACCCAGACCTAGAAAACCGACTCCGCCTCGTCCATCCGGTCCTTCGGGACCGTCTTCAACTCGGTGACCGCCTCCGCCAGCGGCACCATCACCACGTCCGTCCCGCGCAGCGCCGTCATCCGCCCGAACGCGCCCTGGTGCGCGGCCTCCACCGCGTGCCAGCCGAACCGGGTCGCGAGGACGCGGTCGTACGCGGTGGGCGTGCCGCCGCGCTGGATGTGGCCGAGGATGACCGGCTTGGCCTCCTTGCCGAGCCGCCGTTCCAGCTCGTACGCCAGGGCCGTACCGATGCCCTGGAAGCGCTCGTGGCCGAACTGGTCGATCGCGCCGTGGCCGTAGTCCATGGTGCCCTCGGCCGGGTGCGCGCCCTCGGCGACACAGATGACCGCGAACTTCTTGCCGCGCGCGAACCGCTCCTCGACCATCTTCACGACGTGAGCGGGGTCGAAGGGGCGCTCGGGAAGGCAGATGCCGTGCGCGCCGGCGGCCATGCCGGACTCCAGGGCGATCCAGCCCGCGTGCCGGCCCATGACCTCGACGACCATCACGCGCTGATGCGACTCCGCGGTGGTCTTCAGGCGGTCCATCGCCTCCGTCGCGACGCCCACCGCCGTGTCGAAGCCGAACGTACGGTCCGTCGAGGAGATGTCGTTGTCGATCGTCTTCGGAACGCCGACCACCGGCAGGCGGGCATCACTCAGCATCCGGGCCGCCGTCAGCGTTCCCTCGCCGCCGATCGGGATCAGGACGTCGATGCCGAACTCGCGGGCCATGTCCTGCGCGTTCTCGCAGGCCTCGCGCAGCCGGTCGCGCTGGAGCCGGGACGAGCCGAGAATGGTGCCGCCGCGGGCGAGGATGCCGCTGACATCGTCGAGGTCGAGGCTGCGGTAGCGGCCGTCGAGCAGCCCCGCGTAACCGTCCTCGAAGCCGATGACCTCGTCGTCGTACTGGGTGACCGCTCGGTGCACAACCGACCGGATCACTGCGTTCAGGCCCGGACAGTCGCCGCCTGCGGTGAGAACTCCGATGCGCATCGTGCTGTGTCTCCTGCTCGCTGTGATCGGTCTGATCGCTTTGATCGCTCTGCTTGCCTGTGATGCCGGTGAGCCACTCCAATTGTTTCACGCCCCGGCCGGACCCTCGATCCTGACGGGCGTCCTAGCCAGCGCCGCGGGTACTGTCAAGAGGGTTCCGCTCACCCCTAGCGGGCCGTTTGTGCGAGCGGCGACGCGCGCACCGGAACGATCAATGACGCGCAAGGAAACGGAGAGCACGCGTGACGACCCGCAGTGTGTACGTGACCGGGATCGACCGTGGCGACGGCCGCCAGGTCGTCGAGCTGGGAGTCATGGAACTCCTGACCCGGCAGGTCGACCGCGTGGGCGTCTTCCGCCCCCTGGTGCACGACAACCCGGACCGTCTCTTCGAGCTGCTGCGCGCCCGCTACCGCCTCTCGCAGGACCCGTCGACCGTGTACGGCATGGACTACCCGGAGGCGTCCGCGCTCCAGGCCGAGCAGGGCACCGACGAACTCGTCTCCACCCTCGTCGACCGCTTCCTGCGCGTCGCCCGCGAGTACGACGTCGTCCTCGTCCTCGGCACCGACTTCGCCGACACCCAGTTCCCGGACGAGCTGGCCCTCAACGCCCGCCTCGCGAACGAGTTCGGCGCGTCCGTCGTCGCCGTCGTCGGCGGACGCGACCAGACCGCCGAGTCGGTGCTCGCCGAGACGCGCAACGCGTACCGCGCGTACGAGGCGCTGGGCTGCGACGTCCTCGCCATGGTCGCCAACCGCGTCGCCCGCGAGGACCGCGCCGGCATCGCCCAGGGTCTCGACTCCCGCCTTCCCGTGCCCTGTTACGTCCTTCCCGACGAGCCCGCCCTCTCCGCGCCGACGGTCGCCCAGATCACCCACGCGCTCGGCGGCAAGGTGCTCCTCGGCGACGACTCGGGGCTCGCCCGGGACGCGCTGGACTTCGTCTTCGGCGGCGCGATGCTGCCCAACTTCCTGACCGCGCTGACCCCCGGCTGCCTGGTCGTCACGCCGGGTGACCGCGCCGACCTGGTGGTCGGCGCCCTGGCCGCGCACAGCGCCGGTACGCCGCCCATCGCGGGCGTCCTGCTGACCCTGAACGAGCGCCCCAGTAACGAGGTCCTCACCCTCGCCGCCCGCCTGGCCCCGGGTACCCCGGTCATCTCCGTGCCCGGCACCAGCTTCCCCACCGCCGCCCAACTCTTCTCCCTGGAGGGGAAGTTGAACGCGGCCACCCCGCGCAAGGCGGAGACGGCGCTGGGCCTCTTCGAGCGGCACGTCGACACGACCGAGCTCCTCAGGCGGGTCTCCGCGCCCAGCAGTGACCGCGTCACCCCCATGATGTTCGAGCACAAGCTCCTCGAACGCGCCCGCGCCGACAAGCGCCGGGTCGTCCTCCCCGAGGGCACCGAGGAGCGTGTCCTGCACGCCGCCGAGGTGCTGCTGCGCCGGGGCGTGTGCGACCTGACACTGCTCGGCCCGGTCGACGGCATCCGCAAGAAGGCCGCCGACCTGGGCATCGACCTCGGCGGCTGCCAGCTGATCGACCCGCAGACCTCCGAACTGCGGGACCGGTTCGCCGAGAAGTACGCCCAGCTCCGCGCACACCGGGGCGTCACGGTCGAACTGGCCTACGACGTCGTCTCGGACGTCAACTACTTCGGCACCCTGATGGTCCAGGAGGGCCTTGCCGACGGCATGGTGTCGGGCTCGGTCCACTCGACGGCCGCGACGATCCGGCCCGCCTTCGAGATCATCAAGACGAAGCCGGACGCCTCGATCGTGTCCTCGGTCTTCTTCATGTGCCTGGCCGACAAGGTCCTGGTCTACGGCGACTGCGCGGTCAACCCCGACCCGAACGCCGAGCAGTTGGCCGACATCGCCATTCAGTCGGCCGCCACCGCCGAGCAGTTCGGCGTGGCGCCGAGGATCGCGATGCTGTCGTACTCGACGGGTACGTCCGGTTCGGGCGCGGACGTCGACAAGGTGCGGGAGGCGACGGAACTGGTGCGCTCCCGGCGCCCGGACCTGCGTATCGAAGGCCCGATCCAGTACGACGCGGCCGTGGAGCCGACCGTGGCCGCCACCAAGCTGCCCGGCTCCGAAGTCGCGGGCCAGGCAAGCGTGTTGATCTTCCCTGACCTCAACACCGGCAACAACACCTACAAGGCCGTGCAGCGTTCGGCCGGCGCGATCGCCGTCGGCCCGGTCCTCCAGGGCCTGCGCAAGCCGGTCAACGACCTGTCCCGGGGCGCCCTGGTCCCGGACATCGTCACCACGGTCGCCATCACGGCGATCCAGGCCCAGACAGCCACCGCCGACGCCGACACCGGCCCCACCCCTACCGAAAAGGCAGCCGCGCAGTGACCGCGACCCGCGTCCTCGTCCTCAACTCCGGCTCGTCGTCGGTGAAGTACCAGCTGCTCGACATGCGCGACAGCAGCCGGCTCGCCATGGGCCTGGTGGAACGCATCGGCGAGGAGACATCCCGCCTGAAGCACACCCCGCTGGCGACCGGGGGCGCGTCCCGCGAGCGGACGGGCCCGATCGCCGACCACGAGGCGGCCCTGAAGGCGGTGGCGGAGGAGTTGGCGAAGGACGAACTGGGTCTGGACTCCCCGGAGTTGGCGGCCATCGGCCACCGGGTCGTGCACGGCGGCCAGTCCTTCACCGAGCCGACGGTCGTCGACGACACGGTCCTCGCCGAGATCGAGCGCCTGATCCCGGTGGCCCCGCTGCACAACCCGGCGAACCTCACCGGCATCCGTACCGCCCAGGCCCTGCGCCCCGACCTCCCCCAGGTCGCGGTCTTCGACACGGCCTTCCACACCACGATGCCGGAGTCGGCGGCCCGCTACGCGATCGACGTGAAGACGGCCGACGAGCACCGCATCAGGCGGTACGGGTTCCACGGCACGTCCCACGCGTACGTGTCGCGGGAGACGGCGCGGCTCCTGGGCCGGGCGCCCGAGGACGTGAACGTGATCGTGCTGCACCTGGGCAACGGGGCGTCGGCGTCGGCCGTGCGGGGCGGGAAGTGCGTGGACACCTCGATGGGGCTGACGCCACTGGAGGGGTTGGTCATGGGGACCCGCTCCGGTGACCTGGACCCGGCCGTCATCTTCCATTTGACGCGTGTTGGCGGAATGTCCACGGACGAGATCGACACTCTTCTCAACAAGAAGAGCGGCCTGCTCGGTCTGTGCGGAGACAACGACATGCGGGAAATCCGCCGCCGTATCGACGAGGGCGGCGCGGACGCCCCGGCGGCCCGGCTGGCCTTCGAGATCTACATCCACCGTCTGAAGAAGTACATCGGCGCCTATTACGCGGTACTCGGCCGGGTGGACGCCATCGCGTTCACGGCCGGAGTGGGCGAGAACGCGGCGCCGGTGCGCGAGGCCGCGGTGGCGGGCCTGGAGGGCCTCGGCATGGCCGTGGACGACGCCCTGAACACCGTACGGAGCCAGGAGGCCCGGCTGATCTCACCCGCGGGCTCCCCGGTCGCGGTGGCGGTCGTCCCGACGGACGAGGAGCTGGAGATCGCGACACAGACGTACGCGCTGGTGGGCACGGCGAGAACGGACAACTGAAGACACGTAACGGATATTGGACGAACATTGGGAAACATTGGGCAGACATTGCCGGAAGAGCCTCACCTGAGCGCTATCCCGCCCCTTTGTGTCCAGTAGGTGCTTCTACGTCGTCCACCAGGCGGAATATTCCGAAGCGAAACAAACCGATAGGATCGCCCCATGCGCCGTTCGAAAATCGTTTGTACTCTCGGCCCCGCGGTCGACTCCCACGAAATGCTCGTGTCGCTGATCGAGGCCGGGATGAACGTGGCCCGCTTCAACTTCAGCCACGGGTCGCACGCCGAGCACCAGGGCCGCTACGACCGGGTCCGGGCCGCCGCCAAGGAGACCGGGCGGGCCATCGGTGTCCTCGCCGACCTGCAGGGCCCGAAGATCCGCCTGGAGACCTTCGCGGAGGGCCCCGTCGAGCTGGTGCGGGGCGACGAGTTCGTCATCACCACCGAGGACGTCCCCGGCGACAAGACCATCTGCGGTACGACGTACAAGGGCCTGCCGGGTGATGTGTCGCGCGGCGACCAGATCCTGATCAACGACGGCAACGTCGAGCTGAAGGTCGTGGACGTCGAGGGTCCGCGGGTGAAGTCGATCGTCATCGAGGGCGGTGTCATCTCGGACCACAAGGGCATCAACCTGCCCGGCGCGGCCGTGAACGTCCCGGCCCTCTCCGAGAAGGACATCGACGACCTGCGCTTCGCCCTGCGCATGGGCTGCGACCTGGTCGCCCTGTCGTTCGTCCGCGACGCCAGTGACGTGGACGACGTCCACAAGATCATGGACGAGGAGGGTCGCCGCGTCCCGGTCATCGCCAAGGTGGAGAAGCCCCAGGCGGTGGACAACATGGACGCCGTCGTCGCGGCCTTCGACGGTGTGATGGTGGCCCGCGGCGACCTCGCCGTCGAGTACCCCCTCGAAAAGGTCCCGATGGTGCAGAAGCGCCTGGTGGAGCTGTGCCGCCGCAACGCCAAGCCGGTGATCGTCGCGACCCAGATGATGGAGTCGATGATCACCAACTCCCGCCCGACGCGCGCCGAGGCGTCCGACGTGGCGAACGCGATCCTGGACGGCGCGGACGCGGTCATGCTGTCGGCCGAGTCGTCGGTCGGCGCGTATCCGATCGAGACGGTCCGCACGATGTCGAAGATCGTGGCGGCGGCGGAGGAGGAGCTCCTCTCCAAGGGCCTCCAGCCCCTCGTCCCCGGCAAGAAGCCGAAGACGCAGGGCGGCTCGGTCGCCCGCGCGGCCTGCGAGATCGCCGACTTCCTCGGCGGCAAGGGCCTGGTGGCCTTCACCAAGTCCGGCGACACGGCCCGCCGCCTCTCCCGCTACCGCGCGGCCCAGCCGATCGTCGCCTTCACCACCGACGAGGGCACCCGCAACCAGCTCTCCCTGAGCTGGGGCGTCGACTCGTACGTCGTCCCGTTCGTCAACAGCACGGACGAGATGGTCTCCCTGGTCGACCAGGAGATGCTGAAGCTCGGCCGCTTCAACATCGGCGAGGTCGTCGTCATGACGGCCGGCTCCCCGCCCGGAGTCCCCGGCACCACGAACATGGTCCGGGTTCATCACTTGGGCGAGGGCGAACACGCGTGATGTGACGCCGGTACGGCTGTGAGGGCGCCTCCTGTGGTGTGTGACAGGGGGCGCCCTCGGCTTTTTGCCGTTGGATCACGCGGCCGGCGATGCTCCCACCGTCTCCCGCAGCAAGTCATTGTCGCCACGCCTTCTACCGACTGGCCACCAGTTTCCCTGCGCTACAGGAGGTGGTCTGCTTTGCCGGCCTTGATGTCGTGGATGAGGGTGCGGAGGGCTTCTCGGGTGTCGGTGAGATAGGTGTCCTCCTGGCCTGCGATGGCGATGTAGGCGTTGTTGTGGGGGTCGGTGCCTAATTGCGGAAGCAGTTGTTTCCTTCGGCACAGAAGGGCTCTTCCCAGGTGATCTCAGGCATGACGGCTCTCCTCGAAGCTGCTGGGCGATGGCGTGGATGAGGTCGCGTGAGTCCTGGGGGCTCAGGGTGTGGGTGTGCCACCAGTCCATGTGGGCGCGGTACTTGGCGAGTTGTGACTCGGCGTGGGTGAACTCACCCCCGTGCGCGGAGTCCAACTGCACGGTGTCCAGTTGGGGGACGGCCCCGTCGGCGTACAGGACGGCGTGCCCGGCGCCGGGGAAGGCTCCGGCCTCGACGGGCAGCACACGTACGTCGACGTGCTTGCGCTCGGACGCCTCGCACAGGTGGGTGAGCTGCTCGCGGGTGGACCGACGCCCGCCGAACTGCATGCGCAGCGCCCACTCGTGCACGTACGCGATGTAGTCGACGGGGTTGTCGCGGTCGAGCACCTGCTGACGTTGCAGTCGCTGTACGACGCGTAGTTCCACCTGCGGCTTGGGCAGCGGGGGCAGAGCTGAGTCGAATACGGCCCGGGCATAGCCGCCGAGTTGAAGCAGCCCCGGAATGTGGACAGTCTGGTAGCTGCGCAGCCGGGTGGCGAACCACTCCAACTCGGCCACATCCAGGAGCCCTTGAGGAAGAGCGCCCCTGAACCTCTCCCACCAGCCGCGACTGCGTGAGTCGGTTAGGGCCACGAGCGCGTTGACGTAGGCCTCGTCCGCGCAGTCGTAGTTGCTGGCGAGTATCCGGATCCGCTCGAGCGAGGTGGCTCGTACGCCCGACTCCATGTTGGACACCTTCGTCCGGTCCAGCCCGAGCAGCCCGGCGGCGTACTCCGTGGTCAGGCCATCGCGCTCGCCGGCGTCGACCTCGGCCTGGCTGCCCCACAGCCGCACCGCGGTCTCCGTCAGGTCAAAATCCTTGGCGATCTGACCGACCGAGCGGTCACCACGCCGGCACAGCTCGACGATCTCGGCCTTGAACTCCAGCGTGAACGAACGGCGAGGCCGAGGCTTCTTCTTCCCCATGCTCTCCATGATGGACATCCTCCCGGGGCAGAACCCCTGATCTCAGATGTCCGTCAAGGCGAATCAAGCCCAACCCTGCCTGCCGAGGCGGTGAGTTCGCGGGTTGCCCGGGCTACGACTCGGGTTGTTCTCCAGACACATGGGCTGGAGGAAATGGCGGACGCCGCATTGCAGGTGGTGGGTGAACTGACGGCGTGCGCTTTCCGGTTCACTGCGGATGCCTCGGTGCACGTGTCGCTGTGATGGTGGGAGAGGGAACTGCAAGTGGTTCTCTACGACGGTCACCGGAGGCACACTCATCCCCGGCTCGCTGCGGCTTGCGATGAGCGGAGGGGGGATGCGTTGCGGGTTCTGGGGTGCGTGGTCGAGGGGTGTGGCGGGGAGTGGGGGTTCGGGGAGGCTCGGGAACCGGGAGGGGGGACGCGGATGTGGGCTGCGCTGCCTTGGGCAGGGGCTCGGGAATTTGCGGGGGTGAGGGCCGGGAGGGGGTGACCTGGGGCGGGGCGATTGCTGGCGCCGCCCCAAACCTCGCTCACTTCACCGAAACACCCACAGGCCCGCCCCGGACCAGCCACTTCGCAGCACCGTTCCGGCCGGGCCAGGCCGGTCGGGCTGCCCGGCGTCTGCCAGCCAGCTGGCTGGCTGGCTGGCTGGCTGGCTGGCTGGCTGGCTGATCAACGGAACTGCCTGCTTCGAGTTCGAGTCGCGTTCGATGCTGGACCATGAGTGACAAGGTGAGGGCGGCACCCGCGATACGGGTGCCGCCCTCACCTTGTATGTCCGCAGCGCCGAGCGTCAGAAGAGGTTCCCCGAATCCGTCGGGAAGTCCGGCGGCCAGGGCCCGGCGTACAGCGACTCCCGGTCGCCCATCAGCGCGTACTCCGCCTCGCGCCAGTCCGGAGGGCTGCTGACGACGAAGCTGTCACCGTCAGGGGCCAGCATCCAGGTGTAGATCGCCTCGTCGGGCTCCAGCCCGTGCCGCTCCGCCAGCACCGCGAACTCGTCCGGACTGGCGTGCCGGATGTGCAGGCCGTTGTGGAAGTAGGGCTGCAGGAGCATCAGCCTCACGTTGCCGACATGCACCTCGATGTGGGTCGTGGTCCGGTCGATCAGCGTCGCTTCGCTCTGCAGGAAGAGCTGCCGGTGGGACGGGTTGAACCCGACCACTCGGAACAGCCTCCCGGTACGGATGAAATCGGTCATGCCCCAAGCCCTCTCTTGATCACGGCACCGGCTCCCCGTTGGCCAGCTTGAAGCGCTCGGGCTCGACGTCCTTTCCGTCCCAGCGCCACGTGATCGTCTTCCAGTCACGTTGGCCCAGCCTGACCGCGGTGCGCAGCTTTATCATCTCCCACGCGGTGCCGTAGCCCTCGGACCTGATCAGCGCCCAGTCGCTGCCCTTGATCGTCTCACCCCGCTCCAGGAGCAGCTTGAGCGCTTCGTTCTCGTTGGTGGCACCGCGGACGCCGTCCAGTGAGACCGTCAGCCGCACGTTGGGGTTGGACACCGTCCGTTCGACTCCGACCGTCCAGATCGGACGCTCGCCCATACCCATTGCTCGTGGCAGCTCCGCGCCGTAAGCACCGTTGTTGAACGTCTTGGCGCCGATCGCCTTCGCCAGTTTGTCCGCGTGGGGGTTGATTCCGAGGACGACGTGGTCCCCGTCCTTCACCAGGTCCTTGAGGACCTTCTCTATGCATTCCTGAGGCGAGCTCTGGGCAGCGAGCGCCCGGGCTCCGACGGTCAGTAGCGACCTCGAAGTGCCTGTTTCACAGGCCTCGAAGACCGCCTGCATGATCTTGCTTGCGATGCCCGCGACGGCGACCTCGGAGAACCGGAGGGAGCGCAGGGCCGCCCACGCGTCGATGAATCCGATCCCGGTCCTGACTGCACCGTCCATCGCCCGGACGGCGTCCGCGATGGGGCGGATGATCTTGCCGGCGAACAGTGACGCCACATCCACCACGGCCCAGGCGCAACCGCCCCAGCTCCCGTTCTCACCACCTGGGGTGAGTTTCTGGGCGCATCGGATCCAGCTGCCGAAGAGGATGTCGACGGGGTCGACGCCCTCCTGGTACTCCGCGATCGTGATGGTGTGCGTGACCTCGGTGTACTGCGTGTCCGTCTTGTGCTCGCCCAGGTACACCGTGTCCCCGGAGTAGCACGAGTTCTCCCAGACCTCCGTACGGCACAGGTACAGATCGAGATCGGCCTTGTAGCCGATCTTCTCGGTCATCGTGCAGTCGCCGTCGTAGAAGAGCTGGTCCCACCAGCCGTCGCAGCCCTCGCTCTTCTTGAGGACCTTCGGTTCGCCGACCTTCTCGATGTGGTCGACGACGTAGAACACGCCGCCGATGAGTCCGCCGGCCTCGTCCGGGACCGTCCCGGACTCGATCTGCCCGGTGTTCCCCGCGTTCTCGGCCTGCGTCGCGGCTTCCTGGGCGGACTCGGCGTACTTCTGGGCGTCCTTGGCGGCTTCCTCCGCAGCCGTCGCGGCGGCGTCGGCCCGCTCGGCGGCGGCCCTGGCCTGACTGGCGGACTCCTCCGCCTGCGCGGCAGCAGCACGGGCAGCGGCGGCGTCGAGGGCGGCGGCGTCGGCGGAGGTGCGGGCGTCTGCGGCGTAGCCTTCGGCGCGGCCCGCGGCCTTGTCGGCGGCCTCCGCGTCGGCCGTGGCCTGTCGGCCGTACTCGATGGTGCGGGCCAGTGACTGCTGCGCCTTCGCCGCGGCGGTCGCCGCAGCGGCCGCGTAGGTCAGTGCCTCCTTCGAGTAACCGCGGGCGTCCGCGGCGTACTTGGCGGCGTTCGCCGCGTGCTGGTAGGCGACCTTGGCGTCACCCTGTGCCTGGTTGGCGATGACCTGGGCGGCAGCCGCTTCCTCGGCCGCGTTGGTGGCGTGGGCGTCCGCGACGGCCTTCTGCTGCTCGGCGATGGTCTTCGCCGCCTGGCCGGACAGGACCACCAGGGAAGCGGCCGAGTCCTTGGTGACGTACGGCGAGCCGAGCTGGATCGCGTCGTTCGCGGGAGCCGCGACCTGCGCGGCCGAGTTCCCGGCGTCCACCGCCGCCTGCGCGGTGACATAGGCGAACCCCGCCGCCTTCGCTGCGGCGGCGGTGGCCTTGTCGGCCTCGGCCTGCGCCGCGTCCGCCTCGGCCTTGGCCGCCTTCGCCTGCGCCTCTGCCTCGTTGGCCGCCTCGACCGACAACGCGGCCTCGGCCGAAGCGTGCTCGGCGGCGTCGATGGCGTCGGCGGCGGCGCTGGTCGCGGTGCGCACCGCGGCGTCCGCCCGCAGCTTCGCCGCCTGCGCCTCGTCCGCGGCTGCCCGGGAGCGCTTGGCTGCGGCCTCCGCGCGGGTCGCCGCCGCGTCCGCGTCCGCTGCAGCCTGGGTGGCCGCGTCGGCTGCGGTACGGGCCCGGCCGGCCGCCGCCTCGGCGTCGTTCGCATGCCCGTCGGCCTCATTGGCAGCCGCCCGCGCGGCGTCCGCCGCATCCCCCGCTTCCAGGGATTCGGCGTAGGCCTGCTTGGCGTCGGCCTTGGCGCGCGACGCGTCCGCCTTCTGCTCGGCGTCCCACGCGTCGTCACGCAGTTCCTTGGCACGATCCCGGGCGGTCTCGGCGTCCTCCTTCCGGGCCACCGCGGTGGCCTCCGACGCCTCGGCCCTGCCCTTGGCGGTCTCGGCGTTGGCCGCTTCGGTTTCCGCGGTCTGCCGATGCCTGGCCGCCTCCGACTTCTTGACGTCGGCGGTCTCCTTCTCCTTCTTCGCCGTGGCCTCTTCGGCCTCGGCCTTCAGCCGCTTGGCGTGCGCATCAGCCGCCGCCGCCTTCGCGTCCGCCTCCGCGACCAGGGACTCGGCCAGCTTGGCTTCGGCCAGCTCCTTGTCCTTCTTGGCGTTGTCGCGGTGCAGCTTGGCCGCGTCCGCTGCTGCCTTGGCCTGCAGTTCGGCCCGGTAGGCCGCCTGCTTGCGGAACTCCGCCTTGGACTGCGCGGCCTGCGCCAGCGCCCGCTGGGCGATCGTGGCGCTGTCCGCGGCAGCCGCCCGAGTGGCCGCCTCCGCGGTCTCACCGGCCTTCACCAGCGCCGCGACCGCAGCCGCCGCTCCCTGCGTGACCTGTGCCTTCTGCTGGCCCACCAGCAGACCACGGCCCCGCGGCGCCCCGCTGGCGTCCGCGATCGCGTACGCCGCCTGTTCGGCGGTGACGCTGGCGGTCTGGGCGGCCGTCGCGGCCGTGGCCTGGCGCTTGAGCTCGGCCAGCTCGGCCTGCGCTCCGGTGCGCGCGGCGGTCAGCCGCTGCGTGGCCTTGGTGAACTCCGCCGTCGGCGGAACCGTGCCGTTGTGCGCGGAGACCTTGAACAGCACCTTCTGCGTGGCAGCGGTGCTGCAGACGGCCGCAAGCGCGTCCTGTCCGGCGGTGTACGTGGGGAAGTTCAGGCACTTGTTCGCGCTCAGGTTCTGCAGGGTGGCACCGGCCCGGACGCTGAACTTCCACACCTGCGTGGGCGTGCCGAGGCAGGTCGAGATCTGGATCTTCGTCAGGTTGGTGGCGAGGTCGAGGCACTTCTGCGAGTTCACGTTCTGGAGGCTGTAGCCCTCGCCGTAGCCCCCGTTGACCCTCCACTGCTGGGCCGCCGCCGTGGAGCAGGCGACGACCTCGACAGCCGTGCCGTTCGCGGTGCCGGAACCCTGCACACCCAGGCACTTGCCGGCCGCGCCCGGGATCTGGACGGCCATCGGGGAGTCGCCGATCCAGCCGATGCCGCCCGAGGACCAGTAGTCCTGCCAGCGGGTGATGTGGTCGGCGACCCACGCGTGGCCGAGCATCTTGCCCAACGACTCGGAGGCCACGGTCAGCGCCTGGACGGCGTTCTTGTTCGCGGTCAGGATGTCGTTGCGCTTGGCGGCCTGCGAGCCGATCTCCCGCTGCCACTCCGCCGCAGCGGTCGCGGAGACCTCGCCCAGGACCTTCTCCGGGTCCATCGGGTCACGCCACGCACAGGCGGCGAACCGGGACTTGAGGTCCTCGACCACGACCCGGTGCTCGGCGGTACCCGGCACCGGTGCCTTGTTCGGGAAGCCGCCCGAGCTCAGGAAGATGCGGGCGTTGTCCGCGCCGGTCGGCTCCATGCCCCAGGCCGTCAGGATCTTGTAGGCATCCCGCAGAGCGAGCCGTCGGTCCCAGTCCGGCAGGGACGGGTCGGGGTCACTGCCGTACAGCGGTTGCCCCAGAGCCTTGACCGCCGCGACGGTCTCTGCGTCGGCCAGCGGAGTCGGGTCCTCGTAGAAGTCGTTCTCGGACTTCCAGAACCGGTCGGCGATCCACGCCATGAGGCCGGTCTGAGAGTGGAAGTCCTCACCGTCGTGACCGCCGGTCCCGGGCGGCCACTCGAAGTCGGCGGAGGATCCGAAGCCTCCCGGCGTCTCAAGCCCGGATATCTTCCAGCTGTTGTGGAGCGCGTCGAGCCGGTTCAGCTCGACGAGCGCGGCATCCCGGTCGGACTTGTACGCGGTGGCGAGCGGGGTGTTCTCCCAGTGCTCCCGAGCGGCCAGCTCCCGCAGCCGCTCCGGACTCTGGTTGAGCCCGTCCTTCGCGGTGGCGGCCATGGCCGGCCCGCCCAGCCGCAGTACGTCGCTCATCAGGCACTGGTCCTGCCGCAACTGCTCGGCGGCGGTGTCCTCGAACCAGTCGTAGTCGGCGGCCGGCTCGGTCCGCGGTGCCGTGTACTCGTTGTTCACACCCACCCCGGCCACCACGGCCATGGCGAGCAGCGGCGGGAGCAGACGGTTGGTCAAGCGAGAGAGTCGAAGCAGGGCTCTTGGAGACCCTGGGGGTCTGGAGCGCAATGGAGTACCTGTTCTCATCAGGGAGCCGACCGAAGGATGCGGTGGGCCGGCGTGACGCAGCGGCCTCGCGCCCTCGAATCTGACGGTCGCTCAAGAAATGGGTCCGAACATGGATAAAAGCCTGACCCCGAGGTCCGGATGACACCCGGAGAGCGGCAGGCGTGGATTGAGGATTACCTTGCCCAGCAGGGGAGTTGAGCAGATCAGAGGCGGGCCCGCGGTGCTGCCGAGAGCGGTGTTCCAGGCTCGTCGGAAACTGCGGGAGCCGCACGTCGACGCCTGCCCGAATGGTCGATCCGGATGATCGGTCTCGTCCGGCAGGAAGAAAGCACGACGAACACTCGGCCACGGCCGACGGGTGGCGTCACCGGCGGCCTGTCACGTAGGCAAGTCAAGAAGTTCGAGACCCCCGTCTCTGTTGCGCGTGCGGTCAACACGCGCCCCCCGTGCCCCTTTTCCCACAGGGACCGGATCATCATGGCACCGAGAAATCGTTTACGAAACCCCTATTTAGCCATTACGTTCGAATCTTGGCCACCTCCCGCACAGGCCTGTGGCCCGACCCTCCGCCAACAGCGGTAGGCCGGGCCACAGTCCTCGGTGCGGCTCCCGAACAGGATGGTGAGCGCTCAGGTCGTGTACTGGTGCAGGCCCGGGATCGTCAGCGTGCCGCCGAACTGGCCGGCCTGGATGACCTTCACGTTCGTGAAGTAGATCAACGGGATGTTCAGCGGCGGGGGGTGCTTCGGGTCGAACGTCACTGGGATCAGGCCGAACAGGTTGCCGGAGATGCTCTCCGTGTACATGATCGTCTTGCCGCCGTCGATCGTGGACTGCGAGCCCTTGGCCGCCTGCGCGTGATAGGTCTTGCCGGCCAGGTTGTCCTTGACCAGCTGGTGCAGGTCGCCGATATCCGTGCCGCCGGAGATCACGTACTTCAGGACGTCCTTGACCGTGCCGTCGGCGGTGCGCACCTTGACGATGCCCTGGTAGTCCGCTCCCTTGAGCAACAGCGAACTGGCCTGGAGGGTCCACGGCTCGTCAGGCAGCCTGATCGAGTTGTCGACGCCGCCCACATCGTCGGTGGATTCGGCGGGGCAGTCCTCCACGTTGGTGGTTTCGCTCGCCGAGGGGGTCGGGGACGCGGTGGCCTCGTCGGCTGCCTTCGTGGCGGCCTCTGTGGTCTCCTCGCTCGTCTTCGCCGCCGTGTCGGTGGCGTCCTTGAGGACCTCGGTGACCTTCGGCGCCGTGTCCTTGACCGTGGTGGTGTCGGTCGTGTCCTTGTCGGCCCCTTCCGCGGTCGCAGCGGGGGACGCGGTCGGCGCCGGAGTGGCGCTGGCGGCAGCCTCGGTGGTCTCCGTGGAGGTCGTCGTCGTGGACGCCGTGTCGCTCGACGAGTCGTTGCCGCCCGTGAAGACGTCCACGATCGCGTCGCCGATGGTCTCCAGCAGGCCGCCGCTCTCCTCGGTGGCGCTCGCGCTCGCCGAAGGGGTGGGCGTGGCCGTGTCGCTGTCGCCGCCGGTGTTGCCACTGGACGTCGTCTTGCTCGCGGAAGGCGTCGGGGTCGGCTCGGCCTCGTCGTCGGAACCTGAATCCGACGAAGGAGCGTCGTCCGGGGCCGAGTCATCGACGGAGGCCGACGGAGTCGGCGTCGCTTCGTCGGAGTCCTCGTCGGACGAGTTCTCCGAAGGGGTCACCGACGGGCTCGCCGATGCCGAGGCCTCGTCCGTCATCGCCGCGACGCAGGCCTTGTACTCTTCGGCCGTCATGCTGTTCGTCGTCGGCTGTTCGTCGGCACGTGCGAGCGTCGGCGTGAACCCCATGCCCATGAGCACCGCGGTCGGCATCGCCGCCAGGGCTATCGCCTTTCCGGCAGGCACATGGAACCTGGTGAACAGCGGCTTCCTCGGGGCCGCGTGCCGCGGCCCGGTTTTCCCGCGGGACGTGTCCACGTCAGTCCCGTGGGTCACCTCGTCAGCCGGCACTTCGCCTCCCGTTCGCCCCGTTCACCGGGCTCGTTTCTGACAGATCGTTCGGCTCGTACGGCTCGTTCGACTTGCTCATGTCCAGCGCGCCCGGCTCCGCCGCCGAGTCCACTCCGGCGGTTGCCTCGGCAGACACCGGGGCCTCAGGAGCCTCAGCTGCGGGGGCCGCATCCGTGCCGCCGTTGCCCGCCGCCGCTCCGTACTTCGTGTCCGGCTCCGGCTCACCGGGCGCCCAGGCGATGGCCAGCGCGCCGCCGACCAGGGCCAGCAGGAAGCCGACGACGAACCCACCGAAGTTGGAGATCGGGAGAGACACGAGTCCCAGCAGGATCGCGGCGGTGCCGGCGAAGGTCCGTACGTGCTTCTGGAACCAGAGGCTGATGCCCAGGACGACGAGCAGGGCTCCGATGATCAGCGATCCCGCGCCGGCCGTTGTGGACATGCGGATCGTGAGCTGCCCGAGCGTGAGGTGCGCGTAAGGGAAGTACATAATCGGGATACCGGCGAGCAGGACGAACAGACCGGCCCAGAACGGCCTCGTACCCCGCCAGGCGCGGAACTGCAGCCTCAACCGGATGAACAGATCAAGGGCGGCAGGAGTCTCGGCGCTCATGGAAACAGCTCCCTGGTGCGGTGTTGCTGTGGTGAGAGGCCTTCCGTCAACCCGTGGGGGCGATGCGCGAAGACCCGGTCGGAGAGGAGCGGGCGGGGGGCGCCTCACGGCTTCCCCCGCCCGTCACCGAGTGCTTAGTAGCACTCCTTGACACCCGAGTAGAGCTTCATGCTCAGACCGGGCAGCGTGAAGGTTCCGGCAGTGGTGGCCCACGCCGTCTGCTTCACCTTGTACAGATCCACCTTGTCCGCCGACTGGCCGAAGCCGTTGGGGTACGACTGCTCCTTGCCGCCCTTCATGGGCGGGTTCTTCAGGGAGCTGGCGGCGACGCCGATGTTCATGTCGCTGAACACGGCCTTCTCGGCGGCGAGGTCCTCGACGTCGATGTACAGGTTCTTGGCGGAAACCTGCTTGTCCTCGTCGTTACTCTTGCCCGCGGTCAGCTGCAGACTGACGGAACCCAAGAACGGGATGCCCGGCGTAACGACCGACTGGCACATGTTCTGGATACGGGCATCGGAGAACGCCGACACCGCAACCGGGTGAATGGCGTCCTTGCCGTCCAGCGTCTTACCGGCGTCGATGGCGCCGTACTGAGAGAAGCCCTCGCCATGGATGTAGTCAGCGCTGACCTTGAACGACTGGCCTGACACACTGAACGAAGCGGCGAGGGCACCCTGCGCGAGGGCAACACCTATACACGCCGTAGCGGCAACGCTGGGCACCATGACCACAGCGAAGCGCTTCCATCTTGTCCCGCCACGCACCTGGGACTCCATATTTTCCTCCTTCTCGGACGTACATCTCCTGGCCCTGGCTGCCCCATGACGGCGGCTCAGCCGGGCAGGGATGGGAGAAGTGCTACGTCCTCGGTAAGGAGAGCGCCGCGCTCGACGACGCGAACAGCGCCCGAATCACCAGCGATCACCCCCGAGCGACAACCATCTGGTCGCGCCTGACGCACATCACGCACAACCATGCCGGACAGGCTCCTCCCGAAGGCGAAGACCCCCCTGTCCGAGAGCCGGCGCCACTGCCGCCGACTCTGCCCGGTGGGGACCCAACAACTCCCGTCCGGCCGACTGGCTGTCGGCGTACGGGATAGGACCGAGCGACGCCGATCGTGGTGCATTCTCGCCGCCCGCACAAGGGGGTTCGTTACTGGCTAGTAACGGGCAGATAACCGAGCGGGGACCCGCGGGTGTCGCCCGACAACACTGGGTGGCCCTCAGAGGGGTGACAAACCGGCAACTTCCTGACCCAAACCCGACAGCGAGACACCGTCGACTTACTCCAAGTAACAGCGGCCGCAATTGCCAAGATTTGGCAAAGTGCGGCCGCATGAGCACTCGATCGACAAAATCTTCCCGCCGGCAACACGCGCCGCGGTGTTTAGCGACAGGTCAGACCACTGATCGATCAGCGACCCGCCGCCCACCCCGACCGACGGTCAGAACAACGCCCGCGCCAACGCCCGCCGGGCCGCCGCGACCCGGGGATCATCCGCGCCGACGACCTCGAACAGCTCAAGCAGCCGCAGCCGTACGGCATCCCGGTCGTCGCCCGCCGTACGCGCCACCGTCTCGATGAGCCGCCCGAACGCGTCCTCCACATGGCCGCCCACCAGATCCAGGTCGGCGGCGACGATCTGCGCCGTCGGGTCCCCCGGCTTCTCGGCGGCGTCCTTGCGCACCTGCTGCGGATCGACGTCCTGTACCCGCTGAAGCAACTCGGCCTGTACGAGGCCGAGTTTGGCCTCCATGTTCCCGGGGTCGTCGCTCAGCACGTTCTTGTACGCCTGCACCGCACCGCCCAGGTCCCCCGCGTCCAGGGCCTGCACGGCGGCTTCGAGCAGCGCGTCGTACGGCCCGACCGGGACCTGGGGGGCGACGGGCCGGTCGCCGGGTTCGGCGTCCGCGTCGACGACGAGGCCGGTGAGGCCGAAGCGCTGCTCCGCGACCTGCACGAGCTGATCGAGGGTCTGGCGGATCTGCTGTTCACCGGCGGCACCCTGGAAGAGGGGCAGGGCCTGCCCGGCGACGACGGCGAAGACGGCCGGGATCCCCTGGATGCCGAACTGCTGCATCAGCATCTGGTTGGCGTCGACGTCGACCTTGGCGAGGACGAAGCGCCCGTTGTACTCGACGGCCAGCCGCTCGAGAACGGGGCTCAACTGCTTGCACGGCTCGCACCACTCGGCCCAGAAGTCGATGACGACGGGCACCTCGGTGGAGCGCTGCAGGACGTCGAGTTCGAACCCGGCCTCGTCGACGTCGATGACGAGGTCGGCCGGCGACACGCCCCCTCCCCCGCCCTGCCGGGCGGCTTCGGCTCGCGCCTGCTCCGCCTTCGACTTGGCCTCCTGGGCCGCCTTCACCGCGGCGAGGTCGACGACCCCGCTCATGGACATGTTCCGTGGCTGCATGGGTCTATCCTCCCCCGTCCGGCACGCCCATGGGAAAGGCGTGGTGAAATGCGGTCCTGGTCGATGGTCACCGCTTTCGCTACGAGTCGTAGCGTAACGGCAGCGGCGGCCCCCTGGGAAGCACCCGAGGGTGACCTCCCTCACGGCCTCACAGGGCGGGATTGGCCGGTTATGGTCATGCCATGCAGAGCCGCAGCCCCGTCAGCCGCACGGGACGCCCCCGCAGCGCCGCCGCGGACACCGCGATCCTGGCGGCGACGCGGGAAGCGCTGGTCGAACTGGGCTGGTCCAAGCTGACGTTGGGGGACGTGGCCACGCGCGCGGGGGTGGCGAAGACGACCCTCTACCGCCGCTGGCCCGGCAAGAACGAACTGGTCGTCGACGCGGTGGCCGCCCTCTTCGACGAACTGGAAATGCCCGACCGGGGCAGCCTCGCCGCCGACATCGAGGGCGTCGTCCTCCAGTTCGCGGCGATCCTGGTGCGCCCGGAGATCAAGAGCGGCCTGATGGCGGTGGTCGCCGAGTCGACGCACGACGACGCACTGCGCGAACGCATCCGCGCGTCGATCGTGGACCGCCAGAAGCGCCTGGTCCTGGAAGGCCGCGCCCGCGCCCAGCAGCGCGGCGAACTCCCCCCGGAAACGGACCCGGAGGAGGCCGCCCGCACGGTGGACCTGATCTTCGACATGGTCGCGGGCGCGGTGGTGCACCGCACACTCGTGAGCGCGGAGCCGGTGGACCCGGAGTGGGCGGGAGCGTTCACCCGGGTACTGGTGCTGGGACTGGGCCGGAGCCAGTAGCGGTTACGCCTTGGCGACCACGGGCGTCGGCTCCGCGAGCTGTGCCGCCAGCTCGTGGCTGATCTTCCGCTCCACGAAGAACGCGGCAGTGGGGACGGTGCCGGCGAGCAGGACCCACAACTGCTTACGGACCGGCCACTTCGCCTTGGCACCAAGATCGAAGGCGAAGACCAGGTACACGATGTACAGCCACCCGTGCAGGATGCTCACGACCCGGGTGAAGTCCGCCGCGCCGCTGATGTCCAGCACATACTTGGCGATCATGCTGAAGGTCAGCAGAACCAGCAGGACACCGGTGACGTAGGCCATGACGCGATAGCGGGTCAACACGCTCTTTTTCATGCGTACGAGCGTAACCACCGGTTTACGGCGATCTTCCGGCGGCCCCGGCACCTGCCGACCACTGCCGACCTGCCGCCCTACTCCTCGTCGAAGTCGCTCGCCGCCACCCGCAACGGCCGCAGCATCGCGAAGATCTCCGCGCACTCCTCCGCGTCGTACACACCGAGGCCGAAGTCCATCGACATCAGGTCGCGGGTCGCCGCGTCGACCGTCTCGCGGCCCTTCTCGGTGATCGTGGCGAGGGTGCCGCGGCCGTCGTTCGGGTTGGGGCGTCTGGCGACGAGGCCCGACTTCACCAGGCGGTCCACCGTGTTGGTGACCGAGGTCGGGTGGACCATCAGTCGCTCGCCGATCTTGGACATCGGCAGCTCGCCCGCCTTGGAGAAGGTGAGCAGCACCAGCGCCTCGTACCGCGCGAACGTCAGACCGTACGGCTTCACCACCGCGTCGACCTCCGCGAGCAGGATCTGCTGTGCGCGCATGATCGAGGTGATCGCGGCCATGGACGGGACGTTTCCCCAGCGCTGCTTCCACAGTTCGTCTGCGCGGGCGATGGGGTCGAAGGGGAGACTGAGCGGCTTCGGCACGGCACCAGACCTTACCGGCCGGTCATATCGCGGTCAGCCCTGTCTCGCCCTTCGGTCCGGCCCGGCGTGCGCCAGGCCGTCCCGGTGTCGTATCCGTAGAGGTCAGCCCGCTTGTGCCACGATTGCTGACTGATCGTCACCGATCTCCGCCGATCCCGATCGTCACCTTGCCCAAGGGGGCCGTATGACCCGGCTGATCCCCACCCTCGCGGTGCTCGCGGCGCTCGGGCTCGCGGCCGGTTGCGCCTCCGCGCCCGAGGTGGGCGAGGCCGCCGTCGTCACCGGTGCCACCAAGGAGGCCTCCACCGACGGGAACCGGCTGTTCTGGGTCGATCCGGCCGGCCCCGCGGCCCGGCAGGTGCGGCTCTGGCAGCGGCAGGGCCGGGAGAAGGAGGCGCGGCTGCTGCGTCGGATCGCCGAGCAGCCCGCCGCGCTGTGGCCGGCCGGGGACGATCCGGTGCCGGTGATCCGGGCCGCCACCGGGGCGGCGGCGAGGGAAGGGCGTACGACCCTTTTCGTGGCGTACAACATTCCGCACCGCGACTGCGGTCAGCACTCGGCGGGCGGGGCCGGCGACGCGAACGCCTACCGGTCGTGGATCGGGCGCTTCGCCGAGGCCCTCGGGGACAGCCGGGCGCTGGTCGTCCTCGAACCGGACGCGGTCGCGCACGTCGTGGACGGCTGCACGCCCGGCGAGTACCACGCCGAGCGCGAGCGGCTGCTCGGGGAGGCCGTCGCGCGGCTCAAGCGGCAGCCCCGTACGACGGTGTATCTGGACGCCGGGAACCCCGACTGGATCGAGGAGCCGTCGAAGCTCGTCGAACCGCTGAAGCGGGCGGGGATCGCGCGGGCCGACGGTTTCGCGCTGAACGTCTCCAACTTCCAGACGGACGCGGCCACCCGGAAGTACGGAGTCGAGCTCTCCCGCGCACTCGACGGCAAGCACTTCGTCGTCGACACCAGCCGCAACGGGAACGGGCCGCTGGGCGGCGACCGCAGCGACGCCTGGTGCAATCCGCCGGGGCGCGCCCTCGGCACCCGCCCGACCACCCGCACCGGCGAGCCCGCCCTCGACGCCTACCTGTGGATCAAGCGGCCCGGCGAGTCGGACGGCGAGTGCCGGGGCGGACCGGCGGCCGGCCGGTGGTGGCCGGAGTACGCGCTCGGGCTGGCCCGCAACTCCCGTACGGGGTAGGCGACTTCACCTCACCTGGAGCCACTTCGCCTCCGACGGCGTGCCCTTCGCGTCCGTCACGAACAGCATGTACCAGCCGGGCGGCACGAGCGTCCGGTCCTTCGGTACGTCGACGGTCACCGAGGTGCGGTCCTTGCTGAGGGGGAGGTCGATGGAGCGCTGTTCGACGTCCGTCGTGTGGGTGACCGCGCTGGGACGCATCAGGCGGGCCTTCGCCACCCGTTCGGGGTGGGTGGTGGCGAAGGTCGCGCGGCCGAGTTTGTCGGTCTCCTGGGGGCCGTCCCCTAGTACGGGGCGGTTCCTGCCGTTCTTGTGCAGCGCGGGCGGGGTGAAGATCTCCATGCGCTGCTCGAAGTGACCGAGCTTGGTGTTCTGCTGGTTGTCGTAGAGCGGGTCGGAGCCGAAGGTGGCCACCCGGCCGTCGGGCAGGAGCAGCGCCTCGGAGTGGTAGTTGCGGCCCACCTTCGGGGAGGCCGCCGCACGGAACGCGTTGGCCTTGGGGTCGTAGAACTGCGCCTTGAGGATGTTGCTGCCGCTGCGGCCCCGGTAGTCGGCGGAGCCGTTGGACGTGAACACCGTGTCGTCCGGCATGAGGACGCTGTTCAGGTAGCGGGTGCCCTGGGGGAGGTCGGGGCCTGCCTCGAAGACCGGGTTGTCCTTCTTCAGGTCGATCACGGCCGTGCGCCGCGTCGCCTTCTTCGACTCGCCGACGCCTCCGCCGCCCAGGATCATCACCTTCTGGTCCTGCGCGGGCGGGAGGAGGACGGAGGCGGAGGTCTCGGTCTTGTCGGCGTCCGTCAGGCCCGGCACCTTCTCGAAGATGTTCTTCTCCAGGTCCCACAGTCCCGGCGCGCGGCCCTGGTCGGCGGGCCCGTAGCCGGCGTTGGAGGCCGGGTAGAACAGCTTGCCGCCCTTGGTGAGGAAGAGGGCGGGGTAGGTGGGGAAGTAGCGCTTGGGGCCCGGGGTCCACTTCTTCGTCCTCGGGTCGTAGATCTCGTTGTCCCCGGGGTCGATCGCGCCGACGTCGTCGAGCCCGGAGACGGCCAGGACCCGTCCGTCGTCGAGGCCGACGAGGGTCGGGTACCAGCGCGCCTTGTCCATCGGATCGACGGGGAGGTACTTCTCGGCCTTCGGATCGAACTCGTAGGCCGCCCTGATCCCCTGGAAGTCCTGCTTGTCCATGGTGATCTTCTCGGAGAGGCCGTACGTGTTGTCCGCGTCCTTGTCCTTCAGGCCGACGATCTCGTACTGCGCCTGCTTGGCGGTGATCGACACGGGCCCGGCCTCGGCCGCCTCGACGAAGACCCTGGCCTCGCTCGGGACGACCTTGGTCACCCAGGGCTGCATGACCCCGGCCGCGTTGTAGGTGATCTTCTGGGTGCGCTTGGCCTTGGGGACGGTGACGTCGAACCGGCTGACGTACTCGACGCCGGCCGGCGAGCGGAAGCGGGTGCCCTTCTTGAGGACCACCGGTTTGTCGGGGTTCTCGTTCTTGACGCGCATCCCGCCGCCGGCCCGCTCGACCTCGCCGTCGAGGAGTTCGTAACGGGCGGTGCCGCCGGCCACCAGGAGCCGTCCGTCGGGGAGTTGGGCGTGTCCGGCGCAGAAGAAGTCGTCGGGGGTGGCGATCTTCTTGAAGGTGTCCGTCCTCGGGTCCCAGAGGACCGTGTCGAACGACCCCTTGTCGAACTTCTTCTGCTCGTTCCCCGAGCCCGCGACGATCAGCACCTTGCCGGTGTGGAGCAGGGCCGCGTGGATGGCGTTGGTGCGGAACTCCTTCGGGATGTCGATCGCGCTCCAGGAGCCGTACTTCGCCCGGTAGCCGGGCTGGGCGATCTTGTACTCGTGGTACCGCTCACCGGCGAAGCCGAGCACGGCGGGGGCGTTGAGACCGGCGAGGAGGGCGACACCCCCGATGCCCAGGACGGTCTTCTTGGTCTTCTTCGACGGCTGGAAGGCCATGGCCTAGTTGCCTCCTGTCGAGGTGCTGGAGACCGGGGCGACGGCGCCGGTGGCGATCACCGGTTCCTCGCACTCCCTGATTTCCCTGCTCTCCCTGCTTTCTCTGCTCTCACTGCGTGCCCTGTGGTCCTTGATCCGGGTGGCGATCCACACCCCGACCGGGGCCAGGGAGATCGCCATGGCGAGGACGGCCCAGGTGCGCATGGCCACATGGGTGTGGCCGAGGTGGACGGAGGCGACGAGTGAGATCGCCAGCAGGGCGGCCCAGAAGAGATGGATGCGGAAGGTGAGCAGCCGGTCGGGGCTGGCGTCCCCGCCCTTGGGCGTGACGACGAACCGGCTGGGGCGGCGGAGCAGGGCCGCGCCGAAGGACTTCAGGTAGATCGGCGCGGAGAGCGCCGACATCGCCATGCCGGCGAGCCCGCCGGAGCCCTCGGGTTCGTGGGGCGAGACGTTGTGCCGCCGGTTCCACAGGTACAGCCCGATCTGGAGGGCGGCGGCGTCGCTGTAGAGCATCAGCCAGACGGAGGCGGTGACCTGGGTGCCGGAGGCCCCGAACCAGAGGAAGAGGAAGCAGCTCAGAATGCCGAGGAACCAGTTGACGGCGGTCATCGGGTAGTAGACGAGCATGAGCGTGTACGAGAAGAGCCGGCCCGGGGGCATGGTGAAGGGCGCTTTCCAGTACTGCTTGAAGAGCGTCTCGTACGTGCCGCGCGACCACCTCATCTGCTGGGTGAAGAAGTCGGTCCAGGAGACGGGCCCCTCGCCGACGGCGAGCACGTCGGGCGTGTAGACGGACCTCCAGTGGCGCCCGGTGCGCGGATTGCGGCGGCGGTGGAGCTCGAACCCCGTGGCCATGTCCTCGGTGATGGAGTCGTACAGGCCGCCGATCTGTTTGACGGCCGCGATGCGTACGACGTTGTTGGTGCCGACGAACATGGGGGCGCGGTAGCGGTTGCCGGCGCGCTGGATGAGCGCGTGGAAGAGGAACTGCTGGGACTCGGCGGCCTTGGTGACGGGGTGGGTGTAGTTGCCGTACACCTGGGGGCCGACGACGAAGGCGACGTCCGGGTCGCGGAAGAAGCCCGTCATCCGCTCCAGGAAGTTGGGGAGCGGGACGTGGTCGGTGTCGACGGAGGCGTAGAGGTCGTACTCGTCGCCGTGCATGGCGATCCACGCGTTGTAGTTTCCGTGCTTGGTACGGGCCTTGTGGACGCCCTTGTCCCGGTTCCACTCGGGGACCCCGTGCCGGCTGAAGTGCCGTACGCCCAGTTCGGCGCAGAGCGCCTTGGCCTGTTCGTCGTCGCCCTCGTCGAGGAGCCAGACGTCCAGGGGGCCGGTGTGGTGGACGCGGGTCGCGCCTTCGAGGGTGGCCCGGACCATCGCGAGGCATTCCTTGCCCGGGACGTACGTGGTGAGGAAGGCGACGCGGATGCCGGGCTCGGGTACGACGGGGACGGGGTCGCGGGCGACCATGGTGGCGTGGGCGATGGACGCCACGTTGACGACCATGAACAGTTCGATCAGCCCGATGGCGACGAGCATCACGATGTCGAGATCGACCATCCACGTCTCACCGGCCTCGCGCTCCACCCAGTGGGTGGGCCACACGAGGTAGACGAGCAGGGCCCCGGTGAGCAGGGGCGCGAGGGTCATGAGCAGGACGGCGCGTATTCGGCGCGGCTCGCGGGAGAGGAGCGAGGTGTACCGCACCTGGTACGGGGATCCGGCGGGCGCCTCGGTCAGGGGTCCGGCGAGCCGGCTGTGGGTGTCGTAGTCGTAGCCGTCCGGCCGCACAGCGCCCTCCAGTGATCGAACGAGCCGATATCCCCACCAAAGTGGAGATATGACGGCGAGTCGAACTGGGTGCGTCCGGACGGGTGAGCGCGTACGGGGCCGGTTTACCGGTTGAGGGGTGCCTCGTCACCGGGTGAGGATGACGGGGAGAGGTGACGCTCCACCGTCTCCACCTTGGAGGTCAGACCGTCGGTCACGCCGGGGCGGATGTCCGCCTTGAGGACGAGGGAGACACGCGGCGCGCGAGCCTCGACGGCGGCGACGGCACGTCTGACGACGTCCATGACCTCGTCCCAGTCGCCCTCGATGGACGTGAACATGGCGTCGGTGCGGTTGGGGAGCCCGGACTCGCGGACGACGCGGACGGCGTCGGCGACGTACTCCCCCACCTCCTCACCGACGCCGAGGGGCGTCACGGAGAAGGCGGCGATCATGACTTGTAGGCCTCTTCCTGGCGGACCCGGGAGGCGATGGCCGCGTCGACCGCGCTCTCGGCCTCGCGGCGCAGCCTGCGCTCGGCGAAGAAGCCGCCGGCCGGGAGGACGGAGAGGACGAAGTAGAGGGCCGCGGTCTTCAGGGACCACTTGGCGCGGTTCCAGGCGTCCGCCCAGAAGATCACGTAGAGGACGAAGAGGAATCCGTGGACCGCGCCCATGACGGGCACCGCGTTGAAGTCCGTGGTCCGCTTCAGCACCGAGCAGACCAGCAGGAGGAGGAAGGAAACGGCTTCGGGGGCCGAGACCAGGCGCAGGCGGCGGAGAGCGGAGGCGGTCTTGATGTCCACGGGTCACCTTCGGTGGGTGCGAGGGGGTCGCTTTGTGAATGGATGCACAAACGTTCGCCCATTGTGACACCGGCGGCTCGGGCGACCGGTACGGGGGTGCGGACGGACGTTCGGATGTTCGGCCCCTAGGGGGAGGTTCAGGGGCGATCTCCACCTTCGGGATCTGTTGCCCGGGGTGCTCGGCGGGCTACCTTCGCCCCGTGGCGATGTTTCGACTTCAAGGCAGCAAGGTGCTGGCCATCGACATGACCGGGGACGCCGTCAAGGCGAAGAACGGCTCGATGGTGGCGTACGACGGGCAGATGGACTTCAAGAAGCTCAGCGGCGGCGGTGAGGGCATCCGGGGGATGGTCACCCGGCGGATCACCGGTGAGCAGATGACACTGATGGAGGTGAAGGGGCACGGGACGTGCTGGTTCGCCGACCGCGCCTCGGAGATCAACCTTGTCGGCCTCCAGGGGGACAAGCTGTACGTCGAGTCGAGCAACCTGCTGGCGACCGACTCGGGCCTGCGCACGGGCACGTCGTTCACCGGCATGCGCGGCGCCTCGCAGGGCAACGGCCTGTTCACGACGACCGTGGAGGGGCACGGCCAGGCGGCGATCATGTCGGACGGGCCGGCGGTGGTGCTGCGCGTCAGCCCGCAGTTCCCGCTGACGGTCGACCCGGGGGCGTACATCGCGCACCAGGGCAACGTCCGGCAGTCCTTCCAGTCCGGGGTGACGTTCCGCACCCTCATGGGCGAGGGCGGCGGCGAGGCCTTCCAGATCCGCTTCGAGGGCGACGGCCTGGTGTACGTCCAGCCCAGTGAGCGCAACACGATCGCCGGGGACGTGTGACATGCCCTTCCGTGAGATCAACTCCAAGATGGTCGAGGCGACCCTCATGCCCGGCCAGCGCGTCTTCAGCCAGCGCGGGGCGATGCTCGCCTACAAGGGCGAGGTGTCCTTCACGCCCAACGTGCAGGGCGGCCAGGGCGGGATCATGTCGATGATCGGCCGCCGGGTCGCGAACGAGGCCACCCCGCTGATGACCGTCGAGGGCAGCGGCACGGTCCTCTTCGGGCACGGCGGCCACCACATCCAGGTCATCAACCTCACCGGGGACACGCTGTGCGTCGAGGCGGACCGTCTCCTCGCCTTCGACGGCACGCTCCAGCAGGGCACGATGTTCATGGGCTCGCAGGGCGGCGTCATGGGCATGGTCCGGGGGCAGGTGACGGGCCAGGGCCTGTTCACCACCACCCTCAAGGGGCAGGGCGCGGTCGCCGTCATGGCCCACGGCGGGGTGATCGAGGTGCCGATCACCCCCCAGCGCCCGGTCCATGTCGACCCCCAGGCGTACGTCGCGCACCACGGCGACGTCCGCAACAAGCTGTCCACCGCGCTCGGCTGGCGCGACATGGTGGGCCGCGGCTCGGGCGAGGCGTTCCAGCTGGAGCTCAGCGGCAGCGGTGCGGTGTACGTCCAGGCGTCGGAGGAGAAGCTGTGACCACCTACCCGGGCGCGGGGCCCGTCGTCCACGACCCGATGACGCTGCCGTCCGACGACAGCGTCAACAACTACACCTTCTGCGTGGAGCTCAAGGGGAGCCAGTGGTTCCTGCAGAAGGGGAAGATGATCGCCTACTACGGCTCGATCGACTTCAACGGCATCGGACACGGCCGTCTGGACCGTCTTGTCCGTACGTCTTTTCATTCGCCTCTGCACGCGAGCGACTGGGTCGTGGCCGAGGGTTCGGGCAAGATGCTCCTCGCCGACCGGGCCTTCGACGTGAATTCGTACGATCTGGAGGAGGGCAACCTGACCATTCGCTCGGGCAACCTCCTCGCTTTTCAGCCAAGTCTCGCGCTCAAGCAGTCGATCGTGCCGGGCTTCCTCACCCTCATCGGAACGGGCAAGTTCGTGGCCGCCTCGAACGGCCCGGTGGTGTTCATGGAACCCCCCATCCGGGTGGACCCGCAGGCCCTGGTCGGCTGGGCCGACTGCCCCTCGCCCTGCCACCACTACGACCATGGGTACATGACGGGTCTGATGGGCGGTCTACGTGCGATGACGGGCATCGGCGGAGCCTCGGGCGAGGAGCACCAGTTCGAGTTCGTCGGGGCCGGCACGGTACTGCTCCAGTCCAGCGAGACCCTCATGGCCGAGCAGGCCACGGGAGTGGTTCCGCACGAGCCGGGAGTGCCGGGCGGCGGTGGGGCCCCCACAGGCCATCCACAGCAACCGGGCGCACCGCGCCTTCCCGGACAGCTCGGCGACCTCCAGCGTCGCTTCGGGCTGTGAGCGGTAGTCTGCGGAGTGTGACATCGAACGTGTGCCCGTCGTCACGCCACCCTCACTAGTTCGCCTTTCAACCTTTTAGGTAGACTTCATTCATGGAGACCGAGACGGCCGCAAGCTGGCTGACCGACGCGGAGCAGTGCGCCTGGCGCACCCACCTGGAGGTCAACAGGCTGTTGGCATACCAGCTCGAAAAGGACCTGCAACCGTTCGGCCTGACGATGAACGACTACGAGATCCTCGTGAACCTCTCCGAATCCGAAGACGTGCGCATGCGGATGAGTGACCTCGCGTCCGCCACTCTCCAGTCCAAGAGCCGGCTCTCCCACCAGATCACCCGCATGGAGAACGCGAACCTGGTCCGCCGCGAGAACTGCGAGTCCGACCGGCGGGGCCTGTACGCGGTGCTCACCGAGCAGGGCATGGACACGATGAACAAGGTCGCGCCCCATCATGTGGCGTCCGTGCGGCGGCACTTCATCGAGCTGCTGACCCCGGAAGCCCTGGCCCAGCTCAGCACGTCGCTCAAGCCGATCGCGCAGCACCTGCGCGGCCGACGGGGCCGGCCGTAGAACCCGTCCGACGGATCAGGTGATCGGCAGGCGGAGCTCGAACAGGGCTCCGCCTGTTGTCGCTTCACGCACGCTCAGTGTGCCGCCGTGCCGTACGGCGACGTCCCGGGCGATGGCGAGTCCGAGCCCGGCGCCGCCGTCGTCGCGGCTGCGGGCGGCGTCGAGCCGTACGAACCGCTCGAAGACCCGGTCCCGGTCCGCCATGGGCACCCCGTCCCCGTCGTCGGCGACCTCGACAACGGCCCGTCCGCCCTCCCGCCGTACGGACACGGTGACCACCGACCGGGCGTGCCGCTGCGCGTTGTCCAGCAGATTGGCGACCAGCCGCCCCAGCTGCATCCGGGACCCGGCCACCTCCACGGCGCCTGCCTCGACCGTCAGTCCTGTCCGGCCCTCCGCCTGTTCGCGGACCAGTTCCGCGAGGTCGAAGCGCGCGTCGGCGGGCCGCTCCCCCGCGTCCAGCCGGGCGAGCAGCAGCAGATCGGCGGCGAGGCGCTGCAGCCGTACGGTGTCCTCGACGGCCCCGTCCACATCCAGCAACTCCGGGTGTGCGGCGCCGACCTCGAGCTGGGTGCGCAGGGAGGCGATGGGGCTGCGCAGCTCGTGCGAGGCGTCCGCGACGAACCGGCGCTGGCGTTCCACGGAGGTCTCCAGGGCGGCCAGTGTCTCGTTCGTGGTCCGGGCGAGCCTGGCCACCTCGTCGTGCGTGTCCGGCACCGGGACGCGTCGGGCGAGATCCTCGGAGGCGGTGATCGCGGCCATCTCGGCCCGGATGCCCTCGACGGGGCGCAGCGCACGCCGGGTGACCAGCCAGGTGACGCCCGCGACGACACCGAGCAGCAGCGGGAACCCGATCAGCATGACGGTCAACGCGGTGCTGACGGCGCTCTGTTCGACGGAGAGCGGCGCGCCGGCGTGGACGGTGAGCGTGCCCTTGTCGTCGACCTCGACCCGCACGGCAGCGAACCGGTAGTCGGCCTCGTCGCCCTCGACGGTCGCGGACCCGTCGGTGAAGGAGACGTCCTCGTCGATCTCGCCGGGCGAGAGGGAGCCGTCGTCCTCGGCCGCGCTGTCGTCACGGCCGCTGTCCGCGGGCACCTGCGGACGCACGGCGGCCACACCCGTGCCGCTGATCCGCTCCAGGTCCTCGCTGGCCGCGACCAGCCGTCCGGCGGCGTCGACGACCTGGACGGGCCGGTCGTCGGCGTCGAGCGACAGCTTGTCGTACGCCGTCCCGGCCGCGAGATCGGCGGCGACCGCCCGCGCGGTCCGCTCGGCCTGCGTACCGGCCTGGCCGCTGAGGTTGGACCACAGCGACAGCAGTACGGCGGTCCCGGCGGCGACCAGCGCGACCGCGACGACGAGGGTGGCAGCGAGGGTCGCCCGGGCCCGCACGGAGCCGAGAGCGCGCCTCACCGCGGCACCTCCAGCCGGTACCCGGCACCGCGCACGGTCCGGATCAGCGGAGCGCCGAGCTTCCGGCGCAGCGTGCTGACGTACACCTCGACGATGTTCGGGTCGCCGTCGTACGCGAAGTCCCAGACGTGCTCCAGGATCTGCGCCTTGGACACCACCTCGCCGGCCCGCACGACGAGTTGTTCCAGGACGGCGAACTCCTTTGCGGTGAGGGTGACTTCGCTCTCTCCGACGTGGACGCGGTGGGCCGCGGTGTCGACCGTCAGCTCGCCGACCACATGGACGGGCGAGGTTCCCGCGGATCCGCGTCGGCGCAGCAGCGCCTTCACCCGGGCGACCAGGACGACGTAGGAGAAGGGCTTGGTCAGGTAGTCGTCGGCGCCGGTGTCCAGGCCCTCCGCCTCGTCGTACTCGCCGTCCTTGGCGGTGAGCATGAGGATCGGTACCTCGTGGCCGGCGGCGCGCAGGGCCGCGCAGACCCGGTAGCCGTTGAGGCCGGGCAGCATGATGTCGAGGATCACCAGGTCGTACGGCGTCTCGGTGGCCCGGTGCAGGCCCTCGCTGCCGTCGTGGACGACGTCCACGGCGTATCCCTCGGCGGTCAGGCCCTTGGCGAGTGACAGGGCCAGCCGCCTCTCGTCCTCGACGATCAACAGTCGCATGCGTACAGCCTCGCAAAACGAAGCTGAAGACGCCTTCAGGTGCCTTCAGGCTCGCTTCAGCCGCCGTCGGGCAGCTTGGTTCTCGTCAACGAAGCGGAGCGAATCGCCGCTGAACCGAACGAACCGAATGAACCGAACGAAGAGGCAGGAAATCCCATGAAGCGGAACATCGTCATCGCCACCCTCACCGCCACCGCCCTGGCCGGCGGCACCGTCGCCGCCTTCGCGGCGGGCGGCGACGAGACGGCGGCGCGGGACCGGACGGGGGCGAACGTGCGGGTGGCCTCCGACCGGGACGACGACACGGACGAGACCGACGCCGTCGACGAAGCCGACAGCGCCGACGACGGTACGGCTGTTCGCGGCAGCACCGCCGCCGAGGCCATCGCCGCGGCGCTGCGGCACACCCCGGGCACCGCCGTCTCCGCCGAGTCGCAGGACGACGACGACGCCGACGCCGGCACGTGGGGCGTGGAGGTCGTGCGGGGCGACGGGGCCGAGTACGACGTCAAGGTCTCCGGCACGGGGAAGGTGCTGGGGGCGCAGCGTGACACCGACGACGACAACGACAAGGACGACCGCTCCGAGTTCGCCGCGCTGAGGGGCGCGAAGTTCGACGCCCGGGAGGCCGCCGTTGCCGCCGCGGCGAAGGGCACGGTCACCGAGGTCGGCGGTGACGAGGAGGGTGGCTCGGTGGTGTGGAGCGTGGAGACGGTGAAGGGCGGCGCGGCGAGCGAGTGGAAGGTGGCGCTCGACACGGGCAAGGTCACGCAGGAGCACTCCGACGACGACTGAGTCCCGCCCCTGAGGGCCTGCGGCCCCCAGACCCCCGCTTCGGCCCTGAACGGGCCTCGTCCTCAAACGCCGGACGGGCTGAAATACCCCCGGTCTGGGTTGGTGAGATGCGGCGAACGGGTGGGTGGGTGGGTGGGTGGGAAATCAAAGCCCGGACTGAACAGGCCTCACCCCTCCGTCAGCCCCGCCACCAACTCGTCCGCAGCCCGGTAAGGATCCAGCTCCCCCGCCACGATCCGGTCTGCCAGAGCGCTCAGGCGGCGGTCGCCGTGGAGGTCGCCGATGCGTTCGCGGAGGGCCGTGACGGCGATCGTCTCGACCTCGTGGGAGGCGCGGGCGCGGCGGCGCTCGGCCAGGACGCCGTGTTCCTCCATCCACGCACGGTGCTTCTCCAGGGCCTCCACCAGCTCGTCGACCCCCTCCGACCGCGACGCGACCGTCTTCACGATCGGGGGGCGCCAGTCGCCGGGCCCTCTGGACTGGCCCAGGCCGAGCATGTGGTTCAGCTCGCGGGCGGTGGAGTCCGCGCCGTCCCGGTCCGCCTTGTTGACGACGTACACATCACCGATCTCCAGGATTCCCGCCTTGGCCGCCTGGATGCCGTCGCCCATCCCCGGCGCGAGGAGCACCACGCTGGTGTCCGCCTGCGCGGCGATCTCCACCTCGGACTGGCCCACGCCGACCGTCTCCACCAGGATCACGTCGCAGCCCGCCGCGTCCAGGACACGGATCGCCTGTGGGGCCGCCCAGGCCAGACCGCCGAGGTGGCCCCGGGTCGCCATCGAGCGGATGTAGACGCCCGGGTCCGACACGTGGTCGGACATCCGCACCCGGTCGCCGAGCAGCGCGCCGCCGGAGAAGGGCGACGACGGGTCGACGGCGAGTACGCCGACCCGCCTGCCCTGCCGCCGGTACGCCGTGACCAGCGCCGAGGTCGACGTCGACTTGCCCACGCCCGGTGATCCCGTCAGGCCGACCACGTACGCGTTGCCCGCCAGCGGGGCCAGTGCGGCCATGACCTCGCGGAGTTGTCCGGACGCCCCCTCCACCAGGGAGATCAGCCTGGCCACGGCCCGCGGCCGGCCTTCCCGGGCCTGGGCCACCAGCGTGGGGACGTCCTGCATCACAACTCCGTTCCGATCACAGCCGTATGGATACCCGTTATGCCTTGGGTACCCGCACGATCAGCGCGTCACCCTGGCCGCCGCCCCCGCACAGGGCCGCCGCGCCCACGCCGCCGCCGCGCCGCTTCAGCTCCAGGGCCAGGTGCAGTACGAGCCGTGCGCCGGACATGCCGATCGGGTGGCCCAGGGCGATCGCTCCGCCGTTGACGTTCACCCGTTCCGTGGACACCCCGAGGTCCTTGATTGACTGGACCGCGACCGCCGCGAAGGCCTCGTTGATCTCGATCAGGTCAAGATCCTCGACGCCCAGGCCCTCCTTCCCGAGGGCGTGCAGGATGGCGTTGGAGGGCTGGGACTGGAGGGAGTTGTCCGGGCCCGCCACATTGCCGTGGGCGCCGATCTCCGCGATCCACTCCAGGCCGAGTTCCTCGGCCTTCGCCCTGCTCATCACGACCACGGCCGCCGCACCGTCCGAGATCTGCGACGACGTGCCCGCCGTGATCGTGCCGTCCTTCGTGAACGCCGGGCGCAGCTTGCCCAGCGACTCCGCCGTCGTCTCCGCCCGGATGCCCTCGTCCTGGCTGAAAACGATCGGTTCGCCCTTGCGCTGCGGGATCTCCACCGGCGTGATCTCCGCCTCGAACACGCCGTTCTTCTGGGCCGCCGCCGCGCGCTGGTGGGAGGCGGCGGCGATCTCGTCCTGCTCGGGGCGCAGGATGCCCAGACGCGTGTTGTGCTTCTCCGTCGACTCGCCCATGGCGATGTTCTCGAAGGCGTCGGTGAGACCGTCGTACGCCATCGCGTCGAGCATCTCGATCGCGCCGTACTTGAAGCCCTCGCGGGACTTGGGGAGCAGGTGGGGGGCGTTCGTCATGGATTCCTGGCCACCGGCCACCACGATGTCGAACTCGCCGGCGCGGATCAGCTGGTCCGCCAGCGCGATCGCGTCCAGGCCCGACAGACACACCTTGTTGATGGTCAGCGCCGGGACGTTCATCGGGATGCCGGCCTTGACCGCGGCCTGGCGGGCCGGGATCTGGCCCGCACCGGCCTGGAGGACCTGGCCCATGATCACGTACTGCACCTGGTCGCCACCGATCCCCGCACGGTCGAGGGCGGCCTTGATCGCGAAGCCGCCGAGGTCGGCTCCGGAGAAGGTCTTCAGCGAGCCCAGCAACCGCCCCATGGGCGTGCGTGCGCCCGCGACGATCACCGAGGTACTGCTGTTCGTTCCTGACATGAGGTGCGATCCCCTTTCAGCTGGGGAGCTGAGGAGTGTGAACGAGGGTTTACCTGAATGTACTGAGCGGTAGTCCCGCCGTCATCGGGCCGTCGGTGTGATCGCGCGCACGTTGCGTAACCGCCTCCGGAGCGCTGCACTGACACCATGCTGACGCGAATCGACCACATCGGGATCGCCTGTTTCGACCTCGACAAGACCGTCGAGTTCTACCGGGCCACGTACGGCTTCGAGGTGTTCCACTCCGAGGTCAACGAGGAGCAGGGCGTACGCGAGGCCATGTTGAAGATCAACAACACGGACGACGGCGGCGCCTCCTACCTCCAGCTCCTGGAGCCCACCCGCGAGGACTCCGCCGTGGGCAAGTGGCTCGCCAAGAACGGGGAGGGAGTGCACCACATCGCTTTCGGTACGGCGGATGTCGACGGAGATGCCGCCGACATCCGCGACAAGGGCGTACGCGTTCTGTACGAGGAGCCACGGCGCGGCTCCATGGGGTCGCGGATCACCTTCCTGCACCCCAAGGATTGCCACGGAGTACTGACAGAACTGGTCACTTCGGCGGCTGTTGAGTCACCTGAGCACTGACCCTCGTACATATGGGCCGGTAGGGTTGGGGACAGCCGCTGCCGTGTTGTCGGGGAGCGGCCCGGATCCCGGTGTGTGGAGGTGCGGGATCCGAGGGCCGGGGTACAGGTTTCGGGGGCCGAGGGTGAGGGCGGGAGTCCGTGCTTCGCCGTTGATCTGACACCATTCCCCGGGGGTCCCGTCCGGCGGATGGACGTGGCTCGTTCGGAGAAGGTTGCGACCAGGGGACGGATGGGACCGCGCAGTGCGGGGCTACGAACGCCAGGAGCGAGAGCCGGCGGCTGACGTCGACCACCTCTCTCGGTTCGAGGCCGAGATGGAGCGGCTGAAGACCGAGCGGGAAAAGGCGATTCAGCATGCCGAGGACCTCGGCTACCAGGTCGAGGTGCTGCGCGCCAAGCTTCACGAGGCGCGCCGCACCCTCATGTCCCGGCCCGCCTATGACGGCGGTGACATCGGCTATCAGGCCGAGCAGTTGCTGCGCAACGCGCAGATCCAGGCGGATCAGCTGCGCCAGGACGCCGAGCGCGAGATCTCGCAGGCGCGCGCGCAGACGCAGCGCATCCTGCAGGAGCACGCCGAACAGGCGGCCCGGTTGCAGGCCGAGCTGCACCAGGAGGCGGTCACCCGCCGCCAGCAGCTCGACCAGGAGCTGGCCGAACGCCGGCAGACCGTCGAGGCGCACGTCAACGAGAACGTGGCGTGGGCCGAGCAGCTGCGGGCCCGCAGCGAGTCCCAGGCGCGTCGGCTCGTCGACGAGTCGCGGGCGGAGGCCGAGCAGGCGCTGGCCGCCGCGCGCGCCGAGGCCGAGCGGGTCGCGAACGAGGCCAGGCTGCGGCTGCAGAGCGAGGGCGAGTCCGCCCGCGCGGAGGCCGACCAGTTGCTGCGCCGGGCGCGTGCCGAGGCCGAGCGTCTCCTGAACAGCGCCACCTCCGAGGCCCGCGAGGCCGCCGACCACGCCGAGCAGCTGCGCAGCTCCACGGTGACCGAGTCGGACAGCGCCCGCCGTCAGGCCACCGAGCTGAGCCGCGCCGCCGAGCAGCGCATGCAGGAGGCCGAGGCCGCCCTGCGGGAGGCACGCGCCGAGGCCGAGAAGGTCCTCACCGAGGCGAAGGAGACCGCGACCAAGACGATCTCCAGCGCCGAGTCGGCCAACGAGCAGCGCACCCGTACGGCGAAGGAGCAGGTCGCCCGGCTGGTCACCGAGGCAAGCCAGGAGGCCGAGGCCACCAAGGCGTCCGCCGAGGAGATCGTCGCCGACGCCAAGGCCAAGGCCGAGAAGATCGTCGCGGAGGCCGAGGAGACCGCGCGCAGTCTCACCGCCGAGGAGACCGCATCCCAGCTCGCCAAGGCGGCCCGCACCGCCGAGGACGTCCTCAACAAGGCGTCCGAGGAAGCGAAGTCGACCACCCGGGCGGCCACCGAGGAGGCCGAGCGCATCCGCGCCGAGGCCGAGGCGGAGGCGGACCGGCTGCGCGCCGAGGCGCACGACATCGCCGAGCAGCTCAAGGGCACGGCGAAGGACGACACCAAGGAGTACCGCGCCAAGACCGTCGAGCTCCAGGAGGAGGCCCGGCGGCTGCGCGGCGAGGCCGAGCAGCTGCGCGCCGACGCGGTCGCCGAGGGCGAGCGCATCCGCGCGGAGGCGCGCCGTGAGGCCGTCCAGCAGATCGAGGAGGCGGCCAGGACCGCCGAGGAGCTGCTCGCCAAGGCGAAGGCGGACGCGGACGAGACGCGCCAGACCGCACAGTCGGACAGCGAGAAGGTCCGTACGGAGGCCATCGAGCGCGCGACGACGCTGCGCCGGCAGGCCGAGGAGACCCTGGAGCGCACCCGCAAGGAGGCCGAGCGGCACCGCGCGGAGGCCGTCGAGCAGTCCGAGGGCATCAAGGCGGACGCCGAGCAGGCCGCGCGCGAGCTGCGCGAGGAGACCGAACGGGCGATAGGGGTCCGCCGCGACGAGGCCGCCGCCGACCTCACCCGGCTGCAGACCGAGGCCGAGGACCGGCTCACCGCCGCCGAGCAGGCGCTCACCGACGCCCGCTCGGAGGCCGACCGGACCCGCCGCGAGGGGTCCGAGGAGGCGGAGCGGCTTCGTTCGGAGGCCGCCGAGCGCATCCGCAGCCTGCAGGCGCAGGCCGACGCGGAGATCCAGCGGCTGCGCGACGAGGCGGCGGCGGACGCGTCCGCGTCCCGGGCGGAGGGCGAGGCCATCGCCGTACGCCTGCGGTCCGAGGCGGCGGCCGAGGCCGAGCGGCTGAAGACGGAGGCCCAGGACACCGCCGACCGGGTACGGGCGGAGGCGCAGGCCGCCGCCGAGCGACTGGCGACGGAGGCGTCGGAGACGCTGGCCGCCGCCCAGGAGGAGGCCGCCCGGCGTCGCCGCGAGGCCGAGGAGACCCTCGGTTCCGCCCGCCAGGAGGCCGACCAGGAGCGCGAGCGGGCCCGCGAGCAGAGCGAGGAACTGCTGGCGTCTGCGCGCAGGCGCGTTGAGGACGCCCAGGCCGAGGCCGTACGGCTGGTCGAGGAGGCGGATCGCCGGGCCACCGAGATGGTGTCGGCGGCCGAGCAGCACGCCCAGCAGGTGCGGGAGTCGGTGTCCGGGCTGCACGAGCAGGCCCAGGAGGAGATCCAGGGGCTGCGTTCCGCCGCCGAGCACGTCGCCGACCGGATGCGGCGCGAGGCGTCCGAGGAGTCGGACCGGGTCCGCGCCGATGCCTACTCCGAGCGGGAGCGGGCCTCGGAGGACGCGAGCCGGGTCCGGCGCGAGGCGGCGGAGGCGTCGGAGCACGCCAAGGCGCTCGCCGAGCGCACGGTGGGCGAGGCGATCGCCGAGGCGGAGCGGCTGCGTCAGGACGCCGCCGCGCACGCCCAGCGGGTGCGTACCGAGGCGTCGGACACCATCGCGGGTGCCGAGCAGGACGCGGCGCGCAGCCGTGCGGAGGCGCGCGAGGACGCGAACCGGATCCGTTCGGACGCGGCGACGCAGGCCGACACGCTGATCACCGAGGTGACGGCGGAGGCGGAGCGGCTCACCGAGGAGACCAACGCCGAGGCGGAGCGGGTCCGGGCCGAGTCCGTGGCCGCGGCCGAGCAGCTGATCTCGGAGGCGACCGGGGAAGCGGAGCGGCTGCGGGCCGAGGCCGCCGACACGGTCGGTTCGGCGCAGCAGCACGCGGAGCGGGTCCGTACGGAGGCGGAGCGGGTCAGGGCCGAGGCTGCGGCGGAGGCCGACCGGCTCATGTCGACCGCGCGCGACGAGGCCGACAACACGCTGGACGAGGCCCGCAAGGAGGCCAACAAGCGACGCTCCGAGGCGGCCGAGCAGGTCGACACGCTCATCACGGAGACGGCCGCCGAGGCCGACAAGCTCCTGTCGGAGTCGCAGCAGGCCGCGCAGAAGACGACGGCGGAGGCGGAGGCGCAGGCCGACTCGATGGTGGGCGCGGCCCGCAGCGAGGCCGACCGGCTGGTGGCCCAGGCGACAGCCAGGGGCAACTCGACGGTGGAGAAGGCCCGCGCGAACGCGGACGAGCTGCTCGTCGGCGCCCGCCGGGACGCCACCGCCATAAGGGGGCGCGCGGAGGAGCTGCGTGACCGCATCACCGCCGAGATCGAAAGCCTGCACGAGCGGGCCCGCCGCGAGGCCGCCGAGACCATGAGGTCGACCGGTGACCGCTGTGACGCGCTGATCACGGCCGCCGAGGAGCAGCTGGCCAAGGCCGAGGCGAAGGCCAAGGACCTGGTCTCGGAGGCCAACTCCGAGGCGGGCAAGGTCCGTATCGCCGCCGTCAAGAAGGCCGAGGGGCTCCTGAAGGAGGCCGAGCAGAAGAAGTCCTCGCTGATCCGGGAGGCCGAGGAACTGCGGGCCGAGGCGATCCGCGAGGCGAAGGCCACGGTCGAGGAGGGCAAGCGCGAGCTCGAAGTCCTCGTCCGGCGTCGCGAGGACATTCAGGCGGAGATTTCCCGTGTCCAGGACGTCCTGGAGGCGTTGGAGTCTTTTGAGGCCCCGGCGGCGAACAAGGACGGCGGCGTCAAGGCGGGCGCTGCCGTCGGCGTGACCCGTTCGGGTGGCAAGTCGTCAGACGGCTGACACGGAGCGCGCGTTGCGTACATCCTGTGGGGCTTTCTGGGGTCTTTGACCAATTCTTTGGCAAGCAGTCCGCCGGTTAGCCACTCAAAAGGGGTCTCATTCTCCATATCAATCGGGTGACTGCTCGATGACACGCCGCTTGGACCCCTAGGATTCCACCTATCACCTCACCGGTCTCATTCGACAGGAACCCCATGAGCGACACTTCCCCCTACGGCTTCGAGCTTGTGCGGCGTGGGTACGACCGCGCTCAGGTGGACGAACGCATCTCGAAGCTCGTCTCCGACCGTGACAGCGCTCTGGCTCGGATCACTGCTCTGGAAAAGCGCATCGAGGAGCTCCACCTCGAAACGCAGAACGCCCAGGCCCAGGTCAGCGACGCAGAGCCGTCGTACGCCGGTCTCGGCGCGCGCGTCGAGAAGATCCTCCGTCTCGCCGAGGAGGAGGCGAAGGACCTGCGCGAGGAGGCCCGTCGCGCGGCCGAGCAGCACCGTGAGCTCGCCGAGTCGGCGGCCCAGCAGGTGCGCAACGACGCAGAATCGTTCGCTGCGGACCGCAAGTCCAAGGCGGAGGACGAGGGCGTCCGGATCGTCGAGAAGGCCAAGAGCGACGCCTCCCAGCTGCGTCAGGAGGCGACGAAGGACGCGCAGTCCAAGCGCGAGGAGGCGGACGCCCTCTTCGAGGAGACCCGCGCCAAGGCCGCCCAGGCCGCCGCGGACTTCGAGACGAACCTCGCCAAGCGCCGCGAGCAGTCGGAGCGCGACCTCGCGTCCCGTCAGGCCAAGGCCGAGAAGCGCCTCGCGGAGATCGAGCACCGCGCGGAGCAGCTTCGCCTGGAGGCCGAGAAGCTGCGCACGGACGCCGAGCGCCGCGCCCGCCAGACGGTCGAGACGGCCCAGCGCCAGGCCGAGGACATCGTGGCCGACGCGAACGCCAAGGCCGACCGGATCCGTTCGGAATCGGAGCGCGAGCTGGCGGCTCTCACCAACCGCCGCGACTCGATCAACGCCCAGCTGACGAACGTCCGCGAGATGCTCGCCACCCTGACGGGAGCCGCGGTCGCCGCCGCCGGCGCCCCGGCCACGGACGACGAGCCGATCACCCGCGGGGTTCCGGCCCAGCAGTCGCGGTAAGCAGCAGGACGGACGTCGTGTAGACGGCTGTAGACGCCCGCACCCCTCGCACGAGGGGTGCGGGCGTCTTTGTTGGGGGCGCGGGGCTGTGACATTTGCGGCTCCGCCGCGCGGGCGCGACAAGCCACGACGGCGCAGCACGCACCCACCGGCGATCACTGCCGAGCCCGAACCCGCGTTCACCAAATGTTCCGGCACACGTGCCCCCCTGCCCGGCGGAGCCGACTGGCATCGCCCGAACCCTCGAACTAGCGTGGCCGCATGATCGAGCTAGAGGGGCTGACCAAGCGGTACGGCGACAAGATGGCGGTCAACCACCTGACGTTCACCGTCAGACCGGGCATCGTGACCGGCTTCCTCGGCCCCAACGGCGCCGGCAAGTCCACCACCATGCGGATGATGCTCGGCCTCGACCGCCCCACCGCCGGCGATGTCCGGATCGACGGTCAGCACTACGACCGGCTGAAGGACCCCCTCAAGTACATCGGCGCCCTCCTCGACGCCAAGGCCATGCACGGCGGTCGCAGCGCCTTCAACCACCTGCTCTGTCTCGCGCAGAGCAACGGCATCCCCTCCTCGCGCGTGCACGAGGTGCTCGACACCGTCGGGCTCACGGCGGTCGCCCGGAAGAAGGCGAAGGGGTTCTCGCTCGGCATGGGGCAGCGCCTCGGTATCGCGGGCGCGCTCCTCGGTGACCCGCGGATCCTGATGTTCGACGAGCCGGTCAACGGGCTCGACCCCGAGGGCATCCACTGGATCCGCAACCTGATGAAATCACTGGCCGAGCAGGGCCGTACGATCTTCGTCTCCTCGCATCTCATGAGCGAGATGGCGCTGACCGCCGACCACCTGGTCGTCATCGGGCAGGGGCGGCTGCTCGCCGACACCTCCATGGCGGACTTCATCGAGCAGAACTCGCGTTCGTACGTCCGTATCCGCTCCCCCCAGCGCGAACGGCTGCTCGACGTCCTGTACGCCGCCGGGATCACGGCGGTGCAGGCCGGCGGCGAGACGCTCGAAGTGGACGGCGGGAAGGCCGAGCAGATCGGTGAGCTGGCCGCGCAGCACCACCTCGTGCTGCACGAGCTGAGCCCCCAACAGGCCTCCCTGGAGGAGGCGTTCATGCGGCTGACCGCCGAGTCGGTCGAGTACCACGCGCATTCCGACACCCCGGCCCCGTCCGGCCTCCCGGCCGGCGCCCCGCCCGATTCCTCGGCGGCGGCGTGGGGCGACGGCTGGCAGGAAGGACGGTCATGACGGCCGCTCAGGTCATCCGGTCCGAGTGGACCAAGATCCGGTCGGTGGCGTCCACGGTGTGGACGCTCGGTCTCGCGGCCGTGGTGACGATCGCGCTCGGCGCGCTGATCTCGCTGCTCTTCAAGAACCAGTGGAGCGACCTCAGCGAGAAGGACCGGCTGTCCTTCGACCCGACGTACACCAGTTTCGCGGGGATGAGTCTCGGGCAGCTCGCGATGATCGTGTTCGGGGTGCTCGTCGTGTCGAACGAGTACAGCACCGGCATGATCCGCACCTCGCTGGCCGCCGTACCGCAGCGCGGCACGTTCCTCGCCTGCAAGCTCGCGGTGGCGGCCGGGCTCGCCTTCGCGGTCGGGATCGTCACCAGCTTCGCCGCGTTCTTCCTCGGGCAGGCGATGCTGGGCGGACATTCGACGTCCATCGGCGATCCGGGCGTACTGCGCGCGGTCCTCGGCGGGGCGCTCTACATGACGCTGATCGCCCTGTTCTCCATGGGCGTGGCCGCGATGCTGCGCAGCCCGATGCTGTCGCTGGGCATCCTGATGCCGTTCTTCTTCCTGATCTCCAACATCCTGGGCGCGGTCTCGGCGACGAAGAAGATCGCCCGCTATCTGCCCGACCAGGCCGGCAGCAAGATCATGCAGGTGGTCACCCCGGTCGACAACGACACTCCCTACGGTCCCTGGGGCGGGCTCGCCATCATGGTGGGGTGGGTCGTCGTGGCCCTGCTCGGCGGCTATGTGCTGCTGAAGCAGCGGGACGCGTGAGCGGTCCGCCGGGGGGGGGCGGTTTCTTCGCCGCGGGCCGGTGGGGGCTGTCGCGCCCGTGACGGCGCCGCGTATCGACGCAGTCCCTCGCCCCTTCGGGGGACGGCATGCACCCGACATTTTTCCGCCCCTTGAAGGGAACCGTCAGTGTCCGGATAAGCTCCTAATCCTTACGGGGGCATGTGCCCTGCTGTCCTGAATTTTTCGGTGGGTGCGGAGCATGATCGAGGCAGTCGGCCTGACGAAGCGCTACGGCGACAAGACGGCCGTGTACAACCTTTCCTTCCAGGTGCGGCCGGGGTCCGTCACCGGCTTCCTCGGCCCCAACGGGTCCGGCAAGTCGACGACGATGAGGATGATCCTCGGCCTCGACCAGCCCACCTCGGGCCGGGTGACGATCGGCGGCTTCCCTTACCGCAAGCTGCCCAACGCCCCCCGGCAGGTGGGCGCGCTGCTCGACGCCAAGGCGGTGCACGGCGGCCGGCACGCCCGTAACCACCTGCTGTGCCTGGCCCAGCTCTCGGGCATCCCGGCGCGGCGCGTGGACGAGGTGCTCGGGGTCGTCGGGCTCCAGGACGTGGCCCGCAAGCGCTCCAAGGGGTTCTCGCTCGGCATGGGACAGCGGCTCGGCATCGCCGCCGCGCTCCTCGGCGACCCCCAGGTACTGCTCTTCGACGAGCCGGTCAACGGCCTCGACCCCGAGGGCATCCTCTGGGTGCGCAACCTGATGAAGGCGCTCGCGGCGGAGGGGCGGACCGTGTTCGTCTCCTCCCACCTGATGAGCGAGATGGCGCTGACCGCCGACCACCTCATCGTGATCGGGCGCGGACAGCTGCTGTCCGACATGAGCGTGCGGGACTTCATCTCCACCAACTCGGCCGACTTCGCGCGCGTACGCACGCCGGATACCGAGCCGCAGCAGCGCGAGAAGCTGACGGCGTCGCTGACCGAGGCGGGCGGGCAGGTGCTGCCCGAGCAGGACGGCGCACTGCGCGTCATGGGCCTGCCGCTGCACCGCATCAGCGACCTGGCGCACTCCGCCGACGTACGCCTGTGGGAGCTGTCGCCGCACCAGGCGTCGCTGGAGGAGGCGTACATGCGGATGACGCAGGGCGCCGTCGACTACCGCTCGACCGTCGACCAGAGGGCCGGGCTCCAGCAGCCGCTGCCGCCGGGCGCGCAGCCGCCGGTGCAGATGCCGGTCCCGGGGCAGGGCCAGCCCGGCTGGTACGCCCCGCCGCCGCCCCAGCAGGGCGGTCAGCCGCCGTTCGCGGCGCCCGGGCAGCCGGGCCCGCCGGCGGGCCCGTACGGCGCTCCTGGCGGCCCCGGCGGCGCTCCCGCCGGTGACCACGCGAACCCGTACGCGCAGCCCGCCGCCCCTCAGCAGGCGCCCGCCGCTCCCGCCGCCCCCGCCCTGACCAAGCCCGAGGACGCCCGATGAGCACGCCCCAGCAGCCCCCGACGCAGCAGCTGGCACCGCAGGCCGCACCCGACCGGCAGGCGGCGCCCGGCACTCCGTACTCCCTCTACACCTCGCCGATCCCGGTCACGCGCACGCACCTCGGTCATGCCCTGGCCTCCGAGTGGACGAAGATCAAGTCGGTCCGCTCCACGATGTGGACGCTCGGGGTCTTCCTGCTCCTCGTCGTCGGCATCGGTCTGCTGGTCGCCTCGCAGACCCAGGACGAAGACTTCGGGAACGTGCCCTACACCATCACCGCGTTCTTCGGGCTGGTCCTCGGGCAGATCTGCCTGATCACGCTGGGTGTGCTGGTCATCTCGTCGGAGTACGGCACGGGCATGATCCGTACGACGTTCACCGCCTCGCCGCAGCGCCACCGGGTGCTCGCCGCCAAGCTGATCATCTTCTTCGCTGTCGCCTTTGTCGTGTCCGCGTTCGCCATCGGTTTCGTCGGACTGATGACCGAGGCGATGCACAGCGGCGGCGAGGGCAAGGCGTGGGGCGGCACGGTCGTCATGGGCGCGCTGTACGTCTCGCTGCTCGGTGTGCTCGCCCTCGCGGTCGGCTCGATGCTGCGTCACTCGGCGGGCGCGATCACCGCGATGCTGGGCCTCGTCCTGGTGCCGGCGATCCTGCCCGCGTTCCTGATGCTGTCCGAGAGCATGCGGACGATCGGCGAGAAGATGATGGAGTACAACGCGCCCAACGCCCTCGCCAAGATCTTCGGGCTGGACAACGAGAACGCCGCCGGCGGCGCACAGCTCGGCCTGCTCGTCGGGCTGACGGCCGCGGCGATCGCCGGCGCCTTCGTGCTGCTGGACCGACGGGACGTGTGATTCACCCCAACGCGTGAACTCCCCGGGCTGCTGGGCGAGTTCGGAAACCCGGTCAGAACCTCGGTGCGTTACGGGACCGCTGCACCCGTGTGGTGCGGCGGTCCTTCGCGTTCCAGCACGCCTTGTGCCAGTGCCGCCGGTCGTCCACACCCGCGTGCTCGGCCCACGCGACGACATGCGGGACGCCGGACGGGATCAGCTGGTCGCAGCCGGGGCAGCGGTAGGTCTTGCCCTGGGCCCCGGCGCCCACCACATTCCGGACGTTCCAGCTCTCGCCCCGCCAGCTCTCCGAGGACTGGAAGCCGCCGTAGCGGCGGGAATCGTCCCCGTCGGCGCTCCGGCCGGACGAGCCGCCGGGGCCTTGGGGGCGGTTGCGACGCGGGGACACAGGACACCTCACGGAGCGGTTCGGGGGGCACGAGTCGTATCCAGCCTACGCGGCACGATCCGGGGTAGACGTGAACCAGGGCCTCCGCATCACCTCGCTCGAACCCTCTCTCGAATCCCCCGTCGGCTCGCCATCGGCACCCCGGCCTCTCCCCTCCCGGCTGCTCGATTCTGCAGACAATCCGCCTATCTCTCCGCCAAGCCGTGACTTCGGCACGTGTCGAGCGGTTATGCCGTGCGGGGGAGCTCCGCGTCGGGGCCTAGGAAGCAGGAAAGAGCAATGCGCGTAGGAAGTTTTGTGCTGGCGGCCCAGTTCCCGGGCCAGGGCCAGGGGGAGGCGCTGCACCGAGCTGTCAGGTCCGCGGAGGTCGCCGAGGAGGCGGGTCTCGACACGGTCTGGCTGGCGGAGCACCACTTCGTGCCGTACGGCACCTGCCCGTCGGCGACGACCCTGGCCGCTCTGCTGCTGGGCCGCACCCGGCGCATCCGGATCGGTACGGCGGTGAGCGTCCTGCCCACCACCCACCCCGTCGCCCTCGGCGAACAGGCGGCGCTGCTGCATCTGGCGTCGGGCGGACGGTTCACGCTGGGCGTGGGGCGCGGCGGGCCGTGGATCGACCTGGAGGTGTTCGGGACGGGGGTCGAGGCGTACGAGACGGCGTTCCCGGAGTCACTCGATCTGCTGCTCCGCTGGCTGCGCGAACCGTCCGTGTCGGCCGACGGCGACCGGTTCAGGTTCCGCGAGGTGCCCGTCGTACCCAGCCCGTCGGAGTCGCTGACGGACACCGCGGGGCCGGAGGTCGTCGTCGCGTGCACCTCGCCGTCGAGCGTGCGGCTGGCCGCCGAGCGCGGGCTGCCGATGCTCCTCGGGATGCATGTCGGGGACGAGGAGAAGGCCGAGATGGTCGGCCTGTGGCGGCAGTACGCGCGTGCGGCGGGACGCCCGGTTGACGAGATCCGGGGCGCCGCCCATGTGTCGGCCGGCGTCTGCCAGATCGCGGACCGGCGCACGGACGCGGTCGAGACGCTGATGAAGGCGATGCCGGGCTGGCTGCGACAGGGGCTGGAAGCGCATGTCACGGTGGACGGCAGGGCGCGTTCGATGCGGGACCCCGTGGCGTACACCGAACTCCTCTGCGGGCTGCACCCGGTGGGCACGGCCAGGCTCTGCGCCGACCGGCTCGCGGCGACCTCCGAACGGACGGGCATCTCTCGCTTCGCCCTGCTCGTCGAGGGGTCCGGCGACCTGGCGGCCACCGAGGAGAACGTACGGCGGCTGGGGACCGAGGTACTCACCCAGCTGCGCTGAACACCCGGCTGTCGCAGGGAGCTTGCCGCCCCGCACAGAAACACCTCCCGCGTACGGAGCGGCAAGCCGGTGCCCTGATCCCGTCAGCAGTCCCGGAATTCCGGCGACTGGTTCAGCAACTGGCTGCGCACCGAGGTGAAGCGGTCCAGCTTGACGTCAACCGAGGCGTCCAGCGGGAACACCGCCACCCGGTGGCAGTTCTGGAAGGCCAGCCGGACACCGAAGTGCCGCTGCAGCGCGCCGCGTATCGCGTCACTCGCCAGCGCACGTAGCAGCTGGCCCCTTGCCTGCTCGTCCGGCGGCGGCGTCTGGTTGTCGGCGAAGTCTCCGCCGTCCACCTTCAGCTGGGCCACCAGGGAGCTGATCATCTCCCATGCGTAGGGCAGGGAGGTCCGGACGCAGTCGACGAAGGCGGCTTCGTCGACCTCGCCTCGCTCGGCCTGTTCGAGTAGGGCCGGTGAGACGTCGAGCGACATGAGTTCTCCTCTCGCACCCCCGGATCGCAGGGGTTGCCGGACAGGGAAAGGGAGTCCGCGACACCGAGCACGCTCCGTACACGCATCGCGACCTCCCGGTTACTACCGTAGGCAACGGACCGTGACGGCACCAGGAAAACGCGGATACAGGACCGGTCAGAACCGTCCCCGTAGGAACACAATCAGCCAACAACGAACAGTTGCCCGTGGCATGTTCCTTCGGACCACGGAGGCCACGTCGGCACTTCTGAGGTGGGCGAATCGCGTGGACCACCGCGCGTCGAGTAGCGTTGCCGACCATGCGTCTCGTCATTGCGCGCTGTTCCGTGGACTACGCGGGCCGGCTCACCGCTCATCTCCCGTCGGCCCCCCGTCTCATCCTGGTCAAGGCTGACGGCAGCGTCTCGATCCACGCGGACGACCGCGCCTACAAGCCTCTCAACTGGATGTCTCCGCCCTGCACGTTGAAGGAGGGGGCAGGAGAAGAGGAGGGGATCTGGACCGTCATCAACAAGGCGGGCGAGAAGCTCATCATCACGATGGAGGAGATCCTCCACGATTCCTCGCACGAACTCGGCGTGGACCCCGGCCTGATCAAGGACGGCGTGGAAGCGCACCTTCAGGAACTCCTCGCCGACCGCATCGAGACCCTCGGCGACGGCTACACCCTCATCCGCCGCGAGTACATGACGGCCATCGGCCCGGTCGACATCCTGTGCCGTGACTCCGAGGGCGCGACGGTCGCGGTGGAGATCAAACGGCGCGGCGAGATCGACGGCGTGGAGCAACTCACGCGCTATCTGGAGCTGTTGAACCGCGACCCGCACCTCGCTCCGGTCCGCGGCATCTTCGCCGCCCAGGAGATCAAGCCCCAGGCCCGCGTCCTCGCCACGGACCGGGGCATCGGCTGCGCGGTCCTCGACTACAACGCGCTGCGCGGCATCGAGGACGACAAACTCCGGCTGTTCTGAGGCCGGTTCACGACTGTACGGCTCGGCACAACTGTGTGGCTGCACGTCGAAGGGGGCGGGTCCGTTGGTTACGGGCCCGCCCCCTTCGACGTGCTGTCAGATCACCGGCGTCGGCTCGTCGGTGTCGACCGGGGCGCTCGCCGACTCGCTCGCCGACTCGGACTGGACGGGGCTGGAGACCGGGCCGCTGGCCGAGGCAGGAGGTTCCGAGGGCGACGGCTCCTCGGACGGCTCGGCCGACTCCGACGCCGAAGGCGTGGGCGTGTTGGACGACGGTGTCGACGGAGAAGTCGACGTCGACGGGTTGGAACTGGGCGTCGTCGACGGCGAGGTGGAGGGTGTGGACGGCGTACTCCCGCCCGTGCTGCTCCCGCCCCCCGGCGTTTTCGTCCCCGTAGGGTTGTCCGACGGCTCCTGGCTGTCCGTGGGCGGCGTCGGGTCGTCCGAGGTGCCCATGGTCCCGTCGGGGCCCGGGTCGGTCGGCCGGCTGGTGGCCGTACCGGTGTCGCCGTCGCTGTCACTGTCGCCGTTGTCGGCCTTGTCTGCGCCCAGGCTGTCGTCGTCGCTGCCCGCGCTGGCGGACGGGTTGACGCCGACCTGGTCGGACGGCGCGTCGTTGGGGTTCGAGGTCGCTCCCAGCGTCACCACCGTGCCGAGCACCGCCGCGAGCAGGGCGCCCGCACCGACCGCCACGAGGTTGCGCCGGGCACCGCCCACGAGCCGCTGGACGGTCGAGACCTTGTGCGCCCCGCCGCCCCCGGACCGGGGTGTGATCACCGTTGCCGGGAAGTCACCGGCCCCGTAGCCGGAACCGGAAGCCGAACCGGAACCGGTGGGCGACGGCTTGAGCGGCGGGTAGCCCGCGGCCCCGAAGACCGCCGGGACCCCGCCGGGCGGGGACGCCGACTCCTCGTAGCGCGCGTCCGGCACCTCCTCACCGGCCGCGGAACCCGGGCCTGGGGTGTCGCCGGCCCGGTCGGCGACCAGGGTGAGGGCGCGGCGGCCCGCGACCGTACCGCGCTTGTCGGCGACGGCGCCGCGCAGGCCGATCGCGGCCTCCAGCTCACCACGGGCCTGGTCGAGCTGTTCGCCGCAGAGTGCGAGTATGCCCAACTCGTGGTGGAAATAGGCCTGTTCCGAAACCTCCCCGGCGAGCCGGGCAGCCTCGGCTCCGGAGTGCAGGACGTGTTCCCAAGCGCTCCAGTACAGACCTGCCGCGAAGGCGGGCGCCGCCGTGCGGGCCAGCTGTACGGCCGTGCTCTCCTCGCCCTCCCCCGGCGGTGTGGTCGCGGGGACCAGCACGGCGAGGGCGGCGAGCAGGGCGTCGGCCTCCGCACAGACCCGCTCGGGGGTGACGGAAGGGTGTCCGGCCCACCAGGCGTAGTGCTGGGCGGCGGTGAAGGCCCGGTCCTGGGCGCCTTCGCCGTATCCGGCGGCCTCCAGCTGGGCCCGTACCCCGGCCGCGAGCCGGTAGTGGGAGCCGACCGGGGAGACGAGGGCGCAGCCGAGCAGCTCACCGAGGGCGGCGTCCGCGTGGGTGTCACCGACCAGTGCGGGCAGATGGGCCTGGTGGGGAACCTCACCGCCGAGCGCGACGGCGAACCGCAGGGTCTCCCTCGCGGACACGCTGAGCCGGGACGCGAGCAGCGGCGCGGGCGCGGCTCCCTCGGCGAGCGAGGGCAGCGGTACGTCGTCCTCGTCGCCGGTGTCGAAGGGCGCGTCGACCGGGGTGTCCTCGAAGACGCCGAACCCGTCGAGGGCGTCGGCGCCGGCACGCAGACCGTCGCGCTGCCTGAGCAGGGCGCCGGCCTGGACGAACCGCAGGGGCAGCCCCTCGGACTCGAACCAGAGGTCGCCGGCCCAGTTGGCCTCCTCCTCGGTCAGGACCCGGCCGACGGCACGCTCCAGCAGCTCCAGGCCGCCTGCCCGGTCGAGGCCGTCGAGGAACATCTCCTCGACCAGTGAGTCGGCGGACGGCGCCGGCACGTCGGGGGTGGCGCTGATCAGAAAGGCGCACTCGGGGGTCGCGTCGAGGAGTTCGTCGAGCGCGGCGCCGCCGAACTCCACGTCGTCGAGGACGACGACCGCGCCGGCCTCACGGACGAGGGCGTGCAGTTCGTCCGGTTCCGGCCGGTACAGGGGTGCGCTGTAGACGGCGTAGAAGAGGTCGTAGAGCAGGTCGGTCTTGGTGCGGTGGAGACCGGTGAGGCGGACCACGCCGTCGGGCGCGAGGTCCGCGCAGTCCGCGGCGACGGCGTCGAGGAGCGTGGTGCGGCCGGAGCCGGCCGGGCCGGTCAGCCGTACGGAACGGCCCCGGGCCAGTAGTCGCACCAGCCGTTCGCGCTCGCCGTCGCGCTCCAGGAGCGGCAGTTCGGGCTGCGCGGGCCCGGGCGGTACGGGTGGCCTCGCGGCTCGGGTGACCTCGGCGCGCTCGGCCGCCGTGAACTTGGCGGGCCGGCCGGGCCGTTCGCCGGGCGGGCAGACCTCTATCTCGCTGCCGTCGACGGGGTTGACCGTGAGCAGGTAGTCGCCCGAGACGAGCTGCGCCGTGCGGGCGAGCGCGGGCGTGTGCTGGCCGAAGTCGGATGTGAGGGCGTCACGAGGCGGGCGCTGACGCGGCGTGGTGCCGTCGGCGTCGTGGCCGTACTCCTCGGAGCCCTGGCTGTTCGGGTCCATAAGGTTCAAGCCCCCCAAAAGCGTCGTGTGCGGGTCGACAGGACCCAGGCCCCTCCCGGCCTTGCCGCACACTGCGCTGTCGCTTCTGGTCCGGGCCCGCCCATGGGATGTCAGGCAGCGGGCGACCGAACCCTAAACCTTCGCACAGTATCTATGACAGGCCGGGGTACCGCGCCGTCCGAGACGTCACAGTCTCGTGAGGATTGTGCGTACTGCGCCTTCCCGGGGGATAACCCCCGGACCCCCAGCAGAAAAACAGGTCGGTGGGACTCTGGACTCACACTCTGGGCAGTGACTCCACCCCGATACCACCTTCGATCGCCAGGATCCGGTGCAGCCGGGTGGCCACCAGCAGGCGCTGCATCTGTGGTGGTACGTCGCGCAGCACGAGCCGTCTGCCGCACCGCCCGCACCGCCGGTGGGCTCCCATGATCACCCCGAGTCCGGTGGCGTCCCAGGAGTCCAGCTCGGACAGGTCCAGCACGAGATCGCCGACGCCTGTGTCGACGGCCGTATGCAGGACCGTACGGGCGTCCGCCGCGCTGCGGACGTCGAGGCGGCCCCCGACGACCAGCTCGGCGTGGTCGCCCCTGATGTACATATGCGCTCCCGTGAGTGCGTGTCGTGCTCCGCGTCGGCAGGTGATGCAACGTCTGACTGCCTGAGGGGCGGTCAGGTTGCCGTCTGTGAGCGAACCGATACTCAATTCACCCCACAGGGTGATACCCCAGGGGTTCGTGCGGTTTCCGTGCCTGTTGACTACGTGCGGTACTGCTGTGCAGCGGCACTTCTCATCGCTTCTCGGTAACCCGCTCGGTGTTGCCCGGTAATGCTCGATGCTGTTCGGTACTGCTCAGTGCTTGTAGAAGCCCTGCCCGCTCTTACGGCCGATGTCACCGGCGTCAACCATCCGGCGCATCAGCTCCGGAGGAGCGAACTTCTCGTCCTGGGATTCGGTGTAGATGTTGCTCGTCGCGTGCAGCAGGATGTCGACCCCGGTGAGATCGGCGGTGGCCAGCGGGCCCATGGCGTGCCCGAAGCCGAGCTTGCAGGCGAGGTCGATGTCCTCGGCGGTGGCGACACCGGACTCGTACAGTTTGGCCGCCTCGACGACGAGCGCCGAGATCAGCCGGGTCGTCACGAAACCGGCGACATCCCGGTTGACGACGACGCAGGTCTTGCCGACGGACTCGGCGAACTCCCGTGCGGTGGCGAGGGTTTCGTCGCTCGTCTTGTAGCCGCGGACCAGCTCGCACAGCTGCATCATCGGCACCGGCGAGAAGAAGTGCGTACCGACGACCCGGTCCGGGCGGTCGGTGACTGCGGCGATCTTGGTGATCGGGATGGCGGAGGTGTTGGAGGCGAGCACGGCGTCGTCGCGCGCGATCTTGTCGAGCGCGCGGAAGATCTCGTGCTTGACCTCCAGCTTCTCGAAGACCGCCTCGACGACGATGTCCGCGTCGCCGACCGCGTCCAGATCGGTCGTCGCGGTGATGCGTCCGAGAGCCGCCTCGGCGTCGGCCGCGGCCAGTTTGCCCTTGCCGACGAACCGGTCGTAGGAGGATTTGATGCCGTCCGTGCCACGGGTGAGCGCTTCGTCGGTGACATCGCGCAGTACGACGTCCCAGCCCGCCTGGGCGGAGACCTGGGCGATGCCGGAACCCATCAGGCCGGCTCCGATGACGGCTAGCTTCCGTGCCACTGTGCGACTCCCCTGACGCGCTGTTTATGTATGCCTCGTGTATTGGGCCTCTTCGGCGGACCCTAGCGGTCGTGAGGGTGCTGTGTGACCGGTAAGTAATGCGCGTCACGTCTCATCTGACGGACATCACACCGACGTGGCTCATTCGGCCCCTCGTACGGCCTAGTTGAGCGGTGGCGGAAGGTCATCATTACTCTGGCCGCATGGTGAATCTGACGCGTATCTACACCAGGACCGGCGACAAGGGCACCACCGCCCTCGGTGACATGAGCAGGGTCGCCAAGACCGATCTGCGGATCTCGGCGTACGCCGACGCCAACGAGGCGAACGCGGTGATCGGGACCGCCGTTGCCCTCGGTGGGCTGGCGGAGGAGGTCGTCAAGGTGCTGACGCGCGTGCAGAACGACCTGTTCGACGTGGGCGCGGACCTGGCGACTCCGGTGGCCGAGAACCCGGAGTTTCCTCCGTTGCGGGTCGAGCAGTCCTACATCGACAAGCTGGAGGCGGACTGCGACCGGTTCCTCGAAGACCTGGAGAAACTGCGCTCGTTCATCCTGCCCGGCGGCACCCCCGGCGCGGCCCTGCTGCACCAGGCGTGCACGGTCGTACGCCGGGCCGAGCGCTCCACCTGGGCGGCCCTGGAGGTCCACGGCGCCAAAGGAGAGAACGGCAGCATGAACCCGCTCACCGCCACCTACCTCAACCGGCTGTCGGACCTGCTGTTCATTCTGGCGCGGACCGCGAACAAGGAAGTCGGGGACGTGCTCTGGGTCCCGGGCGGGGAGCGTTGAGGAGGCCGGGCGGCCCCGACTCCCTACCGCCTGTTCGTCGATGGGCCTGCCGTCCGGAACAGGCCCGTCAGGAGCAGTGCTCCGCCGACGCACATCATGACCACACCCACCTTCGTCAGGGTGACGAAGGGGAGCTCCACTCCCCCGGCGAACAGCCACAGCACCAGGCCGATCACCAGGGTGACGGCGCCCTCCAGCAGGTTTCTCGTCGCCTTGTTCATCGGCGCGCGCTCTCCTTCTCGAAGGTGACCCGGTCGGCGCTCCCGGCCCCTCCGGGCCCGCCCGGGTCCTTCTTGGGCCAGATCGTGTACGTCAGCGCGATCAGACCGTGGATGCCGACGGCCCTGAGCGCCGCCCCCTGGAAGGAGCGCAGCGACGACGTGTCCCCGTCGCCGACGTACCAGACCGCCGCCTGGAGCAGCGCGCACGCGACCGCGGCCATGACGACCGTACGCAGCCACAGGCGGCCCTCGTGGCGGGCGCGGGCCATGCCGTATCGGGGCGGGCCCGGCGGGGGCGGGGCGCCGGCCAGGCGGTGGGCGGCGTGGCCGTCGAGCCAGCGGATCGTGTAGTGGCCGTACGCCACCGTGAAGCCGATGTAGAGCGCGGCCAAGCCGTGCTCCCAACTCGGTTCGGCGCCGTTCCTCAGGTCGATCGCCGTGACGACGAACAGCACCAGTTCCAGCAGCGGCTCGCACAGCAGCAGCACCACGCTCGTGCGACGCCACCTGAGCAGGTAGCGGACGGCCAGGCCGAGCGCCAGCAGCACCCAGAAGCCGACCTCGCAGGCGATGATCAACGCGACGATCACGACTCGCTCCTCACGGGAGAGTCCGGGAGACCCGGGGAATCCGTTCTCCTTCCAGGCTCCCGGCGGGACGGGCCGGAGTCGTCGTCGGCGGTGAGGAAGTCCCGGTACATCGAAAGATGCAGTGGGGGACCCTTCCCGGGGATCAGGCGGGCGTCGCCCGGGCCGTGTTGGATGGAGTCATGGCCCCGCGACTTCCCCGCCCGCACCGTGACGACGTGCGCATCGCGCTCGCGGGGCTGCTCGGCGGGCTGCTGATCTGGGGCGTCGGTCTCGGTACCCGTACGGCCGGTGATCCGCTCGTGCTCCTGGACGGGCGCTGGCCGATCCTGCTGCCGCTCGTCGTGACCGCCGGCTGCGAACTGCTCCGGCGGACCCGTCCGCGTACGGGCCTGCTGGTCGGCACGGCCGCGCTGACCGTGGACGTCCTCACGCAGGGCAACCTGGTCACCGTCGTGATGTTCACGGACCTCGTGTACGCGGCCGTGCTGTACGGGCCGCCCGCCACCGCCCGCCGGGTTCCCTGGATCACCGGACTGCTCTCGGTGGCGACCGCGATCGTGCCCTTCGCCGTCTGGCGGGTACCGGAGGCCCTGCTCATCGGCGTGGTCGTCGCCATCGTGGCGTTCACGCCCGCCGCCACCGGTCTGATCGTGCGCAACCACCGCGACGCCGCCGACTCCGCCCGGCTGCGTGCCGAACAGACCGCACTGCTGGCCGAGTTGGACCGAACCCAGGCGGTGACCTCCGAACGGGCGAGGATGGCACGGGAGTTGCACGACATGGTCGCCAACCACCTCTCCGCCATCGCGATCCACTCCACGGCCGCGCTCTCTCTCGACGACCCGGACACCTCGAAGCGGGCCCTGGGTGTCATCCGCGAGAACAGCGTGGCGGGACTGGCCGAGATGCGTCGCCTGATCGGCATCCTGCGCGACAGCGGCGGGGACCTGGAACCGGCGGCGGCCCCGACACTGGACGGCCTCGGCGCGCTGATCGACGGTGCCCGTACCAACGGCCTCGACGTCGCCCTCGACGCCGGATCCGGGCACGGCACCCTGCCGGCCCCGGTCGAGCTGGCCGCGTACCGCATCGTCCAGGAGTCCCTGACCAACGCCCTCAAGCACGCCTCCCCCGGCCGGGTCGCGGTGGCGCTCACCCGACGGGACTGTTCGCTGAGCGTCACCGTGACCAGCCCGTACGGCGATCACGGCAGCCCGCGCGCGCCCGGCTCGGGCGCCGGTCTGGTCGGGATGCGGGAGCGGGTCGAGCTGCTGGGCGGCACCTTCGCGGCGGGACCGGACGGCGCCCGCTGGGCCGTGCGCGCCACGCTGCCCCTCACCGAAGCCGAAGGAGAAGACGTATGACACAGGCCGGAGCGGCGATCCGGGTGCTCGTCGCCGAGGACCAGTCGGCCGTACGGGCCGGGCTCGTTCTCATTCTGGGCAGCGCGCCCGGCATCGAGGTGGTCGGGGAGGCCTCGGACGGCGAGCAGGCGGTGGCGCTGGCCCGGGAACTGCGGCCGGATCTGGTGCTGATGGACATCCAGATGCCGCGGCTGGACGGGGTGTCGGCGACCCGCCAGGTCGTCTCCGAACAGCTGGCCGACGTCCTGGTGCTGACCACCTTCGACCTCGACGAGTACGTCTTCGGGGCGCTGCGCGCGGGAGCTTCCGGCTTTCTCCTGAAGAACACGGAGGCGAAGGACCTGATCGAGGCGGTACGGACGGTGGCGCGCGGCGAGGGTCTGATCGCCCCGGCGGTCACCCGGCGCCTGATCGCGGAGTTCGCCTCGGGGCCGGTACGGGAGCCGAGGGCCGACCCAGCCGTGCTGGACGCCCTCACCCGCCGCGAGCGCGAGGTGCTGTCGTGTCTGGGCGAGGGACTGTCCAACGCGGACATCGCGACCCGCCTCGACATGGCCGAGGCGACGGTGAAGACGCACGTCAGCCGGTTGCTGGGCAAGCTGGAGCTGCGCAGCCGGGTCCAGGCGGCGGTGCTGGCTCAGGAGTTGGGGGTTTAGCGACTCGACGGAGGCTTTCCGCGAAGTGGTCCAGACCTATTGACCCGTGGTCCAGACCTTCCTATTCTCGCGGCACTGTGGGTGCGAAGGCTCAGTCGCGCCCCCCTCACCTCCAAGGAGGCGCGGCATGCGCTTCGGACTCAGATGTACGGCAGGCCTGACAACCCTGCTGCTCCCCCTCGCCACCCTGGTGGGTCTGGCGAGCCCGGCACAGGCGGCCACCTCGGCCACCGCGACCTACGCCAAGACCCAGGACTGGGGCACCGGTTTCGAGGGCAGGTGGACGGTCAAGAACACCGGTACCACGTCGATCAGTTCATGGACGGTCGAGTGGGACTTCCCCTCCGGTACGTCCGTCACCTCGGCCTGGGACGCCGACGTCACCTCCGGTGGCACCCACTGGACCGCCAAGAACAAGTCGTGGAACGGCACCCTCGCGCCCGGCGCCGCCGTCTCCTTCGGCTTCAACGGCGCGGGCTCCGGCTCTCCCGCCAACTGCAAGCTGAACGGCGGCAGTTGTGACGGCGGCTCGGTCCCCGGCGACAACGCCCCCTCGGCGCCCGGAACTCCCACCGCCTCGGGCGTCACCAACACCTCGGTGAAGCTCGGTTGGGGCGCTGCCACCGACGACAAGGGCATCAAGAACTACGACGTTCTGCGCGGCGGCACCAAGGTCGCGACAGTGACGGCGACCACGTACACGGACACGGGTCTGACCGCGGGTACGGACTACTCGTACACCGTCCGGGCCCGGGACACCGCCGACCAGACCGGTCCGGTGAGCGGCGCGGTCGCCGTCCGCACCACCGGCGGCACCACGGACCCGCCCCCCGGGAACAAGGTCAAGCTCGGCTACTTCACCGAGTGGGGTGTCTACGGCCGCAACTACCACGTCAAGAACCTGGTGACCTCGGGCTCGGCGTCGAAGATCACGCACATCAACTACGCGTTCGGCAACGTCAAGGACGGCAAGTGCGTCGTCGACGACACCTACGCCGCCTACGACAAGGCCTACACCGCCGACCAGTCGGTGTCGGGCGTGGCCGACACCTGGGACCAGCCGCTGCGCGGCAACTTCAACCAGCTGCGCCAGCTGAAGGCCAAGTACCCGCACATCAAGGTGCTGTACTCCTTCGGCGGCTGGACCTACTCCGGCGGCTTCGCCCAGGCCGCCGCCAACCCGGCCGCCTTCGCCGCCTCCTGCAAGGCGGTCGTCGAGGACCCGCGCTGGGCGGACGTCTTCGACGGCATCGACATCGACTGGGAATACCCGAACGCCTGTGGCCTGACCTGTGACACGTCCGGTCCCGCGGCCTTCAAGAACCTGATGTCGGGGCTGCGTTCGACGTTCGGGGCGAACTACCTGGTCACCGCGGCCATCACCGCCGACGGCTCCTCCGGCGGCAAGATCGACGCGGCCGACTACGGCGGCGCCTCCGCCCACCTCGACTGGTACAACGTGATGACGTACGACTACTTCGGCGCCTTCGACGCGGACGGTCCGACCGCCCCGCACTCGCCGCTCACCTCGTACGCCGGCATCCCGGCCGCCGGCTTCAACTCCGCCGACGCCATCGCCAAGCTGAAGGCGAAGGGTGTCCCGGCGGCGAAGCTCCTGCTGGGCATCGGCTTCTACGGCCGCGGCTGGACCGGAGTCACCCAGTCCGCCCCCGGCGGCACGGCGACCGGCGCGGCACCGGGCACGTACGAGGCGGGCATCGAGGACTACAAGGTCCTCAAGTCGTCCTGCCCGGCCACCGGCACGATCGCCGGCACGGCATACGCGCACTGCGGCAACAACTGGTGGTCGTACGACACTCCCGCGACGATCGCCGGGAAGATGACCTGGGCCAGGAACCAGGCCCTGGGCGGCGCGTTCTTCTGGGAGTTCAGCGGCGACACGAGCAACGGGGAGCTGGTGAGCGCGATCAGCGGCGGCCTGGCGTAGTCACCGGAACACCGGAACAGCTAAACGCGGCGGTGCCGG
>NZ_BMMU01000017.1:0-105093 GCF_014646095.1 Streptomyces lacrimifluminis | reverse complement strand
AGGCCACGTTCACCTGTTGCCCGGGAGGCGCCGCCTCCAGCCAGGCGAGAAACCCGGTCAGCGCGTCGTCGCTCATCGCGAGCTCCAGCCTCGTCCCGCGATGGAGACAGGCCAGCACCACCGCGTCCGAGAGGAGGGCCAGCTCCTCCTCGCCGTCGGGGGCACGGCGGCCGGCCACCTCGATCGCCGAGCGTTCCAGGACACGGCGCGGCCGGGGGGAGTACGAGAAGACGCGGTACCACTCGATGCGGTCGCCGTTGTAGCGGGCGACACCGTAGCCCCAGCCCTTGCCGCTGGGGTCGGGTTTCTCCGGTACGTCCCAGCGCAGGCTGCAGTCGAACGTACCGCCGGAGCGTTGGATGAGTCGGCGGCGCAGGCCGAAGACGAACAGGCCGACCACGACGACCGCCACTACCAAGCCGCACACAGTCAGAGCGAGGATCATCGACACCGACCTCCTCGTCTCCTAGGTAACGGAAAAGAAAAAACATCCGGATTTGCCTCAGCCGCGGCTGGGACCGGCGCTAACCGGTCCCAGCCGCGGCTGAGGCAAAGCATCACACTGGTGCGCCGTTGTTCAGCGCGCCGCCACGGCCCGCAGTCGGACGTCCGCACGCCGCTCGGCGGAGGCGTCGCCCTCCGCCTTCGCGCGCTCGAGCTCCCGCTCCACGCGCTGGACGTCGATCTCGTCCGCCAGCTCGGCGATCTCCGCCAGCAGCGACAGCTTGTTGTCCGCGAACGAGATGAAACCGCCGTGCGCCGCGGCGACGACCGTTCCACCATCACTCGTACGGATGGTCACCGGGCCCGACTCCAGCACACCGAGCAGCGGCTGGTGACCGGGCATGACGCCGATGTCGCCGGACGTGGTGCGCGCGACGACCAGGGTGGCCTCGCCGGACCAGACCTGGCGGTCGGCAGCGACCAGCTCGACGTGCAGCTCAGCAGCCAAGGTTGGCTCCTCGGGTCACCACCCGGCCGTTATGCCGGGTGTTGCGTATAAGTCTAGTAGGGCTCCGAACACCAAAGCGTCGGGGCCTCCCCCAGGCTTTCGGCTGGGGGTCTGGGGGCCGCGCGGCGGTAGCCGCAAAAGTGACACGGCCCCCAGATGATGCAGCAGTGGGTGTGCGGAGAGGGGCAGGACGCACCCCGCGAAGGGTGCTCCCCTGCCCCTCTCCCAAGAGCGCGGGGGTCAGGAGACGCCCAGCTCCTTGGCGTTGGCCTTGAGGTCCTCAATGCCACCGCAGAGGAAGAACGCCTGCTCCGGGAAGTGGTCGTAGTCGCCGTCGATGATCGCGTTGAACGCGGTGATCGACTCGTCCAGCGGTACGTCCGACCCGTCGACGCCGGTGAACTGCTTGGCGACGTGGGTGTTCTGGGACAGGAAGCGCTCCACACGACGGGCACGGTGGACGGTGAGCTTGTCCTCCTCGCCCAGCTCGTCGATACCGAGGATCGCGATGATGTCCTGGAGGTCCTTGTACTTCTGGAGGACACCCTTGACACGCATGGCCGTGCTGTAGTGGTCCGCCGCGATGTAGCGGGGGTCCAGGATGCGGGACGTGGAGTCCAGCGGGTCCACGGCCGGGTAGATGCCCTTCTCGGAGATCGGACGGGAGAGAACCGTCGTCGCGTCGAGGTGGGCGAAGGTGGTGGCCGGGGCCGGGTCGGTCAGGTCGTCCGCGGGGACGTAGATCGCCTGCATCGAGGTGATCGAGTGACCACGGGTCGAGGTGATGCGCTCCTGGAGGAGACCCATCTCGTCGGCCAGGTTCGGCTGGTAACCCACCGCGGAGGGCATCCGGCCGAGCAGGGTCGAGACCTCGGAGCCGGCCTGCGTGAAGCGGAAGATGTTGTCGATGAAGAACAGCACGTCCTGCTTCTGCACATCGCGGAAGTACTCCGCCATGGTCAGACCGGCCAGGGCCACGCGCAGACGGGTGCCCGGGGGCTCGTCCATCTGGCCGAAGACCAGCGCGGTCTTGTCGATGACGCCGGACTCCGACATCTCCTCGATGAGGTCGTTGCCCTCACGGGTGCGCTCGCCGACACCGGCGAACACGGAGACACCGTCGTGGTTGTTGGCGACGCGGTAGATCATCTCCTGGATGAGCACCGTCTTGCCGACACCGGCACCGCCGAACAGACCGATCTTTCCACCCTTGACGTACGGGGTGAGAAGGTCGATGACCTTGACGCCGGTCTCGAACATCTCGGTCTTCGACTCGAGCTCGTCGAAGCGCGGGGCCTTGCGGTGGATGGTCCAGCGCTCGCCCGTGTACGTCTCGTCGGAGTTCAGCACCTCACCGAGGGTGTTGAACACCTTGCCCTTGGTGAAGTCGCCGACCGGGACGGTGATGCCCGATCCGGTGTCGGTGACCACGGCCTGGCGGACCAGACCGTCGGTGGGCTGCATGGAGATGGTGCGGACCAGGCCGTCACCCAGGTGCTGGGCGACCTCCAGGGTCAGCGTCTTCTTCGCGCCTTCGAGGGCCGGGTCGGCCACCTCGACGTGAAGGGCGTTGTAGATCTCCGGCATGGCGTCGACGGGGAATTCCACGTCGACGACCGGGCCGATGACCCGGGCGACGCGGCCCGTGGCAGCGGCCGTCTCAACTGTCGTCGTCATTACCTGTCACTCCCCGCGGTCGCGTCGGCCAGGGCTGCGGACCCACCGACGATCTCGCTGATTTCCTGGGTGATTTCGGCCTGTCGGGCCGCGTTGGCAAGACGGGAGAGCGTGGTGATCAGGTCTCCCGCGTTGTCGGTCGCCGACTTCATCGCGCGGCGGGTGGCGGCGTGCTTGGAGGCAGCCGACTGGAGCAGCGCGTTGTAGATACGGCTCTCGACGTACCGGGGCAGAAGGGCGTCGAGGACGTCCTCCGCCGACGGCTCGAAGTCGTACAGCGGAAGGATCTCGCCCTTGGCGGACGACTCCTCCGCGACCTCGTCGAGGCGGAGCGGCAGCAGGCGGCTGTCGACCGCCGTCTGCGTCATCATCGAGACGAACTCGGTGTAGACGATGTGGAGTTCGTCCACGCCGCCGTCCCCCGTCTCCTTCTCGATGGCCTCGATGAGCGGAGCCGCGACCTTCTTGGCGTCCGCGTACGTGGGCTGGTCGGTGAAGCCCGACCACGACTCCACGACCTTGCGCTCGCGGAAGTTGTAGTGGGCCAGACCCCGGCGGCCGACGATGAACGTGTCGACCTCCTTGCCCTCGGCCTCAAGACGCGCGGTCAGCAGCTCCGCCGCCTTGATGGCGTTGGAGTTGAAGGCGCCGGCCAGACCGCGGTCGCTCGTGAGGAGCAGGACCGCGGAACGGGTCGGCGTCTCGGCCTCGGTGGTCAGCGGGTGCTTGGTGTTCGAACCCGTGCCGACCGCCGTGACCGCGCGGGTGAGCTCGGTCGCGTACGGTGCGGAGGCCGCCACCTTGCGCTGCGCCTTGACGACGCGCGAGGCGGCGATCATCTCCATCGCCTTGGTGATCTTCTTGGTCGCGGTGACAGATCGGATGCGACGCTTGTAGACCCGGAGCTGGGCTCCCATGAGTCAGGTCCCTTCCGTCGTCACTTGGCTGCGGCGGCCGGAGCGTCTTCGCCGAGAAGCTTGCCGTCCGAGGTCTCGAACTGCTTCTTGAAGTCCGCGACGGCGTCGGCGATGGCGGTGATGGTGTCGTCCGACATCTTCGCGCCCTCCTTGATGGAGGTCATGAGGCCCTGCTCCTTGCGGTGCAGGTACTCCAGGAGCTCCTTCTCGAAGCGGCGGATGTCGTTGACCGGCACCTCGTCCATCCTGCCGGTGGTACCGGCCCAGATGGAGACGACCTGGTCCTCGGTGGCCATCGGCTGGTACTGAGCCTGCTTGAGCAGCTCGACCAGTCGCATACCACGCTCCAGCTGCGACTTCGACGCGGCGTCCAGGTCGGAACCGAAGGCGGCGAACGCCTCCAGCTCGCGGTACTGGGCGAGGTCGAGGCGCAGTCGGCCGGACACCTGACGCATCGCCTTGTGCTGCGCGGAACCACCGACTCGGGAGACGGAGATACCGACGTTCAGCGCGGGGCGCTGACCGGCGTTGAACAGGTCCGACTCCAGGAAGCACTGGCCGTCGGTGATGGAGATGACGTTGGTCGGGATGAACGCCGAGACGTCGTTGGCCTTCGTCTCGACGATCGGCAGACCGGTCATCGAGCCCGCGCCCATGTCGTCGGAGAGCTTCGCGCAACGCTCCAGCAGACGGGAGTGCAGGTAGAAGACGTCACCGGGGTAGGCCTCGCGGCCCGGCGGGCGACGCAGCAGCAGGGACACGGCGCGGTAGGCGTCGGCCTGCTTCGAGAGGTCGTCGAAGATGATGAGGACGTGCTTGCCCTCGTACATCCACTGCTGACCGATGGCCGAACCGGTGTACGGCGCAAGGTACTTGAAGCCGGCCGGGTCGGACGCCGGGGCGGCGACGATGGTCGTGTACTCCAGCGCGCCGGCCTCTTCGAGGGCGCCACGCACGGAGGCGATGGTCGAACCCTTCTGGCCGATGGCGACGTATACGCAGCGGACCTGCTTGTTGACGTCACCGGAGCGCCAGTTGTCGCGCTGGTTGATGATCGTGTCGACGGCCAGAGCGGTCTTGCCGGTCTGACGGTCGCCGATGATCAGCTGACGCTGGCCGCGGCCGATCGGGGTCATCGCGTCGACGGCCTTGTAGCCCGTCTCCATCGGCTCGTGCACCGACTTGCGCACCATGACGCCCGGAGCCTGCAGCTCCAGGGCGCGACGACCGCTGGTCTCGATCTCGCCGAGGCCGTCGATCGGGTTGCCGAGCGGGTCGACGACGCGGCCGAGGTAGCCCTCGCCGACGGCGACGGACAGTACCTCACCGGTACGGGTGACCGGCTGGCCCTCTTCGACGCCGCTGAACTCGCCGAGGATGACGGTACCGATCTCGCGCTCTTCGAGGTTGAGCGCGAGACCGAGGGTGCCGTCCTCGAACTTCAGCAGTTCGTTGGCCATGGCCGAGGGGAGGCCCTCAACCTTCGCGATGCCGTCGCCGGCAAGGGTGACCGTACCGACCTCCTCGCGCGAGGCCGCGTCCGGCTTGTACGACTGGACGAAGTTCTCCAGCGCATCCCGGATCTCCTCCGGCCGGATCGTGAGCTCCGCCATCTGGGTTCCCTGCTCTCCTTGTTGGGCCCGAAGTTTCACTTGGGGGGATGGGGACTCCCCCCAAAAAAGAGGTGAATCCTCTGCACGGCCCAACCAGGGCCGCATTCAAGTACGTACTACGAGTATTGAGTTGCTGCGTGCTGTGTGGCTGCCGGGCGGGCTAGCCCGCCATGCGGCGGCCGGCGTCCTCGATGCGGTCCGCGATGCTGCCGTTGATGACCTCGTCGCCGACCAGCACCCGGATCCCGCCGAGGACCTCGGGGTCCACGTCCAGGTTCAGGTGCATCTGACGGCCGTAGAGCTTCGCGAGGGCGGCGCCGAGGCGCTGCTTCTGCGGGTCGCTCAGCGGAACCGCGGAGGTGACGACGGCGACCATGCGGTCCCGGCGCTCGGCGGCGAGCTTGGACAGGGACTCGAGTCCCGCCTCCAGGCTACGTCCCCGCGGCGCGGTCACAAGGCGCGTCACCAGACGCTCGGTCGTGGCCGCGGCCCGGCCCCCGAGCAGGCTGCGCAGCAGCTCGCCCTTGGCGCCGGTGCTCGCGGCACGGTCGGTCAGCGCGGCGCGCAGCTCGGTGTTCGAAGAGACGATCCGGCCGAACCGGAACAGCTCGTCCTCGACGTTGTCGAGCCCGCCCGCCTGCTGGGCGGAGGTGAGGTCGGCGATGTCCGCCAGCTCCTCCAGCGCGTCCACCAGGTCGCGTGAACGCGACCAGCGGGAGCGCACCATGCCGGCCACCAGGTCGGTGGTGGGCCCGCCGACCTGGCTGCCGAAGAGGCGCTGGGCCAGCTCGGCCTTGGCCTCTCCGGACTGCGCCGGGTCGGTGAGGACCCGACGCAGCGACACCTCGCGGTGCAGCAGCGCGGTGACCGAAGCCAGCTCGTCGGACAGCTTCTTCGCGTCGGCGGACGTCGAGTCCGTCAGCGCGTCGAGACGCTCCCGTGCGGCGGCGGCAGCCTCGCGACTGGCTCCGTGCACGGTCATCGAGTCGCCTCGGCCTTCTCCTCGAGGTCGTCGAGGAAGCGGTCGATCACGCGGCTCTGCCGGGCGTGGTCCTCCAGGGACTCACCGACGAGCTTGCCGGCCAGCTCTGTGGCGAGCTTGCCGACGTCCTGGCGGAGCGCGGACGAGGCGGCCTTGCGGTCGGCGTCGAGCTGGGAGTGACCGGCGGCGACGATCTCCTCACGCTGCCGCTGGCCTTCCGCGCGCATCTCGGCGATGAGCGTGGCACCCTGCTCCTGCGCCTCCTGGCGCAGTCGCGCGGCCTCGTGCCGAGCCTCGGCGAGCTGAGCCTTGTACTGCTCAAGAACGCTCTGGGCCTCGACCTTCATGGCGTCGGCCTCTTCGATACCGCCTTCGATCGCCGCGCGGCGCTCCTCCAGAACCTTGTTGATGTTCGGAAGCAGCTTCTTCCAGAAGAAGAAGAACACGATGGCGAAGGCGATGGCGCCGACAAGCAGCTCGGGGCCGGGCGGGATGAGCGGGTTCTGCTCCTCCTCGGCCGCCAGCTGTACCAGGTTGGCGATCACATCAGTGCCTTTCCTTGAAAGGTTTCGATCGTCGATACGTCGGTCTAGTAGACGAACGGCATGACGATGCCGATGAGGGCGAGCGCCTCACAGAACGCGAAACCGAGGATCTGGTTGGCACGGATCAGACCGGCCGCTTCGGGCTGGCGGGCCAGCGCCTGGGTGCCGTTACCGAAGATGATGCCGACGCCGACACCGGGGCCGATGGCGGCAAGGCCGTAGCCGATGGAGCCGAGGTTGCCTTCGACAGCGGCGAGGGTCTCAAGGGCAGCCATGCGATTCTTCCTTCTCTTTCAGGACCGGTGGAGGTTGGCCACCGGACGTTCTCGGGGGCTGGGAGTGGTTGTGGCTCAGTGGTGCTCGGCGAGAGCGCCCTGAAGGTAGGAGCAGGCCAGCAGCACGAACACGTACGCCTGGACGGCCTGGACGAAGAGCTCGAAGCCGATCATGACCACGGCCATCACGAAGGACACGCCGGCGGCCGGGACCATCCAGCTGTTCAGCAGATACCAGGAGGCGACGGTGAACATGACCAGCATCAGGTGGCCGGCGAACATGTTGGCGAAGAGTCGCACAGCGTGTGTGAACGGCCGCACGAGGGTGTTCGAGAAGAACTCGATGACCATGACGAGCGGCAGCACCGGGCCGAGCGACTTGTCGTAGCCGGTGAGGTTCTTGAAACCGCCGACGAAGCCGTGCCGCTTGAAGGTGACCGACATCCACACCAGGTAGACGATCGCCGCGAGCACCATCGGGTAGGCGATGACCGACGACACCGGGAACTGGGCCAGCGGGATCACGGACCAGATGTTCATGATCCAGATGAAGAAGAACAACGAGACCATGAGAGGGACGTACTTCTCGCCCTCCTTCTTGCCGATGGTCTCGTAGACGATGCCACGGCGTACGAAGTCGTAGCCGGCCTCGCCGATCATCTGCAGCTTGCCCGGGACCACCTTCGCCTTGCCAAAGGCAAGCGTGAAGAAGGTGACGACCAGGAGACTGGTGACGATCGCGAGCAACATCACCTTGTTGAACTCGAACCCGCCGACCGTGGCGATCGGCTTGAAGAGGAACGAGTGCAGGCCCGGAGCCGGGAAGCCACAGCCGTTGTCGGACATGATCCGACAGCTCCAGTCAAAGGCGAGCTGGGTCTGGTCAGCACTCACCACGGGCTCCTTCGGCGTGACGCATGGGTACGGCAACCTCGTTGTGTCGGCACGGCGCGCAGCCGCGGTTCGGCACTGGACTGGTGTTACGGATGTGGGGGCGGCTGTGGGGCATCAAGCCTCGCGATTGAGCAGGCGTCAGCTCAGATGCCCGCGCCCGCGATGCCGCAGTTGGCACCGGACGATAGCAGGATCTCTCACACCCGCTTATCCCGGCCCTACCTCTCACGACGAGTGCCCCGTCTTTTCGGGCCTGTCCCCCATCGTGGAGTCGGGTTCAACGTAGAGGATCTTCGACTTCATGTGGGCACGCGCCTGCGCCGCGATCCAGGCGAGCGTGCCTGCGACCAGAGTGAGCGCGAAAGCCCGGGGGTTGAACAGCGTCGTGTTCTTGAACGCCGCGACAAAGATGAACAGCAGAAGAATTTGGGCCGCATACAGCATCAGACCCATTGCCTGGAACAGATGCGGAAGCGTTTTGGCAGTGCGCTGCAGAACGTAAAGCCCGATGCCCATGAAGAGAATGACGACCAGCGTCGCGACGATCGCCCCGACAGCTCCTTCGACACCCGCGACCACGGCACTGACAACGGCGGCAAGAGCACCGACGGCAGCTGTGGGCACAGCGGCTTGAAGCAGGATCCGGACGTCATTGGACGGCATGGCGGCAACTCCGCTTTCACAGGGGGGCAGGTGTCGTCATGGACGAGCGTAGTCCCCGATTCGAGCAGAGAAACTCGGGCCAATGGACCGTCGCACTGCGGTCCTTCGACTCTGTTCGGGGTTCTCGTGAACCGTATCACAAACTATTTGATGAGGTCTTTACCTGGATGGTGTGCTAGGTGTCACACATGAGAGTGAACCTGCCCACCTGTGCAGAATCCGCGCCGACTTGTCTGGTATTGGGGCACTTTGATCTCGCGGCCTCAGGCAAAGTGTTAGTCAGATTCTTACCTTGCGTCAGCGCGACGACCCTGCCTTACGCCGGTCCAGAAGCCGCGAACGGGGACCGATCGCCGTCGCCCCATTGACTCCCGAGACGCCGGCCCGCACCGGAGCACGGTGTTCCGGGGTGGCCTCCTCGCCGGCCAGGGCCGGCACCGAGGCGGCGGGCGCCGTCGCCCCGGCCTCTTCCGTCGTACGGCCGCGCCGGTAGCGCGGCGGCACGAACCGCTCGGCCCAGCGCGGGGTGCGCGGCGTGAAGCGCGGCAGCAGCAGGAGGACGAGTCCGATCGCGCTCAGTGCCACCACACTCAGGACGATCCACATGGACGCGTTGTTGACCGAGTAGGACAGGGCACCGAAGCCGATGAGCGCCGACCAGAAGTACATGATCAGGACGGCCCTGCTGTGCGAGTGCCCGACCTCCAGCAGCCGGTGGTGCAGATGCCCCCGGTCGGCCGCGAACGGCGACTGTCCGCGCCAGGTGCGTCGCACGATGGCCAGCACCAGGTCGGCGGCCGGGATCGCGATGATGGTGAGCGGCATCAGCAGCGGGATGTAGACCGGCACCATCTGGTGCACGGTGTTGCGCTCGGACCCGGAGAACAGGTTCATCGCGTCGGGGTCGATCTGCCCGGTGATGGAGATCGCGCCGGCGGCCAGCACCAGGCCGATGAGCATCGACCCGGAGTCGCCCATGAAGATCCGGGCGGGGTGCATGTTGTGCGGCAGGAAACCGAGGCACATGCCCATCAGGATCACCGAGAACAGGGTGGCCGGGGCGGCGGCCTCGATGCCGTAGGAGACCCAGACCCGGTAGGCGTAGAGGAAGAACGCCGCCGACGCGATGCACACCATGCCGGCCGCGAGGCCGTCCAGGCCGTCGACGAAGTTGACCGCGTTGATCGTGATGACGACCAGCGCCACCGTCAGCAGGGTGCCCTGCCACTGGGTCAGCGCGACGTTGCCCACGGACGGGATCGGCAGCCACAGGATCGTCAGACCCTGCATGACCATGACGCCGGCGGCGATCATCTGGCCGCCCAGCTTGATCAGGGCGTCGATCTCGAACTTGTCGTCCAGGACGCCGATCAGCCAGATGAGCGCGGCGCCGGAGAGCAGCGCCCTCGGCTCGTTCGAGTTCTTGAAGACCTCGTGGAGGTTGGTCAGGTGGTCGGCGACCAGCAGTCCGGCGCACAGCCCGAAGAACATCGCGATCCCGCCGAGCCGCGGAGTGGGTTCCCGGTGCACGTCACGGGCCCTGATCTCCGGCATCGCTCCGGCCACGATCGCGAACTTCCGTACCGGCCCGGTCAGCAGATACGTCACCGCGGCCGTGATGCAGAGCGTCAGCAGGTATTCACGCACAGGCTTCCCCACAGGTCTCGCTGGCCATCCAGGCCCCACACCCTAGCGAGGGACGCATAGGGATAGGGACTTCCGGGTAGCGATGATGGTTGCACGCGCGCCTGTGCACGAGTTGACGACTACCCCTCATCGCCCGGGATACGGCGGAAATCTACCGGCCAGCTCCCGCACTTCTTCACGCACCCCACCGCTCTCGACAGCCCCGCGCAGCACACCCGCGACCAGCACCGCGATCCGCGTCATCTCGGCCTCCCCCATCCCCTGTGTGGTCAGCGCGGCCGTCCCGAGCCGCAGACCGCGCGCCTCCCCGTGAGGCAGCGGACAGCAGTCCAGGACCACTCCTGCGGCGGAAAGCAGCCCTCGCGCGGTACGCCCGTCCACTCCCAGAGGTGCCGGATCCACCGTAATGAGGTGCGTGTCGGTGCCGCCCGTGGTGACGACGAACCCCTCGGCGGCCAGGCCCGCCGCCAGCACCCGCGCGTTGGCGACCACCTGATGCGCGTACGCCGTGAAGGCCGGGGTGGCCGCCTCGCCGAAGGCGACGGCCTTGGCGGCGATGGTGTGCATCTGAGCGCCCCCCTGCGTGAACGGGAAAACCGCCCGGTCGACCCGTTCCGCGAGGTCGGCGCCGCACAGCAGCATCCCGCCGCGGGGTCCGCGCAGCACTTTGTGGGTGGTCGCGCAGACGACGTCGGCGTACGGCACCGGACTGGGCGCCGCTCCCCCGGCGACGAGCCCGATGGGGTGGGCGGCGTCGGCGATGAGGTAGGCGCCCGTGTCGTCGGCGATCTCGCGGAAGGCGGCGTAGTCGATGTGCCGGGGGTAGGCGATGGACCCGCAGACGATGGCCTTGGGGCGATGTGTACGGGCCAGGGCGCGCACCTGCTCGTAGTCGATGAGGCCGCTCTCCGCGTCCACCCCGTAGGGGACGAAGTCGAACCAGCGCCCGGAGAAGTTGGCGGGCGACCCGTGCGTGAGATGGCCGCCGTGGGGCAGCCCGAGGGCGAGGACGGTGTCGCCGGGGCGCAGGAGGGCGGCGTAGGCGGCCAGTACGGCCGAAGACCCGGAGTGGGACTGGATGTTGGCGTGTTCGGCGCCGAACAGGGCCTTGGCCCGCTCGACCGCGAGACGCTCGGCGACGTCGACGATCTCGCAGCCGCCGTGGTGCCGGGCGCCGGGATACCCCTCGGCGTACTTGTTGGCGAGCGGCGAGCCGAGCGCGGCCAGCACGGCGGGCGAGGTGAAGTTCTCGGCGGCGATCAGCTGGAGCGTCGTCGACTGCCGTTCGGCCTCCCCGAGCAGCACCCCGGCCAGCTCGGGATCCTGCCGGCGCAGCACATCAACAGCGAGATCGCCCTCAAGGGCATGTACGACCGACATGACGGGCTCCGGACGTCGACGGTGACGTGTAGTCCAGGGTAGGCCCGAGCGCCCTGATCGGCGCGGGGCTGTATCGATCTGCGGCTCCGTCGCGTGGGCGCGACAAGCCACAACGGGCCCGCAGCCGCAAGACGACACCCAGAGGCAGGTCAGTGGGCACTCAAGCCTTCGCGGGCACCCCGGTCAGTGCCGTCACCACCGGGTCCAGCGCCTGCTGTATCTCGTCCCCGATCGACCGGAAGAACGTCAGGGGCGCCCCGTACGGGTCGTACACCTCGTCCGCCTCCGCGGTGGGCGCCAGGAGCCACCCGCGCAGAGCGGCTGCCGCGCGCACCAGGGCGCGCGCACGTTCGATCATCCCGTCGTCCAGCGGGGGCAGGGTCGCCGGGTCTATCGCCTTCACCAGGCGGGTGAACTCCTTCAGCGTGAAGGTGCGCAGGCCCGCCGAGTGGCCCATGGAGATGACCTGCGCGCGGTGGTCCCGCGTGGCCGTCAGCACCAGGTCGGCCCGGATCACGTGCTCGTCGAGCAGCTCGCGTCCCGTGAAACCGGAGGGGTCCGCGCCGAACTCCGCGAGGACCGCCTCCGCGTTGGCCTCCATGGGCGCGCCCTCGTGGCCCCACGTGCCGGCGCTCTCCACGATCAGACCGCCCCACAGCGGGTCGCCGAGCCGGTCCGCGAGGGCATGCCGGGTCAGCCGCTCGGTGATCGGTGAGCGGCAGACGTTGCCGGTGCTGACATAGAGGATGCGGAAGGCGTCCCGCGAGGCCCCGTTCCAGTGCTGAGCCCCCGCGCCCCCCGTACGCATGCCTATGCCACGCCCCGCGTCAGGGGCTGTCAATTCGCCACCTCGAGGTCGGGGACCACCTTGCGCAGCTCTTCGGCCGACAGCGCGCCCGCGCGCAGCAGGACCGGCACCTTGCCCGTGACGTCGACGATCGACGACGGGACGATTCCGGGGGTGGGGCCGCCGTCCAGGTAGACGGAGACGGAGTCGCCGAGCATCTCCTGGGCGGCGTCACAGTCCTCGGGGGCCGGGTGGCCCGTCAGGTTGGCGGAGGAGACGGCCATGGGGCCGACCTCGGTCAGCAGCTCGATGGCGACCGGGTGCAGCGGCATGCGTACGGCGACCGTGCCACGGGTGTCCCCGAGGTCCCACTGGAGGGACGGCTGGTGCTTGGCGACGAGCGTGAGGGCGCCCGGCCAGAAGGCGTCGACGAGTTCCCAGGCCATCTCGGAGAAGTCCGTGACGAGGCCGTGCAGGGTGTTCGGGGAGCCGATCAGAACGGGCGTGGGCATGCCACGGCCACGGCCCTTGGCCTCCAGCAGGTCGGTGACGGCCTCGGAGGAGAACGCGTCGGCACCGATGCCGTACACCGTGTCGGTCGGGAGGACCACCAGCTCGCCGCGGCGGACGGCGGACGCGGCCTCGCGCAGACCGGTCGTGCGGTCGGTCGCGTCGTTGGTGTCGTATCGCCGAGCCATTTAGCGGGCCTCCTCGTACACGTACTGCTGGGGGTAGAAAGTGGGGTCGACGTTCACGGCGTGGCCCTGCGGGCGGTCGCGAAGCGCGGGCGGTTGTTGAGGTCCGGGTGGTCGGCCGCGTCGGCCCAGCCCCGTTCCTCGGTGAAGATCCACGGCACCTGGCCGCCCTGGGTGTCCGCGTGCTCCACGACGACGACGCCGCCGGGGCGCAGCAGACGGTGGGCGGTGCGTTCCAGGCCCCGGATGAGGTCGAGGCCGTCCTCGCCGGAGAACAGGGCGAGTTCGGGATCGTGGTCCCGGGCCTCCGGAGCGACGTACTCCCACTCCGTGAGCGGGATGTACGGCGGGTTGGAGATGACCAGGTCGACCTGGCCGTCGAGGTCCTGGAAGGCGTCCAGGGCGTTGCCCTGCCGCAGGTCGACCCTGGACCCCTCCATGTTCTTGCGGGTCCACGCCAGGGCGTCCTCGGACAGCTCCACGGCGTGCACCCGGGAGCGCGGGACCTCCTGGGCGAGGGCGAGCGCGATGGCGCCTGAGCCGGTACACAGGTCGACGATCAGCGGCTCGACGACGTCCATCGCGCGGACGGCGTCTATGGCCCAGCCGACGACCGACTCGGTCTCGGGGCGCGGCACGAAGACGCCCGGTCCGACCTGGAGTTCCAGGTAGCGGAAGAAGGCGCGTCCGGTGATGTGCTGGAGCGGCTCGCGGGCCTCACGGCGGGCGATGACCTCCCAGTAGCGGGCGTCGAAGTCCACGTCCTTGACGGTGTGCAGCGTGCCGCGCTTCACGCCGTGCACGAACGCGGCGAGCTCCTCCGCGTCGTTGCGCGGCGAGGGCACGCCCGCGTCGGCCAGCCGCTGGGTGGCCTGGGCCACCTCCGCGAGCAGCAAGCTGCGGGGGCTCGGGGGCCGTCCCCCAATGTTCTGCTGCACGCTGGTCCTCCGGTACTCGTCACTCGTACGGGGCTCGTACGGGGCTTACGCTGCCGCGAGCTTCGCTGCGGAGTCCGCGTCGACACAGGCCTGGATGACGGCGCCGAGGTCGCCGTCCAGCACCTGGTCGAGGTTGTACGACTTGAAGCCGACGCGGTGGTCCGAGAGGCGATTCTCCGGGAAGTTGTACGTACGGATCTTCTCGGAGCGGTCGACGGTGCGGACCTGGCTGCGGCGGGCGTCCGCGGCCTCCTTCTCCGCTTCCTCCACGGCTGCCGCGAGGAGCCTGGAGCGCAGGATACGCATCGCCTGCTCCTTGTTCTGCAGCTGGCTCTTCTCGTTCTGGCAGGAGGCGACGACTCCGGTGGGAACGTGCGTGATGCGCACCGCGGAGTCGGTCGTGTTGACGGACTGGCCGCCGGGACCGGAGGAGCGGTACACGTCGATGCGGAGGTCGTTCGGGTTGATCTCCACGTCGACCTCCTCGGCCTCGGGGGTGACCAGGACACCGGCCGCGGAGGTGTGGATACGGCCCTGGGACTCGGTCGCGGGCACGCGCTGTACGCGGTGCACGCCGCCCTCGTACTTCAGGCGGGCCCAGACGCCCTGGCCGGGCTCGGTGGCACCCTGGCCGCCCTTGGTCTTCACGGCGACCTGGACGTCCTTGTAGCCGCCCAGTTCGGACTCGGTGGCGTCGATGATCTCGGTCTTCCAGCCGACGCGCTCGGCGTAGCGGAGATACATCCGCAGGAGGTCACCGGCGAAGAGGGCGGACTCGTCGCCGCCCGCGCCGGCCTTGACCTCCAGGATGACGTCCTTGTCGTCGTTGGGGTCACGCGGAACGAGCAGCAGGCGCAGCTTCTCGGTGAGCTCCTCGCGCTGCTTCTCCAGTTCCTTGACCTCGGCGGCGAAGTCGGGGTCGTCGACGGCGAACTCCTTCGCCGTGCCGATGTCGTCCCCGGTCTGCTTCCAGGAGCGGTAGGTCGTGACGATCGGGGTCAGCTCGGCGTAGCGCTTGTTGAGCTTGCGCGCGTTGGCCTGGTCGGCGTGGACCGAAGGGTCGGCGACCTTCTTCTCCAGGTCGGCGTGCTCGGTGAGCAGATCCTCGACGGCCTCGAACATGGGGGCTCCTGAAAACGTGTGGTGCGTGGGGGACGGCGGGCGACCAAAAACGCCGGTCCAGGTACGCCCCGGGGGGCGACCGTGGACCGGCGCTGGTGCCTCGCTACTTCGTGGCGCCGGCAGCGGCCTTGCCGAAGCGGGCCTCGAAGCGGGCCACGCGGCCACCGGTGTCGAGGATCTTCTGCTTGCCCGTGTAGAACGGGTGGCACTCGGAGCAGACCTCGGCGCGGATGTTGCCGCTCGTGATCGTGCTGCGGGTGGTGAACGACGCGCCACAGGTGCAGCTGACCTGCGTCTCGACGTACTCGGGGTGGACTTCGCGCTTCAAGGGGTTCTCCTAGGTTCGGGAGGGCTCCGGGTCGCTGCCGCGGGATGCGGATGCGTGAACCGGGGCCGACGTACCAGTCTGCCAGGACTGGCCGCATCCCCCAAAACCGGGGGTTGCCCTTGAGTATTCCCTGCGGCTTCGGGTGCGGGTCCGCTGTGGCTGGTCGTGCCCCGCGGCGGAGCCGCAAATGTCACAGCCCCGCGCCCCTGGAAACGGGGGCTGCGCCCCCTGTGCCTAGCTCACAACACCCGCTGCGTCGCCCTTTGCCGTGCCCTTGGTCGCGGCTGCCGGGATCGGCTGGTCGTTCTTCAGCGCCGTCCAGACCAAGCGGGCCTTGGCCCTGTCGACGATGACCCTGTTGGGGTTGGCCGGGTCGTACTCCACCGGCATGGTGATCATGGTCATGTGGGCGGAGCCGATGCTCTTCAGGCCTGACGCGAAGGAGGTCAGGGAGCGGACCGAGCCGAGGTCCGAGTCGGTCGTGACGGCCTTGGTGGCGGTGTCCGCAAGGTCGAAGAGCTTCTTGGGGTTCGTCAGGACGCCCACGTCCTTGATCTGGTCGACGAGGGCCTTGATGAACGCCTGCTGGAGCTGGATGCGGCCCAGGTCGGAGCCGTCACCGACACCATGCCGGGTGCGGACAAGGCCAAGCGCCTGCTTGCCGTTGAGGCGGTGGGTGCCGGCCTTCAGGTTCAGGTGGCTGTCGGAGTCCTTGATGTCCTTCGTCGTGGTCACCCGGACGCCGCCCAACTCGTCGACGAGCTTCCGGAACCCGGCGAAGTCGACCTCGATGTAGTGGTCCATACGGATCCCGGTGAGCGACTCGACGGTCTTCACCGCGCAGGCGGCGCCCCCCGTGGAGTACGCGGAGTTGAACATCACCCCGGAGGCCGCGTCGTGCGCGACGCCCTTGGCGTCGGTGCACCGGGGGCGGTCGACGAGGGTGTCACGGGGTATGGAGACCACACTGGCCTTCTTGTGACCCTCGTACACGTGGACGATCATCGCGGTGTCCGAGCGGGCGCTGCCGTCGTCCGCGCCGCCGCCGAGCTTCTTGTTGGCGCCGGACCGGGTGTCGGAGCCCAGGACCAGGATGTCCTCGGAGCCGTTGTCGACGTTGGTCGGGCGTTCGGTGCCGAGGACCTGGTTGATGTCGACGCTCTTGATGTTGCCGTTGAGCTTGAAGTACACGTATCCGAGGCCGGTGCCGCCCAGCACGACGATGGCGGCGGCGATCCAGGCGGTGACGAGCAGCGCCCTGGGGTGCTTGCCGCCGGGCGTGCGGCGGCTGCGCCACTTCGCCGGCTTCGCTGGATCAAGCGGATTGCTCTCGGCGGACATGTGCTTCCTTCGGTCTCGTCCGGTCGGTTACCCCCTGCTTTCAGGGACAGTCCTGTTTCCGTCGTAACCGGTCAGTCAGACGGTCATTACGGAAAAAGGGTTGCACAACGCGCTGCGCCCTTCGCGTGGCGCGAAGGGCACAGTGTGTGACCGAACGGATGGGACGTTCCTCGCGAATCGCTCAGAAGACCCTGTTCACCTGCGGATTCAGCTGATGATGTCCCACTGCTTGTAGTCGGTGCCGACGGACTTCGGTGTGCCGAAGATCTCGCTCGTACCCTTGCCGGTGCCCGGGTAGAGGTACATCGTCCCGGCGGGCGTACGAGCCAGGAAGTCGGCCTTTCCGTCGCCGGTCACGTCGCCGGGGGTGACCAGGGTGTTGAAGCCGCCCCAGGTGCGCACCTTGACCCGGGCCGCGAAGGCCTGGGAGCCGGTCTTGCCGTTGCCCTTGAGGAGGTAGCCGACCGAGCCGGTCTTGGTGCGGGCCAGCAGGTCGGCCTTGCCGTCACCGTTGAAGTCGCCGTGGCCGACGATCGAGTTGTACTGGTTCCAGCCGGTGGAGACCTTCGACGGCGTCCCGAAGGTGCCGTTGCCGTTGCCCGGGTAGATCCACAGGGCGCCCGCGGAGTCGACCGAGAGGACGTCGGGCTTGTAGTCGCCGGTGACGTCGCCCGGGGTGATGATCCGGGTGCGGGTCTTCCAGTTGGCGAAGATCGTCTTCGTGGCCCAGCTTCCGGCGCTGCCGTCGGGCTGGGGCACGTAGTGCATCCAGTAGACGGCGCCCGAGGCGCTGTCGCGGAGCACCAGGTCCTGGTAGTCGTCCCGGTTCAGGTCGGTCTGCAGGACGACGTTGACGCCGTCCCAGTTGCCCCAGGGCTCGCTGGCGCCGAAGCTGGTGCCGTTGGAGTCCTTGCTGTAGCCCACCTTGGTGGAGGCGCGGCGCAGCCACAGGTCGGCCCTGTGGTCACCGCTGAGGTTCGCGTCCTCGACCCGCGGGTACACGGCACCGACGTACGAGGTGACCTTCGAGAAGACGCTGTAGGCGCCCTTCGCGACGCAGTCCGTCACACCCCACGAGACGACGCCCACGACCTTGCCCGCGACCACCAGCGGGCCGCCGGAGTCGCCGTTGCAGGTGGTGGTGGTACCGGTGTCGCTGCCGGTGGCGGGCTTGCCCGCGCAGACCATGTGGCCCTTGACGAAGTCGCTGCCGTACGCGCCCGTGCAGGTGGCGTCGGACTGGATGGGCAGCGTGGCCGTCTTCAGTGTCTGGGAGACGGCCTGGGTGGTGGAGGTCGTGCGCCCCCAGCCGAAGACCTTGGCGTTGGTGAGCGCCTTGTAGGAGACGGTGTCACCGGCCGTCGTCATCCGGATCGGCGCGGCCTTCACGGGATACGCGAGCGTCAGGACGGCGATGTCGTTGTCGAACGTCACCGAGCTGTACGACGGGTTGTTCCACTGGCGCCAGACGGGCGAGACGGTTCCGTTCGTGTTCCCGTCGGCGTCCGGAAGCGTCGCGGTACCGGTGACGACGGCACCGTTGGCGTTCCAGTTGTAACCCTTGACGCAGTGTGCGGCGGTGAGGATCTTCGTGGGCGCGATGACGGCGCCGCCACAGAAGAAGTCCACGTCGTCGCCGGTCGCGTCCGGGGTGCCCTTGTCGTCGTAGTACCAGAGCTGAGCCATGTACGGGGCCGCCGAGATGGTGGTCGTCGAACCACCGATGATCTTCGCATCCTTGGTGCCGCCGACGGAACCGGCGGTGAACGCCGTCTTCTTGGAAGCCAGGGTGCCGTCGCCGGTGGCCGCGCCCGCGACGCGCTTCTCCAGCTCCGCGGTGCTGGGCGCACTGCGGCTGAGGTCGGCGGTGGGCTTCGGCAGGGCGGTGGCGGCGCTCGCGGACGACATCATCAGCGCGCCGGTGACCGCGGCGGCGAGGCCGGCGGCGATCATGGGAACGGCGATCCGCACACGACGTCTGTGGCGGCCTTCACCGGACAGGGATATACCCACTCAAGTCCCCCCTAGGGATTGTCAGTTCGGGCACACCACGAGAAACGGCCCGAAGAGCGCGATCGTACACGTGTCCCATACAACACAAAGGGCCACCCCCGTAACAGAGGTGGCCCTTTGCGGACTGCTTGCTGACCGTTTACCGGCCGACCGTCAGTCGTTGTTGTTGTTGCCCGGCGTCGTCTTCTGGATCTGGAGCAGGAACTCGGCGTTCGACTTCGTCTGCTTCATTTTGTCGAGAAGCAGCTCGATCGCCTGCTGCTGGTCGAGCGCGTGCAGCACCCGGCGCAGCTTCCAGGTGACGGCGAGCTCGTCGCTGCCGAGCAGGATCTCTTCCTTACGGGTACCGGACGCGTCGACGTCCACCGCCGGGAAGATGCGCTTGTCGGCAAGCTTCCGGTCGAGCTTGAGCTCGGCGTTGCCGGTGCCCTTGAACTCCTCGAAGATGACCTCGTCCATGCGGGACCCGGTGTCCACCAGCGCGGTGGCGAGGATGGTCAGCGAGCCGCCGTCCTCGATGTTGCGGGCCGCACCGAAGAAGCGCTTCGGCGGGTACAGGGCGGTCGAGTCGACACCACCGGACAGGATGCGGCCGGAGGCCGGGGCGGCGAGGTTGTACGCACGGCCCAGACGCGTGATCGAGTCGAGCAGTACGACGACGTCGTGGCCCAGTTCCACCAGGCGCTTGGCGCGCTCGATGGCCAGCTCGGCGACCGTGGTGTGGTCCTCGGCCGGGCGGTCGAAGGTCGAGGAAATGACCTCGCCCTTCACCGACCGCTGCATGTCGGTGACCTCTTCCGGACGCTCGTCGACCAGGACGACCATCAGGTGGCACTCGGGGTTGTTGATGGTGATCGCGTTGGCGATCGCCTGGAGGATCATGGTCTTGCCGGTCTTCGGCGGGGCCACGATCAGACCACGCTGGCCCTTACCGATCGGCGCGACGAGATCGATGATGCGGGTGGTGAGGATGCCCGGGTCCGTCTCCAGGCGGAGGCGGTCCTGCGGGTACAGCGGCGTCAGCTTGTTGAACTCCGGGCGGCCACGGCCTGATTCGGCGGCCATGCCGTTCGCGGAGTCGAGGCGGACCAGCGCGTTGAACTTCTCCCGGCGCTCCCCGTCCTTCGGCTGACGGACCGCACCGGTGACGTGATCGCCCTTGCGAAGGCCGTTCTTACGGACCTGGGCGAGGGAGACGTACACGTCGTTGGGGCCCGGCAGATAACCCGACGTACGGATGAAGGCGTAGTTGTCGAGGATGTCCAGGATGCCCGCGACGGGGATCAGGACGTCGTCGTCGGCGACCTGCGGCTCGTTGGGGCCGAACTCCTCGCGCCCACGACGGCCCCGGCGGTCGCGGTAGCGTCCGCGACGGCCACGGCGTCCGCCGTCGAAGTCGTCGTCGTCCTGCGGCCCGTTGTCGCGCGGGCCGGTGTCGCGCGGCCCGGTGTCCCGCTGCTGGCGGTCCTGGCGGTCCTGCCTGTCCTGGCGCTCGGGACGGTCCTGGCGGTCCTGACGGCCGCCCGCCTGCTGCTGGCCCTGCTGGGTCCCGCGCTGCTGGGTGCCGCCCTGCTGCTCGTCGCTCTTGTTGCCCCGGCGGTCGCGGTCCCGGCCACGGTCACCGCGGTCCCGGCGTTCGCGGCGGCCCTGGCGGCCGTCACCGTCGACGTCGCCGGCCTGCGTCTCGGCCTTCGGCTCGCTCTTCGCCTCGGCGACGATCGTCTCGGGGCTGCCGGCCTCGGCGGTGGCGCGACGCCTGCGGCGCTCGGCCGGGGCATCGTCTCCCCCACGCTCGGCTTCTCCCCCACGCTCGGCTTCGCTCGCGCGGGAGGGGCCCCCAGCGGGCTGGCCGGGAATCTCGATCTGCTGCTGGGCCACGGCCTTCTCGGCGGGCGCCTCGGCGACCTGCACGGCCGCCTTCTTCTCGGCAGCGGCGGGCGCGGTGTCCTCACCCGTGCGGGTCTTGGAGGTGGCGCGGCGCCTGGGCTTGGTCTCGGCGGCGTCCCCGGCGGGGGCAGCTGCGGCCTTGGGGGTTCCGCCCCCGGCCTGCGCCTCCTTGATGACCTCGATCAACTGGCTCTTGCGCATCCGCGCGGTGCCCTTGATACCGAGGCCGGACGCGACCTGCTGCAGTTCGGCCAGCACCATGCCGTCGAGGCCGGTACCGCGGCGCCGCCGGGAGCCGGCACCCGTGGCAGGCGCGGAGGCGTCCGTGGAGGGCGCCGCAGCGGTCTCCTCGACACGTGCGCCCATCAGATCGGTGGTGTCGCTCACGAAGGGTCCTTCCCTGGAGCGGACGTCGGCCTGTCTGGCACGGCGACCGGTTTTGCTGTCCGGCTTCGGTCCTTCATGAGTGGACCGTGCCGGGGCGGTGGTCCGCCGAAGCGGCGGAAGAGGTTTCTGGTGATGGCGTTTCCCAGAGCCGTGACACTGAAGCTCTGTGTCAGGTGGCTTGGTCACACCGGTTCCGGAGCGTGCCCTGAATGCCGCTCAGTGCCTGCACACGACGAAACGAACGCCGCATGAAACGCAGAGTGGCTTGGGGGGCTCCCGGAAGAATGTCTGTCCCGGACGGGGACACAAAGCACCTCGCCATGGTGGGGTCGGGTGCAGACTTGAGGTTAACACTACCGGATCCAACAAACATTCCCCCTCTCCAAATCCGGCAACCGTATGTAGTTGAATGTCGCAGCGCCGAATGTCGCGGCGCCGGACCCGGCAACGCCGGATGTCGCAAGTTCGCTGGTGCGCGTCCCGTCGATGTCGTCGCCTAGCTCTCTCCGGGGGCCACGAGCGGCAGCACGCTCGCCCCCCGGGCGTCGAGTCCGAGCCGGTTGGCGGCCCAGCCCTCGCCCGCCAGCCGGGAGACCTTGTCGGCGGTGGCCTCGTCGGCCAGAGCCAGGACCGTGGGTCCGGCGCCGGAGATCACCGCGGGGATGCCGTCGGCCCGCAGCCGCTCCACCAGCGCCGTGCTCTCCGGCATGGCGGGGGCGCGGTAGTCCTGGTGCAGCCGGTCCTCGGTGGCGGGCAGCAGCAGCTCGGGACGCCTGGTCAGAGCCTCGACGAGCAGAGCGGCGCGCCCCGCGTTGGTCGCGGCGTCGACGTGCGGGACGGTGCGTGGCAGGAGGCCTCGCGCGGTCTCCGTGAGGACCGGCTTCCCGGGGACGAACACCACCGGAACGACGGAGGCGGCGGGTTCCATCCGGATGGCCCGGGCGGCTCCGGCCTCCATCCAGGAGAGCGTGAACCCGCCGAGGAGACAGGCGGCGACGTTGTCGGGGTGCCCCTCGATCTCGGTGGCGAGTTCGAGCAGCGCCTCGTCGTCGAGACGGCTGTCGCCACCTATGGTGACGGCCCGCGCGGCGACGATGCCGGCGCAGATGGCTGCCGAGGAGGACCCGAGTCCCCGCCCGTGCGGAATGCGGTTGGCGCACACGATCTCAAGACCGCGCGGCTGTCCGCCGAGCAGGTCGAAGGCGGTGCGCAGGGACCGTACGAGGAGGTGGTTCTCGTCGCGTGGGAGGGTCTCGCTGCCCTCACCCGCGATGTCGATGTGCAGCCCGGAGTCGGCCACCCGGACGACCACGTCGTCGTACAACCCCAGCGACAGGCCCAGGGCGTCGAAGCCCGGACCGAGATTGGCGCTGGTGGCGGGGACGCGCACCCGGACGGCGGCGGCGCGGAACGCTGGACCGGCCATCGCTCGATGACTCTCCTTGAGCTGCGATTTCGTCGAAAACTTTCGATACGACACTGGAGAACGGCTACGGGGAAACGGCTGAGGACCTACGCGGAGACCCTCGGGCCGCTGGGGCAACGCGGCGCCGCGCCATACGCGGGGGCATATGCGGCGGGCGGGTTCACTCCAGCTTATCGAAGGAAGGTTCTGTGGCGACATAGGGCGCACAGGAGGCGCACGATGCGTGTCGTAAGCCCCCTGTGCACCCGTCGTAGGGAGTACCCCGGTTCGGGCGATCAGTACGCGGTCTACGCGAGTCCGAGTCGCTCGGCGGCGGTCGCGGCGTCCACCGGGACGACGACCGGCTGCGGGGCGCCCTCGGTGGCCCAGCCCGGGTCCTTCAGGCCGTTGCCGGTGACCGTGCAGACGATGGTCTGGCCCGGGTCGACCTTGCCCTGCTCGGCCGCCTTCAGCAGACCGGCCACGGACGCGGCGGACGCGGGCTCGACGAAAACGCCCTCCTGCGCGGCCAACAGCCGGTAGGCGCGCAGGATCTCACGGTCCGTCACCTCGTCGATGAAACCGCCCGACTCGTCGCGCGCGGCCAGCGCCTGCTTCCAGGAGGCCGGGTTGCCGATGCGGATCGCGGTGGCGAGCGTCGAGGGGTCCTTGACGACCTCGCCGCGCACGATCGGGGCACTGCCGGCCGCCTGGAACCCCCACATGCGCGGGGTACGCCGGGCGATGCCGTCGGCGGCGTACTCGGTGTAGCCCTTCCAGTACGCGGTGATGTTGCCCGCGTTGCCGACCGGCAGGACGTGGATGTCGGGCGCGTCGCCGAGCATGTCGACGATCTCGAAGGCGGCTGTCTTCTGCCCCTCGATACGCACCGGGTTCACCGAATTCACCAGCGCCACGGGGTAGTTGTCGCTCAGGGAGCGGGCGAGGGTGAGGCAGTCGTCGAAGTTGCCTTCGACCTGGAGGATCTTGGCGCCGTGGATCAGCGCCTGCCCCATCTTGCCTAGGGCGATCTTGCCCTGCGGCACGAGAACGGCCGAGACCATCCCCGCGCGCACGGCGTACGCGGCGGCGGAGGCGGACGTGTTGCCCGTGGAGGCACAGATGACGGCCTTCGCGCCCTCCTCCTTCGCCCGGGTGATGGCCATGGTCATCCCGCGGTCCTTGAAGGACCCGGTCGGGTTGGCGCCCTCCACCTTGAGGTGGACCTCGCAGCCCGTGCGCTCGGAGAGCACCTGCGCGGGGACGAGGGGCGTGCCGCCCTCACGGAGCGTCACGACCGGCGTGCTAGCGGAGACGGGCAGCCGGTCCCGGTACTCCTCGATGATTCCGCGCCACTGGTGGGTCATTGCTGGTTACTCTCCTTCAACCCGCATGATGCTTGCGACACCCCGCACGGTGTCGAGCTTGCGCAACGCCTCGACGGTTCCGCCCAGGGCGGCGTCGGACGCACGATGGGTGACGACGACAAGGGAGGCCTCGCCGTCCTTGCCCGTCTGCCGAACCGTATCGATGGAAACACCGTGCTCGGCGAACACGGTGGCCACCTGGGCGAGAACACCCGGTTTGTCGGCGACGTCAAGGCTGATGTGATAGCGAGTGACCACATCGCCCATGCCCGAAACAGGCAGCGCGGCATACGCCGACTCGCCGGGGCCGGTGGTCCCGCTGAGCCGGTTTCGGCACACGGCGACGAGGTCACCGAGCACGGCGGAGGCCGTCGGCGCACCGCCCGCTCCGGGCCCGTAGAACATCAGCTGACCGGAGGCGTCGGACTCGACGAACACGGCGTTGTAGGCGCCGCGCACGGAGGCGAGCGGGTGCGTCAGCGGAATCATGGCCGGATGCACACGCGCGGTGACGGACCGGCCGTCCCCGGCCCGCTCACAGATGGCGAGCAGCTTGATGGTGCAGCCCATGTTCCTGGCGGAGGCGAAGTCGGAGGCGGTGACCTCGGTCATGCCCTCGCGGTAGACGTCGTCGAGGCGCACGCGCGTGTGGAAGGCGATTCCGGCGAGGATGGCGGCCTTGGCGGCGGCGTCGAACCCCTCGACGTCGGCGGTGGGGTCGGCTTCCGCGTACCCGAGGGCGGTGGCCTCGTCGAGGGCCTCCTGGTACCCGGCCCCGGTGGAGTCCATCTTGTCGAGGATGAAGTTGGTGGTGCCGTTGACGATCCCGAGCACCCGGTTCACCTTGTCGCCGGCGAGGGACTCGCGAAGCGGCCGGATGAGCGGAATGGCACCGGCGACGGCGGCCTCGTAGTACAGGTCGGCGTCGTGCTCCTCGGCGGCGGCGTGCAGGGCGGCGCCGTCCTGGGCGAGGAGGGCCTTGTTGGCCGAGACGACCGACGCACCGTGCTCGAAGGCGGCCGTGATGAGGGAGCGCGCGGGCTCGATACCGCCGATGACCTCGACGACGACGTCGATGTCGCCGCGTTTGACGAGGGCGGTGGCGTCCGTGGTCACGAGGGCGGGGTCGATGCCTTCACGCACCTTGGAGGGCCGCCGCACGGCTACCCCGGCAAGCTCGACGGGAGCACCGATGCGCGCGGCGAGATCGTCGGCGTGCGTCGTCATGATGCGCGCCACCTCTGAGCCGACAACCCCACAGCCCAGCAGCGCCACCTTCAGCGGACGCGTACGCATCATCCGACCTCGTTTCCTCATACCGTCTACGGTTCATAAGTCTCACTCACCGGACTGGAGTTTCTATCCAACGTCCGGATCGTGAGATGGCTATTTCGTGTTCCGGGCGGCGGAAGACAGGAGATCTTCCGCCGCCGCCTGCGATTCTGCCGTCATCCCACGTCGAGCCGGAGCAGATCCTCCTCGGTCTCCCGTCGAACGATCACCCGGGCCTCCCCCTCGCGCACGGCGACGACGGGCGGGCGCAGGGCGTGGTTGTAGTTGCTGGCCATGGACCGGCAGTACGCACCGGTCGCCGGCACCGCGATGAGGTCACCCGGCGCCAGGTCGGCGGGCAGGAAGGCGTCCTTGACGACGATGTCCCCGCTCTCGCAGTGCTTGCCGACGACCCGGACGAGCATGGGCGCGGCCTCGGAGGTCCGGGAGACGAGGGCGACGCTGTATTCGGCGTCGTACAGCGCGGTACGGATGTTGTCGGACATCCCGCCGTCGACGGAGACGTAGGTGCGGAGGTTTTCCAGGGGCTTGATGGTGCCGACCTCGTAGAGGGTGAACGCGGTGGGCCCGACGATGGCGCGCCCCGGCTCGACCGAGATACGGGGGGTGCGGAGCTTGGCGGCCTCGCACTCCCGGCTGACGATCTCGTGGAGCGCCTTGGCGATCTCGTGCGGCTCACGGGGGTCGTCGGCGCTGGTGTAGGCGATACCGAGCCCACCCCCGAGGTCGATCTCGGGCAGCTCGACACCGTGCTCGTCACGGATGTCCTTGAGCAACCCGACGACGCGATGGGCGGCAACCTCGAAGCCCGACATGTCGAAGATCTGCGAGCCGATGTGCGAGTGAATGCCAATGAGCTCAAGCCCATCCAGCTGCAACGCCCGCCGCACGGCCTCGGCGGCCTGCCCGCCGGCGAGCGGAACCCCGAACTTCTGGTCTTCATGGGCGGTGGCGATGAACTCGTGCGTATGTGCTTCCACACCCACGGTGATACGAATCTGCACGCGCTGCCGCTTGCCGAGGGACTGTGCGATGTGGGCGACGCGCACGATCTCCTGGAAGGAGTCGAGCACGATCCGCCCGACCCCGGCGCGAATGGCGGTCTCGATCTCGTCGACGGACTTGTTGTTGCCGTGGAAGGCGATGCGGTCGGCGGGCATACCGGCGGAGAGAGCGGTGGTGAGCTCCCCACCGGAGCAGACATCGAGGTTGAGTCCTTCTTCGTGCAGCCACCGGACCACGGCACGCGAGAGAAACGCCTTGCCGGCGTAGAAGACGTCGGCGTCTTCCCCGAAGGCGGTACGCCACGCACGGGCGCGCTCACGGAAGTCGACTTCGTCGATGAGGTAGGCGGGGGTGCCGAACTCCTCGGCGAGCCGGGTGACCTCAATCCCGCCAACGCTGACGACGCCGTCGGGCGTACGGGTGACAGTCGATGCCCAGACCTTCCGGTCCAGGTGATTGAGGTCGGCGGGCGGCGCGGAGGGGTGACCCTCGGGCAGCACATCGGCGTGACGGGGCCCGGCGGGGTGTGCGGAACGGCTCATGGCGGTGCGGCTTCCTCGGTGATGTCAGAGGTGTTCGATGTCAAAGGTGTTCGGGTGCGTCGATGCCGAGCAGGGACAGGCCGCCGGCCAGCACCGTCCCGGCGGCTTCGGCGAGCGCGAGCCGGGCCCGGTGGGCGGCCGAGGGTTTCTCGTCGCCGAGCGGCAGCACGGTGGGGAGGAAGGCGAGCGTGGCATCGGCAAGGGTGACGAGATGCCGGGCGAGCCGGTCCGGGGCGCGGTGGGTGGCGGCGCCGAGGAGGAGGCGGGGGTGGTCGGCGAGGGCGAGGAGAAGAGGGGTCGGTACCGGTGCGTCGGTGAGATCACCGGCGTGCGCGGTGAAGCCGAGGTCGGCGGCGTTACGGCCGAGGGCGCGGGTCCGGGCGTAGGCGTAGCGCACCCGGAAGAGAGGGTTGCTCTCCCGCTGGACCAGATGCTCGGCGCCGATACGGGGCCGGTCGTGCGGCGCGGGGTGGAGAAGAGCCCAGCGGGCGGCGTCGGGGCCGAGGGGGGTGGGGTCGCGGGGGGCCGGGGGAAGGGTGCGGAGGTCAAGACTTCCGACGTCACGGCCATGGTCGTGGTCGCCGTCATGGTCGCCGTCATAGGCGTCGGCGCCACGCTGGAGATGGACGCGGGCGCCTTGGGTGGCGACGATCCGTACGAGCGCGTCGGCGACGACTTCGGCCCGGGGTTCGTACGCGACCGGAAGCCGTACCGACAGCACCTGACCGGCGAGGGCGCCGCTGTGTCCGTAGCGAGGGCCCCGGGCGCGGATCTCCTGTACGAGGGCTGCGGGGGCGGCGCTGTCCAGGCTGATGTTGAGGAATCCGGGCCCGGTGATCTCGACGCCCCGGACGCCGGGCGCGGCACTGATCCGCTCGCGCAGGACTTCGGCGACGTAGCGGGGGGTGCGCCCGGCGGGCCTGGCCAACTGCAGCGCGATGTTCGTGGCGTAGTCCCCGGAACCACCTGGTCCGGGCGCGGCGACGACGGCCCGTGCGGGGACGGCGACACTCAGCTCGCCCGCGTCGACAGCACGACGCACCGCGCACAGCACGGTACGGGAGAGCTCGACGGGGGTCACGGGACAAGCGTATGGGAGGAGGGGGGTGGGTAGGCGAATGCGTTTGGGGCGGGTCCGGCATGTGGACGGAGGACGGAGGGGTGGACGTCGGCCGGACGTATACGGAAGCGGACGGACGCGGCCAGGGAGAGCGCGCGGGGATGGGGTGGGACCCGGGGAAATGATGCCGGGTTCCAGGTGGCGGAGTCGTGGAGCAGCGCCAATGTTCCGACGGAGTGGTGCCCGAACGGGGGTGGAGTGGTGCCCGGTCAGCCGACGGCGCCTCGGCCGGCGCGCTCGGCCTCGGTGGGGGCGCCGAGGGAACCAATGGGTCCCAGATGCGGTCCGAGTGCGCTCTCGAACGAGGCGTCGTCCCGCCCACGCTCGGCCAACTGCCGTACGAGGCTGATGAGTTCGGAGGGATCGAAGGGCTTGGCCAGAAACGCGTCGACGCCGACCTCAAGCCCGGCCTCGACCTCGTACTGCGTACAGGCACTGATGATGGCGAGGGGCAGGTCGCGCGTACGGGGATCGGCGCGCAGTCGGGCGGCGGTACGCAGACCGTCGAGGCGGGGCATCGCCACGTCGAGGGTGACGACATCGGGGCGCACCTGATGAACGACATCCAGACACTCGGCACCATCAGCCGCGGTCACGACCTCGAAACCCTCCAGTTCGAGGTTGACCCTGATCAGCTGCCGGATGACCTTGTTGTCGTCCACAACAAGCACCCGGCCGGACACACCCGGCACAAGTCGAGGGTAGGTCGAGACCGGCCACCGCGTCCGGCTTTTCGCCACTTCCACGAACCCGATCAGCCGCCGGCCAGGTCCGCCACGACCTCCAAAACCCGTTCCTGATCACCCCGAACGAGCTGGTAGGGTTCTACTCGTCGCCGCGCAACGCGCCAGACACGCCCCCGTAGCTCAGGGGATAGAGCAACGGCCTCCGGAGCCGTGTGCGCAGGTTCGAATCCTGCCGGGGGCACCTTGAATGAGGTGCCTAAAGACCCCGCCATCAGCGCATTAGCTGAAGACGGGGTCTTCGCGTGTGTGCAAGCGGATGCCGCTGAAAGCAGGCGTTTGGCAGTGATCACGTAATGGCGACGTAATGATCTTGACGGGCTTTCCTACAGGCCAACGACCGTTTGCCGCCTCCTTGTCCCGCCCCTGCGCAGGCAGCCAAGTCTCTCCTTCTGACCGCGTTCAAGTGAAGATCCCGGGCACGTGACCACGCAGCCCGTCTTCAGCCCTCACGCTGGCCACATGTGAGGTTCCGCAGCACGAGACCCTGGGTGCGGACGACCAGCCCCACGCCCTTTTAGTGCTCACGGAGCAGCGCCACCAGCGGAGGCGGAATCGGCACGATGCGCACCTCACCTTGCGCGCGCTGCTTGAGACCCCGCCGGTCGTGCGCCTCGCCCGAGTCGGTCCACGCCTTGCCCGCGGTCGGACGCGTCTCGGTCAGCTCGATACGACCCCAGCCTTTCGCGGGAAGCGTGCAGTCCGAACGGCGTAGGCCCAGCGCCTCACCGGGGCGCATGGCCGCGTAGTACAGGCATCCGAAGAAGGCCCGCAGCCGTCGACCGCTCGCCCGCTCATAGCCACCGACGTACGTCACGGCCGCCAGCAGCTCCCGCGCCTGCCGAGGGTTGACCACAACTCGGCGGTCAACCTCTTGGACGGGTCGCTTCCCCCGCTTGCGCCGCACCCGCCCGAGGGGGTTGGAAAGAAATGCCTCCAACTCAACAGCGAACTCAAGGGAGTTGAAGGCGACCGCCCTCCGCCGCCGGTACGTCTGCGTCGCCGCAGGCTTGCCGTCCAGCTTCCGTCCGAGCGCATCGATCAGTTCGTGAACCCGAGCGATCTCCTGCAACTCCGCCACCGGCAGCGACGACTTCTCAAGCCACCGCGCAGCCGAAGCGATCTCCTCGGGCCGCTCCCGCTCCCGCTCCCGCCGAGACGGAGGCAGTACGTACGAGCGCAGCGCCCGCCGCAGGATCTCGGGCGTCGGGCGCCCGCGCCCCGGTTTGACCAGCACGGGGACGACCGTCGCCAACGAGTCGGTCATGCTGTCCCGCTGCTTCGCCGACGCCTCCGCCCACCGGGCATCGATGTACTTGAGCGCCAACTCCAGGAACGACAGAGCGACCTGGTCAGAGTTGTGGAGTAGCACCGCGACTTGGTGGAGAAGTGGCCGCCGTAGCCGAGCATGTGCGCCCAGCGCCGCAATCCGAGCGGTTCGAACGCGGGCAGACCACCGAGCCACCAGCACGTACTGATCATGCGGAGGACATGCGCCCGGACCGGCAGCATGACCAACTCCCGCGCCTGGTGAATCCGGCCGTCGACAGCGCCGGCGGACTCGGCACCCTTGGTGGCGTACTTCGCGATGTAGCCCGCGACAGCCGCGGAGGTAAGCCGCTCCCCCGCCCCGAACTCCTCGATGGGCCGCACGTCGACCTGCTCGCCGAAGCGATGCCACACGGAAGCGCACACGGTCAGGTGGGTTCCCGGCTGGCTCGAGGGCCGCGGCGGGCAGCCGGAGAGCTATTGGCTGAGCGCGCCCGCCGAGGGCGCCTACCTGATCGGCCGGAACCCCGCCACCAGCTGCACGGCTCGCAACTGCGCTTCGAGGAGGTCGTCCACCACAACGACAACGACGACGACGCCCTGCGGCAGAGGCTCGTGTCCTCGGCGTGACCGCGTACGCCACCACCGGGCGGTGGCGTACGTCAGACGGTGACGTCGGCCCCCGGATCCGGCACCGTCATGGCCCAGGTCCCCATGGCCTCCAGAACGTCGCTCAGCCCCTCACCGAGAGGGGTCAGCTCGTACACGACGCGCGGCGGGATCTCCGCGTACGTGGTGCGCGTCACGATGCCGTGCCGCTCGAACTGGCGCAGCCGACTGGTCAGGGTGTGCGGGCTGATACCCGGCAGGGCCTCGCGCAGCTCGGTGAAGCGATGCGGGCCGTGCAGCAGTTCGCGCACGATCAGTGTTGCCCACGGGCCGTTGAGCAGAGTGAGGAACCGGGCGACACCGCACTCGGGCAGACAGAGATCAGTCATGTTTTCAACGGTAACTCCATTAGTGCAGTTGATGTAACTGATGCATCACATGCACTAATGGGTTCATGACCTACGTGATTCACGGCGCCACCGGCGCCCAGGGTGCCCCCGTCGTCGCCGCTCTCGCCGCCGCGGGCAAGCCCGTGACCGCTCTGACCCGCAACCCGGACACCGTCGTGGACGGCGCAAGCGTCGTAGCCGCCGGATACTCCTCCACGGAGGCACTGGCCGAGGCATACCGCGGCGCCCACGGCGTGTTCATCCACCTGCCGATCACCTCGGAAGAGGACCGCCAGACCTACGCGCGCAACGTCGTCGCCGCCGTCCGCGCGGCCCGCCCGGCCCGCGTGGTTTTCTCCACCAGCGGCTCCCCGACCGACCCCGACACCGGCGGCGCGGCCGCGATCCTGCTCAGCGGCCTGGCGGACAGCGGGGTGTCGAATGCGGTGATCGCGCCCACGCTGTACCTGGAGAACCTGCTCATGCCGTACGTCCTCGACACGGTCCGCGAGCGGGGCGTGCTGCCTTACCCGATCCGCGCCGACTTCCCCGTCTCCTGGGCGTCCCACCTGGACATCGCCGATGTCGTCGTCGCCCTGTTCGACCGCCACGACGTGACCGGTGTGGTCTCCGTCGGCCAGTACCCGGCGATCACCGGACCGGACCTCGCCCAAGCGTTCGGCGCTCACTTCGGCAAGAACGTGGTCTTCGAGCCGATCACCGCCGAGCAGATGCGCGCCTCCGTCGCGCCCGTGATCGGTGAGGGCCCCGCCGCCGACGTCGCCGGCCTCTACCAGGCCATGAGCACGCTGCCCGACCGCTCGATCGCACCGGAGGACTCCGCCCAGAAGCTGCTCGGCATCACCCCCCGCACCACCGAACAGTGGCTGACTGACATCGGCCTCTGACCGCAATCGCTGTCGGCTTCGGCCGGATTCGGCAGGCAGGACCTGGCAGGCCGCCGTACTCCGTGGACGGCCTGCCCAAGTCCTCGAGAACCGCCGACCGCCCACACCGAGGCCCGCACACCGGGGTGCCTGTTCAGCCGTTGCCCACTGACACTGCTCGGACGTCATCGACGACGCATGCCCACGAACGCTGCCTCCACATTCCGCGATCAGGGGCCCTGAGTTCGGAAAAAGGCACCACCTCGCAGCCGGGCCGATCCAAACGACGCCCCCAGTGCCGGCTTCTCCATCAGGTGACGATCGCGTTCACACCCGCATGAGATAGCTGAAACCCGTGTCCGGGCCGACGCAGGACTGAAGGGTGAGGTCGCCCCAGTAGAGGCCGTGGGAGGGGGTACCGCGGCCGGGTGAGACATGACGGGCGTACACGCGGTACTCGAACGTGCCGCGCGGTGTCGTGGCCGTGACGACCGTGCCCACGGGCAGTTCGGCGAACCGGTCGAACCCGCAGTAGTCGTGGCCCACGACGACGGCGGTCCGCAGCGCGAAGCCGTCCTCCGTCGTCCCGAGGTCGGGCCCCGTCCACTGCACGGCTTCCTGGCACCTGTCCACCTCCTCCTGCCCGCCCCGGACGACACGGGCCGACCAGGAACCTATCCGGAGGGTGGTCGAACCGTCACGGCTGCGCCCGTCGGACGTCTCGGCGCGGGGTGCCTCGGTCGGCGTGGCGCGGGGGCGTGACGGAGCGGACGGGGACGCCGTGGGTGACGGGTCCGGGAGTGTCGCCTCCAGCGACGCGGTGGACGCGCTCCGGGACGGGGTGGGGTGAAGCGGGGGGTCGGTGGGGGCGGCTGTGGGAGCGGGGTCGGTCGGCACCGCCTCTGGGGGCGGCTGCGCGGGAGCGGAGCGCCCGGCCGAGCCCTCCGCCTCCCGCTCGGCGGACGGGAGAGCGGAGGAAAGCACGGACGGGGCGGACGACGGCGGGGCCCCCGAGGGCTCGTCGGACCCGCCTGGGACGGCACAGCCCGCAAGGGCGACGGCCGCGACAAGTCCCAGGAAGGCCGGAGCAGTTGCCCGGCCGCGGGGCGGGGCGCCTCGGGAGGTGGCGCCCCCGGGCGGTTGGTCGGACCGGCCGACGATCACCGGCTGCCGCCTGCCCGTGAGCGAGATGTCACCGCGGTCGGACGGTGCGCCGTCCTCGCCGAGGTCGCCGAAGCCGTAGCTCCTCGGGGGGCCGCGGAGGCGGGGGTGGGCAGGAAGCCGAGGCGGAGAGCCGCCGCACCGGGAAGCGCGGCGGCCGTTGCGGAGCGGGACCTGACGTTCATGGGTGAACTCCTCACCTGCTGGGCCACGGCTCGAACGCCCTCATCCGCTTATCCGAAGCGTCCGTTGACGTAGTCCGTCGTGCGCGGATCCTGCGGGTTGTCGAACATCGCGCGTGTGGTGCCGTGCTCGACGATGAGGCCGGGAGTGCCCTGTTCGGCGAGGAAGAACGCGCACTGGTCGGAGACGCGGGCCGCCTGCTGCATGTTGTGGGTGACGATCACGATGGTGACCTCTTCGGACAGCTCGTGGATCGTCTCCTCGATGCGGCGGGTGGAGGTGGGGTCCAGGGCCGAGCACGGCTCGTCCATGAGGAGGACCCTCGGGCGTACCGCCAGCGACCGCGCGATGCACAGGCGCTGCTGCTGGCCGCCGGAGAGCGCGCCGCCGGGCTGCCGGAGCCGGTCGCGGACCTCTTTCCACAGGCCCGCCTTCGTCAGGCACTCCTCGACGAGTACGTCCTTGTCGTCGCGGCCGGCCCTGATGCCGCCCAGCTTCAGGCCCGCCGTGACGTTGTCGTAGATCGACATCGCCGGAAAGGGGTTGGGCTTCTGGAAGACCATGCCGATCTGGCGGCGGGCGTGGGTGATACGACGGCCCCGGTCGTAGATGTCCTCGCCGTCGAGCAGCACCCGGCCCGAGAGGGAGGCGGAGCCGATCAGTTCGTGCATACGGTTGAGGATCCGCAGGAAGGTGGACTTGCCGCAGCCGGACGGGCCGATGAGCGCGGTGACCTTGCGGGCGGGCATGGAGAGCGACACCTGCTCCAGGACCTTGTGGTCACCGAACCAGGCCGAGACGGAGTCGGCCTCCAGGGTGGCCGGGTTGCTCGCCGGGGTGTCGGCGGGCCTGCTCGTCCGCACGGTCTCCAGCTTCACCGTCGGGGCATGGACCGCGTCGACGAGCGTGTTGTTGGTGTCGGACATGATGGTTGAACTCCTCGTCGGTCAAAGCAGGTTGGGCAGCAGACGGGTGGCGGCGCCGGAGACTGCGAGGCCGAGGGCGGCCAGTACGGGCACGCCGACGACCCAGGTCTGCCAGCGGCCCCACACGCGGTACGCGGCCATGGTGAGCAGCGCCGCAGCGAGCAGCGCCTGCGACCAGAGGAAGACCGGGAGCCAGGCCCCGTTCTCGGTGCCCATGGCCTGCTCGGCCTCGCCTATCCAGGCGAGCGTCAGCGGGCGGGGCGGACTGGGCTGGGCGTCGCTCGTCAGGGTGGCGTCGACGCGGAGGGTGCCCGAGGGCGTGTAGGGCGATCCGTCGGCCGTGATGAGCGTGAGCCGGCCCTCGCCCTCCTTGAGGGTGGCCGGCAGCGGGTCGCCCTCGCGGCGGATGCCCGAGACCTCGTAGACGGCCGTGCCCTGACCGGTCGTCACCCGGATCTCGGTCCCGACGGGCAGCTTGCGCAGCTCGTTGAACGGGCTGCCGTACCCCCACTGGCGGCCCATGATCAGGCTGGTGCCTGCCTGTCCCGGCAGCGGGGTGTCCCGGCGGTGGCCGGGGCCGGACATCAGCACCCCGGAGGTGGTGCCCTCCCCGACGACCTCCTTCAGGCCCAGCACGGGGATGCGCAGCAGCGCGACGGGCGCGCCCGGCTGCAGCATCTTGCCGTCGTACGTCTGCTGGCCCACCGGTGCTGTGCCCAGGGCGAGTTGCCGCCGGAGTTCGTCGTAGGCGGTCTGCTGGTCGCGGCTGTGCTGGAGGTGGCCCACGAGGGTGAGGTTGGCCGCGAAGCCGAGCAGCAGCGCCGCGAGCAGGCACATCGCCGCCCCGGCGAACGCGAAGCCGGGGCGCTCGGCCCGGGGCGGCCCCGAGGCGGGCCGGGGCTCGGGTGCGGGCGCCGGCACCGGCGGCGCGGCGGACGGCGGGGGCGGGGACAACACGGTCACGGGGTGCGCTCCTGTGGAGAGGTATGGGGTGGCGAAACGACAGGCGCGGGCGGCGGGGAGGTGGTGGCCCGCCGCCCGTGCTCCGTCCGCTGTTACGGGCGGGGCTCCCCGAAGGCCAGCAGCCCGTTGCGGCGGCCGAACCTGACGGCGAAGATGCCGGCCGCGAGGAGGGCGACGGCTCCGACGCCGGAGAACAGCGCGATCTGGCTGCCGGTGGAGGCGAGGCCGCCCTGGGGCGATGTGCCGCCGGTGGCGCCGGCGCCACCGGTCGTGCCCGAACCGCCGGTCGTTCCGGAGGTGGTGCCGGACGTCGTACCGGAGGTGTCGCCCGAACCGCCGTCGGTCGGGTCGTCGGTGGGATCGCCGGTCGGATCGTCCGTGGGATCGTCCGTCGGGTCACCGGTCGGGTCGTCGGTGGCGGTCGGCGACGGGGACCCGGACGGCTCCGGGACGGTGAAGGACACCGTGTCGACGCTGTTGCACGCCGGGGTCAGCCTCCACGCGTTGTTTCCGCCGACGGCGTCGTCCGGAACCTTCAGGGACGCCCAGGTCACCGTTCCGCTCGCGTCGGCCGTGGCCCCCGGGAATTCGGTGTCGTTCCCGTTGAGGGCGACGGCGTACGACGTGGCCGCCGGGCAGCCACGGAGGATGAGTTTCACCTCCTGGCCGCGCTGCAACTCGGGGTTGACGGGCAGCCGCTCCCCCGAGGCGTTCTGCATCTCGACCCGCGGTGCCTGCACGGTCACGTCTTTGGACGCGGACTCGGAGACCGCCCACTTGGTGGTGTCCGTGGGCGTGAAACGGGCGACGATCCTGTGCAGCCCTTCGGTCAGCGCCGACGTCCTGAGCTCGGCCTTCCCACTGGCGACCGTGGCCTGTCCCAGCGACGTCTCGCCGTCCAGGAACGCCACGGTGCCCGCCGCCCCCGCCGGGGTGACGGTCGCGCTGAGCGTCACCTCCTGGCCGGGCTCGGGGGTGGAGGGGCTGTACGTCAGCTCGCTGGTCGTGGCCTCGGCACCCTCACCGACCACCCAGTTGTCGCCGGTGACGGTGATCTTCTGGCTCCAGTACGGGTCACCGGGCACGACGGAGTCGGGAGCAGGGCTCAGGTCCCACGGGTCCACGCACCGTACGCGCAACTCGTACGTGCCGTCGCCCGTGATGGCCCCCGCCAGGCTGGACACGGCCATCCCCGGGTTGTCCGCCGGCTTCAGTGAGACCGTCGACGTCGCTTCGGTGAAGGGTGCCCCCGCGCTGATCCCCATCAGCGCCGTCACCTGGGTGTCGTCGGCCTTGACCAGGTACAGGTTGAGGAAGCTGTTCCAGTTGAGGTCTTCGATGGTGATGTCAGGACACGCGCCGGGGATCACGAGGGAACCGGCGAAGGGCTGCGGATCACTCAGCTTGCCGCTGGTGGGCTCCAGGGCGAACTCCCCGGCGGACGCCGCCCGGGCGGGCTGGCTCTGGAAGGCGACCAGGGTCACCATGCCCACGGCGAGCAGGGCGCAGGCGGCCACGATCGCGGCGACTCTTCGAAACGGACGTAGCACTGTCATTGCGGTTGCCCCCGGGGGACGGTTGGCGGACGGAGTACGGGACAGCGCGTGGAGCCGGGCACCTGGAGGGGTGCCCGGCCGTCACGCGGAGGTCAGGTGGCGGTCAACGACTACCGGTTGCCCGTGAGGTTGACGTCACCGCAGCTGGACGCCCCGGAGTCGGCACTGAGGTCACCGAAGCCGTAGGTCTTGATGGTGGCGAGGTTCGCGCAGACCTGGGAGGTGGCACCGACGAAGGCGCGAGCGATGGTCGCGTCGGTGAGCTTGGTGGTCGGGACGACGTTGTACACGTCGCGGGAGAAGAAGAAGTTCGGGTTGAGCTCGATGGCCGTGCCCGTGCCGGTGGTCGGGGCCGTGCCCTCGATGCTGCGCAGACGCGACTCACCACGACGGTTCGGGACGTTCGGGAGGGACTTGCCCTGGGCGAGCCACTGCGCCACCGACATCGGCATGATCTGGGTGCCGCTGGTGATCGCCGCACCGTCGTGCTCCTGCACCGTGTCGTCGACACAGCCGGCGGCCTTGGCCGTGGCGATCTGCGCCTCGGTCACGCCGATGGAGCTCAGCCAGTACGTCCGGGTGCCCGAACCGCTCTGCGGCAGCAGGGCCTTGGAGACCGTTTGGGTGGCGCCCGAGGCGTTCACGAAGGTGCACGTCTGGTAGATGGAGGCGAGCTGCGCCTTCGTCAGGTTCGTCGGCAGCGTGCTGCCCAGGTCGGTCGCGTAGGTGACCGCGTCCTTGCCGAACGGGATGAAGGTGAGGTTCGTACCCGCGGTGGACGGGCCGCGCGAGGAACGGGCGAAGTCGACGCAGTCCGCCGTGGTCGTGTCGGCGACCTCGGCGTTCAGCTTGTCGATGCCGGCCGAGGAACCGTTCGGGCGGACGATGTTCGCACAGTGCGGGTGCGTCGCGGGGTCCTTGGGGGTGATCGTGGTGGTGGCACCGGTGGACGGGACGGCGTCCCACGAACCGATGAACAGGGCGCCGCCTGCGTCGACGGCGACGCCACCAAGGCCGTTCACCACGTACTGCGTGGTGTCCGAGCCGACACCCGCGAGGGTGCGCCACGAGGGAGTCGAGTAGTCCGCAGAGGCAGGGGTGGACAGAACACCGACACCCAGAGCGGCAGCACCGAGAACCGCGGCGCCGACCTTGGCGCGAGACTTGACGTTCACTTCTGAACTCCTCGTTTTCGGATTTCGAAGACTGGACGCTCAACTTGAATCCGGATTTTTTGCGACCGACCCGTCGACCGGTCACCGCACACATTTCCAGGCGTTCCGCACGGTGACCACCAATTCCCGAAGAGGGAAAGGTTACGGGAAGGCTTCCTAGATATCTCCTAGGGAGTCCGGCGCTGAGCGAAATACAGCATTATTGGACCTGAAAGACCCGCCGCTCCGCCCACGAACAGGACGACGAGAAGAACCCAGCGGATAATTCCGAGAACCCCTCCCGGGGTGACCCCGTCCTGGGATTCCGCGACGTTCTGCTGCGGCCCCGTGGAAGGTGGCGGGGAGCCGCCCGCGGCGGTGGACGGCGACGCCGACGGACTGGCGTCACCACCACCGCCCGTCGCGCCGCCGCCCGTCACGCCTCCGGTCGTTCCGCCGACGGCCGCCCCACCGTAGGTGTCTCCTCCGGTGTCCGCCCCGCCCGTGAGGCCCCCGGGGCCGTCGGAGCCCGGATCGCCGTCCGGCGGATCCTCCGAGACCGCTCCGCGTTCCAGGTCGTCGGCGGCGGTCTTGGCCTGCTGTCGCAGTTTCGCCGGCAACGGTGCGTAGCCGGGGGGCAGTTGACCTGCGGACAGACCGGGCGTCTGGCCCGATCCCGCCGCGAACCTGATGAACTGCGCGTAGGCCTTGCGTGATTCGGTGTCCTGGTTCACGGAGGCCGCCGCGTAGGTCACCACCGTGAGCGGATAAGCCTGGCCCTTGGCCCGCGCCGGGGCGGGCTCGAGTACCGAGGCGTTCTCGGACGACGGCTGCATGGTGTTGACGCCGGCCAGCAGTGTGTCGGTCGAGGGCTTCACGAAACGGCCGTCCGCGTTGGGCAGGGCGGCCACGTTCAGTCCGTAGCGCTTCGCCGACGCCGCTTCGACGATGGCCATGACGGCGTGCCGGCCCGGATAGATCTGTTCCTCGACGAGTTTCGGGTTGGGAGACTGCAATTCGTTCTGCATGATGGTGCGGCCGTTGGATCCCCGGCGGGCACGCACGGCGCCGTCGTGGAGGTCCGCCGAGTACGGAGCAAGGTCAAGGATTCCGTAGTCGAGAGGACTGGTCCCGCCAGCGGCCAGCGCCGCGGCCCGCGTCTCGTCACTCTTGGGATAACTGTTCAGGGCCGTGTTCTTGTCCAGACCCGTGAAATAGGAGTTCAGCCGCATTCCCCAGGGGTCTTTCTTCCCGGCGAGAAATTCACGAGCTTCCGTGTCCGACTGGAGCCAGTTCCAGACCAGCCGTGCGGTGTCGGAGTTCCCGAGGGGGACCACGAGGCTCATGGGTTCACCTGGCAACTGTTCCGGGAATTCCGGGTTCAGTTTCCGGAATTCTGGATCCTTGGTGTAGTACTGCGGGTTCCCTTTCAGATGTGCCGGAACAGGCACGGCCAGCGGTACGTCCCCCACGTAGGAGTGGGTGAGCATCTTGGCCACGAGCCGCGGGTTCAGCTTCATTTCCTGAACCACGCCGGACGGGCCTTCTATGAAGAAGGCGACCGCCAGAGCTGACACGGCCACCGGCGCGTGCACGACGGACGGTCCGCCTTCCGGCTCGGCCACCGGGTCGACGGTGAAGCCCAGCAGAGGTGTCTCGCTCGTCGTGTTCGCCACCTGGCCTCTGGCGTCCTCCTCACCGGCCGAGTTGAAGCCGAAGGTGCTCGCCGTGGACGTGCACAGCTTCGGCTGCCACGAGGTGACGGCGTCCGTCACCAGCTCGGAGCCGACCGTGGGCCGCTCGGGCTGGCCGTCCGGGCAGAACTGGTCGACCGGCAGGAAGTCCAGGCGGAAGACAATTCTCTGGGCCCAGTTCGTCGCGGACAGCGGCGAGGTGTTGAGCGTGCTGCTGCCACTGGGGTTGAGGAGTTCCTGGCCGTTCGCCTCATGTGTGCCGCGTGGCACGACCACCAGCCAGCAGGACCGCGGAGTCGGGGTGCTGCCCGCGGGCGCCGTGTTCACTCCACAGCCGAGGTAGTCCGACTGGACCCCGTCCTGCAGCTCGAACTCCACTTCGCCCGTTCCGTTGGCGAAGGTACGGGTGGCGGCCTGCTCGTTGCTGTCGAGCGGGCTGAAGTAGGTGTAGTCGTCCGAGCGGGTGGTGGCCGGTTTCCCGGTGGCGGGGCGGAACGGGACGAAGGCGCCCGCTCCCGTGTACTGCTTCTCCCCGGGATCGAAGGCCGCCCCGTTGTCAACTCTCCGCGTACCGGTGAAGGTGCCCGGGACGAGCCCGGTCCCGTACTCGCACTGGTCGCGGGTGGGGCCGGTCGGATCGTCCCCCCAGCACTGCATGATCTGCAGGTAGTTGGCGTTGAAGCCCGTGTCCGGAAGCGTCGGCGCCCCGCCCTCCCAGCTGACCCGTACGCCCTGGGAGCGCAGGTTCCTGGTCTGGTGGACGGTCACCTTCAGGTTGGAGAAGTCGTCGTAGGCGCCCTTTCGTCCCGTCAGTGTCAGCGCTGAGCCCTCCGTCCCGTCCGCCGCCGAGGCGGGCGTGGTGGCGGGTGCCACGGGGAGCAGGGCCAGCACGAGTCCGGCCAGCAGGGCGCTCACGGCTGCGACGACGCGGGGCCGGGGCCGGGTTGCGGCGGTCATGCCACACCGCCCTTGCGGCGCGTGCGGTTGGCCAGCAGGCGTCCGACCAGGGGTGGTCCGACGACGACGCCGAGGAGGAGCAGGGCCGACAGCGCCATCAGCGCCGTGCGCAGGCCGAGGGCGTCGCCGGAGCCGAGGGCGACGGGGCTGGCGACGACCGAGGCGTCGCCGGCGCCCTGGCCAGTGCTGACCACCTCACCGGTGTCGGGGTCGACGACGGCTCCGCCCGTCGTGGTACCCGCCGTGCCGGCGCCGGTCGTGCCCGCCGTGCCGGCGCCGGTGGTGCCGGTCGTGCCGCCCGTCGTACCCGTGCCGCCCGTCCCGCCCGTCGACCCGGAACCGCCTGTCGTACCTGTGCCGCCCGTCGACCCGGAACCGCCCGTCGTACCTGTGCCGCCGGTGGTGCCGGCCCCGGGTCCGCTCGGGTCGGTGGGCGTCTTGGCTCCGCCGGTGCCCGTGGAGCACTGGTTCGAGCCCTTCCTGTCGCACGCCGCCGGGTAGGGGGCGTTCTCGATCAGAAGGTTCCGGCCGCCGGAGAACGTCGGGTTGTTGCACTTGTTGATGTCGATGCCCGCCGTTTCGGCACCGGGGATCCTTTTCGTCTGGGCCATGGCGGCTTCGACCAGGTTCTTCGGAAGCGGCGAGTAGCCGAGCCGGTCGGCCTGCTGCTGGCCCTCACAGAGGAAGTAGTTGTTGAACGCGCTGAGCGTCTTGCCCTTGTCCTTGTTGAAGTTCGCTTCCTCCTTGGTCGGGACGATCATGTAGCTGTAGCTGGACAGCGGGTAGGTCCGCCTGTCGCCGTACGTGTACACCCCGTCCAGGTTCTGGGTCAGGTAGTTCGCGGAGCGCGGGTCGTTGTTGATCTGCGCCTTGGTCAGGGCGACGGCCACACCGGACGCGGTCGGCTCGACGTAGTAGCCGGACTTGTTGAGGACCTTGGCGACCGGAAAGCCCGCGTTCCGGGCGTACGAGTACTCGACGTACGTGATGGCGCCGTCGGCCTGCGACTGCTTGGTGTAGCCCGCGACGCCGAGCGAGCCGGACTGGGCGACGAAGCCGGAGCCCGGGATGTTCGGGAAGTACGACGTCAGACCGCAGGGCGTGGGCTTGCCCGCCCGCCTGCAGTAGTCGTTCCACAGGGCGCTGTGCTGCTTGGACATCCACAGGGTGAACTGCGCGGTCGTACCGGAGCCGTCGGAGCGGACGACCGGGACGATCCGGCGGGCCGGGAGCGCCAGCTTGGGGTTGTCCGCCTTGATCTCCGGGGCGTTCCACTGCTTGAGTCTGCCGGTGAAGATCTTGCTCAGGACGTCCCCGGACAGCCGGAGGTTGGTGACCCGCTTGCCCCCGATGTTCAGGTTGTACATGAACGACGTACCGCCGGCGACGATCGGCATGTAGGCGAACTTGCGTGCGGGTGGCGGGTCCAGCTGGCCGAACTCGGTGAGGCCGTACGGGATCTCCGAGACGCCGAAGTCCGAGGTGCCGTTCGCGAACTGGGTACGGCCGACCGACGAGCCCACCGACGCGTAGTTCACGGTCATGCCCTGCTGGCGGACGTTGCGGCGCCACTGCTCGATCGCGTTGGCGCTCCACGTCGAGCCGGAGCCGCTGATCTTGGTGTAGGTGGCGGCGTCGGCGCCTGGCGGGTTGATGGCCAGCAGCGCACAGACCAGCGCGACGACCAGCGCCTGCGCCTGGTACACGCGCATGCCGCGTGGACGACGGACGGGTGCGGATATCACGTGGTGCTCCTCGTCGATGCGGGACTGGTCGAGGCGGGGCCGGTCGTCGGCCGACCGGAGGCTGCTTTCGCCGCGAAGCGCTGCGCGTCGCGGCGGGAGGTCCTGACCCGGCGGTGTTCCTGACGGCGGGTCAGCTTGCCCGGTCCGCGGCCGCCGACGACGCGGGCGGCGACGAACAGCACGAGCACCAGCACCAGAAGCACCGCGGCGGTGCCGAAGCCACGGGCGACGTAGGTGGGCTCGGGATTCTCGACGAGCTTGAAGGCCGCGAGAGGCAACGACACCATCGGATCGTGGAACGGGTCGGAGTTGAACTCCTGGGTGAAACCGGCGGTCAGCAGGACCGGCGAGGTCTCGCCCACGCCGCGCGCGGTGCCCAGGATGACCGCCGTGGTCAGTCCGGACCGGGAGGTGGGCAGCACCACGTGCCAGACCGTGCGCCACCGTGACGTACCGAGCGCGTACGACGCCTCGCGCAGCGTGCCGGGGACCAGCCGGATCACCACGTCCGACGCGCGGATGATGATCGGCAGCATCATCACGGAGATGGCGAGCGCGGCGGCGAGCCCCGACTGGTCGAAGCCCAGGGTCAGGATGAAGGTCGCGTAGATGAACAGGCCCGCCACGATGGACGGCAACGCGGTCATCGCCTCGACGATCGTGCGGACGAACCGGCTGAAGGCGCCCGGGACCTCGTTGAGGAAGACCGCGCAGACCAGCCCGGTCGGTATGCAGACCAGCAGGGCGATGGAGATCTGCCACAGCGTGCCGACGATCGCGTGCAGGATGCCGCCGGCGCTGAGCGGCTCGACCGGCCCCGCGTCGGCCATCGACTCGGTGTAGAAGTTCAGATGCGGCAGCGCCTCACGCCCCTCGTAGAGGGTGTAGACGACCACGAACCCCAGTACGGCCAGCATCACCAGGCCGAGACTCTGGACGACAGCGGCGGCCACCCGGTCGCGGACCGCGGGACCGTCCTCGTCGAAGGAGACCAGCAGCGCGTACAGGCCCATGAAGAGCACGTACGCGATGACGAGGAAGCCCAGGACGCCGTTGAAGGGCAGCAGCCGGTCGAACATCACCCAGGTGATGGCGAGGGAGGCTGCGGCGGCACCGGCCATGGCGTACACGTCGGTGGCGCGCAGCGTGGAGAGGTTCCGGCGCGATTCTCCGCGCGTCGACCTGCCGCCGGACCGGTGTCCGGGAAGTTCCGTGGTTGGGGCCGGGGCCGGTTCTTTCGGCGGGCCCACGGGGCTCTGCGGTGCGGTGACGGTCATCGGGCGCGGTCTCCTCAGGAGTCGCTCGTCGCGCCGGAACGGCTGCGGGCGACGATCGACGAAGCGGCGAAGTTGACGACGAGGGTCATCAGAAAGAGCGCGAGGCCTGCGGCCATCAGCGCCGACATGCCCAGAGGGGACGCCTCGCCGTAGCGCAGGGCGATCAGGGACGAGACCGAGCTGGTGCCGTTCTGCAGGATGTGCGGCTGGATCACGAACACCGGCGAGATGATCAGGACCACGGCGATGGTCTCGCCGAGCGCCCGGCCCAGGCCCAGCATGGTGCCGCCGATCATGCCGCCCTTGCCGAAGGGCAGGACGACGCTGCGGATCATGCCCCAGCGGTTGGCGCCGAGGGCGTACGCCCCCTCCCGCTCTCCGACCGGGGCCTGCGAGAACACCTCGCGCACCACCGAGCAGATGATCGGCGCGACCATCAGGGACACGACCATGCCCGCGATGAAGGTGGAGGAGGTGTAGACCGTGGCCGTGGAGAGCGGGTCGGCCGGGTCGGTGCCGTCGACCTTGAAGAGCGGGATCCACCCGAAGTAGGTCGAGATCCAGCGCGACAGGGTGAGCACATGCCCCTGGAAGTAGAACAGGCCCCACAGTCCGTAGACGACCGACGGCACGGCGGCCATCAGGTCGACGACACTGACCAGGGTCTGGCGGATCCTCGGCGGCGCGTACTCGGAGATGTAGAGCGCGGTGCCGAGCGCCAGCGGTACGGCGAACAGGATGGCGACCATGGCGATCAGCAGCGTCCCGACGAGCACCGCCGCGATCCCGAAGTTGCCCCCTTCGGGCTCCCACACCTCGGTGGTGACGAAGTCCCACTTCGCGAGCGACAGCGCTTGCCAGGCCCGGTACGTCAGGAAGCCACCGACCAGCAGCATGATCGCGAGGACCAGGCCGCCACCGCCGCGCAGGATGCCCCTGAACACGCGGTCGGGCACACCCCTGTCGGGGTGCAGGCGTCTCGGCGGGTCATCCGCCGGAGCCATAGGTCGCTCAAAGATTCGGGTCGTCACACAGGACGACACTCCTGAGGCGTCATGGACGCCCGCTCACGCGAATGTGAACGAGGTGCTCCCGCCAGGCAACTTCCAATATTGACGTGAACGCGGCGACAAGAAACGAATAAGGGCCGACGCTCGCCGGCATGGCGGGCCTCGACCCCTTGGTGCGAAATATCCACTTGCTACGAATTGACACAAACCGTCCGAGCCGTCAGCTCGGCCCTCTCAGTCGGCATCGTCCCACGAAATCACCCCACCCGACCCGAGTGCGGCCAACAGCATCCGGAACCGCTCATAAGCGGCCTGACAGGTCGAGTGACGCTCATAAGAGCGCGCGGACACGGCCACCGCACCCCCCGTGCGATCACGCAGCCGCCAGACCCATCCACTGCCCCCCGCCGTGTGGTGCACCGCGCCCGGTAACCCCCCGATGTCGGTACACATTCGCTCGAAGGCGGCACGGCACTCCTCGTAGTCCCGGTACGCCCTTGCGGCCACGGCGATCACCCGCCCGTTCGTGGCGGTCAGCCGCCACGAGTAAGTGCCATCTGCACCTATGTCTATGTGGCAGCGCGTGCCCGGTGCGGCAGCGCCCCCCATTCTTGTCGCCATCCATCCCCACTCCTGTTTCCCCATATCAGGAAGCCGCATGAGTCGACGCTGGTTCGTCGGTCATGCGGCATCCGCAGGTTACTGAGACTAGAGAGGAACGTGATCCACTCATGGGGGATGTTTCACCCGGAAGTTGCCCCTCGTTCACATGCCGGACCACCGGATCACCATAGGGCGAATCGCCCCGCCCTGACGAGGCACGGCACGCGTAGGTGGTCGCCAGGTCCGCTGAAATTTGAATCGAATTTTCCCTTCGGCTTTCCACGCAACCGACCCACCAGATATTCGTCCGCATTCCCTTCCCAAGGGAATTACGGGCCCGTTTGAACCACATACGGAACGTTCCGAAATCTCCAATCAACGAGTACGCTGCACACGTCAATTCGGGCCTGCCGGTGGGAAATTGACAGGCCGTGGCATTCACATTGGGGAATTCGCATGCGTATGAACTCAGCTGTCGCCGCAGCCTGTGGCGTCGTGGCCCTGACCGCCCTCGCCGTGCCGGCCGCGCACGCGGACGAGCAGTTCGGTGACACCGAGATCACCGGCGTGGCCGTCAACGACGGCGCCCCCGTCGTGGTCGGCACCGGTGCGAGAACCGTCACCGTCGAGGTCACCGCGGTCGACCCGGCGGGTTTCGAACAGATCAGCGCCCGGCTCTACCACGGCTCCTTCAGCGCTCCGGACAGCAGCGCGGCCCCGGCGGCGGCCTGCGGTCCGACGGCCGCCACGACGACCACCTGCACCCTGACCTTCACCCTCACCCCGGGCACAGTCCCGGCCGCCGCCTCGCTGGCCGGCGGCTGGAGCGTCAGCGCCTACGCGATCGCGGCCGACAGCGACGCCGTGTTCCGGGACAACGCGGCCTCGTTCACCATGCTGCGCACCACCCAGGTGAGCGTCGACACCACCCCCAAGCCGGTGAAGTGGGGCCGCACCCTCACCGTCACTGGCGGTGTCACCAACGCGGACTGGGCGACCGGCACGTCCGTCGGCGCGGAGGCCGGCCTGCCCGCGACCCTGGAGTTCCGCCCGAGGGGCAGCAGCACCTACTGCACCCTCAAGACCGTGCGGACCGCCGCGGACGGCACCCTCTCCGCCACCGTCCGCGCGTACACCGACGGCTACTACCGCTGGTCCTACGTCGGCACAGCCACCAGCGCGGCCGCGGTCTCCCCGGCCGCCTTCGTCAACGTGGTGGGCTGAGCCCCGTACCAGCGGCGCCGGGTTTCCCGCAGGGGCGGCCCGGCGCCCGGCCACGGCCCGCCTTCACGCACCCCACCACTCACGCGAAGGCACGGAGCCACAGAGACGCTGAGACACAAGGGCGCAAGCGCACGGGCACGCGTCGGCGTCACCCCACCGGCGGCGTCATGATTTCGTTCGCGGCGGCGGGCATCTGAGCCGCAGCCGGCCAGACGTACAGGAATCCCTCACCAAGTTGCTCACCCTCGATGGGGTACCCCCGACCGGAGGCACCCATCGGGTGATTTGCGCCCCCTCGCTCCAGCACCACCCCTTGCGCTTTCTCCAGCTCCATCTCCTGCGTCTTCACTTGCGCAAGGTACGCCGACCTCGCCGTATCCGTGCAGGTCAACCGCTCTGTATGGGCGTGGTCGGGTCGCTGACATACCCGTTGTGGCCGCTTTCGCCCATGTCCTGGCTGGAGTCGAGGGGGAGGGAGACGGGAACGGGACGGACGGTGCGGACGCTGCCGGGGATTGGGGCGCGCTCGCCGATATTGCGCGCCGGGCGGGCCGCCGCGCCGGGGCGGCGGCCGGAAAACAGACACTCAGCCCTCTCGGGGCACACTGGCAGTCGGCGAGTCAAACGCACCAGCGGAACCACCACTCACGTCCTCACTGCCAGTCGAGCGCGGCCAGGCAAGGCCGAAGAACGGCAGGTGGGTGGCCGGCGTTCGCTCGTGGTTGGCCCTCGTGTTCACCGGTCGATGGCCAGCGTGGGCGCGAGGGGCGACGAAGTCTGGAGGTCCTCTACAGGTTTCTGGCTATGCGTCGTCAGCCGGATGATTGTTGAGGATGCTCCGTGCCTGGCGCTCGACCAGCACGGGGACGAACTCGCGTACAGGCCGGTCGGTGAACGAGGCGTGAGCTTTGGCTACGGCTGCTTCGACCTCGGCCCGGCTATGGGTCGCCGTGAAGGCGTTGTTCAGGCGCTCCACGATTGCGCGAATGGCGTCTTCTTCGCGCGCCTTGTCCGCCACGGGTGCCACCTGTCTGGAAGGGCGCTGCTCAGCTTCCGCTGAGATGCTTATGCGGAAGTGTCCCGCTGTGTTGATCATTGCACCGTGCGCGTGGGCCGTCGCCTGGAACCGGCCACGCCTGTTGAGCCTGCAGGGCAAGGCTGACCAGGGTCATGAGCAGGTCGATGTCCCCGGAGACATCCAGGTGGAGCGCCACCCAATGTGAGCCAGGCACGATCCGGACGGCGGAGGCGCCCGTGAGGTGCTCTTCGAACCGCCGGATGGCCCTCGCCGTGAGGTACAGGTCAACGTCCATGTCGGAATGGAAGTGCGCGATCTCGCCATGGGCTGAGGCGAGTGCACGACCAATGCCGCAGCTCGGATCCACCTCGGCGAGATCGGGCCAAGTCGCCAGTTGTGTGAACGCACTCGCGGCCAACGTCATGCGCCCATCATGACCAGCTCACCGCAGAGCCACCAGAACCCGGGAGATCCGTAACCAAGTCGCAGCGTCCGAATGTCCGAATGACGTACAGATGGCCAACCGGTCGAGGAACTGGGCATAGATGAGACCCGACGCGGCAAACCTCGCTGGGAGCAGGACCAGGACCCCGGGAAGTGGAAGATGACCAGGGACCGTCCACACACCGGGTTCGCCGCCGCCCTCAGATCCGGCGGACTGCTCGGGCAGGTCGAGGGCCGCACCGTCGCCGACGCACTGGCCCGGCTTTCCACCCTGCCCCTGACCTGGAGGAAGGCCATCCGATACGTCGCCGTCGACATGTCGGCCCTGTCTGCCGGGATTACCTCTCTCACCGTGGCAGCTGCTTCTGCCGTTGCGTGCTACGCGCTTCGGTCAGGGCCCGTCTGATCGGAGGTTCAAGGGCCGTGCGTGCGTGCGACGACGTCGGCGTCCGCGTCGAGGGCGTTCCAGATGAGCTCCGTCAGGCCGGCTCGCGGACTACGGACAAGGCGGGCCAGGTGATCTCCGTCCACCTGCACGGTCAGGGAATGCATGCGTGCATGAAAGCACGAGGTGGATCACTTGTGTCCGACTCCGTCCAGACGCCCGCAGCGTTCCGCGCAATCGCCGCCTCCCCAGACTGACCGTCAGTCAGCGTTCCGCAAGGGCGGACAATAGAGGTCATCCACCAGAGTTCCCTCTTCCCCGCGGCCCGGATCCTGCCGTCGGCGTACGGAAAGTGCTCGCAATGAGCTTCTCGAGTTGGCCACCGATCAGGTGACGGTCCACGAAGCACAACGAGCGAGGCCCCTGAGCCGTTGATCGAGATGTCTGACGTCTCAACCACGCTGCTCGGGAGCCTCGTTGGTCATCTATCCTGCCGCACTCGACCTGCCCCATGCGCTCGTGGAGTGAGTCTCAATGATGGTGTCAAGCCGATTGGGTGGCTGGTGGGGTGGGCGTGAAGTGCCTCTTGTCACGGAGCATGGCCCATAGGACGTCGACTCGGCGGCGTGCGAGGGCGAGCAGGGCCTGTGTGTGGATCAGTCCTTCGGCGCGTTTCTTGGGGTAGTAGTCCCGCGAGGGGCCTGGGCGCATCATGGCGGTTTGGGCGGCCATGTAGAAGACGTGTCGCAGGCGGCGGTGGTAGCGCTTGGGCCGGTGGTGGTTGCCGGTCCGCCGGCCGGAGTCGCGCGACACCGGCGCCAGTCCCGCGTTGCCGGGCCGGGCTCACGACCTGACCGCGGCCCGCACCCACCGGATCATCCGCATCTGCGAGCGCCAGGGCGTGCCCATCCTGGCCGACCTCGCCTACCAGGGCGGCGGCCCCTGGGTGAGCACCGGCATCAGACGCAGGCCCCTGCGGGAACTCACCCCCACCGAGAAGACCCTCAACCGGGCGCTGGCCGCGGCACGCGCACCGGTCGAGCGCGGCGTCGCCCGCCTGAAGACCTGGCAGATCTTTCGCAGATCCCGACGCAGCCCGAACCACATGACGTCAATCGCCAAAGCCGTCCTCGCCCTGGAGCGGCAACGCTGAATGCCAGTGATCCTGTTGCAACGGGCGTGAGGCCCCGTCACCCAGCGCAGGGCCAGCCGGACGTCAGACCGGCATCTGACGCAACTCCGGGCGTGGGACGACGAACGCCGAGCCCCGCGTCGCCCGTCGCGGCAAGTTCATCGCTCGGGGCTGCCCCGCACGTCCTGTGGCATCGCCCGGGTGATCGCGCACAGCGCGTCGTTGATCTCGTCCCGGGTCTTCGCCTCGATCAGCGGGCAGCTCATCTCCATGTACTCCAGCGCAAAGGCGTACCAGCTGATCCCAGCCGCGCTGGGGTAAGGCCGTACGGGCCCAGGAGTAGTCGCCAGTTTGCAGTGCATCGCGGTGCCGAGGTTCCACGTGACGCGAGAAGGCGGTGTTCTGTCCCGCCCGTCCGACGAGGCCGGGGCCGTGGCCGGGCCCGGGGCCGGTACGGAGGATCGCGCCGGAGACCTACGGCACTGCTGGGGCCACCCGAAGCGGGCCGGCTTATTCGGTTGCCGCTCCCCGTGTTCACCCCTCACCATGAGCCAGACACCGGGAGCTGCCCGGTGCTCCACGAGAGGAGGCACGACCGTGACCACGACTGTCCTCGGCCTGCCCGCAGACCGCGTCCCTCTCGCCTCATGGAGCACCTCCAGCGATGTCTCACGACAATCTCTCGCAGCACCCCCAGCACCCCAAGCACCCTCAGCACCCGGCATTTCCTGACGGCTTCAGCGCCGACGCCCACCGCTCCGTCCCGTTCCCGTCGCCGGACATCCTGAGTGACGTCGACGACCGGTTCGTCTTCGACTTCCGTCCCTACGACGACCTCGAGGACGGCCAGCGGTGGTCGACCTGGCTCGGCGTCGAACCCCTCTGCCGAGGCCCCGAGCCGCTCCCGGACTGGGTGGTGACCTCGCAGGGCGCGATCGACACCGAACTCGGCGTCCTCAAGACCGGCAAGGAGGCCGACGTTCACCTCGTCGAGCGCGCCGACCCGCTCGACCCCGCGGCCGGTGTGGTCATGGCGGCCAAGAGGTACCGCTCTGCCGAGCACCGGACCTTCCACCGCGCCGCGTCCTACACCGAGGGCCGCTCGATGAAGCGCTCACGTGACGAGCGGGCCATCAAGCGGAAGAGCACCTTCGGCCGCCAGGTCGCGGCCGGCGAGTGGGCGGTGTCCGAATGGGGTGCGCTGGTGCGGCTCTGGAACCTCGGGCTGCCGGTTCCCTACCCGGTCCAGATCGACGGCACCGAGATCCTGATGGAGTGGATCACCGTCGTAGACGAGGACGACACCGTCCAGACCGCGCCCCGGCTCGCCCAGGTACGGCCCTCACCCGAGTTGCTGGCGGCGTACTTCGAGCAGCTCACCGACGCCCTCGCGAAGATGGTGCAGAACGGCTTCGTGCACGGCGACCTCTCGGCGTACAACATTCTGGCGGCGGGTGAGCGGCTGGTCATCATCGACCTGCCACAGATCGTCGACCTGGTCGGCAACCTCAACGGGATGAGCTTCCTCCAGCGCGACTGCGCCAACATCTGCGGCTGGTTCCGCTCGCGGGGCCTCGATGTCGACGAGCACGCGCTGTTCGCGGAGCTGATGGCGCACGCCTTCTGAACCGGGCGGCCGGCTGGGACGTCCCGGCGTATCGCGTTCATCGTGCCTTCGGTGTCCTGCTCGACGGTCTCGTCGTCCGTTCTCTGCTGGTGCCCGCCCTGGTGATCGACATCGGTCCGCGGGCGTGGTGGCCGAGTTCCCTGGCCCGGGACACCTGCTGACACGGGACCGGGCCGATGCCCTCGGCGTGACGCGTGGCGGCAGCGCGACCGGGCACCCGGGCTTCCCGGGCCGCGTCGCGGTGACGGGCGCGGTCGGCTCGTAGCGGCAATGATCGGACGACGAGGCAACAGCGTCGGAGCAAGCGCGTGGAGGCAGTGTCGTGAGCACGGATGGAGAGCGGTACGCGCCGGACGAGGGGGAGGGACACGCCGGACGTGGGGCCGAGGGGCTGCGCTGTCTGGTCACCGGAGCCTCCGGCTACATCGGCGGACGTCTGGTGCCGGAGCTGCTGGAGGCGGGGCACCGGGTGCGGTGTCTGGCCCGTTCCCCGGACAAACTCCGTGACCATCCCTGGGCGGGCGAGGTCGAGCCGGTGCGCGGGGACGTCACGGACCCCGAGTCGGTCGCTGCCGCCATGCGCGGTATCGACGTCGCGTACTACCTGGTGCACGCACTCGGCTCCGGTTCCGGGTTCGAGGACACCGACCGCCGCGCCGCACGCGTCTTCGCCGAGCAGGCGGAGGCGGCGGGCGTACGGCGGATCGTCTATCTCGGCGGACTCACCCCTCGGGGTGTGGTCGAGGACTCGCTGTCCCCGCATCTGCGGTCCCGGGCCGAGGTGGGGCGGATCTTCCTCGACGCGCCGGTACCCGCCACCGTGCTGCGGGCGGCGGTCGTCATCGGCTCGGGGTCGGCCTCCTTCGAGATGCTGCGGTACCTCACCGAGAGGCTGCCGGTGATGGTCACCCCGAGCTGGGTGCACACCCGCACCCAGCCCATCGGGGTACGGGACGTGCTGCGCTACCTCGTCGGCTCGGCCACCATGCCGGCCGACGTCGACCGGGCGTTCGACATCGGCGGGCCGGACGTCCTGACCTACCGGGAGATGATGCGCCGCTACGCCGTGGTCGCGGGCCTGCGTCGGCGGCTCGTCGTGCCGGTTCCGGTCCTGACGCCGAGGCTGTCCAGCCACTGGGTCGGTCTCGTCACCCCCGTACCCGCCTCCCTGGCCCGGCCGCTCACGGAGTCGCTGCGCCACGAGGTCGTCTGCCACGAGCACGACATCGCCCGGTACGTTCCCGACCTTCCGGGCCGGCCGCTGCCTTTCGACGAGGCGCTGGCCCTGGCGCTGCGGAGGGTGCGGGAGGCGCAGGTCGCCACCCGCTGGTCGTCCGCCGCCCTGCCGGGGGCGCCCAGTGATCCCCTGCCCACCGACCCGGACTGGGCGGGCGGCAGCCTCTACCAGGACGAGCGGCGCCTGTCGGTCGACGCGTCCCGACAGGCGCTGTGGAAGGTGATCGAGGGCATCGGGGGCGACAACGGCTGGTACTCCTTCCCGCTGGCCTGGGCGGTCCGGGGCTGGTTGGACCGGTTCGTCGGCGGTGTCGGCCTGCGCCGTGGGCGACGTGACGCCGAGCGCCTGCGGGTCGGCGACTCCCTGGACTTCTGGCGGGTCGAGGAGATCGAGCCCGGACGGCTGCTGCGGTTGCGGGCCGAGATGCGGCTGCCCGGCCTCGCCTGGCTGGAGATGTACGTGGAGACAGAGGCCGAGGGACGCACCCGTTACCGTCAGCGTGCCCTGTTCCACCCACGCGGTCTGCTGGGCCACGTCTACTGGTGGTCCGTATCGCCCTTCCACGCGGTCGTCTTCGGCGGCATGGCCCGCAACATCACCAAGGCCGCCGGAAAAGCCGCCGCCAAGGAGGCCGTCATGGAGGGCAGCGGGCGCGGGGCCGCGTCACCCGCCGACCGCAAGTGAGCGTGTTTCAGGGCGCGTTGGCCCGACGTACCGGCCTCCGCGCCCTGATCGCCTTTGAGCAATACGTCTCGCCGTACGTCAACCACCGCCCGGATGCCGGACAGTCGGAGCATGGCGGTGCAGGGCCGTGGACGGCGATGCGGGTGTCGGCTCTCTGTCGACGACTCGGTGCGGAACTCACGCCCGGGGCCGGAAGTGCGCTCCCGTCGACTCTTCCCCGGTGATCGTGGCCACGCAGCGCAGGACGCGCAGACCGTCGGCGTACTGGGTCTGGGTGGGCGGGAGCACGTCGGTGGTCCAGCGGGCGGGGTCGATCTTGAGGGCGTCGCCCTGTCTGGACCTGGCCAGGACCTCGCGGGAGCAGAGTCTGCGGACGTCGGGATGGTTCGCCAGTTCCTTCTGGTTGTTCGTCATCCCGTCGGACGGGAGCGGGGCTATCGCGAAGGTCTCCCACGGGTGTGACACCAGGCAGTCGGAGCGGTTGATGCTGACAATGCCGACGGTGACGACCATGCCGCCCCAGCATTCGGCGGTCGTCGTGCAGCGGCCGTCCAGGCCTGCGACGCTGGCCGCCGGGCAGTTCTCGGTCGTCGTCGGTACGCCGAAACCGGCGTTCGTGACCCGGGTCACCCCGCCCGCACCGGGAGCGGAGGCGGAGGCTCCGGTGGTGGGTGCCTCGGTCGTCGACGGCGGCAGGTACCGGTACGCCATCGTCCCGCCCGTACCGACGACGACCACCGCCACGGCCGCGGCGGACAGCCGCACGCTCACCTTCGTCCGGCGGCGCGGGGAGGCGGCGGCCGGCGGGACCGTGGTGTGCAGGGCGGCAGGCGGAGCGATGGTGGAGGCGGGGAGGTAGGTGGCGCCTCCACCGTCCGCCAGGTCCACGGCGGCCAGCGCGTCCCTGAGCGCCGCCGCGCTCGGCAGCCGGTTGGCGGGGTCCGGGGCCATGGCGTGGCGGAGGACCTCGGTGAAGCCGGGGTTCACTCCGGGGAGGTCCGGCAGGGGCCAGGTGTGCCGGACGATGACCTCCGCGATGCCGAGGCTGCCCTCCGCCGGGAAGTGCGGGGGCCTGCCCTGTACGAGGGCGTAGATCGTGGCGGCGAGGGAGTACACGTCACCGGCGGGGGTCGGCTCGGCCAGCCGGAACGCCTCCGGTGGGGCGTACGCGGGCGTCAACGCCTCCCGGGTGACCGACAGTTCCTGGCCGGGTCGGGGCATCGCCGCCAGCCCGAAGTCGGCGAGGCCGACGTTTCCGTACCGGTCGATCATGATGTTGCCCGGTTTGATGTCGCGGTGCAGCACGCCGCCGGCGTGGGCCGCGGCCAGCGCGTCGGCGATGCGTACGCCGATGTCCCGCGCCTCGGCGGCCGGGAGCGGGCCCTGCCGGTGGAGGCGGTCGCCGAGCGAACCGCCGGAGCACAGCTCCAGGACCATGTACGGGCGGCCGTTGTCGAGCACCCCCGCGTCGTACACCGCCACCACGTGCGGGTGGCCCGACAGTTGGCCGGCCGCGGTGACCTCGCGCAGGAACCGCTGCCGGTCGCGGTCGGTGGCCAGCACGCGGCTGTCCATCTTGAGGGCGACCTCGCGGCCGACGGCCAGTTGGCGGGCCCGGTACACGGTGGCGAAACCGCCCTGCCCGAGGACCTCGACGACCTCGTAACCGGGCACGCCCGTACGTTCGAACTGCATGCTGCCGTACTCCCCCACCAGCGAGGCCGACCGCCCCGGTCGGGGAACCGGGCCGGAGGGTTGAGAGCGCTGAGAGTAGTGCACGGGAAACCGCCGGGCGTGCCCGGCCGGGGCGATGACATGCTGGTCGGGTGAGCAGACCGGAGATCACTCTCAGTTTCGCCCCTGAGCTGCGGCTCTTCGTGCCGTCCGAGCGACGTGCCGGGCCGACGACCGTGGTCACCGACGGGTCGTCCTCGCTCGGGCACGTGGTGGAGTCGCTGGGTGTACCGCTCACCGAGGCCGGGCGGCTGCTGGTCGACGGCCGGGAGGTGCCGGTGTCCCATGTGCCGGACGCGGGCGAGACGGTGGAGGTGGCAGCCGTCGTCAGACCGCAGCCGGTGCCGGGGGCGCCGCTGCGGTTCCTGCTCGACGTCCATCTGGGCACGCTCGCCCGTAGGCTGCGGCTCCTGGGCGTCGACGCGGCGTACGAGAGCGAGGACATCGGCGACCCGGCGCTGGCCGCGTTGTCGGCGGCCGAGCGACGCGTGCTCCTCTCGCGGGACCGGGGACTGCTGCGGCGCCGGGAGCTGTGGGCGGGCGCGTATGTCTACAGCGATCGTCCGGACGCCCAGCTCCGGGACGTACTGGACCGGTTCGCGCCCGCGCTCGCCCCGTGGACCAGGTGCACCGCCTGCAACGGACGGCTGGAGCAGGCGGACAAGCAGACGGTGGGCGACCGGCTGGAGGACGGGACCCGGCGTACGTACGACGTGTTCGCGCAGTGCGTGGCCTGCGAGCGTCTGTACTGGCGGGGCGCGCACCACGCGCGGTTGGAGGCGGTCGTCGAGGGTGCGTCGCGCGAGTTCGGCGGGGCGGCGGGCGGCGGGAACCGGCGGCTGCACGAAGGCGTTGAACACGCGTAGTGAAAAGGACGTATTGACAGTAGGCGATGAGGGGAGACTCTGGCAGAAAGCTTCAGGCATCACCTGTGTCGCCCGTCCGCCCTCACCCCTTCTTTTCCCGGACACCACCCCGTCACGCGGACTGGGAACGCTCCTTCCGTCCCCCTTGCCTCGCTCTTCAATTCCCCCCGTCCGCCCCCGCAGCGCGTGGGCGCCACGTGGAAGGACGACGCGCGCTGTGTCCTCACTGCCGATGGTTCCCATAGCCCCGCCCGCTCCGACGGTCCAGCCCCATCCCCAGGGCACCCCGGACCGTCCCTCGCCGGCGTCCCGCTTTCGCCGGATCCCCGGTGCCCGGTATACCCGCCGGGTGCTCTGTCTGCTGCCGCTCCTGCTCATCGGGATCTGGGCGGCGGACAACTGGCAGGTCCTGCACGACGGGGCCCTGCAGCTCACCACCGCCGACCCCGGGTGGCTGGCGATCGGGGGCGCGTTCACGCTCCTGTGCTGGGTGTCCGCCGCCTTCGCGCGGCAGGGCGCCATCCCGGAGCGGCTGCCGCCCGGGCTGCTGCTGGCCTCGCAGTTCGCCGCCGGCGCCGCGAACAACGTCCTGCCGGCCGGTCTCGGCGCGCACGCCGTCACCCTGCGGTTCCTGACCGGCCGTGGCATCCCGCTGGCCCGGGCCACCGCGTCCCTCGCCCTGTACTCGCTGGTCAAACCGGTGGCGAAGCTCCTGGTGATCCTCGTCCTCCTGGCGACCTTCCCGACCTCCCTGGCCACCGCCGACCTCCTCCCCGACCAGGGGACACTGCTGCCCATCGCCGTGGGCGTGGTCGCCGCGGTGGTCGTCGTGACGCTGGTTCTGGCCCTCGTACGTCCGCTGCGGCGCCCCCTGCTGAACGGTCTGCGCACCGCCCTGACCGACGCGCGGCGGCTGCACACCCGGCCGGTCCGCGTCGCCGCGCTGTGGGGCGGTGCCGCGGGCTTCTCGTTGTGCCAGGCGGCGGTGCTGGCCTGCGTCGGGGCCTCGCTCGGGCTGCCGATCGCCTGGCCGGACGTGCTCTTCGCCTATCTCGCCGCGAGCGCCGCTGTCGGCGCCGTACCCGCGCCGGCCGGGATCGGTCCCGTCGACGCGGCCCTGGTGTTCACGCTGGCCGCGATGGGCGCCCCGCTGTCGCTGGCCGCCGCGACCGTCGTCGGCTTCCGTGTCCTGACGGTCTGGCTGCCGCTGCTGCCGGGCGCCCTCGTGCTGTCGCTGCTGGTGCGCGCCAAGGTGTTGTAACACCGGTCCTGGTCAGTCCCTGCGGGCCACCAGCCGGTACGCGTTGGAGACTCCCAGACGGTGGGAGATCGGCCGGACGGCGAAGCGGTCCAGCAGGGTGCCCAGGATCAGTGCCGGAACGCCGGCCAGCAGCACGGCTGCGCGCAAGGTGCGCCGCAGGGCGTTCGGGGGGTGCGGGAGCCACGGGAGGTTGTCGCGCGGGGCGGCGTTGTCGAGGGCAAGCCAGACGGCGGCGAGCAGGTCGACGGGGTCGTGCGGCTCGGCGTGCTGCTCCAGGACGACGGTGAAGCCCAGGTCGGTGAGCCGTTGCCGGAGGTTGTCGACGGGGACGAAGTGCAGGTGCTGGGGCTGGAGCCAGGGCAGCCACCACCGGCCGAGCAACCGGGCGTAGCGGCTGTCGGGGTCGGGCACCTCGATCACCAGGTGTCCGCCGGGGCGGATGGCCTGCCGCGCGGCCTCCAGTTCGAGCGGGGGCTCGGTGCTGTGCTCCAGGTAGTGGAACATGCTCACGACGTCGTAGTGGGCGGCCAGTTCGGGGGCCAGCTCGGTGAAACTCCCCCGGTAGCCGCGCTCGACGCGCCCCGCCCGCTCGGCGAGTTCGGCGCCGTCGGTGAAGTCGAGCCCGTCGAAGGCCGTGCCGGTGTGGACACCCCGGGCCGCCTCGCAGAAGTGGCCGTGGCCGGTGCCGACGTCGAGCCAGTTCTTGGGCGCGTCGTCGAAGGGGAGGAGGGCGCGGGCCCGCTGTTCGTACATTTTCGTGCGGCTCGCGAAGGTGTTGCCGAGCTGCTTCTCACCGAGTCCGTCGTAGAAGTCGCGGTAGTAGAACTCCAGCCCGGCGGCGCTGAGTCGGGGGTTCTGGAAGGTGTGCCGGCAGTCCTGGCAGCGGTCGAGCAGGAACCGTCCGGGCTTGTGCTGGAGCAGGTCGGTGGTCCGCAGCCGCGTCGTGAGCCGGGCCGATCCGCACCAGGGGCAACGGGTGCGCGGCGCTTCGAAGAACCGGTCGAGGCCGAAGGCCAGGTCGGCCTGGTACGTGGGCCGGACGGCCGCGACCTGCTCGGTACGGGTCGGAGTTGCTTGTGCTTCCGGCGCGTTGGGCGCGTGCCCGTGACCGTGCCCGTGCTCTTGCCTTGCGTCGCTCATACCGTCTCCTTGGCGGGCGCGCCGATGGCGAGTTGCTCAAGATGGGTGGCCGCCGCGGAGGCACCTTCGGCGGTCCGGAACGCGGTACGGATCCGGCCCGCCGCGAAGCGGTAACCGGGCTCGTGCAGTACGGCGTCGATCGCGGCGCCCAGTTTCGGCGCGGTGACCCGCCCGAACCGCACCCGGATGCCCGCCCCGGCCGCCACGACCTGCCCGGCGACCACGGGCTGGTCGTCCCGGATGGGCGCGACGACGAGCGGCACCCCGTGCCAGAGCGCCTCGCACACGGTGTTGTGCCCGGCATGGCAGACAACGGCGTCGACCCGTTCGAGGAGCGGGAGTTGGGGCACGGAGGGGACGATCAGTACACCTTTGTCGTCCTCCCCGCCCAGGGTGCCGCCGAGTACGCCCGCCGGGTCGACGATCACCGTCTGCATCCGGTCCGCCCGTTCACGTACCGCTGTCCGACACTCGGTCAGAAAGCGTGCGCCGACATCGGTGTTGGCGGTGCCGAGGGTGACGAGGACCGTGGCGCGAGCCGGGTCCAGCCACTCCCAGGGGAAACCGGGCGGGGCCGGCCGGGCGGCGACGGACGGGCCGACATACCGGATCTGGTCGCCCGTCCGGGCATCCGGGCCGATGAACTCCGGTGTGCTGAAGGCGAGTACGAGGTGCGGGGAGAAGCGCGGGTCGGCGGTTCCCGTGCTGTCACCGACGCGATTCCTGAGGTCCGCGAGCAGTTCGTCCAGCCACTCGGCGACCTTGGGCATGCCGGACAGTACGTCGGTGAACTCGGCGGAGGTGGTGGCCGAGGTGGCCCACGGCAGGCCGAGCCGTTCGGCGACGAGGCCACCGGCGAGGGCCTGTTGGTCGGCCACGACGACGTCCGGCCCGAACTCCCTTACGGCGGCGGCGACTCCGGGGGCCATCTCCTCGGCGAGCGGGGCGAGGAACCGTTCCCAGAGAAACTTCAGCGCCTCGGGTCCCCGCAGGTCCGGCGGCCGTACGCCGTCACCGGAGCCGGGCACTGGCCCGGCGCACGGGAAGACGGCGGCGTCCTCCCCTGCGAGCCTCCGCACAAGCCCTGGATCCGCGCAGGCCCACGCCGACTCGTGTCCCCGCGCGGCCAGTTCGGCGGCGACTCCGACGGCCGGATTGATGTGTCCGACGAGCGGCGGCACGACGAACAGGAACCGGCTCACCGGGCTTCCGCCCCCGCCAGCTGAACCGGAACGGTCGCACCGAGGATCAGCGACAGGATGTGCCCGCCGACCGTCCCCGACGCCTCGACGAGCACGGAGTGTTCGTGCCCCGGCACGACAACGGTCCGGCAGTCGGGCAGCACGGACTCCATCCAGGGCGCCAGTTCGGCGAGGTCCGAGTCACCCCCGTACACGCCAAGCACTGGGCAGCGTACGGAACTTATCTCGTCCTCGCTCAGTACGCGGCTGGCCGGGATGTCCTCGGCGAGGGTGGTCTCGCGGGCCAGCCGGGCGGCGCCCTTGGCGAGGCGGGCGGTGTTCTGGCCGCGGTTGGCGGTGATCCAGGCGATGGCGTCGGCCTCGTTGTGGGCGAGTTCGTGCATGACCCGGCCGAGGATGCCGTCGAGCTTGCCCGCCCAGGCGGCGGTGGCCGGTTCCGACTCGATGAGGGACACGCCGGCGGCACGCTCGGGGTGGCGGGCCGCGTATCCGAACGCGACTGTCCCGCCGTAGGAGTTGCCGACGAGGTGGACCGGGCCGGTCACCTCAAGGCGGTCGAGGAGGGCCTCCAGGTCGTCGATGCTGTCGTCGAGGGTGTAGCCGGTGGCGGGGCGGGTGGAGCGGCCGTGGCCGCGCAGGTCGTACATGACGACGTCGATGCCGGAGGCGGCGAACGCCGGTGCCACGGTGAAGTAGTAGCTGGCCAGACTGTCGGTGAGCAGGCCGTGGACGAGGACGGCGGTGGCGGTGACCGGCCGTCCGCCGCGCGGGCCGATGCGCTGGGCGTGCAGCCTGAGGCCGCCGCCGATGTCGACGATCGTCATGGTCAGCCCGCCTCCGCCGCTTTGAGACTGGCGACGACGTGCTCGACGAGCCGCCCGACGGTGAGTTCGATGATCTCTTCGAAGTCCATCCCGGCCAGGAACTCGGCGAAGTTGACCCTGCTGCCGTACTTCTCCTCCAGCAGCCCGGCCAGGGTCACCAGGTCGATGCTCTCCAGTTCGAGGTCGCGGTTGAAGGTGGTGTCCATGCGGATCTCGACGTCGTCGATGCCGTACTCGTCGAGGAGGGTCGCGAGCATGCTCCTGATGTCGGCGAGCACCGCCTCCTCGTCGACGGTTCCGATCCGTTGCCCGTTGAGGCTCATTGCTCCAACTCCCTTTCCTGTGTGGCTGATCCGGTCGTCCAGGCCACGACGTACTTCCTTTCCGGCAGCCCGGGGGGATTGCCCGTCTGCTCGCAGTTCACGGTGTAGGCGGGGGCGAGCCGTCCGGAGACCGTGAGCCGGTCGCCCGTACCCGTGGCCTCCCGCACCGCGAAGTCCCGTGGCCGGCCGCCGAATCCGGTGCCCTCCGCCTTCGCGACGGCTTCCTTGGCGGCCCAGAAGCGGGTGAACCAGAGCGCCTCGGACTCGCCGTCGGCGGCCGACCTGGCCCGGAGCAGGGCGAGTTCGGCCGGGCCGAGGGCGGTGGCCAGCGTCGAGGCGTCCCGCTCGACGACCTCCTCGATGTCGATACCGGGCCCTGTACCCGGACCTCCGCCGGGGGCGGAAGCGGGTCGGTGCGGCCGTACGATCGCCACGCCCGCCTCGGCGCGGTGGGCGAGCGAGACGGCCAGCGGCGGCAGGTTCCGGCCGTGCAGCCCGGTGACGTACGGCCGCCCGGTCGGGTCGTTGTGCACCTGGATCTCGGCCGGGAACACGTCCCCCTCGCCCTCGCGTTCCCAGAGCCACCGCCGTACGGCGTCCTTGGCCGCGATCCGGCCGAGCAGCCACTGTCGGCGCCCGCGCGGCGCGTGCCGCTCGTACTGCGAACGCTCCTCCCCGCCAAGGGAGTTGCGCATAATGAGGTCGCGCGAGGCGAGGTCGGGCCAGCGTTCGTGGAGCAGTACCCAGCCGCCCGGCCGGCCCTGGGAGAGGGTGTTGCGCTCGGGGAAGCGTTCGACGGGCCTGGTCTGCGGGTCGTTGTCGAAGCGCCGGTCGTACCAGCCGCCGATCACGGCCCAGACCTGGCCGTCGACGGTCAGCTGGACGTCGGCTTCGAGGACGGTGTCGGTGAGCGAGGTGATCCGGACGAAGCAGTCGACGTCGGTGCCGGGTTCGGGGTGCGGTCCGTAGAACCTCATCTCCCGCATCCCGACCGGGAACACGACCGTCCGCGAGGTGCGCGTCGCCATGATCCAGTACCCGAGAATCTGCCCGACGTTGTCGAGGAGCGAGCCGGGCGCGGGCGGGGTCGTGATGACTCCCCGTACGTGCGCCTCCCCCATGGCGGTGAGCTCGGTGACCCCCTGGAACGCCGGGCCGTGGAACATCCAGCGCTCGCCGTAGAGCTGGGCGGCGGTGTGGTCGGGGGTGCGTTCGGTGGTGGGGTCGGTGGGCCAGGGGGTGGGGCAGGCGCTCAACTCCGGGTACCCGGTGGCGAGTTCGACGGTGGCTCGGGCTCGGGGGCCGAAGGAGACGGCACGGTGGGCGGGGTTCGCGGTGACGGGGGTGACTGTCACGTCCACGTCGAGGGGTGGGGTGGCGGTGAGCCACTGGTCGAAACGGGCGCCGTGGACGGCCACCGCCACGGCGCGGGTACCCGGTCGGGTCTGCTCCGCCGCCCGCTGGGCCTCGTCCATCATGTGCTGCACGATCGTCGTCGCCGGGACCACCGGCCACCGGTCGGCCACGTCCGGCCAGCCGGGGCGCTGCGGGAAGAAGCAGTGGTCGAGGAGGTACGGCATGGTGTCCGGGGAGACGTGGACCGTGGTGCGCCAGGAGGGTGAGGGATCCTGGGACGGCGGTGTTGGGGGGAGCGGTCGGGCGCCGGGGGCGCTTGATCGGGGGCGCGGCAGCGAGGACCCAGGCGCGGGGGCGGGGTGAGCGGCGGAGAGGGGCACGGCGCCCGGTGCGGGGTAAGGCGCCGAGCCCGGGGCGGTGGGGGGCGTGGTACCCGGTGCGGGGTAAGGCGCGCCGGCCGGGGTGGCTGTGGGCGGTGCGGACAGGCCGGAGGGCGTGCGGTAGGCCTGGGGGGAAGTCCCGGCGGGCATGGAAGGGGCCTGCCAGGAAGCGCCGACGGGCGGCACTGTGGCCTGCCGGGAAGCATCGGCGGGCGTCGCGGAAGCCTGCTGCGAAGCCCCGCCTGGTGTCGCGGGTGCCTGCCGAGCAGCCCGGGTTGGCGCGCTACCTCCCTGGCCGGCCAGACCGACGCCCCCGGCCGGATCCTGCGCGTCGCCCCCGGCGTAGGCCGCGGCGGAACCCGGAGGGCGGTGGCCCGCGCCGATCAGCTCGGCGGCGGTGTCCGCCGTCTCCCGCAGCAGGGCACCGAGTTCGGCGGCGGCCGGGAAGCGGCCCGCGAGTGCGTCCAGGGACGACGTCAGCGCGGCGGCGGCCGGGAGTCCGGCGGCACCGGGCACCTCCGTGACCCCCAACACTCCTGCGGCGCGCCGCCGTTGGGCCGTTGACGGGGCCTGGGCCGGAGCCCAGGCCGCATCCGGCGACGGACCGACGCCCGGCGGCGCGGCGGCGACCGGGGCCCCGGTGACCGCAGGCCCTGCGAGATTCAGCCCCGAACTCAGTTCCGCGCGCAGTCGCGTGAGCGTCGGTTCGTCGAGGGAGACGAGGGCGCCGCCCAGGTCGAGGCGCACGGGGAGTCGCTTGGACGGCCGATCCCCCCGCACGGAATTCCCGGCGCGGGCCGGTTCCGTGGAGCGGTCGGAGGGACCGGCAGCGTGGGGATCGGAGTTCCCGGCGGCGCTACCGGCGGCGGCGCCCGGCAGCGCGGGCACGGGCCCCCCGGCGCGGGCCGATGTCGCAGACCACTCGGCGGAGGCGGCAGCCTGAGGAACGGAGTTCCCGGTGACGCCCCCGGCGGCGGCACCCGGCAGCGCGGACACCAGACCCCCCGCGCGGGCCGAAGCCGCGGACCACTCGCCGGAAGCCGCAGCCTGAGGAACGGAGTTCCCAGTGGCGCCCCCGGCGGCGGCACCCGGCAGCGCGGACACCAGACCCCCCGCGCGGGCCGAAGCCGCGGACCACTCGCCGGAAGCCGCAGCCTGAGGAACGGAGTTCCCGGTGGCGTCGCTGGTGGCGGAGTGTGCCGGCATCGACACGAGGCTCCCGGCGCGGGCCGGTTCCATGGAGCGGTCGGAGAAGCCGGCAGTGTGGGTCGCGGAGTTGGCGGTGGCGTCAGTGGTGGTGGGGACCGTGAGCGCCGGGACCGTTGCCCTCCCCGATACCCACAACGCCGTTGCCACCCGCCGGAGTTGTGCAAGCCCGTCGCGGTGCGGGGAGTTGGCGGCGACGACCAGATGATCGCGCCCGGACAACGTGTCGCCGATGAGGGAGCCGAGCTGGCCGGTGCCGACCTGGACGAAGGTCCGGTGTCCGGCCGCGTACATCGCCTCGACCATCTGCCGGAAGCGAACCGGTTCCAGCAGATGCCGTACGAACAGCTCACGCACCGCCGATTCGGCCGCCGGGAAGGGTGCCGCCGTGGTCCCCGACCAGACCGGAACCGTCGGCGACTGGAGCCGGAAGCGGCTCGCGGCCTGCTTGATCGGGGCCAGATAGGGCGCCAGCATCGGTGTGTGGAAACCGGATTGGAAGGGCAGCACCTGGCTGAGCACACCCCGGGCACGGAACGCCCGGACGAACTCCTCGACCGCCGCGTCCGGGCCGCACACCATCGACTGGCTCGGCGCGTTGTCGTGCGAGAGCACGATTCCGGCGTCCGTCCAGCCCTCCTCGGAGAGCGCCGCGAGGACCCGTTCGGCGGGCGCGCCGAGCGCCCCGAACGCCAGCCCCGGCACAGTCACCGTGTCGGGGTCGAAGGTCGCCATGAAGGCGCCGACCTCGTCGCCGTCGTACAGCCCTGCGGCCGTCATCGCCGTCCACTCGCCGACGCTGTGCCCGGCCACCGCGTCGGGCACGACGCCCATGCGGCGCAGCGCCCGGTCGAGCAGCAGCCCGACCCCGACGACTCCGAACCCGTGCCGGCCCACGTCCCCGACCTCGGCCCGTTCGCCGGTCGGGAGCACACCGTCCAGACCGAAGTGGGCGGCGATGTCGTCGACGCGGGGCTCGAAGTCACCTTCGAGGCCCGGGAAGACGAAGGCCAGACCACCCAACTCGCCTTCCGTGTCCGCCCGTAGCGGATCCGGCCGGAACCATACGTCGCTACGGCCCTGCCACGTCAGCCCCTTGGCGACCGCACGGCGGGCCAGCTTGAGCCGCTTCGCGGTCGGGTCGACGATGCCGAGGCGGGTGGGCCCGGCCTGCGGATGTGTGCGGGTGGCGTCGAGACCGGTGGCGAGTACTGCCGTGTCGTCCGCGTCGAGGAGGGCGGCGAGGCCGTCGGGGGTGTCGGCGGCGAGCAGGAGGACGCGTTCGGACTCGATGACGGTGACCGTCGGTCCGGGGGAAGCCGTCTTTCGCTTACGCGCGCCGGGCGCCTCCTCCAGCACCACATGGGCGTTGATCCCGCCGAACCCGAAGGCGTTGACCGCCGCCCGGCGTACCGGCTGTTCGGCTGTCGTCTCCCAGGGCGCCGCCCTGTCCAGTGGGCGGAAACGCGTGGCCAGGAGGGCCGGGTTCGGGTCGTCACAGTGGAGGGTGGGCAGGAGCATGCCGTGGTGGACGGCGAGGGCGGCCTTGACCAGGCCCGCGACCCCGGCGGCGGGCATGGTGTGCCCGATCATCGACTTCACGGAGCCGATCACCGCCGGCCCACCGCCGCCCGCGCCTTCGCTCTCCGGGGGCCCGAACACCTCGGCCAGTGTGGCCAGTTCGGCTGCGTCACCGGCGGGGGTCGCCGTGCCGTGGGCCTCCAGGAGGCCGACCGAACCGGGCTGGGCGGGGTCGAGTCCGGCGGCCCGCCAGGCCTGGCGTACGGCGTGGGTCTGGCCGCCGGGGTCGGGGTTGACGAGCCCGGCGGCCCGGCCGTCGCTGGCGACGCCGGTGCCCCGGATGACGGCGTAGATCCTGTCGCCGTCGCGCTCGGCGTCCGCGAGGCGCTTGAGGACGACCACGCCGGTGCCCTCACCGATCAGAATGCCGTCGGCGCCCCGGTGGAAGGGGCGGATGCGCTGGCTGGGCGAGAGGGCGCGGAGTTGCGAGAAGACGCTCCACAGGGTGATGTCGTGACAGTGGTGGACTCCCCCGGCCAGCATCACGTCACAGCGCCCGGACGCCAGTTCGTTCACCGCCTGGTCCACGGCCACCAGCGAGGAGGCGCACGCCGCGTCCACTGTGTACGCGGGTCCGCGCAGGTCGAGGCGGTTGGCGACCCGGGAGGCGGCGAGGTTGGGCACGAGTCCGATCGCCGACTCGGGGCTGTCGGGGCCGAGCCGGTCCGTGAACGCCTCACGGACACGGGCGAGTTGGGCGGAGTCCAGGTCTGGCAGCAACTCGCCCAGCGTGCGGACGAGTTGACTTGCCGTGCGGACCCGCTGGTCGAGCCGGACCAGTCCGGGGGTGAGGTAGCCGCCCCGGCCGAGGACCACGCCGATGCGGTGCCGGTCGGGGAGGTGGTCGTCGCCGCCCGCGTCGGCGAGGGCGGCGGCGGCCACGTTGAGGGCGATGAGCTGGTCGGGCTCGGTGCCGGACACGGAGTTCGGCATGATCCCGAACCGGGTCACCTCCACCTCCGCCAGCCCGTCCACGAACCCACCGCGCCGGCAGTACACCTGGTCGGCGACAGCGCGGCCACCGGCGGAGTCCGGCCGGTAGTAGGCGTCCGCGTCCCAACGCCCGTCCGGTACCTCGGTGATGGCGTCCGTGCCGGCCAGCAGGTTCCGCCAGTAGGAGTCGAGGTCGGCGGCGCCGGGCAGCAGCACCGACATGCCCACGATGGCCACAGGCGTCGACGTGCCGTCCGCTGACCGTGTGTGACGATCCGTCATGTCCGTTACCAGCCCGACGAGGTGTAGACCACGGCGCCCGCCGACTCCTCGCCCCAGGCCAGTTCGCGGAGCAGTGCGGCCGTGCCCTCCTCGGGATCGATGAGCCTGACTCCGCGCCGGGCGTACTCGCGCCCGAGTTCGGGGGTCACCATGCCGGTGTGACCGCCGGTCGGTGCCCACGGTCCCCAGTGCACGGTCAGGGCCCGCTGCCCGGTACGGGACGCCCAGGCGGCGCCGAGGCTCTGGAGGGCGTCGTTGGCGGCGGCGTAGTCGACCTGGCCCCGGTTGCCGAGGACGGCCGAGATACTGCCGAACAGGATGGCGAAGGCGGGGCTGTTGGGGAGCTGCTCCAGCGCCGCGAGCAGCGTTTCGGCACCGGCCGTCTTCGTCCCGTAGACGCGCTGGAAGGACTCGGGGGTCTTCTCCGCGATGAGCCGGTCCTCGATCACCCCGGCCGCGTAGACGACACCGTCGAGGCGGCCGTGTTCGGCGTGGATCTCCTTCACGGCCTGGAGTGCCGCGTCCTGTTCCCTGAAGTCGACGGAGTGGTAGCGGGCCGGGCTGCCGAGGGCCTTCAGTTCGTCGAGGGTGGCGGTGATCTCCCGTTGGGCGAGCAGGAGTTCGGTCTCCCGGCTGATCTCGGCGGGGGTCAGTCCGCCCCGGGCGGCGAGGGCGGCACGCAGTTCGGTCCGGGTACGGGCGGCTGTCGTGGCCGCGTCCTCCGGGCCCTCCGGTGCGGGTGTCCGGCCGAGCAGTTCGATCCGGCAGCGGGAGGCGGACGCCAGCGCGGCGGCGAACTTCGCGGTGATGCCCCGCGCCCCGCCGACCAGCAGCACCACGCTGTCCCGGTCCAGTCCGAGGGCGGCGGCCTCTGCGGCTCCGTCCCCGGCCGGCCCGGCTCCGGTGGTACCGAGTGCGCCCAGCGGGGTCTCGACCAGCTCAAGTCCGTGGCGTCCGGCGGCCGTTCGCAGGACGACCGGGGTGCGGTCGGAGGCGAGCAACTCCCCGAGCAGTGCGTCGGCGACAGCGGCGGCCCCCGTGTCGTCGTCGGCGAGGTCGATGATCCGCGCGTCCATCTCCGGGTACTCCCGGGCGACCGTGCGGAAGAGCCCGTGCAGGCCGGCCGACCTCAACTCGGCGCCGTCCGGGCCGCCTTCCGTGGCCGCCCGTACGGCGAACAGCCAGCGTGGGCCGAGCCCCAGGGCCGCTTTGAGCACGGGGAACGCGTCGGGCAGCACCGGCGGCCGGGACGAGGCCAGCGGGTCGAGGAACAGCACCCCGTCCACCGGCCCGTCCGCCCCGGTCAGCAAATGCTCGGGGCCCAGGACGACTGCTTCGGCGCCGTGCCCGGCGAGCCGCGCGACGACCTCCCGGGCCACCGCGCCGCCGTCGTCGTCACCGAGGAGCGCGAACCGCTTTCCGGCCAGTACGGCGGCGGGGTCGACGCTCGCGGGCCCGGTCCCGTTCGGGGTCCCGTTCCGGTCCTGCTGCTCCAGCAGCACGGGCCGCAGCTGGAAGCGCTTCGGCGCCTCCCCGGTGATCTCCGGGGACGCCTCGGCCGCCTCCGGCCGGAGAGGCTGCGGTGGCGCCCCCTGCTCCTCGACTTCGCCCGGGCCGGTGAGCCGCGCCGCCAGCCACGCCGTCACGGAAGCCGCAGTGCGGGCCTTGGCGAGATCCTCCAACTCGGCATCACCGAGCACCACGAGGTCACCACCACCCCCGACACCCAACCGCTGCGCCAACTCACCAGCGATCTCAGCCCGCTTGATCGAATCGATGCTCAGATCGGCCTCCAGATCAAGATCCGGCTCGATCATGTCCACCGGATACCCGGTCCGCTCACTGATGATCTCCAACACCACCCCCAACACATCCGCCTCCGTGAACCCCACAGCGACGGGAACGGGAGCAGGCGCGGGCTGGGACACGGCCGTCGTGAGCCGCGCCGCCAGCCACGCCGTCACGGAAGCCGCAGTGCGGGCCTTGGCGAGATCCTCCAACTCGGCATCACCGAGCACCACGAGGTCACCACCACCCCCGACACCCAACCGCTGTGCCAACTCACCAGCGATCTCAGCCCGCTTGATCGAGTCAATGCTCAAGTCAGCTTCCAGATCAAGATCCGGCTCGATCATGTCCACCGGATACCCGGTCCGCTCACTGATGATCCCCAACACCACCCCCAACACATCCGCCTCCGTGAACCCCACAGCGACGGGAACGGGAGCGGGCGCGGGCACGGCATAGAGCGCGGGCGGATACGTGGGCGCGGGCACCGCCTGCTGAACCTGGGCCTGAGCCACCCGCAGCGGCTCCGGGGCCGCCGGCACGGGCGTCCACTGCCCCGGTGCCGCGCCGAAGTACGTAAGGAGTACGTCCCGTTGGGCGGCGACCATCTCGCGGCTGGCGCGCAGGAACTCGGAGATCAGCGCGTCCCTGCCACCGGCCGGGGTGCCGTCCTGGTGATTCGCGGTCACTGTCGTTGTCTCCACTACGCGTCGGGCCGGTGCGAGAGCACCGGGGAGGAGGTCGCCGGCGGCGGTGCGGACCAGATGGCCGTCGACCGTCCAGCCGGGCCGCTTCGGTGCCTTGGTCCGGGTCGCGTCGACGGCGTCGCGCCCGTGGAACAGCCATCCGGTGCGCACCGGCAGCCCCGCGACGGCCAGTTGGGCCAGCGCGTCGAGCCAGCCGCGCAGTCCGCTGTCGGGCCGCGGTTCACAGGCGACCGTGCGATGCGGGCGGTCGCCGAGGATCTGGCCGACCAGCCGGGTCAGTACGGAACCGGGCCCGGCCTCGACGAAGATGCGGGCGCCCGCCTCGTACATGGCCTCGATCTGGGCGACGAAGCCGACCGGGGCGCCGATCTGGGCGGCGAGTTCGGCACGCACCGCGTCGGCGTCGGCACCGTACGGGGTGGCCGTCCGGTTGGACCACACCGTGAACTCGGGTGTGTGGATGGGTTGTTGGGCCAGCGCAGTCGCGAATCGTTCCCCGGCCCCGGCGACCAGCGGGCTGTGGAAGGCGCAGGCGACGGGGATGCGCTTCGCGCCGAGCCCGGCGCCACGCAGCAGCCGTACTGCCTCGTCGACGGCTTCGGTGGGGCCCGAAATCACCGTCTGCTTGGGCGAGTTGTGGTTGGCGACGACGACGGAGGCGGGTGCGCCCGCGGCACGCAGGGCGGCCGTGACGTCCTCTGCGCCCGCCGAGACCGCCGCCATGGTGCCCGGGTCGTCGCCGCCCGCCTTGCCCGCGGCCGAGAGGATCGCGGCGGCGCGTTCGGCACTCAGCGTGAGGAGGGTCTCCGGGTCGAGGGCGCCGGCCGCGCTGAGGGCGACGAGTTCGCCGTAGCTGTGTCCGGCGGCCATGTCGGGGCGTACGCCTGCCGTGGTGAGGAGGGCGTGCGCGGCGAGGCCGGCGATGCCCAGGGCCGGCTGGGCGACGCGGGTGTCGGTGAGCGCGGTGTGCTGGCGCTCACGGGTGGTGTCGTCGAAGGCGGTGGGCGGGTAGAGGAGGTCGGCGTGGTCGCCGCCGAGTTCCAGGTAGTACTGGAGTTCGGGAAGGGCGACGAACACGTCGGCGAGCATCCCGGTCCGCTGGCTGCCCTGCCCGGGGAAGAGGAAAGCGACCTGGCCCGAGGTCTCCTGCTGGTTCTGTGCGAGGTGGACGCCGGCGCGCGGATCGTGCTCCCCCGCCAGTGCCCGACGCAACTGCCCGACGAGCCCTGCCGTGTCCGTCGCCACGACCGCCACCTGCACGGGTTCGTGGCGGGCGTCGGAGCGGCGCGCGGCGGCGAGCGCGAGATCGCGCAGCCGCCAGGGCTGCTCGTCCCGCGCCGCCTTCAGCACGTCCTCGATGGCCCGCCGGGCCCCCGCCGGGTCGGCCGCCCGGAACGTGAACAGTTCGGCGGGCCAGGCGTCGAGCCCGTGCGCGGGCGGGGCGGAGTCGGCGTGGGCCTCCAGCACCACATGGAAGTTGGTGCCGCCGAAGCCGAACGCGCTGAGCCCCGCGAACCGTTCGCGTGCCGGGGCCGCCCAGGGCCGCGCCTGTCCGTGGAACACGAACGGGCTGCTGCCCGCCTCCCAGGCGGAGTTGGGCTTGCTGACGTGCAGGGTGGGCGGTTTGACGCCGGTGTGCAGGGCGAGCACGGTCTTGATGAGCCCGGCGAGTCCGGCGGCGCACTTGGTGTGCCCGATCTGCGACTTGACCGAACCGAGGGTGACGGCACCCGACTTGGCACCCGCCTCGCTGAACACCTCGCTCAGGATGGCGAGTTCGGTGCGGTCACCGACCACGGTCCCGGTGCCGTGCGCCTCGACGAGCCCGACCTCGGCGGGCGACACCCCGGCGTTGCGGTACGCCCGTTGCAGCGCGGCCCGTTGCCCCTCGGGCCGGGGAGCCGTCAGCCCGAGCGAACGCCCGTCGCTGGAGCTGCCGACACCCTTGATGACCCCGTAGATCCGGTCGCCGTCACGCTCGGCGTCAGCCAGCCGCTTCAGGACGACACACGCGACGCCTTCCCCCAGGGCGATCCCGTCCGCCGAGCTGTCGAAGGCGCGCGAACGTCCGGTCGGGGACAGAGCGTGCACGGAGGAGAAGAGCACGTAGTCGTTGATGCCGTTGTGCAGATCGGCTCCGCCGCACAGCACGACGTCGCTGGTCCCGCCCACCAGTTCCTTGCAGGCGACGTCGACGGCGGCCAGGGAGGAGGCACACGCGGCGTCGACCGTGTAGTTGGCGCCGCCGAGGTCGAGCCGGTTGGCGATCCGGCCGGAGATGACGTTGGCGAGCATGCCGGGGAAGGAGTCCTCGGTGAGCCTGGGCAGCTGGTCCGCGAGCCCGTCCGGGACCTTGCCGTAGTACGAGGGCAGTACGGCCCGCAGCGTGCCCGCGTTGGACAGGTCGCTGCCGGCCTCCGCGCCGAAGACGACAGAGGTGCGCGAGCGGTCGAACTCCCGCCCCCGGTCCCCGTATCCGGCGTGCGTCAGGGCCCGCCGGGCGGCTTCGAGCGCCAGCAGCTGGACGGGCTCGATGCTGCCGAGCGAGGTGGGTGGAATGCCGTAGGACAGCGGGTCGAAGGGGATCCGGGGCAGGAAGCCGCCCCACTTGGACGGTGTGACGCCGCCGTCCCCGGCCTCCTGCGAGTAGTGCACGGCGGGGTCCCAGCGGTCGGCCGGCACCTCCCCCACCGCGTCGTGACCGCCGAGGACGTTCGCCCAGAAGGAGGCGAGGTCGGGCGCGTCCGGGAACATGCAGGCCATGCCCACGACGGCGACGTCGAGGGGCGCGGGCGCCGCCGCCTCTTCGGGCGGATGCACACCGAGCCGCTCCCGCAGCTGGGCCGCCCGGTCGGTGAGGAAGTCGGCGGCGCCGTCCGCCACGGAGTGGTGCAGCGCGTCGATGGTCGTGGTCGCCGAGCGCAGCACGACGACTTCCCCGGCCATGAACATGCCCTCGGTGAGCTGCCGTTGCTCGTTCACGGTCGCCAACTCGCCTTCGGCGTCCCGTTCGATGCCCTTGCTGGCGATCCGCAGCCGCCCGACGTTGAGCCGCTCCAGCCGCTCCCAGATCTGCCGCTCGGGCACCCCGCTCGCCCGCAACTCCGATTCGAAGTCACGGTAGTTGTCGCTGAACGGGCTGGGTACGCACCGGGTGGCATGACCGGGCGCCGTCTCCAGCAGTGCGGTACTGGTCGCGTCGACGACCTGTCGCTGGAAGAGCGGCTGGACCGCGCCGCAGTCCACGGCCTCCTCGGTGAACAGATAGGCGGTACCCATCAGTACCCCGACGGACGCACCGCGCGCGGTCAGCGGAGCGGCGAGGGCGGCGACCATCGCGGCCGACCGCTCGTCGTGGACGCCGCCCGCGAAGAACACCTCGATCCGCTCGGCATCACTGTCCGTGGCCCCAGCCAAGTAGTCGTCGATGACCGCGAGTTGGGCCTCCCAGAGCGGAAAGCTGCCACGTGGTCCGACATGCCCGCCGCACTCCGACCCCTCGAACACGAACCGGCGGGCCCCTGCTTCCAGGAACTGCTTCAGCAGCCCCGGCGAGGGCACGTGCAGGAAGGTGCTGATCCCGGCCCGCTCCAGTGCCTCGGCCTGGGCGGGCCGGCCGCCCGCGATGACGGCGTGCGTGGGCCGAAGCTCCCGTACGGCTTCGAGCTGGGCGTTTCGCAGCTCCTCGGGCGCGAATCCGAGCACGCCGACACCCCAGGGCCGGTCGTCTCCGACGGCTTCCCGGGTCTCGGCCAGCAGGGTCCGGGTCTGCTCGCCACTGGCGAGGGCCAGCGCGACGAAGGGCAGCGCGCCGCCCCCGGCGACGGCCGCGGCGAACCCCGCCTGGTCGCTGACCCGGGTCATCGGCCCCTGGGCCAGGGGGAGTTGAGTGCCGAGGGCCCGGCTCATGGGGGACCCGGCACGCAACGCCCGTACGGGCCCGTCACCGCGTGAGGCGTCCCGTACGTCACCGCGTACGCCCTCCTGGACAACGTCTCGCACGACATCGCGCACCGCGTCGGTGAGGGCGCGGACCGTGCGGGCGGTGTCGCCCCAGCGGGCGGCGAAGCGGGCGGCGAGGAAGCCGTCCTGGCCGACCGGGAGGAGTTGGGTGCGCGGGTCCTGGGCGCCGAGCATCTCCGCGACCGCCGCCGGATCACCGGCCGGGACGGACGGGGCGTCGGGGCCACGCCGGTGCAGTACGCGGTGACCGGCCACGACGACGGTCTCCGAGCCGTCCATCGAGCGCAGCGCGGCGGCCGTCGCCTCCGGCAGCGAGGACTCGGCGAGCAGGGCGAGTTGACTGTCGAGCACGACGCCCGCCGCTCCCCCGGCGACGGCGGCGGCGGCCGTACGGGGGCCGATGCCACCGCGGGCCCAGACAGGAAGGTCGATGGCGGGTTCGGCGAGCAGCCGTTGCAGCAGGACAAAGGTGCTGAGGTCGCCGATCCGGCCGCCGCCGTCGCTGCCCCGGGCGATCAGCCCGTGCGCACCGGCACGGACGGCCGCGAGGGCCTCCACCAGGTCGGTGACCTCGACGAGGACCCGGTGGCGGGCGGCGACCTCGGCGATCGGCCGGAACGCGTCGGCGGCATCGGGGGCGAGGATCACGGTGTCGGGGCCGCCGTCACCGACCAGGTCGGCGGGGGTGAGCCGGCAGTGGGAGCCGATCCGTACGCCGTAGCGGAAGCCGGGCGCGGAGGACGCGGCGACGCGGCGTATTCGCGCCAGCGCGTCTCTGGCTCTCCGGTCGCCGAGGCCCAGGTCGAGTACCCCCATACCGCCTGCGCGGCTGACGGCGGCGGCGAGCCTGGCATCGGGCTCGCCGAACGGGGTGACTCCAATGATCATGTCAACGGCGCGCACGGCAGACGTCATGATTCTCCGAAATATTCGGTGAAACTGCACGGTGGGGGTTTTGTGTGACGCGGACGCACTTCACCTCAGGGGGGAAACCATCGGGAAGCTAGCGCCGACATTACTCGCGAGTCAACATGGCGTGGAACATTCCGTATGCGGCCGATTCCATTCGGCCACCAGCGCCCGGCCACCCCAAGTCCCGAAAAACCGCCCAATTCCAATCAGTTTCGACGTCACCGCAGACCCGGTGGCACGCCCCGCCCGACAGCGAGCTGCCAGAAATCCGGTTGAATTCACTTCCGCCTCACGCCTCGGAAACACGGTGGGCGGGCGAAGGAAACCTTGTAAATTCTTCATGTCAGCATCCCGGCGGCCGAATCCGGGCACACCTGAGAGGCCCCTTCGGCACGGCCATAGACCCCTGCCGGGCGACACTGACAGACCATCTAATTCCACACCCCCTCCGTGAACAAGAGGCAGGACACAACAGAACCGAGGCGACCTCCCCGGCGGAAACCCGGGAGGATCGGCTCGTTGCGGGGCTGGGGCGCCGTCAGACCTGCGCCTGTGCCTGGGCCTCCGACACCTCGGGAGCGAGGGCGTCCGGCACCACCCCGGTCACCGATGAGCGGCGGCGGGTCGACGCTCATCGGTGACGCGCGGCTCCAGCGATGAGGTCCTCCGAGAGGGCGGCGGCCCTCGACACCCGCCGACCAGGCGCAGCGCCTTCTCACCGTCCGGCGCCAGATGCCTGAGGCGGGTCCGGACGCTTGAGACGGGTCCGGACAGTGCACACACGTTTCGCACTTGAAGCGTGAACCACCTCCGGCATGAATTGCCTCTGGCATGGGCAGAGTTGAGGTGCGCCGACCGTCCCGCGCCACACCCGGGGAGGCAGCCTCGTCATGCACCCCGAGCCGGATGTTCACCAACGCCCCACTGCCGCCCGCCGGGTCGTCGTCACCGGCCTGGGTGCCGTCACGCCGTTCGGTGTCGGAGTCCCCGACCTCTGGCGGGGACTCCTCGAAGGCCGGTGCGCGATAAGGGAGTTGACCGGCGAGGAGTTCACCGGCCTGCCGGTCCGCGCGGCGGGCACGGTCCCCGTGGACCCGGCAGGACTGCTCCCCCGGCCCCAGGCCCGCCGGATGAACCGGGCCGCCCAGTTCGGCGTACTGGCGGCGCGCGAGGCCTGGCGGGACGCGGGCTTCGACGGTTCGGGCACGGAGGCGAGCGGCCTGTCCCCCGAGCGCGTGGGGGTGTCGGTGGGGGCGATCCTGGGCGACGCGTCGGTCCTCGTCGGCGGCGACCGCAGACTCCGCGACAAAGGCCCGCGAGCGGTCTCGCCGCTCACCACCCCCATGACGGTACCGTCGCAGACGGCGTCCCAGATCTCGCTGGCCCTGCGGATCACGGGCGAGGCCCGCACGGTGACCAGCGCCTGCGCGTCGGGCACGGAGGCGATCGGCCAGGCCATCGACCGCATCCGGTACGGCCATGTCGACGTCGCCCTCGCGGGAGGCGCCGAGGCTGTCGTCACCCCGGCGATCATGGCGTCGTTCGCCGCGATGCGCGCCCTGTCGACGCGCCCCGCCGGGGACCTGCCGTCCCGCCCCTTCGCCAGGGACCGGGACGGATTCGTGAACGGCGAGGGCGCGGGTTTCCTGCTCCTGGAGTCCGAGGAGCACGCCCGGGCGAGGGGTGCCCGCGTCTACTGCGAGGCGGCCGGCTGGGGCCTGTCGGCCGACGCCCACCACATGGCGGCGCCCGATCCGTCCGGCACCGGAGTCGCGCTGGCCCTGCACCGCGCCCTGCGGGACGCCGGGGGCCGCCCGGCCGACGTGGTCCACGTCAACGCCCACGCCACGTCCACGATCGACGGCGACCTCGCGGAGGCGAACGCGCTGCGGGCGGTACTGGGCGCGGTGGGCACACCTCGCGTCCCCGTCACGGCCCTGAAGGGCCACCTCGGCCACCTCCAGGGCGCCGCGGGCGGGGTGGAGGCGGTGGCGACGGCCCTGACCCTGCACCACGGCACGATCCCGCCGACGATCGGCTGCGCGGAGGGGGACCAGGACGAGGCGATCGGCCTGGACGTGGTGAGGGGCGCCCCGCGCCCGTTGCCGGACCACGGCGACCTGGCCCTCAGCAACTCGTTCGGGTTCGGCGGCCACAACGCGGTGCTGGCGTTGCGGCGTGAACGCTTCGCTGGATAGGCGGTCCTTCCGCTGCGGGTCGGAGCAAGGTACGAGGAACGAGGAGATCACGCCGAGCGTTTGCGAGTGGCCGTCTTCTTGGCAACGGCCTTCTTGGCGACGGCCTTCTTCGCCGTGGTCTTCTTGACGGCGCCGGTCGACTTGTTGCCGGTGGTGGTCTTCCTGGCGGCGGCCGTCTTCGCCGTGGAGGTCGACTTCTTCCCTGCGTCGGCCTTGGGGGCGGCCTTGGGGGTGGCCGCCTTGGAAGGCGCAGCCTTGGACGCCGTACGACGCGCGGCACGCAGAGGCTTGACCTCCCCCTCCGCCGCGCCTTCCGCAGGCTCGCCGGCGGTGTCGCCGTTGCCGACGTGCTCGCCCCGCGACTCCTTCGCCTCCCGGACGCTCTTCTCCAGCGCGGCCATCAGATCGAGCACCTTGCCACCACCGCTCGGCGCCGGGGCGTGCGGAGCCTCCTCGCCGGCGGCCTTCGCGGCGATGAGTTCCTCGACGGCTTCGCGGTAGTCGTCGTGGAGGTCGGCGAGGTCGACCTCACCCAGGGTGTTCATGAGGGCATCGGCGAGATCGAGTTCCTGGTCCCGCACGGTGACACCGGTGTCCGGCGCGACACCGTCCGTGGCCCGGATCTCGTCGGGCCAGAGCAGCCCGTGCATGGCGATGACGTCGTCCACGACCCGCAGCATGCCGAGCCGCTCCCGCCCCCGGAGCGCGAACTTCGCGATGGCGACCTTCTGGCTGCGCTTCAGCGCCTCGCGCAGCAGGGTGTAGGGCTTGGCGGCCGGAACCCCGTTCGCGGAAAGGTAGTAGGCCGTGTCCATCTGCAGCGGATCAATACGATCGGCGGGCACGAACGCGACGATCTCGATGGTCTTGGCGGTGGGCAGAGGCAGCGACGCCAGATCGTCGTCGGTGATCGGGATCATCGCCCCGTCGGCACCCTCGTACGCCTTGCCGATCTCGTCCGCCCGGACCTCGCGGTCCTCCATCTCGCACACCTTGCGATACCGGATGCGCCCGCCGTCCTCGACGTGGATCTGCCGGAAGGAGATCGAGTGGCTCTCGGTGGCGTTGACGAGCTTGATCGGGATGCTGACCAGCCCGAAGGAGATGGCGCCGTTCCATATGGATCGCACGAGGGGAAACCTTCCTCGGAGGGTAAAGGGTGGCTTTGCCCTGTTTTCGTGGGATTCTCATCGTATGACGCCGATCACGGAGGTGGAGGGGCGAAGGGTGGCGCTCTCCAACCTGGAGAAGGTGATCCACCCGGCGACAGGCTTCACCAAGGGCGAGCTGCTCCACTACTACGCCACCACGGCGGACGTCCTTCTCCCCCACCTCCACGACCGCCCGGTCTCCTTCCTCCGCTACCCGGACGGTCCCGACGGCCAGGTCTTCTTCACCAAGAACGTGCCGCCCGGTACGCCCGACTGGGTCACGACGGCAGAGGTCCCGCGCTCGGAGGGCCCGGCGCGCATGGTCCTGATCCAGGATCTGCCGAGCCTCATGTGGGCGGCGAATCTGGTCACGGAGTTCCACACCCCCCAGTGGCTGATCGACGCCCCCGGCGAGGCCGACCGCCTGGTCATGGACCTGGACCCCGGCCATCCGGCGACGATCGTCGAGTGCTGCGAGGTCGCGCTCTGGCTGCGGGAGCGACTGACGGCGGACGGATGGCAGACGTACGCGAAGACGTCCGGCTCGAAGGGCATGCACCTCCTGGCAGCACCGGCGGCCCGAACCCCGTCCGGCAAGATCACGGCGTACGCGAAGGACCTGGCGGTCGAGGCGGAACGCGCCCTCCCCCACCTGGTCGTCCACCGCATGAAGCGCAGCCTGCGCCCGGGCAAGGTCTTCGTCGACTACAGCCAGAACGCGGCGCGGAAGACCACGGCAACGCCGTACACCCTCAGGGCGCGGGCAGAGCCGACCGTCTCGACACCGGTGACGTGGGAGGAGGTGGCGGGGTGCACTGATCCGGCCCAACTCACGTTCGGGGCACCGGCCATCGGCCCCCGACTCCAGGCGTACGGAGACCTGCTGGCGCCCCTACTGGGTGAATAGGGCTCGGGTTCCTGGGAGAAGGAATATCAGCGGCCCGGAGAGCTCCGCGACGATGCCGGTGCGGAAGTCGCTGGGTCCACGTTCGTGACCCTACGCAGCCCGTCCCGCAACTTCACGCGCATATCAAAAGTGGAGCGCTCGCGATGAGTTGGCTGTGGTCGAGCCGTCCGGGAACTCTCGCCCGGCTGCCGTCACACCCGCCCCCAACTCCCCCGATCCCGAGCCACCGCATGCAGCGCCTCCACGTCCGCCGGTTTCAGTACGCCCCCCAGCCGCATCAGTTCCGACAGATCCGTGTCCTGGAGCACCCTGACCTCCCGCAGCGGAACGGTGATCCTCAGGTCGGCCGGGCCCGCCAGGGCCAGGAGGGGGTGGACCTCGGCTGTCAGCGCGTACGAGGCGCGGTCGGCGTCCGAGCGCACCCGGCGCAGTAACGGGTGCGGGTCCCGGCGGCCGAGCGAGACCATCGGGTCGGCGACCAGTACCCGCTGTTTACGGGCGTACAGCGTGTGCACCGCGAACAGCCCTCCGGGGCCGATCACCAGGTGGTGGATCCGGTCGCCGCCGGGCAGCGGGAGCGAGTGCAGGGTGTGCCAGCCCGCGCCCTCCAGCGCCTCCAGCGCCTCGCCCACCGCCTGTTCCGCCGTCAGGGCACGTCGTCGGGGGTCCGGGCGGAGGCGGTGAGGCGGGCCCGGGTCGCGGTCCAGGGCGATCTGGAGGGCCTCGCCGGGACGGTTCGGGGCCAGGTCGTCATCGGGGTGGAGGGAGAGGCGGGCGAGTTCCGCCGGGGTCGGGACCGGGGGCGGGCCCACTGTCACCGGGCCCGTCAGAAACGGGGCCAGGGCTTTCAGTACGTCCGCTCTGAGGTCGTCGCTCAGCAGGTTGACCCGGGACGACTCACGGTCGTACCAGGCGATGTTCCGCCCGTCCGTCAGGCACACGTACAGCCGTTCGTGACCTTGGCGCCAGGCCGGTACGACACGCAGTCCGCTCATCCACCATCACCCCAATCCCCGCATGGCCATGGGAACAGGCGGGGTGCTGCCGGGGCAAGGACCCGGTTACCTTTGAAGGGAGTTGGGGCGGAGTCGGGTGCCCGAGTGGGGGAGGCGGCGTAGTTGCGGACCCGCAGGAAGGAGCCCGACGTGCCGGCTCCGGGCGAACCGTGGAGCGAGATCGTGCCCGGGCTGTGGATGGGTGGACACGAGTTCACCCGGCGCCCGGGAGAGCTTGGGTTCGCTGTCGTGCACGATGAGTTCGACCTGGTCATGACCCTGCTCAAGCTGCCCGGGTACGGGCCCGATCCCGGTATCGAGCATCTCGTGTGGTCCATCCCGGACGGGCCGCTCGACGGGACCCAGCTCGCCGGTGTGATCCGGCTCGCCGAGGCGGTGTGCACGGCGCTGGAGGACGGGCGCAAGGTGCTCGTGCGCTGCTACAGCGGCTACAACCGGTCGGGGCTCGTCGTCGCGCACGCCCTCGTCCTCGACGGGCACGACACCGACGAGGCGATTCGTCTCATCCGGTCCCGCCGCTCCCCGTGGGCCCTGCACAACGAGCGGTTCGTCGAGTATCTGCGGACCGGGCTGTCCACGGCCCGGTTGCTGGAGGAGCTGACGGAGTAGCCCGCCCCGCAAAATGCGACTTCCCTGCGAATAAGGTGTCGTGTGTTCGTGTGTCGTCTACGGGACGACCCGCCCGCCCTCCCCTTCCCGACCCCGACGCAGGAGCGCAGTGGACGCCAGCCGCACCTCCCGCGCCGCCCGCCCCGCCCTCGCCCTGCGCGTCTCCCGCGTCTCCCGCATCTCCCGCATCTCCCGCATCTCCCGCGCCACCCTCGCCGTCCTCGCCCTCGCCCTCGCCACGGTCACCTCCGCCTGCGGTGACGCCGGTGGGCTGCGCGGTGCCGGCCCGACCGCCACCGCCGTCAGCCCCGCCCGGCTCTGGCCCGAGCTGCCCGCCGCCTCCAGCCCCGCCTGGGACTACGGCGAGGCCGAGACCGAGACCGTGAAGGGCGTCACCGCCCCCGGCGACGACATCCACAAGGTCGACCCCGTGGCCGTCGTACGGGCGGAGATCGCCAGGCACGCCGACACCTACACCGCCGACGGCTCCCCGTACACCGGGACGGCCACCCGGATGGCCGCCTGCGGCCGTAAAGGCGGCAGCGGGGGCGGTACCGGCGCCTGTCCCGTCCTCAAGGCCTACTACCGCGACCTCACCGGCGACGGCCGCGACGACATGGCCCTCGGTTTCCGGCTGCTGCCGGGCAACGGAACAGCCGTACGCGTGTACACCTTCCAGCGGCACAGGCTGGTGCAGATCATGGCGAACGACGACGCCGTGACCGCCGTGCAGCTGGCCGGCCGGGCCGTGATCATCCGCTCGCCGTCGCAGATCCCTGGGTACGAGTACCGCACCCAGTGGACCTGGGACGCCGACCAGAAGGCGATGCTGCTCACGCGGGACGAGTTCCTGCGTACCGGCGAACCCCAGCGCCTCACCCCGCCCCTGCCCGCCTCCTCCGCGAGCGCCCGGTGAGGGTCGCGCTGCCCGGATGGGCGGGCACCCTCGCCGCCAAGGCCGCGCTGTTCATCACCGGGATGTGCTGCGCCCTCGCCGCCCTGCTCGGCGTCCTCGTGCATGTCTCGGTGACCCACCAGACCGTCGACCAGGCCCGCGACCGCGCCCTGTCCCGCCTGGTGGAGGCCACGGCCGCGTACGAGGCCGGGGACGCTCTGCGGCCCCACACCGGGATCGATCCCGAGGGGCTGCCGAAGGCGCTGCGGACGCTCGCTGCGGCCGGGGAGCGCGGCACGATGGTCACCGACCACGACGGGGTGCCGACGATGTGGGCGGCCGGTCCCGCGGACGGCGGGCACGCGCTCGCCGTGGCCCTCGACTACTCGCAGAGCGCCCGTACGATCGACGGCCTCGACCGCGCCATCCTGTGGTCGTCGGGCCTCGCCATCGGCGCGACGCTGCTGGTCGGCGCGTTCGCGGTGACCCGGGTGACCCGCAGGCTGCACGCGACCGCCCAGGTGGCCCGCCGGATCAGCGCCGGCGATCTGGACGCCCGCGTCGGCGACGCCCGTACGCAGGACCCGAACCGCTCGCCGGACGAGGTCGCCGCCGTCGCCGCCGCCCTCGACACCATGGCGGCCTCGCTGCAACGGAAACTGCTCAGCGAGCAGCGCTTCACCGCCGATGTGGCCCACGAGCTGCGCACCCCGCTCACCGGGCTCCACGCGGCGGCCGAACTGCTGCCGGCCGGGCGGCCGACCGAGCTGGTCAGGGACCGGGTCGCCGCGCTGCGTACGCTCACCGAGGACCTGCTCGAGATCTCCCGGCTGGACACGGGCAAGGAGCGGCTGGAGGTCGACACCGAGGCGCTCGGCGCCCTCGCCGAGCGGGTCGTGCGGGCGGTACGGGCCTCGGGAACCGCCGGAGCCGACACGGAGATCGTCGTCGTCCGTGACGCCCTCGTCGACACCGACCGGCGCCGTCTCGAACGGGTACTCGGGAATCTGGTCGCCAACGCCCACCGTCACGGCCGTACCCCCGTGACGCTGACCGTCGACGGGCCCGTGGTGACCGTGCGGGACCACGGTGAGGGTTTTCCGGAGTACCTGGTGGAGCACGGGCCCCAGCGGTTCCGTACGGAGGGCGGCGCGACCGGTCACGGGCTCGGGCTGACGATCGCGTTGGGCCAGGCGGAGGTACTCGGTGCCCGTCTGGCTTTCGCCAACGTGCCGGAGAGTGAGGGCGGTGGCGCGCTGGCGACGCTCGCGCTGGCCGAATCACGGGGGCTCGCCACCAACGGCCCAGCGTGACGGGCGCCTTACACGAACCACTCCTAGCGTGGTGATCAGTCAGCTCTGTCCTGCCAAAGGAGCCCACATGTCACCGCGGACCACCCTGACCCGCCTCGGCATAGCCGCCGCCGGCACCGCTCTCTCCGTCGGCGCCGTCACCCCGGCACTGGCGAGCCCCGCCGACGACGACTGGGGCAACAGCTGGAACCAGCAGCAGCAACAGAACAGCCAGAGCAGTCAGAACAACCAGAGCAACCAGAGCAACCAGAGCAACCAGCAGAACGGCAACAGCAACAGCGACTGGGGCCAGCACAACAACTCCTCCAGCAGCAGCGACGCCGTCCTCTACAAGGGGATCGTCACCGCCAACGGCGGGCTGCGGCTGCGCAGCGCGCCGAACCGCGGCAGCGCGATCATCCGGGTCGTCCCGAAGGGCGCCATCGTCACCATCTTCTGCAAGGTCGGCGGCGAGAACGTCGACGGCAACTCGCTCTGGTACCTCCTGACGGACGGTACCTGGGCCTGGGGCGCCGCCCGGTACATCGACAACATCGGCGCCGCACCGCGCTTCTGCTGACCCTGGCCCTGACCCGGCACAGCGTCACGCAACATTCCATGGGTTTTGGGTAGATTCCGGACATGACGAAGCCCGGAACCACCGTGGCGGCGGAGTACGAGGAATCCCCGAAGCCCTGGCTCTCGGAGCCCGCCGATCCCTCCGCTCCCGCCCCGCGCGTCCCCCGGCGCCGGGGCATCGAGCTGGCCCTCCTCGTCGTCGCCGTCCTCCTCTCCGTGTACGGCTACTGCGACGTGGGCCTCGCGAGGAACGGCACCGTCCCACCCGGCGCCGCCGGTTACGGCGCCGGGCTCGGTGTGCTCGCGCTCCTCGCCCACCTCGCGGTGCGCCGGCGCGCCCCCTGCGCCGACCCGCTCCTGCTGCCCATCGCCGTGTTGCTCAACGGCCTCGGCCTGGTCCTCATCTACCGGCTCGACCTGGAGACGCCGGGGCACCGGGCCGCCCCCGCCCAACTCGTCTGGTCCACGGTCGGCGTGGCGCTGTTCATCGTGGTCGTCGTCCTGCTGCGCGACCACCGTGTCCTCCAGCGGTACGCGTACGTCTGTGTGGCCGCCGCCCTCGTCCTGCTCATCCTGCCGATCTTCTTCCCGGCGGTGAACGGGGCCCGCATCTGGATCCGGATCGCCGGATTCTCCTTCCAGCCGGGCGAGTTCGCGAAGGTGCTGCTGGCGGTGTTCTTCGCGGCGTACCTCGCCGCCAACCGGGGCGCGCTCGCGTACACGGGCCGCCAGATCTGGCGGCTGCGTTGGCTCCAGCTGCCCACCGGGCGCGTCCTCGGTCCGATCGTCGCGATCTGGCTGATCAGCGTCGGCGTACTGATCCTCGAACGCGACCTCGGCACCTCGCTCCTCTTCTTCGGCCTCTTCGTCGCCCTCCTGTACGTCGCCACGGGCCGTACCGGGTGGATCGCGGTCGGCCTGCTGCTGGCCGCGCTGGGCGCCTTCGCCGTCGGCACCCTCGAACCGCACGTCCACAGCCGCGTCGAGGACTGGCTGCACCCGTTCGCGACGATCGAGGCCGGTCAGGGACCCAACCAGCTCTCCCAGTCGCTGTTCGCGTTCGCGGCGGGCGGCATCCTCGGCACCGGCCTGGGCCTCGGCCATTCGATCCTGATCGGCTTCGCGGCCAAGTCGGACTTCATCCTGGCGACGGCGGGCGAGGAACTCGGGCTGGCCGGCCTCTCCGCGATCGTCATCCTGTACGCCCTTCTGGTGGAGCGCGGCTACCGGGCCGGCCTCTCGCTGCGCGACCCCTTCGGCCGGCTCCTCGCGGTCGGTCTCGCCTCGATCGTGGCCCTGCAGGTGTTCGTGATCGCGGGCGGGGTGTCGGGCCTCATCCCGCTCACCGGTATGGCGATGCCGTTCCTGGCGCAGGGGGGCTCGTCCGTCGTCACCAACTGGATCATCGTGGCGCTGCTGATCCGGATCAGCGACTCGGCCCGACGGCAGCACAAGGACGACGACGGGCAGCCCACACCATGACGAGACAACCCGAACGGGCAAGAAAACCACGGCAGATGACCCGCTGCATCAAGCACGCCGCCCTCTTCTGCGCCCTGCTGCTCCTCGCCCTCCTCGTCAACATCACCCGCGTCCAGGTCGTCCAGGCGCAGCGCTACGACGACAACACGGCCAACCGCCGTCAGGTCATCGCCCGTTACGGCCAGCCGCGCGGCGCCATCCTGGTCGGTGACCGGCCGGTCACCGGGTCCGCCGACACCGGCGAGCAGCTCCGCTACGAACGGACGTACAAGAACGGCCCGCTGTACGCCCCGGTCACCGGCTTCGCCTCGCAGGTGTACGGCACGACGTTCCTGGAGCACGCGGAGGACGGCATCCTGTCGGGCACCGACCCGCTGCTCTCCCCGTTCCCGCTGTGGAACGACGTGACGCGCGCGCAGAACGCCGGCGGCGACGTGGTGACCACCATCGACCCGGCCGCCCAGCAGGCCGCCTACGAGGGTCTCGGCGGGCGCAAGGGCGCGGTGGCGGCCGTGGAGCCGTCGACCGGGCGCATCCTCGCCCTGGTCTCCGCACCGTCGTACGACCCGGCGGCCCTGTCCGGCAACGGGCGTTCCGTGGAACGGAGTTGGCGTCGGCTGAACCGCGATCCGGACAAGCCGATGCTCAACCGGGCGGTGCGGCAGACCTATCCGCCGGGTTCGACGTTCAAGGTGGTCACGGCGGCGGCGGCCCTCGACGCGGGGGTGGTGACCGATCTGGACGAGCCGACCCGCTCCCCCGACCCGTACCGCCTCCCCGGTACGTCCACGGCGCTGACGAACGAGGGCGACGGCTGCGCGGACGTCTCGTTGCGGGCCGCGTTCACCTGGTCCTGCAACACGGTCTTCGCCAAGCTGGGCGTGGAGGTGGGCGTCACCGACCTGGCGACGACGGCGGACGGGTTCGGCTTCAACGACGCGGGGCTGCGCATCCCCTTCTCGGTCGCGCGGAGCACCTTCGACCGCCACGTCGACAAGGCGCAGCTGGCGCTGTCCGCGATCGGCCAGTACAACACGCGGGCCACACCGTTGCAGATGGCGATGGTCGCGGCGGCGGTCGCGGGCGGCGGCCAGGTGCCCGCCCCCTATCTGGTGGAGCGGACAACCACCGCGCACGGCACGACGGTTGCGACCTCGGGGGTACGGAGCCGACTGCGGGCGATGAGTCCGTCGACCGCCGTACGGATGCGTGAGCTGATGCGGGACGTGGTGGAGCGGGGCACCGGCACGAACGCGGCGATCCCCGGCGCCACCGTCGGCGGCAAGACCGGCACCGCCCAGCACGGCGTCGGCAACTCCGGTACGCCGTACGCCTGGTTCATCTCCTGGGCGCAGGGCGAACGGGACGTCGAGCCGACGGTGGCCGTCGCGGTGGTGGTCGAGGACGCCTCCGCCGACCGTACGGACATCAGCGGGGGCGGGACGGCGGCGCCGATCGCGCGGGCGGTGATGGAGGCGGTGCTCGGCGGGTGAGAAAAGGGGGTGCGGGGGCCGCACCCCCGACCTACCGTGCGGCCCATGACGTCATCGCCTTCCGAAGCCGCGTACGAACTCGCCCAGGTCAACATCGGCCGCCTCAAAGCCCCTTTGGACTCAGAGCAGTTGAAGCCGTTCGCCGACGGCCTCGCCCCGGTGAACGCCGTCGCCGACGCCTCGGACGGATTCGTCTGGAGGCTGCAGGACGACACGGGCGACGCCACCGACTTCCGCGTCTTCGACGAGTGGACCCTGGTCAACATGTCGGTGTGGCGGGACACCGACGCCCTCACGGCGTTCATGTACCAGGGGCGGCACCGGGAGTTGCTGGCGCGTCGCCGGGAGTTCTTCGAGCGGCTGGAGGAGGCCGTCACTGCTCTGTGGTGGGTGCCGGCGGGACACCGGCCGACGGTGGAGGAGGCGGAGGCCCGCCTCCTCCATCTGCGTGCGCACGGACCGACGGAGTACGCGTTCACCCTGCGGACGTCGTTCCCGCCGGGCCCGGCGAGCCCGCTGACGGCCCCGGCACCGGGCGTCGCGCCGGACCCTGCACCGGAGTCGCTCAGCCGATCGGCTTCCTGATCTCGTCGCGGATCCTGACGGCGGTCTCGGCAGCCGCCGCCAGGTCCACCTGAGCGGGCTTCTTCGTGACCGTGTCGGCGGTGATCTCGGCGATGGAGGCACCGGTGTTGCCGTCGACCCAGCCGCAGACGGGGATGGTGAGTTCCGTACCGAGCTGGGTCTGGACGAGCACCTCGCAGGTGACGGTGACGTCGGCGCCGGCCGGCTTGAAGTCCTTGGGCTTGACGGCGACCTTGGCACCTTCGCCGCCGGCCGCGCCCTCCATCATGTTGTCGCGGGCGAGCTCGGTGTTCTTGAACCGTCCGTACATGCCGGAGACCACCAGCGTGCCCTTCGCCTGGTCGCCGCCGAGGCTGTACTGACCGACAACGGCCTTGGTGTCCCTGGCGTCCCAGGCACCGTCGGCCTCCTCCTCGATGGCCTTGCCCTCGGAGCGGGAGAGGTCGCCGGCGAGCTCGTACTTCTCGTCGAGGACCTTCTGCGGCAGCGTCAGCTTGTACTCGGCCTCGGGAAAGCCGGCGTCGGACTTGGTCCCGATCCACACGAGCACACCCACACCCACCACGACCAGCGCGACGACACCGCCGACGATGCCGAGGATCAGCCCGAGCCGGCTCTTCTTCGGCGGCGGCGCCATCGGGGCACCCCAGGGGGCGGGGCCGGGCGCGCCGTAGGGCTGCTGCCCGTAGGGGAACGGGGGCGGTGCCTGCCCGCCGTACGGTCCCGGCTGCTGCGGGGCCTGGTGGGGCGGCGGAGGCGGCTGCTGACCGTAGGGCCCCGAGGTCGGGGGCGGGCCGTAGGGGTTGTCGGGCGGCTGGGGCGGCGGAGTCGTGGACACGCCAGCACGCTACTGCACCCGGGTGAGCGGGTGAGCCGCGCACAGGGCTGCGCGTTGCTCAACGCGTAAGTAGCTCCCAGGGGATTGACCGACTTGCTGACAAGCGGTCTCATAAGAACGTGACGACAGTGACGGAAGCCGAGATACTCCGCGACGCGCTCGGCGTGCTCAAGGACCGGGAGCAGGTCGCCGAACGGCTGCTCGAAGCGTCCGCCAAGCACTCCTTCGACCCCGACAAGGAACTGGACTGGGACGCCCCCTTCGAGGACGGCAAGTGGTTCTGGCCGCCCGAGCTGGTCTCCCTCTACGGCACTCCGCTGTGGAAACGGATGAGCGAGGAGCAGCGCATCCTGCTCTCCCGGCACGAGGCGGCGGCGCTCGCCTCGCTCGGCATCTGGTTCGAGATCATCCTGATGCAGCTTCTCGTACGGCACATCTACGACAAGGCGGCGACGAGCGCGCACGTGCGTTACGCCCTGACGGAGATCGAGGACGAGTGCCGGCACTCGAAGATGTTCGCCCGTCTGATCAGCCGCGGCGGCACCCCGTACTACCCGGTCAGCCGGACGCACCAGAACCTGGGCCGCTTCTTCAAGACGGTGTCCACCACTCCCGGTTCCTTCACGGCGACCCTGCTCGGCGAGGAGGTCCTCGACTGGATGCAGCGCCTGACGTTCCCGGACGAGCGCGTCCAGCCGCTGATCAGGGGCGTGACACGGATCCATGTGGTGGAGGAGGCCCGCCATGTCCGCTACGCCCGCGAGGAACTCCGCCGTCAGATGGTGACGGCCCCCCGGTGGTCCCAGGAGTACACCCGCGTCTCGTCCGGCGAGTTCGCCCGGATCTTCTCGGTCGCGTTCGTCAACCCGGACGTCTACGCGAACGTCGGCCTGGACAGGGCGGAGGCGGTGGCACAGGTCCGGGCGAGCGGGCACCGACGGGAAGTGATGCAGACGGGGGCACGGCGGCTCACCGACTTCCTGGACGACATCGGGGTGTTGCGGGGGGTGGGGCGGCGGCTGTGGAGGGCGTCCGGTTTGCTGGCGTAGCCCTCCGGCGGCGACGCTTCAGCGCCGGGCACGCATTCTCAGCCCGTCCGGCGATCGAGGACGAGGCCCGTTCAGGGCCGTGGCGGGGGGCCTGGGGGCGGCAGCCCCCAGCAAGGCCCGCACCAGCACAGGGCGCCCCACCTCACCTGCGGCACCCGATTACGCTGCCCCCATGACCCCCACTCCCGCATACCGACGACTCGGCGTCGAGGAACGGAGACACCAACTACTGGAAGCCGCCCTCTCCCTCTTCGCGCACCGCCCCCCGGAGGAGGTCTCGCTCGACGACGTGGCGGAGGCGGCCGGCGTCTCCCGCCCCCTCGTGTACCGCTACTTCCCCGGCGGCAAGCAGCAGCTGTACGAGGGCGCGCTCCGCTCCGCCGCCGAAGAACTGGAACTCTGCTTCGACGAACCCCCCGAGGGCCCGCTCCCCCAGCGGCTCTCCCGCGCCCTGGACCGCTACCTCACCTTCGTCGACGAGCACGACGCGGGCTTCAGCGCCCTCCTCCAGGGCGGCAGCGTCGTCGAGACGTCCCGTACGACGGCCATAGTGGACCGGGTCCGCCGTACCGCCGCCGAGCACATCCTCAGCCATCTCGGGGTCGCGGACCCCGGCCCCCGGCTGCGGATGACCGTACGGATGTGGATCACCTCGGTCGAGGCGGCCTCGCTGATCTGGCTGGACGAGAACAAGCAGCCGCCGGTCGACGAGCTGCGGGACTGGCTGGTGGAACAGTTCACGGCGGCACTCACGGTGACCGCCGGACGCGACCCCCAGACCGCGGCGGTCGTACGCGACGCGCTGGGCGCGGATACCGGAAACTGATCCCGTGAAGAGCCAAGACACCGCCTTCGAGGGCGGCCCCCTGGACGGCCGCGTGCTGCCCATCCTGCTCGGGCCGACCGGCCACCCGCCGAAGACGTACAAGGTCCCGGTACCGGACGCGGCCGGCGGCCCCGCGACCGTACTGGTCTACCGGCGCGTCCCCAGGGGCCGACCGGGAAAGCTGGGCCTGCACCCGGGCTGGAAGTACACGTACGATCCCGAGGGCGACAGGCCCGGCGACGGCAAGCTGCGCTGGCCGTGGTCGAAACCGGCGGCGGGACCAGCCGCCACGCCGCAGGGCAAGCCGGACGACACGGACGGGTGACGGGGTTGGGCCGAACCGCGCACGCTCGGCGCGCGGACCTCGTGCACGCGTCACAAGCTCGCGGTGCGGAGCGGAAGGCCTGCCCCGCACCGGAGGTGATGTCGTGTCAGGAAGGCTTCTGCGTCTGGTCTGTACGGCGGCGATGGCGGCCGGCGCACTCCTCGCGCCCGTCCCCGCACTGGCCGTACCGGAACCGGTCCCCTCGGCGACCCGGTCCCCCAGCGAGCCCTCCGCGGCAGAAGAACCTTCCACGGTGGAAGAACCCTCCGTCGCCGCCCTCCTGACAGACCTTCAGCGGCTGTACCGCGAGGCCGAGCGGGCCACCGAGACCTACGACGCCACCGCCGGGCGGCTGAAGCGGCAGCGTGCCGAGGTGCGGCGGCTGGACGGACAGCTCGTGCGCGCCCGCCTCTCCCTGCACGAGCGGCGCGGCGCCCTCGGCCGGCTCGCCCGGCAGCAGTACCAGAGCAGTAGCGGCATCTCCCCGTACGTACAGCTGTTGCTGGCCCGCGATCCGCAGCACGCGCTCGAACAGGGCCATGTGATCCGGCAGTTGGCGCTGGAGCGAGCCGAGACGGTGGGCCGGCTGGTCGGCGGCGAGCGGCGCGCCGGCGGTCTGGCGCGCGCGGCCCGTGCCGCCCTGGACGAGCAACTCACCCTCGCCGAACAGCAGAAGCGGGACCGGGACGCCGTACGAGAGCGGCTCAGGGAGGTCGAGGAACTGCTCGCCACCCTGAGCACCGAACAGCTCGCCGAACTGGCCGAGTTGGAGCGCGGTGAAGTAGCCGGGAAGCAAAGGGAGTTCATCACCTCCGGTGCCCTCAGCGCCGACCGGAAGCCGTCCGGGGAGGGCGAGCGGGCACTGCGGCAGGCCGTGGCGCAGCTCGGGAAGCCGTACGAGTGGGGTGCCGAGGGGCCCGCGTCGTTCGACTGCTCGGGGCTGACCTCGCAGGCCTGGGAGGAGGCGGGGCGGCCCATCCCCCGGACCAGCCAGGAGCAGTGGGCGCGGCTGCCGCACATCCCGCTGGCCGAGCTGCGCCCCGGTGACCTGGTGGTCTACTTCCCCGAGGCGACGCACGTGGCCCTCTATCTCGGGGACGGGATGGTCGTACAGGCACCCCGGCCGGGCGCGAAGGTGAAGGTGTCACCGATCGCGGCCAACCCGGTACTGGGCGCCGTACGGCCGGACCCGGACGGGGAGCCCCTGCGGCGGTACACCCCGCCAAAGCTCCCCGCCGACGCAACGGCGGGCCCGGACGGGGGGTACTCCCTCGCGACCGAGCCCACCGAGCCCACCAAGTCCACCGAATCGGCAGCGCCCGGGGGCTACGCCCCCGCGAGCGAACCCAGGTAGGCGGCCGTCTTCTCGGGCTCGTAGAAGAAGTTCTCGAAGTCCGACGGGTCGTCGAAGGCGTTGGCGAAGCGGTCGGCGGCCGGGGGCAGCTGGCCTGCCGCGCCGAGGAGGTTGACGATGTGCTCCGGCGGCGGGCCGAGCATCGCGTTGGTCCACTTGGTGACGTGCCGGGCGGTGTCCCAGTAGCGGTCGAAGGTGGCCCGCATCCAGGCCTCGTCGAACTCCTTCTCGCCCTGTTCGAGGATCGAGGCGAGATACGAAGCCGCGCATTTCGAGGCGGAGTTGGAGCCCTGGCCGGTGATCGGGTCGTTCGCCACGACCACGTCGGCCACGCCGAGGACCAGGCCGCCGCCGGGCAGGCGGCCGACCGGGTTACGGACGGTCGGGGCGTAGCGGCCGGTCAAGGTGCCGCCCGCGTCGGTGAGTTCGGCCTTGGTGGCCCGCGCGTACTCCCACGGCGTGAACCGCTCCATGAGTTCCAGGGTCAGGGAGAGGTGTTCGGCCGGGTCACGGACGCCGTTGAAGACGTCGAGGGGGCCGCCGGGTATGCCCTCCCAGAACAGGATGTCGGCACGGCCCGAGGTGGTGAACGTCGGCATGACGAACAGCTCGCCGACGCCCGGCACCAGGTTGCAGCGGACGGCTTCCATGTCCGGGTGCTCGGGGCGCGGGCCCAGGCCGTGGGCGTAGGCGACGGCCAGCGCGCGCTGCGGCTCGTGGTACGGGGAGCGCTCGGGGTCGCGGGCGAACATCGACACCAGTTCGCCCTTGCCCGCGGCGACCAGGACGAGGTCGTACGTACGGGAGAAGTAGTCGAGGTCGCCAACTGCCGCGCCGTGGATGACCAGTTGGCCGCCGCGCTGGGCGAACGTCTCCATCCAGCCGGCCATCTTCACCCGCTGGTCGACCGACTGGGCATGGCCGTCGAGCTTGCCGACCCAGTCGATCGCGCGCTGGGTCGGGCCCGGGTCGTGCGAGCCGGGGGCGGCGACCGAGACGCCGAGTCCTTCGATCTTCGGGGCCTGGGACTCCCAGAAGTTCAGCTGGAGATCGCGCTCGTGCTGGAGCGCGGTGTGGAACATGCACTGCGTGGACATGACCCGGCCGGACCGGATCTCGTCCGAGGTCCGGTTGGACATCAGGGTGACCTCGTACCCGTGCGACTGGAGTCCGAGGGCTATCTGGAGTCCGGCCTGACCGGCTCCGACGACGAGTATCTTCCGCATACGGTCTGGTCTCTCCCCTAGTCGCAGTTGCGTCGCAGTTACGTCGACCTACTCGGGACTGACGTCCAGCGCGTGGCCCACCAGGGCGAGCAGGGTCTCGATCACCGGGAGGCGGCGCCGCGCATCCATGATCATGACAGGTATGTGCGCGGGCACGGTGAGCGCCTCCCGCACGTCCTCCGCCTCGAACTCGGCGCTCCCGTCGAAGTGGTTGACGGCCACGACGTACGGCAGCCCGCAGCTCTCGAAGTAGTCGAGCGCCGGGAAGCACTCCTTCAGCCGCCGGGTGTCGGCCAGCACGACCGCGCCGATCGCACCGCGCACCAGGTCGTCCCACATGAACCAGAACCGCTGCTGGCCGGGTGTACCGAAGAGGTAGAGCACCAGGTCGTCGTCGAGCGTGACGCGGCCGTAGTCCATGGCCACGGTGGTCGTCTGCTTGTCCGGGGTCGCGGTGAGGTCGTCGGTGCCCTCGCTGGCCTCGGTCATCAGCGCCTCCGTCTGGAGGGGCTCGATCTCCGAGATGGTGCCGACCATCGTGGTCTTGCCGACACCGAAACCGCCCGCGATCACGATCTTCGTGGCGACCGGCGCCCGGGTGCGGTCCTCCTGCCACGGCCGCAACTCCTCTTTCTCCAGAGGCACTTGGCCTTCCGGAGAGAGATGGAGAAGCGGGGACACACCACGGGCGACGTCAGAGACGACGGAGTCCACTCAGCACCCTTTCCAGCAGCGCGCGGTCCGGCTGCCCCGGCCCGTGACCGGTTCCGTACACACGGATCCTTCCCTGGTCCGCGAGGTCGCTGAGGAGCACACGGACCACGCCCAGCGGCATCCTCAGCAGCGCGGCGATCTCGGCCACCGTACGCATCCGGCGGCACAGTTCGACGATGGCCCGCAGCTCCGGCATGACCCGGGTGCCGAGGGAACCGTTCTCCAACTCCTTGCGCTCCTCGGCCGCTTCGATCGCGGCGACGAACGTCTCGACGAGGAGGACATGGCCGAAGCGGGTCCGGCCGCCGGTCAGCGAGTACGGGCGCACCCGGGCCGGTTTGCGGTCGCCGCCACGGACGGGGAGCCTGGGCATGTCCGGGGTGGCGCTCACTTGGCGACCTCCGCCGAACGGTCCTTCACGGACCGGACGGCCATCGGACCGACCGCCGCCGGCGAGTTGTCCGGCGCCCCGCGTTCGATCGACTCCCGCAGCTCACTGCGGAGTTCGGGGGTCAGGACATGTCCGGCGCGGCCCACGAAGAGCGCCATGTGGTACGCCACCACGCTCATGTCGCAGTCCGGGGAACCATGCACACCGAGCAGCGAGCCGTCGCTGATCGACATCACGAAGAGGGTGCCGTCCTCCATCGCGACCATGGTCTGCTTGACGCCGCCGTAGTCCATCAGCTTGGCGGCGCCGATGGTGAGGCTGCCGATGCCGGAGACGATCGTGGCGAGGTCGGCGGCGGAACCTCTGGGGCCGGTCGGCCGGTCGGGCCGACGTTCCGCGTTCCTGTCTGGGTCGGACGAGAGCAGGAGCAGACCGTCCGACGAGACCACCGCGACCGACGTCAGTCCCGGCACCTCCTCGACGAGATTGCTCAGCAGCCAGTGCAGGTTGCGGGCTTCACTACTCAGGCCGAAGGTACTGGGCGCGGTCAACTGCTTGCCTCCTCGACTGTTCCCCCCGTGGTTTCTTCGGCACGTGCCGGCTCTGCCGTACGCGCCGTACCCGCCGTCCGCTCCGCGATCTCCGCCTCCACGTCACGGTGTCCGTCGCGCGCGCCCCGGTGGAACCCGCCGAGCTTGCGGCGCAGTGCCTCGGCGTCGACGGAACCCATCCGTGGTCCGGGCGGCGCGGCGGGCGTGGTGATCCTCGGGGTCCGCTTGGGCAGCCCCTTGTCGGTGATCGGTTCCTCCTCGACACGCTCGTGGGTGTCGGGGCCGATGGCGTAGGGGTCCGGGGCGGTGGCGGTGGTGTCGCTCGCGGACACGGCGTCGCTGTCGGTTTCGGCGTCCCTGTCGCTGTCGGGAGCCGTGGGGACGGCCGACTCGGCGGTGTCCTCGGCCGGGGGTTCCGGCACGAGCAGTTCCATGGTGATCTCGGACGCGGGGAGGTGGTCGGGCGCGTTCGTCTCCGCCTCGGCGTCGGCCTCCGCGTGCCGTACGGCCCGCTCCGCCAGGGCGATCATCGGGTCGGGTGCGTCGGCCGGCAGCTCACCCTGTTCACCGTCGAGCTCCCGGTCCGGTTCCTCGGCCTCCGAACGCCCTTGCAGGACATTGGAGTTGACCTCGGCGTCGGCTCCCGGGAAGGACAGCGTCGAGGTGGCCGACGGCGGTACGGCGGCCGGGTCCGGGGCCAGCAGCGCCTTCGGCAGAACGGTGACCGCCGCGACACCGCCCTGCTTCTGCTCCCGCAACTGCACCCGCACCCCGTGCCGATGGGCGAGCCGCGCGACGACGTACAGCCCGAGCCCGAGCCCGTCGCCGTCCTCCTTCCCGGCTCCGGCGCCCGTCTCGTACGTGTCGTGCGGAACGTCCGGATCGAAGTCGGCGAGGCGGGAGTTGAGGCGGACCAGGCGCTCGGCGGTCATACCGATGCCCTCGTCCTGGACGGAGATCATGACCTCGCCGCTCTCCAGGAGCCAGCCGGAGATCTCCACCGGGAGGTCGGGCGGGGTGAACGAGGTGGCGTTCTCCAGGAGTTCGGCCAGCAGATGGCTGACGTCGTCGGCGGCGAACCCGGCGAGATGCGCGTGCGGCGGCAGCGCGGCGATGCGTACCCGCTCGTACCGCTCGATCTCGCTCACGGCGGCACGGACCACGTCGACGAGCGGGACCGGACCCGCGTGCTGGTGGCCGTGTTCGGCGCCGGCGAGGACGAGGAGGTTCTCGCTGTGGCGGCGCATGACGGTGGCGAAGTGGTCGAGCTTGAAGAGGGTGGCGAGCCGGTCCGGGTCCTGCTCGCGCTCCTCCAGGCCCTCGATGACGGCGAGTTGACGCTCGACGAGGCCGAGGGTGCGCAGCGCGAGGTTCACGAAGGTGCCGTGGATGCTGTGCCGGGTGCGCGCCAACTGGGCGGCGGCCTCGGCTAGTTCGGTACGCAGTTCCTCGCGGGCGTCGGCCATCATCTGGCGCTGGCCGACCAGGTGCTTGCGGTCGGACTCCAGGGTGGCGATGCGTTCGTGGACGGCGAAGGCGCGGGTATGCAGGGCGTTGACCGAGCGGACGACCTGGGCGAACTCGTCGTTGCGGCCGGTGAACCTGACCGGTTCCTCGGCGAGCGGGTCGGCGGCCTCGGCCAGCCGGGCGGTGCCGCGGCGCAGCACGGAGAGCGGGCGGGTCAGGGAGCGGGCCATGGCGGTGGCGATACCCACGGCGACCAGGAGGAGACCGCCGAGGACGGCGATCCGGATCTCCAGCTCGGTGACGTCGTCGTCGCGGAGTTTGGTGAGGGCCTTGGTGCGGCGGTCGTAGAGGGAGGACTCGACGCCGCGCATCAGTTCGAGGCGGGCGGAGACGGCCGCGTCGACACCGCTGAGGCTGGTGGCGAGTTCGCTCGTGGACAGCGTGGGCTGGTCGGTGAGCGAGGCGAGGTACTTGTCGGCGCTGTCGGCCTCGGGTCCGGTGACCGTGGAGTCGTAGCTGTCGACGGCGGCCTCGGGGGCCGTCTCGCGGAAGTCGGTGATCGCCGCGTCCGAGCGCAGCCGGGCCTGCTGGGCGGCGGCGCTGAGCTCGGCCCGCGTCCTGGCGTCGGCCGGTGTGGTGACGGTCTGCTCGGACGACAGCCCGGTGACCGGGTCGTACACGGACTCGCTGGACGTGGGCACGCTGAGCGCGGCGAGGAGGAGACCCCGGGCGGCGGCGGCCTGCTGGACGGCGGAGTCGAGCTCGGCCAGGGCGTAGGCGCCCGCGCCCGCACGGGGTGGCTGTTTCTCGGCCAGCTGTTCGGCGAGGCGGTGCAGCCCGGCGATGGCGGCGGAGTACGCCTCGTGCGCCTGGAGAGCGGTGCTCTTCCCGGTGAGCGTCGCCGTGCGCAGCGCCGCGATGTCGTCGAGGTCACCGCGGAGCGCGGCCGGGGTGTCGGGGTTCGCGCGCAGGTCGCCGACCTCCCGGTCGACGCGGGCGGCGCGCTGCTCGGAGGGCGCCTTGGCCTTGGGGCGGCCTGCGGCGATGTAGACGGTCACCTCGTCGCGTTCGTCGGCGAGCGAGTGGGCGAGGGTCAGGGCGTCCTGGGTCCGGGTCGCGAGCGTCACCAGATCCTGGGAGTCGTGGAGCTGCGAGGAGGCGGCGACGACGGACGGGGCGCCGGCCCCGGCGATCGCGGCGGCCACGACGGCGACGGCCACGATGAGCCGGTTGCGGACGTGGGCGGGGCGACCCCGGCCCGCGGGATCGGTCGGGGCGTCACCGGTAGCGCCCCCTGCGGGAGCTGTCTGCCTGCCTGTGCGCCGAGGCCGCGTCTTCTGCACCGGTGCTCGCATTCCTGACTCGTGTGCCCATGGGCCCGGCTGACGATCCGTCGGGACCCGATGACGATCCGTCAACTGCATGGCCGCCCGGATGGTTCTGACCTGCCGCTCACCCGGCAGGGTTCCGGTCCTCCGGCACGGTCCGGCTCCCGACCCTCCCATGCCGATGGGCAGGGAGCGCGCGTCACCTGACCCGCCACTCAAAGGAGTGAACATCAAGGAGTCAACATCGGCGGGCAGTTGGCGGCAAGTTCCCCTGGCCTGTGCGTCCGCCGTGCCGGGGAGGCCGGTTGGACGTGGGCGGCGGGCTTTGACATTATCCGCCACCACGTCTTCACGGAGTGGATCATTCTCTCCCAAACCAGGCGCCTGACCAGCGACTACTCACTGTTTCGGCAATCGTTGCCAGCCTTTTGAGAAGCTTGTGAAGGGCTCGTGCAGACTGGCCGGATGCGTACTGATCTCGTCACGGAGCCCGGCGATCCGGCCCGCCCCAATGAGGACTTCGCAGCGATCGGACTTCCCGCCTCCGGGCAGGGCGGTTCGCTCGTCCTCCTGGACGGGGTGACTCCCCCCGCATCCGGCACGGGTTGTCTGCATTCCGTCCCCTGGTACACGGCCCGCCTCGGCGGCGCGCTGACCGAACTGTCGGTTTCACAACGGGATATGCCTCTGACCGAGGTACTGGCGGCTGCGATCTCCCGCACCGCCGGGGCCCACGCGCGGACCTGTGACCTTTCTCACCCGCGCACCCCCCAGGCGACCGTGGTTCTCGCCCGCTGGTCACCGGCCGCCGTGGAGCACCTGGTCCTGTCCGACTCGGCCCTGCTGACCGAGTCCCCGGACGGAACGGTCACCGCACACCTGGACGACCGGCTGTCCCGTGTCCCCCGCGCCTCCCTGGCCTCGGACGCGATCGCCGACGCGACGGTACGCAACAGGGAGGGCGGTTTCTTCACGGCGGCGGCCGATCCGTCGGTGGCGTCCCGCGCGGTGACGGGCTCGCTCCCCCGCGCCGAGGTCCGCGCGCTGGCCGCCCTGACGGACGGAGCGACCCGCTGGGTGGAGCGGTTCACCGAGGGGGACTGGACGGCCTGCTTCACCGCCGTACGCAAGGAGGGTGCGGGGGCGCTGGTGAACCGCGTACGGGAGCTGGAGCGGGCCGACGCGGACGAGGGCCGGCCGCGCCTGGGCCGCGGCAAGACGCACGACGACGCGACGGTGGTGTACGTGGAGCTCTAGGGTCTTTCCGGGTGCCTACTTCTCCATGCCGACGTTGAGCCGGTGCAGCAGCCGGGCCAGTTCGGCCACCTCCATGCGGTCCCAGGCGGCCAGCTTGCGCACGTACCGCTCCCGGCGCGCCTCCCGGACGGTACGGAAGCGGACCCGGCCCTCGTCCGTGAGGTGGACGAGCCAGGCGCGCCCGTCGGCCGGGTCCGGCTCGCGGGCGATGAGGCCCAGCTCCTCCAGGGCGCGCAGCTGGCGGGACATGGTGGCCTTGCCGACGCCGATGTAGCCCGCGAGCTCGGTGGCACGCTGGCGCCCGCACTCGTCGAGCCGCACCAGCAGTCCGTACGCCGACGACTCCAGATCGGGATGGACCTCGCGGGCCATCTCCCCGGAGTTGGCCCGGGCCCGGCGCAGGAACACCGTCAACTCGCGCTCCAGGGCGAGGAATTCGCGCTCGACCCCGCGCCCGGGCGTCGTGGACCCGACACGCCGCTCGCCGGGGTTCCCCTCGCCGTTCCCGTCCTCGTGCACGTCAGCACCCCTGATCCGGTTTCGCCGCTCTGAAAGTTTCGTCGGACACGGCCATCGCCGCAGCTCGGACAGTATTTCGCAGGCCCGTGGAGACGGCGTCATCCAGGTCCCCCGCAGGCTCCGGATCGGCGTACGGGAAGGCCCGGACCCCCTTACGGGGACCCGGGCCCCTGGGGCCTGCCGTTCGGATCACGCCTGGGCCGCGGGGTGTGGCACGCACTCCCCCAGAGGGGACCCCAGCCACGTTGTCGTCGGTTGCGACTCCCCCACTCCCGACTCCGCTCGACCGGGGGACCCCCAACGCGTCGACGCCCTCCTCCGCCTCGCAGCCGCACGCACCACACCCCGCCCACCGGCAGACAACAGCACCGCAACCCGAAACCGGCGTGATCCAGACGACGGGCCCTCACCGACCGGCAGCGTCCGTCACGCCGCTGCCGGAACCCTCACCTCCGCCGGGTTCTGAGCCGGGGTGAGCGCCAGTTCGAGGACCTGGCGGACGTCCGTGACGGCGTGGACGTCGAGCTTCTCCAGGACCTCGGCCGGGACGTCGTCCAGGTCGGCCTCGTTGCGCTTCGGGATGATCACGGTGGTGACGCCGGCCCGGTGCGCGGCGAGCAGCTTCTGCTTCACACCGCCGATGGGCAGCACCCGCCCGGTCAGTGAGACCTCGCCGGTCATGGCGACGTCCGTCCGGACGAGGCGTCCGCTGAGCAGCGAGGCGAGGGCGGTCGTCATGGTGACGCCCGCGCTCGGACCGTCCTTGGGCACGGCACCCGCCGGGAAGTGGATGTGCACGCCCCGGTCCTTCAGGTCACCGACGGGCAGTTCCAGTTCGGCGCCGTGCGAGCGCAGGAAGGAGAGCGCGATCTGCGCGGACTCCTTCATGACGTCACCGAGCTGCCCGGTGAGGGTCAGTCCGGCGGCGCCGGTCTCGGGGTCCGCGAGCGAGGCCTCGACGTAGAGGACGTCGCCCCCGGCGCCGGTGACCGCGAGCCCGGTCGCCACCCCCGGTACCGCCGTACGCCGCTCGGCCGGATCCGTGGCGGACTCGGGCACATGGTGGGGCCGCCCGATGAGTCCGCGCAGATCGTCCTCCGTGACGGTGAACGGCAGCTTCCGCTCCCCGAGTTCGTGCTGTGCGGCGACCTTGCGCAGCAGCCGCGCGATGGACCGCTCCAGGTTCCGGACCCCGGCCTCCCGGGTGTACTCCCCGGCGAGCTTGCGCAACGCGCTCTCGTCGAGGGCGACTTCGGCGCCTTCGAGGCCGGCCCGCTCCAACTGCCGGGGCAGCAGGTGGTCCCGGGCGATGACGACCTTCTCGTCCTCCGTGTACCCGTCCAGCCGGACCAGTTCCATCCGGTCGAGCAGGGCCTCGGGAATGGCTTCGAGGACGTTGGCGGTCGCGAGGAACACCACGTCGCTGAGGTCGAGTTCGACTTCGAGGTAGTGGTCGCGGAAGGTGTGGTTCTGCGCCGGGTCGAGGACTTCGAGCAGGGCTGCGGCGGGGTCGCCCCGGAAGTCGGAGCCGACCTTGTCGATCTCGTCGAGGAGAACGACGGGGTTCATCGACCCGGCTTCCTTGATGGCCCGCACGATGCGCCCTGGCAGGGCACCGACATACGTACGCCGGTGCCCACGGATCTCGGCCTCGTCCCTGACCCCGCCCAGTGCCACGCGGACGAACTTCCGGCCCATGGCGTGCGCGACGGACTCGCCGAGGCTGGTCTTCCCGACGCCGGGCGGCCCGACGAGCGCGAGCACGGCGCCACCACGACGCCCGCCCACGACCCCGAGCCCGCGCTCGGCCCGCCGCTTGCGCACGGCGAGGTACTCGGTGATGCGCTCCTTCACGTCCTCCAGGCCGGCGTGCTCGGCGTCGAGCACGGCCTGGGCGCCCTGGATGTCGTACGAGTCCTCGGTCCGCTCGTTCCAGGGCAGTTCGAGAACGGTGTCGAGCCAGGTCCGGATCCAGCCGCCCTCGGGCGACTGCTCGGAGGACCGCTCCAGCTTGTCGACCTCCTTGAGAGCGGCCTCGCGCACCTTCTCCGGCAGGTCTGCGGCCTCGACGCGGGCCCGGTAGTCGTCGGACTCCTCGCCGTCCTTCTCCCCGTTGAGGTCACGCAGTTCCTTGCGTACGGCTTCCAGCTGCTTGCGCAGCAGGAACTCCCGCTGCTGCTTGTCGACGCCCTCCTGGACGTCCTTCGCGATGGTCTCGGCGACGTCCTGCTCGGCGAGGTGGTCGCGCAGCTGCTGGGTGGCGAGCTTCAGGCGGGCCACCGGGTCGGTGGTCTCCAGCAGCTCGATCTTCTGGTCGGTGCTGAGGAAGGGTGAGTAACCGGAGTTGTCGGCAAGGGCGGAGACATCGTCGATGGCCTGTACGCGGTCGACGACCTGCCAGGCGCCGCGCTTGCGCAGCCAGGCGGTGGCAAGAGCCTTGTATTCCTTCGCGAGTTCGGTGACGTGACCGGGCACGGGGTCCGGCACGGTCTCGTCGATCCGCGTCCCCTCGACCCACAGCGCGGCCCCCGGCCCGGTGGTCCCGGCGCCGATCCGCACGCGCCCCCGGGCTCGGATCAGGGCCCCGGGATCCCCGTCGGCCAGCCGGCCGACCTGCTCGACGGTGCCGAGGACACCGGTGCTCGTGTACGTCCCGTCGATACGCGGCACGAGCAGAACCCTGGGCTTGCCGGGCTCGGTACGCGCGGCGACCTCGGCGGCCTCCACCGCGGCCCGCACATCGGCGTCGTTCAGATCCAGCGGAACAACCATGCCGGGCAGCACGACCTCGTCGTCAAGCGGCAGCACGGGCAGAGTGAGCGGCGTGAACGCAATGGACTCAGCAGGCATGATCTCCCCTTCGGCACTCAAGTTGAGCTATGCCGACTCAATGCTCGGCGACGATCGATTGTTCCCCTCGCCGTGTTCGCCGTGAGCGATCACCCCTGCCGCCACGCCCGGACCCGCACATTCAGTCGACCTCGTAATACTCATTACTGCTCTTCAGACATTACGTAAGGACGGGTGTGGACGGACCGTGCGGGCCTGGGTCGACGGCTGGGCGGTCTCGCGCGGGGCGTCGCCGCCGCTGGCCGAGCCCTGGGCTGCACGATCGACGTGGGCACGGCCGGGCACGTCACCCGGCACGTCCTCGACGCGGTGAACGACGGTGTCGAGGAACGGACCGTCCGGAAGGTGACCGGCCCGGTGAGCGGGGCGGGCGTGTGGCTCAAGGTGTTCGACGACCCGGCCACGGTCGGCGGCCGGCTCGGCGAGGGCTGGTGGATCAACCCCGAGCCGGGCCACCTGATGCCGGTCCCGCTGACCGCCACGGAGCCGCCGGCCGTCCCCGACGGTTACCGGGTGCGCGCATGGACGCGCGGCGGCGTGACCCGCGTCCTGCTCGCGGCGCCCGACGGTTCCTGGGCGACTCGTGGCCAGGTCGCGCCGACGGGCCGAACAGCGGTCGTCGACCAGGTGGAGACCTCGCCCGCGCACCGGCGCCGGGGTCTCGGCTCCTTCGTGATGCGCACGCTGACGCGGGAGGCCGTCGCACAGGGCGCGGAGAGAGGCGTACTGGCGGGAACTCCGGACGGAAGGGCGCTGTACGAGGCGTTGGGCCGGCGGGTCGAGGCACCTCTGACGAGCGCGAAGTTCGTGGGGACGGCCGTCGAAGGGTCCTGGGCCGGTTAGGCGGGTCTGCGGTGCCGCCGCGCCCACGGCCAGGTGGCGACCCCGATGGCCAGCGCCATCACATGCCCCCAGTTGGTCATCGGATCGGTGGAGGCGATCAGGTCCCGCACCAGCGCCCCGCCGAACACCAGCAGCAACGGCCACCCCAGCCAGGGCCGCAGCAGCCCCGCCAGCGCGCCCACACTCGCCGCGACGCCGAAACTGATCCCGTAGTCGAGCCGGTGCAGCGAACTCCCGGGCAGCCACCCCACCAGCACCGCGAGCCCCACCGGCACCTCGGTCGCGAGGGTGGCCAGCACATGCCCGAGCGCGAACACCCCGGCGGTGCGCGGCCCGCCGATCCGGCGCTCCAGCGCGGTAAGGACAAGGAGAAAGACAAGGGCGTACGGCGATGTCACGCCACCCACGACCCACAGCGCGCTGGTGACCAGCACGAACACGGGTGTCCGCAGGAGATGGGCGACATCGGTGCTGGAGCCCTGGTGGAGGGTGTGCACGAGGGCGGGGTCCGCCTGCCCGGCGACGAAGGCCGTGACCAGGAGGACGGCCGCGAACGTGAAGGTGAACGGCGTTCCGGTGGGAGTGGGGAGGAGGTGCAAGGGATGGGGGAATCCCCTCCTTGGGGCAGCCTCCTCGGGCGCCGTGGGCCGCACGGACACGGCTTCCGCCGGGCCCCGCTGTCCCGGCATCCCGTCCAGCAGTCGTGCACCCTCCGTGACGGGCCCGCCCGGGGGCGCCGGTGAACCCGACGTCACGTCACCCGACACATCGGCCCGTTCCACGGCGAGGCGCTCCTTCCGTTCCGCCCCCACCCTTCGCCTCCGTCCACGCGGTTGTCTGTGACCCGCGCCACGCATTGGCCGATTCACAGCAAGCCGACAGGCCCCGTAAAGGCCGAGCTCACCCGAGCGCGCTGCGCCAAGATGTCCTCATGAACCGTCCGACCACCTCCTACGACACCCCCGAAGTACTGGACCGCCGCGAGGGCCCGTACGGCGAGGTCGCCCTGCGGCGGCACGGGGAGTCACTGCAGATCATCGCCAACGGATGCTTCCTGATGGATACTTCGGACGGCCGGTCCGAGCGTCTGCTCGTCGACGCCGCACTCGACGCCCTCACCCCCCGCGCCCGGGCCTCGGCCCCGCACGTCCTCATCGGCGGCCTCGGCGTCGGGTTCTCCCTCGTGCATGCCGCGGCCGATCCCCGCTGGGGCCGCATCACCGTCGTCGAACGTGAACCGGCGATCATCGGATGGCACCGGGACGGACCGCTCGCCCCGCTCTCCTCGGACGCCCTCGCCGACCCCCGCACCGAGATCGTCGCAGCCGATCTCGTGAGATACGTCAATGAGACCTCCGCCACATTTGACGCCCTGTGTCTCGACATCGACAACGGGCCCGGCTGGACCGTCACGGAGGACAACCAGAGCCTGTATTCGCAGGCCGGACTGGCAAGCTGCGCAAGGGTGTTGAGGCCGGACGGGGTGCTCGCGGTGTGGTCCGCGCAGCCCTCCGGGGAATTTGAGGGAACTCTACGGAATGCCGGATTCCGATCAGTACGCACCGAAGAGATCCCCGTTGCCCGGGGAGTCCCCGACGTCGTCCACCTCGCCGTCCGACCTGGATAGACCCCCCACGGTGACTGCCCGTACTCTGCTTCCCTGACGCCGATCACTGATCCGATCAGTCGTGCGTCAATCGCAGTCATGCGCGGACAAGCGCAACCAAGGAACCACCCCACTGGTTCCGGAAAGCACACTTCAGGGACGGGCGATGGAGCAGACACACACCTCCCAGAACGGCGCGACGGCGACTCCTGGCGCCCAGCGCCGGGTACTCGTGGTCGAGGACGATCCGACGATCGTCGACGCCATCGCGGCCCGTCTGCGTGCCGAGGGATTTCTCGTGCAGACCGCCGGTGACGGGCCGGCCGCCGTCGACACCGCCGAGGCCTGGCAGCCCGATCTGCTGATCCTCGACATCATGCTGCCCGGCTTCGACGGGCTGGAGGTATGCAGGCGAGTGCAGGCCCAGCGGGCCGTGCCCGTCCTGATGCTCACCGCGCGTGACGACGAGACCGACATGCTGGTCGGACTCGGCGTGGGTGCCGACGACTACATGACGAAGCCCTTCTCCATGCGTGAGCTGGCCGCGCGGGTGCATGTGCTGCTGCGCCGGGTCGAGCGGGCCGCCATCGCCGCGTCGACGCCGCGCTCCGGCATCCTGCGGCTCGGCGAGCTGGAGATCGACCACGCGCAGCGGCGGGTGCGGGTGCGCTCCGAGGACGTGCATCTCACGCCCACCGAGTTCGACCTGCTCGTCTGTCTCGCCAACACTCCCCGCGCCGTCCTCTCCCGTGAGCAGCTGCTCGCCGAGGTGTGGGACTGGGCGGACGCCTCCGGCACCCGGACCGTCGACAGCCACATCAAGGCGCTGCGCCGGAAGATCGGCGCCGAGCGGATCCGTACGGTGCACGGGGTCGGCTACGCACTGGAGACTCCGACGCCATGAACCGCGGGCGGCCGGCCGCACGGAGGAGCCCCGGGGAGTCCTGGGGCGGCGTACGCCCGTTCTCGATCAAGACCAAGCTGGGTGCTCTGGTCGTCGTCTCGGTACTGATCACCACCGGTCTGTCCATGATCGCGGTGACCACGAAGACGGAGATCCGCTTCATCACGGTCTTCTCGATGATCGCCACACTGCTGATTACGCAGTTCGTCGCCCATTCGCTCACCGCGCCGCTGGACGACATGAACGCGGTGGCCCGCTCCATCTCGCACGGCGACTACACGCGCCGGGTGCGCGAGAACCGCTGGGACGAGCTGGGCGACCTGGCCCAGACGATCAACGTCATGGCCGACGAGCTGGAGGCCCAGGACCGTCAGCGCAAGGAGCTGGTGGCGAACGTCTCGCACGAGCTGCGCACCCCGATCGCGGGCCTGCGCGCCGTGCTGGAGAACGTCGTGGACGGGGTCTCGGCCGCCGATCCGGAGACCATGCGTACGGCGCTCAAGCAGACCGAGCGCCTCGGGCGGCTGGTGGAGACCCTGCTGGACCTCTCCCGGCTCGACAACGGGGTCGTACCGCTGCGCAAGCGCCGGTTCGAGGTCTGGCCGTACCTCTCCGGGGTGCTCAAGGAGGCGAACATGCTCGCCTCCACGCGCGCGGGCATCGCGTCCGGCTCCGGCGGTCACACCCGCAACGACGTCCATCTGCACCTCGACGTCAACCCGCCCGAGCTGATCGCGCACGCCGACCCGGAGCGTCTCCACCAGGTCGTCGCCAACCTGATCGACAACGCGGTCAAGCACAGCCCCGCGCACGGCCGGGTCACGGTGAGGGCGCGGCGCGGGACGCTGACCGAGTCGCTGGAGCTGGAGATCCTGGACGAGGGCCCCGGTATCCCGCGCTCGGAGTGGCACCGGGTCTTCGAGCGGTTCAACCGCGGCGGCGTCAGCGCGCCGCACGGGCCGGGCAGCGACGGCGGTACGGGCCTCGGCCTGGCGATCGCCCGCTGGGCGGTCGATCTGCACGGCGGCCGGATCTGTGTGGCCGAATCCGAGCGAGGTTGCCGGATTTTGGTCACCCTTCCGGGAGAGCCGTCCGGACCAAGTTGACGTAAAGTTCGAAGCGGAGCCGCAAGATCCACCTGGCATCCTCGCTGACGGACGCGCGTGGACACGTGTGATTGCTCACAGGCCCGCCCATTTGGTGCGCCTGGCCGACAATTTGGGCTTCCCTCACGCGTCGCTTTCGGACCGGAACCTCGCTTGTTTCCCGCCATTTCACCCCCCGAAACACGATTCCCGATGTGACTTACACGACGATGAACGAACCCGGACTGACCTTTCGGCCACGGGGGCGTAGCCTTAATTCCCGCTGTCCATAACCTTGTGAAGCGGAAGAGGGCGGTTGCCGCCGTGTCTGCACAGTCCCCCAGTAACTCATCGAGCATCTCGACCGACGAACCCGCAGGTAACCCTGCGGCAGCGTTCGGCCCCAATGAGTGGCTCGTCGACGAGATCTATCAGCAGTACCTCCAGGACCCGAATTCGGTAGACCGTGCCTGGTGGGACTTCTTCGCCGACTACAAGCCCGGGGCGCCCGCCGCCTCGACGGCTCCGGCGGGTGCTGCGGCCGCGGGGGCCGCAGAGACCACCACGACCGCCCCGGCGGCTCCGGCCGCCGCCACGGCTCCCGCGGCCCCGGCCGTACCGGCGCCGGCTCCGGCGCCCGCTC
>NZ_BMMU01000016.1:58016-198903 GCF_014646095.1 Streptomyces lacrimifluminis | reverse complement strand
AGGACGACTCCCCGCAGATGAAGATGATCGCGGCGCTGCGCAACCAGTTCGGCGGCCACGCGGTCGAGTCGAAGTAGTCCACAGGGCCGCCCAGCGGTCCACAAGTCCGGGGGAGGTCGGCGAACGACCATGCACGTCACGCATCTGTCGCTGGCCGACTTCCGCTCGTACGCCGGGGTCGAGGTCCCGCTCGAACCGGGCGTCACCGCGTTCGTCGGCCCCAACGGTCAGGGCAAGACCAACCTCGTGGAGGCGGTCGGCTATCTCGCCACGCTGGGCAGTCACCGGGTCTCCTCGGACGCGCCCCTGGTTCGTATGGGCGCCGACCGGGCGATCATCCGGGCGCAGGTCAAGCAGGGCGAGCGGCAGCAGCTGGTCGAGCTGGAGCTGAACCCCGGCCGCGCGAACCGTGCCCGCATCAACCGGTCGTCGCAGGTCAGACCCCGTGACGTCCTGGGGATCGTACGGACGGTGCTGTTCGCGCCGGAGGACCTGGCCCTGGTGAAGGGCGACCCGGGTGAGCGGCGGCGGTTCCTCGACGAGCTGATCACCCTGCGCTCCCCGCGCATGGCGGGCGTGCGTTCCGACTACGACCGGGTCCTCAAGCAGCGCAACACGCTCCTGAAGTCGGCGGCGCTGGCCCGGCGGCACGGCGGTCGCACGATGGACCTGTCGACGCTCGACGTGTGGGACCAGCATCTCGCGCGCGTGGGGGCCGAGTTGCTGGCCCAGCGGCTCGACCTGATCGCCGCGATCCAGCCGCTGGCCGACAAGGCGTACGAGCAGCTGGCGCCCGGCGGCGGCCCGCTCGCCCTGGAGTACAAGCCGTCGGCGCCGGGTGAGGCACACGCGCGTGAGGAGCTGTACGAGCAGCTGATGGGGGCCCTGGCCGAGGTACGCAAGCAGGAGATCGAGCGGGGTGTCACCCTCGTGGGACCGCATCGGGACGACCTGCATCTCAAACTCGGCTCGCTGCCGGCCAAGGGGTACGCGTCCCACGGGGAGTCGTGGTCGTACGCGCTGGCGCTGCGGCTGGCCTCGTACGACCTGCTCCGGGCCGAGGGCAACGAGCCGGTGCTCGTCCTCGACGACGTGTTCGCGGAGCTGGACACCCGGCGCCGGGAGCGGCTGGCCGAGCTGGTGGCGCCCGGTGAGCAGGTGCTGGTGACGGCCGCGGTCGACGACGACGTACCGCATGTGCTGGCGGGGGCGCGGTACTCGGTGTCGGACGGGGTGGTGGAGCGCGTATGACGGCCGACCGGCCCGCGTCCGGGCAGATCCCGGAGGAGTCCCCCAAGCCGACCCCTGAACCCTCCGGGGTGGATCTCGCGCGGGTGGCACTCAGGGCGGCGAAAGAGGCGGCACGCGCGCGTGGGGACGCGGCCCAGCAGAAGAAGCAGGCGCGGCGCGGGGGTGGTCTGCGTTCCGGTTCGGGTCGTGACGGCCGGGACCCCATGGCGCTCGGTGCGGCGATCAACCGGTTGGTGACGGAGCGCGGGTGGGAGGCGCCGGCGGCGGTGGGCGGGGTGATGGGCCGTTGGCCGCAGATCGTTGGCGAGGACCTGGCCAATCACTGCGAGCCGGAGTCGTACGACGAGGACGAGCGGGTGCTGACCGTGCGCTGCGACTCGACGGCGTGGGCGACGAACGTGCGGCTGCTCGCGCCGCAGCTGGTCGCACGGTTGAACGAGGACCTGGGGCAGGGCCGGGTCCGGCTGATCAAGGTGCTCGGCCCTCAGGGTCCGGCCCGCCGTTTCGGCCCGTTGCGGGCGCCCGGGAGCAAAGGTCCCGGGGACACCTACGGGTGAGCCCCATCACTCACTCAGGGTGAGCTGTGTCACATGAAATGCCTGGCGGGGGCCCGCCGACGGCCGTGCGCGCATGTGCGAATCCCGACCTGACTCCCCGGTAGCCAAGGGTTGACACCCGGAAGCGCTGAGTGCCTCTCCAAGCCTCTTGGAGCCCCGCTCCGTATATGGGGACTCGGGAGAGACCGGTTGAGGGCGGCACATGCGGACTCAGGTACCGGCAAACCCCCATCACTGTCGGCGCTACCGGTAGACTGGGAGCTAATCCCGCCCCATTGGAGGGGACCACCGGGAAATGGTGTGCACCGCTGACTAAGGCTTACCAACGCAACATGCCGCAGCCGCTCCGGCCACCCTCCAGAGGGGGCCCAGGAGTTCGGCTTGTGCTGTGCCAGAAAGGGCGCTTCGTGGCCGATTCCGGCAACCCCAACGAGAACATCCCGTCCACCGACGCCGGCGCGAACGTCGAGGCGACCTCCATGAACGACGAGGTCACCGCCTCGTACGACGCCAGCGCCATCACCGTCCTCGAGGGTCTGGACGCGGTCCGCAAGCGACCCGGCATGTACATCGGTTCGACCGGTGAGCGTGGTCTGCACCACCTGGTGCAGGAGGTCGTCGACAACTCCGTCGACGAGGCGCTGGCCGGTCACGCCGACACCATCGATGTGACGATCCTCGCCGACGGTGGCGTGCGCGTCATCGACAACGGCCGAGGCATCCCGGTGGGCATCGTCCCGTCGGAGGGCAAACCGGCCCTTGAGGTCGTGCTGACCGTGCTGCACGCGGGCGGCAAGTTCGGCGGCGGCGGCTACGCGGTCTCCGGCGGTCTGCACGGCGTCGGTGTCTCCGTCGTGAACGCCCTGTCCAGCAGGGTCGCCGTCGAGGTCAAGACCGACGGCCACCGCTGGACGCAGGACTACAAGCTGGGCGTCCCGACGGCTCCGCTCGCGCAGCACGAGGCCACGAGCGAGACCGGCACGTCGGTCACCTTCTGGGCCGACGCCGACATCTTCGAGACCACCGAGTACTCCTTCGAGACGCTCTCGCGGCGCTTCCAGGAGATGGCGTTCCTCAACAAGGGTTTGACGATCAAACTCACCGACGAGCGCGAGGTGGCGAAGGCGACGGCCGGTGCCGACGAGGCGGGTGCCGACGAGAAGGACGAGGTCAGGACCGTCTCGTACCACTACGAGGGCGGCATCGTCGACTACGTGACGTACCTCAACTCCCGTAAGGGAGACGCGGTGCACCCGACCGTCATCGACCTGGAGGCGGAGGACAGGGAGAAGAGCCTGTCCCTCGAGGTCGCGATGCAGTGGAACAGCGGTTACACCGAGGGTGTGTACTCCTTCGCCAACATCATCCACACGCACGAGGGCGGTACGCACGAGGAGGGCTTCCGGGCCGCGCTGACCTCGCTGATCAACAAGTACGCGCGCGACAAGAAGCTGCTCCGCGAGAAGGACGACAACCTCACGGGTGACGACATCCGCGAGGGTCTGACCGCGATCATCTCGGTCAAGCTCAGCGAGCCCCAGTTCGAGGGCCAGACCAAGACCAAGCTGGGCAACACGGAGGCGAAGACCTTCGTACAGAAGGCGGTCTACGAGCACCTCAACGACTGGCTGGACCGCAATCCGGTCGAGGCCACGGACATCATCCGCAAGGGCATCCAGGCGGCCACCGCGCGCGTGGCGGCCCGCAAGGCCCGTGACCTCACCCGCCGCAAGGGTCTGCTGGAGACGGCGTCGCTGCCGGGCAAGCTGTCCGACTGCCAGTCGAACGACCCCATCAAGTGCGAGATCTTCATCGTCGAGGGTGACTCCGCCGGCGGTTCGGCCAAGTCCGGCCGCAACCCGCAGTACCAGGCGATCCTCCCGATCCGCGGCAAGATCCTCAACGTCGAGAAGGCGCGGATCGACAAGATCCTGCAGAACCAGGAGATCCAGGCGCTGATCTCCGCGTTCGGTACCGGGGTGCACGAGGACTTCGACATCGCGAAGCTGCGCTATCACAAGATCATCCTGATGGCGGACGCCGACGTCGACGGCCAGCACATCAACACCCTGTTGCTGACCTTCCTGTTCCGCTTCATGCGCCCGCTGGTCGAGGCCGGACACGTGTTCCTCTCCCGTCCTCCGCTGTACAAGATCAAGTGGGGCCGGGACGACTTCGAGTACGCGTACTCGGACCGCGAGCGCGACGCGCTCATCGAGCACGGCCGGCAGAACGGCAAGCGCACCCGGGACGACTCGGTCCAGCGCTTCAAGGGCCTCGGTGAGATGAACGCCGAGGAGCTGCGCATCACGACGATGGACCAGGAGCACCGGGTCCTCGGCCAGGTCACGCTCGACGACGCCGCGCAGGCCGACGACCTGTTCTCGGTCCTGATGGGCGAGGACGTCGAGGCGCGCCGCGCGTTCATCCAGCGCAACGCCAAGGACGTCCGCTTCCTCGACATCTGAGTCGGTCTCAGCTGACCGCACCAGAAAGGATCTTCACCAGCAATGACCGACGAGACACCTCTTTCCCCCACAGGTCCGAACGCGCCCGAAGAGGGCCAGATCACTCTGCGTGTCGAGCCCGTCGGGCTCGAGACCGAGATGCAGCGCTCGTACCTCGACTACGCGATGTCCGTCATCGTGTCGCGCGCGCTGCCCGACGTACGGGACGGTCTCAAGCCCGTTCACCGCCGCGTCCTGTACGCCATGTACGACGGCGGCTACCGGCCCGAGAAGGGCTTCTACAAGTGCGCCCGCGTCGTCGGCGACGTCATGGGCACCTACCACCCGCACGGCGACTCCTCGATCTACGACGCGCTGGTCCGCCTCGCGCAGCCGTGGTCGATGCGGATGCCGCTGGTGGACTCCAACGGCAACTTCGGTTCCCCGGGCAACGACCCGGCCGCCGCCATGCGGTACACCGAGTGCAAGCTGAAGCCGCTGTCCATGGAGATGGTCCGTGACATCGACGAGGACACGGTCGACTTCACGGACAACTACGACGGCCGCAACCAGGAGCCGACGGTTCTGCCGGCGCGCTTCCCGAACCTGCTGATCAACGGCTCGGCGGGCATCGCGGTCGGTATGGCGACCAACATCCCGCCGCACAACCTCCGCGAGGTCGCGTCCGGCGCTCAGTGGTACCTGGAGAACCCCGAGGCCTCCCACGAGGAGCTGCTCGACGCCCTGATCGAGCGCATCAAGGGCCCCGACTTCCCCAGCGGTGCCCTGGTGGTGGGCCGCAAGGGCATCGAGGAGGCGTACCGCACCGGCCGTGGCTCCATCACGATGCGCGCGGTCGTCGACGTCGAGGAGATCCAGAACCGCCAGTGCCTGGTGGTCACCGAACTCCCCTACCAGGTCAACCCGGACAACCTTGCGCAGAAGATCGCCGACCTGGTGAAGGACGGCAAGATCGGCGGCATCGCGGACGTCCGCGACGAGACGTCGTCCCGTACGGGCCAGCGTCTGGTCATCGTCCTGAAGCGGGACGCGGTCGCCAAGGTCGTGCTGAACAACCTCTACAAGCACACCGACCTGCAGACCAACTTCGGCGCGAACATGCTGGCGCTGGTGGACGGCGTACCGAGGACCCTGTCCCTGGACGCGTTCATCCGGCACTGGGTGACGCACCAGATCGAGGTCATCGTCCGGCGTACGCGGTTCAGGCTGCGCAAGGCCGAGGAGCGCGCGCACATCCTGCGTGGCCTGCTGAAGGCCCTGGACGCCATCGACGAGGTCATCGCGCTGATCCGGCGCAGTGACACCGTAGAGATCGCGCGCGAGGGCCTGATGGGCCTCCTGGAGATCGACGAGATCCAGGCCAACGCGATCCTGGAGATGCAGCTGCGCCGCCTGGCCGCCCTGGAGCGCCAGAAGATCGTCGCCGAGCACGACGAGCTGCAGGCGAAGATCCGTGAGTACAACGCGATCCTCGCCTCGCCCGTGCGTCAGCGGGGCATCATCAGCGAGGAACTCGCCGCGATCGTCGAGAAGTTCGGCGACGACCGCCGCTCCAAGCTGGTCCCGTTCGACGGCGACATGTCCATCGAGGACCTGATCGCCGAAGAGGACATCGTCGTCACCATCTCGCGCGGTGGCTACGTCAAGCGCACCAAGACCGAGGACTACCGCTCGCAGAAGCGCGGCGGCAAGGGCGTACGCGGCACGAAGCTCAAGGAAGACGACATCGTCGACCACTTCTTCGTGTCGACCACGCACCACTGGCTGCTGTTCTTCACCAACAAGGGCCGGGTCTACCGCGCGAAGGCGTACGAGCTGCCGGACGCCGGGCGTGACGCGCGTGGACAGCACGTCGCCAACCTGCTGGCCTTCCAGCCGGACGAGGCGATCGCGGAGATCCTCGCGATCCGCGACTACGAGGCGGCGCCCTATCTGGTGCTGGCCACCAAGGGCGGTCTGGTGAAGAAGACGCCTCTGAAGGATTACGATTCTCCGCGTTCCGGCGGTGTCATCGCGATCAACCTCCGTGAGACGGAGGACGGTTCCGACGACGAACTGATCGGAGCCGAACTCGTTTCGGCAGAGGATGATCTGCTTCTGATCAGCAGGAAGGCACAGTCGATCAGGTTCACGGCGACGGACGACGCACTGCGTCCGATGGGCCGGGCCACCTCGGGTGTCAAGGGCATGAGTTTCCGTGAGGGAGACCAGCTGCTCTCGATGAATGTTGTTCGACCCGGTACGTTCGTGTTCACTGCTACCGACGGCGGGTATGCGAAGCGGACCAACGTCGACGAGTACCGCGTCCAGGGTCGTGGCGGCCTCGGTATCAAGGCTGCCAAGATCGTCGAGGACCGCGGTTCTCTCGTCGGTGCGCTGGTGGTCGAGGAGACCGACGAGATCCTCGCCATCACGCTCTCGGGCGGTGTGATTCGTACGCGGGTCAATGAGGTCAGGGAGACGGGCCGTGACACCATGGGCGTCCAACTGATCAACCTGGGCAAGCGCGATGCCGTGGTAGGCATCGCACGAAACGCCGAGGCGGGAAGCGAGGCCGAGGCGGTCGACGGCGAGGACGCCGTTGACGAGTCGGCCGAGGGTACCGCGACCATCGGCACGGACGAGGGCGATCAGTCCTCGTCGGAGTAGCGCGAGGAGTGAGTCATCGTGAGCGGAGCCACGGGCGCCGGTTCGTCCGGCAGTTCGTCCGGTCCCTCGACCGGTACGGGCAAAGACGGCGGCGGTCGTGGCTCCGCCGCGCGGGCGACCGATGCGCAGCAGGGTGCGAGGGACGCGCACAGTGCGACAGATCCGCACACGACCAACCTGCAGGCGATCAAGCCGCGTACGACCGGCAAGCGCTCGCCCGACACACATGGATCCCAGGGATCCCAGGGGGGAACCGTGACGGACGCCAGAGGTCCGCAGACCCAGCAGTACGGGGCAGGCGCGGGCGCGGCAGCACAAGGTGCCCCGGGTGCCCTGCCGGTGGCGGAGTCCGCCGCGCAGCGCGCCGCGGCGCCGCAGCAGCAGTCGCCGTTGCCCGGCGAGCGGCAGCCGCAGCAGCCCGCGGGGCCCTACCACCCGCCGCAGGCCTACCCGTCGGCGGCTCCGGCCGGCCCTGCGGGCCCGGTTCAGGCACCGGTTCAGGCTCAGGCGGGGGCCGTACGGCGCCCGCGGACGGGGGCGAGCACCCTGCCCCGGACACGCAAGGCACGTCTGCGCGTGTCCAAGGCCGACCCGTGGTCGGTGATGAAGGTCAGCTTCCTGCTGTCGATCGCGCTGGGCATCTGCACGATCGTGGCGGCGGTGGTCCTGTGGATGGTCATGGACGCGATGGGCGTCTTCTCGACGGTCGGCGGCACGATCTCGGAGGCCACGGGGTCGAACGAGTCGAACGGCTTCGACCTCCAGTCCTTCCTGTCGCTCCCGCACGTCCTGATGTTCACGTCGGTCATCGCGGTCATCGACGTCGTCCTCGCGACGGCGCTGGCGACGCTCGGCGCGTTCATCTACAACCTCTCCGCGGGCTTCGTCGGCGGCGTCGAGCTGACGCTCGCCGAGGACGAGTGAACTGACGAGTGAGCCGGTGAAGTGCGGGTGAAGTGCAGGTGAGACGCGGGTGAGGGACGCTCTCGAACGTCGCCCGGCTGCCGTCTGACTATCGATTTTGGGACTGGCCGCGTCGTGCGCTAATCTTCAGAGGTCAGCGCGCGGGACATACACCGCAGAGCGCGGCGGGGCTATAGCTCAGTTGGTTAGAGCGCATCCCTGATAAGGATGAGGCCACAGGTTCAAATCCTGTTAGCCCCACAGTGAAAAGAACCCCAACCAGTGATGGTTGGGGTTCTTTCGTCTGTCCTGGTGCTTCTCCGTGTGGCTTTGTACGCAAGTTCGCCGCTACATGGGAGGGGGATCACACGAGGGTCACGCGGGGGGAGTCACGCGAGCGGGGTCAGGATTGCGGCTGTGCCGCCGTCTCTGCGCCGTCGGCGGTCTCCTGGCCGGCTTCCGTGTCCGCGTCCGTGTCCGCGGGTGAGCGGTGGCGGCAGCTCGGGGAGGAGCCGTGGGCCTCGGCTCGGATGCGCTGCTTCATCGTGGGGGGCAGGGACCGGGCGTAGGACCAGGCCCAGGCGGCTGTGGGGGGTGCCACCGCGGGGGCGGTGCAGTTGCGCGACGGGTGGCTCTCGGCTACCGCCGCGCTGGCGGTCGTCGTGATCAGGCCGAGCGTCGTGCACAGCGCCAGGAAGGCGGTGACGACGACGGTCCACAGCTTCGCGACCTTGTTCTGGGCCATGGCCCCTCACTTTCGGGTTGGGCGATTTGCGTACTTTCCTCATGATGTGTACGGAGGCTGCGAAGTGGTGGACCGACGCCCGTGGCGCGTCGATCTTCCGATGAACACCACTCGGATGGGTGCAATGAGGGCGAAAACTGGAGAAGAAGTAAGGAAATCGGGCCTAACGGGACGAAAAGTCACGGTACGTGGAGATGTGATCACCCTCCGATCGGAGCGGTGTCATCCGCTTCTACTGCTGTGTGCCGGGCGGGAGTTGAGGGCCCGCGCAGATAACCGATCGGTCTCGGCCGGAGGGTATAGTCGGGCGCCAGAGGTCCCCTACGTCAAGGAAAGACGAGGTCGCGCGGTGAAGAAGCTTCTCCTGGTCGCACTGGCCGCCATCGGCGGGCTCCTCGTGTACCGCCAGATCCAGGCGGATCGCGCCGAGCAGGATCTGTGGACGGAGGCGACCGACTCCGTGCCCACGGGTTCGTGAGTATCGACAGCAGTCTGTGAACAGACCCCGGCCGCCGACGCGGTCGGGGTTTTGTGTTGTCCGGGGTCGCGTCGGGGGACGGTGGGGGATTCGCCGTCGTGAACGAAGCGATTGCTGAGGCAAATCGAGTGCCTATGGGTGGCGCGTTTCGGGCGCTCGTGCGAATTGTGGGCGTGCCGGGACGGCCGGCGGGGCAGGATGGGCGACGGTCCGGGCAGAGATGGTGCCCGGCTGTGGCCGCAACGCTGGACGGTACGGGCACGGCGGGGCATGCATGACGAGGGGTGGCGCGTGATGGGGCGGCGCACGGTACGGGGCGCGGTCGTGGCGGCGCTGCTGTGCGCTGTGGCGGGGACGGGGGCCGGTTCCAGGGCGGTCGCCGCGCCGGATGCGTACACGTACGACTTCGCCGAGGGCGCCCAGACCGTCGAAGGGGCCGAGAGCACCACGGACGCCGTGGGGCTGGAGCCCGGCGGGACCTACCGCAGCACCCTCCCGGTCAACGGACGGCTCTACTTCCGCCTCGCGCTCGACGCCACCTCGAACGCGTACGTCTCCGCCACCGCAGTCCCGCGGCAGGGCACGGCGGTGTCCTCCTCCGACGGCGTCAAGGTGGCCGTGCAGGACGCCGACGCCCGTTCCTGCTCCTACGACAGCACACGCTTCGGGGCCTCCCGCAGCCCGCATCCGGTCGCCGCCTGGGCGTCGCGCGCGACCGGCGGCGAGACGACGGCGTGTCAGGGAGCAGGTACGTACTACGTCGTCGTGGACCGCATCGACTCGGCGGGCTCGGCCTCGGACGACTGGGACCTGGAGCTGACGTACGTGTCGGAGCCGGGCCTCGTGGACAAGGTGGCGACGACCGCGCCCGAGTCCCCCGAGTCCTGGGACTCCGCCTCCCCCGACCCGCTCACCGGCGACGCCGTCCGCCGCGAGGGCGGCGCGGGCTTCGCCACGGCCACCCCGGTGGGGCAGGGAGTCTGGCAGGACGACATCACGCCCGGCCGGACACGGTTCTACCGGGTGCCGGTCGACTGGGGGCAGCAGCTCCACGCGGTAGCCGAACTGGGCAGTTCCAGCGGCGGTTCGACCGGCGGCGGAGGGTACGTCAGCAGCGGGCTCGTCATGTCCCTCTACAACCCCGCGCGCGGGCACGTCGACGACGAGGGCCTCGTCTATGACGGCAGTCAGACCTCGGGTGCCCTCGATCCGCTGCCACCCGTCGCCTACGCCAACCGCTACGGCGTCGGCGACCCGATGGGCGGGATGCGGTTCGCCGGCTCGTACTACCTCGTCGTCCATCTCGCCGAGCAGGTGGCGGAACGATTCGGCGCGGGGCCGTACGGGCTGACGCTCCGGGTGCAGGTGGGCGGTACGGCGCAGGACGCTCCCGGGTATCTGGGGGAGTCCGTGCCCCGGGACACGTTCGCGGTCACGGAACAGGACCGGGAGGCGGCCGGCGGGTGGATGTCCGGCGGGGTGGCGGACGGCACGGGAGCCGAGCCGGCGGACGCGAGCGGCGCGGGCGACGACGCCGCGATGCGGGTGGTCGCGGTGAGCGGCATCGGGGCGGGGAGTCTGTTGGGGCTGGGGCTGGGGCTGTGGACGGTGGTCGCCCGGCGGCGGGCCGGTCGCGCCTAGCGCCTGTCCTCGGGCCTGATCCGCTCGACAGGCCCTGGCTCAGATACGGAACAGGGCCCAGAAACCCACGGCGTAGCAGGCCAGGGCGAGGAACAGGACCGGTATCGCCACCTTCGCGGGCGGACCGGGGCGACGCTGGCGGCGTCGGCCGCGGTGCTGCGGAACTGCCTGCGGGGAGAGCGCGACCTGCGGGGACCGAGCGGCGTACGAAGAGGATGAGCCGTACGTGTCCTGCCGCAGCGTCGGAGTGGGGGTCGCGGTCACGGTCGGGGTCTGGGTGGCGGTCCGGGGCGCGGGCGGCTGGAGGGAGGCCGCGTGCGCGGGCTCGAAGGGCTGGGTCCCGAAGGACGGCACTTCGAAGGGCGGGAGTACGTGGGCCGCTCCCGGCGCCGGCAGCGGGACAGCCGTGGGGGGAGTGGAGGGCTGCGCCGGCCGTTGGTGGGACTGCCCGTGCTGCGGCGGTCCGGAAGGGACGGTGACGTGGGGAGGAGGCAGATGGAAGCTGCCCGTGTCCGACATGGCGGACGGCTGGGGCGGCACCACTGCCGGGGGATGAGGGGGGCGCGGTGGCGGGGCGTCCGGCTGGGCAGGGGCGCTGTTGCGCTGAGCGGGGTGAGCCGGGTACGTCGGCGGAGCCGGTGACGCCTGCGGTCCCTGTTCGGAAGCGCCGGTGCCGTCCGGCCGCGAGGGCCCACCCGGTACGGAGTCGGCTCCGGGCCAGATCGGGGCGGCACCGGAAGACGGCCAGGGCTGCTCGGCGCCGAAACCGGTGTTCGAGGGCGTGGGGTCCTTGACCGGCCTTGCGGGTACGGGACCCGTGCCTGGTCCGGAGGGCGGGGAGACGGTTCCCGGTGCCGGCACGGGATCCGGCATCGGGCCGGGCAACGGACCCGGCATCGGCCTGGGTCCCGGTCCCGTGCGTGTGCCGCCGGTCGCCGGGCCGGTCGGCGTGCCGCCCGACTTCGGTCCGCGGTACGGGTCGTAGCGGCGGGCTGCTCCTGGGCCGGTATCCATGCCGGTGTGGGTGCCGTCCGGCTCGACGCGTCCGGTGCCGGTGTCCGTCCTGCCCGTTGCCGTGCCGGCACGCGCGCCGCTCGTGGTCACTCCGGGGGACGGTTTGAGGGGGCCGGTCGCGGCGAAGCCCTTCGGGAGCGGGCCGAGTTGGTCGAAGATCTCGATCAGCTCGTCGTCGGGGCCGGGCTCGGGCAGGAGTTCGGCGGCCTGGGCGAGGGCCTTGCGCGCGCCCGTGGCGGTGCGGAACCGCGCCTGCGGGTCCGGCTGCAGCAGCGTGGCCACGACCTGCCAGAGCGGCTCGGGTATGCCCTTGGGGGCACCGGGCGTGCCGTGCGCCGCGAAGTACTCGATGAGGGCCTTGGAGTCCGGCTTGGCGCCCTCCAGGAGGTAGAGCGCGACCAGGCCCACGGCGAACAGGTCGGAAGGGAAGTCCGGGTCGGCGCCCAGCATCTGCTCGGGGGCGAAGTAACCGGGCGTCCCCACCACGTAGTCGGTCTCCGTCAGCCGCGGCTCACCCAGCCGCATCGCTATCCCGAAGTCGGACAGCCGCAGCCGGGGGCGGCCCGTACCGGTCGCTTCGAGCAGCACGTTGGCGGGCTTGATGTCCCGGTGGACGACCCCTTCCGCGTGCACGGCGGCGAGGCCCGAGAGGAGCTGGTCGATGAGGGTGCAGACGAACGCGGGCGGCAGGGGGCCGTAGTCCGCGATCAGGTGGACGAGCGAGCCTCCGGCGACCAGATCCATGGTGAACAGGACCTTGTCGTCGTCGGCGGCCCAGCTGGCCGGGGCGAGGACATGCGGGTGGTCGATCCGCAGCGCCTGTTCACGGACGAAGCGCAGCAGCGAGTGGGCGTCGCTCTGCTGCAGGACCTTGGCGGCCACGTACCGGCGGCGGCGGTGGTCCCAGGCGCGCCAGACCGCGCCGACTCCCCCGCGCCCGATCGGGTCGGCCAGCTCGTACCGGCCGGCGAAGACCTCACCCATGGCTCTGCGTCGATCCCCCTTCGGATCACCGCTCCGTCGGTTCCGGACCGGCGGGTGGTACGGCTCCTCCTACCCCACTCCGGAGCCCGCTGTCACCCTGCTCACCCAGAACCGGTTTCCCTACCCGCCTGTCGCCGTCCTCCGGTTCGTCTCGTGGCCGTGTTCCTTCGCTTGTCCGAACCTGCTCCCGTGCGCCTGCCCCACTACCCCTGAGCCGGAGCCCGGCCGCCGAACCCCCGGTCGGCGGCCGGGCCGACGGCTCAGTTCTGGTGGGACTGGTAATGCGTCACGGCGTCAGATGTGCGGCCCGCGCCGTACACCCGGAGGAACTCTGCCAGTTCCGGGTGGGTCGGGGCGAGAGTGTCCGCCGCGTCGATGATGTCGCCGGCGGCCGACACCGAGCGCAGCAGCGACTGGATCTCGCGGACCACCCGCTTGACCGTGGGCGCCCCCGAACTCGTCGTCGACTGCGTGGTGTTGCTGAGCACCGATCCCCCCTGGGACTTCTTGATCTCGTCCATCCGCTCGGTCGCCTCGGCCGCGCTGACGCTGCCGTCCGCGACCTGACCGGCCAGATCCTGCAGCAACTGCACGCGCTGCACCACTGCCGGATTGCCGATCTTGGCCCGCTGGCCGCTCATGAGCTGTGACAGCATCGGCGCGGACAACCCCAGTACCCCCGCGAGACGAGCCTGGTTGAGTCCAAGATCGTCGATGAGCTTACGGAAGAGCGCCCCCAGCGGCTCCCCGTACCAGTTCCGCTGAAGCTCCCGCGCTCTTGCGGTGGCTTCCTGCTGTGCGGCATCCATTGCGTCTCCCCATCGCTTCCCCAAATACCGCGGTTCGCTGTAGCGAACCACGTCGAGCATCTTACGGAGAGTGGTCGTCCACGGGGACCCCCAATCCTTTTGCGAGATACCGGGGATGACCCGGTACTCTGGTCGTCGGCGCCCACCAGTAGCTGGTTGTTCTGGGCGGACGCCTTCTATTCGGGGCCTTAGCTCAGTTGGTAGAGCGCTGTCTTTGCATGGCAGATGTCAGGGGTTCGACTCCCCTAGGCTCCACCCCCGAAATGCCCTCTGAACTGCGAAAACGCGGTCCGGAGGGCATTTTTCGTCGACCCTGCCGAAATGCGCGCGGCCACGCCCCCTCAGGTGCGGAGGGTGCGTGGCCGGGCCGGGTGCATCTGTCGGTCGTGTCAGAGGTGGCTCAGAGGTCGAACTCGTGGGGCGGCAGGTCGAGGGCGAAGCAGGCCTCCCGTACGACGGCCTGTTCGGTCTTGTCGAAGTCGCCGTCCGCGCCGCCGATGACGATGCCGATCTGGATGACGGCACGGGCCTCGGCGGGCTTCTTCTTGGCCTTGGCGACCTCCTGGAGCACGCTCACCTTGCCGAAGGCGAAGTCGGCCGTCAGCTTGCCGATGTTCTCGTCGAACCGGCGGCGCAGATCGTCGGCGGGGAAGTTCTGCAGGACCTCGTTCGTGGCGATGAGCTGGGCCACGCGCTGCCGTTCCGCCGGGTCGATCGTGCCGTCGGCCGCGGCGACCAGCGCGCACATCGCCATGCTGGCGTCCCTGAACGCGCCGCTCTTCAAGTCGTTCTTCTTCGCCTCCAGTTGGGTCTGCATCGTCGATGCGGATTCCTTGATGCGGTCCCACAGGGCCATGAGAACTCCTTGGTGCGTCGCGTCGTTTCCGCTACTGCTTCTACGATCATGTAGAAGCTGTCAGCCGGTCTCCCCGGCCTCTCTGCCCATGCGGAGCGAGAGGTGTTGCAGCCCTCGGCACGGACGGCCGCTACCCCGCCCGGTAGTGCTTCCTGGGCCCCGATGGTGGGGCCAGCCACACCCCCGGTCGGGGAGTACGCGTCATCGTTTCCTTTAGCGCGCCACGGCATCGTTGAACCCGGTTGATCCCCGTGATCCCCAGAGGTCCACAGCCCACCGCCCGTAAGGAAACCGTCGTGAAGTCGCTGCTCCCGTCGAAGCCCAGGACGATGGGCGCGAGGCTGCGCGCCGAGGCGTCCGGGCCGGCCGTGACAACCACCGCCGCTCCCGGGCCGCTCGCCTCCTTCGCGCGGTTCGTCCTGTGCGGTGGTGGCGTCGGACTGCTCTCCAGTGGCGCGGTGGCGCTGCTCGCCGCGACGATGCCCTGGGCGCTGGCCAACGCGCTGATCACGGTCGCCTCGACCATCCTGTGCACCGAACTCCACGCCCGCTTCACCTTCGGCGCCGGCGGGCGCGCAGGATGGCGTCAGCACTGGCAGGCAGCGGGCTCGGCGACCGCGGCCTATGGCGTCACCTGCGTCGCGATGGTCTCCCTGCATCTGCTCCAGCCCTCGCCGGGCATGCTGACCGAGCAGATCGTCTACCTCAGCGCCTCCGGACTCGCCGGGATGGGCCGCTTCCTGGTCCTGCGCCTGTTCGTCTTCGCCGTCGGCCGGAACAAGCCGGTCCAGCGTGACATCCGCCGGGCACCGGCCCTGAAGGGCATCGGCTTTCCGACGGCGCGCACGCGACTGGCCGTCTCGGCCGTCTCGGCGGTCTCCTGACGAGGGGATCCCGTTGAAAGATCACCGCCGCCGATGTTTCACGTGAAACAGCGTCCCGTGGCGTTTCACGTGAAACATCGCTGTGGGGCGGGAAGCCTGAAAGCCTCCCGCCCCACAGCGATCTCACGAACGACACCACCTGTGAACCGTCAGCGGTGGTTCTCGTCGTCCTTTGCAGCCTCTGACTCGGCTTCCTTCACCTGGACCTCGGGATCCAGGACCGACTGGCCAGTGCCGTCCACGGACGTCAGACGGCCCGTCTCCGGAACCTCGGTCGCGGCGGGCGGCTCGACCAGCCAGTCGGGGTTGGCCTGCTTGTCCCACCACTTCCACGCGGCATAGGCGCCGCCGGCCAGGATGCCCACCACGGCCAGCCTCTTGGCGAGCCGGCCGGTCCGGGCCCGCCGCTGATGCTTGCGGGCCAGCTTCCTGATCTCCTGCGGTGTGATCTGGCCGCGCAGCGCGGCCAGTGCAGCGGCACCGCGCGCGGCGGCCTCCTCTCGTACGGGTCCGGCCGCCGCGACCGCGCGCTCCACGCGCGGCGCGGTGTAGTCGGCGGCCTGGCGGGCGGCCTTGGCGGTACGGACGGCGGCTTCATGGGCGGCATGGTCGACCTTCGGCGGCACATGCGTACGGGCCTGCTCCAGCCGCGGCGCGAGATGCGCGCCGTACTGGACACGAGCCTGTTCCGCAGCCTGGGACACCTTGGGCGCAAGCCGTACGCGTGCCTCGTGTGCGTACTGAGTGGCCCTGTCCTTGGCTGTGTCGGCGTAAGGCGCCACCACGTCCGCGGCGTGCAGGACGCTGTCCTTCGCCGAGCCGGTAGCGGCGCGCACGCTTTCAATGCGGGTCACGGGATCCTCCTCGTCGGTGGCGTACGGTTATCGACTCTCCACCCTTTTACGGATCATGCCCGGCAATACGCCGTGAGGCATGTGAGGGCGTGCATCCGGGTCATGAACGGCCGATCACACGGGGCTGCCGGCACCGAACAGATCACATGGGGCAACGGATGACGATCACATGCAATAGAGATGAATACAGGGCATCGGGAGCTTGTCGTCGACAATGCCACGGATCCCCGTCCCGCGCCCCTGTCCCGTGCCTACTCGGCCGGTTTTCTCCGGAGCGGCGGAGCGCAAGCGAAACTGCCGGATTCCCGCTCGGAAGAGGGTGCCGGGCGACGCACGGCGCGGACCGTGCGAGGATCTGAGGGTCACAAGAGGACAACGGAAGGCAGATCGTGGCTGAGCAGCTTTACGCCACCCTGAAGACCAACCAAGGCGACATCGAAGTCCGGCTCCTGCCGAACCACGCGCCCAAGACGGTCAGGAACTTTGTCGAGCTCGCCACCGGTGAGCGTGAGTGGACCAACCCGGCGACGGGTGAGAAGTCCAAGGACAAGCTCTACGACGGCACGGTCTTCCACCGGGTGATCAGCGGTTTCATGATTCAGGGCGGCGACCCGCTCGGCAACGGTACCGGCGGTCCCGGCTACCAGTTCGAGGACGAGTTCCACCCGGACCTCCGCTTCGACAAGCCGTACCTGCTGGCCATGGCCAACGCCGGACCGGGCACCAACGGCTCGCAGTTCTTCATCACCGTCTCTCCGACGGACTGGCTGACCCGCAAGCACAGCATCTTCGGCGAGGTCACCGACGCGGCCAGCCAGAAGATCGTGGACGCCATCGCGACGGCGTCGACCAACCCGCGCACCGACCGCCCGGTCAACGACGTCGTCATCGAGTCGGTCGTCGTCGAGACCCGCGAGGGCTGAGACCCGAGAGCCCTTCCCACCGGCTCTTTTCCCCGGGGACAACCGACCCCCACAGGGAACACGCAGGGAACCAAACGCCCCGCCCATCCGTAAGGATGAGCGGGGCGGTGCATTGCCCAGACGACGCATCGACGGCTCGACGGATTTGGGGGACCCCATGGATCAGGCGCCAGGCAGCCCGCCGGGACCACAGGACGCCCAGAGCCCGCCCACCTGTTACCGCCACCCGGACCGCGAGACAGGCATCCGCTGCACCCGCTGCGAACGCCCGATCTGCCCCGAGTGCATGGTCAGCGCCTCCGTCGGCTTCCAGTGCCCGGACTGCGTGCGCAACGGCTCCGGCACGGGACACGCGCCGGGCGCCACCACCCCCCGCACCCTCGCCGGCGGCACCATCACGGCCGACCCCCGGCTCCTCACCAAGATCCTCATCGGCCTCAACGTCGCCGCCTACGTGCTCCAGCTGTCGATCGGCGACAACTTCACGCAACGCTTCGAACTCATCGGCAGCGCCTACTACCAGGGCCTCGGCTCGGTGGAGGGTGTCGCGGAGGGGCAGTGGTACCGGCTGCTGACGTCGATGTTCCTGCACGGCAGCCTCATGCACATCATCTTCAACATGCTCAGCCTGTGGTGGATCGGCGGCCCCCTGGAAGCCGCCCTCGGCCGTGCCCGCTACCTCGCGCTGTATGTGGTCGCCGGCCTCGCAGGGAGTGCGCTGACGTATCTGATCGAGGCTCCGAACCAGCCCTCGCTCGGCGCCTCGGGTGCCATCTTCGGCCTGTTCGGCGCGACCGCCGTCCTGATGCGCCGCCTCAACTACGACATGCGGCCGATCCTCGCGCTGCTGGTGATCAACCTCATCTTCACCTTCGGGATGAGCAACATCGCCTGGCAGGCCCACATCGGCGGTCTGGTCGCCGGTGTCGTCATCGGCTACGCCATGGTCCACGCCCCGCGTGAGCGCCGGTCCCTGGTCCAGTACGGCGTCTGTGGAGTGGTCCTGGTCGCGGTGGTCGTCATGACCCTGATCCGCACGGGCCAGCTCCTCTAGCGGTTCGTCCAGCTCGTCCCACCTGTCACTGAGTGCCTGTTGTCCACAGTCCGTGGCGCTACCTGTGCACAGTGTGCGGGAACAGCTGTGCCCCCTGTCACCGACCGGAGTTTTCCCAGGTCAGGCAGGGGGCGAACAAGCTTGCGATTACCGGTCTGTCAGTCGTACCGGCGTCAACACTCGATGAGTTATCCACAGATCGTCGTCTTTTCCCCAGGCGGGGTGTGGAAATAGTTGCCTGGCTGTGGATAACTCAGTGGAAGGCCCTGGGCAGAGCCCTACTTCCACTGAGTGGAGACACCGAATCCGGCGGCGATGAAGCCGAAGCCCACCACGATGTTCCAGTTGTCCAGTGAGTCGATCGGCAGCGTGCCGTCGGTCACGTAGAACAGAACGATCCAGGCCAGGCCGATGAGGAACATGGCCAGCATGACCGGGGCGACCCAGCTGCGGCTGTTCAGTTTGATGGCCGTCGCCTGCTTGGCGGGCGGCGGCGTGTAGTCGGCCTTCTTGCGGATACGTGACTTCGGCACGAGGGTCTCTCCTGTCGATGCGCTGCGTGGCCGCGCAGGGAACTGGGTGGGGCTCCGGGGCAGCGTACAAGGGGACACTTAGTGCTCCCCCGGGCGTCCGTTAGCGTAGTGCTTCCGCGGCGCCGAAGGAGATAAGGGTACGTTGAGCAATTCTGCCGACTCTCCCGGGACGGGTGCCAGTCCCGCCCGTAACCGCCGATTCCGCCCGGTGCGGGTGCTCACCGTGGGGGTCTTCGCCCTCGCGGGGCTGATTTTCTTCACGAGCTTCGACACGGCCAAGGGCACCAACATCCGCACGGACGCCTCCCTGCTGAAGCTCTCGGACCTCATCCAGGACCGCAGTCACAAGAACGGCCGGCTCGACGAGTCCCTCGCGGCCCTGCGCGACGACGTCGAGGCACTCGCCGAACGCGACGACGGCAGCACCGAGGCCGAGGACGCCAAGCTGGCGGCGCTGGAGAAGGCAGCGGGCACCCAGAAGGTCAAGGGCGAGGCGCTCACGGTCACCCTCGACGACGCTCCGCCGAACGCGACCGCGAAGCTCCCCGGCTATCCCGAGCCGCAGCCCGACTATCTGGTCATCCACCAGCAGGATCTGCAGGCCGTGGTGAACGCCCTGTGGCAGGGCGGGGCCAAGGGCATCAAGGTCATGGACCAGCGCCTGATCTCCACCAGCGCGGTCCGCTGTGTGGGCAACACCCTGATCCTCCAGGGTCGCGTCTACTCACCCCCGTACAAGATCACGGCGATCGGCGACCCGGAGAAGCTGAGGAGCGCGCTCACGGCGTCCAAGGCGATCCAGAACTACATGGTGTACGTCAACGTCTACGGGCTCGGCTGGCAGGTCGACGAGGACGGGACGGTGACTCTGCCCGGCTACTCGGGCACAGTGGACCTGCACTACGCGAAGCCTGTGGAGTAGCTGGAACAGCAGCTGCAGCAGCCGGTAGCTCACCGCTGGGGGGCCTGTGTCGGGGCGCGTGATCATCAGGACGGTCAGCGAACTGTGCGTCACGGTGGGCACGGTGATCGTGCTCTTCGTCGTGTACGTGCTGTTCTGGACGGGCGTGAAGGCCGACACCGTCATGGACGACCAGATCCACCTGTTGCGGGAACAGTGGTCGAAGGACACGGGTACGCAGGCGCCGGCGCAGACGACGCCCAACCCCGGGAGCACCCCGAACTCGACCGGCCCCAGGCCTCCGGGGCCCTACACCTCGGGCAAGCCCTTCGCGATCATGTACATCCCGCGGCTCGGTTTCACGTGGAACAAGCCCGTGCTCGAAGGCACGAGGACGAACACCCTGAAGAAGGGCCTCGGCCACTACGCCACCACCGCGCGGCTCGGCCAGAAGGGCAACTTCTCGGTCGCCGGTCACCGGCGTACGTACGGCGATCCGTTCAAGGACTTCCCGAGGCTGCGCCGGGGGGACGCGGTGGTGCTGACGGACGGGACGACGTGGTTCACGTACCGGATCGACAAAGGCCCCTACAAAACCGTGCCCACGGACATTGAGGTGATCGATCCTGTGCCACGTAAGAGCGGGTACACGCGTTCGGGTCGCTATCTCACGCTGACCACGTGCGATCCGGAGTGGGGACACAGTCATCGGCTGATCGTCTGGGCGCACCTGGATTCCACACAGCCTGTGGAGGCCGGGAAACCTGCGGCGCTGCGCCGTTAATCTGGTGAGGTACGGCGTGAGTCCGGTGCCGCGAGTCGGGTGCCGTGGGCGACGGAAGGGACGGCATGTACGGCTGGATCTGGCGGCATCTGCCGGGGAACGCGTGGGTGAAGGCGTTGTTCTCCCTCGTGCTGGCGCTGGCGGTTGTCTACGTGCTCTTCCAGTACGTCTTCCCGTGGGCCGAACCTCTCCTCCCCTTCAACGATGTGACGGTGAACGACCAGTGAGCGCACGGATTCTCGTCGTCGACAACTACGACAGCTTCGTCTTCAACCTGGTCCAGTACCTGTACCAGCTGGGCGCCGAGTGCGAGGTGCTGCGCAACGACGAGGTGTCGACGGCGCACGCGCAGGACGGCTTCGACGGGGTGCTGCTGTCGCCGGGCCCGGGTACGCCCGAGGAGGCCGGCGTCTGCATCGAGATGGTCCGCCACTGCGCGGCCACCGGGGTGCCGGTGTTCGGTGTCTGTCTGGGCATGCAGTCGATGCAGGTGGCGTACGGCGGTGTGGTGGACCGTGCGCCCGAGCTGCTGCACGGCAAGACGTCTCTTGTGGAACACGGGGGGCGGGGTGTCTTCGCGGGTCTGCCGAGCCCCTTCACGGCGACCCGCTACCACTCCCTGGCGGCGGAGCCGGACACGGTGCCGGCCGAGCTCGAAGTGACCGCCCGTACGCACGACGGCATCGTCATGGGCCTCAGGCACCGGGAGCTCCCGGTCGAGGGGGTGCAGTTCCACCCCGAGTCGGTGCTGACGGAGCACGGTCACCTGATGCTGGCCAACTGGTTGGTGGAGTGCGGTGACCGGGGTGCTGTGGCGAGGTCGGCGGGGCTCGCCCCGGTGGTGGGCAGGGCCTCGGCGTGACCGCCGTGCGCCCCGAGCGCGAGTCCGGCTCCGCGTACGGCGGAGACACCGGCGACCAGGGAACCTCGTACGGGCAGCAGCAGCCGTACGAGGCGCCGGGCGCGTTCGAGGCGGCGGTGGACGGCCTGGCGGACCCGCTGAGCGACCCGTTGCCGGGGCAGCGGAACGATCCTCCCGCGCCGCCGGCCCGCGCGCGGAGTCGGCGGAGCAGGCGCAGTCATGCGCGGCCCTACGACGCCTCGGCCGAGCGCGGGGCGACGGAGCACCGGGACCCCGGACCCGAGTCGGGGTACGACTCGCGGGGGTACGCGCAGGACTGGCAGGTGGGGGTGTACGAGGAGCAGGGGCCCCACGCGCCCGCCGAGGCTTCTCCGGTGACGCCTGCCGCGCCCCCTGCCCCCGTTCCTCCCGTGGTTCCTTCGGTTCCTTCGGTGGGTTTCCCGCCCGTCGACCAGGAGACGGTGGCGCTGCGGCTGGCGGATCTGCCTGCCGATCTGCGTCCCGAGGCCCCGCGAATAGGTGACGGGGGCTCGATGTCGGCGTCCCCGGGCGCCTCAGGGTCCGCAGGCGCCTCTGGGAGCCCTTCGGCGGCCGGTGGTCGCGCAGCGCGCCGGAAGGCCGCCAAGGCCCGCCACGGGCGCTCTGAGGGCCCGCAGGAGGCGTCCGAGGGTGTGGCCGCCGAGACGGCGGCGGAGGGGGCGCCCCTCTCACGGGTCGCGGCGCGGCAGGCGGCGCGGGCGCAGAAGCCGGGCATGGCGGTGATGGCGAGCCGGGCGGTCGGTGAGGTGTTCATCACCACCGGCGTACTGATGCTGCTGTTCGTGACCTACCAGCTGTGGTGGACGAACGTACGGGCGCACGCGCAGGCCGGGAACGAGGCGAGCAGCCTCCAGGACGACTGGGCGAGCGGGAAGCGTGAGCCGGGGGTGTTCGAGCCCGGTCAGGGCTTCGCCATCCTGGACATCCCCAAGCTGGACGTGGTGGTGCCGATCGCGGAGGGCATCGACAAGAAGAGGGTGCTGGACCGGGGCATGGTCGGCCACTACGCGGAGGGCGGCCTCAACACGGCGATGCCGTCCGCGGCGACCGGCAACTTCGGGCTCGCGGGGCACCGCAACACGCACGGCGAGCCGTTCCGGTACATCAACCGGTTGAAGAAGGGCGACGCGATCGTCGTGGAGACGCAGGACAAGTACTACGTCTACAAGATGGAAGCGATCCTGCCGGTCACGCCGCCGAGCAACACGAGCGTGCTGGACCCGATTCCGAACGGCTCGGGTTTCACCAAGCCCGGCCGCTACATCACCCTCACGACATGCACGCCGGAGTTCACGAGCAAGTACCGGATGATCGTGTGGGGCAAGATGGTCGAGGAACGGCCGCGCAGCAAGGGCAAGCCGGATGCGTTGCTGCAGTAGCGGTGACGGTGGCGGGCTCGTGCAGTAGCAGTTAGGGCGGATGAAGAGTGGCAGCGACGACGGACCACGACGAGCAGACCGCAGACGCCCCGGTTTCCCCGTCGCAGGTCCGCCCGCGGGGGCCGGTCGGCAAACTGGCCACCGCGGTGAGCCTTTTCGGTGAACTCCTCATCACGGCGGGCCTGGTGCTCGGCCTGTTCGTCGCGTACTCGCTCTGGTGGACGAACGTCGTCGCGGACCGCGAGGCGAACAAACAGGGCGACGAGGTACGCGACCACTGGGCCGGCTCGGACACGGGCCCCGCCGCGTTCGACACCAAGGACGGCATCGGCTTCCTGCACGTCCCGGCGATGAGGAACGGCGAGGTCCTGGTCAAGAAGGGCACGTCGTCGAAGGTCCTGAACAACGGTGTCGCCGGCTACTACGTGGACCCGATCAAGTCGGCGCTCCCCCAGGCCAAGCAGGGCAACTTCACACTCGCGGCCCACCGGGACGGCCACGGCGCCAAGTTCCACAACATCGACAAGCTGAAGAAGGGCGACCCGATCGTCTTCGAGACGAAGAACGACTGGTACGTCTACAAGGTCTACGACACCCTTCCGGAGACCTCGAAGTACAACGTCCAGGTCCTGTCCGCGATCCCGAAGGAGTCGGGCAAGAAGAAGCCCGGCCGCTACATCACGCTGACGACCTGCACGCCGGTGTTCACGTCGGAGTACCGGTACATCGTGTGGGGGGAGCTGGTGCGGGTGGAGAAGGTCGATGCGGAGCGGACGGTGCCGAAGGAGTTGCGGTGAGGTGACAGCCCTTCTGAAAGGAGGGCTGTCCTTTAGCATGACGGAGGCCCGGAGCCGCAACTTTGACTTGCGGCTCCGGGCCCCTTGTGTCACGTCGTGTCTACTCCAGGACCTTCAGCGGTTCCCCGGCGCCCCACCCTTCAAGTACCCCGCGGTGTACGGCGGTGATCCCGGCTGCGGACGCGATGTTCAGCGCCTCTGGAGTGAAGGGGCAGGTTGCCACGTAGAGCGCGACTTCCGCGCTGTGCAGCACCTTGGCCGAGCCGACGAACTTCTGGACGTCGGGGCTGGTGATGTTGAGGTAGGGCGCGAACCGCTTGCACTGGACGACGAGGCGTCGTCCGTCGGCTGTGAGCGCGATGATGTCGACGCCCCGGTCTCCGTGACCGCCCTGTACGACGACGTTCGTACAGCCGTCGCGGCGCAGCAGTTTGGCGACGTGGTGCTCGAACGTGCGGCCGTTCATGGCGTCCATGGCGGCCATGACTCCGATGGCGGGCCGGTCGTCCCGTGTCCCTTCGAGCCGCTGCAGCCGTGCGTGGTGCTGGTGGAGCCGTCGTTCGACGCGCTGGACTCCGGCGCGCAGGGCGATCAGTTCCTTGCGGTGCTCGCCCGATGTTTCGATCAGGGCGTTGAACATGGGGACGACGGTCTTGCCGAGGATGTGGGTGATGCGCTGGTCGATGCGGTCGTCGAGGGAAGCCTCGTCCTTCTGGACAGGGTTGTCCACAGGCTGGGTGCGTGTCAGGGACTCCAGGTCCAGGAGGTACACACGTACCTGACGGGCCACCTCGCTGTCCCGCAAGAGCATTGCCGCGTTGAGCACGGCTCGGCGGGACCAAAGGGCCAGGCTGGAGCGAGGTTGTGGATGACTCTCTGGATAGAGAGACAACGTGTCTCCCTTAAATTGCGCGAGGTCTTCGCCGCGGAGGATCCGCAGGCCGTTGGCCGTCGGCTCGTCCCGGTGCCGTTGCGCCATTCGATTGACGGCCCGCTCTGCGACCTCGAAGTACGCTGCCACCATCGCTGTCGTCACATGCATCCCGTCCGGCAGCAGTGACAGCGCCTTCACCCTGTCGAGCACGTCCGTCCGGTCCAGCGCACTGTCGCGGAGCGCCTTCGACTCCAGCAGAGCCGTTTCGTTGATCACGTTCTGTTTCTCCTCAACTCGTCGGGTTTTCCTCACCCGTCCAACGAGTCCAGGCATATGACGTTCTGGTCGGATTTCGTACACGGGTATGAGTGAGCCCCGGCGCCTTTCGCAGGTGCCGGGGCTCGCTCAGGTGACAAGCGGCGTCAGCCGAAGATGCCGCCGTTGTCGTTGTCGCCGTTGTCGCCGTTGTTTCCGCCGTTGTTGCCGTTGCCGAAGCCGACGCTCTGGAGCGTGATCTGGGTGCTCCCCGGGTCGTCCACCTCGGTGCCCTGGCCCGGGTCCTGGCCGGTGACGAACGCGGTGTCGCTCTGGTCGCTGCCCTGGCTGAACTGGATATTGGTGAAGCCGGCCGCCTGGAGGGTCTGCTTGGCCTGTCCCACGGTCTGTCCGACGACGTTCGGGACCTTGACCTTCTGCTCCTCGGCCTTCTTGCCGATCTGGATGGACACCTTCGACCCAGGGTCGGCCTCGGTGTTGGCCGAGGGCGCGGTCGCGATGACCTTGCCGTTCTGGTTGTCGTCGTCGGTCGGGATCTCCGTGCACTCGCCGACGAGGCCGTTGGCCTGCATCTGCTGCTTGGCGGTGTCGCAGTCCTGGCCGATGACGTCAGGGACCGTCGACTTCTCCTCCTCCTTGGCGACGGTGAGGGTGATCGTCGTACCCTTCTCCACCTCGGCGCCGAACTTCAGGGACTGTTCCAGGACGGTCCCCGGGTTCTCGGGAGATTCCTTGGTCACCGTCTTGACGTCGAGTTGGTACTCGTCGCCCTCAAGCTTCTTCGTCGCTGCGTCGACATTGTCACCGAGCACGCTCGGCACGACCACCTTCGGCGCCCCGGTGGACAACACCAGCGCGATGGTGTCGCCCTTCTTCACGTCAACGCCGGCATCCGGAGTCTGATCGCAGATGTTGCCCTTGGGCTCGTCCTCGCAGGCCTTCTCCGTGAACGTCAGCTTCAGTTCGACGTTCACGGCCGCCTTCTCCGCGTCGGCCTTGGTCTGGCTGACGAAGTTGGGGTTCGTGATGGCGCTGTCGTTCACAGCCTGCCCGTCGAACACCCACTTGCCGATCAGGATCGCGCCGATCAGCACCAGCGCGCCCGCCACGGCCAGCAGGATCGTCGAGGTGTTCGACTTCTTCGGCTGGCGGCGTCGGGAGCGGTCGTCGTAGCCGAAGCCGCCGTCGTCCGGGCTCATCGGGGGGAGCATGGTGGTCGCGCCGGCGTCGGAACGCAGGGCGGTGGTGGCCTGGTCGTCGGGGTAGCCGTAGCCGCCGTAGCCGACCGAGCTCATGGCGTGCGCGGCGGCGACGGGCTGGCCGTCGAGGCAGGCCTCGATGTCGGCGCGCATCTCGTCGGCGGACTGGTAGCGGTAGTCAGGGTCCTTGACCAGGGCCTTCAGGACGATGGCGTCCATCTCGGGCGTGATCTCGGGGTCGAACACCGACGGGGGCTGCGGTTCCTCCCGGACGTGCTGGTACGCGACCGCGACCGGGGAGTCCCCGATGAACGGCGGGCGGACCGTCAGCAGTTCGTAGAGGAGGCAGCCGGAGGAGTACAGGTCGCTTCGTGCGTCGACCTGTTCGCCCTTCGCCTGTTCCGGCGAGAGGTACTGGGCTGTTCCTATGACCGCGGACGTCTGCGTCATCGTCATGCCGGAGTCGCCCATCGCACGGGCGATGCCGAAGTCCATGACCTTGACCTGGCCGTTGCGCGTGAGCATCACGTTGGCCGGTTTGATGTCGCGGTGGACGATGCCGCTTCTGTGGGAGTACTCCAACGCCTGGAGGATCCCGATGGTCATCTCCAGTGTCCGCTCGGGCAGCAGCTTGCGGCCCGAGTGGAGGAGCTCGCGGAGGGTGGAGCCGTCCACGTACTCCATGACGATGTACGGGATGGACGTCCCGTCGATGTAGTCCTCGCCGGTGTCGTACACGGCGACGATCGCGGGGTGGTTGAGCGAGGCGGCCGACTGGGCCTCCCGGCGGAACCGGGCCTGGAAGGAAGGGTCGCGCGCGAGGTCGGCGCGCAACGTCTTCACTGCCACGGTGCGGCCCAGGCGGGTGTCATGCGCGAGGTATACCTCCGCCATGCCACCACGGCCGAGCACGTGACCCAGCTCGTACCGGCCGCCGAGGCGACGCGGCTCTTCCATGCTTCCTACCAGCCCTCTCCGTCGGTCCCGACCGCACCTGTGTGTGGTCCGGCGGTGTGCCGTCCGGGCCTACGGTACCCGGGTTCATTTGTGTGACCTGGCCAAGCCCGTCAGCCGATACCGGACCGGTATCGCAACGTGCACCGATGTGAAGGGGACGTGACGGGGCTCACTGCTTGCTGTTGATGACCGCCTCCATCACGCTCTTGGCGATGGGCGCGGCCAGACCGCCGCCGGAGATGTTGTCGCGGATGGCCTCCTCGTCCTGGACCACGACCGCCACGGCGACCGGTGAGCTGCCGTCGGCGAGCTTGGCGTAGGAGATGAACCAGGCGTACGGCTTCTCGCTGTTGTCGACGCCGTGCTGAGCGGTGCCGGTCTTGCCGCCGACGGTGACGCCGCTGATCTGGGCCTTCTTGCCGGTGCCGTCCTTGACGACCGTCTCCATCATCGACTGGAGGGTCTGGGCGTTCTTCGAGGACAGCGGCTGGCTCATCTCCTCGGGCTCGGTCTGTTCGAGCACGTCGAGGTTGGGGGCCTGGAGCTTGTCGACCATGTACGGCTTCATCAGCTTGCCGTCGTTGGCGATCGCGGAGGCGACCATGGCCATCTGCAGCGGGGTCGTCGCGGTCTCGAACTGGCCGATCGAGCTGAGCGCGGTCTGCGGCTTGTCCATCTTCTCGGGGAAGTTGGAGGCGCTGGAACGGACCGGGACGAACTGCTCGGAGTTGAAGCCGAACTTCTTGGCCTCTTCGAGCATCTTGTCCTTGCCGACGTCGACGCCCATCTTGCCGAAGACGGTGTTGCAGGACCACTGGAGAGCGACGCGCATGGTCGCGTTCTTGCAGGGGATGGTCCCCTCGTTCTTCAGCTCGGTCGTGGTGTCCGGCAGGGTGTAGGGGAGCGGTGAGTCCGTCTTCTCGTCGGCGTCCGTGTACAGGCCGCTTTCGAGAGCCGCCGCCGCCGTCACGACCTTGAAGGTGGAGCCGGGCGGGTAGATGTCGCGCAGGGCCCGGTTGAGCATGGGCTCGTCGGGGTTGGCCTTCTTCTGGAGCTTCTGCCAGGCTTCCGCGTCCGCCTGCGAGTTCCCCGCGAAGACCGAGGGGTCGTACGAGGGGAAGGAAGCCAGGGCCAGGATCGCGCCGGTCGACGGGTCGATGGCGGCCACCGCTCCCTTGCCGCGGCCCTTGAGACCGTCGTACGCGGCTTTCTGGGCGGCGGCGTTGAGGGTGGTGACGACGTTGCCGCCCTGCTTCTTCTTGCCCGTGATCATGTCGAGGGTGTTGCGGAAGAAGAGCCGGTCGTCGTTGCCGGTGAGGATGCCGTCGTCGATGGACTCCAGCTGCGTCGCGCCGAACGCCTGCGAGGCGTAGCCCGTGACGGGCGCCCACATGGGGCCGTCCTTGTAGGTGCGCTTGTACTCGAAGTCGCTGCTGTTGGACGTGGAGGAGCCGGTGATCGACTTGCCGTCGACGATGATGTCGCCGCGGGGCGTGGCGTACCGCTCGATGGCGACGCGGCGGTTGAGCGGGTCGTCCTTGAGATCGTCGGCCCGGACGTACTGGAGCCAGTTGTCGCGGACGAGCAGGGCGAACACGAGGAGTCCGCAGAAGATGGCGATCCGGCGCAGGGGCTTGTTCACGGTCGGACCACCTGGGTCATCTCGGCGTCGGGGTTGGGCGCGGGGGCCGGGGCGGGACGGCGTGCGGTGTCGCTGATTCTGAGCAGGATGCCGATGAGGGCCCAGTTGGCGATGACGGAGGAACCGCCGTACGCCAGGAAGGGCATCGTCATACCGGTCAGCGGGATCAGGCCCATGACGCCGCCGGCGACGACGAAGACCTGGAGGGCGAAGGCGCCGGACAGGCCGATGGCCAGCAGCTTGCCGAAGGGGTCGCGGGCGGCGAGGGCGGTGCGTACGCCGCGTTCCACGATCAGCCCGTAGAGGAGCAGGATCGCCATGACTCCGGCCAGGCCGAGTTCCTCGCCGAAGGTGGCGAGGATGAAGTCGGAGTTGGCGGCGAAGCCGATGAGGTCGGAGTTGCCCTGGCCGAGGCCGGTGCCGAGGGTGCCGCCGGAGCCGAAGGCCCACAGGGCCTGCATGGACTGCTCGGTGTGGCCGGGGACGCCCTTCTGGCTGAGCAGGTATTCGTTCATCGGGTCGAGCCATGCCTCGACGCGCTGCTGGACGTGCGTCTCGAAGCTGGCGACGCCGACCGCGCCCGCTGCCGACATCAGCAGACCGAAGACGATCCAGCTGGTCCGCTCTGTGGCGACGTACAGCATGATGATGAACATTCCGAAGAACAGCAGCGACGTACCGAGGTCGGTCTCGAACACCAGGATGAGGATCGAGATGATCCAGACGACGATGATCGGACCGAGGTCGCGGCCACGCGGCAGGTACAGGCCCATGAATCGGCGGCTGGCGAGGGCGAGCGCGTCGCGCTTCACCATCAGGTAGCCGGCGAAGAAGATCGCGAGGGCGATCTTCGCGAACTCGCCGGGCTGGACGGTGCCCAGGCCGGGGATCTTGATCCAGATCCTGGCGCCGAAGATGTCGACACCGAGGCCGGGGACGAGCGGCAGGACCAGCAGGACGATCGCGCCGGCCATGGAGATGTAGGTGTAGCGCTGCAGGATGCGGTGGTCCTTGAGGAGGACCAGCACCGCCACGAACAGGGCGACACCCAGTGCGGAGTACAGGAGTTGGCGGGGTGCCGCCTCGACGAACGTGCTCCGCAGCTGGAGCCGCTTGGACTGGTCCAGCCGCCAGATGACGACCAGGCCGACGCCGTTGAGCAGCGTGGCCAGCGGCAGCAGCAGTGGGTCGGCGTACGGGGCGAACTTGCGTACGACGACGTGGCCGACGCCGGCGATCAGGCCGAGGCCGAGGCCGTAGCTGAGGAGGCCGGTCGGGACCTTGTCGTCGATGGCCAGGCCCACGTTGACGTAGGCGAAGACCGGGATGACGACGGAGAACACCAGCAGGGCCAGTTCGGTGTTGCGCCGGCTCGGGGTGCCGATCGCGCCGATCGTGGACGTGTGGTGTTGCGAGGTGTTCGTTGTACTGCTCATCGTATGAAGAGGCCCCTCACGGCTTGCCTACTGCTTACCGCACAGCGAGACCAGCTTCTGCTCTTCCTCGGAGAGGCTGGGGCCGGGTGTGGGAGTGGGTGCGGTTGTGGACGGGGACGCCGATCCGGACGGCGTCGGGCTCGGCGTTGCCTTGGACGCGGCGGCGGTACGGGTGGTTCCCGTGGTGCCTCCGGCCTCGCCCTCGCCGGTCTTGGCGTTGTTCGCGTTGTCGGCCGCGCGCCGTGCCTCCTGCTTCTTGCAGGCGGAGGCCTGGGTGGCCAGTTCGGAGATCTTCGACTGGGCGTCCTTGAGGCCGCCCTCCGCGATGGTGGCCCTGACCTGCTTCTGCTGGTACGAGGGCAGGTATTTGAGTTCGATCTCGGGGTGGTCCTTCTGGACCTTCGAGAGCGACACCCAGGCGAGGTCCTGGCTGATGCCCCGGTACAGCGCGACGTGCTCGTCACTGGCGCCGACGTAGTACTGGGTCTGGGTCCAGCGGTAGCCGCCGTACAGGCCGCCGCCGATGACGGCGAGGGCGAGCGTGATGTAGAGGGTTCTCTTGAACCACCTGCGGCCGGCGCTGGGTTTGACGAAGTCCTCGTCGGTGTAGCCGTCGAAGCCGCCGGTCTGGATGTAGCCGGTGGTGTCGCCGGAGCCGGGCGGGCCGAACTCGCCGCCACCGCCACCGTGTGCGGGCCGCTGCCGGCCGAGCCCGGAGGCGCGTCCGGCGGGTGTCTGCATGGCGCCGCCGTCGTGCAGGTTGTGCTGGTTCTCGGCGACCGCGCCGACCACGACGGGTACGTCGGACAGCTGCCCGGCGAGGGTGTCCCCGGTGTCGAGGTCCAGGACGTCGGCGACGATCACGGTGATGTTGTCGGGGCCGCCGCCGCGCAGCGCCAGCTCGATGAGCTGCTGCACGGTTTCCTGGGGGCCCTGGTAGCTGGCGAGGGTGTCCTCCATGGTCTGGTGGGACACGACCCCGCTCAGCCCGTCGGAGCAGATCAGGTACCGGTCGCCGGCCCGGACCTCACGGATGGAGAGGTCGGGTTCGACGTGGTCGCCGCTGCCCAGCGCGCGCATGAGGAGCGAGCGCTGCGGGTGGGTGGTGGCCTCTTCCTCGGTGATGCGTCCCTCGTCGACGAGGCGCTGCACCCAGGTGTGGTCCTGCGTGATCTGGGTGAGGACGCCGTCCCGGAGGAGGTAGGCACGCGAGTCGCCCACGTGGACGAGGCCGAGGCGCTGGCCCGTCCACAGGAGGGCGGTGAGCGTGGTGCCCATGCCCTCCAGCTGGGGGTCCTCCTCGACCATCATCCGCAGCTGGTCGTTGGCCCGCTGTACGGCGGTGCCGAGCGAGGTGAGGATGTCGGAGCCGGGGACGTCGTCGTCGAGGGCGACGATGGTGGAGATCACCTCGGAGGAGGCGACCTCACCGGCGGCCTGGCCGCCCATGCCGTCGGCGATCGCGAGGAGGCGGGGACCGGCGTAGCCGGAGTCCTCGTTGCCCTCGCGGATCATGCCTTTGTGCGATCCGGCGGCGAAGCGCAGTGACAGACTCATGCGCACCTCGCCTGTCGGCTCCGGGTACATCCGCACGGTGCCCACCCTCCGGTCGTGAGCGCGCCGGGGCCCTTCGCGTGGACCGCCGCTGCGTGCTCGCTCCGCTCGCGCTCATTCATGATGTAGCACTACTTCCGCAGCTCGATGACGGTCTTGCCGATGCGGATCGGCGCGCCCAGCGGAATCGGTGTGGGAGTCGTCAATCGGGTCCGGTCGAGATAGGTGCCGTTGGTGGACCCGAGGTCCTCGACGATCCACTGGCCGTCCCGGTCCGGGTAGATCCTGGCATGCCTGCTGGAGGCGTAGTCGTCGTCCAGCACGATGGTCGAGTCGTGGGCCCGGCCGAGCGTGACCGTCTGCCCCTGGAGGGCGACGGTGGTGCCCGTCAGGGTGCCCTCGGAGACGACGAGTTTGCTGGGTGCGCCCCGCCGCTGCCTGCCGCCGCCGGACGGCTGCTGCTGGCGTTGCTGCGGTGGCGCGGCGGCCTGTCGGGCAGCGGCCTGCTGCTGGCGGCCGCTGTCACGCCTCGACCCGCGCTGTGTGACGCGCGTACCGAACAGATCGCTGCGGATGACCTGCACGGCCACGATCACGAACAGCCACAGTACGGCCAGGAAACCCAGCCGCATGACCGTGAGGGTCAGCTCTGACATTGCCCCCGCTTCACCCTTCGGCTTGCCGGTAAATGATGGTGGTACTGCCCACGACGATCCGCGAGCCGTCGCGGAGCGTAGCGCGGGTGGTGTGTGTCCCGTCCACCACGATGCCGTTGGTGGACCCGAGATCCTGGATCGTCGGGGGCGTTCCTGGCCGGATCTCACAGTGCCGGCGCGAGACGCCGGGGTCGTCGATCCGCACGTCGGCCTCGGTGCTGCGGCCCAGTACCAGGGTCGGGCCGGAGATCTGGTGGCGGGCGCCGTTGATCTCGACCCAGCACCGCATCCGGCCCGCGCCCGCGGTCGGCCGCTGCCCCATGGGCGGACCCGCCGGGGCGGCGCCGGGGCGTCCGCCGGGCGGCGGTGCGGCCGGCATCGGGGGTGCCGGGGCGGCGGGCGGATAGCCGTAACCGCCCGCGGCGGGACGGCCCATCGGCGACACCGCGGGAGCGGCGGCGCCAGGACCGGGACCACCGGGGGCCTGCTGGTTGGTGGAGGAGGCGAGCGTACGGCTGCGCACCCGGTACAGACCGGTGTCCAGGTCGTCGGCCTTCTCCAGATGCACCTTGACGTTGCCCATGAAGGTGTATCGCTGCTGCTTGGCGTAGTCCCGCACCATCCCGGCGAGCTCGTCGCCGAGCTGTCCGGAGTAGGGGCTGAGGCGGTCGAAGTCCGGCGTGCTCAGCTCGACGATGAAGTCGTTGGGTACGACGGTCCGGTCGCGGTTCCAGATGGTCGCGTTGTTGTCGCACTCGCGCTGCAGCGCACCCGCGATCTCCACGGGCTGGACCTCGGACTTGAACACTTTGGCGAAGGTGCCGTTGACCAGACCTTCGAGACGCTGCTCGAACTTCTTCAGGACTCCCATGGGGCACCTCCTCCAGGTTGCTGCTCTTGTCTGAGCCTTGCGTGCCTTGCCTGTCGTGCTCGGTACTGCTTACTGATCGTATCCACGCGCCGGGAAATCGGCTGGTTCCCCCTGTCAGGCCGGTCGACGGGTGTCGACGCCTGACGGAGTTCCCTGTGAAGCTCCCCTTCGAACTCCTTCAGCCGTACCCAGATCGTAGAGGCGGCGCCAAACCAGTGTCCCGCACCTGACTGTGCACCTTGCCCGCCTCCTTGGGAGATGGGCTGGACCGGTACGAGGTTGATACGTGAACCGGCTCGTGTTGAGACGTAGTCGCGGCCGGTCCGGCTCGGTCGGGGAGGCTCGGGGCGGGTCCGGGGGCGGAGGGAAAGGGATGTGAACCCACCACCTCCAGCGTGCTAATCTTCTCGATGTCGGAAGGCCCCAGCCCCGCAGGGAGCAAGGCCCGAGGACACACCCAATGCGCGGGTGGCGGAATAGGCAGACGCGCTGGATTCAGGTTCCAGTGCCCGAAAGGGCGTGGGGGTTCAACTCCCCCCTCGCGCACAAGGGAGCACCGACGAAAGTGCTCTGGTAGCAACGACGAAACGGTCGGCATCGTGGTCACGATGCCGACCGTTTCGCTGTGTGTGGTCAGAAACACGTGGACCGCCGACGGCCTGGGGCCGTCGGCGGTCCATTTTTGGAGCACGAGGATCTTCGGTTGCTCTGCCGCGGGCTGGTTTCCCTTCCTCGGGCTACTGGTGGCCTGTGAGGAAGGTCTCAGGGCTGGGTGACGTAGCCCTTGGGGGTCCAGGTGCCCAGTGGCTTGGTCTTGGGGCGGCGGGTGCGGCGGGTGTCGGCGTCTGCGGGGCGTTCGTAGAAGGGCCTTGCGTACGGGGTCGGGGCCGGGGTCTTCGCCGTTGTCCTTCCAGGCAAACGGCTCTCAAGGGTGTCGCGCGGCAGGCAGCCGATAGATAACTTCTGGTTCCTGGGGGTGCGGCGGCAGTGATGCTGCCGCGGCATCCTGAACCGACGACTGTTTGAGCTTTCAAGGGGTGTCTCGAGGCAGGCTCCGTAGCCGACGCTCCGGCTCCTTCGTGCTGTCCTCCAGGAGCCGGGTGAATGCCCTGCCCCACTCCTCGACGGTCGTGCGCGCAAACAGGTCCGTAGAGTACTCGAAGGTGACGGTGATGCGGTCGTCCCCAGGAGACAGGACCACATAGAGCTCGTTCCGTGCTACGCCCGACGTGGGAAGGCCGCGCACCGTGGCCGATGCCGACCGCAGGTCCAGGGCCGGCAGTGGTGTGGTGACCACGGTGAACAGGACGGTGGGGAACAGTGAGTCGGCGGTCCCGGGCGAAACGAGCTCCGTCACCTCGCTCAGTGGTAGTTCCTGGTGGTCGAGCACGGTGAAGAGGGTCGAGCCCAGCTGCTTCACGAGATCGGCGAATGTCTCGGCCTCGCTGAGCCGGGCGCGCAGCAGGACGGCGTCACCCAGCAGCCCGACCACGTCCGACCGTTCGCGCCGGGTGCGGTTCGCGCTGGACGCGGCCAGCACCACATCGTCAGGCCGGCCGCACAGTCCGGCCGCCCAGGTGGCAAACGCCGCGGCCAGCACGGTGTACGGGGTCGTCCCCAGGCTGGCCGCGGTGTCCGCGACCCGACCGGGCGTGTCTCCGTCGATGACCCAGGTGTGCAGGGCGCCCCGGCCGGACAATGACTCAGGCCGCGGCCGATCGTAGGGAAGCTCCAAACGCAGTGGTGCACCGTCGAGTTCGGTGCGCCAGAACTTCTCGAGTTCCGCCCTGCGCGTGCCGTCCAGCCGGTGTTCCGCTCGTGCGCAGTCCGTGAACTGCACTGCGGGTGGAGCCAGCGGGGCGTCGGTGCCGCCGCGCCGGGAGTTGTAGAGCTCCTGCAGTTCATGCCAGACGATGCCCATCGACCAGCCGTCGCAGATCGCGTGGTGGAACACGGTCACCAGCACCCAGCGATCGGGGCCGAACCGTGCCAGCCGGAAGCGGAACAGCGGCGCGCGGTCCATCGAGAACGCGAGGGACGCGTGGTCCAGACACCACCGATCGACGAGCGCGGCGTCCGTGGTGTGTTCGGTGAGATCGGTGACTGTCAGGTCCACGGGGACGTCCCCCAGCACCTCGACGACGTACTGGCCGTCGCGCCGTACGGCCCTGCTGCGCAGAGCGTCGTGGCGTCGCACCAGGTCTTCCAGGGCACGCGTCAGGACTCCGTGGTCCAAGTCGCCGCGCAGGTCGATGCGGTGGGCGATGTTGTAGACGCCGGGATCGGTGTGCTCGTGATGCCGGTGCCACAGTCGGCGAAGAGTGGAGGTCATCGGCACCGTGTCCACCACCTCACCCGCGGCGCTGGCGGGTGCGGACGCCTTGGGCGCGGACCGTTCCCAGCGTGCCGCGACGCCCCGGATGGTCGGATCCCGGAAGAAGTCGGCCATGGACACCTGGACGTTCAGGGAGTCCGCCATCCGGTTCAGCAGCCTGATGGCGCTCAGGGAGTGGCCGCCGAGTTCGAAGAAGGACCGGGTCACCGGCACCTGGGGCGAACCGAATTCGTCGCACCACAGCTCGTGCAGGGACTTCTCCAGCCGGGTGGCGGGCTCCGCGTCCGCCTCCATGGTCAGATTGTCCAGCACGGGCTCCGGTTCGGGCAGCCGGCTGCGGTCCAGCTTGCCGGACGCGTTGACCGGGAGCCGTTCCAGGCGCACCCAGCGGCGAGGCACCATGTGGTCCGGAAGTTCCGCGACGAGCGCGGTGCGCAGTTGACGGAGGTCATCCGACAGTGCCGCGGGGACCACGTAGGCAACGACCTCTGTTTCACCGTGCCGGTCGCGGCGGGGCACGACAGCCGCGTCGCGAACGCCGGGAAGCGCGGTCAGCGCCCTGAGGACCTCGGTGGGTTCGACCCGGTGGCCGCGGATCTTGACCTGGTCGTCGGCTCGGCCGCAGTACTGGAGGGAACCGTCCGTGCGCCAGCGTCCGAGGTCACCCGTCCGGTACAGCACCGATCCGGCAGCGTCGTCGAGGAAGGCCCCGGCGGTCTCCGCGGGCCGCGCGTGATAGCCGTGTGCGACCGGAGCACCGCCCACATGGATCTCGCCGACCGCGCCCACCGGCACCTCACGCCCGGCGCCGTCCCGCAGCAGAATCCGCGCCCCCGGCACCGGGGTACCGATCGGCGGCCACTCCTCGCCACCGGGGTCCACGCGGTGCGAGGTGACGATGACGGAGGTCTCCGTGGGACCGTACTGGTTGTACAGGGCGCACTGCGGGTGCGCGGCGAGGAAACGACGGAACGCGTCGGTGAGCTGCAGTGCCTCGCCCGCCGAGAACAGTTCGCGCAGGGAGGGCAGTTCGGGGCCGGTCCCGATCAGGTACTTCAGCGGCGTACAGGGCATGAAAATCCGCTGCACGTCGTGGCTGCGGACCTCCTCCGCGACGGCCGCCGGATCGTGTCGTACCTCGTCGTCGATCAGCACGAGCGCGGCTCCGGAGGCCAGCGTGGTGAAGATCTCCTGCACGCTGACGTCGAACGCGGGCGAGGTCCACTGCAGGGTGCGCAGCGCGGGATGCCGTGCCACATGCCCGCGGACGAGGTTGACCGGTCCGCGGTGGGGCACGACGACGCCCTTGGGACGGCCGGTCGAGCCCGAGGTGTAGATGCAGTACGCCGGGTCCTCCGACCGCGCTCCGTCGTCCAGGACGTCGTCCGCTTCGTCCAAGTCACCCGCATCGTCCACCAGGTGTACAGGCCGCCGGGCGGCGAGGTCCGGATGCCGGGTGAGGAGGTCATCGGATGTCAGCAGCAGCACGGGTCCGCCGTCGTCGAGGAGGGCGGCGAGTCGCGGGGTGGGCACGGACGGGTCCAGGGGCAGATACGCGGCGCCGCTCTTGAGTACCCCCAGCAGCGCGGTGATCAGCTGCGTCCCGCGGGGCAGCAGCACTGCCACGCGCTCTCCGCGCTTCGCACCCCTGGTGCGCAGTTGCCGGGCGAGCCTTACCGCGCGCGTGCCCAACTCCCCGTAACTGAGCCTCGCTTCACCGCTCACCAGCGCGACGGCGTCCGGCGTGCGTCGCGCCTGCTGTTCGAAGAGCCCGTGCAGGGTGTCCTCGGCGTCGGGCAGTGGTGCGTTCCGGTGTCCCAGCCGTACCAGGGCCGTCCGGTCGGTATCGGTGACCGTGGTCAGTTCGCGCAACGGCGCGCCGGGAGCGTCGAGGGCACGGCGCAGCGTCTGCTCGACGTAGTCCACGAAGCGGCGCACCGTGCTCTCGTCGAACAGGGCCGTGTCGTACTCGACCATGAACCGCACACCGTCACGGTGGTGAGTGAGATACACGCTGAGGTCGAAGGGGGCGCGTTCGCTCGGCATGTCCAGCAGTGCGGCCGTCAACCGGGGCGGGTCGAACTCCACCTCGCTCTCGTTCTCGTACTCCACCAACACCTGGAAGAGCGGATTGCGGCTCGGGTCGCGGCGCGGGTTCAGCGTGCCGACCAACTCGTCGAAGGGGACGGCGCGGTGTTCGTATGCCGACGTGCTGCTCTCCCGCACCCGGTGCAGCAGTGTCGGGAAGTCAGGGTCGCCGGAGAGGTCCAGGCGCATGGCCACGGTGTCGAGGAACAGGCCGACGTGGTGCTCTGCGTCGGAGGGCCGGGCGGCGACCGCGGTGCCGAGTACCACGTCCTCCTGTCCGCTGAAGCGGCCGAGCACCGCCGCGATGGCTCCGGTCAGCGTCATGAAGACCGTGGCTCGATGTCCGGCGGCGAACGCCCGTATCCTGCCGACGAGTTCGGCGTCCAGCGCGTGGGTGAGGCTCGCCCCGGCCCCCGACCTGACCGGCGGGCGTGGCCGGTCCGTGGGCAGCGAGAGTTCCGGGGCACCGCTGAGCTGGCGCCGCCAGAAGTCGAGGGACGCGGCGATCTCCGCGGGATCGGGCTCACCTGGCGCGTGCCCGCCGGTCAGGGGTGGCAGTTCGGTATCGCCGTGCGGCCAGGAGCGGTAAAAGGCCGCAAGGTCGCGGGTCAGCACCGCTGTGGAAGACGAATCGAAGACGATGTGATGGGCCAGCAGGAAGAGGAGGTGTCGCTCCTCCGACAGGCGCAGCAGCCGGGCCGAGACCAGCGGACCGGTGCCCAGGTCGAAGATCCGGCGTCCCTCGGTCTCCAGAACGCCGCGCAGCGCCTTCTCCTCCGATACCCCGCTGTGGTCGTCGACCGGACAGTCGAGGCGCGCCCGGGGACGGATTTCCTGGTACGGAATGCCGTCGGCGTCCGGGAACACGGTACGCAGCGCCGGATGCCGGTCCGCGACCTGTTGCAGTGCCCATTGCAGCGCGGGCACGTTCAGTGGGCCGTCCAGCCGGATCGCCTTGGGCTCGTGGTACATGCTGGTACCGGGGTGGAGTCGCTCCAGGAACCAGATGCGGCGCTGGGCCGGCGACAGAGGCAGCCGCTTCGGCACAAGTGCCGCTCGCTGCCGCGCCCTGGGCTGCTCACGACGCCGAACCCGGTCGAGAGCGGGCAGGGCCGCCAGGACCTTCTCCTTCGGCACGCCGAAGTCCACGAAACAGGCGATCTCGTCCGCTCCGGCGTCCACCAGCCGACGCACCGTCTCGGCGGCCGTGTGCTCGTCGCCGATCAGCGCGCGGGAGTCGCAGTAGCGTTCGTAGGCGCGCCCGAGCAGGAACTCCACGTCGTCCTCGGAGGTGTTGTCCAGGTCGACCTCGAAGCCAAGGCTGTTGGTGACCTGGTCGAAGAGCGACAGCGAGGAGCGCAGGTAGGACACGAACGGCCGGTACGCCTCGGCCCGCGCCCGCTCGGCGTTGTCGCCGAGATAGGTGTGCACCAGCACCACGACTCTGCCCGCTGCGGGATCGAGTCCGTGCTCGGCGCGCGTGCGCCGGTACAGGGCGATGTTCTCCGCCAGCTGTTCGACGGTCTGCGTCATCAGGTTGGTGACCACACCCAGGTCGTGGGCGGCAGCCTGACGGTAGCTGTCCGGGTTGCCCACCACAGCCACGTACATGGGGGGCTGTTCCTGCACAGGGCGGGGATGCAGCCGGATCTCGGCAGGTTTGCCGTCGCCCGCGGTCACCGTGACCGGCTGCCCCGACCAGAGCTGCCGTACGGTGGCCAGCTGCTCGTACATCACCTCGCGGTGCCGGCCGAAGTGCTCTGGAGCGAGCGCGAAGTCGGTGGCGTGCCAGCCACTCGCGAAGCACAGACCCGCCCGTCCGCCGGAGATGTTGTCGACCATCGACCACTCTTCCGCGACCCGGATCGGATGGTGCAGAGGCAGTACCACGGAACCCGCGTGCAGCCGGATACGGCTTGTCCTGGCTGCGAGCGCGGCGGCGAGCACGGAGGGGTTGGGGAAGAGCGCGCCGAAGGAGTTGAAGTGCCTCTCCGGGAACCACAGGGCGTGGAAACCGTGTTGGTCGGCGAAATCCGCGGCATCCATGATCAGCGTGTACTTGTCGTGTTCGGCGTCCTCGGGGTAGTCGCCGAAGAAATACAGGCTGAAGTCGCATCCGGGCGCAAGGGCCGCTGGATGGCGTACCGCAGGAGCTGGTTCAGGCTCCGGCTTGGCCTTCGGCGGTACGGGTACGGGTACGGCGGCTGAGGTCCGCCGTGCCAGGGCCGGAGCGACTGCAGCGGCGGACGAAGCGGACGCGAGCACGTCAAGCTGCCGGGAGATCACCCCGGTCACCTGATCGACGAGTTGCTCCGCCAGTTTCAGCTGCTGAGCGAACAGGTCGTGGTGCTCACCGGCGTCTTCGGGAACCGGCGCCGGTTCCCGAAGACGCCGCTGTGCGGAGACGGTCACCTCCGTCTCCTCGTACGACTCCGCCGATGGGGCTTCGGTCGCGCCGCCCCGCAGTGACGCCAGGCGTTCGGCAAGCTTGCGCGGGGTGTCGGCCGAGGAGAACAGCTCCCTGATGGGTATGCGTACGCCGTACCGGCGCTCCAGCTCCGCCGTCATGCCCATCAGGGAGAGGGAGTCCGCGCCCAGCTCGAAGAACGAGCTGTCGGGTGCGACGTCCCCCGCCTCGCTGCCGAGTTTGTCGGCCGTCAGCTCCCGTACCAGATCAAGTAGTTCGCTTGGCGCGGCAGGCTCCGCGGGGGTGGCCGGTGGTTGCCGGGGGCGCCCGGGAGCCTGCGTCGGCAGGACGGGCCGGGGTGCCACCTCGCGCCGCCGCAGGGGATGCCCCGGCAACGGCACCCTGCCTCCGTCTTCTGTGATCGCACGCCAGTCCAGCTCGGCGCCTCTGCGGTACAGCGATCCCAGCGCCGTCAGGAGCCCGCTCACCTGGTCGGCTCGCGTGCCCTGGCCCTGCCCGCTCACCCAGCGGCTCCCAGGGAAGCAGTGCCTGCCGAGGCCGGCGAGAGCGTCCCGGGAACCGATCTCCACGAAGTCCTCGCACCCGTGCTCCGCTGCGGCTGCCATGGCCAGATCGAAGCGGACCGGCTGCCGCGCCTGTCGGCAGAGGTAGTCCGCGTCGACGGTCCATCCCATCGGACGCAGCTCGCCGTCGGCCGCGGTGACCAATGGGACGCGCAGCGGCTCGTACGTCACGCGCTCCGCGTGCAAACGGAAGTCGCGCAGCGCCGGCTCTACCGCGGCGGAGTGGAACGCCCGGTCGACGGCGAGCGCCCGCCACTGCAGTCCTTCCTGGTCGAGGAGGCGCGTCGTCTTCTCGACGACCTGCGGTGAGCCTGAGAGCACCTGGGCGTGCGGACCGTTGACCGCGGCCAGTTCGGCTCCAGCGGCCTGTGCGATGCGCTGCGCGACCGCCGTGTCGGCGCGGACCGCCAGCATGCCGCCGGGCGGGCAGAGGGTGTGCATCAACCTGCCGCGCCATGCGGTGAGCCGCAGCCCCTCTTCGAGGGTCAGGGCGCCGCCCGCATACAGGGCCGCGTACTCGCCGACACTGTGCCCGAGCAGCAGTGCGGGGCGGATGCCGGCGGTGCCCCACACCTCGGCCAGCGCCGACTGGTGCGCGAAGAGGGCGGCCTGGGCCGTCTCGGTGGACCACACGTCGACTTCGGCGGACTGGTCCGACTCATCCAGCAGGAGCGGGAGCAGGGTGCCGCCGAACTCGTCGGCATAGATCTCCTCGCACCGGTCGAGCGCGCGCCGGGCCGCGGAATACGCGGCGTAGAGACCGCTCGCCATGCCGGGGCGGGCGCTGCCCTGTCCGGAGAAGGCGAACGCGAGCGGCCCGAGCGGACCGGACGGTACCGACTGCCCTTGCAGGGCGTGGGCGAGTTCCTCGGCCGTGCGGCCGACAGCCGCGGTCCGCGTCGGGCGGTGTGGCCTGCCGAGTGCCATGGAGGCCGCGATGTCCCTGGCCGCGAGTTCCGGCCGCTGTCGCAGCCGGTCCCTGAGCTGTTCGGTCAATTCGCCCAGAGCCTGCGCGTCGCGGGCCGACACCGGAACGAGTACGGGCAAGTCAGTCTCAGCGGCCAGGGGCGCTGTCGGCGACGGGGGCTCCTCCAGCACCACATGGGCGTTGGTGCCGCCGACCCCGAGAGCGCTGACCCCGGCCCGCCGTGGCACACCGTGCGGCGACGGCCACGGCCGCAGCTCGGTGCCCAGCACCAACGGACCGTTCGCCAGAGCAAGTTCGGGGTTGGGGCGGGTCAGATGTAGCGTCGGCACCAGCGTGCGGTGCCGCAGCATGAGGACCGTCTTGATCAGCCCGGCCATTCCGGCACAGCTGTCGAGGTGCCCGATGTTCGGCTTCACTGATCCAACGGTGCAGAAGGCGGTGCTGGGTGTGGCTTCGCCAAGGGCCCGGCTCAGTGCTTCGAGCTCGATCGGATCGCCGAGCCTGGTGCCGGTCCCGTGCGCTTCCACGTACGAGATCGTGTCCGCGGGGACAGCCGCCCTGCGCAGGGCCTGGCGTACGACCTCGACCTGACCCGTGACGCCGGGAGCGCTGAAGCCCACCTTTTCCGCACCGTCGTTGTTGACCGCGGAGCCCAGAATCACCGCGTGCACGGTGTCACCGTCGGCCAGTGCGCGGTCGAGTCGCTTCAGCAGGACGGCGGCCACGCCGTTGCCGCCGACGGTCCCGTCGGCGTCCGCGTCGAAGGCCCGGCAGCGTCCGGTGGGTGACAGGATGGAGCCAGGGTGACTGCGGTAACCCGTCTCCTGGGGGAGGTGCACAGCGGCGGCGCCCGCAAGCGCCAGGTCCGACTCACCGCTCAACAAGGACTGGATCGCGAGATGCACGGCGACCAGCGAGGTGGAGCAGGCCGTCTGCACGCCGATGGCGGGGCCGGTGAGCCCGAGCCGGTAGGCGACTCGGGAGGCGAGGAAGTCCGGCTGTTGCCCGACGGCGGCCTGCATGCCGGCGGCGGGGTCGCTCCCGTCGTACGGGGCACCGACTGCCGAAGGTTGCTGGTGGTCGTAGAGGTTCATGCCCGAACCCGCGAACACCCCGATGCTGGTGCCCGGTTCAGCCGCAGCGTAACCGCCGCCCTCAAGCGCCTCGTGGCAGCACTCCAGGAACAGCCGGTGCGCGGGGTGCGTGAGCCCGGCCTCCTTGGGGCTCATCCCGAAGAAGTCCGCGTCGAATTCGTCGACGCCGTCGAGGACTCCGGCGACAGGCACCAGGTCGGGTGCGCGACGCTGCTCCAGGGACAGCCCGGCTGCCGCGAGCTCTTCCTCGTCGAAGACACGGATGCTGTCCACACCGTCCCGAAGGTTGGCCCAGAACCGTTCCACCGTTTCGGCGCCCGGGAAGCGCACGGAGAGTCCGACGACAGCGATGCGGTGGGCGGCTATGTTTTCGGAGGCGTCGGCGGACTCGGCACTGGCGTAGGCGGGTACCGGCGGCACCCCGGCGGCTTCGGCCACATGCGCGGCGAGCGCGGCGGCCGTGGGATGTTCGAAGAACGCGGTCTGCGTGATCGTCTTTGCGAACCGCGACTCAAGGCGCGCCCGCAGGCGTACGAGGAGCACGGACGTCAGGCCCTGTTCGTAGAACGGCGCATGCGCCTCCACTCGGCGCCCTAGCAGGGCTGCTATCTCCTCTTGCACCACCTGCGTCAACTCGGCGGGGTCCGCTGCGACGCGCGGGGTGGTGGCCGTCCGAAACCCGCCGCCGATCAGGCGGTCCCTGAGTTCGGTACGGCGCACCTTTCCCGCGGGCGTCCTCGGGAACTCGCCGTGCGGGACGGGCAGGACATGGGCGGCGGTGAGGCGGAGCCGGGAGAACAGCGCCGCCTTCACTTCCCGTGTGATGCGCGCGTCGTCGTGGGCACCGCGGCTCACGAAGAACACTGCCAACTCCTCCGTGCCACTGTCCGGGTGCGGAACGCCGCAGGCGGCGACCTCCCCCGGCCGGATGCCGGCGACGGCGGTGGTGGCGGCTTCCTCGATCTCGTGGCAGTAGATGTTGTGCCCGTTGATGATGATCAGATCTTTGCGGCGGCCAGTGATCACGACCTGGCCCGCATCCAGAAAGGCCAGATCACCGGTGTCCAGCCAGTCACGTCCGCCGGGGAAGGCCCCCGCGTCCGCCGCCGGGTTGTTCACGTAACCGGGGGTCAGACGGGCGGGCGAGTGCACTTGAAGCCGACCGATCCGACCTTCGGGCGCCGGATCGCCGCGGTCGTCCACGATGCGCAGGGTGACCCCGTGCGCGGGCGAGCCCGCCGCGACGAAGGTGGCGCAGTCGCGCTCGGGTGTCTGTTCGTCGGCCCGCATCAGGTCGCCGCTCAGGCTGCTCTTGAGCAGGCGGTGCACGGTGCCAGGCCGGTCGAGCCGGCCAAAGGTGACGGCCGTGACCGTCTCGGCCATGCCCCACGCCGGAACAATGTGCCCTTCCCGGATCCCGTACGCGGCCGTCGCGTCGAGGAAACGACGCAGCACCGGCAGCACGATCTGTTCGCCCCCGCAGAGCAGGGTTTTGACACGGCCGAGGTCCCAGCCGCCCGCCGCCCGCTCCGCAAGCGCGTCCGCGACGAGCTGGTAGGCGAAGGTCGGCGCCCAGCTGTGCTGTGCCCCGTACTCGTCGAGGAGGTCGAGCCAGCGCAGCGGTTCGGCCAGGACCAGATCGGTCGGTGCGTGGACGTTGGTGCATCCCGCGAAGACGGCGAGCAGGTGGTACAGCAGGAAAGCGCCGCTGTGGTCGACCGGCAGCCAGTTCACCATGGTGTCGTCCGGGCCAACGTCCAGGACGCGTCGGCTGCTCGCGGCAAAGTCCGCCAGTCCGCCGTGCGTCAGCTGCGCGGCTTTGGGGACACCGGTGCTGCCGGAGGACAGCATCAGCAGCGCGACGTCGGATGCGGTCGGCTCAGTGTGATCGTCCGCAGGCAGGGCAGCCAGGCAGTCCTGCGCAACCGCGACCCGCAGCTGCGGAGCCGTCCGAGCCAGAGCCGCCGCCCCGGCCGCATCACTGAGCACCAGTGGTCGGTCCAACAACGTACAGGCGTGCAGCAGGCGTTCCAGCGCCCCAGAGCCCTCGGCGGCGTGCTCCGCGATGGCCATGGGCCGGGCACCACCGAGCACTCCGGCCCAGAAGGCGGGGAAGAACTCGTCCAGCGGCAGTCCGCACAGCACCAGCACGTCACCGGCGCGCAGCCCGCGCTCCCGCAGCCCGGTGAGCATCCGGCGAGCCCGGGCCAGCAGTTCGGGATACGGCAGCTCGGTCGCGGAACCGTCCGGGGCGATGGTGACGACCGCCGCGTCAGAGCCGGTACCCGCAGCGCGCAGCAGCGCCTGGACGGCACTGCGCGGATCGTCCTCGGTGTACTCCGGCTCAGGCCCTCGGCAGAGGCCTTGCCCCCGTACGCGTTCCATGTGTGTCCTCTCCGTCTTCTTCACTGGTGGATCCGCCTTCTTCACTGGTGGACGACGAAGGCGCAGCCGTGCCGCCGCGGGTGGCGATGACAAACAGCAGAAACAGGGCTGCGAACACCGCCGCGCTGTGGAAGGCAGTTACGACGGCCAGGGCTGGCAGTACCTCGAGAGCCGCGGCCGCCGCCACCGTTCCCAGCGCGAACCCGGACTGCTCCGCCGTGGCGGACCATCCGAACAGCCGGCTGCGCTGCCGGTCGGGGGCCGCCTGCAGGCGCGAGGTGTAGATGATCTCGGTCCAGCCGTCGGCGAATCCCGCCGAGGCAGCCGCCACAATCAGTGCCGGAGTGGGCAGTCCCGCGAATGCGATCACAAAGGAGAGCGACATCAAGCAGGTCCCGACCGCGAACGCGCGCTCGCCCCACGGTGCCGCGTCCCGCCTGCGTTTGAGCACCTGGTGGGCGAGGAGCGTACCTATCGCCCACGCCACCCAGAACTGGGCCATGAACACCGCCGGGCCGGACGGAGCAGTGGTGTGCGCGACCACGGGCAAGGCCACATTGTGCGAAGCGGAGGCCAAAGCGTCTGTGCCCCTGAGTAGGATCATGCCAAGGAGAAGTGTCGACACGCCTGCCATCGCGTCCCGTACCCGGATACGGCACGACCTGGGGAGCAGCGGCCCGGCGCTGCTCCGACCGTCGGGCTCCGCGTCTTCCTCGGAGTCGCCGGCTCCCGCCTCGTCCGTGCGCGGGCGCAGGACCAGCAGCGCTGTGGCGGATACCGCGAAGCTCGCCGCATTGACGGCGAAGGCGGCGGTATAGCCTCCCAGCCCGATGACCGGCGCCGCCGAGGCGAAGCCGAGCACTGTGGCGAAAGATCGTGCCGTGACCAGCAACCCGTTGGCATGGGAGCGGGCATCCTGGCCGACCATGACCGGGACCGCGCTGCGCAGTGCAACGGTGAAAAACGTGTTACCCGCGCCCAGGACCACGACCGCGCAGGCGAGCAGCCACAGTGGCACCCGCGAGACGCACAGTGCCAGCACGATCATGGCGGCGGCCTGGGCAACGTCCGCGGAGATCATCATGGTCCGCCGGGCGACCCTGGCCGACAGCGCCCCCGCGGCGAGCCCGGCCAGGAAACCGGAGAACAGCCGTAACGCCATGACCGCGCCGACACCGAACGCGGTACCCGTCACGTCGTAGGAGAACAGGCTCAGCGCGATCAGGTTGAGGTAATTACCGTAGCCGGACATGGCGCACGCGGACACGATTGCCCGGAACCGCCAGTCCACACCCCCCACTTGACCACCCATAGCGTGTTGTCCTTCTTCAACGCCGCGTTCTCCGCCGTCAGCCGGCGATCAACGCGTCCTTCTCCGCCAACTGGGCCTTCTCGCACCGACCCAGCTCGCCAGGGTCGTCGCCCTGATCCCCAGGTCCTTCGCGGCCTCCGGGACCGGTTTCCCGGTCTCCGTCACGATGCGCACCGCCCCCTCACGGGACTCCGCCGTGAACTTGCGACGCTTCTCCGCCATGACGACCAACATCCCCGGCCGTCAGGACCTCCGCCACGAAGGGAACTCAGGTTTTCAGGGGGCGGGGCGACGGGGGCAGACGCCGGTCTCGGCGTGGTCGGTCAGCTGGTCGAGGAAGCTGTCGAGCGTGACCACGGGGGTCCGCCAGCCGAGTCGTTGGCCGAGTCGGGTCATCTGGGGCTGCTCGAAGGCGGACTCGGACGGATCCTCGGCTCCCTCCAGCCAGCGCTCCACGGGCCCGTCCCACCGCACGTAACCTTCGGCGAGGACGACGACCCGGTCGAAGTTCTCCGCGCAGAAGTCCGTGTCGTGGGTGATGGCGATGATCGTCTTCCCCCGCTTGTGCAGGTCCCCGAGGAGTTCTTCGAGCAGGGCGACGGAGCGGTGGTCCTGACCGGTGGTGGGCTCGTCCAGGACGATGATCGGGGTGTCCATCGCGAGGACCGAGGCGAGGGCGACCCGTTTGCGCTCGCTGAACGACAGATGGCGGGGGTGGCTGTCCGTCTCCCCGGTCAGGCCGGTGACCCGCAGTGCCCACTCCGTGAGGGCGGTCCGGCGGTCGGCCGAAAACCCGAGGTTCCGGGGTCCGAAGCCGACTTCCCGGGCCACCGTGGCGGCGTGCAGTTGGTTGTCCGGGTTCTGGAAGACGAAGCCCACGCTGCGGGCCAGATCGGCGATCCCGAGCTCCGCGGCGTCGCGGCCGTTCACCTCGACCGTCCCCGACGTGGGGCGGGCGATGCCGATCAGGTGCCGGGCCAGGGTGCTCTTGCCCGCCCCGTTGGGGCCCACGACCGCCACGCGTTCGCCGGCCTCGACGGTCAGCGAGACGTTCGCGAGTGCGGTCGTTCCGTTCGGGTAGCGATGGACCAGGGAGTCGATGCGCAGCACCATCACAGGCCTCCGGTGGTTCGCGCGCTCTTCAGCGCGGCGGCGAACCCGTCGGCGGCCGCCTCCAGTGTCACGGGCAGTGGACGGTCCTCCTCCCACAGGCCGCGCCCGACGGCGCGGCGTGCGGCCGTCGTGTAGCGCAGCGGGGCCACCCCCCAGTCTGCGAGCCGGGGGTCGGTGAGGACGTCGGCCGGTGGCCCGTCGGCGGCTGTCCGCCCCTCGTCCAGGACCAGGACGCGGTCCACGCACCGGGCCAGCCGTTCCATCCGGTGCTCGAACAGGACGACGGTCACGCCCTGCGCCCGCAGGGTCTCCAGCGCGTCGAACACCACGCCGGTCCCCACCGCGTCGAGCTGCGAGGTCGGCTCGTCGAGCACCATGACCGCTGGCCTCATCACCAACGCCGATCCGATGGCGAGAAGTTGTTGCTGCCCGCCGGAGAGTTCGTACGGGGAGAGGTCGGCCAGAGCAGTGAGCCTCAGGTCGGCCATGACCCGCTCGACCCGCCGGATCATCTCGGCCCGGCCGACGCCGAGGTTCTCCAAACCGAAGGCGAGTTCCTCGCGCAGCGAGAACCGCGCTCCCGACAACTGGCTGAACGGATTCTGCATGACCAGGCCGACCTCGCCGACGAGTTCGGACGGCGGAGTCTCCGTCAGCAGCCGTCCGCAGACTCGCGCCGAACCCTTGGACGCGCCGCCAGTCATGTGCGGGACGACTCCGCTGATCACTCCCGCGAGTGTGGTCTTGCCCGCTCCCTCGGCACCGACCACGGCACAGAACTGGCCACGCGGCACGACGAGGTCGATCTCCCGCAGGGCGGGCCGGGAACCGGTCGGATAGGTGAGGGAGAAGTCCCTGAATTCGATCACCGGAGCACTCCGAGTACGTTGGCGACGACGGCGGTGAGCGCGCACAGTCCCATGACGGTCCGGGCAACCCGCTGCGCCGAGGTGTCCGACACCTCGGTCAGGAACGTGGGACGCCGGCTGGTGCCGAAGCCCCGGGTCTCCATGGCCACCGCACGGTCCCCCACATCCGTGAGGGCACCGAGGATCAACGGCCCGGCCATGGGGACCAGGGCCCGGATCCGGCCGCGCAGCCCCTTGACCGGTAGCCCACGCGCCTGCTGGGCGTGCAGGATGCCCTGGGCCCGGCCGGCGAGGGCGGGCGCGATCTGCAGGGCGGCCGAGACGACGTAGACCGTCTTCGGCGACATGCCGCGCTGAGTCATCGCGCTCATGAGCGCGCCGGGGTGTGTGGTGAGGAGAAGGAGGAAGAATCCGCCCATGAGCACCATGATTCGCAGGGCGGTCTGGGTGGCGAAAACCAGCCCCTCGTATTTCAACTCCAGGGGGCCGATTTCAGCCACCACGCGACTTGTTTCCGGATAGAAGAAGCCCTGAATCAGGTAAACTGTGAGAGCGATCGGAACCCACAAGGCGAGGAGCACGGGGAAGAATTTACGCAGGGTTCCCGAAGCAATTACCATGGGAAGCACCGCCGTGCAGAAGAGCAGCAACGGCCACCAGGTCATGGTGAGGGCGAATGCGGACACGGTGACGGTGACCGCGAAGACCAGCTTGGTGAGCGGATTCAGTCGGTGCACGGGGGAGTCGTCGGCCGAGCGCGGGGATATGTCCATGAGGTCACGTCCCTCTCGGCACGAGGCGGTGGACCGCCAGCACGCGATACCGCTGGACAAAGGGGAATCGGTGCACGTAGCCGGAGGGCAGGCCCGCCAGCAGGGTCAGGGCCAGGGCCACGGTCAGTGCCTTGTCCAGGGGATCCGCGATAATTCCCTGCAGGCTGGCGGCCTTCAGCATGCTGTTTCCGTAGGCCTGAAACGTCGCGATGACGGCTGACTGTCCCACCGTGCCGCCGGCGTTGCCGAAGACGAAGGCCGTGATGGGGGCGGAGACCACGCCGGCGAACACGCCGATCACACCCCCCGCGAGCAGGGCGGTCGGCACGCGCCGGAACCAGCCGGCCCGGGCCAGGGTGCCCGCGATGAAGCCGATCAAGGCGGCGGTCACCGCATAGGGCAGCGCCCCGGGCGTGATGGTCATCCCGACGACGATGCTGGCCAGAGCCCCGGTGGCGGCGCCCGCGGCGGGTCCGGCGAGCACGCCCACGAGCACGGTGCCGATCGAGTCGAGCTGGAGCGGCAGGCCGCTGAAGTAGACGATCTTTCCCATCACGATGTTGATGGTGATCGCCACTGGCAGCAGGGCCACGGTCGTCGTCGGCAGCCCCGCCACGGCACCGGAGACGATCAGCATCGCCCCGAGGGTGTATCCGCACAGGGCGAGCAGGGCGGCCGGACCGCCCACGCCGCCGTGTACGGAATCGGGTCTGGCTGAGATCAGCCCCGCGTAGGTGATGGCGACGATTGCCGCGCCGATCCCGATGCGCCATTGCGGAGATAAGTGCCATGGATTTAACGAAAATTGTGCCGTCACTTGAACTGCCACTCCCCGAGTGTTGGCAAGCTCCATTAGCCGCCGGTCATCATCCGGAGTGCGAGTGACCCGTGTCAACAGCCACTCCTGTCCGGCGAACGGTGAAGTGGTTCCCCTCGTCAGGGATATCGAAACTCAATTGACAAAGTAAGATCTTCGACGTTCTACTTGACCAAAACTTGGCTCGCCTCGGGCGGTGCTTTGTCCCATTTTCCATGCAAGTGGCGAGTTTCTCATCAATCGTCAGAACGGGGTCGTTGGCATGTCTAATCACCAGTCCTTCGCGGATTCGTACACTGCGGGCTTACGCGACATTCTTGCGGAGGGCAGCGAGGTCGCCTCGGTGCGCGATCCGCTCTCCAAGGCGTCGGGCTTCGGCCAGAACGACCGCCCGTATCGCGAACTCCTGGCCCATCAGAGCCGCATCGCCGACCCGGCCTCCTGTCTCGCGGTCACCCCGCACCTTCCGGTCAATCTCTCGTACTGTTACGGCCTGCTCGCCTGGTCCCTGGACGGCCGGAACGACGTCGACACTCCCGCGTACTACCGCCGTGGCGCCCATGAGTACTCGGACGACCAGCACACGCTGAGCGGTGCGTTCGGCCACCGGCTGCTGACCTCCAAAGGGAACCAGCTGGAGGAAGTGGTCGGCCGCATCGAGCGCGACCCCGCCCACCGGCGCGCGTTCGCCATGGTGTTGCAGCCCGAGGACAACTTCCGCCAGTCGCGGGAGTACCCGTGCGCCGTGGGCGTCCACCTGTTCCTCCGGGACGGCGCGCTCACCTGGATCACCGTCATGCGGGCCCAGCAGGCGCTGACGGTCCTGCCGTACGACGCCTTCCTCTTCATGGGGATGCAGCAGTACGCGGCGTCGCTGCTGAACGTCCCGAGCGGCCCGTACATCCACCAGTCGGGCACCTTCCACTTCTACGAGAACGAGGTGGACCTGGCCCGGAAGGTCGTCGAGGAGCCGGTGGAGGCGGTGTCGCTGCCCGCGTTCCCCGGCACCCCGGACGGCGGCCGGGAGGTCGTGCGCGAACTCGTCGACTTCGAGCGCCGGTTGCGGCTCGCGGCGCAGTCGGGCGATGTCGCGGCCGTGGACGAGATCGCCGCGAACAAGGCGAACACCGAGTTCGCCGACGCCGCCCGGGCCTGCCTGGCCACGCACGCCTACCGCAAGCTGGGCGACGCCACGTCGCTGGTGACCAGCCCGGCCTCGAGCGGTGGCGTCGCGAACCTCATCGCCGCGATCTGATCGCGGCGGAGGATCACACGTGAGGACAACGGTTCGTACCCCACTGGAGCCGAAAGGTCCGGAGGCGGCCGAGGGCGGCGGGACGCTGACCGAACTCGTCGTCAGGCGGCGCCGGATGTTCGAGGCACACCCGGGCCGGGCCCGGTTCACCTACCCGGTCATGGCGGCACTGGTCCCGGTGGCGACCAGCAGAGGAGGCGAGGTCGCCTATCCCGGTGATCCGATGTGCCTGTACTCGGCGCTGACCCTGACCATCCAGCGCTCGGTGGCCCGGCTGCACGCGAGACTGCCGAAGGAGCCGTCCCTCGACGACGTCTGCCCCGACTGGGGGGACTACCCGGACGAGGAGTACCGACGTACGGCGAACGGGCCGCGGAGCACACTGGTCGCGGACAGCCGGACCACCGACGGCCACGTCTTCGACCCCCGCATCTGGGACGAGGCGGCCCGGGAGCGGTTCATCGCCGAGCTCCGCGCACTGCGGCCCAAGGTTCTCCTGCTCAGCGCGGTGTCGGCGGCGCACCGGTACGCGCTGGATATGGCCGGGCTGGCCAAGGAGCACGCGCCGCACTGCGTCGTCGTCATCGGCGGCCGGCACGCCGACGAGACGATCCGGTACCGCGACGCCGACGGCACGGCGGAGTTCTCCTGGAGCAGCACGGTGGAGGTCGTCCGCGACGGCCGCGCGGGTCAAGTCGTCGACTTCGTGGTCGCCGGTGACGGCGCACCCCTGCTCGACCTGCTGCTGCGGGCCGTGTCGCTGACCGTCCCGCCCGGCTTCGGCCCGACCGACAACGCGGCGGTGCTCGACGCCCTTCCGCTGGTGGCCGGTGCCGAGGAGACACTCCGGGGTTCGGGCACGATCGTCGGCTTCTGCCCCGGTGAGGCGGTGGTGGTGCCGGTGCGCGGCGAGCGGCTCAGCTCCATCGAACTCCCTTCACCGTACGAGGCGTTCTCCATCCGCGCGCGCTTCGGTGTCTTCGCGGAGGCCGGGAGCCACCCCCTGGGCAGTCGCACGGCGCACATGATGACGCTGGACTCCTGCCCGTTCAAATGCACCTTCTGTTCGGAGAGCATCCAGGTCTCCCAGCGGCCCACGCGGTTCGCGGTGAGCGAGACGGAGCACGTGGCCCGGCGGGTTCGTCGGCTCATGGACTGGGGCGCGGAAGCCGCGTTCTTCGACGATCCGGTGTTCTGGGGCGGGAACTGGAAGGCGATCACCGAGTTCTGCCGGGATCTGCGGGCGCAGGGCACGGACCTGCCGGGCGGCGGCTCCTTCGAGTGGGGCGCCCAGCTCACCGTCGACGTGGTGCTCAACCGCGCCAAGGCAGAGGAGGTGCGCACCGGGCTCGAACTGATGCGCAGCAGCGGCTGCACCTATATCTACATCGGCATCGAGAGCATGGCCGAGAGTGTGATGGCCCACGTTGGCAAGAACCTGCTGCGCCGCAACCCGGAAGCCTGGGTGAGCAAGGTGCGCGAGGCGCTCACCAGCATCCGGGGCCACGGCATCAGGGTCGGCAGCTCGGTCCTCTTCGGTCTGGACGGCGAGTGCCGGGAGACCATCGAGGAGACGATCGAGGAGATCGGTCGGCTGATCGACGACGAACTGCTCGTCATGGCCAGCCCCAACATCCTCACGTACCACCCGGGTACGGCGATCACCGCCGCACACGGCCAGGACCGCCTGGACTACCACTCACGCAAGGACAACCGGCCCCCTTACTCGTACTTCGAGGAGGCCTATCCGGAGGTCGTCTCCCGACTGCTCACCGAGGACGACATCTGGTACATCCACAAGTCCGCGGCTGAGCGGTGGGGCACCGTCCGCAACAGCGCAGCCGAGGCGGCGACATGACCAGCAGCACCGACAACGGCCGTGGGAGGGCATGTGCTTGACGTCGATCACAAAAGTTACTGGGGAGACTACTTCTCGTATTTCCCCGCTCTGGCCCGCTACATCCCACTGGGCGAGTACGCCCGCCGGGTCCGGCCGCGCGCCTGTGTCCTGGGCGTCTCCGACGGGAAGTTCGCCCTGCCGCTGCTCCGCGCCGGCTGGGAGGTCGTCGGGGTGGAGAGCGACGAACTCTTCCTCGACGGAGGCGAGTTGGACCTCGTCGACGGGCACCACGACATCCTTGGCCTGCGGGGGCGGCTCGCCGCCGAGGGCCTGGCGGACCGGTGCACCGTGGTGGAGCAGGACTACATGACCCTGCCCGCCGAGGGCGGCTTCCAGCTCGTACTGGGCAGCGGCCTGTGGTCGATGCCGCCCAACCGGGCCCACACCATGGAGGCTCTCGTCCACCACGCGATGGACATGGTCGCGCCGGGCGGACTCTTCTTCGGCGAGTACCTGATCGGGCTCAACGACGACGAGCGGCAGTGCGGGTACTACCCGACGGCCGCGGAGATGGACCGGATCGTCAAGAGGCCCGGCTGGGAACTGTTCGAGAACGCCGACCTGGGCATCCGCGGCGAAAGCCACCTGGGCTACGAGCAGTGGCACTACCACCGGTACGCGGCCGTGATCACCCACCGCATGCCGCCGCCCCGTGAGCCCGCACGGGAGAAGTGACCTCCGTGACCGGAACGCATCTCAACGGCTGTCCTCGCACCAGTGGGGGCAGCCGCCCGGCCGTCGTGGTCACCGATCTCGACGGCACGCTGCTGCAGCCGGACAGCACGCTGAGCGGGCGAACGGTGGCGGCGCTGCGTGCGGTCGCCGCGCAGGGAACCCACATCGTCTTCGCGACGGCCCGCCCGTACTGGTCCGCCCGCGAGGTCCTGTCCGCCGTGTCCGGTCTGGGGGCCTTCCTGGTGTCGTCCAACGGTGCCGTCGTCAGCGACCTGGACAGCGGCGACGTACGGCGGATCCGGGCGATGACCCCCGCCACAGTCCGGGCCGAGATCGCGGTGGTCGGGCAGCGCCCCTGGGCCGTGGACCGAGAGCACGATCGGCTGCTCGGTCCCGGCTGGCCCGACATCCTGGCGAGCGGTTACGGGACTGTCCGGCACGTCGATGACGTGCCGGACGGTTCTCCCGTGCTGTGTCTGATGGTCCACACCGATCCCGGCGGCCGGCTGCCGACGCTCGGTGTGCGGGGTGCGGTGCGGTGGACCTCCTCGGGACCGGGACTGCTGGAGGTGTCGGCCCCGGAGGCGGACAAGGTGTCCGCGGTCACATCCATTTTCGCCGATCTCGGCGTCGGCTGGCAGCAGGTCGTCGCCTTCGGCGACGCGTCCAACGACGTGGGGCTGCTTGCCGCCGCCGGCCTCGGCGTGGCCGTGGCGAACGCGAGCGCGGACGTACGAGGGGTTGCCGATGCCCTCACCGCACGCAATGACGAGGACGGCGTGGCCGCCTGGTTGGAGGGGATGTGCCTGTGTCACGTGTGAACAGCCTCGCGGAGGCAGACCGGGTGTGGATCGTGGGCGGTCCTGGCTGCGGCAAGTCGACCCTCGCCCGCGCCCTCGCCGAACAGCGTGGCGTCGAGCCTGTCACGCTCGACGCCCTCTTCTGGGGGCCGGCCTGGACACCGGTGCCCACGGCGGAGTTCCTGGCCCGCGTCGAGCGGGAACTGGCGGCCGAACGCTGGATCGTTGACGGTCAGTTCGCCGAGTCCGTCGAGGCTTTCGCCCACCGGGCCGACTGCGTGGTGTGGACGGATCCGCCGCTCCGTGTCACCTGGCCGCGGCTGCTGCGCCGTACCGTACGGCGCTGGATACGCCGTGAAAGACTCTGGGGCGGCGTCAGGGAAACACTGTGGTCCGTCATCGGCCCCCGGTCCATCCTCTGGTACGCCGTGAAGGTCCGCGATTCCCAACGGCTCGCCAACCAAAGGTTGTTCGACAAACTCAGGGGCGCCGACGTCCTGCTCGTGCACACGCGGGACAGCGATGTGCGGTCTCTGCTGAAATGAACCCCGGTATGGTTTAGGCCCACATCCCACCTGATCATCTTCCTTGGAGCTCCCCCATGCCCGTCTCCTCGTATGACTCCGTCGACCAGTTACCGGCGGTGGAATGGGACGCTCTGGTGAGTGGCGGGACGATCTACTCCAGCAGCGGCTTCGCCGGCGTACGCACGGAGGAACTGCCGCTCGGAGCTACCGCCCGCTACTTGATTGCGCGCGACGATCAGGGGGCGCCGGTCGCCGGAGCCGAGGCGTACGCGTTCATGCGCCCGCCGCACCTGCTCTACACCCCCACCGACCTGCTCGCCGGGCTGATCAGCGACGAACACCGCGTACATCTGGCGGCCACGCCCCTGGCGATCGGTGCGGGCTGGTCGGAGTTCCGGGGGCAACTGCCGGGCCGGGACGGGGTGACGGCGCCGGAGCGCTCGGCGGCGGTGCGCGCGCTCACCGCGGCGGCCCTCGACTTCGCCGGGACCGCCGGGGCGAGCGTGCTCGGGTACTACTACCTGCCCCGGGCGGAGGCGCTGGAGGTCGCCGAGGCCCACGCCGACGACGGGGCTGTACTCCTCTACCACGACGTGGAGACCGTCCTGCCCGTCGGCCTGTGGCAGAACCTGGACGACTACCTGGCCTGGCTGCCCTCCGGCCGGCGGCCCCGGGCCCGGCGCGAGCGCAGGGACTTCGACCGCAGCGGACGGACCATCCGGGAGGTCTCGCTTCCCGAGGTCGTCAAGGAGATCGCCCCGCTCAACAGCGCGCTGATGCGCCGGCACGGACACGAGTACGGCGAGGAGCGCGCGGCGGCCGTGTACGACCGTCAGGGCCGTTACCTCGGCGACCGCAGCACACTGCTGCTGGCGGAGGATGCCGAACACCCCGTCGGTTTCGCGCTGCGGTACCGGCACGGCGACACGCTCTACGCGCGTGTGGCCGGTTTCGACTACTCGGTGCCCAACGTGGCCGACTATTTCAACCTGGTCTTCTACCACCCCGTGGCGTCGGGCGTCGGGCGGACCGTCCGGGCGATCCACCTCGGTCTGGGCACCTTTCAGGCCAAGTTGGCGCGTGGCGCCCAGCCTCATCCCCTGTACAGCGTGTTCGTGGGAGTGGACCGGCCGTTGGCGGCGGACGAGAAGAAGGTCCGCGAACGCAACCGCGCCGGGGCGGAGGCGTTCGGCGCCGAGTACGGCCGGTTCGTGGTGGGCGGGCTGAACACCGACGACTGGCTGCTGTGAGCAAGGGGAGGAAGCGCACATGCCTGATGTGAAGCACTTCAAGTCGATCGACGACATCGACCCGGCCGCCTGGGACGCGCTTGTGCCGGGCAGTTGCTTCTACCAGAGCCACGCCTGGCTGCGCGGCCAGGAGCGGCCCGACTTCGCCACCCCGGGGTATCTCACGGTCGAGGCCGACGGCGAACTCCTCGCGGCGACGCCTTACTACGACTTCCTGTCCGAGAACGCACCGCCCCTGCCGGACGTGGCCGAGGGCCGCACCGTGCTCAGAGTCGGTACCCGTACCGGCTACCACAACGAGTTCCTCCTGCTGAAGGATCCCGGCGCGGCACAGGAGGCACTCGACGCACTGATCGCCGGTGCCGCCGAGCAGGCCGCCGCGCTGGACTGCGACGCGCTGCTCTTCGACTTCGTTACCACCGACAGTCTGCGGCTGCTCGCGGCAAGGTTCGAGGTACGGGCACAGCTGCGGGCCGCCGAGGCCGTGGTGCACAACGACGGCGGGACCTTCGAGTCCTACCGGCAGCTGCTCGGCCGGAACGTCCGCAAGCGCGAGTACGAGATCCGGCGCTTCGCGGGCTCCGGGCTGCGCGTGGAGACGGCCCGGCTCTCCGACTGCGTCGACGAGTTCGCGCCCCTGGTCGGCCAGACCATGGACCGCTACGGCGCCTCGCTCGACCCCGCGGAGATCCACGCGTTCCTGACCGTCCAGGCACGCTGTCTGGACGACCTGGGCACGGTGTTCCGCTGCGTCGACGAGGAGGGGCGCCTGGTCGGTGCCAACCTGAGCTTCGACTGGCGGGACACCTGCTACGCCCGGGTGGCCGGCTTCGACTACACGCGGACGCGGAACGCGTACGAGTACTTCAACGTCGTGTACTACGAACCGCTGCACCGCATGGAACGCCACGGCATGACCGCGCTCCATCTCGGGCCCTCCGCTCTGAAGGCGAAGGTGCACCGCGGGGCTTCACTGCACCCGTTGTGGGCGGCCGTCGTCCCGCTGCCGGCCACCGCGGGCGCCGGGCTGCGGCGCGACGCGGTGGCGGACCAGGCACTCGCCGACGCGGTACGGGAGGAGGCGGGCGGCGGCATGAGCGACGACGAGTGGGACTTGAACCGTGTCACTCCCCTGTGACGGATGCCTCGCCTTCGGGCGTGTGGACGGGCCACAGCACCGGGCAGAACTCCGGGTCGGAATAGTCCGGTTGGCCGGCGGGGGTTCTGCGGACCAGGGAGTCGTGCTTGTAGGGCTCCTGCCGGCTGTCCGACAGGGTGTGGTCGCGGTAGGTGTTCGTCCCGTCCTGGAGGTGGAACGAGATGGCCCGGCGGGGCCGGGGACTGCGGTTGGGGCCGCTGCCGTGGTAGAGGTGGCAGTGGTGGAAGGTCATGTGCCCCTTGGGAATGTGCACCGGAACCTTCTCCACCAAGGCGTCGTTCCGCTCCGCGTCACCGTTCAGGAGATACTCGCGCCGCACGTCCTGCGGATCCCCGACGGGCCGTGCGGCGCCGTGCCGATGCCGCCAGCGATGGCTTCCGTTCACCATGGTGATCGTGCCCGACTCCTCAGTGCAGTCGTGGAACGGAATGAAAGCGGTCAGCATCTGGTCCGACGAACAAGTCGGCCAGAAATACTTGTCGAAATGCCAGGAGACAATGTTGGACTTCTCGTGGGCGACCGGCGGCTTGTAGATCAGCGTTGCCTGGAAGACACGTATTTCATGCGTCTGCGCCAAACGGGCCGCGACTGCCCCGAGGATGGGTTTCCGCAGGATCTTCCCAATGATTTCGTCCTGGTAGTGGATGTAGTCGTTGTTGCGCTGGACGTCACCGTCCGCAGGCGTCCAGTCGGCCAGTCTGTCTGGCCGCATGGGAAGCTCACGGCCGCGCTGGCCTGTGTAATAGAGCTCGCTGGCATCCGTCAGAGCGTCCACTTCATCGTCAGTGAGCAGCTTCTCGGACAAATACCAGCCGCGCTCCGAATAAATCCGGACATCTTCTTCGCGGGGGAGCAGGTCGACTTCCTCGGGGGTAAGTCCAGAATGGTCGTACATCCCTCGACTCCTGTTACCGAAAATAGGCTGCAAAAGCGGCATCGCCCCTCACGGTAGCGGACGGGAGTGCCCCATGCTAGCGTTGCAATGATTTTTTCACAGAGGGTTTGACCGGGGGTTGGAGTGGCCATATTCGACAGGGATACCCGAATCCTTGTTGCGGAGAACAAGGACTTCCGCAACATCTGGCTGGGGGAAACCTCGGCGCATTTCGGCGGACAGTTGACCAGTTTTCTCCTACCCCTGATCGCGGTCACCTATCTGCACACCGACGGCACGGGCGTGGGCCTCGTCTCGGCCGTGCAGTTCGTCCCTGTCGTGGTGCTCTCGCTGATCGCCGGTGTCATGGTCGACCGGTATCCGCCGCGCCGCACCCTCGTCACTGCCAGCCTCGCGCAGGGCGCGGCGCTGGCTGCGCTGGGCGCCTTCCAGGCGGCCGACGGGCTGACCTTCGGCCAACTTGTCGGCGCCGCCGCCGTCATCGGTGTCGCCACCGTCTTCTACGAGGTCGCCTACCAGGCCACGCTGCCCAGGATCCTGCCGCTGGACTCCATCGCCGCGGCCAACGGTCTGCATCAGGCGACGTACTCGGTCAGCACCCTCGCCGGACCGTCCGCGGCCGGCTTCCTCGTCGGCAGGCTGGGGTTGTCGTCGGCGCTGACGGTGGCCGCCGCGTGCTCCGCGGGTGCCGTCGTCAGCGGTCTGCTGCTGCGGGGCGTCAAGGCCCCCGAACAACCTCGTGAGTCAGCGCTGAAGGCGATCGGTTCCGGGCTCCGCTACACCTGGTCACTACGCCCGATCCGGGACCTGTGCGTCCAGGCCGGTCTGTCGAACCTGCACGAGAAGGCCTTTCTCACCATCTTCCTGGTGTTCGCCGTCCGCGGGCTCGGCATGAGCGGCACCACCGTGGGCGTGATCATCGGTGTCGGCAGCGTGGGCGCCCTGATCGGTTCGCTGTGCGCCAACCGGCTCACCAAACGGTGGGCCGTCGGCGGCGTGCTGGCCCTGGGGGCGGTGCTGGCCGCGCTCGGCCTGCTGCTCGTTCCGGTCGTCAACCATGTCGGCGTGTACGTCGCCGTGCTCGCGTCGGTCGCCATGATGCTGAACGGCTTTGGTGTGGCGCTGTTCAACGTGTTCGCCGTGAGCCTGCGGCAGGCCATTCCGCCGGAGCACCAGATCGGTGCGGTGACCGCAAGTTACCGACTGGTCGCCCTGGGCACGCTGCCCTTGGGCGCCATCGTCGGCGGTGCCCTGGCCGACGCCCTGTCCCCCGGTACGGCCCTCTGGGTCGTGGGGTTCTCCTACCTCGTCGTCTCGTTCTGGCTGACCGTTTCCCCCCTGCGGCGGGCCCGCACACTGGAGGAGGCGCGGGAGCTCGGTCGTACGCCGGAGGCGTCCGCGCCCGCGACCGAGGACGCGGACCGGTCCCCCTCGGCCTGATAGCGAGGCCGGGGGCCGGTAATCACCCGGCGCCGTGCGCACCGGGCAGACCTGCGGGGAAGACCCGCTCGTGCCGGGTGCGGCAGACGAGGCGGCCCCGGTGGAACACCGCACGGTCCGCCCGGGCGTCCGCCATACGAGTTCCGTCGGTGCCCCACAAGAACAGGTGAACGGCCCTCATCGTGATCACGGTGAGGGCCGTTTCGCGTTGTTCTCTTGTCCTCCTGTCCTTGTGCGTCGTGTCTCGTGCGTCGTGCAGATGTGAGGTCTCTCTCACTATGAAGTGCGCCCCACTGGCTGCCCGACTTGTCCACAGGGTCTGACCTGATGCGGTGTGCGGCTGTACGGTCGTCGCCAGTTGATGTTGGCGGCGGTGCGTGGAGCGGGGGAGGCGGTCGCGATGACCGAGGTCGGTACGGAGTCGGCGGGGACCACAGGGGCGCGGAGTCGGGCGCGCAAGCTTCCCCGGGTGCCGGGGTTCGCCCAGTGGCAGGCGGAGGGTTCCCCCAAGGAAGAGGGGAAGGCGCTGCGGCGGCAGGTTCCGCGCGGTGCGCACGCCTCCCTCGACACCGGCGCGGACGGCTCCCGGCCGGACGCGGAGACGGCGGTCAGGGAGTCCAACCGCGGGCGCATCCCCGAGCTGACCCCGATAAGGGTGGGCAGGATGGCCGCCACCCCGTTCGCCTTCCTGCGCGGTTCGGCGGGCCTGATGGCGTACGACCTCGCCCGTACCCCGATGACCAGGATCCGCGCCCAGATCTGCGGCGACGCCCACGCGGGCAACTTCGGTCTGTACGGGGACGCGCGCGGCGGCCTGGTGATGGATCTGAACGACTTCGACGAGACGGTCCACGGCCCCTGGGAGTGGGACCTCAAGCGGCTCGCGGCCTCGCTGGTGCTCGCGGGCCGGGAGGTGGGCGGGGACGAGGACATCTGCCGCAAGGCGGCGCACGGCGCGGTCGGCGCGTACCGCCGTACGATGCGGCTGCTCGCGAAGCTCTCGGTGCTGGACGCGTGGAACGCGATCGCGGACGAGGAACTCGTCTCCCACGCGGACGCCCAGGACCTGGCCGGCACGCTGGAGCGGGTCTCCGAGAAGGCGCGGGGCAACACCAGCGGGCGCTTCGCGGCCAGGTCGACGGCGGTCACCGAGGACGGCGGGCGGCGCTTCGTGGACGCCCCGCCGGTGCTGTGGGGGGTGCCGGACGAGGAGGCCGAGGTGGTGGCGGCGTCCCTGGAGGAGTACGTGCACACGCTGCCGGAGGACCGCCTTCCGCTGCTGGCCCGCCACGCCGTGCACGACGTGGCGTTCCGCATCGTCGGCACGGGCAGTGTGGGCGCGCGGTCGTACGTCGTGCTGCTCCTCGACCACAAGGGCGAGTGTCTCGTCCTCCAGGTGAAGGAGGCCCGCCCTTCGGCGCTGGTACCGCATCTGGCCACCGCCGGTTTCGATCCGGTGGAGGCGGCCGGTTCGGTGCACGAGGGGCGCCGGGTGGTGCTCGGGCAGAAGCGCATGCAGGTCGTCAGCGACAGCCTCCTCGGCTGGACCACGGTCGACGGGCTGCCGTTCCAGGTACGGCAGTTCCGCAACCGCAAGGGCAGCGTCGACCCGTCCGCCCTGTCCACCGACCAGATCGACGACTACGGCCGGATGACGGGCGCCCTCCTGGCCCGCGCCCACGCACACAGCGCCGACCCGCGTCTGATCGCCGCCTACTGCGGCAAGAGCGACGAGCTGGACGAGGCGGTGGCGACGTTCGCCATGGCCTACGCCGACCGGACGGAGGCGGACCACGCGGATCTGGTGGCGGCGGTGCGGGCGGGGAGGATCGACGCGGAGACGGGCGTGTGAGGGCTGTGGGGTCGGTTCGGGGGTCACTTCGGGGCTCTCTCCGGTGACCCTCGATGGGCGGACGGGCCGTGGCCTACGCTTGGGCGGGTGACGACCCCGGAAGCTGATCAGTCCTTGTCCGTGCCCGAAGCCGACGGGCCGCGGGAGCGCCCTGACGCGCAGGCGCCGTCCGGCGCGGCCGGCAGTGCCGGGGGCGCGGCGGAGGGGCCTCGGCCCGAGGAGCGGCTGGAGCGGGCCGTGCGGGTCGCCGAGCAGGCGCTCATCGAGTACGAGATCGCGGTCGAGACCTTCCGTATCGAGGTCGAGAACTTCTCCCGGCTGCACCACCAGAAGCTCGGCCCGATGTACGCCCGTCTCGACGAACTGGACGCCGAGATCGCCGAGGCGAAGGCCGCGCGCACCGGCGATCCCGAGGACCTGCGGGCGGCGCGCGAGGCACGGGCGCGGGTCATGCCGATGCCCGGTGTCGAGGAGCTGTTCCACGGCTGGATGGACTCGGAGGGTCTGTTCCCGGAGGCGGCGGCGATGCTCACCGAGCAGCCGGTACGGCCTCCGCAGCGGGTCCGCCCGAGCGACGAGGCCCGCAAGCTCTACCGCGAACTGGTCCGCAAGGCCCACCCGGACCTGGCGCAGGACGAGGAGGAGCGGGCGCGGCGCGACGAGTTCATCTCCCGGGTCAACTCCGCCTACGGGCGGGGCGACGAGCCGCTGCTGCGGGAGCTGGCCGAGGAGTGGGCGGCCGGCCCGGTGCCCGCCGAGTGGCGGCCGAGCCACAGCGAGGAGCTCTACGCCCGCCTCGAATGGCTCTCCCAGCGCAAGGAACTGCTCACGCTGGTCGCCAGTGAGCTGGAGGAGGGCGCGATCGGAGCGATGCTGAAGCTCGCGCCGGACGACCCCGACCGTCTCCTGGAGGAGATCGCCGAACAGCTCCTGGCCCAGGTCGCGCAGCGCGAGGCGGAACTGGCGGAACTGCTCGGGCGGTGACCTGGGTATCGTCGGGGCATGCGTTTTGGATCTGGTGTGCCCACGGTCGAGGTCACGGACCTCAAGGACGGCGACTTCCTGCTGGACGTCCGTGAGGACGAGGAGTGGCGGGCGGGGCACGCCGAGGGGGCGTTGCACATCCCGATGAGCGAATTCGTCTCCCGCTACGGAGAGCTGACCGAGGCGGTACCGCAGGACGGCCGGGTCAATGTGATCTGCCGCTCCGGTGGCCGGTCGGCTCAGGTGACGAACTACCTGGTCCAGCAGGGCATCGACGCCGTGAACGTCGACGGCGGCATGCAGGTGTGGGAGGCGGCGGGCCGCCCGGTCGTCACCGACGAGGGTGCGCCGGGCTTCGTCGCCTGAACGCCGGTCGCGTGCCGGCCCCCCTGCCTGCTTCAGCCCAGTTGGTGTGCCGCGAGCAGGTCGCCCAGGGCCTCCTCGTGGGCCGCCGCGGGGCCGAGCGACAGCTCCAGGTACTTCGCCCAGGCGTGGTACCGGTGCAGCGGGTAGTCGGTGTCGGCGCCGAAACCGCCGTGCAGGTGCTGTGCGGTCTGCACGACCCTGCGTACCCCTTCCGAGGCCCAGATCTTGGCGACGGCGACATCTCCGGAGACGGGCAGCGCACCGCCCGCCCTCGTGCCGATCCGCCATGCCGCCTGCCACAGCGTGGCCTCCATCGCGCGCAGGTCGATGTACCGGTCGGCGGCCTGCACGGCGACGGCCTGGAAGGTGGCCAGCGGGTGCCCGAACTGCTCCCGCTTGCCGGTGTAGTCGCTGGTCATGCTCAGCACCGCCGTACCCAGTCCGAGCGCCAGGGCGCAGGTCCCGACGGTCAGCAGATCGCGCAGCCACGGCCAGGCGCCGTCGGTTTCGAGGACGTAGCGGTCCGGCAGCCGCACGGATTCCAGGCGCAGTTCGCCGAGCCGCTCTCCGGCGGTGGATATCTGCTCGGCGAGGGCGGCGCCGTCGAGCGGGACGCCTTCGTGGACGCGGGGGACGAGGGCGAGGACGGTCCGGTCGGCGTTCGTGCGCGCGGGGACGAGGACGAAGTCGGCGTTGTGCGCCCAGGGGATCGCCGTCTGGACTCCGTCGAGGACCCAGAGGTCGCCGTCCCGGCGCGCGGTCACGGCGAGTTCGGCGGGGTCGTGGCCGGTGCGGCCGTGCGCGGCGACGGTGAGCACGAGTTCGCCCGCCCCGGCCCGGTGCAAGACCTCGCCCCGCAACTCCCCGCCCCCGTACGCCTGTACGGCCGCGGCGGCGGCGCAGCTCTCCAGCAGGGGCACCCTGGCCAGTACCTTCGCGGACTCGCGCAGCACGAGGCACAGGGCGATGGCGTCGAGGCCGGCCCCGCCGTACTCCTCGTCGAGCAGCAGGCTCAGCAGGTCCGCGCCGGCGAGCCTCTCCCACAGGGCCCGGTCGAAGTCGTCCGCGACGGCACCCGGGACGAGCGACGGACTGGGCACTGAGTCCGGTGCGACCCCGCCGAACACCGCCCGGGCCGCCTCGACCGCCGCCTGCTGCTCCTCACTGAACCTGAAGTCCATGGTGCTGTCCTCTCGGCCCGGGGCGGGTGATCTGACGGGGCGTCAAGATAGAACAGGTTCTAGAAGAAGGGAACGGGCAGGGTCGGAGGGTGTGTGATGGCGACCGATCGTTCGGTTTGTCGAGTCGATGGTCCGGCGGTGGGCCATAGGGTGTCAACGGCTGTGGACAACCCCCGGGTCCGGCCTCCCGGTCGCCGCTCAGTGGTCGTGCAGGTGTGCGAAGGGGGGCTGTGCTGTGTGGGTGACCTTGAGTACCGTGCCCGTGCGCGCGCCGCAGGCGCGACGGGAGCGGGTATCGGGAGACGGGGCGGAATGGACGCGTACGAGGCAGGCCCGGACGCCGGGCACGGGCGCGACGAGCCCGGCGAGTCCGCGGGCACTCCCGATCCCGAGGAGGCTCCCCGGTCGGCACTGGCCGCCCTCTCCCTCCCCTACCAGCTGGGCGCCGCCCTCGCTGTCGCGGTCGTCGGCGTCGCCGCGTGCTTCCACCTCGGCATGGTCTTTCTGCACGTCGCGCCCTCGAACACGGCCACCAAGGAGCACACCCGGACGATCGACGACTGGATCTACCCGGAGTTCGAACAGAACTGGAAGCTCTTCGCCCCCAACCCGCTGCAGCAGAACGTCGCCGTCGAGGTCCGCGCCGATGTCCGTACCGCGGACGGCGGCGCCCGGACGACCGGCTGGTACGACCTCTCCGCGCAGGACGGCGAGGCCATCGACGGCAATCCGATGCCCAGCCACACCCAGCAGAACGAGCTGCGCCGGGCCTGGGACTTCCTCCTCGCCTCGCACGACGCCGAGAACCGTCCCTCGGGCCTGCGCGGTGCCCTCGCCGAGCAGTACCTGCGCCGCATCGTCCTCATGCGGCTCGACCGCGAGGGCGCGGCAGGACCCGACGGCACGATCGACCGCGTCCAGGTCCGCTCCCGCAGTACGAACGTCCGGCCGCCCGAGTGGAGCCAGGAGCAGGTGTCCGAGACGCCCACGTACCGCGTACTGTCCTGGTGGCCCGTCCCCGACGACGAGGCGGCCGAGGCGACAGGCGCGGCCGGCGCGACGAAGGGGGAGGGCTCATGACCCGCCTGGTTCCCGCGGCCTCCCGTTCGCTCTCCCGGTCGGTCTCCCGTGGCATCGGCCGCGTCACCGAGACCGCCCTGGGCCCCTACCAGACCGCCGTCGTGCGCATCGGGTTCTCCGCGACCTGGCTGCTGTTCCTGCTGCGCGAGTTCCCGCACCGGCAGGAGCTGTACGGCCCCGACGGCCCCTGGAGCTGGGATCTCGCCCAACAGCTCATCGCGGACAACGGTGCCTTCACGGTCCTGATGTGGTCCGGCAGCCAGCTCTGGTTCGAGCTCGTCTATGTGCTCGCGGTGCTCGCCAGCCTCCTTCTCCTGCTCGGCTGGCGGACCCGCACCCTGTCCGTGCTCTTCATGGTCGGTGTGCTCTCGCTCCAGAACCGCAGCATCTTCATGGGCGACGGCGGCGACAACGTCCTGCACCTGATGTCCCTCTACCTGGTGTTCACGCGCTGCGGCCAGGTGTGGTCCCTGGACGCCCGGCGCGCCCGAAAGGCACGCGCCCGCGTGGACCCCGACGACGACCCCGCCCCCGACCGTGTGGGTCCCGTGCTCTGGGGCGTCCTCGGGGTGCTCCTCCTGGGCGGTATCGCGGCCGGCAAGCTCGACGGCGACCCGCTGGTCCCGGTGATCCTCTGGGGCATGTGGCTGGCACAGGGCGTGGGGTGGGTCGTGGCCCGGCGTGGGCAGGGCGGCGAGGCGCGGACGCTCCTCGACATCGTCGGCAACCTCGTGCACAACGCGGCCCTCTTCGTGATCATGGCCGAGGCCTGTCTGATCTACGCGACGGCCGGCTGGTACAAGATCCAGGGCTCACGCTGGCAGGACGGCACCGCCGTCCACTACCCGCTCCACCTCGACTACTTCTCCCCCTGGCCCGCGCTCTCCGACCTGATGTCGTCGAGCGGCACGATGGTGCTGCTGGTGACGTACGGGACGGTGGCCGTGCAGGTCGCCTTCCCCTTCACGCTCTTCAACCGGCGGGTCAAGAACATCCTGCTGGCCGTGATGATGACCGAGCACGCCGTGATCGCCGTCGTCCTCGGACTGCCCTTCTTCTCCCTCGCGATGATCGCCGCGGACGCCGTGTTCCTGCCGACCTCCTTCCTGCGCCGCCTCGGCGACCGGGCCACGCGCGTGTGTGCGCGCCTTCTCGCCCGCCTGCGGAGAAACGGCGGTACCGGGCCGGACGAGCGCGCCCGCGAGACGGGCGGCGACCCGGCGGACAAGGCGGCGGAATCCCCGCACGTAGGCTTCACGGCATGACGGACGCAGCGACAGGCCCGGCAATCGACGCGGTGAGCGACTGGCAGCGGCTCGCATGCGATTCCGTCCTGCTCGACGGCTTCCACGCCCTCAAGCACGCCGTCCGCTTCGGCGCGCGGATCCCGGTCGCCGTGACGACCGACCGCCGGAAGACCCTGGATCTCGCCGCCGCACTCGCTCCGGACGTACGGGACACCCTGGACGCCCTCCTGACCGAGGTCCCGGCCACGACGTACACGTCCCTCGTGCCGCGCCCGCACCCCACCGCGGTGGCTGCCCTGGCCGTACGGCCCTCCCGCGAGGCCAATCTGGAGGCGCTCGCGCGTACGCCCCGGACCGCGCCCGTCGTCGTCCTCGACAACCCGCGCAACCTCGGCAACGCCGGGGCGGTGATCCGGCTCGCCGCCGGCTTCGGGGTGACCGGGGTCGTCATGACCGGGACCCTGGACCCCTGGCACCCCACCGTCGTACGCGCTGGGGCGGGGCTGCACTTCGCGACCGCCGTGGAGCGCCTCGCGGTGGCCGAGCTGCCGTCCGGGCCGGTGTTCGCGCTCGATCCGGAGGGCGACGACATCCGGGCGCTGAAGATCCCGGACGACGCCGTACTCGCCTTCGGCTCCGAGCGCAGCGGGCTGTCGCCCGACCTACGCGCGCGCGGCGACCACCTGGTGTCCCTCCCGATGCGCCCCCAGGTCTCCAGCTACAACCTCGCGACCAGCGTGGCCATGACGCTGTACCACTGGAGCGTCACCGGCGGGCGGGCCTTCTAGGCCTGAGGTGCCTGGGCCTGGGCCTGGCCGTGCCTAGGCCTGGCGGCGCACCTCCACCACCCGGAAGCGGTTCGCCACGAACGCCCCGTCGCACAGTGCCGCGTTCGCCGCCGGGTTGCCGCCCGAGCCGTGGAAGTCGGAGAAGGCGGCCGTCTGGTTGACGTACACCCCGCCGGTCAGGTTCAGCGACAGCTGGGCGCACTCCTCCAGGCAGGCCTCCTGGACGGCCTGTTCGACCTCCGGGTCGGTCGTGTACGCGCCGACCGTCATCGCGCCCTTGTCCCGGATCGTCCGTCGCAGCAGTTCCACCGCGTCCGCCGCCGAGTCGACCGCGACGGCGAAGGAGACCGGACCGAAGCACTCGCTCATGTAGGCGGCCTCGGAGTCCGCCCCGTCCCAGTATTTCCGCGTGCCGTCGAGCTTCACGATGACGGGCGTACGGACCACCGCGTCCGGGAAGTCGGGGTTCACGACCTCCCGCGAGGCCAGGGCGACCTCGCCGAGCCCGGCCGCCGCCTCCAGCCGTGCCTTCACATCGGGGTTGACGATCGCGCCCAGCAGCCCGTTCGCGCGCGCGTCGTCGCCCAGGAGGCCGCCGACGGCCGCTGCGAGGCCGGTGACGACGTCGTCGTAGGACTTGTGGCCCTCCTCCGTACGGATGCCGTCGCGGGGGATCAGGAGGTTCTGCGGGGTGGTGCACATCTGGCCGCTGTACAGGGAGAGGGCGAAGGCGAGGTTCGACAGCATGCCCTGGTAGTTGTCGGTCGACTCCACGATCACCGTGTTGACGCCGGCCTTCTCCGTGTAGACCTGCGCCTGGCGGGCGTTGGCCTCCAGCCAGTCGCCGAACGACGTCGATCCCGTGTAGTCGATGATCCGGATCTCCGGGCGGGTCGCCAGGGTCTTCGCGATGCCCTCGCCCGGGCGCTCGGCCGCCAGCGCCACCAGGTTCGGGTCGAAACCGGTCTCCGCCAGGACCTCGCGCGCGATACCGACCGTCAGCGCGAGCGGCAGTACCGCGCGCGGGTGGGGCTTCACGACGACCGCGTTGCCCGTGGCGAGGGACGCGAACAGGCCCGGGTAGCCGTTCCACGTCGGGAAGGTGTTGCAGCCGATGAGGAGCGCGATACCGCGCGGGACCGGCGTGAACTCCTTCGTGAGGGCCAGCGGGTCGCGCTTGCCCTGGGGCTTGCTCCACTCCGCGGTGCCGGGGGTGCGCACCTGCTCCGCGTACGCGTACGCCACCGCTTCCAGGCCGCGGTCCTGGGCGTGCGGGCCGCCCGCCTGGAACGCCATCATGAAGGCCTGGCCGCTGGTGTGCATGACCGCGTGCGCGAACTCGTGCGTCCGGCCGCTGATCCGCTTGAGGATCTCCAGGCAGACCATCGCGCGGACCTCCGCGCCCGCGTCGCGCCAGGCGCGCAGGCCGGCCTTCATGGCGGGCAGCAGCACGTCGACGTCCGCGTGCGGGTAGGTGACGCCCAGCTCGACGCCGTACGGGGACACCTCGCCGCCCACCCAGTCGTCGGTGCCGGGCTGGCCGAGGTCGAGGCGGGTGTTCAGGACGGCGTCGAAGGCGGCCCTGCCCGCGGCCAGGTCCAGGCTGCCGTCCTCCCCGTACGCCTTGGGGTGTTCGGGGTGCGGGGACCAGTACGCGCGTGTGCGGATCGCTTCCAGCGCCTGGTCGAGGGTGGGCCGGTGCTGGGCGATCAGCTGGTGCGCGGTGAGTTCGGCGGCCATCAGGGACCAACTCCTCGTCTCAAGAGCACTTCGTTGAGCTCATGACCTGGGGCGTGACCCGGTGCATGAACGGGGACATGACCTGGGCAGAAAAGGCACGACAGAGTTAGAGTAACCGAACGATCGGTCGGGACAAGGGGGTCCGCCGCATCTGTGGACAACGCCGTGCGGGAGGATCGCGCACATGACTGCACTCGACCTCAGCAGCCCCGTGGCCGTCGTCGGCACCGGCACCATGGGACAGGGCATCGCCCAGGTCGCGCTGGTCGCCGGTCATCACGTACGGCTGTTCGATGCCGCGCCAGGGCGGGCCCAGGACGCCGCCGACGCGATCGGCGCGCGGCTCGACCGGCTCGTCGAGAAGGACCGGATGACGCCGGCCGACCGGGACGCCGCCCGGGGCCGGCTGCACGCCGCAGGGAGCCTCGCCGAACTCGCCGACTGCTCCCTCGTCGTCGAGGCCGTCCTCGAACAGCTCGACGTGAAGCAGCAGCTGCTGCGCGACCTGGAGGACGTGGTCGACGAGGACTGTCTGCTCGCCACCAACACCTCCTCCCTGTCCGTCACCGCCATCGGTGGCGTCCTGCGCAACCCGGGGCGCTTCGTGGGGCTGCACTTCTTCAACCCGGCGCCGCTGCTGCCCCTCGTGGAGGTCGTCTCCGGGTTCGCCACCGACGTCACGTCGGCCACGCGCGCGTACGAGATGGCCCGCGCCTGGGGCAAGACCCCGGTCGCCTGCGCCGACACCCCCGGCTTCATCGTCAACCGCCTCGCCCGGCCCTTCTACGCGGAGGCCTTCGCCGCGTACGAGGCCCAGTCCGCCGACCCCGCCACCATCGACGCGGTGCTGCGCGAGTGCGGCGGGTTCCGGATGGGCGCGTTCGAGCTGACCGACCTGATCGGGCAGGACGTCAACGAGGCCGTCACCCACTCCGTGTGGCAGGCCTTCTTCCAGGACGTGCGCTTCACGCCCTCGCTGGCCCAGCGGCGGCTCGTCGAGTCGGGCCGGCTCGGCCGCAAGACCGGGCAGGGCTGGTACGACTACGGGGACGACGCCGAGCGCGCCGAACCGCACACCGCGGAGAAGGCCCAGGCGCCCGCCTACGTCGTCGCCGAGGGTGACCTGGGCCCCGCGTCCGACCTCCTCGCGCTGATCCGCGAGGCGGGCGTTCCCGTCCGTGAGGACGAGGAGGACCACGGCACCCGGCTGGTGCTGCCCAGCGGCGGACAGCTGGTCCTCGCCGACGGACAGACCAGCGTCGAGTTCCGTGACGTCGTCTACTTCGACCTCGCCCTCGACTACCGGCGGGCCACCCGCATCGCCCTGTCCGCCTCCCAGGACACCCAGCCGCAGACCCTCTCCGAGGCCGTCGGCCTCTTCCAGGCGCTCGGCAAGGACGTCAGCGTCCTCGGGGACACCCCCGGCATGATCGTCGCCCGTACGGTGGCCCGGATCGTCGACCTCGCGCACGACGCCGTCGCCAAGGGCGTCGCCACCGAGGAGGACGTCGACACGGCGATGCGCCTCGGCGTCAACTACCCGCTCGGGCCCTTCGAGTGGAGCCGCAGGCTCGGCCGGAGCTGGGCGCACGAGATCCTCGACGAACTCCACCAGCGCGACCCGAGCGGACGGTACGCGCCGTCCCTCGCGCTCTACCGCCACGCGTACGCCACCGACAAGCGGGAGGGCACCCCATGACCACCGCCAAGCGCGACACGTACACCCCGACGACGCTGCTCCAGGTCGCCGTCCAGGTGTTCAACGAGCGCGGCTACGACGGCACCTCCATGGAGCACCTCTCCAGGGCCGCGGGCATCTCCAAGTCGTCGATCTACCACCACGTCACCGGCAAGGAGGAGCTGCTGCGCCTGGCCGTCAGCCGGGCGCTGGACGGCCTCTTCGGGATCCTCGACGAGGAGCACGCGCGCGTGGGGCCCGCCGCCGGGCGCCTGGAGTACGTCGTACGGCGCATGGTCGAGGTGCTCATCGCCGAGCTTCCGTACGTGACGCTGCTGCTGCGGGTGCGCGGCAACACCGACACCGAGCGCCGGGCCCTGGAGCGGCGCCGCGACTTCGACCACCGGGTCGCCGACCTGCTCAAGGCGGCAGCCGCCGAGGGGGACATCCGCGGTGACGTGGAGGTACGGCTCGCGACGCGGCTCGTCTTCGGGATGATCAACTCGGTCGTGGAGTGGTACCGGCCGGACGGACGCGGCATGGGCGAGCGTGAGGTCTCCGACGCGGTGGTGCGGCTGGTCTTCGGAGGGCTGCGCAACCCGGAGTGAGCGCCCCGGCGTGGACGACCCGGGGGTGACTCCGGGGATCGGCAGCCGCTCGACAGCGAGTGCGCACGGGCCGAATCGGCTCGATCGGGTGCTCGTCCGTTTGCGGGCTTGCTGCGTCCCGGCCCGGTCGGGCCGACAGGCCGTGCGACCGGGACGCCGGCCACGCCAGTTCACGCAGGGCTGCTGCGTTCAAGGGCGGCCTCCGGCCCGGACCGTGAACAGGGCGTGTGTCGAGCCGGTCCCCGGATCCGTGCCCGCCGGGGACCGGCTCGCCCAAGACCCTTCGGGGCGCTGGGACTGAGCGCGCGCCCTCCCGCTCAGGCCAAGGAACGGTGGCTCAGGCCTCCGGACCCAGGTCCTCCTCCTCGAACACCAGCAGGGTGCGCGTGCTGAGCACCTCCGGGATCGCCTGGAGACGCATCAGGACCAGCTCCCGCAGCGCCTTGTTGTCGGGGGTGTGGACCAGCAGGAGCACGTCGAAGTCACCTCCCACCAGGGCGATGTGGTCGGCGCCCGGCAGCTGCCTCAACTGCTCGCGGACCGTGCGCCAGGAGTTCTGGACGATCTTCAGGGTGATGTACGCCGAGGTGCCCTGTCCGGCGCGTTCGTGGTCCACGCGGGCGCCGAAGCCGCGGATCACGCCGTCCTCGATGAGTCGGTTGATGCGCGCGTAGGCGTTGGCCCGCGAAACGTGCACACGTTCGGCCACGGAACGGATCGAGGCGCGGCCGTCCGCCTGGAGCATCTGCAGGATGGCCTGATCAATGGCGTCCAGCGGACGAGGGGGCGGCGGGGTGCCGCCTTCCGCCCGTTCGGCCATTTGTTCAGGTGCCATGTCCCCCCGCCTCCCTGCCATGGACGTACTGCGTCCATCTCAGGCTGTGGAGAACCGTTTGTCCACAGCCTGGCGGTGCCTGTAGCCAAAATGCGCCGGCGACCGAACAATCGGTAGGTGAGGCGAGTCACATCCGTGGCGCGCCCGGAGCCGTCTCCCACGAGGAGGTGCCGTCATGACGGTCATGGAGCAGCGGGGCGCATACCGGCCCACGCCGCCGCCCGCCTGGCAACCCCGTACCGACCCCGCGCCGCTGCTGCCCGACGCGGCTCCGTACCGCGTCCTCGGCACCGAGGCGGCGGCGCAGGCGGACCCCGGGCTGCTGCGCCGGCTGTACGCGCAGCTGGTGCGCGGGCGCAGGTACAACGCGCAGGCCACCGCGCTCACCAAGCAGGGCCGGCTCGCCGTGTACCCCTCCAGCGTCGGCCAGGAGGCCTGCGAGGTGGCCGCCGCGCTCGTCCTGGAGGACCGCGACTGGCTCTTCCCCAGCTACCGGGACACGCTCGCCGTGGTCGCCCGCGGCGTGGACCCCGTACAGGCACTGACGCTGCTGCGCGGCGACTGGCACACCGGGTACAACCCGCGTGAGCACCGGGTGGCGCCCCTGTGCACCCCGCTCGCGACGCAGCTGCCGCACGCCGTGGGGCTCGCGCACGCCGCCCGCCTCAAGGGCGACGACGTGGTCGCGCTGGCCATGGTCGGCGACGGCGGCACCAGCGAGGGCGACTTCCACGAGGCGCTGAACTTCGCCGCCGTGTGGCAGGCGCCGGTCGTCTTCCTGGTCCAGAACAACGGCTTCGCGATCTCCGTGCCCCTCGCCAAGCAGACCGCCGCCCCGTCGCTGGCCCACAAGGCCGTCGGCTACGGGATGCCGGGCCGCCTGGTCGACGGCAACGACGCGGTCGCCATGTACGACGTGCTGAGCGAAGCCGTACGCCACGCGCGCGCGGGCGGTGGTCCCACGCTCGTCGAGGCGGTGACCTACCGCGTGGAGGCGCACACCAACGCCGACGACGACAAGCGCTACCGCACCGACGCCGAGGTCACCGCCTGGCGCGAGCACGACCCGATCGACCTCCTGGAGAAGGAGCTCACCGCGCGCGGGCTGCTCGACGAGGACGGCATCAGGGCCGCGCGCGAGGACGCCGAGACGCTCGCCGCCGACCTGCGTGCCCGTATGAACCAGGACCCGGAGCTCGACCCGATGGACCTGTTCGCCCAGGTGTACGCCGAGCCCACCCCCCAACTGCGCGAGCAGCGGGCCCAGTTGCGGGCCGAGCTCGAGGCCGAGGCGGAGGGGACGCACTGATGACCACCGTCGCCCTCAAGCCCGCCACCATGGCGCAGGCCCTCACGCGCGCGATGCGCGACGCCATGGCCGCCGACCCCACCGTGCACGTCATGGGTGAGGACGTCGGCACCCTCGGCGGGGTCTTCCGGGTCACCGACGGGCTCGCCAAGGAGTTCGGCGAGGACCGCTGCACGGACACCCCGCTGGCCGAGGCGGGCATCCTCGGGGCGGCCGTCGGCATGGCCATGTACGGGCTGCGCCCGGTCGTGGAGATGCAGTTCGACGCGTTCGCCTATCCCGCGTTCGAGCAGCTGATCTCGCACGTCTCCCGGATGCGCAACCGCACGCGCGGGGCCATGCCCCTGCCGATCACCGTCCGGGTGCCCTACGGGGGCGGTATCGGCGGCGTCGAACACCACAGCGACTCCTCCGAGGCGTACTACATGGCGACCCCGGGACTCCACGTCGTCACACCCGCCACGGTCGCCGACGCGTACGGCCTGTTGCGGGCCGCCATCGCCTCCGACGACCCGGTGGTCTTCCTGGAGCCCAAGCGCCTGTACTGGTCGAAGGACTCCTGGAACCCGGACGAGCCGTCGGCCGTTGAACCGATCGGACGCGCGGTGGTACGGCGCCCGGGCCGCAGCGCCACGCTCATCACGTACGGGCCGTCGCTGCCCGTCTGCCTGGAGGCGGCGGAGGCGGAGGGCTGGGACCTGGAGGTCGTCGACCTGCGTTCCCTGGTCCCGTTCGACGACGAGACGGTGTGCGCCTCGGTACGGCGGACCGGGCGGGCCCTCGTCGTGCACGAGTCGGGCGGTTTCGGCGGCCCCGGCGGGGAGATCGCGGCCCGTGTCATGGAACGCTGCTTCCACCATCTGGAGGCGCCGGTCCTGCGCGTCGCCGGGTTCGACATCCCGTATCCGCCGCCGATGCTGGAGCGGCACCACCTGCCCGGTGTCGACCGTGTGCTGGACGCCGTGGGACGGCTGCAGTGGGAGGCGGAACGCTGATGGCACAGGTACTGGAGTTCAGGCTCCCCGACCTCGGCGAGGGGCTCACCGAGGCGTTGATCGTGCGCTGGCTGGTCGAGGTCGGCGAGGTCGTCGCCGTCGACCAGCCGGTGGTCGAGGTCGAGACGGCCAAGGCGATGGTCGACGTGCCGTGTCCCTACGGCGGTGTCGTCACCGCCCGCTTCGGCGAGGAGGGCACCGAACTCCCCGTCGGGTCTCCCCTGGTGACGGTGGCCGTCGGGACACCGGCCCACCCCGACCCCGCCGGTGACGCGGCCGAGGGCTCCGGGAACGTGCTCGTGGGATACGGCACGTCGGAGGCGCCCGCCCGGCGACGGAGGGTACGGCGGGAACAGGCGGCTCCCGCCGCTCCGAAAGCTCTCAAGGGCACGGGCGGCGTCCAGGCCCCCGCCCCCACCCCGGCCCGCGTCGACGGCCCCGTACCGGTCATCTCGCCGCTCGTGCGCAGGCTCGCCCGGGAGAACGGCCTGGATCTGCGGGAGTTGGCGGGCTCCGGGCCCGACGGACTGATCCTGCGCGCCGACGTCGAGCTCGCTCTGCGCGCCGGTGCCACGCGACCCGGGCCCCCGGCCCCGACCGCGGCTCCGGAGTCTGCCGCGCCCGCCACCGCCGCCCCGGCCGAGGGCACGCGCGTCCCCCTCAAGGGCATCCGCGGTGCCGTCGCCGACAAGCTCTCCCGCAGCCGACGCGAGATCCCGGACGCGACCTGCTGGGTGGACGCCGACGCGACGGAACTGATGCACACGCGCGTGCTGATGAACGGGGGCGGTGGCCCGAAGATCTCCCTCCTCGCCCTCTTCGCCCGTATCTGCGCCGCCGCTCTCGCCCGGTACCCCGAGCTGAACTCCACGGTCGACCTGGAGGCCAGGGAGATCGTCCGGCTCGACCGCGTCCACCTCGGCTTCGCCGCACAGACCGAACGCGGGCTCGTCGTCCCCGTCGTACGGGACGCGCACACCAGGAACGCCGAGGCGCTGAGCGCGGAGATCGCGCGGCTGACCGAGGCGGCCCGGACCGGCACCCTCACGCCCGCCGAACTCACCGGCGGGACCTTCACGTTGAACAACTACGGCGTGTTCGGCGTCGACGGATCCACACCGATCCTCAACCACCCGGAGGCGGCCATGCTCGGCGTCGGCCGGATCGTCCCCAAGCCGTGGGTGCACGAGGGTGAACTGGCCGTGCGCCAGGTCGTCCAGCTGTCGTTCACCTTCGACCACCGGGTGTGCGACGGCGGTACGGCGGGCGGTTTCCTGCGTTATGTGGCGGACTGCGTCGAACAGCCGGCGGTGCTGCTGCGCACGCTGTGACCAGGGTGGCGCGCGCACGTTCCCTGTGATCGGCGGCGGCCCGCATACTCGGAGGGTGACCGCCTACGAGCCCCAGCCCTCAGGGCCCCCCGGCGCCGACGGCTATGACGCCGTGGTGCTCGCGGGCGGGGCCGCCCGGCGGCTCGGCGGCGCCGACAAACCCGCCGTGCGGGTGGGCGGGCGCGCGCTGCTCGACCGGGTGCTCGCCGCCTGCGCCGACGCCGGCACCACCGTGGCCGTGGCAGGCTCCCGGCCCACCGCACGGCCCGTCACCTGGGCCCACGAGGACCCGCCGGGCGGGGGACCCGTCGCCGCGCTCGACGCGGGCCTGCGGCACACCGGCGCCGAGCACGTCGTCGTACTCTCCGCCGATCTTCCGTTCCTCGGACCGGCGACGGTACGACGGCTCCTCGACACCCTGCGGACGAGCGGCGCCGAGGGCGCGCTCCTCACCGACACCGGTGGCCGGGACCAGCCGCTCGTGGCCGCGTACCGGGCGTCCGCGCTGCGCCGGGAGCTGGACGCCCTCGCTCTCGAACACGGCGGCCTCACCGGCCTGCCGCTGCGCCGGCTGACCGCCGCGCTCGAACTCACCCGTGTGTCCGACCCCGTCGCGTCCTTCGACTGCGACACCTGGGACGACATCGCCGCCGCCAGAGCACGCATCAGGGAGCATGGGCACGTGTTGGACGAATGGATTTCCGCAGCCAAGGACGAACTGGGCATCGACCTGGACGTCGACACCGACCTCCTCCTGGACCTCGCCCGCGACGCCGCGCACTCGGTGGCCAGGCCGGCCGCCCCCCTGACGACGTTCCTCGTCGGGTACGCGGCGGGCCGTGCCGGGGGCGGCCCGGAGGCGGTCGCCGAGGCCACCCGCAAGGCGGTCGCCCTCGCCCTGCGCTGGGCCGACGAGGCGGCGACCGCCGACGGTACGGGCGGCAAGGCCACCGACAGCCGTCCGGACGCCGGATGACCGCCCGCAGCGACCTGGACGACCTCGGCGCCGAGGAGGCGCTCGCCCTCGTGAACGAAGGCAATGGCAACGGCAGCGGCACGGGCCGCGGCGGGCAGGGCCTCGGGCCGACCTCTGCGGGCTCGGCGGTACCGGCCCCCGGCGGGGAGGGCGTCTACGACGTGGACGCCGACAACGACAGCCCCGGCACCCGCCCGGGCCCCACCCCTGCGCCCGCCCCCGAACGCCCCCGTGCCACCCCGTGGCCCCAGGCCCGCGTCATCGCCGAGCGCGCCGCCCGCCGGGTCCCCCGTACTGCCTCGCCCCCCGTGTCCGTCCCTCTGGACGGCGCCCTCGGCCTGGTCCTCGCCGCCCCGCTCACGGCGCTGACCGACCTCCCCTCCTTCGACACGTCCGCGATGGACGGCTGGGCGGTGGCCGGCCCCGGCCCCTGGGACGTGCGCGAGGCCGGTGTCCTCGCCGGGCACGCGCAGCCCGAGCCGCTCACCGACGGCGACGCGGTGCGGATCGCGACGGGCGCCCGCATCCCGTACGACACGACCGCCGTACTGCGCGGCGAGCACGGCCGCACGGACGACAAGGGCCGGCTGCACCCGATCCGGGAGATGAGCCACGGCCAGGACATCCGTCCGCGCGGCCAGGAGTGCCGCTCCGGCGACCAACTGCTGCCGGCCGGCACCTTCGTCACCCCGGCCGTGCTCGGGCTCGCGGCAGCCGCCGGGTACGACACCCTCGCTGCGATCCCCCGGCCCCGGGCCGAAGTCCTTGTCCTGGGCGACGAGCTGCTCACCGAAGGGCTGCCGCACGACGGTCTGATCCGGGATGCGCTCGGCCCGATGCTGCCGCCCTGGCTGCGCTCGCTCGGCGCCGACGTCATCGCTGTACGCAGGCTCGGGGACGACGCCGACGCGCTCTACGAGGCGCTGAAAAACTCCCCCGCCGAGATCGTCGTCACCACCGGAGGCACCGCCGCCGGACCCGTCGACCACGTCCACCCCACGCTGCGCCGCCTCGACGCCGAACTGCTCGTGCACGGCGTCCAGGTGCGCCCCGGCCACCCCATGCTGCTGGCCCGGCTGAAGGAGAACCAGCACCTCGTCGGGCTGCCCGGCAACCCGCTGGCGGCCGTCTCCGGGCTGCTCACCCTTGCCGAGCCCCTGCTGCGGACCCTCGCGGGACGGGCGGCGCCGGAGTCGTACACGCTGCCCCTCAAGGACGAGGTGCACGGGCACCCGCACGACACCCGGCTCGTCCCCGTCGTCGTGCGCGGCGACCGGGCCGTGCCGCTGCACTACAACGGGCCGGCCATGCTGCGCGGCATCGCGGCGGCCGAGGCCCTCGCGGTCGTACCTCCGGGCGGTGCGCGAGCCGGTCAGGAACTGGAGCTGCTCGACCTGCCCTGGGCTGCGGCCACCGAAGCCGGGGAGTGTTTCACGTGAAACATTCGGATCGCAGCGGCGGCCACCCCGGTGACATTGGAGGATGTTTCACGTGAAACTGCCGGGTCATGACGCCATCGCCCGCCAAGCGGACGAACATCTGGTGACCCATCGGGTGAAGCTTCCCCGGACCGTGGTGGAACGGCCGTTCCGTCAGGTCGCCAAGCGCGTCGCCATGGCGCTGCTGGTGCTGGTCGGGACCGCCCTCATCGTCTATGTCGACCACGACGGCTACAACGACAACTCCGACGGTTCCGTCGACCTTCTCGACTCCTTCTACTACGCCACTGTCACCCTCTCCACCACCGGGTACGGCGACATCGCGCCCGTCAGCGACGCCGCCCGGTTCACCAACATCTTCGTCATCACACCGCTGCGCGTGCTCTTCCTGATCATCCTGGTCGGCACGACTCTCGAAGTCCTCACGGAGCGCACCCGTGAGGAGTGGCGGCAGAACCGCTGGAGGGCGGCCTTGCGAGACCACACCGTTGTCATCGGGTTCGGGACCAAGGGGCGGTCGGCCGTGCAGACCGTCTGTGTCACCGGGCTGAAGAAGGAACAGGTCGTGGTCGTCGACCCCAGCGCCAAGGCCGTGGACGCGGCCACCGCAGAGGGGTACGCCGGAGTGGTCGGCGACGCCACGCGCAGCGACGTGCTGCTGCGGGCCGAGCTGCAGAAGGCGCGGCAGATCATCATCGCCACCCAGCGGGACGACACGGCCGTCCTCGTCACCCTGACGGCCCGGCAGCTCAACCGCACCGCCAAGATCGTGGCCGCCGTGCGCGAGGAGGAGAACGCGCCGCTGCTCAAGCAGTCCGGCGCCGATGCCGTCATCACGAGTGCGAGCGCGGCCGGCCGCCTGCTCGGGCTGTCCGTGCTCAGCCCTGCCGCCGGCATGGTCATGGAGGACCTGATCCAGCAGGGCAGTGGGCTCGACATCATCGAACGGCCGGTCATAAAGGCCGAGGTGGGCAAGGGCCCGCGCGAGACGGACGACCTGGTCGTGAGCGTCGTACGAGGGCATCGTGTGCTGGGTTACGACGATCCGTCCATCGGGAACCTTCAGGTGGCCGACCGGCTCATCACCATCGTGCGGGCGACGCCGGGCGCACATGTGGCGCCCGACGCCCGCCCGATCCGCGACAACTGACCCCTGTTCCGGGACTACTTGCGGTTGTAGAGCCGCATCGTCACCGGGCCGAAGACCAGCACCAGCAGGCCCGCCCACCCCAGTGACCAGGCGATCTCGGCGGTCGGCCACTCGCCGGCCATCAGCTCCCGTACCGCCGACGACACATGGGTGATCGGGCTGTTGTTGACGAAGGCCTGGAGCCAGCCGGGCATGGTGCTCGGGTCGACGAAGACGTTCGACAGGAAGGTCAGCGGGAAGATCACCATCATGCTGACGCCCATCACCGACTTCTCCGTCCGCAACAGCAGTCCGAACATCGTCCAGATCCACGAGAAGGCGAAGGAGAAGACCAGGAGGAGGGCGATCCCGGCGGCCACGCCCACCACTCCGCCGTCGGGGCGGTAGCCCAGAATGATGCCGACCGTCAGCATGACCACGGACGCCATGGTGTAGCGCAGGGCGTCGCCGAGGAGATAGCCGACCATCACCGCAGGCCGCCAGATCGGCAGCGTACGGAAGCGGTCGAAGACACCCTTCTCGATGTCCGTGTTGACCGAGACGCCCGTGTACATCGTGATCATCACGACCGACATCACCAGGATGCCCGGCAGCAGGAACTGGATGTACTCGCTCGGGGAGCCCGCCAGCGCGCCCCCGAACAGGTACGTGTACATCAGCACCATCATGATCGGGAACGCGGTGACGTCGAAGAGCTGCTCCGGGACGTGCTTGATCTTGAGGATCGCGCGCCAGCCGAAGGTGAGGGACGCCGAGAGAGCGCTGGGGCGCGGCGGCCGGTCCTTGGTGATGAGCAGCGCGGCGAGTGATTCGGCGCTGACGGGGGCGAGTTCCTTCTCGGTGGTGGTGGTCGCGGTGCTCATGCCGCCGCCTCGCCTTCGGTGGTGTCGGCCGTGGAGTCGGCTTGTGTGTCGTGTCCGGTGAGGGCGAGGAACACCTCGTCCAGGCTGGGCTGGCCCAGGGAGAAGTTGTCGACGGTGATGCCGAGGCGGGCCAGCTCGGCGAGCGCGCGGGCCGCCTGTTCGGCCGCGTTGTCGCCGGTCGACGATCCGACGCGGGCCGTCAGCGCCACGGGGTCGGGCTCGCGCTGCACGGTCGCGTCGAGGGCCAGCCGCAGCACCTCCTCCGCCTGTGGCCGCTGGGCCGGATCACGCAGCCGCAGATGGACGGACCCGGCGCCGACGGACGCCTTCAGCTCGCCCTTCGTGCCCTCCGCGATCACCTTGCCCCTGTCGATGACGGCGATCCGGGACGCCAGCTGGTCGGCCTCGTCCAGGTACTGCGTGGTCAGCAGCACGGTCGTGCCCTGGGCGACCACCGCGCGCACGATGTCCCACACCTGGTTGCGGCTGCGCGGGTCGAGGCCGGTCGTCGGCTCGTCGAGGAAGAGCAGGTCGGGGGTGTTGAGGATGGACGCGGCGATGTCGATACGACGCCGCATACCGCCCGAGTAGTGCTTGACCTGTTTGCCCGCCGCGTCGGCGAGCCCGAAGGCCTCCAGAAGCTGGGCGGCGCGCTCGCGGGCGGTCCGTTTGTGGTGGCCGAGGAGCCGGCCGAGCAGCACCAGGTTCTCGGTGCCGGTGAGGTCCTCGTCCACGGACGCGTACTGGCCGGTGAGGCTCACCCTGCCGCGTACCGTGTCGGCCTCGCGCACCACGTCGTGGCCGAAGACCTGCGCCTCGCCGCCGTCGGGCCTGAGCAGGGTGGCCAGCATCTTCACGGTGGTCGTCTTGCCGGCGCCGTTCGGCCCGAGCACTCCGTAGACCGTGCCGGTGGGTACGGCGAGGTCGACGCCGTCGACGGCCCGGGTCTCGCCGAACGTCTTCACCAGCCCCGCGGTCTCGATCGCGAGGTCGGGCGCCTCGGCCGCCCTGCCCGCTCTGGCTGCCTGTGGGCTCATGTTCGGGTCCTTCCGGAGTCCTTGCGTGTACGGGGTGACGCAGAGGTAGACCGGCGGCCGGCCGGAAACTCATCGCTCGGGGGCCGCACGTCTGTACACGGTCTCTCTGCCGGGCCCGGACCGCACCTCGTTTTCTCCGGAACGGGGAGTAGCGTCCCCTCATGCATGCGATCACGATTCCCGAACCCGGAGGGCCCGAGGCACTGGTGTGGGCCGAGGTCCCCGATCCCGTGCCCGGCGAGGGCGAGGTACTGGTCGAGGTGGTGGCCGGCGCCGTCAACCGTGCCGACCTCCTGCAACGCCAGGGCTTCTACAACCCGCCGCCCGGCGCCTCCCCGTACCCCGGCCTCGAGTGCTCCGGCCGGATCGCCGGCATCGGGCCCGGAGTGTCCGGCTGGTCCGTCGGCGACGAGGTGTGCGCGCTGCTCGCGGGCGGCGGTTACGCCCAGAAGGTGGCCGTTCCGGCCGGGCAGCTGCTGCCCGTGCCCGAGGGCATCGACCTGAGGTCGGCAGCGGCGCTGCCCGAGGTGGCCTGCACGGTCTGGTCGAACGTCTTCATGATCTCCCACCTCCGCCCCGGCGAGACCCTGCTCGTGCACGGCGGCTCCAGCGGCATCGGCACCATGGCCGTCCAACTCGCCAAGGCCGTCGGCGCCAGGGTCGCCGTGACGGCCGGGACGAAGGAGAAGCTCGACCGGTGCGCCGAGCTGGGCGCCGACATCCTCGTCAACTACCGCGAGCAGGACTTCGTCGAGGAGCTGAAGCAGGCCACCGACGGCGCCGGCGCCGACGTCATCCTCGACAACATGGGCGCCAAGTACCTGGACCGCAACGTCCGCGCCCTCGCCGTCAACGGACGGCTCGCGATCATCGGCATGCAGGGCGGCGTCAAGGCCGAGCTGAACATCGGCGCGCTCCTCACCAAGCGGGCCGCGATCAGCGCGACCTCGCTGCGTGCCCGCCCGCTCACCGAGAAGACGGCGATCGTGGCCGCCGTACGCGAACACGTCTGGCCGCTGCTCGCCGCCGGTCATGTCCGGCCGGTCGTCGACAGCGAGTTCCCGATGAGCGACGCGGCGGCGGCCCACCGGGTCGTGGAGGAGAGCGGGCACGTGGGAAAGGTGCTGCTGGTGGTCCCGTAGCGAGGCGTCCCCGCCGGTCACGTCCTGCGTACGCGCAGTCGCAGCGCCAGGAGGGCGAGGCCGAGGCCGCTGCCGATCAGGACCAGTCCGCTGCCCAGCGGCAGTATCCGCAGGACCGGCCCGGAGATCGTGTCGGACAGGGCGTCGGTGTCCCGCGGCCCGTCCGGCACGGAGGTGGGCACGGGGGCGGGTACAGCCTCCTCGGACGCCGCCTCCTCGGACGCCGCCTCGTCGGGCGGCGCGGACTCCCGCCGTCCGGGACGTTCCCGCCCCTCGCCCGCCGGGCTCCCGGCCCGGGAGGCGTCGGGGGCGGGCCGGGCGACGTACGAGATGCCGTCGTACGGCGATGTCGTGCCGAGGGGGGAAGCGGCGAGCGTCGGGGCCGCCAGGGCCAGCAGGATGCCGCAGGTACGCAGGGTGTGGAGCCTTGGAGTCATGTCGGTGGCCTCCTCCCGCTGCGGAGTCGCCGGTCGGCCTCACCCGTCACCGGGGTTCGACGTGACCAGCCTCACACGCGCCCGCCCGTCCGGCATCCCGGACGGGGAGAGCCGGGCCGGACCCACCGGCCGGGGCCGCCACCTGGTGCGAGAGAATGACGGCATGGAGATGCCGAGGAACGAAAGGTCGCCGGAGAACCCCCAGATCCTGGTCGTTGGCCAGGACGGGATGGCTCTCGGCGGCGGCGGTGACGACGACTCCCGAGAGATTCCGGTGACGGACATGGTGGAGCAGCCCGCCAAGGTCATGAGGATCGGCAGCATGATCAAGCAGCTGCTGGAGGAGGTGCGCGCGGCCCCTCTCGACGAGGCGAGCCGGGTCCGGCTCAAGGAGATCCACGCCAGCTCGGTGAAGGAGCTGGAGGACGGTCTCGCGCCGGAGCTGGTCGACGAGCTGGAGCGCCTGTCCCTGCCGTTCACGGACGAGGCGATTCCCAGCGACGCCGAACTGCGGATCGCGCAGGCCCAGTTGGTGGGCTGGCTGGAGGGCCTCTTCCACGGCATCCAGACCGCCCTGTTCGCCCAGCAGATGGCCGCGCGGGCCCAGCTGGAGCAGATGCGCCGCGCGCTGCCGCCGGGTGTCGGCGGCCACGAGGGCGACGACGACCCGCGCACAGGTGGACGTACGGGCGGGCCGTACCTCTAGCCCGCCGGTCCGCCCCAGATCTCATGGAGTGGGCCCCGGTGGCCGACCGACCGGCTGCCGGGCCCCGCTCCATGAACGACCGTCCGCTCAGGACGGCGGGTAGCCCGTCGACACGTTGAGCTCGATCACCGGCATGTCCTCCGGGTCGATGTCCGCACCCGCGGAGGGGAACTGGTCCATGACCGTGTCCTTGCCGTACGTGTTCTCGGCGACCCGGGTGACCTTCATCCGCCAGCCGGCCTCCTGGAAACAGAGCTTGACCGAGGCCAGGTTCTTGTAGCGGAAGTCGGGCAGCTGGATCTTGTCCGGGTCGCTGTACGACTCCCGCGCCTCCGAGCACTCCACCGCGTCGACCGTCTTGCTCGGGTCCGGCCCCTTGTACCCCGATCCGGATCCCGACCCCGCCGTCTGCGAGGCCGAGGCGCTCGGTGTGCCGCTGTCGGTCCCACCGCCGTTGTCGTTGTCGCCCCCGCCCAGTTTCAGGGCGAGGAGCAGCCCGCCGACGGCGACGAGGGAGACGACGATCGAGCCCACGATCACCGGGGTGCCGCGCTTCCGTCCGCCTCCGGAGGAGGACGGTGCCAGAGTCGAGGGCGAGGGCGAGTACGCGGCCGGGGGCGCTTGCTGCGGCGCGTAGCTGCCGGGCGTCTGGTAGGCGGCCTGCGGCGGATAGCCGTACGCCGGAGCCGGTGTGTGCGGAGGTGTGTACGCCGGGGGCGGAGTGCCGTACGGATTCGCGTGCTGCGGGTGCGGGGTCGGCTGGTACGGGGTCTGTACGGAGCCGGGCGGCGCCGGGGCCGCCTGGTCGACCGGCGGGAACACGGCGGAGGCGACGCCCGTGCCGCTATGCGCCGGGGCGCCCGGGACGATGTTCGGGGCGGCCGACTGCAGGGAGGCGGCCACGCGCAGGCACTCGTCACGCATGGCGACGGCGCTCGGGAAACGCTCGTTCGGGTTCTTCTTCAGCGCGCGGGCGACGAGCGCGTCGACCGCCGGGGGCAGGGCGCTGTTGACCGAGGAGGGGGCGACCGGCTCCTCCTGAACATGCGCGTACGCGATCGCGAGCGGTGAGTCGGCGTTGAACGGCAGCCGCCCGGTGACCAGCTGGAACAGCATGATGCCGACCGAATAGAGGTCGGAGCGGGCGTCCACGGCCCGGCCCAGCGCCTGCTCCGGGGAGAGGTACTGCGGGGTGCCGACGACCATGCCGGTCTGCGTCATCGACGTGACGCCCGACTGCATGGCGCGGGCGATGCCGAAGTCCATGACCTTGACGACACCGCGCTTGGTCGTCATCACGTTGCCCGGCTTGATGTCCCGGTGGACCAGGCCCATCTCGTGGCTGATCTCCAGGGCCGCAAGCACGTCCGCGGTGATCTTCAGCGCCTTGTCGGCGGGCATCGCCCCGAACTGCCGTACGTCAGCGTCGAGAACGGAGCCGAGCGGCTGGCCCTCGACGTACTCCATGACGATGTACGGCGTCATCGTCCCCGCCACATCGTCCTCACCGGTGTCGAAGACCGAGACGATGTTCGTGTGCGTGAGCTTGGCCACGGCCTGGGCCTCGCGGCGGAAACGCTCGCGGAAGGCCTGCTCACGGCCCAGTTCGGTGTGCAGCGTCTTGATCGCGACCTGCCGGTCCAGGACCGAGTCGTACGCGAGGTGCACCGAGGCCATGCCGCCCTCGCCGAGCAGATCGCGCAGCTGGTAGCGCCCGCCGGCGAGTGCGTGCCCCGCGTACCGGCCGTGTGCGCCGTCCTGGCTCATGTGTCCGCGTCCCCCGTGTTTCGCCACGGCCGTACGTGATCGATCGGCCGATTCCGGGCCAAGTCTGCCGGAGGGCACTGACACGTCAAGCGCGGTGCCCGTTCCGTGACCGTACGGGAAGGAAGCGTCGCGGAAGCGTTACAGGGGCTGCACGGACGAGGCACGGGATTTGCCCGCCGATAGCCGCAACGGGTTTGATAACCGGTCCGCCCGGGACTCGTACCCGGGTTCCTTCCGGAGCTCCTCCGGGATCGTCTCCCGGATCGGAGGCTTGCGTGGAGGCTGTAGCGTGGCCGACGGAGACCGTAACAACACCGCGCACCGCGGGCAGAAACGACGGCGAGGACTGATGGCACAGCAGCGCGCTCAGGGCCCGTCCGACCCCGAGGCGGCTGGCGGCGGTATGTCAGACGCGCCTGAGCTGTGGGGCAACGGCGGACTGGTCGGGGACGGCCGTTACCGGCTCACCCACAGACTCGGCCGGGGCGGCATGGCCGAGGTGTTCGCCGCCGAGGACGTGCGCCTCGGACGGACCGTCGCGGTCAAACTGCTCCGCGCCGACCTCGCCGAGGACCCGATCTCGAAGGCCCGCTTCACGCGCGAGGCCCAGGCGGTGGCCGGGCTGAACCACCACTCGATCGTCGCCGTGTACGACTCCGGCGAGGACACGATGTCCAACGGCGGCTTCACCGGGGGCGGCGGTCAGTCCGTCCCGTACATCGTGATGGAGATCGTCGAGGGGCGCACCATCCGTGACCTTCTCATCAACGCCGAGGCGCCGGGGCCCGAGCAGGCCCTGATCATCGTCTCCGGGGTACTGGAAGCGCTTGCCTATTCGCATCAGCACGGCATCGTGCACCGCGACATCAAGCCCGCCAACGTGATCATCACGCACGGCGGCGCCGTGAAGGTCATGGACTTCGGCATCGCCCGCGCGCTGCACGGCGTGTCCACGACGATGACGCAGACCGGCATGGTCATGGGTACGCCCCAGTACCTCTCCCCGGAGCAGGCCCTCGGCAAGGCCGTCGACCACCGCTCCGACCTGTACGCCACCGGCTGTCTGCTGTACGAACTCCTCGCGCTGCGGCCCCCGTTCACCGGCGAGACGCCGCTGTCCGTGGTCTACCAGCACGTCCAGGACATTCCGGTGCCCCCGTCCCAGGTCTCGGACGCGGCGCCGCCGGAGCTCGACGGGCTCGTCATGCGTTCCCTCGCCAAGGAGCCGGACGACCGCTTCCAGACCGCCGAGGAGATGCGCGGGCTGATCCAGTACGGCCTGCAGATGCTGTACGACCAGGGCAGCCACACCGGCACCTGGAACACCGGGCCCGTGGACATGCACGACGGCCGGCACACCCCCTCGGGGGGCTTCGCGGGCACCGCGGTGATGAACCAACAGGGCGACCAGGCCGGCACCACCCAGATCCCCCAGCAGATCCTGCCCGCCGGGTACGGCGGTGGGGACGACGGCGGCTTCGCCGGCCACGGCAACCGGGGCGGCGGCCGGGGCAAGCTGTGGATACTGGCGTTCTTCGCCGTGATCGCCATCGCGGTGGGCGTAGCCCTCGCCCTGCAGAACGGCGGCGGCACGGACGGTAAAACCGATACCACGCCGACGCCGACCACCTCGAAGTCCGCGACGGCCGACGACAGCACGGCGAGCCCGACCGACGAGCCCTCCGACGAGCCGTCGAACACCGCCACTGACGACGGCAGTGGCTCGGACGGAGGGTCCCAGTGGACGCCGTCGGCCACGCCGTCGTACACGCCGTCCGCGACCCCCTCCACCGAGCCGTCGCCCACCCCGTCGGACCCGGAGACGAGCGCGGCGCCGTCGGTCACGGAGTCGGAGCCCACGGACGTGGAGACGAGCGCGGAGCCGACGGGCGACACCGGCGAGGAAGACGGCGGTACGGAGGGTGGCACCACCCCCTGACCCGCCGATCGCCCCGCCGGGTGAACGAATCGGCGGCCGGTTGACGGAAAGCAGTCTCCACGCGCGCGTGCGGCCCGAAGCGGGCTTCACGCGCGCGGGGCGTTTCAGGGGGTCTGCTTCGGCGGGTGTCAGTCCACGAACGCCTCGCACACCGCGTCGTACTCGCGCGTCCACCACACCGCGAGCGCCGACGCGGCCGGGAACTGGGAGTCGGCGCGGGTGTCCCCCCGCTCGTAGTGCCAGCGCAGCATCCAGAAGTCGTTGAGGCGCTCCCACCACACCCGGTGCACGGCGGCGGCCAGCTCGGAGGGAGTGGCCCCCGCCGTACGCCGGTACGCGCGCGCGTACTCCCGTGCCTTGGGCAGGTCGAGCGTGCCCGCGGGCCGGACGAAGAAGATCGCGGCGGCACGTACGGCCTCCTCCGCGCGTGGCTGCACCCCGAGCCTGTCCCAGTCGACGATCGCGGCCGGGGCATCCCCCTTGTAGAGCAGGTTGAACGGGTGGAAGTCGCCGTGCACCCAGCCCACCGAGCCACCCGGTGGGGGCCGCCGGTCAGCGTGCTGCTCCAGCAGAGCCCGGCGTTCCAGGAGCCGGTGGCGGGCCAGTTCGTCGAAGGCGTCGGTGGGGCGGTGGCGGCGTACGTGGGCCAGGAGGTCGTCGATGAGGGCGAAGGTGTCGGCGGGGTCGGCCGAGGGGGCCGGCGGGGCCTCGGCGAGGCTGCTGGAACCGGCCGGCTGCGGCTGCCCGGCGGGGTGGTGGGGACGGCGGGCGTCGGCCGGGTGTGGAGGCTCGGTCGGGGCGGACGGCTTGGCGGGGGGTCCGGAAGGGGTGGCGGCCCGGCTCCGCTCGGTGGTCCCGCGCTGCCAGGTCGCGTCCCGGTGGTGGGCGGCTTCGCCCGGTCGGCCGGGTGCTCCCCCTCGGCCGGGTTCTGCCCCTCGGGCGGCCTCTTCTTGCCGGGCGCGGCCGGGGCCACCCTGTTCGGGAGGCCGTCCTCGACCGGCGTCCTCCCTCCGACCTGCGGTGGGTTGCCGGCCTGCGGTGAGTTCCCACGCGGCGATCCCTTCCCCGCCTGCGGTCAGATCCCATCCCGCGGCGCCTTCCCGGCCCGCGGTCAGATCCCGACCCGCGGTCGGGTTCCGGGGGACTGCCCGGTTCTGTCCGGCGGCCTCGCGCCCGCCCGTGCCCCGGTGGCCCGGTGCCCGGCCCCGCGTCGGCATCACGTGTTCCAGGCTCGCGTGGACCACGCCCAGCAGCGCGCCCAGCCGGCCGCACTGGACGGTGCTGAGCTGGCCGCCGTGGCGGTGGCGGCCGTCGATCCAGGGGTGCAGGGCGTAGGCGTGGCCGCCGACGACGGCGACCGTCCGTCCGTCGCGGCCGGGCAGGGGCGGGGCCACCGGGACGCCGAGGTCCGCGAGGCGCTGGGTCGCCCGGTGCTGACGGGCGATCGCGGCGGGGTCGGCGGTCTCGGGGTCGAAGTGGTGCTTCAGGAAGTAGTCGCCGCGCGTGGTGGCGAGCCGGTAGCCGCGGTTCAGCAGCCCCTGGTCGACGGGGTCGCAGGTCAGCGCGGACCCGGCGGAGTACTGGCGGAGGAGGGCGCCCAGCGGGGGCGCATGGGACGCAAGGGGTGGTACAGATGAGCGCGGCACGCGCCAGATGGTAGGGCACGAGCCGGGCGCGTGAGCGGGGCGCTTGTCGCAGGCAGTCACAGGTGACCGCGGGAAGTCACGGACAGTCGGAATCGATCACGGAGTGCACTGTGGCGAACTGGGGTTCGACTCTGAGGTAGACGGGATCGAAGGGAACGCCGTCCACGGAGCGCGGGGCCGGGCCGAACCGGTCGAGCTCGGCTGCGGTCGGCTCGACGGCGGCGCACTCTCCGACGACCTGCACGGACCACGACCCGCTCCGCGCGGTGGGAACATCCGCGCCGTACGCGACGACGCCGCCCACGCACGCCCGGTGGTACCCATGCCCCTTGTGCAGACGCAGCAGGACCCGGCCGTCCACGACGATGTGCCGGGCGGAGGCCAGGAAGGGCAAGGCGCGCATGCTGGTCGCGACCCGGCCGTGCTCGACCCGGCCGAGAAGATCGGCGGCGCGCTGTTCGTCGGTCGGCATGCACCCAGGGTGCGTGCCGGGAGAAGGGGCGCACCAGGGGCCCTCGCCCCGAGAAGAGGGGTCTTAGGTCCCGATTCGGGGGGTCACCCCTCAAAACCCTGCCGCGGCCCCTGTCGCTCCGCCCGCATCCGCGCCACGTACGCAGCCGCCTGGGAACGCCTCTGCATGCCCAGTTTGGACAGCAGTCCGGACACGTAGTTCTTGATCGTCTTCTCCGCCAGGTGCAGTTGTTCGCCGATCTCCCGGTTGGTGAGCCCCTCGCCGATCAGGTCGAGGATCCGGCGTTCCCGCTCGGTGAGGTTCGCGAGCCGCTCGTCGCCCTTCGCCGGGTCGCCGCCGTCCCGCAGCCGTTCCATGACGCGGGCGGTCGCGACCGGGTCTAGCAGGGACCGACCTGCGGCGACATCCCGGACGGCCGCCAGTAGTTCATGTCCGCGGATGGCCTTCAGGACGTACCCGGAGGCGCCCGCCATGATGGCGTCGAAGAGGGCCTCGTCGTCGGCGAACGAGGTCAGCATCAGGCACTTGACGCCCGCGTCCCACGAGCGGATCTCGCGGCACACCTCGACGCCGCTGCCGTCCGGGAGCCGTACGTCCAGGACGGCCACGTCCGGGCGGGTGGCCGGAATCCGCGCCAGCGCCTCCGCCGCCGTACCGGCCTCGCCGACCACCTCGATGTCGTCCTCGACCGAGAGCAGTTCGCGGACTCCCCGGCGGACGACTTCATGGTCGTCGAGGAGAAATACGGTGATTTTTCCATCTTCGGGCACGCGGACAGTCTCACATACCGGCTCTTCCCGTGAGCTGGGTCAGCGGGATAACGTGCCGTTGTTCCGGCCCCCTGCAAGGCTGTGACCAGGGTCCCTTTCCGACTTGCTTATTTTACTTGGATTTCCAAGCAAAATGGCAGGTCAGGGGGGTTTCATAGAAATATGACGCACTGGGTAACGTGCTCCTTGCGGGACGCCGGCCGGGGCGCCTGTCACGCCTGTTCCCGGCCGAGTGGCACCCACCCCGTGCACGGGCATCGGGTACAGGTGACCGCACTGGTTACCCGGCAACCCCGGGGCCGGACCGACGGAGGAGTACACGTGACCGTGGAGAGCACTGCCGCGCGCAAACCGCGACGCAGCGCCGGAAGCAAGACCGGTACCACCCGCACCACCGCCCAGAGCGCCGACGCACCGGCCGCCGACGCGCCGCCCACGGCCGCGAAACGCGTCACCGCCAAACGTGCCGCCACCAAGAAGCCGGCCGCGAAGCCGGTCGTGAAGGCGGTCGCGAAGCCGGCCGGGACGGGCACCGATCCGGACCTCGTCCAGCTGCTGACCCCCGAGGGCAGGCGGGTCGAGAACGCCGCCTACGACCCCTACGTCGCCGCCCTCACCTCCGACGATCTGCGCGGCCTGTACCGGGACATGGTGCTGACCCGCCGCTTCGACGCCGAGGCCACCGCCCTCCAGCGCCAGGGCGAACTGGGCCTGTGGGCCTCGCTGCTCGGCCAGGAGGCCGCCCAGATCGGCTCCGGCCGCGCCACGCGCCCCGACGACTACGTCTTCCCGACCTACCGGGAGCACGGTGTCGCCTGGTGCCGGGACGTCGACCCGACCAACCTGCTCGGCATGTTCCGGGGGGTGAACAACGGCGGCTGGGACCCCAACAGCAACAACTTCCACCTCTACACGATCGTCATCGGCTCGCAGACCCTGCACGCCACCGGCTACGCGATGGGCGTGGCCAAGGACGGCGCGGACTCCGCGGTCATCGCGTACTTCGGGGACGGCGCCTCCAGCCAGGGCGACGTCGCCGAGTCCTTCACCTTCGCCTCGGTCTACAACGCACCCGTGGTGTTCTTCTGCCAGAACAACCAGTGGGCCATCTCCGAGCCGACCGAGCGTCAGACCCGCGTCCCGCTCTACCAGCGCGCGCAGGGCTACGGCTTCCCCGGCGTAAGGGTGGACGGCAACGACGTGCTGGCCGTCCTCGCGGTGACGAAGTGGGCCCTGGAGCGGGCCCGCCGCGGTGAGGGCCCCACGCTGGTCGAGGCGTTCACGTACCGCATGGGCGACCACACCACCTCCGACGACGCGAGCCGCTACCGCCACGACGACGAGCGGGTGGCCTGGGAGGCCAAGGACCCGATCGCGCGGCTGCGCACGTACCTGGAGGCCTCAAACCACGCGGACGAGGGATTTTTCGCGGAACTGGAGGCCGAGAGCGAGTCGTTGGGCAGGCGAGTACGCGAAGTGGTCCGTGCCATGCCGGACCCGGACCCCTTCGCGATGTTCGAGCACACCTACGCCGACGGGCACGCGCTCGTGGACGAGGAGCGGGCCCAGTTCGCCGCCTACCAGGCGTCGTTCACGGATGTGGAGGGGGCATGACCATGGCGGCAGAGACAGTGACTTCCAGGACTGTGACTTCCCAGAGCATGGCCCTGGCCAAGGCGATCAACGAATCGCTGCGCAAGGCCCTGGAGTCGGACCCCAAGGTCCTGATCATGGGTGAGGACGTCGGCAAGCTCGGCGGCGTCTTCCGGGTCACCGACGGCCTGCAGAAGGACTTCGGCGAGGACCGGGTCATCGACACCCCGCTCGCCGAGTCGGGCATCGTCGGCACGGCCATCGGCCTCGCCCTGCGCGGCTACCGCCCGGTGGTGGAGATCCAGTTCGACGGCTTCGTCTTCCCGGCGTACGACCAGATCGTCACCCAGCTCGCGAAGATGCACGCCCGCGCGCTGGGCAAGATCAAGCTCCCGATCGTCATCCGTATCCCGTACGGCGGTGGCATTGGCGCGGTCGAGCACCACTCGGAATCCCCGGAGGCGCTCTTCGCGCACGTGGCGGGCCTCAAGGTGGTGTCCCCGGCCAACGCGTCGGACGCGTACTGGATGATGCAGCAGGCCATCCAGAGCAACGACCCGGTGATCTTCTTCGAGCCGAAGCGGCGTTACTGGGACAAGGCCGAGGTCGATGTGGAGGCCATCCCGGGCCCGCTGCACAAGGCCAAGGTGGTCCGCGAGGGCACCGATCTCACCCTCGTCGCCTACGGCCCGATGGTGAAGCTGTGCCTGGAGGTCGCGGGCGTGGCGGCCGAGGAGGGCCGGTCCCTTGAGGTCCTCGACCTCCGGTCGGTCTCCCCGCTCGACTTCGACACCGTCCAGGCCTCGGTCGAGAAGACCCGCCACCTGGTCGTGGTGCACGAGGCACCGGTGTTCTTCGGCTCGGGCGCGGAGATCGCCGCCCGGATCACGGAGCGCTGTTTCTACCACCTGGAGGCCCCGGTGCTCAGGGTCGGCGGCTATCACGCCCCGTATCCGCCGGCGCGCCTTGAGGACGAGTACCTACCGAGCCTGGACCGGGTGCTCGACGCCGTCGACCGCTCGCTTGCGTACTGAGGAGAGGGACGTGACGACGATGACTGACGCGTCCGTTCGCGAGTTCAAGATGCCCGACGTGGGCGAGGGACTCACCGAGGCCGAGATCCTCAAGTGGTATGTCCAGCCGGGCGACACGGTCACCGACGGGCAGGTGGTGTGCGAGGTCGAGACCGCGAAGGCGGCCGTCGAACTGCCCATCCCGTACGACGGGGTCGTGCGCTCACTGCACTTCCCCGAGGGCACGACGGTCGACGTGGGTACGTCGATCATCGCGGTGGACGTGACGGGCGGGGCCGGTGCCACGGCGGAGGTCCAGGCCCCGGTTGCCGCCGAGGCACCCGAGGAGGCGAAGCCGCAGGCCCGCCAGCCGGTCCTCGTGGGCTACGGCGTGTCCGTCTCCTCGACCAAGCGCCGCCCCCGCAAGGGTGCCGAGGTGCCGGCCCGGGAGGTCGCGGCGGCGGTCCAGCAGGAGCTGAACGGCCACAGCGAGCGGGTGGAGGCCAACGGGCACAACGGGCACGGTGGCCCCGGCGCCCTCACCGGCACGGCAGGCCAGGCTGTCCTGGCCGCGGTGGCCGGGCGTCCGCTCGCCAAGCCGCCGGTGCGCAAGCTCGCCAAGGATCTCGGCGTCGACCTGACGACGGTGACGCCGTCGGGCCCCGACGGCGTCATCACGCGCGAGGACGTGCACGCGGCGGTGGCCCCGGTGACCCCCGAGCCGGTCCGCACGGCCCCGGCCGCCCCGGCGGTCCCGGCGCCGGCCGCCTCGTACGACGGCACGCGGGAGACGCGTGTCCCGGTCAAGGGCGTACGGAAGGCGACCGCGGCGGCGATGGTCGGCTCGGCGTTCACGGCGCCGCATGTCACGGAGTTCGTGACGGTGGACGTGACGCGGACGCTGAAGCTGGTCGAGGAGCTCAAGGGGGCCCCCGACTCGTACGGGTTGGCGGGTCTGCGGGTGAACCCGCTGCTCCTGATCGCCAAGGCCCTGCTGGTCGCGATCAAGCGCCATCCGGACATCAACGCGTCCTGGGACGAGGCGAACCAGGAGATCGTGCTCAAGCACTACGTCAACCTGGGTATCGCGGCGGCCACTCCGCGCGGCCTGATCGTCCCGAACATCAAGGACGCCCACGACAAGACGCTCCCGCAACTCGCGGAGGCGCTCGGCGAGTTGGTGTCCACGGCGCGGGAGGGCAGGACGTCTCCCGCGGCCATGCAGGGCGGCACGGTGACGATCACGAACGTCGGCGTCTTCGGCGTCGACACGGGCACGCCGATTCTCCCTCCCGGCGAGGCGGCGATCCTCGCGGTCGGCTCGATCAGGCTCCAGCCGTGGGTCCACAAGGGCAAGGTCAAGCCCCGCCAGGTGACGACCCTGGCCCTCTCCTTCGACCACCGGCTGGTGGACGGGGAGCTGGGCTCCAAGGTGCTGGCGGACGTGGCGGCGATCCTGGAGCAGCCGAAGAAGCTCATCACCTGGGCGTAGACACCTGGGCGCAGGCACCCGGGCGCAGGGAGCCGTGACGCACGAAGGGGGCCCACCGGAGTGGGCCCCCTTTGTCATGCAAGCGTGCCGGGTGTCAGCCCAGGCGCGCGAAACCGTAGTTCATCAGCTTCTTCGCGTCCGCCGTGCGGTTGGCGACCGAGGTGGAGGCGAGCACCGTGCCGATGACCGTCTTGCCGTTGCGGGTCGCGGCGAAGACCAGACAGTACTTGGCCTGCGGGCCGGAACCGGTCTTGACGCCGATGGTGCCGGAGTAGCCGGACAGCAGCGGCTTGTTGGTGTTCTCCCAGCTCATCCAGCGGGTGCCACCGGTCTTGGTGGTGACCTTCTCCTTGAAGTTCTGCGTCTTCACTATCGCGCGGAAGGCGCCGTTCTTCATGGCGTTGCCGGCGAGCTTCGTCAGGTCGCGCGGCGTCGAGTAGTTCGAGCCGTTGCCGATGCCGTCGAAGCTGTCGAACTTCGTGCTCGGCATGTCGAGGCTCCGGGCCATGCTGTTCATCTTGCCGATGAACGACTTCACCCGGGCGGCACGCGTCGAGCCGGTGCCGAACTTGTCCGCGAGCGCGTACGCGGCGTCGCAGCCCGACGGCAGCATCAGCCCGTACAGCAGCTGACGGACGGTGACCTTGTCGCCGACGATCAGGCCGGCCGAGGAGGCGGTGTTGGCGACGATGTAGTCGCTGTAAGCCTTCTGGATCGTGACCTTGGTGTTGAGGTTCAGGTTCGGCTGCGACAGCACGACCTTCGCCGTCATGATCTTCGTCGTGGAACCGGTGGAGAGTTTGTTGTTCGGGAGCTTCCCGTACAGGATCTGGCCGTTGGCGTTGTTCATCAGATAGCCGCCCTTGGCGGTGATCGTCGGAACGGCGGGAGCGGCCTGCGCGGGCGCCGCGGTGAGCGCTCCGGTCGCGAGCACGGCGCCGGTGGTGACCACCACGGCTGCGGCTCTACGAAAACGGATGCCCTGGATGCCGGTTATCAACTTCAATACCCCGATTACGTCTGAATCGTCCGAATGCCCCTGGAGAGCGGCCGAGTTGGCCGAATCGACGGAACGTCGCTCTCGTGTGACTCGTAACTAGCACAGTTGGTTGTGCGCGTGCTGAGGCGGGTTCCTCGAATTTCCCTTTCCGAGAGACGCCGTACGGCTCTCCGTGGTTCCCGCGACCCTTCCTGACATTGAACTGTTGTCCGCGCGGCGACGTCACGCCCCGAACGGGGATCGGTTCCGGGGTCGGTCCATATGGCGGACGGCCGCCCTCATGGGTACGTGTTGTATCTATGCTGTCGCCATGAACAGCCCGGCCGTGCAGCACGTCAAGCAGCCTCCCGCCGCCGACCGCGTCTACGCGCACGTCAAAGAGGGCGTCCTGGACCGCCGTTACGAGGGCGGGACCCTGCTCACCGAAGGCGAACTGGCCGAGGCCGTCGGGGTGTCGCGCACGCCGGTGCGCGAGGCGCTGCTGCGCCTGGAGGCCGAGGGGCTCATCAAGCTCTACCCGAAGAAGGGCGCGCTCGTCCTGCCCGTCTCCGCGCAGGAGATCGCGGACGTCGTCGAGACCCGGCAACTGGTCGAGGAGCACACCGTCCGCAAGGCGGTGCCCGCCTCGCCCCGGCTCCTGGCCCGCCTCACCGAACTGCTCGAACGGCAGCGCGAGCAGGCCGCCGCAGGCGACCTCGCGGGCGCTGCCGTGACCGACCGGTGCTTCCACGCCGAGATCGTCCGCAGCGCGGGCAACGAGATCCTCTCCCGGCTGTACGACCAACTGCGCGACCGGCAGCTGAGGATGGGCGTCGCCGTCATGCACGCCCACCCCGACCGCATCACCAAGACGCTCACCGAGCACCAGGAGATCCTCGACGCGCTGCGCTCGGGCGATGCGGAGGCGGCGGTCGCGATCGTGCACCGGCACGTCAGCTGGTTCTCCAACCTGGCCCGGGGCGAGGTCCGATGAGTCCCAGGCCCATTGCCGCCGCCGGCTCCGGGTCCGGATCGCTGCCCGGCGATCCTCCCGGCGGGCGTCGTGCCGTCCTCGTCTGGTCCGTGGGCGTCTCGGTCTACTTCGTCGCCGTCATCTTCCGTACGTCCCTGGGGGTGGCGGGGCTCGACGCCGCCGACCGTTTCCACGTGGGCGCGTCCGCGCTGTCGACCTTCTCGATCCTCCAGCTCCTCGTCTACGCGGGCATGCAGATACCGGTCGGTCTGCTCGTCGACCGCCTCGGCACGAAGAAGGTGCTGGCCATCGGGGCCGTTCTGTTCACGGCCGGGCAACTGGGCTTCGCGTTCTCCCCCTCGTACGGCACGGCCCTCGCCTCCCGTGCGCTGCTCGGGTGCGGGGACGCGATGACGTTCATCAGCGTGCTGAGGCTGGGGTCCCGGTGGTTCCCGGCGCGCCGCGGGCCGATGATCGCGCAGCTCGCGGGGCTGGCCGGGATGGCGGGCAACCTCGTCTCGACGCTCGTCCTGGCCCGGTTGCTGCACGGCGTCGGATGGACGGCGGCCTTCGCGGGCAGCGCGGTCGCGGGCGTGGTGGTGCTCGTGCTGATGCTCGTGTTGCTCCGTGACCATCCGGACGGGCACGAGCCGGAGCCGTTCCCGCACCAGGGGGCCGCGTACGTGCGCCGGCAGATCGCCGCCTCGTGGCACGAGCCCGGGACGCGCCTGGGGCTGTGGGTCCACTTCACCACCCAGTTCCCGGCGATGGTGTTCCTGTTGCTGTGGGGCCTGCCGTTCCTCGTCGAGGCGCAGGGGCTGACGCGGGCGACGGCGGGGGAGCTGCTCACCCTGGTCGTGCTGTCGAACATGGTGATCGGCCTGGTGTACGGCCAGATCGTCGCCCGGCACCACACGGCGCGGCTGCCGCTGGCGCTGGGCACGGTGGGCGCCACGGCGGTGATGTGGGCGGTGACGCTCGCCTACCCGGCGGTGGCCAGCGCGGACCACGCCCCGATGTGGCTGCTGGTGCTGCTGTGCACGGTGCTGGGCGCCTGCGGACCCGCCTCGATGCTCGGCTTCGACTTCGCCCGGCCCGCGAATCCGCCCGAGCGTCAGGGGACGGCTTCGGGGATCACCAACATGGGCGGTTTCGTGGCCTCGATGACGACGCTGTTCGCGGTCGGTGTGCTGCTGGACGCGACCGGGGACAACTACACCGCCGCGTTCTCGTTCGTGTTCCTGCTGCAGGGGGTCGGCGTCAGCCAGATTCTGCGGTTGCGGAAGCGGGCCGCTCTGCGGGAGTCGGAGCGGTTGGTCGCCAGCAGGGTTTCTACGGTGCACGTTCCGGTGTAGGTGCGGGGTGTTGGTGTGGGTGTCTCTGGGGGCTGCCGCCCCCAGGCCCCCGCTTCGGCCCTGAAGGGCCTCAAGCTCCCCCAGAGGGGGTACCCCCGGACGGGCAGAAATGGGCTGCCGAGCCTCAGGGAGTCACCGCGAAGTGGCGCAGGATCGCTGCCGTGAGGCCCGGGTCGCCCTCCGTCTTGACGCGGTCGGCGACCGCCTCCGGGGTCACCCGGCCGCAGGCCAGGCGGTAGTAGGTCTCCCAGTCGAGGGCGAAGCTGGCGGCGGGGCCGAGGGCCGGGGACGATTCCAGGGTGCCGCGGCCGTTGATGTCGACGCGGATCGTGCGCAGGAACTCGATGGGGCCGTGCACGTCGAAGACGATCGCCGAACTGCGCGGCGCCCCCGCGTCCTTGGCGACGACCTTCGGCAGCGCGGAGAGGAGCATGTCCCGCGTAATGTGCGCGCCGGGCGAGTCCAGGTTGCCGGGCCGGCCGAGGGCGGTACGCAGGTCCTGCTCGTGCACCCACACGTCGAACGCCCGGTTGCGCATGAGGTCTTCGAGGGCGGTCTCCCGGCCGTAGAGGCCGCGGATCATCGTCCCCGGTTCGCGTGACTCGTTGCGCAGCTGGCGGTTGCGGCGGATGACCGTGTACTCCAGCTCGGACGTCATCTCGGGGGCCGTGTGGTGCCGCCGTACGTCGACCTGCATCTCCATGTACCGCTGCTGCTCGTTGGTGACGTGGTAGAGGTCGCGCGGGAGCGTGTGGATGGGGCGCGGGTCGCCGAGCATCTCGCACTCCAGGCCGATGACATGGGAGACCACGTCACGGACCGACCATCCTGGGCATGGGGTCCGGCGGTTCCACTCGCCCTCCACGAGCGGTGACACCAGCTCGGATATCGCGTCGATGGAGTGGGTCCAGGCGTCGGCGTAGGGCTGGAGAGTGGGATGCAGACTCACGGAACGGGACCCCTCGGGCGGTCGGTACGCGGGCAGTGGCGACGGCGGATGACGGCGGGTGTCGACGGCGTTGTCGGCGGCGGTGCCAGGGTGGTGTCGGAGGCGGTATCGGTGTCGGTGCCAGGGTTGGTATCGGTGGCGGTGCGGCGTTTCGGTCGGTGCGAAGGCGCGGGCGGGATAGCTGTCAGCGGGTGTCTTGGAACGTTAAGTTACGCTGCTGTGAGGCACCCCGGCAGTGCTTTCGTGTGACGATCGTAGGCCCGTGTGAACGGCTCGAATGTCAGGACGGTGGTAGTGTGCGCGCCTCGCTCATCCAGATCGGTGCAGATGAGGGCGAATCGGTCGAATCGCGCAGGTGTCGCGTTGCCTCGCTCGTTCGGGCCGAGGCCGGTGCCGACCTCGTCGTACTGCCCGAGCTGTGGACGACGGGCGCTTTCGCGTACGAGCGGTTCGCCACCGAGGCCGAGCCGCTGGACGGTCCGACGTACGAGGCGATGGCGAAGGCGGCGAGCGACGCGGGCGTGTGGCTGCACGCCGGGTCGATTCCGGAACGAGACCCTGAAGGGCCTCTGTACAACACCTCCCTCGTCTTCTCCCCCGCCGGTGAGTTGGTCGCCGCCTATCGCAAGATCCACCGCTTCGGTTTCGACAAGGGCGAGGCCGTGCTGATGGGTGCGGGCACGGAACTGGTGACCGTCTCCCTCCCCGGGACGACGGTCGGCGTCGCCACCTGCTACGACCTCCGGTTCCCCGAGCTCTTCCGCGGTCTCGTCGACGCGGGCGCCGAGACGATCGTCGTCTCCGCGGGCTGGCCGGAGCGGCGGCGGGCCCACTGGACGCTGCTGGCCCGGGCGCGGGCGGTCGAGAACCAGGCGTACGTCCTTGCGTGTGGAACGGCTGGTACGCATGCGGGGGTTCCTCAGGCCGGGCACTCGATCGTGGTCGATCCGTGGGGTGAGGTGCTGGCGGAGGCGGGTGGGGGCGAGGAGGTTCTGCGGGTCGAGTTCGAGCCCGCGAAGGTGGGGGAGACGCGGGAGCAGTTCCCGGCGCTGAAGGACAGGGTGCTGGGGGTGGCGGTACCGCCGCGCCGCGACTGAGGCCGGCGCCGGAGGGTTTCGCCCCCGCCGCCCCTACTTGTTCCCGTCCCTCCCCCAGAGGGGACCCCCCACTGGGGGCTGCGCCCCCAGACCCCCGCTGTCGGCCCTGAACGGGCCTCGTCCTCAAGCGCCGGACGGGCTGGATGTCCTGCGCCCGCGCTGAATGGATGCGGCAAACGGGTGGAGGGGTGGACGGGCGGGGGGAAACTCAGTCCCCCATTCGTTCCTTCTCCGCCAGGTGGATCACGCAGACCGCCACCGCGATCAACAGCGCCGGATCCGCGTCGTCCCGTACGACATCCACCCCGTACGTCTCCCGGACGTGCAGCCAGCGGCGGGAGATCTGGGCGAGGAGTTCGCCGTCGTAGTCGACCGCGAACTCCCGGTCCAGGATCTTTCCGCTGACGTCCAGTTCCGTGCCGTCCGCCAACGACACCCGGTAGTGGTTGCGCAGCAGTGACAGGCGTTTGCGTCTGATCGTGGCCAACGGGTCGCCGTCCCGTTCGATCACCATCGTGTCCCGCAGGGCGAGCATCTTCTTGTGGATGTCGATCAGCACCTGTCCTCGGGTGTCCTTCAGCTCGAAGGTGTCCCGCAGCCGCATCGCCTTGCCGTCGACCAGGTACACCTTGGTGCCGTGCTGGTCCTCGATCCAGTAGTCGTCGCCGAAGCCGAGCAGCCGGTCGCGCACGAGGAATCTCATGTACTCACCACTTCCCCGCCGACGCGTCCGAAACGCCGCCGGTACGCCGATGGGCTGACGAGTGCGACCGGCACGACAACGTGCCCGGCCGTCAGCCGTGGTGGCGGTCGTCGTCGATCACGGTCGTCGAGGGCGGTATCAGCACCCGCCTGCGCCGGGCCACACTGCGGAACGCCAGGGCGCCGATCACTCCGACGATCATCAGGATGACGCCGACCAGATCGAGGTTGACGCCCTCCATCTCCCAGTCGGTGGCGAACGTGAGGATGGCTCCCACGGCGATGAGGATGATGCATCCGCCGAGGCTCATGAGTGTTGCCTCCCTGTCGGGTCCGGTCGTACCGGAGGTTCCGGTTGTTCCGGAGTTTCCGGGTGCCCGGACCTGGGACAGGTATGCGTGGTTGCCCAACTGCCCTGCCCAACTACCTTTCCAGGAAGGCCACGAGAGCGTTGGCGAGCAGATGGGGGTCGTCGGCGCCGCACAACTCCCGCGCACTGTGCATCGACAGGATCGCCACACCGATGTCGACGGTCTTGATGCCGTGCCTCGCGGCGGTGATCGGGCCGATCGTCGTGCCGCAGGGCATGGAGTTGTTGGAGACGAAGTTCTGGAACGGGACGCCGGCCCGGTCACAGGCAGCCGCCCAGACCGCGCGGCCCGAACCGTCCGTGGCGTAGCGGTTGTTGACGTTGACCTTGAGGATCGGCCCGCCGTTGACGCGCGGGTGGTGCGTCGGGTCGTGCCGCTCCGCGTAGTTGGGGTGGACGGCGTGGCCCGTGTCGGAGGAGAGACAGACGGTGCCGGCGAAGGCCCTCGCCCTGTCCTCGTACGACCCTCCGCGCGCGAACACCGAACGCTCCAGCACGCTGCCGAGCAGCGGACCGTCCGCGCCGGTGTCGCTCTGTGAACCGTTCTCCTCGTGGTCGAAGGCCGCGAGCACCGGGATGTACGGCGGCGACCCGTCGCCTGAGGTGGAGCCGCTCGTCGCCACGGACGCGAGAGCCGCGGTGGCGGCGTGCACGGACAGGAGGTTGTCCATGCGCGGGCCGGCGACCAGTTCCCGGTCGCGGCCCAGGTACGCGGGCGGTTCGATGGAGTGGACCATCAGGTCCCAGCCGGTGACCTCGCCCGGCGTGAGCCCGGACTCCTGTTCGAGGAAGGCGATCAGGTCGCCCTCGCGGACATCGTCCGACATGCCCCAGATGGGCTGCAGGTGGCGCTGCTTGTCGAGCTTCAGCCCGTCGGTGTTCACGGCGCGGTCGAGGTGGATGGCGAGCTGGGGGACCCGCATCAGGGGCCGGTCGATGTTCACCAGACGCGAGGTGCCGTCCCGGAGGGTGAGGCGGCCCGCCAGACCGAGGTCGCGGTCGAGCCAGGAGTTGAGCAGCGGTCCGCCGTAGATCTCCACGGCGACCTGGCGCCAGCCGTGTCCTCCGAGGTCGGGCACCGGCTTGACCCGCAGGTTGGGGGAGTCGGTGTGGGCGCCGACGATCCGGAAGGGGGTGTGCGGCGCGGCGCCCTCGGGGACGTACCAGGCCACGATCGCGCCGCCGCGCAGCACGTACTTGCCACCGCTCCCGGTCGCGGAGCCCGCCGAGCTCTCCGCGTCCCAGGCGTCCGTCTCGGCGACCTGACGGAAGCCGGCCTTCTCCAGCCGCTCGGCGGTGTTCGCCACGGCGTGGTACGGCGACGGACTTGCCGCCAGGAAGGACATCAAGTCGTCGGTGTGGCCGCGGTCGAAGCGGTGGGGTGCGCTCATGGGGTTCACCTTAACGACGTAACAGGGCCCGCTCCCTGGGATGGTGAGCGGGCTCTCGTAACGGGGGTGTGAAGGCCGGACAACTGGCCAGTGATTCAGTTATCGGACACCGGAGGGGCCGTGGGGTTGTGTCCTGGTTCAGCAGCACGGCGGCCCGCCCCGGAAGTGGATCCGGATGCGGGCCGCCGTGCTTGGCCTGCCGTACGTGTCCGTCCGGCTCAGAAAGCCGCTTCGTCCAGCTCCATCAGATCGAGGTCCACGCCCGCCGCGAGCTTGCGGGCGCCGGTGACGCCCGGGAGGACGTTGGCCGCGAAGAACTTCGCCGCCGCGATCTTGCCCGTGTAGAACGGGACGTCCTTCGCCGACGCCGTCCGCAGCTTCTCGGCGGCCACCGCGGCACCCCTGAGGAGGAGGTAGCCGACGACGACGTCGCCCGAAGCCATCAGCAGGCGGGTGGTGTTGAGGCCCACCTTGTAGATGTTCTTGACGTCCTGCTCGGTCGCCGCGAGGTCCGTCAGCATCAGGCCGACGATCGCCTCCAGCTCGACGGCCGCCTTGGCGAGCTGCTCGCGCGCCACCGCCAGGTCCTCGCCGCCCGTGCCCGGCGCGAGGAACTTCTTGATGTCCTCGGCGAGGGAGTTGAGGGCCGCGCCCTGGTTGCGGACGATCTTCCGGAAGAAGAAGTCCTGGCCCTGGATCGCGGTCGTGCCCTCGTACAGGGTGTCGATCTTGGCGTCGCGGATGTACTGCTCGATCGGGTACTCCTGGAGGAAACCGGAGCCGCCGAAGGTCTGGAGCGACTGGGCGAGCAGCTCGTAGCCCTTCTCGGAGCCGTAGCCCTTCACGATCGGGAGCAGCAGGTCGTTCATGGCCTCCAGGGCGGCGGTGTCCTCGCCGGCCGCCTCCTTGACCTGGATGTCGTCCTGCACGGCCGCGGTGTGCAGCACCAGCGCGCGCATGCCCTCGGCGTACGCCTTCTGCGTGATCAGCGAGCGGCGGACGTCCGGGTGGTGCGTGATGGTGACCTTGGGCGCCGTCTTGTCCATGAAGTTGGCGAGATCCGTGCCCTGGACGCGCTCCTTGGCGTACTCCAGGGCGTTGAGGTAGCCGGTCGACAGCGTCGAGATGGCCTTCGTGCCGACCATCATGCGGGCGAACTCGATGATCCGGAACATCTGGCGGATGCCGTCGTGCTTGTCACCGATCAGCCAGCCCTTGGCCGGGTGCCGGTCGCCGAAGGTCATCTCGCAGGTGTTGGAGGCCTTGAGGCCCATCTTGTGCTCGACGTTCGTCGCGTACACGCCGTTGCGCTCGCCCAGTTCGCCCGTCTCGAAGTCGAAGAGGAACTTCGGTACGAGGAAGAGGGACAGGCCCTTGGTGCCGGGGCCGTTGCCCTCCGGCCGCGCGAGGACGTAGTGGAGGATGTTCTCCTCCATGTCGTGCTCACCGGAGGTGATGAACCGCTTCACGCCCTCGATGTGCCAGGAGCCGTCCTCCTGCTGGATCGCCTTGGTGCGGCCGGCGCCCACGTCCGAGCCGGCGTCCGGCTCGGTGAGGACCATGGTGGAGCCCCAGGTCTTGTCGACCGCGATCTGGGCGATCTTCTTCTGTACGTCGTTGCCCTCGTCGTAGAGGATGCCGGCGAACGCCGGGCCGGAGGCGTACATCCACACGGCCGGGTTCGAGCCGAGCAGCAGCTCCGCGTACGCCCAGATCAGGGAGCGGGGGGAGGTGGTGCCGCCGATCTCCTCGGGCAGGCCGAGACGCCAGTACTCCGAGTCCATGAAGGCCTTGTAGCTCTTCTTGAAGGACGCCGGTACGGGAGCGGTGTTCGTCGCGGGGTCGAAGACCGGCGGGGTGCGGTCGCCGTCCATGAAGGACTCCGCCAGCTCGTTCTCCGAGAGGCGCGTCAGCTCTTCCAGGATGCTCTTGGCGGTGTCGGTGTCCATCTCCGCGAACGGACCCGTGCCGTACAGCTTGTCGCGCCCGAGGACCTCGAAGAGGTTGAACTCGATGTCGCGGAGATTCGACTTGTAGTGCCCCATGGCGACGGCTCCGTAGAGAGATCGGCGAGGCACTGACTCCTCGCGCCTAATTCGCGTACCAACTAGTAACTAGCTTCCTACGATGATGCTACCCGTCGGTAATAAGGCGCAACCCCAACCGGCCATATGTGACGCGTCACGTGCGCGCCAGGGGCGCCGTGAAACGGATCGATGAAACGGAGCGATCTAGACCGGGACGGTGAGACGGGCCGTGTAGCCCTTGTCCACGCTGCCTTCCATGGCCGCCAGCTGCTGGTCGTAGCCGTCGCTGAAGATCATGTCGCTCTCCAGGGAGAGCTCCCCCAGGTTCTCCACGCTCCGGCTGTACCCGTCCGTCGCGTACACCGCGTCGCAGACGTCCTTCGGGAACGCCAGCTGCGAGGTGTTCGTGATGGACGTGGCGGCGGTCGCGTCCGCCAGGCTGCCGTAGACCTCGAAGTGGATGTGCGGCCAGCGGCCCGTGTAGCAGCCAGGGAAGATGCTCGTGAAGGTGACCCGGCCCTTCTCGTCCGTCTCCTGAACGCCCCGGAGGTAGTTCTCGTCGGTGACCCCCTCCGTATAGAGGGAGTAGTCGCCGGCCCGGTCGCAGTGCCACAGGTAGACGGCGGCGCCCGCCTTGGGCGTCCCGCAGCCGGAGGCCGCGTCGACGACGGTGAGCGTGACGGTCAGCGGCACACCCTCGGCCGTACCGCCCGCCGAGTTCCCGAAGCTGGACCTGATGTCGGCGCGGACGACTCCGCTCTCCTTGAGCACGTTCACCCCGTTCGAACCGTCGCCCGGGTACGGGCCGGCCGTCTCGCTGGGGATGGTCGCGCACTCGGCGGACGCGGACGACGAGGTGGAGGCCGTGCCACCGGACGGGGTGCCGGAGGAGGACGTGGGATCGTCGTCGGCGGAGCAGCCCACCAGTGGCACCAGACTCGCGCCGGCCAGCAGGCGGATCATCCGGCGGCGGGCGAGGACGGGGAAGTCGTAGGAGAGGCCCCTGTCGTGCTCGTGGTCCTCGTGGTCGTGGTGGTCCGCCTGGACGTGGTGCCCGTGTCCGCTCATGGCCGTCTCCCTCTGTCTGCGCCCGCCGGGCGTTACCCGGCCATTGCCACCGCCTGATCGATACCTTGTCGAATTCGACGGTATGGGCGCCCGCTGTGGCAAGCCGGGGCCGTACCTGTGGGCTCCCTGTGGGGCGGCCCGGCCACCCCGGCCGCGAGCGGGGGACCGGGCCGCCCCCACTCGGCCGCGCTCTCGGTACTCTTGCGCCCATGTATGGATATGGCCAGCACGGCGATGGAGGTGCGGCGCAGCAGCAGTACGCCCAGCCGCAGCAGCAGATGCCGGGCGGGTACGGCCAGCAGCCGCCGCTGTATCCCGAGCCGTCCCCGCCGTCCCTCGCGGACGCGGTGCGCGCCTTCACGACGGGCTCGCTGTCGGCCGAGGACTTCCAGCAGGTCTTCGCCACGTCGAAGGTGTACTGCCCGCGCGGTGACAACCCCGGGTTCCTGGCGCTGCACAACACCCAGCAGCCGGTGATCCCGATGTTCACCTCCCTGAAGGAGCTGCGCCGGTACGCCGGCAAGGAGTCCAAGTACTTCGTGATCACCGGCGCCGAGGTCATCGACCTGCTGCCGACGGGCTACGGCTTCGTCGTGGACATGGAGGGCGAGCACCGCATGGTGTTCGACGCGAAGGCGGTCGAGCAGATGGTGGAGTTCGCGATGCGCAGGATGTACGGCTGACCGCCCTCCCCTCCGATCCCCCGCCCCCGCAGGCCGGAGATCCCTTCTCCCGTGCCGAAATCGTTGTCCGCCCGCTGAAAATCCCCTCCGTGATTGTCACAGGCATGCCATAGGGTTCCTTCTGGCAGCCGCGCCCCACTGGCCACCGCTTCCGGCGGTCGCGCCTGGGTGCCGCGCGGCGCTCTCAGCTCCCGGGTGATCCCGGGTTCTCTTGTGGGGGTTCATCACTGTGCGTATGCGCAGCACTTCGACCGCGACGGCGCTCGCCGTCCTCTTCAGTTCGGTGGTTCTGAGCGTCGCCACCACCGGTACGGCCTCGGCGGCCGTCGCCACCGTGCAGTCGCCCGGCGGCATCGTGGCGGACGCGATCCTGAAGCGGGTTTTCGTCGGCGACAGCGGCAACGGCCGTGTCGTGGCGGCGAACTACTCGGGCACCGTCGTCGACACCGTGGGCGGCCTCGGTTCGGTCGCCGACCTGGCGCTCTCCGACGACGGACGAACCCTGTACGCGTCCCTGCCCGCGCGGCACCAGATCGTGGCCCTCGACCCGGCCACCCTGAACATCAAGGCCCGCTACGCGGTCCCCACCGACACCGGCCCGCGCCACCTCGCCTTCACCGGCGGCAAGCTCTGGTTCAGCTACGGCGACCAGTGGGACGGCAACCTGGGCTCGGTCGACCCGAACTGGACCGAGCCCGAGCCCCCGGCCCCGACGCCGACTCCGACCTCGACGGTCGTCGAGCCGACGGCGCCGCCGTCCCAGCCCCCGACGTCGCCCGCACCGGACCCGTCCGACGACCCGGGCACGGAGCCGACCACGGAGCCGAGCGCCGAGCCGTCCGTGGAGCCCACGACGGAGCCGCCCACCTCGGAACCGTCGCCGGATGCCTCCGCCGAGCCCACCGACGCGCCCGCTCCCTCCCCGGAGGTCTCCGCCGACGCCTCCACCAGGGCCCTGGCGAGCGGGGCCGACCCGGTGACGATGGAACTGTTCCCGCAGTCCCACCCCGGCATCTGGGGTCCGGCGCTGCTCGACGCGAGCCCGTCGGCGCCCGGTCTCCTGGCCGTCGGTGAGACCGGCCTGACCACATCCTCGATGGCCGTCGTGGACGTCTCCGGAGCGACGCCCGAGCTGACCGCCTGGCACAACGGCGACTACACGCTCAACGAGGGCATCTGGGACCTCGACCTCGTGCCAGGAACCCCGCAGGTGCTGGTCAACGGCAAGGACCGGGACGCCTACGCGAACGGCATGTTCAAGAAGCTGGGCGCCTACCCGGGCGGCGAGAGTGCCGACATCGCCCCGAACGGCCTGGTCGCCCAGTTCGGCGGTACCAAGGTAACCGTCTACCGGCCGAACGCCACGAGGCCGCTGCGCACGTACACGACCAGCACGCAGGGCACCGGCGACCTGGCCTGGGCGCCGGACTCCTCGCGGATCTTCGCCCTGGTCGGCACCGGCACCGGTTACACCCTCAAGGTACTCACCGACCCGACGAAGAACGTCCCGACCCTGACGGTGAACGCTCCGTCGACGGCCACCCGCGCCAAGAAGCTCACCGTCTCCGGCAAGCTCTCGGCGACGGTCGCGCTGCCGGCCGGCGTCAAGCTGAGTGTCACCCGCACCGACCTGGAGACCCCGAACGGCAGGGCGCTGCCGTCGGTCACGGTGAAGTCGGACGGCACGTACTCCTTCACCAACACCCCGCCCGTCGGCGGCCCGGTCACCTACAAGGTGGCGTACGTCGGCGACGCCGCGCACACCCCGGTCGCCGTCTCCGACAAGGTCGCGGTCTCCCGTACGGCGACGACGCTGACCCTGAACAACAACAAGAAGCTGTACAACTACGGCACCGACGTCAAGTTCACCGCGCACCTGGGCCGGACGTACAAGAACCGCACGGTCGAGATCTGGGTCGACCCGCACGGCAGCGACAGGCCGAAGAAGCTGGTCAAGACCGGCAAGGTCAACTCCGCCGGAAACCTCACCGTGACCGTCGACATGACCCGCGACACGAACGTCACCGCGGTCTTCAAGGGTGACGCCCGCTTCGCGCCGAAGACGGTCAAGGTCACGGCGAACGCGCGGGTGCGGATCTCCACGGCCGTGTCCCGGCACTACCGGACGGGCAAGATCGGCTCGACCTCGTACTACTGGTTCCACAAGAACACCAACCCGGTGCTGACGACCTCGATGCCCTACTACCCGGGCCGTCAGCAGCGCTTCGACCTGCAGGTCTTCTTCGAGGGCACGTGGTACTCCGCGGACTCCCAGTACTTCGGGATCGGCACGAACGGCAGGTCGGCGGTGGAGCTCGTGGCGCCCGGTGAGTCGGGCATCCGGGCCCGGATACGGTCGGCCTACGTCGACGGCGCCTCCGGCGACAACGTGAACTCGACGACGTTCGGATCCTGGAAGTACCTGTACTTCAGCAACTAACCGGCCCGGTCGGCCGGTGAGGCCCGGAGGGAATGCCCTCCGGGCCTTCGCTGTTAGAGGTAGCAGGAAGTTCAAGAATCAACTAAACTGGCCGCACAAGGAGGTCCATTGACGGCATCTTCGACCACCAGGACTCGCAGGGCGGCGGCGGCACCATCACCAACGGGGACACCCAGTGGATGACGGCCGGCTCGGGTCTCCTCCATATCGAGGCTCCCCCGGAGTCCCTGGTGATGTCCGGCGGCCTCTTCCACGGCATCCAGCTGTGGGTGAACCTCCCGGCCAAGGACAAGATGATGGCCCCCCGCTACCAGGACATCCGCGGTGGCCAGGTCCAGCTCCTCACGTCCCACGACGGCGGCGCGCTCCTGCGCGTCATCGCCGGCGAGCTGGACGGCCACCAGGGTCCCGGTATCACCCACACCCCGATCAGCCTGGTCCACGCCACGCTGGCCCCGGGCGCGGAGGTCACGATCCCCTGGCGCGAGGACTTCAACGGCCTGGCGTACGTCCTCGCGGGCCGCGGCAGCGTGGGTGTGGACCGGCGCCCGGTCCACAAGGGCCAGACGGCGGTCTTCGGCACGGGCTCGTCCCTGACCGTCCGCGCGGACGAGGCGCAGGACGCGAACACCCCGGACCTGGAGGTCGTACTCCTCGGTGGGCAGCCGATCCGTGAGCCGATGGCCCACTACGGCCCGTTCGTGATGAACACGAGGGCGGAGCTTGAGCAGGCGTTCGAGGACTTCCAGAAGGGCCGGCTGGGAACTGTCCCGGCGGTGCACGGAATGTCCGAGGGTGGTCTGTAGAACCTCGAAGGTTCAGTACGGTACGACTGGGCCCGAAGCCGCAAGTTGATGTTGCGGCTTCGGGCCTGTCTGTTTCGCCGGGTTCGGTTACGGCAGCACGTAGACCGGTGCGCCATCCGGAGTGCATCCGATCTGGCGGACGCAACCCCGCTTGAGCAGCATCCGCAGGCAGTCGTGGACACGGTCGTGCGGCAGCCCCGTGCGGGTGGCGATCTCCTCCAGGCGGTAGCTGGCCTCACCGTGCACGAGCGCCGGGGCCAGGTAGGCCGCCACGGCGTGGATGTCGTCGGTGACGACCAGGTTCTTCGCCTTCCAGGTGGCGAGGAGCTGCTGAGGCGTCAACTCCGGTACGGGGGCGGGTTGGTGACGGCTTTCCGCGGGGCGCCTGAGGGACTGGGCGATGTCCCGCAGCGCGTCGGCCATCATGTGCTGGCTGTGGCCGATCTGCCGTAGGAGTCCGTTGTGTTCCTCCTGCAACGCCACCATCGATTCGTCCGCCCGGATGTTCCGCTCTTCGAGCCGCACGATCGCGTTGGCGACCTGCTGGGGCATCGCGTAGGCGGTGCCGCCGTCGGGGGCGGGCTGTACGGGGGCCGGTTCGAGGGAGTACGAACCGTCTCGCTGGATGGTGGCGACAACCTCGGAAACCCAGGCCTTGAATGGCTCGCACTCCGGCTTGGTGCACCCGTTGACGAGGCTGATCAGCCCCCTTAGATTCACCATCCTCATCGACTTCTTGAGTCCGTGACCTGCAATCTTGTGTGAAGCGTCTGCTCCACAGACGCCTCGCGCAAGATCGTCAAGAGGCGTCTGGCAATCTGCTGCAACATGCATGACGAGTGCCTGACGGGTATTTGCGTACCCCAGGTTCGCAGCCACATCTGCGGCGACGAACCAGTGTTCCCCGTCCGGCATCGTCAGCCTCCGCACCCGCGACCCCGTGGCCGCGAACACGAAGTCGCTGATGTCGATCGCGTCCTGCCGCTGTGCCGTCGGCCTGTCCGACGGCGGGTTGTTGTTCTGCTCGTACATCGAGCATCACCTCCGCCTCGGAAAGTAGGCAGACGGTGGACCAACATACGTCTATAGCAAGCTTGTTCGTCCTTTAGGGGGACAGAGGCATCGATTCTGCGGCGAGCCTCCCTCTGCGCGCCCGCACCCCCACCCGGGCCTCCCCCACCGCCTGCAACGTCACCGCCGCCGTCACCGGCATCTCCGTGGCCGGTGCCTCGACGTCGTACTCGCGGAGCAGTACCGCCAGGGCCAGGACCGACTCCAGCATCGAGAAGTGGCGGCCGATGCACGCGCGCGGGCCGCCGCCGAAGGGGAGCCATGCGTAGCGGTGGCGGGCGGCTTCCCGGTCGGGGGTGAAGCGGTCCGGGTCGAAGCGGGCGGGGTCGGTCCAGTGGGCCGGGTGGCGGTGGGTGACCCAGGGCGAGATCAGGACGTCCGCGCCCGCCGGGATGACGTGGCCGTCGATCTCCGTCTCCGCCACCGCCCGCCTGCCCATCAGGGGAGCGGCCGGATACAGGCGCATCGTCTCCTTCAGGACCCTTGTCAGGTACGGGAGTTGGTCCATGGTCGCCGCCGTGCAGGGCTCGCCCGGCGGCAGCGCGTCGATCTCCTCCTGGGCCCGGGCCCTCGCCTCGGGATGGCAGGCCAGGAGGCGGAGCGCGAAGGCGAGTGACGTCGCCGTCGTTTCGTGGCCCGCGAGGAGGAACACCAGTACCTGGTCGCGGAGTTCGGTGGCGTCGAGGCTGCCGTCCTCCTCGTTCTGTGCCTGGGCGAGGAGGGAGAGCAGGTCGGTTCCGGCCGTCTCGTGGGCCGCCTCGTCTCCGTTGCTCCGGCGCGCCGCGATGATGCGGTCGCAGACCTCGTACACCGCCCGGGTCGCCGCCTCCGCACGCCTGTTGGACGGTGTGGGCCAGGTGCGCGGGAGCCTGAGCGGGGAGTAGGCCCGCCCGGTGATGTACGCGCTGATGACCGGGAAGTTGACGTGGATGACGTCCACCGCGGCCTCGACGTCCGCGCCGAACAGGACACGGGAGACCGTGCGCAGCGCCAGCCGGTCCATCTCCCGTACGACGTCCACGTCGGGCCTGTTCCGCCAGCGCTCGGCTGTCGCCTCGGCCTCGTCGGTGATCGTCGCGGCGTAACCGTCGACCCGTTTCTTCGTGAACAAGGGCTGGATCAGGCGCCGTTGGCGGAGGTAGACGTCGTCCTGGCTGGTCAGGAGGCCGTTGCCGCCGGTCTGGCGGATCTCCTCGTAGAAGACGTTGTCCTTGCGGAAGTTGGCGGCCTGTGTGGCCAGGACCTGCTGGGCGCCCTCGGGGGAGAAGACGCAGTACATGACCGTACGGAGGCCGGGCGGTCCTGCCGATACGCGGACCACGTCGCCGTGCTCCCGCTGGGCGCGGACGAAGGTGCCGAGCGGGTCCCTGCGGAGGTCGAGGGCCGAGCCCAGCAGGGGGTGGCCGGTGGGGCCGGGGACGGGAGCGGTGGCGGATGTGGTCCCGGGTGCGGACCTGCGGGCGGTGCGCGAGACGGCCATGGTCGTATCATCCGCGTTTCTGGGCGCTCGGGGGTGCCCTTTCGCGCTACACCTCCTGCTCCGTCTCCTGCTCCGTCTCCTTCTTCGCCTCCCCCTCCCGCTCCTCCCCCTCCTCTCCCTTCTCCTCCTCTCCCTTCTCGTGGTCCCTCTCGTACAGCTCGAACCAGATGCTCTTGCCCTCGCCCCGCGGGTCGACTCCCCATGCGTCCGCGAGCATCTCGATCAGCATCAACCCCCGCCCCGACGAGGCGAGTTCACCCGGGCGGCGTTTGTGCGGGAGGTCGTCGCTCACGTCGGTGACCTCGACGCGGATGCGGCGCGTGCCGGGGGCGCCCGTGACCTCGGCGACGACCAGGGCGTCGGTGTCCGTGTGGACCAGGACGTTGGTGGCCGTCTCGGAGAGCAGGAGGACTGCCGAGTCGACCTGGTCGGGGCAGGCCCAGTCGTGGAGCTGTTCGCGGAGTTGCTGGCGGGCGACGGCGACGCGCTCGGGTTCCGCCTGGGCGATCGTCAGCATGGTGCGGCGGACGCTGGACCGCACCGCCGGCGGCAGCGTGCCGTCGGTGGCGCATTCGGCCGGGCGGCTCAGGAGCAGCAGCGCTATGTCGTCCTCGCGGCGGTCGGCCAGTGGGCCCGTGGTGTGGTGGGAGGACGGGCCGTGCACGGCCTGGACGAGGGCGTCGGCCAGTTCCTCCAGGCCGTCGTCCTTGATGTCCCCCTTGTGCTCCTCCAGGGTCGTCCGGATGCGCCGCCAGCCCGTGTCCAGGTCGTGGCCGCCGGTCTCGATCAGGCCGTCGGTGCACAGGAGCATGGTCTCGCCGGGTTCGAGGGCGAGGAGGGTGGTGGGGTAGTCGGCGTCCGGGTCGATGCCCAGGGGCAGGCCGCCCGCGGTCGGGCGGGTCAGTACCGTGCCGTCCGCCATCCGGATCGCCGGGTCGGGGTGGCCGGCGCGGGCGATCTCCAGGACGCCGGTCGCGGGGTCGACCTCGACGTACAGGCAGGTCGCGAAGCGCAGGTCGCCGCCGACCGCGCTGTCCGCGGAGTGGGTGATGCCGTGCAGGAAGCGGGACGCGCGGGAGAGGACGGCGTCGGGGCGGTGGCCCTCGGAGGCGTAGGCGCGCAGCGCTATGCGGAGCTGGCCCATCAGGCCGGCGGCGCGGACGTCGTGGCCCTGGACGTCGCCGATGACCAGGGCGAAGCGTCCGCCGCCGGGCAGCGGGATCATGTCGTACCAGTCGCCGCCGACCTGGAGGCCGCCGCCGGTCGGTATGTAACGGGCGGTGACCTCCATGCCGGGTATCTCGGGGCCGAGGGTCGGCAGCATCGAGCGTTGCAGGCCGTCGGTCAGTTCGCGTTCCGACTCGGCGACGCCTGCCCGGGAGAGGGCCTGGGCGAGCATGCGGGCGACCGTCGTCAGGACCGAGCGTTCGTCGGGGATGAAGCTGACCGGGTAGGCGAAGCCCGCCATCCAGGCGCCCATCGTGCGGCCGGCGACGGTCAGCGGCAGGAACGCCCAGGACTGTCGGTCGAACACCTGGGCGAGCGGCCAGGCGGTGGGGTAGCGGGCCTTGTAGGCCTCGGGGGAGGAGAGGTAGACGGCCCGGCCGGTGCGGACCACCTCAGCGGCCGGGTAGTCGGTCTCCAGGGGCATGCGGGAGAAGGGATGCTCGTCGCCGGCGCGCTGGCCGTGGTGGCCGATGACGGTCAGGCGGTCACCCTGGACGCCGAAGACGGCGAGGCCGTCCGGTGAGAAGCCCGGCATCGACAGGCCGGCCGCGACCCGCAGCACCTCCTCCGTGGACCGCGCCTCGGCCAGCGCCCGGCCCGCGTCCAGCAGGAACGCCTCCCGCGAGCGGCGCCAGTCACCGGTGACGGGGGTGCGCGCGGCGGTGCCCGGCGAGGGCTCGGTGACCTCCTGGAGGGTGCCCATCACGTCGTACGCCTTGCGGTCGAGGTCGAAGGTCGGCTTCGCGCGGCTGCGTGCGGTACGGATCACCCGGCCCTGCTCGTCCATGACGCGGACCCGGACCTCGGCGATGCTGTCCTCGGCGACGGCGAGCTGGATGACGCCGGTGATCTCGTTCCAGTCGACGGGGTGGAGCCGGGCCCGGGTCGCGGCCTCCGTGAGGGTGGTCCGCTCGGCGGGCAGGCCGAGCAGACGGGCCGCCTCGGCGTCGAGCGTGACCAGTTGTGTGGCCGTGTCCCAATGCCACATGCCGGTTGCGAGGGCGACCAGGACGTCCCCCACGGCGGGCAGGGGCTCACCAGTGCGCATTGACCCACTTTATGGAGAGGTGATCGCAGCGTGCCACCCAAGCTGTGCGGAGCACCCTGTGGAGGAGCGGTACAGGCTACGCCCGCGAACAATTGCGGGGAAGCGGTCTCGGGGCGGCCGGTACCCTGGGTCTGTGTTTTCGGAGGTTTCGGTGTTTCACGTGAAACACCGGCCTCGATCCCCGATCCCCGATCCGCGAAGGCTGGATGAACGACGATGCATCGGTACAGGTCCCACACCTGCGGCGAGCTCCGCGCCTCTGACGTCGGCAGCGACGTCCGGCTGAGCGGCTGGCTGCACAATCGGCGCGACCTGGGCGGCATCCTCTTCATCGACCTGCGCGATCACTACGGCATCACGCAGCTCGTCGCCCGCCCCGGCACGCCCGCCTACGAGGCCCTCGACAAGGTCTCCAAGGAGTCGACGGTCCGCGTCGACGGCAAGGTCGTCTCGCGCGGCGCGGAGAACATCAACCCCGAGCTGCCCACGGGCGAGATCGAGGTCGAGGTCGGCGAGGTGGAGCTGCTCGGCGCCGCCCAGCCGCTGCCCTTCACGATCAACACCGAGGACGGGGTCAACGAGGAGCGGCGCCTGGAGTACCGCTTCCTGGACCTGCGCCGCGAGCGCATGCACCGCAACATCATGCTGCGTACGGCCGTCATCTCGGCGATCCGGCACAAGATGACCGCGCTGGGCTTCAACGAGATGGCCACGCCGATCCTGACGGCGACCTCCCCGGAGGGCGCCCGCGACTTCGTGGTGCCGTCGCGCCTCAACCCGGGCCGGTTCTACGCGCTGCCGCAGGCCCCGCAGCAGTTCAAGCAGCTGCTGATGATCTCCGGGTTCGACCGCTACTTCCAGATCGCGCCCTGTTTCCGTGACGAGGACGCGCGCGCGGACCGTTCGCCGGGCGAGTTCTACCAGCTCGACGTCGAGATGAGCTTCGTCGAGCAGGAGGACGTCTTCCAGCCGATCGAGCGGCTGATGACCGAGCTCTTCACCGAGTTCGGCAAGGGCCGCGAGGTCACCTCGCCCTTCCCGCGCATCCCGTTCCGCGAGGCGATGCTGAAGTACGGCTCCGACAAGCCGGACCTGCGCGCCCAGCTGGAGCTGGTCGACATCACCGACGTCTTCGCGGGCTCGGAGTTCAAGGCCTTCGCGGGCCGGCACGTACGCGCCCTGCCGGTGCCGGACGTGGCGTCACAGACCCGGAAGTTCTTCGACCAGCTCGGTGACTTCGCCGTCACGCTGGGTGCGAAGGGCCTGGCCTGGGTGCGGGTCACGGAGGACGGTTCGCTGTCCGGGCCGATCGCGAAGTTCCTCACCGAGGCGAACGTCGCCGAGCTGACCAAGCGGCTCTCGCTGGCCCCCGGTCACGCGGTGTTCTTCGGCGCGGGCGAGTTCGACGAGGTCTCGAAGATCATGGGCGCGGTGCGGGTCGAGGCCGCCAAGCGTGCCGGGCACTTCGAGGAGAACGTGTTCCGGTTCTGCTGGATCGTCGACTTCCCGATGTTCGAGAAGGACGAGGAGACCGGCAGGATCGACTTCTCGCACAACCCGTTCTCGATGCCCCAGGGCGGCATGGAGGCCCTGGAGACCCAGGACCCGCTGGACATCCTGGCCTGGCAGTACGACATCGTCTGCAACGGTACGGAGCTGTCCTCCGGCGCGATCCGCAACCACGAGCCCGACATCATGCTGAAGGCGTTCGGCATCGCGGGCTACGACGAGGAGACGGTCGAGCGCGAGTTCGCCGGCATGCTCCGCGCGTTCCGCTTCGGCGCCCCTCCGCACGGCGGGATCGCGCCCGGCGTCGACCGTATCGTCATGCTCCTCGCGGACGAGCCGAACATCCGCGAGACGATCGCCTTCCCGCTCAACGGCAACGCCCAGGACCTGATGATGGGCGCGCCGACGGAGCTGGAGGAGGCGCGGCTTCGGGAGCTGCACATTTCGGTGCGGAAGCCGCAGCCGAAGTAAAAGGGGCTTTGTGTGGGTGGCTCGGAATCGGCGGCGATTCCGAGCCATTCTCGTATGGTGCTCAGGAAAACACGGAAATTCACAGCTCTTTGACAGGTCACATTCATAATCTCCGTGGCCATGACTGACACCCCCCAGCATGAATTACAGGAATTGACGCGCCGCAGAGTCGTCGTCGCCGGTGGCGCGACGGCGGTGACGGCCACGGCGGTGGCTCTGGGCGCCGGGCTGGCGTCGGCGCAGGGAGCGCCGGAGGGCATGGGTGCGCACGGCCCCGGAAGCCGGCCCTCCGGCACTGCCTCCGGCACCCCCTCGGGTACGCCCGAGGCCTGTTACGCACTCACCACGGAGACCACCGAGGGCCCGTACTACATCGACGCCGACAGGATCCGCCAGGACGTCACCGAGGACGAGGCGGGCATCCCCCTCACCCTCAGGCTCAAGGTGATCGACGCCGAGACCTGCGAGCCGGTGCGGAACGCGGCCGTCGACATCTGGCACTGCTCGGCGCTCGGCATCTACTCCGGCTACGAGGACATGGGCAACGGCGGTGGCGGCACCCCGCCCTCCGGCGAGCCGACGGACGTACCCACGGGTCCGCCCCCGACCGGCGGTCCCGGCGGGCCGGGCGGCCACCAGGAGCCGACCGACGACGAGCGCTATCTGCGCGGCACGTGGAAGACGGACCGGCACGGCCACGTCACCTTCCGGACCGTGTTCCCGGGCTGGTACCGGGGCCGCTGCGTCCACATCCACGTCAAGGTGCACGTGGACGGCACCTGGACCGACGCCGGCTACGAGGGCGGGCACACCTGCCACACGGGCCAGCTGTTCTTCGACGAGGAGTCGGTGCTGCTCTCGGCGGAGACGGCCCCGTACTCGGCGAACACGGCCACCCGCACGACCCTCGACGAGGACACGATCTACCCGGACAACGGCGCCGAGGGCGGACTGCTGCGGCTGCGGTACAAGAAGCGGGACATCGGGCGCGGGGTTCTCGCCGAGCTGACGATGGGCGTGGCACCGGACTAGACGCAGGACAGCAACTAAATAAATAAGGATAGGCTTCCTGGCTCGCGCACCTGGGGCGGAAAAAGGATCCCTGTTTTCCGCCCCTTTCGCGCATTTCTCTCAGGTTCATTAGAAGACGAAGGAAAGCACAGTCCCTTCCCATGGTCCTGACAGGCGTCCTGCCTAAGTTCCAGGCCATGACAGAGATTCAAGGGCCGAAGCACAAAAGGGATCTGACACGTCGGAAGGTCGTCGTCACCGGCGCCGGAGCGGTCGCCGCGGTGGGCGTCGCGGGCGGACTCGCGGCGGGCGCGTTCGCGGGTGAGACGGGCAGGGGCGGGAAGACCCCCACCCCCAAGGCGTCCGGCAGCAGTGCGGAGGTCTGCTACACGCTCACCTCGGAGACCACCGAGGGCCCGTACTACATCGACGCGGACAAGCTCCGCCAGGACATCACCGAGGACAAGGAAGGCATCCCGCTGACCCTGAGCCTGCGGGTGATCGACTCCGAGTCGTGCAAACCGATCGTCAACGCGGCCGTCGACATCTGGCACTGCGACGCCCTGGGCCTGTACTCCGGCTACGAGAGCCTCTCCACCGGCGGTGGTGGCGGCGCCCCGACGGACGCACCCTCGGGCACCCCGACCGGTGAGCCGCCGACCGACGCGCCGTCCGGCGGCACGGGCGGTGGCGGTGGCGGTGTGCACGAGGAGCCCACCGACGACAAGCGCTACCTGCGCGGCACCTGGAAGACCGACCGGCAGGGCCGGGTCACCTTCAAGACGGTCTTCCCGGGCTGGTACCGGGGCCGCACGGTCCACATCCACACGAAGGTGCACGTGGACGGCACCTGGACCGACGCCGGCTACGAGGGCGGCACCACCTGCCACACCGGTCAGTTCTTCTTCGACGAGGAGTCGGTGCTGCTCTCCGCCACGGTCGAGCCGTACTCGACGTCGACGACCGAGCGCACGACGCTCACCGAGGACACGATCTACGACCAGAGCGGCACCGCGGGCGGTCTGCTCAGGCTGAAGTACGACAAGAAGAACATCGCGAAGGGTGTGACCGGCTCCATCACGATGGGCGTCGACCCGGAGGCGACCAACGACGGCACGGGCGACGCGGTGCAGCCGGGCGCGTCCGAATCGCCGGCGGACACGGCCTCCCCCTCCGCTTCCGCGAGCTGACGGACGTACGGCCCGCGAAGGGCGAAGGCCCGGAACCCCCCCAGGTTCCGGGCCTTCGCCGGTAGGTGTGCTCCTGCCCCCTGCCCCCTGCCCCTGCCTCCTGCTTCGCCTACTCGCCTACTTCGCCACGAACTGCGTCAGGATCGCCTGGACCTCGTAGATGTCGACTCCCTTGGTGAACGTCTTCTGGACCGGGGTCGGGGTGCCGGGGATCCAGATCCTGAGTTCGGCGTCGAGGTCGAAGGTGCCCGCGGTCTCCACCGCGATGGGGTCCCCCTCTGGGGACGTCCACATCTGGACTCATGTCCCGGTGAGCCTGATCAAGCCCACGCACACGGGAGGTTCGCAGGGGGCGCACAGACTTCTCGTCGGGAGGGCACAGTGGCGGGGCGTTTGATGGGAACTGTCGCAGTGGGGTAACCGCACCCCACGGGATGTTCCCCTCACGCTCGTTGTTCGTTGCTCGCGCCCGTTGGAGGAAGTCATGGGAGTCGTCGTTCCGCTCACGCTGCTGCTGATCGTCGGAGCGGTGGTTTCCGGTGTCCTTCTGCGCAGGCAGGCGGGGATGCGCAGGGTTCCGTCCGGCCTGGCCGGGCTCGACGCCGAGGTCGAGGCCAACCGATGGGTGGTGCGGCTCGGAGGGAGTCTGGCCGGTCTGCGGCCGGGGGCCGACGAAGCCGCCGCGCAGGCGTTGGCCGAGGCGGCCGGACGGCATCACGCCGCCCGCGGCCAACTGGCCACCGCCCGCACGCCCGCCGAGTACGCGCTCGCGAGGCAGACCGCCGCGGAGGGTCTCCAGTACGTCGTTGCCGCCCGCAGCGCCCTCGGGCTCGCATCCGGTCCGCCGGGCCCCGACGCCGCCGATGCCGACGACCCGACCGAAGGAACCGCCCGTCAGCTCAAGGGAGTTGGCGGGCGGTTCGGTGTCACGGCGTGAGGCGCGGGGGCCCGGTCGTCACTCGGATGCGCCGCCGAAGCGCTCCTTGTACGTCTCCAGGTCCTCGTCCGTCAGCTTCGCGAACAGCACCGGCGGGACGGTGAAGGCGGTGCCCGCGGGGACGGCGGACAGCGACTTCGCCTCGTCGGCCGTGACCCACGTCTTCGTGTCACCCCGCAGCGCGAACGCCGCGCGCATCGTCGCCGACGTCGCCGGGATGAAGGGTTCCGAGACCACCGCGTAGAGATGGATGAGGTTCATCGCCGTACGGAGGGTCAGGGCCGCGCCGTCCTGGTCGGTCTTGATCTCCAGCCAGGGGGCCTTCTCCTCCAGGTAGGAGTTGCCCGCCGACCACAGGGCACGCAGGGCTGCCGCCGCCTTGCGGAACTGGAGCGCCTCCAGCTGGTTCTCGTACTCCGCGAGCAGCTCGGCGATCTGCTCGCCCAGCTTCGCCTCCGCCTCGCCGGCCGCCGAGCCCGCCGGGACCTCGTCGCCGAAGCGCTTCTTCGAGAAGGACAGGACGCGGTTGACGAAGTTGCCGAGGGTGTCCGCCAGGTCCTTGTTCACCGTGGCCGTGAAGTGCTCCCAGGTGAAGGAGGAGTCGTCGGACTCGGGGGCGTTGGCGATCAGGAAGTAGCGCCAGTAGTCGGCCGGGAGGATGGACAGGGCCTGGTCGGTGAAGACGCCGCGCTTCTGGGACGTGGAGAACTTTCCGCCGTAGTACGTCAGCCAGTTGAAGGCCTTGACGACGTCGACCTTCTTCCACGGTTCGCGGACGCCGAGCTGCGTGGCCGGGAACATCACCGTGTGGAACGGGACGTTGTCCTTCGCCATGAACTCCGTGTAGTGGACCGGGTTGTCGCCGGCGTCGGCCTCGTACCACCAGGACTTCCAGTCCCTGGTCTCCGGCTGCTCGTCCGACCACTCCTTCGTCGCGCCGATGTACTCGATCGGGGCGTCGAACCAGACGTAGAAGACCTTGCCCTCCGCCGCCAGCTCCGGCCAGGTGTCCGCCGGGACCGGGACTCCCCAGTCCAGGTCGCGGGTGATCGCACGGTCGTGCAGACCCTCGGTGAGCCACTTGCGGGCGATGGAGGAGGCGAGGTGCGGCCACCGGCCCTCGTGGGCGGTCACCCACTCCTCGACCTCGTGCTGGAGCTTCGACTGGAGCAGGAAGAGGTGCTTCGTCTCGCGGACCTCAAGGTCGGTGGAGCCGGAGATCGCGGACCGGGGGTCGATCAGGTCGGTGGGGTCGAGCACCCGGGTGCAGTTCTCGCACTGGTCGCCGCGGGCCTTGTCGTAGCCACAGTGCGGGCAGGTGCCCTCGACGTAGCGGTCCGGGAGGAAACGGCCGTCGGTGGGGCTGTACACCTGGCGGATCGCGCGCTCTTCGATGAAGCCGTTCTCGCCCAGTCGGCGGGCGAAGTGCTGGGTGATCTCCACGTTCTGCGGGGAGGAACTCCGCCCGAAGTGGTCGAAGGCCAGCGCGAACCCGTCGTACACCGCCTTCTGCGCGTCGTGCGCCTGCGCGCAGAACTCCGCCACGGGGATGCCCTGCTCCTTCGCGGCCAGTTCGGCCGGGGTGCCGTGTTCGTCCGTCGCGCAGATGTAGAGGACGTCGTGGCCGCGCTGGCGGAGATAACGGGAGTAGACGTCCGCCGGGAGCATGGACCCCACCATGTTGCCCAGGTGCTTGATCCCGTTGATGTACGGAAGGGCGCTGGTGATGAGGTGTCGAGCCATCGGGGGCTGCTCCCAGGTTGGTTTCCTGCTGCTTCACGAACCCTGAAATCGTAGCTGGGAGTGGACGCTCGCGGCGCCCGTATATATTTCATGAGGCATTTATCTATACGGGGAGGTCTGTCATGTCGAAACTGCTCATCGAGGTCGACGACGAGGCTCTGGCGGAAGCCCAGGTCCTGCTCGGCACCAAGACCAAGAAGGACACCGTCAACACCGCGCTGCGGGAAGTCGCCAAGCGGCGCAGCCGGGCCATAGCGCTGGCAGAGCTCCGGGAGATGGGAGCGCGAGGTGACTTCGACATCCTTCTGGACAAGAGGAACTACCGCCGGTGAGTGACGTCTCGTATCTGATCGACACCTCGGCCGTTGTGCGCCTGCTCAACAGCGACGCGTATGACGAGCGATGGCAGCAGGTCCTCGCCAACGGGCTGGTCGCGCTATGTGACCTGACCGAACTGGAACTCCTCTACTCTGCCCGTTCCGGAAAGGACCGGGATGCCAAGCAGGAGCGTCTGCGGAGGTTGTTCGCCTGGGCCCTGATGCCCGACGGCATCTATCAGCGCGCTCGCGAGGTTCAGCAGCTTCTTACCGACAACGGCGAGCATCGCTCGGCCGGACCGGTCGACCTGCTCGTCGCCGCCACGGCCGAGTTGTCGGGCCTGACCCTCCTCCACCACGACCGTGACGTCGACACCGTCGCCCGCCGTACGGGCCAGTCGACCGTCTGGCTGGCCGAGCCCGAGCCCGAGCCCGAGCCCGAGCCCGAGTCCCCCGAGTCCCCCGAGTCCTGAACGTCGGCGTAGCCCCTTGGCCTCGTGCTGTCAGGACTGCTCGTCCTCGTCGCCGGCCATGCGGAACGGCCCCGCCGTGCCGGGAGCGAAGTACAGCGTGCGTCCGTCTTCCATGACGACCTCAAGGGGGTCGTTCGGCTTCAGCAGCCTGTCCAGTTCGGTCGCGAGTGACTGCCGCGTCGTGCCTGTGGCTTGCCTGCGGCCACACGAGAAGTCACCTGCCACCCCGAAGGGCCGCCCAAGGGGGCGGGCTCCCCGAACGCCGTGCCACTCGCCCGTGGCCCAGATCTCCAGCTTGGTGTACGCCATAGACGCAGGGTCCTACGGGTGGCACGCAGCCGCACCCGGGGACAGGGCCCGGGGTATGGTCCCGGGCCCTGTCGGTCGTGGTGCGTGAGGTTCTCTACGAGGGTTAGGGGCGCCAGTTGGCCAGTACGCCCTCGTACAGCTCCGTGTCCGTCAGCTCGCGGGGGGCCGGGCCCGCGTGGAAGAAGGACGTGTTGGACGTCTTGAGCTTGCGGAGGTAGTCGAAGGCCTTGTTCTCCGGCTCGCCGAACGCGACGAAGGAGAAGAAGAGGGTGGGGTGCTTCGCCGCCGCGTCCGTGAGGGACTGGGTGGCGGGGGTCTTGGCGTCCGGGGCGCCGTCCGTCTGGAAGACGATGAGGGCGGGGTGTTCGGTGCCGGACTTCTCGTAGTGCGCGACGACCTCCTCCACGGCCGCGTGGTAGCTCGTACGGCCCATGCGGCCGAGGGAGGCGTGGAGCTCGTCGATCTTGTTGTCGTGGTCGGGGAGGGTCAGCTCGCCGGTGCCGTCCAGTTCCGTGGAGAAGAAGACGACGTGGACGGTCGCCTCCGGGTCGAGGTGGGCGGCGAGGGCGAGGGTCTGCTCGCCGAGGGCCTGGGCGGAGCCGTCCTTGTAGTACGGGCGCATGGACGCGGAGCGGTCCAGGACGAGATAGACCTTGGCGGGGGTGTTGTTGAGGTTGAGGGTGGTGAGGGTTGCGGCGGCGGAGTGGTACGCGGTGAGGAGGCTGGCGGGTACGGCCTCGGCTCCGCCGTCGGCTGTGTCCGTTTTCCCACCCGCACCACCCGTGGCGCCTTCGTTCTCGGGTGCGGGTGGCCCCTGTGGGGCTTCCTCTGCGTCGGCGGCTGCCGGTTCCAGGTCCTGAGCATCGGCCTCAGGCGCAGACTCCGGTTCAACCGGCTCGGGGGTCGGCTCCTCCGCGGCGGGCTCGATCTCGGGCTCGGGCTCGACAACCGCTTCGACCTCGGGTTCCGGTTCCGGGGCGACCTCAGTCACCTCGGCCACCGGCTCCTCGGACACAGGCTTGGCCTCTGCCTCGGGCTCGGCCTCGACGACAGCCTCCGGCTCCGGCTCAGGGGTCACCTCGGCCAGAGGTTCCGGTTCGGGCTGGGGGGCTACCTCGGCGACCGGTTCGGGCTCGGGGGACGCCTCGACAACAGATTCCGGTTCCGGTGTCACCTCGGCGACCGGCTCAGCCTCCGGCGCGGTCTCGGCGACCGGCTCAGGCGCCGCCTCCACCGCAGGCTTGGCCTCCACCTCTGCCGCGGTCTCCTCCGCAACCTCGGCCTCGGCCACCGGCTCAGGCTTGGTCTCCTCCGCAACCTCGGTCTTGGCCACCGGCTCAGGCTTGGTCTCCTCCGCAACCTCGGTCTTGGCCTCGACCTCGGTCACCGGCTTGGGCACCTTGACCTCGGTCACCGGCTCGACCAGCGGCTTGGACACCTCGGTCACCGGCTCGACCACGGGCTCGGACACCTCGGCCTCGACCACCGGCTTCGGCAGCTCGGCCACAGGCTCGACCACCGGCTTCGCCGGTGCTGCCGCCGGTTCGTCGACCGGCCTCGTCGGCTTGGGGACCGTTACGTTGTCGAAGGCTGCCGAGACGAGGTCGTCCACCACCGAGGGGGCCGCCGCGGGCTTCGGTGTCAGGGTCGGTTCTGGGGACGGTGCCGGAATCTTCGGCTCGGTGGCCTCCTGCTGAGGAGCCGACTCCGCCTCCCGCGCGGGCGCCGCCTCGGCGTCACGCCCCTTGCGTGACTTGCCGAACGCGTTCCGCAGGAGAGTGAGAATGCCCATGTGCGCAACCCTTCACGTGAGTTGTAGCCGTCAATCCCTGGCCAGGACGGACACGTAAGGTTAGCGGGCCGGATTGGCGATCTTGGGCAGGGTCTTTCACGGAACCCGGCGGGCGTCAAGGGCGCCACCTCGCCAACCTCGCGCCCCGCCCTCCAGCAGGCGTCGGGCGGGCCCGCGACAGGTTCCGTCCGCACCTCGCCCGCACCTCAATACTCTTACCGCTGCGACGGGTTCACCCTCCGTTCACCTGGCGTCCCCACCGTCGCACTCCCGTCCGCCTAGCGTCACGCTGACACCAAAGGCACGTATAGGGACACCATGGGGAGAGCAAAGTGCGCAAGCTGCTGCCGTTGATCGGATCGTCGTCCGGATCGCATCCGGGCGGCCGGTCGGCGATGACCTGTCGTTTCCGGTGTGGTGACGCCTGCTTCCACGAGGTTCCCAACACCAGCGCCAACGAGTACGTCGGCGATGTGATCGCCGGCGCCCTCAGCCGCCGTTCCGTGATGCGTGCCGCCGCCGTCGTCTCCGTGGTGACCGCGGCCGGAACCGCCGTGAACGTCGCCGGCGCCGAGGGCGCGGAAGCCGCGACCGCGGCCTCCCGCCACCCGCACCCCTCCCGCCCCTCCCACTCCTCCGTGCCGCGCGGCCTGCGCTTCACCCCCGTCGAGCCCAACACCGCCGACGCCGTGACCGTCCCCGGCGGGTATGGCCAGAACGTGGTCATCCGCTGGGGCGAGCCCATCCTCCGCGGTGCCCCCGCCTTCGACCCGGAGAAGCAGACCGCCGCCGCGCAGGCTGGCCAGTTCGGGTACAACAACGACTTCCTCTCCCTGCTCCCCCTCCACGGGAACCAGAAGCTCCTGGTCGCCAACCACGAGTACACCGACGAGATCCTGATGTTCCGCGGCTACGACGCCGCCAACCCCACCCGTGAGCAGGTCGAGATCGCCTGGGCCGCGCACGGGCTGTCGGCCGTCGTGGTCGAGGGCGACCGGCGTACCGGCAAGCTCACCCCGGTGCCCCGCCACCCGCTCAACCGGCGTGTCACCGCCACCACCGAGTTCCGGATCACCGGGCCGGCCGCCGGGTCGGACCTTCTCAAGACCTCCACCGACCCGACCGGCCGCAAGGCCTTCGGCACCCTCAACAACTGCGCGGGCGGCACCACCCCGTGGGGGACCATCCTCAGCGGCGAGGAGAACTTCAACCAGTACTTCGCCAACGCCTCCCGTGCCACCGACAAGCGGTACGGCATCGGCACCGGCGCCAGCGAGCGCAAGTGGGAGCGGTTCGACAAGCGGTTCGACGTCGCCCAGGAGCCCAACGAGGTCCACCGCTTCGGGTATGTCGTGGAGTTCGACCCCTACGACCCCTCCTCCACGCCCCGCAAGCACACCGCCCTCGGACGCTTCAAGCACGAGGGTGCCACCATCCGGCTGACCTCCGACGGGCGTCCCGTCGCCTACAGCGGTGACGACGAGCGCTTCGACTACTTCTACAAGTTCGTCAGCAGCAAGCGGATGCGGCACGGGGACTCGCGCTCCGCCCGTGAGCACAACCTCACCCTTCTCGACGAGGGCACGCTGTACGTCGCCAAGCTCACCGGTGACTCCCCCGCCATCGAGATCGACGGGAGCGGGAAGCTGCCCGCCGACGGTGAGTTCGACGGCAGCGGTACGTGGATCCCGCTGGCGACCGCCACCGCCAAGGGTGCCGTCTCGCACGTCGAGGGCATGACCGCCGAGGAGGTCTTCGTCTTCACGCGGCTCGCCGGTGACAAGGTCGGCGCCACCAAGATGGACCGGCCCGAGGACATCGAGCCCAACCCGAAGACCGGCAAGGTGTACGTCGCGCTGACCAACAACACCAACCGCGGTGTCGGTACGAACGCCAAGGCCGACGAGCCCAACCCGCGCAACGCCAACAAGCACGGCCACGTCCTGGAGCTCACCGAGCGCTGGAACCGGCCCGAGAGCACCTCGTTCGCCTGGCTGCTCTTCCTCGTCGCGGGCGACCCGGACGACCCGGCGACCTACTTCGCGGGCTTCCCGAAGGACAGCGTCAGCCAGATCTCGTGCCCGGACAACGTGGCCTTCGACCCGCACGGCAACCTGTGGATCTCCACGGACGGCGCCCAACTCGGTTCGCACGACGGTCTGTTCGGCGTGGCGACGCAAGGTCCCCGGCGCGGTGAGCTGAAGCAGTTCCTGACCGTGCCGAAGGGCGCCGAGACCTGCGGTCCGGTCATCGGGGAGCGGCAGGTGCTTGTCGCCGTGCAGCACCCGGGCGAGATCACCGGCGCGACCGTCGAGGCGCCGGCCAGCACCTGGCCCGACGGACCGGGCACGTACGTCCGCCCGGCGGTCGTCGCGGTGTGGCGCAAGGACGGCTGCGACATCGGCAGCTGACCGACGAGCGGTGTTCTAGTGGGGGAGGGCTGGAACCGGGGTGTTCACATCACCCTGTTCCAGCCACTCCCGGTACGCCGGTGCCTGGCGGGCCACCTCTTCGTACGCCTCCGCCAGCGCCGGATGCGCCGCGTCCAGTTCCGTCTCCGTACGGGCCGCCAGCAGCAGCCGTACGCCGAGCGGGTCGCCGTGGAGCCGGCGTACCGCCATCTCGGGGCGCGGCAGGCAGGTCGCCTGGCAGACGGTGACGACCTCGCCGGTCGCCACCAGCGAGGCGGCGGTGTGGTAATCGCCGTGCAGGACACGGGGGCTGAGGCCGGCGGTGTGCAGCATGCGCAGTACGGCGTCGAACTCGCCGTCGACGGTCTCGTCCACCATCCAGCGGTCGCCGGCCAGCTCGGAGAGGTGGACCACCGGTTTCGCGGTGGCCGGATGGTCGGCGGGCAGGGACACGAACTGGGGTTCCCTGTCGACCAGTACGCGCAGCCGCAGGCCGTCGGGGATTCTGAGCGGGCAGCCCTCGACCTCGTGCACGAACGCCACGTCCAGCCGGCCGTCGGCGACCATGCGCAGCAGCGCGTTCGCGGAGACGTCCATGCGGAGGGTCGGCTCCTGCTGGCGCTGACGGAGTCGGCGCAGCCAGCCCGACAGGGCGCGGCTGGCCGTCGAGCCGATGCGCAGCTGTGGCGCGTCCGCCGCGGCGGCCCGTGCCTCCGTGACCAGTGAGCGCATCTCCGTCACCAGGGGACGGGCCCGGCTCAGGACGAGCCGGCCGAGCGGTGTCGGACGGCAGCCGGCCTGGGTGCGGGTGAACAGCTCGCCGCCCAGCGCCTGTTCGATCCGGCGCAACTGGGTGCTCAACGAGGGCTGGGCCACGCCCAGTTGGCGGGCGGCCCGGTGCAGGCTGCCGGTGTCGGCGATGGCGCACAGCGCCCGAAGGTGCCTCACCTCTAGCTCCATGCGACCGGCTCCGCGTCGCGAATCATGCGCGTGCACATGTCCATGCCGTCGCAGCCTAAGCCGGATCCGTGCGTTCCGACAGACGCACAAAGACGGTGATAGGGCCGCGCTATCGCGACTTGCCATCATCACAGCGGTCGCACAGACGCCGACACTCGCCGTACGACCGATTGACCCTCAGGGGTCCCCGGTAGCCCCCACCCCCCACAGGCGCGGGCCGTCCCTCTGCACAGGGGCGGCCCGCGCCCCCCTTCGCCGCCGTCCCTACGGGCGCGGTGACGTGACCGCCCTCGCCGCCGCCACCTCCTGTCGCAGCGGCTCCAGCACACTGTCCGCCGGTCCGCTGAGGTCCGTACGCACCGCGTACAGCGTCTCGACCCGGCGCAGCCCGTCCGACAACTCCCGGAGCTGGACGACGACATGGGTGATCTCGGCGTCGGACGGCGGGTTCGCGCCCTGCTTGATGTGGACCCGGGCCGCCGTCGTCGCGTCGACGATGCATTCCACCGCGACGACCAGGGGCCACCAGGCCGCCGCCCGCCGTCCGGTGGGCGGCGGTTCGGTCAGCGCCCGCTGGAACTCCGTACGGACGACGGAGAGATCGCGGTACAGGCGCCGTCGCATCCGCGCCCGTGCCGCACCCTCGGTGTCCGGGCGGAACGCCGACTCCACATAGCGGGCCGTGTCCGCGACCGCGTCGGCGAGGCGGTCGCCGACGCGGGTGTGCCAGCTCTCCGGCCACAGGAGGTACCCGGCGACGAGGGCGATTCCGCAGCCCATGAGGGAGTCGAGGAGCCGGGGCAGCAGCAGGGCCGCGCCCTGGTGGTTGAGGACGTCGGAGAGAAGGAGGATCACCGGGGTGATGGCGGCCGTCTGGTAGCCGTACCCGCGTGGGGTGAACGCCGGGATCAGCGGCGCGAGGAGGAGGAGCACGGGTACGTCCCACCAGCCGCGCGGCACCTGGACGAGCACCGCCGCCGCGATCAACAGCCCCGCGACCGTGCCGAGGGCGCGCAGCAGCGCCCGGGAGAAGACGGAGCCGAAGTCGGGCTTCAGGACGAAGGTGATGGTCAGCGCGACCCAGTACGACCGCGGCACCGGGACGGCCGACACCAGCACCTGCGCGAGGCCGATGCACAGCGCGAGGCGCAGTCCGTAGCGCCAGGAGTCGCCGGACAAGGCGACGTCCCGGGCCGCGCGGACGGCACGGGCGCGCAGGGTGGCCGGCCGGCCGAGGCGGTCGTCGTCGGCGACGGCGGTGCGCAGGTCGGGGGAGCGGCTGCCGACCACGTCCGCGGCATGGCGCAGCGCCTGTTCTACCGCTCGGGCGGTGTGGTCGGTGGGGGCGGGGATGTGCAGCCCGGTCGGGCCGGTGTAGCCGGTCTCGACGGCGTCGGCGAGGTGGCGCACCGCCACCGGGACCTCGGGCGGCAGCGGGCGGCCGGCCTGGTGGGCGGCGGGGGCGGCCTCGATGACGGGGGTGATGGCGTTCAACTGGGCGAGCAGGCGCACGAGTTCGGGGCTGCGGCCGTGATGGCGGGTGCGCCGGGCGAGGACGAGGTCGTAGGACTGGTTGAGGGACTGGGTGACGGCCTGCCGGGCGTCCTCGTAGCCGTCGGTGGCGCCGGCGGCGAGCAGTTCGGCGACCGTACGGTAGGTCTGCGCGACCGCCGCCCGCTCCGGCACCCCCGAGCGCAGCGGCCAGGCGAGCAGGGCCAGGGTCAGGACGAGCAGCCCGCCCCCGGACATCAGCGCCGGCGCGAGCCACCAGGCGCCCGGCAGCGGCAGCCCGGCGCCGATCACGGAGTTGAGGAGCAGCAGCAGTCCGGACACGGAGGCCACCGCGCCGATCGTCGAGATCATCCCGGAGACGAGGGCGACGCCGGTGACCGCGACGACGGCGGTCCAGCCCTGGCCGTACACGAGCGAGCCGAGGGTGACGCCGAGCGCGCCGAAGAGCTGGGGGATCGCGATGTTGAGGATGCGCATCCGGTACGCGTCGGCGGTGTCCCCGATGACGCCCGAGAGGGCGCCCATGGAGGCCAGAGCGCCGTAGGCGGCGTGGCCGGTGGCGAGTCCGACGGCCAGCGGCAGCGCCATGCCGATGGCGGCACGCGCTACGGCGGGGCGGTTGACGGGTGGGGCCGGCTGGGGCCGGAGATTCCGCACCAGCCAGTCGGGAGGTGTGAGGCCGATGGGGAACTCGCGGGACATGGCCCCATTATCGCCGGACGCGGAGAGGACCCACCGGGCTCGTCCGCGCCGGTGGCGGATCCGGTGGCGGAACTGGTGGCGGGTCCGGCCGGGGCCTGGGCGTGTTCAGGGTGCCGGGTCGATACGCGTCGCTAGGAAGCCGGCCAGGGCCCTGTTGAACTCCGCCGGGCGTTCCAGGTTGGGCAGGTGGGCCGAGCGCTCGATCACCTGGAGCGTGGAGTCGGGGAGGGCCGCGTGCATGGCCTCGGCGTCGGAGACCGGGGTGAACCGGTCGTCGGCGCCCACGACGACCAGGGCCGGGACGGTGAGCCCGGCCAGCAGGGGGCGGTAGTCGGGGCGCCGCGCGCGGCCCCGGAGGGCCGCCGCCGCGCCCCGGGGGTCCGTGGCCGTCATCATGCGGTGGACGTGGGCCTTGACGCTCGCGTCGGCGTACGGGGCGACCATCTTCTCCAGCACCTCGTCGGCGTACCCGCGCATGCCCTCGGCGAGCAGTCGGTCCGCCATCGCGTTCCGGACGAGGCGGCCCTCCGGTGTCTCGGGCGCGGGGAAGGTGTCGGCGAGGACGACACCCCGGACGCGCTCCGGGAACCGTTCGCAGCACTCCATGACGATCTGGCCGCCCATCGACAGCCCGGCGAGCACGCACGACTCGACCCGCGCCTCGTCGAGCAGCTCCTCGATGTCCTGCGCGAACCGCGAGAGCGGGGTGGCGGTGTCGACGGCCGCCGGGGAGATGCCGTAGCCGCGCAGGTCGGGGGCGATGACCCGGCGGGTGGCCGAGAACGCCTCGATCTGCGGGTTCCACATCGTGTGGTCGAAGGGGTGTCCGTGCACGAGGACGAGAGGGGTGAGGGGGACGAGAGGGGTAATAGGGCTATGGGGGTCATGAGGGTCATTGAGGTCAATGGGGGTGGGAGGGGGCATGTGGACGACCTTAGATCCGCTCAACTGCTCGGTGCAATAGGATCTTTGCTCTCGGTGCAATGTACGAGAACGGGTACGGGGGATACATGGACGACTACCGACGCCTCGCCGACCGGATAGCCGACGACATCGCCACCGGACGGCTCCGCCCGGGTGAACGGCTGCCTCCGCAGCGGGCGTTCGCGCGCCGGCGCGGGATCGCCGGGTCGACGGCCGGGCGGGTGTACGGCGAGCTCGTGCGCCGGGGACTGGTCGTCGGCGAGGTCGGACGCGGCACGTTCGTGCGGGCCGCGCCACCCGCGCCGGGCGGGCGCGCGCTCGCCGAACCGGCGCTGAGCGGCCAGGCCGCGACGGTGAACCTGGAGCTCAACTACCCGTCCGTGCCGGGCCAGTCGGAGCTGCTCGCCCCGGCGCTCGCGCCGCTTCTGCGGCCCGACGTGCTCACCGAGGCGCTGCGTCCGGCGCCCGCCACCGGTACGGCCGAGGCCAGGGCGGCGGTCGCCGGGCTGCTCGCCACCCCGGGCTGGCGGCCCGACCCCGGCGGCGTCCTCTTCGCGGGCAACGCGCGGCAGGCGATCGCCGCCACCCTCGCCTCCCTGGTCCGGCCGGGCGGCCGGGTCGGCGTCGAGGCGCTGACGTACGCGCTGGTCAAGGAGATCGCCGTCCGCCTCGGCATCACCCTCGTCCCCCTCGCCATGGACCGGGAGGGTCTGCGCCCCGACGCCGTCGCCGCCGCCCACCGCACCGCTCCCCTGTCCGCGCTGTACGTCCAGCCGACGCTGCACAACCCGACGTCGGCGACGATGGGTGACCGGAGGAGGCGTGAACTCGCGGGTGTGGTGCGGGAGTTGGGCGTACCGGTGGTGGAGGACCGGATCTGGTCGTTCCTCACGGACACGACCGGCGCACATGCCGCGACCGGCGCGACCGGCATAACCGGTACACCCGGCACGGGAGAACCCCTCGCCGCCCATGTTCCCGAACTGGCGCATGTCGTGGACGGGTTGTCCAAGCGGGTGGCGCCCGGGCTCACGGTGGGCTTTCTCGTCGTACCGCCGGACCGGACGGAAGCCGTGGCGGCGGCGGTGCGGTCGGGTGGGTGGAGTGCCGGGCGGTTCGCGCTGGAGGCCGGGACGCGGTGGGTCGAGGACGGGACGGTGGCGCGGCTCGTGGCCGCGAAGCGGCTGGACGCGGCGCGTCGACAGCAACTGGTGGCACGGGAGTTGGCGGAGTTCGAGGGCAGCCTGCGGTCGGATCCGTACGCCTACTACGCCTGGTGGGAGTTGCCCGCGTCCTGGCGGGCGGACACCTTCACGGCCGCCGCCGCGGTGCACGGTATCGCCGTCACGCCGGGGGACACCTTCGCCGTGGGGCCGCAGCGGGCACCGGAGGCTGTCAGACTTGGGCTCGCGTCGGTGCCGGAAGCGGACCTGGTCCGGGCGCTTCGGACGCTCGCCGTGATCGCCCGGCGCGGCCGTACCGGTCGGTGACCCACATGCCGAGGGCGACGGCGAGGCCGAGGGCGAGGAGCAGCCAGGAGACCGTGCGGAGGGTGGCCGTCAGGGCGTCGTAGACAGCGCCGGCGGCTGGTGCGGAGACACCCGGCGGCAGGTCGGCGAGGGTCAGATGGCGGGTGATCACGAGCGCGACGCCGAGCAGCGCCCCGCCGAGCGCCGTACCGAGCGCGGTCGCCGTGATCGCCCGGCGGCGCCGGACGGCGAGGGCGATGCCGGCGACGGCGAGGACACCGGCCGTCACCGGAAGCCAGAAACCGGCGACTTCGAGCACGCGAAAACCCTTCCGGAGCGGTACGAGATCCTGCGCGGGCAGAACCGCGACCTCGGTGTGCGCGACGGGGATGTGGCTCGCCAACGGCACATGGTCGGCGGTGAGTTGACGCTTGACCTGGGCGGTGACGGGGGCCAGGTCGATGGTGACGGCGCCCTCGCCCCCGTAACCGGCGTAGGGGCGCTGCCTGGTGGGGGCGTTGCGCAGGGCGTGGAGTACGGCCTCGTGGGTGGCGCGGTTCGCGGTGTCCCAGGCGGCGCGGAAGGCATCGGTGCGGGTGAACGAGTGCACCGCGTCCTGCACGAAGTGGTTCACGGTGCCTTCGAGCGGGCCGACGTCGACAGCGTGCACGATCCCGGCGCCGACGTTGTCCGCGATGGCGTCCTGGACGTACGGGTTCTCGGCGAGCGGCGCCATCGTGGTGACGTACCGGCCGGTGTCGGCGAGCCCGTACGCCGCCCAGGCCGAGAGCGCGCCGAAGGGCAGCAGGAAGCACGCGAGGGCGGTGAGGACGGCCGACAGGACGCTCCGGAGACGGTGACACGCACGGTGAGACACCCCTCCAGGCAAAGGCCCGGGGGCGGGAAACGCGAGCGGGTCGACTGCATATGACTGCATATGGGGGTGCGGGACAAGCCTCCGTGGTGGAGCCTCCGGTGGAGCGTTCACCCGAACGGGTGTTTCCTGGTTTTGGGGAGAAGGAGGACGATCATGCGCACCACTCCGGCCCTGCGGACCCTGTCCGCGGCCCTGTTCACCGGCGGGATCATGGCCGCCGTACCCCTCGGCACGGCGATGGCGGCGGTGCCGGCCGGCTCCGACGGCGCCGGGGTCCGGGGCACCGTCGTCTCCGCCGGCGAGCTGAACCTGCGGCAGCAGCCGACCAGCGACTCGCCCGTCGTCGGGCGGCTGGCACCGGGCAGCCACGGCCGTGTCGAGTGCTCGGTCGACGGGCAGACCGTGCGCGGAAACCCGCACTGGTACTGGCTGCCCGGCGTCGACGCCTGGGCGAGCGCCGCCTTCGTCGACACCGGCGGCCGGCCGGTGCCCAGGTGTGCCGACCCGTGCCCGGAGTGGAAGGACGACGGCCACGGCCACGGTCACGACCACGGGAACGCCTCGGGGACGTGGAGCTTCACCTGGAACGTCACCTTCGGCTGAGTCCGGCTTCGGCCCGGATCAGCCCACCCGTTGGCCGGTCGCGTCCTCGTGCGTGTAGTAGCGGTAGAACAGCACCGCCGACACGGACGCCGCGACCGCCAGCGAGTTGCCGCACGACCGCAGCACACTCGCCCCGGTCTGGCTGTACAGGAACCCGAAGGCGACCCCGGCGAACGCGCCCCACACCAGCGCGTGCGGCTCGCGCCTCAGCCGCGGCGCCACCGCCCGTACGCCGACCAGCACCGCCATGAACGCCAGCGCGCTCACACAGCCGAAGAGGACGTTCCAGCCGGTGATGGGACCGCCGTCGCGCCGGTTGGCGGCGGCCCAGAAGCCGTAGACCAGCCCGAGTACGACGGGCAGCGCCAGGTGCGTGGCCCGGTGGGCCCGGGCGCCGAAGATGTCGGGAAACCCGGCCCTGCCGGGGATGCCGGACGTTGTCTGAGCCATGAGAGTGTCCTCTCTCCTCGCCCCCGCCCTCCAGAGCACACCTGGAGAGGTCCGTCGGCAAGTCGACAGGGGTGGTCGGCCGTGTTTCGCTGGGTTCCATGAAGCCGGTGGGCCCGGTGGGTCTGGGCACGGAAGAGGGGCCCGCCTTCTCGTCGCCCCTCTCCGCCGGGCGCCGCGGTGCCGGGTGGGTGCCGCCGCTGGTGCTGCTCATGGTGATCGCGGTCCTCGACTGGAACACCACCGGGGAGTTCCGGATCATCTCCTGGATCGTGCTGGTACCCGGGATCGCCGCCGCGCTCTGCCGGGTGGCCGGCACCGTCGCCTTCGCCGTCCTGTCCCTCGGCACCTATGTCTTCGTCGACGGTGCCTGGCCGCACCAGTACCAGACCGGGCTGCCCGACTTCATCCTCGTCGCCCTCGGCGGGGTGCTCGCCGTCCTGGCCTGCGTGGTCCGGCTGCGCGGTGAGCGGCGCATGCTGCACATGCGGGACGTCGTCGAGACCACCCGTCGTACGGTGCTGCGTCCGCTGCCGCCGGGCTGGGGCGGCCTCGACCACGCGGCGGTCTATCTCGCCGCCGACACCGTCGCCCGCGTCGGCGGCGACTTCTACGACATCCAGCCCGGCCCGCACGGCACCCGGGTCCTCATCGGTGACGTCCAGGGCAAGGGGCTCGGCGCGGTCGAGGCGGCGGCGGCCCTGCTCGGCACGTTCCGGGAGGCCGCGTACCACGAACCGGTGCTCGCGGCGGTCGCGGAACGCCTGGAGGTACGGATGCTGCGGCACATCCACTACCGGGCGGCCGTCGGGCGGGACGACGGCGACCGGTTCGCCACGGCCGTCCTCATCGGCTTCCCCGGCTCCCCCGGCTTTCCCGAGGAGCGCCGGGCGGCTGCCGACGGGCGGCTCGTCGTCGAGGTCGTCAACTTCGGGCACGAGCCTTCCCTGATCGTGTCACCCGACGGGGTACGGAGTCTGCCGCCGGGGGACGGACTCCCGCTCGGGCTCAGCGAGTTGACCGCGGGCGCCGGTGGGCCGCCGTCCGTGGTCCGGGTGCCGCTCGGCGCCGCGGAGACCCTGCTCCTCGTCACCGACGGCGTCACCGAGGCCAGGGACGCGGGCGGCACCTTCTTCCCGCTGCGTGAACGCGTCGCCGACGCCGTCGCCCACGATCCGCGTACCGCCGATCCGGAGCGCCTGGTGGCGTTCGTGCGGGACGGCACGCTGCGGCACTGCGGTGGGCGGCTCGCCGACGACACGACGGTGTTCGCCGTGCGTGCGGCGGACGGGGCGGCAGAGGGTGCGGCTGACCCCGGGTCCGGTACAAGCCGTCCATAGAGGGCCATAGCCGTACCGCCAACCCCCCTTCGCAGTCGCACCGGTTACGGTGCTGCCTAGGCATGTGACGGTGTGACGGACGTGAGGGGAGGGGCCATGGCCGGGGCAACGGGTGCGATGGGTTCGATCGGCTCGACGACCGGGACCGCGCTGCTGCTCGCCGCCTCGCCCGTGGGCAAGGGCTGTCTCGTGGACGCGGCGTCCGTGCTGCCCGTCCTCGCCGCAGTCGCCCCCGCCGTGCTGGCCGGCACCGACACCGCGAACGTCGTCGAACTCGCCGACCCGCTGGAGCCGCAGGCCGTGCTCACCCGGCTGCGTGCCGCCGCGGTGGCCCCCGGGCCGCTCACCGTCTTCCTCACCGGACAGCTCCAACTCGACCGCAAACAGCACCTTCCGCATCTCGCGCTGGCCCGCACGACCCCCTCGACGGTTCGCTACACCGCGTTCCCGTGGCACTGGATCGCGGAGGAGCTGCGGTTGCGGGCGCCGGGGACGACGACACTGTTCCTCGACCTGCACGCCGATGCCGCCGCGTGGCAGTACGTCACGGGGCGGGCGTTCGCTGCGGGGCGCGGGGTGAGTGTGTACGGGAGGGTGGCTCCGGCGCCGCCTCGGCGGGCGGTGGCCGTGCCGACGTACATGAAGGCGGTCGCGACGATTCTGCGCAGCGGGTATCGGCCCGAGGCGGGGCAGTTGCATCAGCAGGCGCTCGGGCGGTTGTCGTCGGAGGGGGTGGCCTACGGGGATGTGGTGCTGGCGTGGGACGCGGTGTCCGGTGCGGGTGTGGACGCCGGGTTGGTCTCGCCCCCGCCGCCCCTACCCGTCCCGTCCCTGGGGGGCTTCGCCCCCAGACCCCCGTCTGAGGGTGCGGGTGGGTGGGGCCCAGAGGGGGGACCCCCAGACGGGCTGAACATGCCGTCCGCCGCCGAAGAGGCACCCGGCGGAGCCGCGGAAGCGCCCGGCGGAGCCCCGCCTTCGCCAATCCGGTCCCGAGGTGCGGCAAGCCCGGCCGCAGAGGCGCTGAGCCGAGCTGCAGAAGCACCGGTCCCAGCCGAAAAGGCGTCAGGCTCCGTCGAATCGGCGCCAGCACCAGGTGAAGGCGCATCGGGCTCAGCCACACGGCTGGGCGCAGCCGAAGGCACACCAGGTACAGCTGAACAGTCGAGCCCAGTAAGGCAGCTGCGCTCAGCCGAGAAGGCGGACCTGGTTGCAGCTCCACCGGTTCCGGCCGAGCAGGCGGTTCCGGCCGAGCCGGCGACACCAGCCAAGCAAGCAGCCCCAGTTGCAGACGCACCGCGTCGGCTCGCCCTCGTCCAGGACGGGGATCCGCACTCCTTCATCACCTCCGCCGTGCAGGCCGGGCGGCACGGGGACGCCGACGCGTTGGCCGCCCAGTGGGAGCAGGCCGCCGCTCGGGCGTACGGGGTCGCTTCCGAGGAGGCGTTGCACTGGACCGAGGTGCGGGCCGATCTCGCGATGTTCGCCGGGGACCCGGCCCGGAGCTGTCGGGCCTGGCTGACCGTCGCCGGTGCGCGGCTCGGGGCCGGGCAGGCGTCGGACGCGCCCGCCGTCGAGGCGGCCGTCGACCGGGCCCACCACCAGTGGACGAGCCTCGGCGAGAGTGCCGACGCGCGTGAACTCGGGCCGGTGGTCGTCGAGTTGAGGCACCGGGTGCCCGGCCGACGCGAAGGCGCCGTACGGCATGCCGAGCGGCAGTTGGAGAAGCTGAGGCAGGCGCGGACCGCCCAGCACGTGCCCGGTTGAGCCGCTGACGGACCGGCGGGGCAGGTGCCGGCGGCCCAGCACGTGCTGCCCGGTTGGGCCGGCTGGCGGTTCTGGCACAGATCTGGCGCTGCCGGACCCGCAGGTCACCACGCCTCGCGTGCTCGGGGTGGACGATTTCGCCACCCGGCGCGGGCACTCGTACGCCACCGTGATCACGGACGGTGAACGCCACCGGCCCATCGAGGTCCTGCCCGGACGCGAGGCGGCGACCTTGGCCGCATGGCTGATGGCGCATCCGGGAGTTGAGGTGATCTGCAGGGACCGTGCCGGGGCCTACGCCGAGGGTGCCGCGCTCGGCGCCCCGGACGCCCTCCAGGTCGCTGATCGGTTTCATCTGCTCCAGAACCTCGGTCAAGCCGTCGAGAAGTGCGTTGCCGCGCACCGCGGCTACCTGTGCTCCGTCGCCCCGCAGCCCGGCCAGGCGGTCACCGCTACGCAGACCGACGGTGCCTGCGATGTCGAGCCGACGCCGCTCGCCCTCCCGTCCGGCCGGCGCGCAGAAGAGACAGCTGTACGGTCGTGCCGGATTCGACCTGCTCCGCAAGATGATCCTGTTTCAGTGACCTTCCGCGACCGCTCCCCAAGATGTGGCGCCGTCGCAGCCTCATCCCACAGGGCATGTTCATGCTCCGACCGCAAGACCCGAGGCGTGGCTTCCATCCGTCGACAGCCCGGGGCGAGGGTGGCCGTGCCCTCAGTGACGTGGCGGAGTCTGCCCGGCAAGGGCCCCAGGCTCGTCACTGGCGAATGGTCCGAGAAGCCGGAATGGTCGCAGCGGTCCGGTGATGTGCACTGCGGGGTTGGTCCGGCCATGGTGTGACGCGGATCACCGCAGCGCGGTCCTCGCAGGGGACAGAGAGGAGTGTGGAGATTTCACTGCGGGACCGCGTGCGAGCCGGGGATCCGGATGCGTTCAGGCAACTCTTCGACGAGCACGCTTCGGTGGTCCACCGGCACGCCGTCCGGATGACCGGCAACTGGGTCATGGCCGACGACATCGTGTCGCTGACCTTCCTGGAGGCATGGCGGCTGCGTGAGCGGGTGCTTCCGGGTGACGACAGCCTGCGCCCGTGGCTGCTGGGGATCGCGACGAACGTCACACGCAACACCGCGCGGGCGGCGCGAAGACACCAGGCCGCGCTCATCAGAGTCCCGCCCCCCGATCCCGTGCCGGACTTCGCCGACGAGGTGACACGGCGCCTGGCCGACACCGAGGAACTGGCCGCCGCGCAGAAGGCATTGAGCACGATGCGCCGCGGGGAGCGCGAGGTGTTCACGCTCTGCGTGTGGGAGGGCCTGGACGCCGCCACAGCGGCCGAGGCCCTGGGCGTGGCCGTCGGCACCGTACGGGCCCGGCTCTCGCGCGCGAGGAAACGCCTGCGCAAGCTCACTGAGCTCGAACTCGGCGGCGGCACAGGCGGCAACAACGGCACGGAAGACGCCACCGGGCAGACCCGAGTGCAACGCCCGGCCACGGTCGGACAGTTACCGGTTAGCCGCCATCAGGCGGCTCGGTCCACGCAGGAGAAGAAGCGATGAACACCAACCCGCGACGACGCGATCGGCCGGTCGACTACCAGGATCTGGCCGAGTTGCTGCCCGCGCCGGGCCGTCCGGTGCTCGCGCAGGACCGCCACCGCGTACTGAGGGAACACCTGATGGAGCAGATCACTCGCGAGACCACCCACGAGCAGTCGGGTGCGACGAACCCATCACCGAGCGCATCACCTGTGCCCCCCGCACGCCGACGCCCCGGGCGGCGCCTCGTTCTCGTCGCGGCCCCGCTGGCACTGGCCGCCGTCGTGAGCCTGGGCGTAGTGGCGGTCGACGGCGCACAGGACGGCCGGCGCGACACAGCTGCCGCAGGTGTCACCGGGGACGACCACCGGAAAGCCACGCAGTTGCTGGACCGGATCGCCCTGGCGGCGGCCGACCGCCCGGCGGTCACGGTGCGCGGCGACCAGTACATCTACACCAAGTCCCAAGGGTTGGCAGGTGAGTTGGGCGTTGACTTCCGCGATTTCGAAGAGCTCGCGAAGAGCAAGGGGACCTTCAAGGTGGAGGAGTACAAGGGGTCCGTCCGACGAGAGCAATGGGATTCGGTAGACGGCAAGCGGGACGGTTTGAGGAAGGGCGTCGCGCTCAACGACCCGTCCAAGAAGATGGTCATGGGCATGAGCGGCGTCGGATACCTGACCTTCCGGCAGCTTCAGGCTCTGCCCACCGATCCCGACGCGCTGCTGAAGAAGCTCTCCGGCGATGCGAGGAATGTGGAAGCGAGCCGCCTCACGGAAGTGGTCGTCGAGAACCTCGGGGCCATCATCGACGACGCCACTCTGCTGCCCGACCTCAGCGCCGCGATCTACCGTGCCATGGCCAAGCTCCCCGACGTGCGCGTCGTGAGTCATGTCAAGGACGCCGCGGGGCGGGAGGGCGTCGGCCTTACGTTCCAGGGCTCCTCAAAGGGCTACGCCTGGGTCTTCGACTCGTCGAGTCTCGTCTACCTTGGAACAACCAAGAGCGCACTCCTGGGAATTGGCGTCGCGGACAAAACGGGTGAGGTGCCGGTCAGCTCGTCCTGAGTCAGCCTCGGTGCCGCCGCGCAGCCAGAAGGGCGTCCGCTCCGGCGGACGCCCGTCTGGAGTTCCGGCGGTGCCGAAGGTGCTGTGAACCGCATCAAGAAGATCAAGAGACAGCTGTACGGTCGTGCCGGATTCGACCTGCTCCGCAAGAGGTCGCTCAATGCCTGGTCGGCTAAGCCGGCGACAGGACGGCCAGTGCCCCCGACACCAGGGTTCGTACTCCGGGTGCGACCACCGACAGGTCCGGGGCGAACAGTGGGCTGTGGTTGCTCGGTACCGCCGCGAGTTTGGCCATCAGGTCGTCGCCGCCCTCCGCCGCGTTCCAGACCTCGGCCGGTGTGGTCGTCACGAACCAGTAGGCGTACGGGAGTTGGTCCGTCGCCAGATGGGCGAAGTCCTCGCTGCCCATGGCCGGGCCGGGGTCGAAGACCGTGCCCGCGCCGAAGACCTCACGGTGGACGGAGGCCACCCGCTCGTCGAGCGTCGCGTCGTTGACCGTCACCGGGAAGGTCGCGCCGACCTCGATCTCCGGATCGCGCGGGCAGCCCGCCGCCAGGCACTCGCCCTGGGCGATCCGTCTGATCGAGGCCAGCATGCGGTCCCGTACGTCGGTCGACTGGGTGCGCAGGTTCAGGGCGATACGTGCCGTCGCCGGGATGATGTTGTGCCGGGTGCCCGCCTCGATCACGCCGACCGTCAGGACGGCGGAGTCGCGGGCCGCGATCTCGCGCGAGACGACCGTCTGGAGGCGCGTGACGATGTAGGCCGCCGTCACCACCGGGTCGACCGTCGTTTCGGGGCGGGATCCGTGGCCGCCCCGGCCGTGTACGACGAGGTCGACGTCCGTAGACGCCGACATGATCAGGCCGGGGATGTGGGGGAAGAGGCCGGCCGGGCCCGGCGCCGCGTGCTGTGCCAGCAGGGCGTCCGGGCGCGGGAAGCGCTCGTACAGGCCGTCCGCCAGCATCGCCCGTGCCCCCTCGCCCGTCTCCTCGGCGGGCTGGCCGACCAGGAGCAGAGTGCCGTTCCATGTGTCCCGGCCCGCTGCCAGGGCCTGGGCCGCCCCCGCCAGCCAGGTCACGTGCAGGTCGTGGCCGCAGGCGTGCATCACGCCGGGGACGGTGGAGGCGTAGGGGAGGGCCGTTTCCTCCGGTACCGGGAGCGCGTCCATGTCGGCGCGGAGCAGGACCGCCGGGCCGTCGCCGTTGCGAAGGACGCCCACGACGCCTGTGCCGCCGACGCCCTCCGTCGTCTCGTAGCCGGATTCGCGGAGGGTCTCGGCCAGCCGGGCTGCCGTGCGGTGTTCCGCCAGGGACAGTTCCGGGTGGCTGTGCAGGTCGCGGTAGAGGTCCTCCAGGGCCGGGACCGGGAGGTCGGCGGTGAGGTCGAGCGCGGTGCGGGCGGCGGGAGAAGTCGGAGAGGCCGGAGAAGTCGGAGAGGTCACGGGGGGCAGCGTATGTCTCCGAGATGGGGGATCGGTCACCCGTTCGGCCGCGCACCCACGGCCGTCGGGCGCCGTCGCTGATATCCACGACGGAGGGGGCCGGTAGCACCTGATCACCTACCGAAGGAAGACCATCCATGGCCACCATCACCCACGGCAGCAGTACCGGGCTTGCCATCGACTTCACCCAGGGGCTCGACGACGCCTGGGCGAAGATCGCCACGTTCGTCCCGAAACTCGTCGCGTTCCTCATCATCCTGGCCATCGGCTGGTTCGTGTCGAAGCTGATCGCCCGTGTGCTGGACCGCGTCCTGCGCAAGGTCGGTTCGGAGCGACTGGCCGAACGGGCGGGTACCGCGCAGTTGCTGCGGGACTCCGCGTACGACCTGACCGGGATCGTCTGCAAGATCGTCTACTACGCGCTGATGCTGATCACGCTCCAGCTCGCGCTCGGTGTCTTCGGCGCCAACCCGGTCAGCACGATGATCAACGGCATCGTGGCCTGGCTGCCGCGCGGCATCGTGGCCGTGGTCCTCATCGT
>NZ_BMMU01000016.1:52740-57985 GCF_014646095.1 Streptomyces lacrimifluminis | reverse complement strand
CGCCAACGCCGTGCGCGGGATCGTCGCCAGTGCGCTCTCGTCCGTCTCGTACGGGCGTACGGTCGCCACCGTCGTCTGGGGCTGCATCCTGGCGCTGGGCGTCATCGCGGCCCTCGGCCAGGCGGGCATCGCCCGTGATGTCACCCGCCCGGTGCTGTACGCGGCGCTCGCCGTGGTCGTCGGCATCCTGGTCGTCGGGGTCGGCGGCGGCATGATCGCGCCGATGCGGCAGCGCTGGGAGCGGATGCTGACGGCGGCCGAGCGGGAGACCGTCACCGCCAAGGGGAGCGTCAGCGCCTATCAGGCGGGCCGCGCGGACGCACTCGGCAACCAGCCGGTCCGGGAACGGACCGACCTGCCCCCGCGCACGAACGACATGTAGGACGACACCTGCGGGGACGACACCTGCGGGTGGGGCGTCGTACGGACGATGGGTGCCACCGGTGGGACGCGGAGGGGGCGTCGTTCGTCCCACCGGCGGCTGCTCAGGGAGGACCGCCTGGGCGCCCGGCCGGGCGCCCAGGCCTCCGCGTCAGAACGCGGGGATCGCGGACGCGGCGCGGCCGTCGGCGTTCCGGGCCTTGTTGATGTTGCCGTAGAGGTTGTTGGTCAGCGGGAAGTTGGCGTTGCCCCACTGGGAGTTCCACAGCGAGTTGCGCGGCGCGTCGGCCATCTGCTCCATGGTGACCAGGGCCGGCGTGTCCCAGCCCCCGTTGCCCCAGGCCACCGGGGACTCGCCCCACTTGGCGAAGCGGAAGGCGTGGGTGCTCGCGCCATCCTTGTGGTAGACGATCTCGACGCGGTTGCCGTTCATCGGCACCTCGTTGATCGGGTGGGTGCTGTAGCCCCCGTGCCGGGAGGCGGCGAGGAAGCTGGGCCGCTCGTCGCCCTGGCGCTGGAAGACCACGACGGACTCCCAGTCGTGGCGGTGACCGAAGGCGTCGGCGCCGTTCAGCGTCTGGTCCTTCTCGAAGTAGAGCCCGTAGACGTAGGCGCACCAGCCGTTCTTGCACACGGACTGGGAGTAGGTGTTGGCCTTGCCGAGGTGGCCGTCCCGGCAGCCGCCGGTGATCGATCCGCTGTTGTTGAGACCGCCGTTGAGCCGTCCGCTCGCGTCGACGGCCGCCGCGGGGAAGCAGCCGTCCGAGTCGTAGTCGAAGAGCGGCATGTACTTGGCCTGGAAGGTGCTCGCGTTCCACGGCAGGGGGTTCAGGACCGCGGCGGAGGCGTTGGTCGAGATGCCGACGGTCACCGCGCCCGCGCTGAGCGCGACGAGCGCGACCCTGGCGAGGCGGGACATGGTGCTGGTGCGTGCTGCCTTGGACATTGCGGGTGTTCTCCACTTGGTCGGGCCGGTAACCCGGCTCGGTCGATGCCTGCGGACTGCTCGGCGGGACCGACATTGGCAGCCGGAAAGTTGACTGGCACCCCGTTTCAAGGGGCCGTTCAATTACGTCGTTCACCGTTCGTTTTCACCTCCCCGTCCGTTTGCGTTCCGAACAGGTATGGCATTCGGACCGGTTTCCCCTGTGCTGTGGCTCCTGTGCCGTATAGGGATGGAGAGGGCGGAGTTCATGGGGCGTCCCGAGAGACCTGTGGACCCGCAGGCCGGTCCCGTGCAGCGGTTCGCCCATGAACTGCGGGAGCTGCGGCGGGCGGCGGGCGGACCCTCGTACCGGCGGATGGCCGAGACGGCCGGGTTCTCCGCGGCGACCCTGTCCGAGGCGGCGCGGGGGGAGCGGCTGCCGTCGCTCGCGGTGGCCCAGGGGTATGTGGAGGCGTGCGGGGGCGACCCGGGTGAGTGGGAGCCGCGCTGGAAGGAGGCCGAGGACGAGGCCGCGTGCGCCGCTCGGGACGACTGCGGGGACACCGTGGCGCCGTACCGGGGTCTGGCCCCCTTCGAGCAGGGCGACCGGGAGCTGTTCTTCGGGCGGGACAGACTGGTCGGTGAACTCCTGCGGCTGGTGCGGGAGCACCGGTTCGCGGTGGTGTTCGGGGCGTCGGGGAGCGGAAAGTCGTCGCTGCTGCGGGCCGGGCTGATACCCCGGCTCCAGGAGGAGTGCGGCGCCGGCCGGGAGGAGCCCGGGGGTGCCGTACTGCGGGTGTTCACGCCCGGGGAGCGGCCCGCCGGGACATACGGGCATCTGCTGACCCCGACCGCGGGCGCGCCGGAGAGCTGGGTGGTGGTCGACCAGTTCGAGGAGGTCTTCACCCTCTGCCACGACCGTGCCGAGCGGGCCCGGTTCATCGACCTCCTGCTGGCCGCCCGGGACCCGGACAGCCGACTGCGGGTACTCGTGTCCGTACGGGCCGACTTCTACGCCCGCTGCGCCGAGCACCGGGAACTCGCGGACGCGCTCAGCGGGGCCGGGCTGCTGGTCGGGGCGATGACGGCCGACGAACTGCGGGAAGCGGTGACCCGGCCGGCGGCGGCCGTCGGGCTCCTGGTCGAGCGGGAGCTGACCGCGCGGATCGTCGAGGAGGTCCTCGACCGGCCGGGCGCGCTGCCGATGCTGTCGCACGTGCTGCTGGAGACCTGGCGGCGGCGCCGGGGCCGGCTGCTGACACTGGCCGCGTACGAGGCGGCGGGCGGGGTGCGCGGGGCGATCGCGGCGAGCGCGGAGGAGGTGTACGGGCAGCTGTCCCCGGCCCAGGCACGCAGCGCCCGCCAGTTGCTGCTGCGGATGGTCGAGCCGGGGCAGGGCAGCGCCGACACCCGGCGCCCGCTGCCCCGGGCCGAGCTGGCCGAGTCGGCGACCGACCCCCATGTGCCCGTGGTGGTGGAACGGCTGGCCGGCGCCCGGCTGCTGACCGTCGACGAGGACGGCGTCCAGCTCGCGCACGAGGCGCTGATCAGCTGCTGGCCGAGGCTGCGCGACTGGATCGAGGCGGACCGGGAGTGGCTGTGCCACCACCGGCGGCTGGCCGAGGAGACCCGGCTCTGGCTGGAGCACGACCGTGACCCGGGCGCGCTGGTCCGGGGCAGCAGACTGGCCCGCGCCGAGGAGATGTTCGCCGGGGAACTGTTCGCCGGGGAGGTCGGGAAGGCCGGGGAGGCGGGGGGCGCTGGGGATGCCGGGAAGGTCAGGGATGCCGGGAAGGTCAGGGGTGCCGGGAAGGTCAGGGGTGCCGGGAGGGCCGGGGGTGCCGGGAGGGCCGGGGGTGCCGGGAAGGTCAGGGGTGCCGGGAAGGCCTGGGAGGCCGGGGGTGCCGGGAAGGTCAGGGGCGCCGGGGAGACCGGGGGCGTCTGGGAGGCCGGGGAACGGGGCCGGCTCACCTCGTCCGAGCGGGAGTTCCTCGACGCGGCGCTGGCGGCCCGTGCGGCGGAACGCCGGGCCGTCACCCGTACCGCCCGGCGCTCCCGGGTCCTGTCGGCCGCGCTGTCCGCCGTACTGGCGGTGGCCCTGGTGGGCGGGCTGGCCGCCTGGCAGCTCACCGTCGACAACGCGCGCCGGCGCACGGACGCCGCCGCGCGCCGGGTCGCGGACATCGCCGACGCGATGCGGACGACCGACCCGCGCACCGCGATGCTGCTGAGCGTCGCCGCCTGGCGCATCTCCCCGCTGCCCGAGGCCCGCCGGGCGCTGCTCGGCTCCCTCGCCCAGCCGGAACGCGCCGTCTTCACCGACCCGGCGCCTGGCGGCGGTCCGGCACGTTTCCTCGCCGACTCCGGCCGTACGCTGCTCAGCGTCGACGGCCGCACCTGGCGGACCTGGGACGTCGTCGGCGCCCGCCCGATCGCCTCGGGCCGGCTCCCGGCCGGTGAGGTGCTCGCGGCCGGCCCGGACGCCCGGGTGCTCGCGGTCGCCGGGGACACCGGAATCCGCCTGTGGGACACGGCCGCCGGTCGCTGGACCGGCGACCCGCGTCCCCTCCCCTTCACCTCCGTCACCGACATCGCGGCGGGCGCCTACGTCGTGAGCGACATCGACGACGACCGGATACGTCTGCGATCGGTCACCGACGGCAGAGTGCTGTTCGAGGGACGGGTGGGGGCCGGCCTGGTGACCCCGGCCGTGAGCGCCGACGGCCGTCTCGTCGCCGTCTGCCCCGCGGGCGGCTCCCCGCGGGTCTGGGACATCGCCCGCCACCGCACCCGGCCCGGCCCCTGGGAGCGGACCCACGGTCTGTGCGACGAGGCGGCGGCGACGGGCCTGGTGTTCGGCGGGGGCGGCGAGCGGCTCGCCGCGGCCTCGGAGTCCGGCGTGACGGTATGGGACACCGGGTCCGCCGACGAGGTCGCCCACCTCGACGAACCGGGCGCGGAACAGGCGGCGTTCAGCCCGGACGGCGCCTTCCTCGCGACCGCCGACGGCGCGGAGATCCGGGTGTGGCGGCTGTCCGCCCCGGTGGCCCCTGTCTTCCGCCACCCCCTCAACAACCAGCATCCCTACGGGATTTCCTGGGATCCCGCCCGCCGGACCATCCTGCGCTACCTCGAAGGCGGTACCGTCCACAGCCTGGACCTGGGGATGGCGGTGACGCCCGCCTGGCGCGAGCACCCGCTGGCGGCGGAACGCGTGAGCCCGGACGCACGTACCTACGCCACCGCCCAACTCGCCGACGGACGCTACCGTTTCGAGCTCCGGGCCACCTCTGACGGCCGCCTCCTGCGCACCCTCCCCGCCCCTGGACCTCGCGACACCCGGGTCAGCCGCCCCGGTGGTCTCCCTGGCCCTGGGTCCCGGCGGCTCCACCCTGTACGCGGCCCGGCTACCGGTCCTCGGCGACGTGACCGACGAGGCGTGGGACACCGGAACCGGCCGCAGAGCCGCCGTCCTCACCGGGCTCACCAGCACCCACCTGGCCGTGCGCCCCGACGGGGGCCTGCTCGTCGGTGACAACCGAGCCGTGCGCCTGCCCGCCGACAGGGTCGCCGGGAAGGGCCTCGTCCAGGGCGAGGAGGTCGGCGCCCTCGCCTTCGCCGCCGACGGTTCACGCCTCGCCGCCGGCGACCTGACCGGCCGGGTCGCCCTGTGGGACGGGGAGTTGGGCGACCGTACGGGCATCCTGCGCAACGTCTTCCCCGCTCCCCCGGGTGCGCGACCGGAACCGGAGGGGGTGAGCGCGCTGGCCGTCAGCCCCGACGGCGCCACCCTGGCCGTCGGGGGCGGCGCGGGCACCCTCCAGCTCTGGGACATCGCCACCCAGCAGCCCCTGGGCGGCCCGCTGACCACCCCGGGCGAGCCGGTCGACACCCTCGCCTTCGGCGCCGACAGCGGCACGCTGTACGCGGGCGGTGCCC
>NZ_BMMU01000016.1:0-52639 GCF_014646095.1 Streptomyces lacrimifluminis | reverse complement strand
GTATGTGCCGGAGGTGGAGTACCGCCGCGTGTGCGTCAGTTGAACGGGTCGAGCGTGATGTAAGCCGTCTGCGGGGAGCCGTCGTGGACGAGCGACTCGTGGTGGCCGACGTCGTCGAAGGCGAAGGCGTACGCCTTGCCGTCGGCCATCTGGGCGTGGATCTTCCGGGCGTAGTGGTTGGTCACCGCGTCCTGGTAGAAACCGGCCGAACTCGCGTCGGGCTGACTGGAGTTGGTCAGGAGGGTGGAGCGGTTGTAGCCGGCGCACAGGGTACGGGAGATCGGGCCGCGCACCTGGTCGTTCGGCGCGTCCAGGAACTTGTGGCAGCCGAAGACGCTGTCGGCGTCCGGCTTCTGGAAGGTGGTGACGACCGCGCCGGCACTGTTGGTGAAGTTCATGACGTTGCCGGAGACCCTGCCGTAGTACCTGGTGGCGGGCTGGTCCGCGAACGGTGTCACCGTGAGTGTGGAGGTGGCGTACTTGCTCCACACGCGGTTGACGTAGTCGTCCATGACGGTGCTCGGCAGGACGCCGGACCCGATGCCGTGGCCGGGCGAGAGGGCGCGCAGGATCGTGCCGTCGGACCGGGTGCGGATGAGGTTGGCCCAGCCGCCGGGCTGTGCCTTCAGTGAGTTGAAGAACCCGGCGTAGCCGCCCGCCTTCAGGTGCCCGGTGTTCTTGACGGCGCCCGAGGTGTTCTTGACGCCGACCGCGTACGGGGCCGAGAACATGTCCACCTGCGTGCTGTTGATCCACAGCCCGGCATCGTTCAGCGTGTACTCGGTCCAGTTGAAGAGGATGTTCGCGTTGGGGTCGGAGGGGTTCTGCACGGCGGGCTGCACGAGACCGCCGGTGGTCAGCTTGAACACGAGCTTCTGGCCGTACGAGAAGTAGACCCGGCCGGAGAACTTCGGCATCCGGAGCGTCATCGACTGCCCGTTGGCCGGTCCGGCGATGGACGCGTCGGGTGCCGGACTCGGCGGGTTGCCACCGGCGGGCCAGGCGTGGAACGTGCCGTTCGCGTCTGCCCAGCCCTGCTGACCGGTCGAGAGCAGGGTCCCGATGTTGTAGACGTAGATCTGGTCACCGCGCCCGGAGTTGTTCCTGAACTCCAGCGGGATGGTGGTGGGCACCGCGGCTTCGGCGCGGGACGACACCGGCCCCGCGACCGTGAGCCCCGTGGCGACGGCCGCGGCGGCGACCAGGGATACCAGCACCTTCCGTACTTTTCGCACCTTCCGTACTTTTCGTATGGCAAACACGCTCGTCCTCCTCGTGTCGCTTGCCTGGCGCTCGCTTGAGAGCGCTCTCAGGCTGCTCCCGTGAGCGGAACACGTCAAGGTCTAGACCAAGAGGAGTTTCTTGAGGGCGATGGTGGGGCCGTCGGATCCCGCGCCGTAGCTCTCGGCGCCCTAGCCTCCGGTGTTCTCCGGGTTCTCCGGGTTCTCCTCAAGGAGGCTGTGCCGTTCCACCAGCCAGCTGATGGCGGTGAGGCGGCACACCGCGTAGTCGTGCCCGACGGGTTCGCGCCAGTCGAGTTCGTCGAGCGCGTCGAGGAACCCGAGGGCGTAGTCGGCGAGGTGTTCGCGGTGCGGCTGCCGGGGGACGAGCCCGGGGCCGCCGCCCGCCTCCAGCCGCTCTCTTATCTCGGCGACGTGCTGGTCCACGGCGGCCGTGAAGGCGGGCTCGAACGCGAACTCCGCGAAACGGGGCGCGAACGCGCTGCTGATCCTGGCCAAGGGGGACATCGCTCCACGGTATGGGGGAGGAGGGGGAGGTTGGAGGGGTGTATGTCATGGTTTCCGTCACACCGGCTCCTTGCTCTCGCACTCGAACCAGACGGTCTTTCCGGTACGTGTGGGATGCGTGGGCAGGCTGTACCAGCCCCAGCGGTCGGTGACGGCCTGGACGATCAGCAGTCCGCGCCCGCCTTCTTCGTCCACAGCTGTGGAAAGCTCCGGACCCCGCGGTTCCGTGTCGGTGACCTCGACGAGGACCCCGCCGGGCCGCCGCAGCATCAGTACGGTGGCCCGCCGGTCGGGGACATGCCGTACGACGTTCGACACCAGCTCGGTCAGGGCGAGGGTGGCGGAGTCGGCGAGGTCGGACATGCCCCAGGCGGCGAGATACGCCCGCAGGATGCACCGCAGGTGCCGGGCCGAGTGGTCACCGAGGGTGAAGTTCATGCCGTACCTCGGCCCAAGTGGGCTTTCGTCCAGGTCGGTTGCGTCAATTGCGTCAGTTGCGTGATTCACGTCACCAGAGTGAGGTGGTCTGGTTACGCTGGGCTACCTCGTGAAACCAACGACGCGAAGCGTCAGCTTGGGGGTGGCCCGCCGTGCCCAACATCCGCGAACTCGACCCCAGTGCGTCTCCGCTGGACTACTTCGGCTTCGAGCTGCGCAGGAAGAGAGAGGAAGCGGGCCTCACCCAGGGGGAGTTGGGTGCGTGCATCTTCTGTACGGGGTCCCTGGTGGGCCAGGTCGAGACGGCGAGGAAGGTTCCCACCAGGGAGTTCGCGGAGCGGGTGGACGCTGCGCTGGGAACGGACGGGGAGTTCTCGCGGTTGGTGGGGTTGGTGCTGCGCAGCCAACTGCCATCGTGGTTTCAGGCGTACGCGGAGATGGAGGCGAGGGCCACCTATATTTCTTCGTACCAGGCTCAGTTGATCGACGGCCTTCTGCAAACGGAGGCGTATGCGCGCGCGGTGCTGGGGGTCCGAGGTGGTGACGATCTCGATGCGAGGGTGGCCGCGCGGCTGGACCGGCAGCGCATCCTGGCGCGGCAGGAGCCGCCGCTGGCGTGGGTGGTGCTGAGCGAGGCGGTGCTATACCAGGCGGTCGGTGGCCAGGAGGTCATGCGAGAACAACTGGCCCACCTGTTGGACTTCTCGGCCGACGGGTGGACGCAGATTCAGGTGCTGCCCTTCGGCGCGGGCCAACACCCGGGAATGATGGGCGCGTTCAACCTGCTGCGCTTCGACAGCGATCCGGATCTGGTCTACACGGAAGACTTCGTCCAGGGTCACATGACCGCCGATCCGAGCAAGTTCAGGGAAGGCTCCCTCCGTTACGATCAACTGAAGGCTGCCGCCCTCTCGGTTGGCGACTCGGCGGCGCTGATCGCGCGCGTAGTGGAGGAACGGTATGGGCATCAACCAGAACCTGTCGGCCGCGCGGTGGCGTAAGTCCAGCTACAGCGGCGACACGGGCGGGCAGTGCGTCGAATGTGCGCCGCTTGGCACCGCAGCCTGGCGCAAGTCCTCGTACAGCGGCGACACCGGTGGCGAGTGTGTCGAAGTAGCCGTAACCCCTTCCGCCCCCCACATCGCGATCCGCGACTCAAAGGCCCCCGACCTGGGCGCTCTCACGCTCACGCCGGAGGCCTTCGTCGCGTTCGTCAGCTGGTCAGGATGACGAGTTGCTGGGTCGCCCGGGTCATCGCGACATAGCGATCGACCGCCCCCTCGATCCCCTCGCCGAACTTCTCGGGGTCGACGACGACCACCAGGTCGAATTCGAGGCCCTTCGACAGTGACGGGGTCAACGACCGGACGCGTGACGTCGTCGCCGTGAACCCGGGGTCCCCGATGACGCAGGCGATGCCGTCGGCGTGTGAGGCGAGCCAGGTGTCCAGGAGCGCGTCCAGCTCGGACACCGAACCGTGGACAACAGGAACCCCGCCGCTGCGGATCGAGGTCGGCACGTTGGCGTCGGGGAGGGCCGCCCGGATGACCGGCTCGGCCTCCGCCATGATCTCCTCCGGCGTGCGGTAGTTGATGCTGAGGGAGGCCAGGGTGACGCGGTCGAGCCCGATCCGCTCCAGCCGTTCCTCCCACGACTCCGTGAACCCGTGCCGGGCCTGGGCGCGGTCCCCGACGATGGTGAAACTCCGGGACGGGCACCGCAACAGCAGCATCTGCCACTCCGCGTCGGTCAGTTCCTGGGCCTCGTCCACGACGATGTGCGCGAACGGACCGGCGAGCAGGTCCGGGTCCGTGACGGCCAGTTCGGACTCGTCGACCAGGCTGACCCTGGCGTCCTGGCCGCGCAGCATGCGCACCAGACCCACGCCCTCGTCACCGTCCGCGCCGGAGGCGGACGCGGCGTCGATCAGGTTGTCGACGACCTGGGTCATCCGCTCCCGCTGGGCCGCGAGGACACTCTCGTGCCGACGCTTTCGCCGGGCCGCCTCCGGGTCGCCGAGGCGCTGGCGTGCCGCGTCCAGGATCGGCAGATCGGACACGGTCCAGGCGTGGGCGTTCGCGCGCTGCAGCTTCCGTACCTCGTCGGGGCTCAGCCAGGGCGCGCACATCCGCAGGTAGGCGGGCACGGACCACAGGTCTCCGACCAGGTCGGCCGCTTCGAGCAGCGGCCACGCGCGGTTGAAGGCGGTGACCAACTCCCGGTCCTGCGCGAGCGACTTGCGCAGCTGGGCGGGTGAGACACCGTGGTCGCCGTCGTGGTCGCCGCTGTCGTGCTTCTCCGCGAGGATCGTGAGGAGTTCCTCCCAGACCTGGTCGCGGGCCTCGTTGTGCGGCACGCCGGGTGCCGCTTCGAAGGCCACGGCCCAGTCGCCGGCGGTCAGCCGGACGTCGGACCAGGGGGTGGTGACCGTCAGACCCTGGGTGGGTGGCTCCTCGTAGAACGCGACGGCCTTCTCCACCGCCTTCACCAGGTCCGCGGACGACTTCAGACGGGCCACGTCCGGGTCGGCCTCGACCGCCGCCGACGCGCCCTCGTCGACGAGGTCCCGCAGGGTGCAGGTCTGCACACCCTCCTCGCCGAGACTGGGCAGGACATCGGCGACGTACGCCAGGTAGGGCCGGTGCGGGCCGACGAACAGGACGCCGCCACGGCGGTGACCGAGGCGCGGGTCGGCGTAGAGAAGGTAGGCGGAGCGGTGCAGGGCGACGACGGTCTTGCCGGTACCAGGACCGCCGTCCACGACGAGCGCGCCGCGCGAACCGGCGCGGATGATGGCGTCCTGGTCGGCCTGGATGGTGCCGAGCACGTCCCGCATGCGCGGCGAACGGTTGCCGCCCAGGCTGGCGATGAACGCGGACTGGTCGTCGAGGGCGGCGGCGTGCCCGTCGAACCCGTCCGAGGCGAACACCTCGTCCCAGTAGTCGCTGATCCGGCCGTCGGTCCAGCGGTACCGGCGGCGGCCGGCCAGGCCCATGGGGTTGCCGTGGGTGGCGCCGAAGAACGGCTCGGCGGCGGGGGAGCGCCAGTCGAGCAGCAGCCGACGGCCCGTGGAGTCGGTGAGGCCGAGCCGTCCGACGTACACGGCCTGCTCGGGGTCGTCCGCGCTGACCATGTGGCCGAGACACAGGTCGAGGCCGAAGCGGCGCAGCGCGCGCAGGCGAGAGGTCAGGCGGTGGATCTCGGTGTCCCGGTCCATCGCGTCGCGGCCGGTGCCGCCGGGTGCCCTGCGCTCGGTGTCGAGACGGTCGGACAGTTCGGCGATCGACTGCTCCAGACACTCCGCGACGGCGGCGAAGTGCCGCTCGTCACGGGCGATCAGCTTCGGGTCGGCCTTGCGGGAGAGACGGTCGGGGAGAGCGAAAGCGCTGGTGGTGGACCTGGCGGTGGACGTGGTGGCGCTCCTGGTCGTGGACGTGATGGTGTTCCTGGTGGTGCTCTGGGAGTGCATGGCGTCAGCTCCGATCCGAGGTGTCTCGGCCGATCGTGTCGAGCAGGAGCTTCGCGGCGACCGTCGCGCCGTCGGTGCGGATCGTGGCGGCGAGGGCGGTGGCCCGCGCGTGGGTCTCCGGGGCCAGGGCGATGCCGAGCGCGGCGGACAGTGACTCGAAGGTCGGCGTCGGGCCGTCGTGCGCCGCGCCGATGCCCAACTCGGCGACCCGGGCTGCCCAGTAGGGCTGGTCCACGAGCTGCGGTACGACCACCTGGGGCGCTCCGGCCCGGGCGGCGGTCGTCGTCGTACCCGCGCCGCCGTGATGCACGACGGCGGCCACCCGGGGGAACAGCGCCTGGTGGTTGACGTCGCCGACGGCGAGGCAGTCGTCCTGGTCGTCGATCAGGGCGAGGTCGGCCCAGCCCCGCCCGACGAGTACGCGCCGCCCCTGCGCGCGTACCGCCCGGGCGGACACCTGGGCGACGTCCGCCGACTCCCGCATGGGCATGCTGCCGAAGCCCACGTACACGGGCGGTTCACCGGCCTCCAGGAACGCCAACAGGTCGGCGGACAGGGGCCGTTCGTCGGGCAGGATCCACGCGCCGGTCTGTACGACGTTCAACTTGGCTGCGTCCGCAGGGGACTTCGGCCAGGGGCCCAGGACCGGGTCCGCCGCCAGCAACGGCCGGTCGGTGAGGACATGGCGGAGGGTGTCCTCCACGACCGTCTGGCCGATCGACATCCGGTGGGTGTTGATCCCCGGCCCGTACAGGACGTCGAAGCTCTCGGCGGTCAGATCCCACAGCACCCGGTTGTCGGTCTCGTCCGGCGGGAACGGCCGCCCCGGCAGCGCGTGCGGCCTGTGGTGGGGCGACGGCAGCATGGTCGGGAAGCAGGCGACGTAGCGGAAGGGGATGCCCAGCTTCTCGGCCACCGACCGGGCGGCGCCCACCGCCGGGACGAGCCCGGTCGCCACCACCGCGTCGCATCCCCCGGCCGCCGTCACGAGCGCCTCGTACTGCGCGGCGGTCAACGCGGCGGCGCGCTGCGGCAGGGCCTCCGGTGTCATCGGCACCGCCTTGGTCACCACCGTGCGCACCGGCTCGGCGGCCGGCACGAACTCCACGCCGACCCCGGCGAGCAGCTTCGCGAACTCCTCGTCCGAGGGCGCGCACACCCGCACCTCGGCACCGAGTTCCCGCAACGCCACCGCGAGGGCGGCCATCGGCTGGACATCCCCGCGCGACCCGTAGGTCGACAACAGAACACGCACTTCGAGACTCCCCGTTTCCGCGAATTTCCGGCTCAGGCGGGAGATTCTGCGGCACCCGGGGGGTCTTGCCGCAAGCCCCCCGGTGCGCTATACATTGAATAAGGCAAGGGGTTCACGACTCCTTGCCTTTGCGTTTTCCCGCCCCCACCAGCCCGCAATGGAAGAGAAATTCCATTGACAGGCCGGTTACGTGTGCGGCATTTGGGAGAAACATCCGACCCGTTCTCTTACGCCATCCGGCGCCATCGTGGCGACCCGCGCAGGAAGAGAACGCGATGACGGACACGGTCAGAGACACGGAGATCACGGACGGGGAGGGCTACTCCCCCCGCCTCTACAACGAGGACCTCGCCCCGGCCACTGAGCGCAAGTGGGGCGCGTTCAGCATCTTCAACGTGTGGACCTCGGACGTACACAGTCTGTACGGCTACTTCCTCGCCGCCAGCCTGTTCCTGGTCGCCGGCAACACCTTCAAGTTCCTGATCGGCATCGGCGTCGGATCGCTGATCATCTACTACCTGATGACGCTGATCGGGAAGGCGGGCGTGCGCACGGGCGTCCCGTACCCCGTCCTGGCCCGCGCTTCCTTCGGCACGTTCGGCGCGAACGTTCCGGCACTGGTCAGGGCCGTGGTCGCCACGTTCTGGTACGGCGCCCAGACCAGCGCGGCGGCGGGCGCGATCGTGGCCTTCCTGATCCGCTACGACGGCCCGAAGAACCTGCACGAGACGAGCCGGCTGTTCGACCACACCGGGCTGGAGGTCATCTGCTACCTCGTCGTCTGGGCGGCCCAACTGCTGATCATCAGCAAGGGGATGGAGACGGTCCGCCGGTTCCAGGACTTCGCGGGTCCGGCGGTCTGGCTGATGATGCTGGTGCTGGCGGTGGGCCTGTCGGTGAAGGCGGGCACGCTGTCCCTCTCCATCGACATGCCGGCCAAGGACCTGGCGGCGCTGGCGAAGAACGCGACAGGGCTGGACGTGACGCCGGGGTCGTTCGCCGCGATAGCGGCCATCGCGGCGACCTGGGTGACGTACTTCGCCGCGCTGTTCCTGAACTTCGGTGACTTCGCCCGCTTCACCCCGGACGAGAAGACCCTGAAGAAGGGCAACGTCTGGGGTCTGCCGGTCAACCTGATCCTGTTCTCGCTGGTGGCGGCGCTGACAACTGCCTCAGCCAGCAAGGTGTACGGCGAGGTCATCCTCGAACCGGCGGAGATCTCGGCGAAGTTCGACAGCGCGTTCCTGGTCCTGCTCGCCGCCCTCACGTTCGCGGTCGCGACCCTCGGCATCAACGTCGTCGCCAACTTCGTCAGCCCGGCCTTCGACTTCGCCAACGTGGCCCCGAAGCACATCTCGTTCAAGCGGGGCGGCCTGATCGCGGCGGTCATCGCGCTGCTCCTCTATCCCCTCCACCCCTGGGACAACGCCCCGAGCTTCGTCAACGCCATCGGCTCGACCATGGGCCCGATCTTCGGCGTGGTGGTCGTCGACTACTACCTCATCCGCAAGGCCCAGTTGAACGTCCCCGACCTCTACAAGGAGGACGGCGAGTTCCGCTTCCAGGGCGGCTGGAACATCCGCGCCTTCGCGGCGGCGGCGGTCGGCGCGCTCTTCTCCAGCATCCTCCCGACGTACGGACCCTCGGGATACGGGGCCGCGCTGGGCCCGTACTCGTGGTTCATCGGGGTGCTGGTCGCCGGGACGATCTACTTCGGGGTGAGCGGCGGGAAGAGCCGGCTGGTGGGTTCGCGCTCGTCCGAGTGACGGTTCCGGATTCCGTTTCCGGGGCGCCGGTCACCTCTGGGACAGTCGCGCTGAGCGAGGGCGAAGGAGGCATGTCATGGCGACGGCGGAGTCGGGCGTAGGGCAGGCCTTCGAGTCGTTCAGCGCGGCTGCTCCTGAGGGGTGGCGCGTGGAACTCGTCGAGAGGGAGATCTGCGTGTCGCCGCCCGGGAACGGGGAGCACGCGGAGATCGTGTCGGAACTCGCCGGGCAGGTCATGGACCGCCGGAACGACCTGTCCCTGCGTCCCTGCACGGGCATCGGCCTGAAGATCCCCGAGGTCCTGGGTGTCCCCGGCGCGGGCCATGTCCTTCCGGATCTGACCGTCGCGCCCAAGAGCAGCTTCGCCAACGAGGACGTGTGGCAGAACCCCTCCGCCGTGCTCCTCGTCGCAGAGGTCGCCTCCGCCGGTACCGCCGAGCGCGACCGAAGGAAGAAGCCCTGTGGGTACGCCCGTGCGGGCATTCCCGTCTGTCTCCTGATCGACGGGGAGAAGGGTGAGGTGGTCGTGCACTTCGAGCCGTCGGACGACGCGTACGGTTGCAGCGCGAGGTACAAGTGGGGTCTTGACGTGCCGCTTCCCGAGCCCCTGGGGTTCGAGCTGGACGCGGCCGGATTCTGATCACGGGGGCGTCGGCCCCCGCCCCCGCGCCCTACCCGGCCTGCGCCAGTTCCTGGCTCAGTGGCCCGGCAGGGCGCGGCTCCGCTGCCCGTGCCGGGCCGGTGTTCGCCGCGATGATGAGTGTGGCGGCGGCGACGATCGCCGCGCAGATCGCTCTGGTGTGTGAGAGCACGGCAACCTCGCAACAACAGCGATAACAGCGATGTATTAAGCGCGTTTAATCCGTGGCTTAACGTAGAGGCTGACGGACCTCAACAGCAAGTAGGCACAGGGGAGTTGGGCGATGGCTGAGCGGGACGACCCGGAAGTCATCGGGCGCAGGGTGCAACGGCTGCGTATCGAGCAGGGGCTGACACAGCGGCAGCTGGCGGAGCCCGCCTACACCCCCGCCTACATCTCCACCCTGGAGGCGGGCCGTGTGCGTGCCTCCGACGAGGCACTGCGGCACATCGCCGAGCGGCTCGGGGTGGCGTACGAGGAGGTGGTGACCGGGCGGCCCGCCCACCTGGCCACCAACCTACGGCTGCGCCTCACCGACGCCCAGCGCACTCTGGCCACCGGCGAGACCGAGGCGGCGGCCAAGCGGTACGGGGAGCTGCGGGAGGAGGCCGCGCGGCTCGGGCTCCTCGCGGAGGAGGCCGCCGCGCTGCTCGGGCTCGGCGAGTGCGGGGTGGAGAACGGCGATCTCGCCGCCGCCCAGGAGCACTTCGAGCTCGCCGAGCGGTGTCTGGCCGACGAGCCCCTGACCGGCCGGGTCCCCGCCCTGCGCGGGCGGGCCGTCGCGCACTATCTCGCCGGTGAACTCCGTTACTCCGTATACCTTCTCGAGTCCACGATCGACGAGCTGAACCGTAGCGGGCTGCACGACCCGGACGCGCTTCTCCCCCTCTACGCCAGTTCCATCGCCCCCTACATGGACATGGGCGCCCACGCGCGGGCGGCCCAGGCGGCCGAACTCGCCCTCGCCCTCGCCCCGCAGGTGCGCGATCCCGCGCTGGTCGCCCGGATGCACCGGCAGGTGGCCCGGACGATGCTCGCCGAGGGACGGTACGCGGAGGCCGACGCCTCGCTGGCGAAGGCCGCCGAACTGTACCGGCAGCTGCAGATCCGTACCGAACTGGCCAACTGCCACTGGATGCGCGGCTACCTGTACGCCCAGCAGAACGAACTCGCCCTCGCCGAAGCCGAGTTGCGGGAGGCGCACGCCATGCTGTCCGCCAAGCGCGCCGCCCTCTACAGCAGCCAGGTCACGGTCGAACTGGCCGACGTACTGCACCGGCGCGGCAAGTCGGACGAGGCGTCGGCGCTGCTGCACGACGTGCTCGGGGATCTGTCCTCGGAGCGCGGTGCCGTCCACTCGGCCGCCGCCCACCGGCTGCTCGGCATCATCGCCGAGGACGCCCGCGACACGGACCGGGCGGAGGAGCACTACGTCCGCGCCCTCAGCGTCCTGGAGCGCGCGGGTGCCGCCGGAGACCTCGCCGACCTGTGCCGCCTGCTCGGCGATCTGCTGCGCCGGACGGGCCGGGTGGAGGCCGCGCTCGACGCGTACCGGACGGGGCTGGGGCATCGTACGGCCCCTGGGACCACCACGCTCGGTCCGGCGCCCGCACAGCCCCCTCTTTGACGAATCGGGGGCAGCGCACAGTACGCGCGCATAGCCTGCGGCCGGACCTGTGGACATGTGACCGGGACGGTACGAGCGCGTGGACAGTGAGCACGGCGGAAGGTACGGCGGAGAGTACGGCGCATACGGCGGTGGGGTGCGGAGCGTGGCCGACCGGCTGCGGGCCGCCGTACGCGCGTTCGTGTACGCCGTCGTCGGTGGCGTCGCGCTGATCGCCATCGCCACCGTCGCCTCCGTACTCGGCCCGACCCTCGCCCTGGACCTGTACACGCCCGCCGTGGCCGCCTGGTGGACGGTGTTCACGGCGGTCGTGGTGCAAGGGGTGCCGTTTCTGCTGCTGGGCACGGTGGTGTCGGCGGCGATCGGGGCGTTCGTACCGGAGAAGGTGTTCACCCGGCTGCTACCGCGCAGTCAGGCGCTCGCCGTCCCGATCGCGGGCGCGGCGGGGGTCGTCCTCCCCGGGTGCGAGTGTGCGTCCGTGCCGGTGGCGGGGAGCCTGATGCGGAGGGGAGTGGCCCCGGCCGCGGCGCTCGCGTTCCTGCTCTCCGCTCCCGCGATCAATCCCGTGGTGCTGGTGGCCACCTCCATCGCCTTCCCCGGCCAGCCGAACATGGTGCTCGGGCGGCTGATGGCCTCCCTGGCCACGGCGGTGGTCATGGGCTGGCTGTGGGCACGGTTCGGGCGGGAGGAGTGGCTGCGGAAGCCCACGTCGGCGAACGGACCGTCGTCGTCCTCGGCCTCCGGCTGGCGCGGGTTCCTGGCCGGGCTCCAGCACGACTTCCTGCACGCGGGCGGCTTCCTGGTGCTGGGGGCGGGGGCGGCGGCCACCTTCAACATCGTCGTACCGAGGTCGGTGCTCGACGTGTTCACCGGCTCGGCGTGGCTGTCCGTGCTGCTGCTCGCCGTACTGGCGGTCGTGCTGTGCGTGTGCAGCGAGGCGGACGCCTTCGTGGCCGCCTCGCTCAGCGGCTTCTCCCCCACGGCCCGGCTCGCCTTCATGGTGGTCGGCCCGATGGTCGACCTGAAGCTGATCGCCCTCCAGGCGGGCACCTTCGGCCGGTCCTTCGCCGTCCGCTTCTCGTCGGTGACGTGGGTGGTGGCGGTGACGAGCAGCGTGGCCGTCGGGTGGTGGCTGCTGTGAGGCGGGGGCGGTACGGGCCCGCTGTGCTGTTGCTGCTGACGGGCGGGGCGGTGTTGCGCATCGCGCTGTTCAGCGAGCTGTATCTGCGATACGTGCAGGTGGGGCTGCGGCCGTACCTGGTGGTGTCCGGGGTGGTACTGGTGCTGCTGGGGGTGGTGGCCGCCGTGGCGCGACGGGGCGAGGACGACCCCGATGACCATGGGAACGCCCCCGGTGAAAGTCATGGGTACGACCACGGTGACCGTCATGGGCATGGGCATGGGCCCCGGGTCGCCTGGCTGCTCACACTTCCCGCCCTCGCGCTGCTCCTCTTCCCGCCGCCCGCCCTGGGCTCGTACAGCGCGGACCGGGAGGCGGCTCAGCGGGCCGCGCAGGGCGTGGGTACGTTCCGCGCGCTGCCCGCCGGGAATCCGCTGGAGCTGACGGTCGGCGAGTTCAGCTCGCGCGCGGTCTTCGACAGCGGGCGGTCCCTCAAGGGCCGTACCGTCCGCCTGACCGGCTTCGTCACCCACGGGGACGACGGCGCCTGGTACGTCACCCGTCTCCTCGTCTCCTGCTGCGCGGCCGACGCATCGACGAGCAAAGTCGAGATACGCGACGCCGACGCCCCGGTCACCGACACCTGGGTCACCGTCACCGGAACCTGGGTGCCCAAGGGAAAGCCGGGCTCGGACGCGGCTTGGCCGCCGGTGCTGGACGCGGGGTCCGTGCGGAAGATCGCGGAGCCGTCGAATCCGTACGAGAAGAGGTGAAGCCGGCCCGGAACCGACCGCCGCCGGCTTCCGCCGACGGGAACTCGGCGGTGGTGAAAGGATTCCCCCGGTGCCGGACAGGTCGGGGCGTGGAATCCATGACGGAGAAGAGGGGCGCCCGGGATCAGCGGGCCCGTTTCGAGGCGTTGGCGCACATCGTGACGGCACCCCTGCACCGCTATCTGCTGCGGCGCGCCGAACCCGACCAGGTCGACGACGTCCTCGCGGAGACGCTGCTGGTGCTGTGGCGCCGTATCGAGGACGTACCGGGCCTGGACGTACCGGGCCTGGAGGCGCCGGAGCACGTCCCCGACCTCGACCCCGACGCCGTGCTGCCCTGGTGCTACGGCGTGGCCCGCGGCTGCCTCGCCAACGCCCGCCGCGCGGACCGCCGTAGACGCTCGCTCCTGGAACGCCTGACGTGGACGGCGGCGGGCGCGGCGCGGGAGACGGGGGACGCCGACCACACCGCCCTGCACGCGGCGCTCGCCCAACTCCGCGCGCTGGACCGGGAAGTGGTCTTGCTGTGGGCGTACGAGGAACTGACCCCGAGCCGGATCGCCGAGGTGACCGGCCTGAGCGCGAACGCCGTGAGTATCCGGCTGCACCGGGCGAAGAAGAGACTGGCGGCCCAGCTGGAACGAAAGACCGGCCCGAACCCCGGACATGAGACAGACGAAGGACAAGGAACCGGTACCGGAAACGGAAACGGAAGGAGCAGTCGATGAACGACGACGAGTTGCTGGCCCACCTGAAGGCCACGGACCCGGCACTGACCTCGAAGGCTCCGCGACCCGACGTCACCCGTCTTGTGGAGGCCACGATGAACACGCAGACAGCGACAACCACAACCCCGCCCCCGGCCAAAGCCACTCAGGACGCACGGCCGCGCCGCCGCCTCGTACCTGCACTGGCCTTCGCAGCGCTGCTGCTGGTGGGAGGCGGTGTCAGCTGGGGTGTCGCTCAGGGCGGAGAGGACACGGCGGACAAGGCGGGGGCAGGTGCGGCGGGAGTCGGTAGCGTGCCCCAGCTTCAGCCCCTGACCCTGATGCTCCCGGACGGCGACCCGGCGGCGGCGAAGTGCGCGGCACCCACGCCCGACCTCCTGCGCGGCCACGAACTCGCCTTCGAGGGCACGGTGACGGCCGAAAACGGCGGACGCGTGGTCCTCAAAGTCGACCACTGGTATCGCAAGGACGCCAACCTGGCCAACCCTTCCCACGAAGTCCGCCTCAGCAACGACTATGCGTCCTCGGAGGCCCCTGACTTCGAGATCGGCGCCCACTACCTCGTCACCGCGGACGGCGGCATCGTCCCGATGTGTGGCGGCACGACCGAGGCCACGGACGAGGGAAGGGCCATGTTCGAGGAGGCCTTCGGGGCTCCGAAGAAGTAGCGAACAGGGGGTTTCTTCCGACCATTTGGGGCCAATGGTCACTGACCGACGCTAGGGTTCCCTTGATGCGCAGGGTGTGGTGCGTGTCACACGTCACTACGGTGCATCTGGGGGGCCTCGTGCACGAGATGGTCAAGGGCGCCAACGTCGGTCTGGCCGCGTTGAGCGAAGATGTCGGCTCAGTGATGGTCAGACTGGGCTGGAGCAGTCCGACGGGGGAGGGCGACGCGGACGTCTCCGTCCTGCTGCTGACCGCCGACGGCAAGGTCCGCAGCGACGGGGACTTCTACTTCTACAACAACCCCGTCGCCGCCGACGGCAGCGTGCAGTTGCTGGGCAAGGCGCCCACTGCCGACGGCGACGAGGACCGCATCACCTTCGATCTGACGGCGATCGCGGACGACGCCGAGCGGATCGTCGTCGCCGCGAGCCGTTACGAGGGCGCCCGCTTCTCCGACCTGCACGGCCTGTGCCTGACGCTGGCCGACGGCGCCGGCGAGAGCCTGCTGCGTTTCGCCATCGACGACCCCGGTGAGGTGGGCGCGCTGCTCTTCGGCGAGCTCTACCGGCGCGGCGGGGACTGGAAGTTCCGGGCGATCGGCCAGGGATACGAGTCCGGACTCGCGGGCCTGGCAACGGACTTCGGCGTCGACATCGACGACGACGCGGAGGCCGAAACGGAGGCCGAGGCGGCGGAGAAACAGGAAGTGGAGGAAGTGCAGGGAGTGCAGGCGGTGCCCGTGCCGCAGGAGCAGGCCGCGCCCCTGCCCGCCATCCCCACGCAGCCGACGAGCGAGCGCCAGGTGGAGCCGGTGCGGCCCGTACCGCCGGACCAGCCGGTGGCCAAGGTCGCGCCCCGGCCCCGTACTGCGAAGAAGAAGGTCACGCTGCCCAAGGTGGCCAGGAAGTCCCTTGCCGAGAACGACGCCTGGCGGGTGGCGCGACTCTTCCCCGCCGCCGCTCTCAAGAGCGACCGTGAGCGCGAGACCCGGGCGACCTCCGTTCTGCTCGCGGTGATGACCCAAGTCCCGGAGTTCGGACGGCGGTTGACGGCAGCGTTCGGTGCGCCGGCCGGCCGGATGGAGACGTTCACGGAGGTCACGCTGCCCAACGGCGACACCCCGCGCCGCCCCGACGGCGTGATCCGCGTCGAGCGGGCCGGCAAGTTGTGGACGGCGCTCGTCGAGACGAAGACGAACGGCAACTCCCTCAAGCCGGACCAGGTGCAGGCATACGCAGACATCGCGGCCCGGCGCGGCTACGAGGCCGTCATCACCCTGTCCAACGACGTCGAACTCGACGGCAGCCCGCTGGTCGAGGTCAAGGCGGACGGCCGGCGCAAGCACAAGGTCGCCCTCTGGCACCTCTCCTGGGCCGAAGTCGCCCACCAGGCCCAGATGTTGATCCGTCACGAGGGCGTCGGCAACGCGGCCCACGCCTGGCTCCTCCAGGAACTGTTGCACTACCTCCAGCACGAGAACTCCGGCTGCCACGGCTTCCAGAACATGGGCCCCGCCTGGGTCCCCGTCCGTAACGGCATCGACGACGAGACCCTGTGCCAGGGCGACTCGCGCGCGGTCGACGTCGTCGAGAGCTGGGAGCGACTGGTCCGCCAGGTGTGCCTGCGGCTGGGCGGCGAACTCGGCCAGAAGGCACTGCCCGTGCAGCGCGCGAAACGCGGAAGCGATCCACGCACCCGCCGTGCCACCCTGGCCGACCAACTGTGCGCGGACGGACGGCTGGAGGCCGAACTCCGTATCGACGGCACTCCCGGCATCCTCGCCCTCTGCGCGGACCTGCGGACCGGCAAACTGCGTACGTCCATCGAGATCCCGGTACCCGAACAGGGCTACCCGCTCACTTGGACCAAGCGACTCGTCCGCCAACTCGCCGACGCCCCAGCCGACTTGCACGTCGAGGCGCTGCTCGCCGGTCAGGTACCCGGTCCGCGCGGCACCCTGGAACGCCTCCGCCCGGAACCGGCCGACCTGCTGCCCAAGGACGGCACGCCGATCACCGGCTTCCGGCTGTCTCTCTTCCGGAGCATGGGCAACACCCGCGGCAACGCCGAGTCCGGTTTCATCCGCAGCGTCGACGAGTCCGTCGACCGCTTCCACGCCCATGTCGTCGTCCACCTGGAGCGCCGGACGTCGTCGTCCCGTACACGGGAGACGGCCGCCGCGGGCTGACACCCGACCCACCGCACCGATCGCGGCGCCCTGCCGGAGTGGAGGTCGCCGCGATGTTCGTATGCGTATGGGACAAGGGAGTTGAGGTGTCTCAGTGCTTCGTGGCGCTGCGGTACGTCGAGATGCCCAGGGCCAGCAGCCAGTAGCCAGTAGCTGAGGATCGCGCCATCGAGGCGGTCGTGCCCCAGCCGTTCGCCGCGTAGAAGTCGGCCGGGGTGTTGCCGAAGAACAGGGATGGTACGAAGGCCAGGTTGACGCCGGCCAGGACGTAGGCCGAGCGGGCGGTCCAGCGCGGGAGGAGGTTCGTGCGGGCGATCGTGAAGCCGGTCGCCGCCAGGAACATGGCGAGCAGGAGGCGGCTGATCGAGCCGTAGAGGATGTAGGTGCCGTTCACGTCGATCGTCGGGTCGATCGAGTGGTCGGTGGCGATCACCGCGCGGCCTCCAGGCCCATGGAGACCAGGGTGATCGTCGCGTAGACGAGGCCCGTCGAAAAGGCCAGCGAGGCCGCCCACTCGTACGCCGGGTTCACCCGTTTCACGAGTTCACGGAAGCTCGTCACGAAGACGATCAGGAACGCCAGCGCGATGATCCCGACCAGGAGGCGGGCCAGGACGTTCGCGTCCGGGGGTGGGCCCGGGTAGACGAAGTACAGGGGGACTTCGACGGTCAGGGCGACCGCGGCGGCGATGGCCGCGGCGCCGGTCAGGCGGCGGCCGGTCGCCTCGCTCATTCCGGTCGGGGTCGGCGAGCCGGCCGCCTTGCCTGTGTCGGTGGTGTCAGGTACACCACCTGCCCTATGCGCAGGTGGAGGAGACACCCACCCACGGGCGCAGGGCCGCCGGGCTGCTCGGTCGCCCGGTCGTTCAGTACAGGTCCTGGTCCGTTTCCTGCTCCTGCTCCCGGGGCTGAGGCTGGGGTTGGACCGGGCCCCGCGTCGGACTCTGGCTCTGGTCCTGCACCGGGGTCTGGGGCAGGGGTGCGGTCTCCTTCCTGGTCTGTTTCAGGCGCTCGGCGCCGACCTGGACCGCGTGGACGGTGTACTCCGTGCGGGGCTCGGTCAGGCCGCCGTTGGTGAGGACGATCGCGTCGTCGCCGACCCGTACGGCGGCGAGATCCAGGGTGAGCGTCGCCGGGGCGCCGTCCAGTTCGCCGCGCGTCGACAGCCGCAGGCCCTGCCTCGCGTCCCCCACCTGCGGCAGTCCGACCTCCGTGACCCGCACCTCCTGGCGGGCGCCGCGTGGTCCGACCGCCGTGAAGCGGGCGCATTTCCGCGGCATCGTCTTCAGCCAGGCGAGCCGCTCGTCCACGTCGGCGCGGTGGGCGGCGATGACCTGGTAGCGGAGCTGCCCGCCCTCGTCGTAGTCGTCGAAGCCGACGACGGCACGGGCGCCGGACGGTTCGCCCACCAGTTCCTCCGTGTACGCGGCGTCGAGGAGGCGTCCGCAGTCGGCGTTGTCCGTCGTCGCCTTGAGCAGCCCGTCCCGCCAGATCGCGGCGCCCTCGGTGGGGGCCCACGGCGCCCCGAGGTCGGCGTCGGTGAGGAGGGCGCCCTGGGCCTGGGTGTCGGTGAGGGCGGGCTGGGCGGTCGGGGAGGCGGAGGCCCGCTGGGCGGCGGGGACCGGGGCGGTGGGGGAGGCGACCGGTCTGGCCTGCCGGCGTTCCATGGCGGCCCCGGCGCGGTCCTCGTCGTGCATGCACGCGGCCATCGTCAGCAGGGTGCCCATCCCGAGGGCCGAGGCGAGCAGGCGTACCGCACGGGGAGAGGGCCGACGGGTCATCAAGGGAGTTCCTCCAGAGGTGCCGGTACGTCAGATCTCCCCTCGACGGGACCATCACGCGCCCGGTCCCACCAGCGGGCCGGGCCGTACGGGTGAGCACCGGAGGGCGTGGGAGTCTGTGCAGCCGGGAAAGGAGCCCTCACCGTGACGACTGTGGAACCCACCGCCCACGCCCACCCCGACGCCAGTCCAGCTCACCCCGTGCCCGTCATCATCGACTGCGACACCGGTATCGACGACGCCCTGGCCCTGCTGTTCGCCGTACGCCATCCGGGGATCGACCTCCGCGCGGTGACCTGTGTCGCCGGGAACACGGACGTCGACCAGGTCGTACGCAACACCCTCACCGTCCTCGACCAGGCCGGCGCCCCCGAGCTGCCCGTCGCGCGTGGGGCCGAGCGGCCGTTGATCGAGCCCGCGCGGCCCGCCGCCCATGTGCACGGGCGGGACGGCATGGGCGACATCGGCCTGTCGGCGCCCACCGACCGGATGCCCGTCGACGTGGACGCGGTGACCCTGCTGCGCCGCGAGATCCTCGGCTCGCCCCGCCCGGTCACGCTCGTCCCTATCGCGCCGCTCACCAACATCGCCCTGCTGCTGCGTACGTACCCCGAGGTGACCCGCAACATCGAGCGGATCGTCTTCATGGGCGGCGCGGTGGAGATCGGGAACGCCACGCCCGTCGCCGAGTTCAACGTGTGGCACGACCCGGAGGCCGCCGCGATCCTGCTCAGCGCCGGGGTGCCGATCACGATGTACGGACTGGACGTCTTCCGGCGCGTCGTCGTGCCGTGGGCCGATGTCCAGCGGCTGAGCGCGAGCGCGGAACCGGGTGCGCGTCTCGCCGGTCGGCTGCTGGCCCACCGCGACCCGGCCGCCACCGGCGACCCCACGCCCACCGGCAGCCTCGGCGACGCGGGGGCAGTCTGCGCGGTCGCCGACCCGGCGGGGCTGACCACCAGCCTGCTGCCGGTCGAGGTCTCCCTGACCCCTGGCCCGACCCGGGGCCAGACGGTCGTGGACCGCAGGCCGCGCCCCGGCGAGTCCGAGATCCACCACGGCACGCGGGAAAAGCCGCTGGTGGACGTCGCGTTGGACGTCGGCGTGGAGCGGTACGTGAAGCTGTACCTGGGGACGGTCGAGAAGCGGTAGCGCGATAGCGCGCCAGGACCAGGGGTTCGGAAACGACGTCCGCCCCGGTACCGCTCGCGAGGAGCGGTACCGGGGCGGACGTGCTCAAGCGTTACCGCGCGGGGTCACGAACCGGCGCGAGCCGCCTTGCGTCGCTTGGTCGCCAGCACGATCGCCGCGCCGCCGATCAGCAGCGCCGCGGCGCCGCCCGCGATCGGGCCGGTGGCGCTGCCGCCGCCGGTCTCGGCCAGCGGGGGCTGGCTGCTGACCGGGCTCGCAGGGGTGGCCGGCGGGGTGGACTCCGGGGACGACTCGGACGGCGTCGGGGTCGACGGCGTCTCGGAGGCGGGCGGGGTCGTCTCGGGCGCGGGCTCGGAGGGAGTCGGCGTACCCGGGGTCTCCTCGGCCGGCGGCGTCGGGGTCGGAGTCGGGGTGCCCGGGGTCTCCTCGGCCGGCGGAGGCGTGAGCGTGCAGTCCTTCGTACCGCCGTTCCAGGCGGCGATCAGCTTGTCCTTGATGACCGGACGGTCCGGGCCCTTGGGCAGGTCGCCGTGCTCGAAGCCGTCGTTGGCGTCGAAGTCGCCGTCGAACTTGACCTTGCCCCGGTAGAGGTCGATCTGCGCGAAGCAGCCCGCGTCCGGCACCGCGATGTCGAGCGAGTCGGTCTGACCCTGCCGAACCGTGACGGTGTCGAAGTCGACGAAGACCTGAAGGCCGGAGGTGCCGAAGGTGGCGCCGTGGGCGATGTAGGAGGCGAGGGACGCGGTGCAGGTGCTGGCGTCACCGGCGGTGCGGACCTGGATGTGGACCTTGCCGTCGTCGGTGGGCTTGAGGTTCTGGTCGTCGACGCGGACCGAGTCGAAGAAGTTCTGCCCGTCGAGGGAGAACTGGCAGCGGTCGGTCTCGGTCTTCGTGCCCGCGCCGGCGCCGGGCTTGTAGCCGCCGGTCTTGGAACCCCAGCCGTCACCGCCGGGCGTGCCGGTGGCCCAGGCGCCCGAGGCGGAGGCCGCGCAGAGGGCGATCGTGGCGGCGCCCGTCCCCAGGAGGTGCAGCGCGTTGACACGTCTCAGTATGGACATGCGGATCCCATCTTGGCGTGTGCGAGAACCCGGGTACGGCGGGAGGGCAGCGCGGTGCGGCCGGGCCGTGCCGAGGGAGTCTGGTGTGCGGAACGCCGGGCTCATCTGTCATATGCGCCACAGCGTTTGCACATCGTGAATCGTGCGGACCGGAGTGTCAACTTGCGGGAATGAAAAGAATGTTCGCGGTTCATCACCATTCCGGCACACAAGGAAGGGTGTGTTCCGGGGGCGCGGGGGTTCACGGTCCCGGCGAAGTGGACAGAGTTGGGCTTGTCGCCGGAGAAGTGCCACAGCTAGGAGACATCGAGTGTCCGAACCCATGCCTGACCGCCGGTCGCAGCCGTACGCGCAGTCGCCGGACCTCTCCTCCCGGGACCCCGACTGGTGGCGCCAGGCCGTCTTCTACCAGGTGTATCCGCGCAGCTTCGCCGACGCCGACGGCGACGGACTGGGCGACCTGAGGGGCATCACCCGGCGCCTGACGCATCTGAGCACACTGGGCGTGGACGCCCTCTGGCTCAGCCCCTTCTACCCCTCCGAACTGGCCGACGGAGGCTACGACGTCGCCGACTACCGTGACGTCGACGCCCGCCTCGGTTCCCTCGAGGACTTCGACGCCATGGTCGCCGAGGCACACCGGCTTGCCCTCAAGGTCATGGTCGACATCGTCCCCAACCACACCTCGCGCCGGCACGTGTGGTTCGAGGAGGCGCTGCGCTCGGCCCCCGGCTCCCCGGCCCGCGACCGCTACGTCTTCCGCGACGGGCGGGGTGAGCACGGCGAACTGCCCCCCACCGACTGGCAGTCGGTGTTCGGGGGCAGCGCCTGGAAGCGGGTGGAGGCGGACCAGGCGCCCGACGGCCAGTGGTATCTGCACCTCTTCACGCCCGAACAGCCCGACCTCAACTGGGCCAACGAGGAGGTCCGCGCCGACTTCCGCACCACGCTCCGCTTCTGGTCCGACCGGGGCGTGGACGGCTTCCGTATCGACGTCGCCCACGCCCTGGCGAAGGACCTCGACGTGCCGCTGCGTGACCTGGGCGCTCCCGAACTGAGCGGCGCGGAGGCACTGACCGCCCTCCCACCCGGAACGCACCCCTTCTTCGACCGCGACGAGGTCCACGAGGTCTACCGCGACTGGCGCAAGATCTTCGACGCCTACACCCCGCCCCGGATGGCGGTCGCCGAGGCCTGGGTCCCGGGCGCCCGCCGCGCCCTGTACGCCCGCCCGGACGAACTCGGCCAGGCCTTCAACTTCGAGTACCTGCAAGCTGGTTGGGACGCGGAGCAACTGCGTCGGGTCATCACCGACTCCCTCGCCACGGCCCACTCGGCGGGCGCCTCGGCGACCTGGGTCCTCTCCAACCACGACGTCGTACGCCACGCCTCCCGCCTGACACTCCCGCCGGGCACCGACCTGAACGCCTGGCTCCTGTCGGACGGCACCGCCCCGCCGGTCGACGAGACGGCCGGCCTGCGCCGGGCCCGGGCGGCCACGCTCCTGATGCTGGCGCTGCCGGGTTCGGCGTACGTCTACCAGGGCGAGGAACTGGGCCTCCCGGAGGTGGCCGACCTGCCCGCCGCGGCCCTCCAGGACCCGATCTGGGAACAGTCGGCGCACACCAGCAAGGGCCGTGACGGCTGCCGGGTGCCGCTGCCGTGGACGACGACCGGCCCGTCGTACGGCTTCGGCGCGGGCGGTGCCTGGCTGCCGCAGCCGCCGGGATTCGCGTCGTACGCCGTCGAGGCACAGGACGGGGTCGAGGGCTCGACCCTGGAGCTGTACCGCACGGCCCTCGCCCTGCGCCGCCGTCTGCTGGACGGCGAGGACCTGACCTGGGCGGCGGAATCCGCCCCCGGTGTCCTCGACCTCACCCGCACGGACACCTGGCGCTGCGTGACGAACCTGACGGCCGGGCCGGTCGAACTGCCGCCCGGGGAAGTCCTGTTGAGCAGCGCACCGCTGGAGGAGGACGGCCGCCTGGGCCCGGACACGACGGCCTGGCTCGGAAACTGAGGCCATGAGTGCGGGAGTCACCCCGCCGTAGGACCGGTCGGGCTCGCGGAGGGGCTGAAGGCGTTGTCCGGTGGCGCAGTGAGGACGACCGTCGGTGCGCCCGGCACGGGGACCGGCGGGGTGACCTCGGAGGCGGGCAGTTTCGGCGGGGTGGTCTCCTGGAAGAGCACGGTGTCGAAATTGACGAGCCCGGTCTTCTCCATGACCGAGATGTGGTCCAGGACGGTGGTGTTGGCCTGGTCGGCGAGGGCGCGTACGAGCGTGTTCCTGGTGGTCGACCGGATCTTGGCGACGGTGTTGAAGATCGACCCGTGGGTGATGCGCAGGATGTTGGCGAAGTCGCTGTCGAACCGCGTCCCCCTGCTGTCCGAGGTCAGCGTGGAGACGAACCCCTGCTGCTGCGGACTGGGCAGGTTGGGAAGGGTGACCCCGAGCTGCGGAGCGATCCGCCGCACGGTCGCGTCCAGCGCCGCGTGTCCGGCGACGAGATGCCGCCCGGCGGTGACGACGGCCGGCGAGGTCCCCTTCGCGATCGCCATCTGCCCGACCGGGTACTCCCAGAGGCCGGCCGCCCGCACCTTCACCACGAAGTCGCGGTCGGCCTCCGTCAACGGCCCGGCGGAGGTCTGCGCGACGATTCGCGAGGGCGAACTGGAAACGTTCTGGACACCGAGCACGGCGGGATAGGCGAGCGCGGCCAGGGTCAGGCCCAGCGCGCCACCCACGAAAAGGGTGCCGGTCGAGCTCCGGGTGAAACGCACCATGCCTCCTGACGCGACGGGGAGTCGTCGAGGAGGGATACGGAGACGGGTGGTGGCCGCAGCCTTTCGTCTCCGTAAGGCCTCCGTAAAAGGTGCGCCATGAACCTTCGGCGGCACCCCGACGGCGGCGTTGCCGCGACGACCGGGCGGTGAACACCGCCTGCACGTTCGTCGCGGGCGCCGCCCCGGAGGCACGGCTGCGGCGGACGGTGTCATGAACTGAGCAAGATGCCGGATGCCGGATGCCGGGTCCCGCACCCGAAGGGCCGTGGAGCGGGGGAAGAGCGTGGAGATGCTCGCCCGATCGGCGTCCTCGTGCTGGTCGTCGGAGGATGCGTCTGTGTCGTGTGGGCGTCGCGAGGCGGGCCGCGCTGGGTGCGCGGGGTGGCCCGCGTGACGCTGACGGCCGGCGAGGCGCTGCGCAGGTCGTCCCGCTCCGACCGGAACTCGGGCGGACAGCAGAGTTCCTCGGGCGACGGTTCGTGAAGCCCGAGGAGATCCAAGAGCTGCGGTACCCGGCGCCTTCGCCGCACGGGTGACCGACGGCCCTGCTCGAAGATCGGGACGCCGCTGAGGGGCTGCGGCCGGGGTGCCTGACGGCTGCGGCTGCCCTGGCCGGCCGCGAGGACGTCCCCACGGCTTGGGACCGCGTTGAGCTGCGGAGACTATTCCCGCCGGACGTGTGACATTGCCGCTGCTCCCCGTCGGCACGTTGTGTGCTAGCGTGGTTTTCAGTTGCAGTTGTGGTTCCCAAAGATTTCGGTGTTCTTCTCCGGTCGGGGCAATCATTGCGGCGACGCGGGGTCCGCACGGTGCGGGCCCCCGAGCATGCCCCAAGGAGATTTAACATGGCCACCGGTACCGTGAAGTGGTTCAACGCGGAAAAGGGCTTCGGCTTCATCGAGCAGGACGGCGGCGGCGCCGACGTTTTCGCTCACTACTCGAACATCGCCACGCAGGGCTTCCGTGAGCTCCACGAGGGCCAGAAGGTGACGTTCGACGTCACGCAGGGTCAGAAGGGCCCCCAGGCGGAGAACATTCTCCCCGCCTGATCCGCGTGATCCTGGCGATCCACTAGTGGATCGACACACGTGATTGTGGCCGGGTCCCGCACCTAGGGGTGCGGGCCCCGGCTCACAGTTTTTTAGGGGCGGTTTCGCGCCGGACTCCGGTCGCCCGTCGCCGTCCCTGGTTCTCAGGGGGGTCATCCCCTTCACCGCTCGTTTCCTTTCGGCCCGTCCCCACGGCCTTTTTGTCCTGTGTGCCGCCGCTGTCGCGGCGGACGCTGAGCGCTGCCGTGATTCTGTCGACGTGCCGCATTGAGGAAGGTTCTGCATGAACCGGTCGTTCGCCGACCTGGGCCTGCCGCCCTCGCTGCTGGCCTCCCTCACCGTCGAGGGCATCACCGTTCCTTTCCCGATCCAGGCAGCCACGCTGCCGGACACCCTCGCGGGCCGCGACGTCATGGGCCGTGGTCAGACCGGCTCGGGCAAGACCCTGGCCTTCGGCCTGGCCATGCTGGCCCGCATCGCCGGACAGACCGCCGAGGCGGGACGCCCGCTCGCACTCGTCCTCGTACCGACCCGTGAGCTCGCCCAGCAGGTCGTGGACGCGCTCACCCCGCACGCCCGCGCCATGAGCGTGCGGATGACCACCATCGTCGGCGGGCTGCCCATCGCCCGTCAGGCCCGTGCGCTGGGCGCCGGCACCGAGGTCGTCATCGCGACGCCCGGTCGGCTCCGCGACCTCGTCGACCGCCGCGACTGCCGCCTCGACCGGGTCTCCGTCACCGTCCTCGACGAGGCCGACCAGATGGTCGACATGGGCTTCCTGCCGCAGGTCACGCATCTGCTCGACCAGGTGCCGCGCAAGGGGCAGCGCATGCTGTTCTCCGCCACGCTCGACGCGGACGTCGGCCGGCTCGCCCGCCGCTACCTGCACGAGCCGGTGGTGCACCAGACCGACCCGCACGCCGGCGCCGTCACGACGATGGAGCACCACGTGCTCTACGTCGACGACGTCGACAAGAAGACGGTCGCCACCGAGATCGCCGCCCGCGACGGACGCGTGCTGATGTTCCTCGACACCCGGCGCAGCGTCGACCGTCTCACCAAGCACCTGCTGAAGAGCGGCGTCCGTGCGGGAGCGCTGCACGGCGGTCGTTCCCAGCCCCAACGGACGCGCACGCTCGCCCAGTTCAAGACCGGCGAGGTCACCGTGCTGGTCGCGTCCGACGTCGCCGCCCGAGGCATCCACATCGACGACCTCGACCTGGTCGTCAACGTGGACCCGCCCGGCGGCGCCAAGGACTACCTCCACCGCGGCGGCCGTACGGCCCGTGCCGGAGCCTCCGGCAGCGTGGTCACCCTGGTCCTGCCCGAGCAGCGCCGCGAGATGCGGAGCCTGACCCGGGCGGCGGGCGTCGACCCGAACACGGCCAAGGTCTCCCCCGGCGCCGCCGAACTGACCCGCATCACCGGAGCCCGTACGCCGTCCGGCATACCCGTGGTCATCCCGGCCCCGGCCCCGACCCCGCCGTCCGCCCCGAAGGGCGACGGCTCCGGCCGGTCCAGATCCTCCCGGTCCCGGTCCGGTTCGGGCTCGGGTTCCGGTTCGGGTTCGCGCTCCCGCCGCGGGTCCGCCGAGGGCGGTGCGGCCACGGCGCGCACCGCGGGTGGCGGCGCCGCGGGCAAGACCCGTGCGACGGGCGGCGGCACTGCCAAGAAGGCGTCGCGTCCGACCGGTGGCGGTGCCAAGCCGCCGCGTGTGTCGGGCGGTAACCCGTCGCCCCGTACGGAGCAGGATCCCACCGGCGAGCCACGCAGCCGTCGGCGCAGGGCGCCCCGCAACCGGCGCCCGGGTTCCGACGCACGTCAGGCCGGCTGACCCCAGCCCCAAGCCCCGGCGTCGTACCGGCGCCACCCGGCCGGTCGGTTCAGGCCGACCGGCGCCACGCATCACCTGGCCCAGAACGACTGACGGGCCCCAGCACCACTGACCCCCGGACCCTTCTCTGACCTGCGGAGGCACCATGCGTTGTGTGATCGCCCGATTCCCGTTCGACCTGATCATGAGCGAGGTCACGCACAAGATGGACGGGGTAGCTCCCGAGCCCATCACCAGTGCGGCCGTCGGCATCGGTGGCGTGGAGTACCCCGTCAAGCAGGTCGGCGCGGTCATCACCCGCCTCGACCGGCGGGACTTCACCGAGAAGGAGATGATCGCCGCGCTGACTCGGCTCGGCTTCACGTGCCGTCCGGCCGCGGCGGCTGCGCCGGCCCGTCCGGCGGTCATCGACCCGTGGGCCGAGATGCAGTAGCACTCCGTTTGGGGCCGGGTCCGTCTGGCGGTGCGGTGCTTTTCTGGCTGCGGGTGGGGGGGGTGCGCACCGTTCCCCGCGCCCCTTGAACGGTTGGTTTGTTGGCTGCGGGTGCGTCGTGGTTGCTCGCGCAGTTCCCCGCGCCCCCAAAGAACCGGGCGCGGGTGAACCGTCCGGATTTATGAGTTGACCGGTACTCCCGTGACCGTCGCGGCCAGTGGGTAGGCGCCCGTTTTGAGGGGGGTGCCTACCTTCCCCGTTGACGTTGTCACCGGTACCAGGGTGCCGGCGTCGGCTGTGGTGATGTAGGCCGTGGTGCCGTTCCAGTCGAGGGTGATGTCGAAGGCGGAGCGGCCGACGGTGACCGGGGTGCCCGGGGCGCCGGTCACCGTGTCGAGCGGGGTGATCGTGTCACCGTTGCTCGCGCTGACCCAGAGGGTGCGGCCGTCGGGGGAGACGGCGAGGCCGTACGCCTGACCGGTGACCAGGTAGGTCGGGCGGGTGTCGTTCGTGGCGGTGTCGATGGGAGTGATCGTCGAGCCGCCGGAGTTGGACACGTACACCGTCCGCCCGTCGGGAGCCGCGACCACGTTGAACGGGTTCGGTCCGACGGCGATCGGTGAGCCTGCGCTGCCTGTTGTCAGGTCCACCGGGCTCACCGTGCTGTCGTGGATGTTCGCCACGTACAGGGTGGTGCCGTCCGGGGTGATCGCCATGTTCTCCGGGCCGTCGCCCACCGCGATCTGCGCTCCGGCCGTGCCGGTGGCCAGGTCGATCGGCTGGATCGCGTCGTCGGAGTAGTCCGCGACCCAGAGCGTGCGGCCGTCGGGGGTGAGGGCGAGGCCCGCCGGAACGTCCCCGACCGCCACGGTCGCCGTGACCTTCGCCGAGGCGACGTCGATGACGCTCACCGTGTCCGAACCCTGGTTCGCCGCATAGGCGGTACGGCCGTCCGGGCTGACCACGACCTCACCCGGGTTCTTTCCCACCGGGATCTCCGTCGACGTGCCCGTGGCCAGGTCGACCGAACTGACCGACGCGCCACTGAAGTTGGCGGTCAGGGCTCGGGTGCTTCCGCCGACTCCGGTGATCTGTACGGGGATCGCTCGGCTCACCAGGTGATCGTCGCCATCTCCGGTGACGGCCACGGATCTTGTGCCCGCCGCCGACCCGCTCGCCGCCGTGAAGGTCAGGGTCGCCGTCACCTCTCCGCCTGCCGGGACGGTGACGGTGCCGGACGACGGGGTGACCGTCAGGCCGTCAACCTCCTTGATTCTCCAGGTTGTCGTGGTGGCGGTGGTGGAGCGGTTGTCGGCGATGGTGAGGGTGGACGTCGCGCTGCCGCCGGGGGGCAGGGACAGGGACGTCGGGGTGAAGGAGGCGTCCGGGCCCGGGTCGGGGGCCGCTCGCAGGGTCGCGTCGAAGAGGAAGCGGTCCAGTACGCCCGGGGCGATCTGCTGGGGCACCGAGTCCAGGTGCTTGCGCTGCGACTGGAGTCGGGCGTAGAGGGTCGCGACCGCGTCCGGGGCACCGTTCGTCTGCGCGAGCATCAGCTGTACGGCGGTGGTGCCTGCCTCGCCGTATGCGCCCAGCTTGTCGAGCCACGGTGACGTCTCGGTCAGGAAGGGCGGGTTGGGGAGGTTCGCGCGGAGGTCGGCGGGGGCTGCGGCCATCGCCGTGAAGTAGGTGGTGAGGGCGCGGGCCGCCCTGCCCAGGTCCTCGCCGCCCTCGTACGCCGTCGTGAACGCCTTGAGGAGCGGGGTCAGGGCCGGGGACTCGGTGGCGTCCAGGAGGGAGGAGTAGTTGTTCTCCGCGAAGATCTGGAGAGAGGCTCTCGTGGAGCTCGGCGCGATCGCCGCGAAGTCCTTCACCGAGGCCAGGAACGCCGTCCGGGGGTCGTACGCCTTCGGGTTCCAGGCGTAGGACGCCGAGGTGAACAGGGCGAGTCTGCTGGCCTCCGCCTGGACCATCGGGTTGGCGGTGATGCCCGTGACCTGGGTGGGCACGCCTGCCTCGCGGCCCGTGTAGGGGCCCAGGAGGAGGCGGCTGGTGGTGTAGTCGTTCACCGGGTAGTTGTCCCAGATGAGGATCGGGTGACCGAACAACTCCTTTGCCTGTCGCGCCTGTTCGGTGCTGATCGTCGGGGCGATGACTCCGACGCCGGTCCACTCGACGACCACCGAGGGGTGCAGCAGCTCGCGCAGCGCCGTCTTGTACGGGGAGTCGGCGAGGTCGGAGTACTCGGTCGGGACCATCTCCAGCGGGGTCACGTCGTCGTGCGCGTCGACGAAGTCCTTGACGACGGAGTTGAGGAGGGCCGACTGCGCGGTGCCGGCCGCGCCGCCTCCGGTGCCGAACTTCCGCTCGTCGGCAGGGCAGTTCCACGCGGTGTAGCTGATGTCGTCCAGCGGTACGGCGAACGAGCGCACGCCGATCGCGTAGGGGGGTGAGGGCGGCGGGGGGTATCGGCCTGCCCGCGGTGACGGTACGGATGGTGCGGGCGCCGGCGTCGCGCAGGACGCGTTCGACGAGGGTCCGGGCGGCGGGGTCGGTGGCGTGGCCGATGACCTCGACGACCTGCTTCGGGACCTGGTGGGTGCCGTGGCCGGGTCTCACCTGCTGGGGGGTCGGCCAGATGTGGGGGAGGGGGGCGGCGGCGGTGGCGGAACGAGTCGTCGCCGCTGCCGCGGGGGCCGGGGCGGTGCCCAGCAGACAGAGCGCCAGTGCGGCCAGGACACCGCTCGCTGACTTCAGTGCCGGTGTCACGGCCGGCTCCGGTTCAATATTTTATCCATCGTGCGAAATATTGGTGGATGGAATCACCCGCTGGCAAGACCCCGCCCACGTGCTTCACCGGTTGCTTAACTGGCCTCATGACCGACACCGACAGCAAGAGCAGCCCCGCCCTCACCGTGGCCGTCCTCGGCACCGGCATCATGGGCGCCGCCATGGCCCGTAACCTCGCCCGGTCCGGGCATGCCGTCCGGGTGTGGAACCGGACCCGCGCCAAGGCCGAGCCGCTGGCCGCCGAGACCGGCGTCCAGGTTTCCGGCACGCCCGCCGACGCCGTACGGGACGCGGATGTCGTCCTGACGATGCTGTACGACGGTGCTGCCGTCCGGGAGGTCGTGCGCGAGGCCGCGCCCGCGCTCCGTCGGGGGGCCGCGTGGGTGCAGTCGACAACTGCCGGGGTGGACGCCATCGGTGAACTCGGTTCACTGGCCGGGGAGTTGGGGCTGGTCTTCTTCGACGCGCCCGTGCTGGGGACCCGGCAGCCCGCCGAGGCCGGGCAGTTGCTCGTGCTCGCCGCCGGGCCCTCGGAACACCGGGCGGACGTCGCGCCCGTCTTCGACGCGGTGGGCGCCCGTACGGTGTGGACCGGGGAGGACGGGAGCGAGGGGAGTGCCACGCGGCTCAAGCTGGTCGCCAACAGTTGGGTGCTCGCCGCCACCAGCGCGACCGGTGAGGTGCTGGCCCTGGCCCAGGCGCTCGGCGTCGACCCGCAGAGCTTCTTCGACGCGATCGCCGGCGGTCCGCTCGACATGGGCTACCTGCGGGCCAAGGCGGGTCTGATCCTGGACGGCGGACTGACTCCGGCGAGTTTCGCGGTGTCCACGGCGGCGAAGGACGCCAGGTTGATCGTCGAGGCGGGCGAGCGGCACGGCGTACGGCTGGACGTGGCCGCCGCGAGCGCCGAGCGGTTCCGGCGGGCCGCTGAGCAGGGGCACGGGGACGAGGACATGGCCGCCGCCTATTTCGCGTCCTTCGCGGAGAAGTAGGCGAGCCTCCTGGCCTCTGCACCGGCAGGTGGACGCGTTGTCCGCAGGGTGACTCTGGCGCGACACGGTGGGCAGGCGGCGGCGATCCGACTCGGGCTGCCGCCGCAGGAGTTGGACACCGATGCCTTGTCCGAGGAGGCCGCGGCGGCGGAGTCGGCGGAGCTGGCATGGCTGGTGACGGCGGCCCTGCCGGCCGCTGCCCCGGTGGCCGAGGGGGATCCGCCCGGCTCCGCGCGGGACGCGACGAGCCACACGGTCGCGGTGGTGGACGGCGCCGGTACGACCGTCCTCGGCCGCCCTGCTCGGGCGGCTCGGGGATCACTTCGGGTAGAGCTTCTCGCCCTTCGCCAGCATCGCCACGTACGTCTCGATCCGGCGGGCCCGGGTCTCGGCCTTCTTGGCGTCCTGGACGCGGTACAGGATCGCGTAGCGGTTCTGCCGGTCCAGGGTCTCGAAGAACGCCGCCGCGGCCGGGTCGGTGAGCAGGGCCGCCGCGAGGTCGTCCGGGACGGTCGCGGTCCGCGCGCTGTCGTACGCCGCCTCCCAGCGGCCGTCCGCCTTGGCCCGGTCGATCTCCGCCTGCCCCTGCGGACGCATCCGGCCCTGCTCGATCAGGACGGCCACCTTGCCGCAGTTGACCTTGGACCACTTGCTGCGTGCCCTGCGCGGGGTGAACCGCTGGAGCCACCACTCGTCGTCGTACGCGGCCTTCTGGCCGTCGATCCAGCCGTAGCAGAGCGCCACGTCGAGCGCCTGGGCGTAGTTCAGCGCGACGATTCCGGGGCCCTTCTTGCGCAGCTTGAGCCAGATGCCGGGCGAGACCGCGTGGTTCTCGCCGAGCCATGCCTCGAAGGCCTCGGCGGACGGGAAGTCGACGGTCTCCAGGTCCTGAGTCACTCCGGCAGCGAACCACATCGGCCGGTGCGGTGGGAACGGTTCGCGGGGCTGGGGCATACTCGCGCCACGGGCCGGCGGGCGGCCCGCCGCTGATCGCCGCTCATCCGCCGTCGACCGCCGCACTTGTACGCGTAGTTGGGGAGTTGCGATGCAGGTAGCCGTTGTCACCTTCGACGGGTTCAACGAACTCGACAGCTTCATCGCCTCCGCACTGATCAACCGGTGCCGTCAGGACGGTCTGGAGGCCTTCATCACGACGCCGACGCCCGTGGTCACGTCGATGAACGGGGTCGAGGTGACCGGGCAGCGTCCGATGGAGTTCGCGACCGAGGCCGATGTCGTGCTGATCGGCAGCGGGGTGAAGACGCGTGAGGTGGTCGCCGACGACCGGCTGATCGCCGGTCTGTCGCTCGACCCCGCCCGGCAGCTGATCGGTTCCCAGTGCTCCGGGGCGCTGGTGCTCGCCCGGCTCGGTCTGCTGGGTGACATGCCCGCCTGCACGGACAGGACGAGCCGGCCCTTCGTCGAGGCCGGTGGCGTCACCGTGCTGGACGTGCCGTTCCACGCCGAGGGGAACATCGCCACGGCGGGCGGCTGCCTGGCCTCGCAGTACCTCGCCGCGTGGGTGATCACCCGGACGCTCGGGGAGGCCGCAGCGCGAGACGTCCTCGACTACGTGGCTCCGGTCGGCGAGAACGGGCAGAGCGTCGAGCGTGCCCTGCGTGCCGTCCGCGCGGGTGAGGCCGCGCTGCGCTGAGCATGCCGGGGGTCTGTCGTTTGGATCACGCTGACTTCGGGTTGCGGTGCCGTTGTCTGCCGGTGAGCGGGGTGTGGTGCGTGCCATGCCCCGCGGCCCAGGCGGGATCCAAACGACAGACCCTAGCGAGTCCGTGTCACCGAACCGTGGCTGCCGTACTCCCCGTTCCCGCCACGCCCCCCGCTGCGGGCAGTGCGGGCAGTGCGGGCAGCGGGGGCAGCGGGGCCGGCGGCAGCTCCAGCGGGGGCAGCTCGACCGGGGGCAGTTCCACCGGCAGTGGCGGCAGGCCGCCCAGGAGACCCCCGAGGAGGCCGCCGAGGGTGTCCAGGAGGCCGCTCACCAGGCCCGTGACCGTACCCAGCAGGCCGTCGACCAGGCCGGTCACCGTGTCGAGGAGGTCGCTGAGGGTTGCCTGGAGCTGGTCCAGGAGGTCCGAGATCGGGTCGGCCATGGCTGCCGCGGCCCGGTTCGTCGTACCGGTTCGTTCCGCCAGGCGCTGCTTGAGCGAGGCGTTCGCCGTCTCGACCGCCTGGGCGAACCCGGCCGCCTGGGTGGCGGTCATGCGGCCGGTGGCGGTCTGCTCGGTGAGGTCGGTCAGGACGTTCAGGACCGGGGCGAGTACGTCGCTGCGGTCGGCACGCTCCAGGGAGCCGAGGCGCTTGAGCACCTGGTCCGCGTAGGAGGACCCGGAGGTCCTGGCGGCCGTCGAGGCGGCGGCGGACATGGTGGACCACGACGTGTGGGCGCCGATGGAGGCGTAGGCGTCCCGGCTCGCGTCGGTGACGGCGACGGCTGTGCCGACCGGACCGAATATCAGCGCGGCACAGACGACGGACGACGGGAGGAGGAGCCCGCGGGAGCGGGGGCCGAGGCCGGAACGGGATACGAGGGCGCGCATGCGCAGTCCTTTCGAGAGCTGCTCTCTTTGGGCCCACGGTGAGAACACCGGCCACCGACCGCAACCGCTCGGGGACTCCCGGTAATCCCTGTCCCGCTCGCCATAACCCCGCTGACCAGCACGTTTCCTCGGTGCGCGCATGGGTCGCGACGTGGAGCCATTCGGCTGTCAGGGGGTTTCCTCCCTGGATGAGGTGTCCTCGGGGCCGGCGACGGCGACGGAACCGGCGCGGGCTGCGTCAGACCTGTTGCCGGTGCGCCCTGCTCCCCCGACCACTCCGGCTGCACCTGTCGCCTCTGGTGCTGTCCATGGCTCGTTTCCGGGTGAGGCCCGGAACGGGCGCCGAGATCAACGATCCAGGGAACGCCTCTCACAACTGGCCTCGCCACCAGGTCTCGTCGGGGTGGTTCGCTCGCAGGATCCTCGCCCGGTCCAGGATCGTGCGGTCCAACGACCGTACGAGCGCGCGCAGTTCGCGGGCGCTTTTTCTGGGCAGGCCGTGGAGCACCTCTTCGAGGTGGTCGCGGAAGTACCCCGGGCAGCACCAGCATCCGGGGATACCGCACGCCTGCGCCGGAAACGGCTCCGCGAGCAGGCGCAGCGGCCCGTACGCCAGAGCCTTCCACTGCGAGAAGGCCTCCGCCGTCGACTCCGGCAGGTGGCGGCTCAGTTCGAGCCGGCGGATGTCGGCCGTGCAGGAACCGGAGAGCCGGTCGATCGTGGCGTACCGCAGTCGGTGTTGCCGGTGCTGCCGCCGGACGGGGATCTCGGCCCGCAGGGCGGAGGGGCGCCTACGCGGCACTGCCCTTTCGGTTGTCGGTCATGGGAGGGAACGTACAGGTCCTCGAAGAGGGCGCGCAGAGAATTGAGTGGGCGCCCACCTGACACACACTCGGTTGTTGGGCTCTCCCGTGAAATCGTCCGAAACGTACGAGGCTTAGACTCTCCCCGAAACGGCCCGGAACTCAGCTGGTCGAGAGTGGGCGGAAACAGCCAGACCCGAAGGGTATTCGGCGTTTTGATACGGATAGATTCAGTCACCAAGCGGTATCCGGACGGCACGGTGGCCGTCGATCGGCTCTCCCTCGACATACCGGATCGTTCGATCACCGTCCTTGTCGGCCCCTCGGGCTGTGGCAAGACGACCACCCTGCGGATGATCAACCGGATGGTCGAGCCCAGCGAGGGCACGATCCTCATCGACGGTGTCGACAGCCGTCAGCAGTCGGTCAACACCCTGCGCCGGTCCATGGGTTACGTCATCCAGAACGCGGGACTCTTCCAGCACCGCACGATCGTCGACAACATCGCCACCGTGCCCCGGATGCTCGGCTGGAGCAAGGACAAGGCCCGCGCGAGGGCGCGGGAGCTGATGGAACGGGTGGGGCTCGACGCCTCGTTCGCCAAGCGGTACCCCTATCAGTTGTCCGGCGGCCAGCAGCAGCGCGTCGGCGTGGCACGTGCCCTGGCCGCCGATCCTCCCGTGCTGCTGATGGACGAGCCGTTCTCCGCCGTCGACCCCGTCGTCCGTAAGGGGCTTCAGGACGAACTCCTGCGCATTCAAGAGGAGTTGGGCAAGACCATCGTCTTCGTCACGCATGACATCGACGAGGCGGTCAAGCTCGGCACGATGGTCGCCGTGCTGCGCACCGGCGGCCGGCTCGCCCAGTACGCGCCGCCTGCCGAGCTGCTGTCCGACCCCGCCGACGCGTTCGTCGAGGACTTCCTCGGCGCCGACCGGGGCATCCGGCGCCTGTCGTTCTTCTCCTCCGGCGGACTCGAACCGCTCACCACCCCGATCGTCGCCGTCGACGCCACCGCCGAGCAGATCGCCGCCCGTGGCGCGACCGAGGCCCCCTACCTCCTCGTCACCGGTCTGGACGGCCGTCCGCTCGGCTGGAGCGAGCCCGGCAAGCTGACGGCCGGACAGGTCGACGCCGGCCAACTGCTGCCGTACGGACGGCCGTTCGTCGCCGGACGGGACTCGCTGCGGGCCGCGCTCGACTGTGCCGTCCTGTCGCCCACCGGCTGGGCGGTCGCCGTGGACGCCGAGGGCAGGGCCGCCGGGGTCGTCTCGCAGTCGGCCATCGGCGAGGCCATCCGCGGCGCCCACGCCCACGCCCACTCGGCAGGCCGTGCGGAGCGGCCGACCACAGAGGACGGCGGGGGCAGCGGGAAGAGCGGGCAGAAGGTCGTCAGGTGAACTGGAACCGCTTCTTCGACATCCCCAGCGACCTCCAGCACGACTGGCTCGGCCTCATCGGGCTCCATCTGCGCGAGGCCCTGCTGCCGGTGCTGGGCGGGCTGCTGCTGGCGCTCCCGCTGGCCCAGCTGTGCGTGCGACTGCGCTGGCTGTACCCGCCCGTGCTGTGGCTGACGACCGTGCTCTACGCCATTCCGTCCCTCGCCTTCTTCGTCGTCCTCATCGACTACACGGGACAGACCGAACTGACGGTGATGATCCCGCTCACCGTCTACAGCCTGGTCGTCCTCGTGCCGGCGATCGTCGACGGTGTCCGGTCGGTCCCGCAGGAGACCCTCGCCGCCGCGACCGCCATGGGCTTCGGACCCGTACGCCGTTACGTCCAGGTCCAGTTGCCGATCGCGGTGCCCGCCATCATCGCCGGTCTGCGGGTGGCCACCGTGTCCAGCATCAGCCTCGTCAGCGTCGGCATGCTGATCGGCAACCAGGGTGCGCTCGGCAACCTGCTCCACGACGCGCAGATCTACAACCGGCCGGAACTCGCCTGGAACTCCGTGATCACCAGTGCCGCCCTGGCGGTGCTCGCGGACGCGGCGCTGGTCGGCGTACGGATCCTGCTCACCCCCTGGATGCCGAGCGCCACGCGCGGCGCGAAGTCCAGGCCCGCCGGGGTCCGGCCCGAGCCGGCCGTGCCCGCCCTGGAGGACGCAGCCCGGTGAACGTCATCAACTTCATCAACGCCTTCTTCAGCGACGGCGCGCACTGGCACGGTTACGACGGCATTCCCACCCGGCTGTGGGAGCACGTCCAGTACTCCCTGGAGGCGCTCGCCATCGCCGCCGCGATCGGGCTGCCGATCGGCCTGATCACCGGTCACTACGGGCGGGGCGGCAACGTCCTCTCCCTGGTGGCCACCGCCGGCCGCGCACTGCCCACCTTCGGCCTGCTGGTGGTGACGACCCTCGCGCTCGGGTTCGGCATGCTGCCCGTGATGATCCCGCTGGTCGTCCTCGCCGTACCGCCGATCCTGGTCACCACCTACGAGGCGATGCGTTCCGTGGATCCGCCTCCCGTGGACGCCGCGCGGGGCATGGGCATGCGCGAGTCCGACATCCTGCTGCGCGTCGAACTGCCCGTCGCGCTCCCGCTGATCCTCGGCGGCATGCGCTCGGCGGCCATCCAGATCGTCTCCACGGCCACCATCGCCGCGTACGTCAGCCTCGGCGGCCTCGGCCGGTACATCGTCGACGGTCTCTACCAGCACGACTACGAGAAGGTGGTGGGCGGCGCCACCCTCGTCGCCGGCATGGCACTCGCGACGCTCGCCGTCTTCTGGGCGGCGACGAAGCTCACGGTCTCGCCGGGAGTGCGCAGGAGCAGCTAGGGGTTCAGGAGCAACTGGGGATCGTCGACAACGGCGGTGCGGGGGAAGGTCGTTCCCCCGCACCGCCGTTGTCGTGCCCTGTTCGTCACGCCCCCGGTCAGCCGCCGGAGCGGGCCAGCGCCTGTTCCAGTACGACGAGCAGGGCATCCCGTACCGAGCCGCGCTCGCGGGCGTCGAAGACGAGCAGCGGAACGCCTTCGGACACGTCGAGGGCCCAGCGGACCTCGTCCAGCGTGTGCGCGGTCTGGCCGTCGAAGGCGTTCACGGCGACGGCGAACGGGATCTGCTTGTGCTCGAAGTAGTCGACGGCGGCGTAACAGTCGTCGAGCCGGCGGGTGTCCACGATGACCAGCCCGCCGACCGCGCCCTCCACGATGTCGTCCCACATGAACCCGAACCGTTCCTGTCCGGGCGTGCCGAACAGGTACAGCTTCAGGGTCGGGTCGATGGTGATGCAGCCGAAGTCCATCGCGACCGTGGTGGTGGTCTTGGTCGGGGTGTGGCTGAGGTCGTCCACGCCCGCCGCGACCTCGGTGATGGCCGCCTCGGTGGTCAGTGGCTCGATCTCGGAGATCGAGCCGACGGCGGTGGTCTTGCCCACGCCGAAGCCGCCGGCGATCACCAGTTTCACCGGCAACGGCGGCCGTACGGCGGCCTGTCCGGCCGAGGCGCGGACCAGCGGTTCAGTCGGTGTCACGGAGTACCCTCCGGGAGTCGGGGATGGCCCGCAGGCCATCGATAACCCTGCGCAGAACGGATGCGTCGTGTGTGACGCCGGAGTCGGGCACGTGCACCGACAACTGCCCCGCCGTCCGGAGGTCCTCGGCGAGGACCCGCACCACGTTCAGGTGCAGCCGCAGCCTGGCCGCGATCTCCGCGATGGACTGCGGTACGCGGCAGGCGGCGACGATGTCGTGCTGTTCGAAGGAGAGCCGGTGGAGCGCGTCGAGCCCGTTGGTGGTGGCCACCAGCTGGGTCTCCACGGGCATCGTCCGGCCGGCCGACGCCTCGCCCGCGGCGCCCGCGACCCGGCCGGCGGTGACCAGGAAGGGCCGGACGGCGGGTGCGGGGCCGACGGGTGCGACGCCGCCCTCGCCGTCCCCGCGCGGTGTGCGGCCGTCCGCCATCGGTCTTCGCTCTCTCTACGTCTCTCTGCGGTCTCTACGGCTTTCCAGGCTTTCCCGGCTTTCACGGTTTTCCACGGCTTGTCGCGGTGGCACGCGCTCAGTCCAGACGTGTGGCGCCGACGGTGTTCTTCAGTTCCAGGACGAGCTGCGGGCTGAGCGCGGTGCCCGCGCGGTTGGCGAACACCGTCATCTCGTAGGCGATGTTGCCCAGCTTGGCCTCTTTGCCGGTGACCACACCGAGCACGGCGCCGCTGCCGATCGCGGAGACCAGGAGATGGCCGCCCTCCAGGTCGATGATGACCTTGTTCAGGCTGCCCAGGCCGTAGTTGCCGGAGGCGCCCGCGGCCAGGCTGGTGATGCCCGAGACGATCGCGGCCAGCCGTTCGGAGTCGGCGTGCTCGCGCAGCGCCGACACGGCGATCAGCAGCCCGTCGGAGGACACCGCGATGGCGTCCACGACCCCTGCGGTCTCGGTGGCGAAGCGGTTCAGCAGCCAGGTGAAGTCGTCTGCGGCGGCCCGCAGATCGGTCGGCCTGGCGTCTCCGGCGGGAGTCTCACCTGTCGACGTGCTCACTGCTCGGCTCCTTCCGGAAGGTGGTTCTGGTGGTGCGGGGTGTCCCCGACGCTGATCGGGTCGGACGGCTCTGTCCGGTCGGTCGGGTCGGTCGGGGCGGGGGAAACGTCGCGGCGGTGCTCGTTCCGGCGCGCGGCCGGGTCTGCGGTGGGGCGAAGGTGTTCGCCGGTGTCGCGGTGCGCGCGGGCCACGGCCGCCTCGAATTCCTCCAGCGCATCGCGTACGGCGTCCGCGTCGGCGGGACGGGCGGCCTGCCGTGCGGCCTGCTGGGCGCCGGCGTCGGCGGTCGTCCGCAGTGTCGCCCCGCGCACCCGCCGACGCAGCGGACGGGAACCGTCGGGACCGACGGCGAACGGGTCTCCCCCGGCCTGCGCCGAGAGGGGACCGCCGGGACGGGTGAGGCGGGACGGGTCGGCCCCGTGGTCGGCGGCACCCTGCTCCGTCCCGCGGGCGGAGTCACCGGGACTGCCCGCGGCACGGAGCAGACCGCTCTCGGGGCCGGCGGCCGGGTGGCCGTGCGGCGACTGCTCCGTCGCGCGGGCGGCGGGCCGGGATCCGGCCGGGTGGGCCTGCGAGGGTTCCGTCGTACCGGCGGGGGTGGCGTGTTCCGCCGTACGGGCGTGGGCCCCGGGTCGGTCTTCCGCGCGGGTGTGGAGCGTCGGCTCGGCGGCGCGGGGCGCCGGGATTCCGGACCCGTCGTCCATGGTCCCGGGCGCGGACAGGCCGGCGCCGGCCGCCGACGCCGACAGGGGGGCGGAACTCCCCGGCTCGGCCCCGGTGGTGGTGGCGGTGGCCGGGGTTCCGGGCCGCGCGGGGATGTCGAGAGGCGTGGAGTTCGCCGTACGGGCGGAGAGACCGGTTTCGGCCGGGTCGCCGGAGGAACCGGTCGCAGCCGTACGGCTGGTGGAACCGGCATCGCCCGCCAGGGCGAGGGGACCGGCCGCGTCGGTGCCGGCGGAGACGCCTGTCACGGTCGTGGCGGTGTCGCGTGCCGGGTCCGTCGGGTCTGCCGGGTTCGCCGGGTCCTCGGTGGCGGACGGCGGAGGCAGCGGAGCCTCACTCTCCTGTTCGCCGGGGGACGCGTCGCGGCGGGGGACCCGGCGGGGGAGCGCGGTGGCCTCGTCCTCGTGCGTGGCCCAGGACGGGACCGTGGACGGGGCCGTGGACGACGGGGAGGGGCCGGCCGCGGGGGCCGACGGAGCGGCGAGCGCGGCGGCCGGGGCAGGTGCGTCGGGGGAGCCGAGCCGGCCCGCCGGCGCCGGCTCACTCGCCGTCAGGAGCAGTGTCGACGGGATCAGCACCTCGGCGGTCACGCCGCCGCCCGGGGTACGGGACAGGGTGACGTCGATGTCCCAGCGGCGCGCCAGCGCACCGACGACGAACAGGCCGAGCACCTTCGTCGGGACGACGTCGAGGCGTTCGCGGCGCACGAGGCGGGAGTTCTCCTCGGCGAGGCGCTCGGCGCTCATGCCCAGGCCGTGGTCCGCGACCGTGATCGTCGCGCTGTCGTGGTCGGAGCCGACCACCACCTCGACGGGGCTGTCCTTGGGCGAGAACGACACGGCGTTCTCCAGGAGTTCGGCGATCATCAGCGTCAGGTCACCGATGATGTCGGGCTCCACCATGGCCTCGCTCGCGGCCCGCAGTCCTACCCGCTGGAAGCCCTCGATCTGGCCCAGCGCGGCACGTACGACGTTGGTGAGCGCGGTCGGCCCGGACTCCAGCACGGTCTCCCGGATGCCCGCCAGCAGCATCAGGCTGTCGGCGTTGCGGCGCAGGCGGACCGCGATGTGGTCGATGGAGTAGAGACGTTCGAGCAGCGCGGGGTCGGTCTCGCCGCGCTCCACCGCGTCGATCAGGGCGAGTTGACGGGTCGTCAGGTTGCTGACGCGGCGACCGACGTTGCCGAACATCTCGGCGACGTTGCGCCGGCTGAGCACCTGGCGCTCCAACAGTGCGGCGGCGGTGGTCTGCACGTTGTTGAACGCCTCGGCGAGTTCGCCGATCTCGTCGTCCGCGGTGACCGGCAGCTGACGCAGCCGCGGGGGGCCGGACTCCTCGGCGTCGTCGTCGGCGACGCGGGCGAGCTCGCGGCCCGCCACGTCGGCGACCTCCTGGGCGGCTCCCGTCAGCGCCAGCACCGGGCGGACCACGGAGCGGCGGACCAGGATGGAGAAGGCGATCCACAGGGCGAAGCAGAGGAGTGCCAGGGTCAGCAGCAGGCCCGCGCGCGCCTTGGAGCCGGCCGCGGTGTCGTCGGCCCGGTCGGCGATCTGGTCGATGAGCGACGAGGTGATCTTCAGCCGGGTCTCGGCCTGCGCGCTGTAGGCGGGGGTGGAGGCGAGGGCCGTCCGGAACGCCGCCCGGATCTGGGCCTTTGACTCGGCCTGCAACGCGCTGGGATCCACGGCCAGTTCGGCGTAGTGCTGGCTGATCGAGGCCTGCGAGGCGTTGTGCTCGATACCGCCGAACTCGTCGGCCTGTGCCTCGGTGGCGAACCGGCCGAACCGCTCGGCCTGGTAGGTGAACAGCTGGTATGAGCCGACGGCGCCGGTGAACTCGATGAGCGCGTTGCTGTCGCCGGTCCGCGCGGAGAACACTCCGGTCTCGTACGCGCCGTGAGCCGCGTCGGCGCGCAGCAGCGAGTCGAGGAGGTTACCGGTGAAGGTGGTCGCGAGGTCGGCGTCGCGGTCCAGGCCCAGGCCGTCGATGAGGCCGTCGGCCGCGCCCGAGTACGCCGGGTCGATGTTGGTGGCGGGCAGATAGCCCTGCTCGATGGTGGCGCGCAGGCCGGTCAGGCCCTGGACCTCCTTGAGGGCCTGCACCTCGGTGTCCGGCAACCGGTCGCCGAACGTGTCGGCCACCTTCCGTACCTGCGCGTCCACGGCTGCCTGCGTCTGCCGGTAGGCCTCGGTGGAGGGGGCGCCGCCGCCGACGGACGCCTCGTGCCGCACGGAGAGCAGGATGGCCTGCCGGTGTTCGTCCTGAAGCGCGGAGACGAGTTGCGCGACCTGGGTGCTGTCGCGCACCAGTCGGGCGGCGTCCTCCGCGCGCTCGGCCTCCTGCACCAGGTCGACGATGAGGTACGTCAGCATCAGCGCGATCACCGTCAGCGGGATACCGACGAGTACGTTCAGTTTGCGCTGGAAGGGCCATCGGTCGGCGAATCCCCGCAGTCCCCGGCGTGCGGACGTCGGTGCTGAGGATGCCGACCGGGCTGACGCGTCCACCTCTTTCGTGGACACCGGGCCTCCTTCAAGAAGGTGTTGCAGGCGTGCAAGGGAGGTTCGCATGCATGCCGACTTTCTGCACGCACATGTCCGAATATGAACGATACGGAAGCGGCCCCCGCACACCGCTGTGGCCCCCGCCTATCGCTGTGGCGGACGCCAACTCCGGCGAGACTATCCCGTCTGGGAACGGGCGAGCGTGTCGCCCTACGTCAAGAATCCATCACGAAGCGGTATACGGGGGCCACTTGGGGGCCTGCCGGACAGTACGACCGGTGTTCCTCCGAATCCCGCGCAAGCGATCACGGATCGAGGTCAATCGGTAACCCGGTTCCTCTTGACTGATCAAGAAGTGGCTGGATTGGATCAGGAGAGATTATCTGAGCTCTCATCAACTCCCCCAGTTCGGAACGGGAACCGTGACTACCAACGCCCACAGCAGCAGGTCCCGCAGGAGCCATCCAGGTGCGGCGGTCGTCGCCCTCGGGGCGGTGACGGTCCTGCTGGCGGGATGCTCCTCCTCGTCCGACGCCACGTCCGACCCGCTCGCCGGAGACAAGGCGGCAGGTGACACCGTGGTCGTCGGCTCGAACAACTTCGCCGAGAGCATCCTGCTCGCCGACATCTATGGCGAGGCCCTGAAGGCCAAGGGCATCAAGGTGTCCTACAAGCCCAACATCGGCAGCCGCGAGACCACGTACGGCCTGCTCAAGAACGGTTCCATCACCGTCCTGCCGGAGTACAACGGCTCGCTGCTGGCCTACCTGGACGCGAAGGCCGCGCAGACCTCGCTCGCCACCGTGAACGCCGCGGCGAAGGCCAAGCTCGACTCCAAGCTCACGCTGCTGGAGTCGTCGCCGGCCGAGGACAAGGACTCCGTCACGATCAACGCGGAGACCGCGAAGCGGTACAACCTCACCGCTTCCTCCACGCTCGCCGACCTCAAGGACATCGCGCCGGAACTGGTTCTCGGCGGCTCGCCCGAGTTCCAGACCCGCCAACAGGGCATGCTCGGCCTGGAGTCGGTGTACGGGCTGAAGTTCAAGTCCTTCAAGGCCCTCGACGCGGGCGGCCCGCTGACCCAGGCCGCGCTGAAGAAGAACACCGTGCAGGCCGCGGACATCTTCACCACGGACCCGACCATCCTCAAGGAGAAGTTCGTCGTCCTCCAGGACCCGGAGAACCTCTTCGGATTCGCGAACGTGACCCCGCTGGTCTACAAGAGCGGGCTCTCCCAGGAGGGCATCGACGCGCTCAACGCCGTCTCCGCCAAGCTCGACACGAAGGCCCTGCTCGACATGGACTCCCAGGTGCAGCTGGAGAGCAAGGACCCGCTGGACGTCGCCAAGGCCTGGCTCAAGTCGGCAGGCCTGGGCTGAGATTCCGCCGGACCACCCGAACGGAACCACCTGAACGGAACCACCCGCACCGTCGCCGAGCCGATCGCGCTCGTCGGCGGTGCGGCCGTATGGGCCGCCGACAACCAGTACGGCGCCGTCGAACACCTTGCCCGCCGGGCGGACATGCTTCGCCCGTCATCGAGCGTGACGTAGGGCCTTCTGCGCTCAGCCTTCCTGCTCAGGCCTCCCGCTCGGGCCTCCTGCTCAAGCCACCCGCTGATCGGCCGTCAGCAGGGTCGCGAGGATTCGCCGAGCTTTCTCCGCCGCCGGACGATGTCGGGAGCGTCCGCCCGGATCACCTCGCGTCTTCTCACCCGGTACGAGAGCGCCGAGCACCCGTACGCGCTCGTCCTCGGCGGCCTTCTCCGCGCGGCTCCGGCGCAGCACTCCGCCCTGGCGCGGCAGGGACTCTTCGAGGGCGTCCCGGGTGATGAGTGTCAGCACGGCACCTTCGGCGGTTCGTGAACCGAGTCGCCGCCGGTACGGAGTTCAGACCCCGCCGAGCAGCAGGGCGAGGCCGCGTTCGACCGCCGGCCCCAGGTCCTCCATGCCCGGCGCGACAAGCCCGTACGAGCGGTGGAGGAACCGCTGGAGCTGCGCCGTACGGAACCGGACCACGGCCAGCCCGTGCGGCGAGTGGAGTTCCACGACCGTGCGCGTCGGGCCGCACGGCCACAGGTGGACCTCGCCGATCCCCGCCGGGTTGTCCAGCCCCTCGTCCAGCAGCGTCCGGGAGAAGGTCCACGTCACTCCCTCGCCGTCGACCGAGACCTCGACGGGGAAGTCGATGTGGACGGCGAGCGGGTCGGCGGAGTCGTAGCGCAGGGTGACGGTGAGCGGAAGCTCCTGGTAACCGGGGGTTATCAGGCGGGCGCGTGCGGACAGCTCCAGGGTTCTGTACATGATCGTCTTCCCGTCCGGGTGAGGCCTTGGGCCAGTGGTGCCGAGCTGCCCTCTCGACCTTCGGTAGTGCCCGGGCATTACGCCGTTACGGGAGCTACCCCATGTGACGTGCATCACCTTCTGTAATTAGTTGAGTTTTTTGTCATCTAGCCTTACAAACTCGTCCCCACTGACCCATCCGCAGGTAACTGGAGCGTTCCTGCCCATGATTGACAACACCGCCACCGCGACCGACGCGTACGCCCGCATCTACGAGGAGCAGCAGCCGCGTCTCGTTGCTTATGCGCGTTCGCTCACCAAGAGCAGCTGGGCCGCGGAAGACCTGGTCGCCGAGGCGCACTTCCGTGTGTGGCGACGGCTGTCGGCGGGCCACGAGATCGACAACGTGCCCGCGTACCTGATGACGACGGTCCGGCACCTGGCGGCCACCGTGGGCAGCAACTCGGCGCGCGAGACCCCGCAGGATCCACAGGACAGGCCGGAACGCGGGGAACGGGTGGTCTCCCAGGGCCGGCATGTCGACGACCCCGCCGAACAGGTCTCCTCGGTCGACCTGTTGGTACGGGTACTGGGCCAACTCCCCGACCGCTGGGTCAAGGCGCTGTGGCTCGCGGAGGCGGAGGGCCAGCCCCTGGCGGCGATCGGCCCCCAGATCGGCACCGGCACCAAGGAGGGCGCCACCGCGGTACTCCTCCACCGTGCCCGCGAGGGCATGCGCCAGGCCTTCCTGCGCGAGCAGCCCGGCGTCCCGCACAACACGGCGTGCGAGCCGTACTGGGTCCGCATGCCCGCCTACGTACGCGGCGCCGCGACCCGCCGTCAGTCCGACCAGATCCTCGCCCACTCGGACACCTGCGACGACTGTCGCCACCGACTCGCGTTGCTGATGCGCACGAACGACCGGCTGCCCGCGCTCGTCGGTCCGGCGCTGCTGGTGCTGCTGGTGGGCGGTGCGGGGAAGTATCTGCTGTCGTTCGCGGCGGGGTCCGTCGGCGCGTCGACCGCTGCCTCCGTCGCGGCCGGGCACGGCGGTGGGGGCGCGCTGCACGCGGTACACGCGGTGCGTCATGCCGTGGCCGGTGGCTCGAAGATGCCCAAGGCGCTCGCGCTGAGCACGGGGGCGGCGGCTGCGGCCGTCGTGGTCACCCTCGCGCTGTCCTCTCCGCAGGTCGTACTGCAGGAACGGTCCCAGGTTCCGCTGGCGGGCAGGCCGGTGGCACCGGCGCCGGTGGCGGACGAGCCGGTGACGATGCCTGTGCCGCTGAAGGCGAGTCCGGTGCCGGATCGGCTGTCGGCTGAGGCGCGGGTAGCTTCGGCCGACACGGTGACTCGGGGGAGCGGCAGCGGTGTTGGTACCGGCACGGGTGGAGGTGCGGGTACTGCCACGGGTACGGGTGCGGCTGTATCGCCTGTGCCTGCTCCCACTACGCCGGCCGAGCCCGAGCCTTCGGTGCCGGAACCTCCGGTCGAGAAGCCGGTGCCACCCGTGCGGCCGGTGCCGCCGGTGGGCGGGACGCCTGGGGGGCCTGTGCCTCCGGAGACTCCGGTGGTTGAGCCTCCGGTGGTGGAACCCCCGGTGGTTGAGCCTCCGGTGGTTGAGCCTCCGGTGGTGGAGCCTCCGGTGGTGGAGCCTCCGGTGGTGGAGCCTCCGGTGGTGGAGCCTCCGGTGGTGGAGCCTCCGGTGGTGGAACCCCCGGTGGTTGAGCCTCCCGTTGTGGAACCTCCGGTGGTTGAACCTCCGGTCGTGGAACCCCCCGTTGCAGAACCCCCGGTGGTTGAACCTCCGGTCGTGGAACCCCCTGTGGTGGACCCGGCCCCTGTCCCCGTGCCGGATCCTGACCCGTACCCGGTTGCCCCAACTCCCGTGGATCCCGACCCTGCTGAGGAGATCCCGGTGCCTGACCCCGGGGGCTGCTGATCGGGCGGTCGCACCGCTTTCGGTTGATTTTTTCCTCGCCGAGCAACCCGGACACGGCTTCGCCTGTCTCACAGGTTGCTCACAGATCCGGTCTGGACGCGTTGGGGCGCGTCCGTGCGTATGTCGGCCGGTTGTGGGCTGTGTCCAGTCCGATGCCACTTGACCATGGCACTGGCCGACGAGGAACCGATGACCACTCAGCAGCACAGCACCACCACCAGTACCACCACGAACACCGGCAATGGCGACAGCCGGCGCAGCAACAACCGCGTAAAGCACTCGGCGCTCGCCGCGGGGGCGGCGCTGGCCGTCGTCGTGTCCGTCGCCGGAGCGGCGCCCGGGGCCGGGGCGGCTTCCAGCGCCGCGCCCACGAAGCCGAAGCTCAGGCTCCTGGCCGCGACGGACTCCGTGACGGCCGAACGCTGGGAGGGGGAACCCGGCGTCTACCTGGACCTCGCAACGTACATCACCGTGGACGACGTACCACTGGAGTTCAAGGTGACCCGGAAGTCGTACAAGGACCCGGTGATCGCCGAGCAGATCATCCGCAAGGGCGGCAAGGCAACGGCGAAGAGACTGCCTCCCGGGATGGTGAAGGACTTCACGGGCCTGCCCGGCTTCCTGGAGGTGTCGTTCAGGAACGAGGCAGGACAGGAAGTCGCCAAGAACAAGGGCACGTTCTGCCCGAACAACGCCTCCGGACGCATCCGCCCGGACGCCCCGGCGACCTCGCACTTCCCGGAGGGCTGCTCCACCAACCCGTTCACGCTGGGCAGCGTGTGGGGCGTGGAGAAGGGCTGGGCCACCAACGCCAGCGTGATCGACTACGCGAAGCCGGTGGATCTGCCGGTGGGCGAGTACACGGCCAAGGTGTCGGTCGGGAAGGTGTACCGCGACCTGTTCGGCATCCCCAATGACCAGCCGACCATCAAGGTGACGGTGCTGCCGCCGACCGAGGAAGGCGGCGGCACCCGTGGCGGCGGTGGAGAGGGCCGGACCGCACGATCCTCCGCCCACCAAGGAGGAGGACACGGAGCTCATGGAACCCATGGAACCCATGGAACCCATGGAACCCATGGGGCCGATGCGGCTCAGGCGGGCCAGCCCTCCGCCCCGCTCGCGTCGCACCACTACGGTCCGCGCGGTGCGGACATGCCCACCCTCCCGGCCTTGCCCAACGCGCTCGTGGACCGGGGCAGGGCACATCACCTGGGGGACGGTCCGGGCCACACCGACGGTTCGCGCGTCGCGCCCGGGCTGAAGGCCGCCGCCAAGCGGCCCACGGGCAGGGCGGGCGTACCGGCGAACGTGCCCAAGCCGGACCTGCGTTCACTGCCGGCGTGGGACATCGCCATCACGGACGGCGAGGACGGGGACATACCCGGCAAGGACTACCTGGCGTTCAGCGCGAACGTCTGGAACGCGGGCCCGGCCCCGCTCGTCGTGGACGGCTTCCGCCAGCAGGGCAAGGGCCTGATGGACGCCTACCAGTACTTCTACGACGCGAACGGCAAGCAGGTCGGCTACACACCGACCGGCACCATGGAGTGGGACCCGCGGATCGGCCACGAGCACTGGCACTTCACGGACTTCGCCAGCTACCGCCTCCTGAGCGCCGACCAGACCAAGGAGGTGCGCAGCGGCAAGGAGGCGTTCTGCCTGGCCAACACCGACGCCATCGACTACACGGTGAAGAACGCCAACTGGCACCCGTACAACACCGACCTGTCGACGGCGTGCGGCGAGAAGAACTCGCTCTCGGTACGTGAGGTCCTGGACGTCGGCTCCGGTGACACGTACACCCAGTACCGCCCGGGCCAGTCCTTCGACATCACCGGCCTCCCGAACGGCACGTACTACATCCAGGTCATCGCCAACCCGGAGAAGCGCCTCCAGGAGACCGACCTGAACAACAACGTCGCCCTGCGCAAGGTGATCCTCGGCGGCACCGAGGGCGCGCGGACGGTGACGGTCCCGCCGCACGACCTGATCGACGTGAAGTAACCGACTCGGGCCTTCCCCGCCTGGCCGAGGCAGCGGTTCGATCCCGTACGTCCGACCAGGCCTGCCCCGACACCAGAGGCCCCGGAGTGAATCCGGGGCCTCCGCGGCGTGCGCGCCAGGTGTGCTCAGCCCTGTGACGTGCTACGACCGTCGGGACTGACCGTCAGTCCTGACGTACGACGTTCGTGCCCGGGCCACCCGAGAGGACGTCCCTGCCGGCGCCGCCGTACAGCTTGTCGTTGCCGCTGTTGCCCCAGATGTAGTCGACGCCGGCGTTGCCGTACAGGACGTCGTTGCCCTTGCCGCCGGAAATGTGGTCGTTGCCGGCGCCGCCGTAGATCGTGTCGTTGCCGTCGTCACCGCGCAGGTCCTCGGCCCCCGCGGTGCCGCGGATCACGTCGTTGCCCTTGCCGCCCTGCGCGGTCCCGTTGGAGGAGGTGAGGGTGTCGTTGCCGTCGCCGCCGTCCGCGAGCAACGAGTCACCCGCGTTGATGGTGTCGTCGCCTGTCCCACCGTCCACGAAGTTGCCGGCGAGGCTGCCCCGGCCGGTCAGCTTGTCCTTGCCCGCGCCGAGGATGAACGCGGTGGTGAGGTAGGTCTCGTTGCTCTTGTTGGTGAAGTCGACCACGTCATTGCCGTCGCCGAGGTACATCCGCATGATCTGGTACGGGCTCTGGCTGTCCTCGGTGACGACGGTGCACGCGACCTTCGTGTGGTCGGCGGCGCTGGGGTAGACGCACCCGCGCCCGACACTGATCGGAACGACGTCGTCGATGACGAAGGTGATGTCCGTGGCGTTGGCGTTGGACTCGGTGACGGTCGCCTTGTTGGTCTGGCCGGCGGCGGCCGTGTAGGTGAACTCCCGGTCGTTGAAGCTGACTTCGGCCTTGGCGGACGGCGTCGCGGCACCGGCGGTCCCAGCCAGCGCGAGCGGAACGGCCGCCAGGCCGGCGCCGAGGGCCAACACGAGCGCCGATGCCGATGCGGCGCGGGTCGTCCGACGGCCGGTGGGGGAAGAGAACATCTGCGTAACCTCCAGGGTCACATGGGTATTTGGGGCAATTCAGAATTCCGTGACGCCATGTGAGACAGCCGGAGTGCGCCCTGGGTTGTGTCGGCCCGCACAAGCGGACGGCCAAACATTCGGGCAGGTGGAGTGCCCGACACCCTCCCGAGCGTCCACGCATGTGAACGACGATCAAGTACGCGTCTATTGACGCGCCCAGGACAGCCCCTCTAACTTCCGGGAGAAAGCGCTTTCCAATCCGGTCCGGCAACTGATCCCTCACCGATCCAACCGCCCTGGAGATGGAGAACCACGATGCAACTGAGACCCGTCATGGCGTGTGTCGGCCTGCTGGCAGGCACCCTCGTCGCGCTCTCCGGCACCACGGCACAGGCCGCGACCACGCGGTACGAGGCCGAGACCGCGCCGGCGGTCTGCACCGGCACCATCGACTCCGACTGGAACGGCTACTCCGGCAGCGGATTCTGCAACGGCACCAACTCGGCTGGCTCGTATGCCCAGTTCACCGTGTCCGCACCCGCATCGGGCACGGCGACACTGGGCGTCCGCTTCGCCAACGGCACCACCACCGCCCGCGCCGTGAGCGTCGTCGTGAACGGCACGACGGTCACGACGGCGACCTTCGAGGGCACCGGCACGTGGACGGGATGGACGACAAAGACCCTGACCGTGCCGGTGGTCGCGGGCAGCAACACCGTCCGCCTCAACCCGACGGCCGCCGCAGGCCTCCCCAACATCGACCACCTCGACGCGAACGTCCCGGACGGCGGCACCACACCTCCGCCGACGGCCTCCGCCCTGTATGTGTCCCCGTCCGGCACCGACGGTGCGGCGGGCACGTCGTCGGCGCCCACCACCCTCACCTCGGCGATCAGCCGCATCACCGCGGGCGGAACGATCTACGTCCGCGGAGGCACGTACCACCACGCCTCCACGGTCACGATCCCGGCCGGCAACAACGGCACGGCCTCCGCCCGCACCACGCTGGCCGCCTACCCGGGCGAGACCCCGGTCCTCAACTTCTCGGCGCAGACGGAGAGTTCATCGAACCGAGGCCTCCAACTGAACGCCAACCACTGGCACATCAAGGGCCTCGTCGTCGAACGCGCCGGTGACAACGGCATCTACGTCGGCGGCAGCAACAACGTCATCGAGCGCACGGTGACCCGCTTCAACCGCGACACGGGACTCCAGCTCGGCCGCATCGCCTCCACCACCCCGGCCGCCAACTGGCCGGCCAGCAACCTGATCCTGAGCGCCGAGTCCCACGACAACGCCGACTCGGACGGCGAGGACGCGGACGGCTTCGCGGCCAAGCTCACCACCGGCTCCGGCAACGTCTTCCGCTACTGCGTCGCGCACCACAACATCGACGACGGCTGGGACCTCTACACCAAGACCGACACCGGCCCCATCGGCCCGGTGACGATCGAGGACTCCCTCGCCTACCGGAACGGCACCCTCACCGACGGCTCCCAGGCCGGCAACGGCGACCGCAACGGCTACAAGCTCGGCGGCGACGACATCGCCGTCAACCACACCGTCCGCCGCAGCATCGCCTACGACAACGGCAAACACGGCTTCACCTGGAACAGCAACCCCGGCACGATGACGGTGTCGGACAACGTCAGCATCGACAGCACGGAACGCAACTTCAACTTCGACGGCGGCACATCGGTCTTCCGCACGAACACGTCATGCCGCGGCGCCGGCGGCACGAACGACCGGATCATCGGCAACTCCGACACGACGAACCAGTTCTGGTCGGGGAGCAACGGGCCGAGGTGCTCGTCGTACACGGGCGCCCTGCACTGGTCGTTCGCTTCGGACGGGCGGCTGGGGGTGACGTTCGGGGGGTAGGGGGGCCGCCTCTTCCCGTCTCTCGTACGAGGCTGAATCAGACTGTGCGTACACGCTCCCGGCGCCTTCAGGTCGCGGACCTGGGGGTGACCGGGGGCCCATTGGACTTACGGCGCTCACGTCCGATCGGTGACGTGGAACTCCATCCACTCGATGCCCGGGACGCTGAAGCGCGCACCGATGTTGGCAGCCGCGATGCCCTCGAACTCATGGTGGTTGCCCGGTCCTTGGTCGCCGAGGCTCCAGGGCGTCGCGATCTTCCACGCGCTCTCGAGAACGGCCATCAGCGCATGTTCTGGAGTAGGGCACCCGAGCGGAGATACCAGCCGCAACACGGCGAGCTCGGGGAACCTGCAGTACCGCTCATAGCTCTCGATCTCAACGGGACGATCCAACCGAGCCGCAAGACGCCCAACCACCCGCTCGGCGGCGCGGCGGTCGTTCGCGTGGACGTGACAGCGCCAACGGATCGTCTCGAACATGGCGGAAACCATACGGGCCGGGCAGACAACTCGCAGTCGTTTCGGGCGGCGCGCCGCCCGGTGCCGAGTCGCCGCCGGACCGGTGACAGCCGACCTCGCCTCACCGGCATGAACGACGCCGAACGGGACGGAGAATGACACCGGCGACCGAAGCCGGCTCGCCGACATCCTCCGTGTCGAGGGACAGGAGACGGGAGTCATGGCGCTGGGTCGCAAGGGCGCACGGCGCATTGTCGTCGACGGCACGGCCTACCGCTGGCGGCTGCGGCGCTGGCCGACCTACTCCCAGGCCCTGTCCTGGACACCGTGCACGTATGCGGTCGAGCACGCGGACACTTCTGGAACAACGCTCCTGGTCACCACCGACCAGCCGCACCCGAGCGACTGGTTCGGCCGCGAGGCGAAGCCCGTCCTGCCGTCCGACGTCGCCGGGGCCATCGGCCGTGCCCTGCACGAGGGTTGGACCCCGACGGATCCCGGGTCCCCGTTCCACCTCGACCAGTCGGCAGGTTTCGTACCTTCGCCCTGAGCGGGGTGGAGGACGGGCAGTGGTTGACGCGTCCGGTCCGCCGGGCTCGTGGGGCGGGGCCGATGCTCGGGGCCGTTGGTATCGGCCAGCATGGGCACGCGGGGTGCGGCGTCCTCGTCAGTGGCGGAGTCTCACCAGCTGAGCGGCTCCAACTCCCCTTCGGCGCACGGGGGACAGGCCACCAGGTACATATGCGCGCAGGTCCAGCAGCCCTCGAACCCGCAAGCAGATCGGGCGCCGGATACGGCTTGTACCTGTGCACGTCCCTCTCCGTGGGACGGCCTTTTTCAGGAAAGCCGCCCGGCCTCGTGAAGCGCGTCGAAAGCCATCTCGTCGACGGCCGAGACCCGGTCCCGATCGGCGTAGCGGAACCACGCCTTCTCGGCGATCTCCCTCGACGGGGTCAGCTCACCGCGGTGAGCGGCGGTGTAACAGATCATCCGGAAGGGGTCGTGATCCGGATGGCCCTCGCCGATCTCGAAAGTGCCGAAGTGCACCATGGAACCGGGGTCGATCGTCGCCCGCAGTTCCTCGTCGATCTCCCGCAGCAGGGTCTCGCTGTCGGACTCGCCCGGCTCACGATGACCACCCGGGAAGTAGAAGCGATCTCTGCCGTGACTACGCGTCACCAACACCCGATCGTCCCGAACCAGGATCCACGCCACCTTCTCCGGCACACCGTTGTCATTCGCCATGGCTCCGGACCGTATCGGAGGGCATCGTCTGTGTCAGCGCCGTCCGCACGCTGGGCTTGGGAACCAAGGGCATCCAGGCCTTGTTTTCCGGCTGACCTGCGACGGAGCGGTGTCGGGGCCTGGTGAACGGTCGAGTGGTTCGCCGGTGCTCCCCGTGGTCCCCCGCACGTGTCTGCCACGTGTTGGCGGCTTCTCCTCGCAGCACGCCTGCCCGATCGTGACGTGTCGTCACCGCCGGACCCCGTCCCTCTGTCGCAAGCCGGCAACCCCTGATGAGACTCCCGTTGCCCGGCTCCTCCTCCACCGCGTGTCTCCGCCGTGGTCGCTTTCCCTCTGAATTCGTGCCGACGGCGCGGGCCCGGGCCGTCCGTGGGCCTTGAACCAGTGGAGAAGGTTTCTGTGAATCTTCGCGAGCGCGGCAACCTTTCGGCCTTCCCGGACCACTCAGTGCTGTCCGGCCA
>NZ_BMMU01000015.1 GCF_014646095.1 Streptomyces lacrimifluminis | reverse complement strand
CAAACCAACGAGCGGACAAGCCACCAGTCACATGATCAACAGCTTTTGTTAGAGCCAGTAAGTCCGGACGCCTCCCGGCATTCGTGCCGGTCGCGAGCGGGGTGACCCTCGGACGCGACACACCGCGATGACGCCTACCCGGACTCCTCTGGGACTCCGGGCGCACTGGGCGTCCTCACTCAAGTCCGGGCACCGCAGGCCGGAGAGGCGTCGCACCCGGAGATGTCCGAGGCCGGTGACCTCTCGCAGCGAAGGTTGAGCATTGTCACCGAAGGTTGAGTGACGCAGGCGGGGCCAGGCGCGCTTGTCGTCACGCACCACGGGCTGCACTCGGCCGCCGATGCTGGTGGAGCAGCCCGGCTGTGCACGCCACGACTGTTACGGCAACGGTGGGTACAACCCATGACGGGAGGCCGAACCACACAGCCGGCAACCCCACGACAGCACAGGTGATCGTCATGGTGATGAGCAGGGGTTTGCCGTACGAGCGCCAGGTAAAGGGCTCGTGGCCATGGGGCCTGGTCATCCGCACCGCCCCCAACCCGATCCCCGTGGCCGCCAGGAGGCCCAGAAACGTGCCGATGGCGACTGTCATCTGTGGTTCGGAGCGGGGTTCTTCGGAGGTCCTCTGCCGAACGCCTCCGTTGCTGACCGTCATGACGTCGCCGCGCCAGACGGTCGCGGTGACCTGGTCTCCCGGCCGGAGTCGCTCCAAGAGCGGCCCCGGATCGCCGAAGGCCACGACCCCGTTCCAGAAGGACGTGCCGGACAAGGTCGCCTTGTAGCTGCCGGATTTACTCAGCTTGTTCTTCGTGCTCTCGACGTTGAAAGAGACCGTACGCAGGCAGTCCTCCCACTTTTTCGCCGTCGCGTCGCCAGGGCACGGCTCGGCCGCCACGTAGTCCTGGTGCCGCCTGGTATCGGAGGGCAGCCACGCGGTGAACTCGAGATAGCAGCCCAGCGCCGGGATCAGGGACAACATGATCAACGCCGAGCCCACGAGCCGCGTCCGGCCCGGAGGCCGCCGTGCAGGTTGGTCAGCACCCGCCGGAGGCAGCGACGGCCCGTCCATCCCGTGGGTGGTGCCCGCGCTCGGCACTGTCATCACTCGTCTCTCCTGGCCGGTACGAAAGTCCCTCCGCCGAAGTGGCGTTCCAGACCCGTCGCCGTAGCTTGGCTCAGCCGGAAGCTGGCAGACAAGGGGCACTCCAGGCAGCCTGAGGTCGCTCGTCCTTTCCGCACCTGGGCAATCGCCCTGACCCGCCCCCGACCGCGCACGCCACCGTCGGCTCGGGACGTCGGCCTGATGGCCCTGATCGCCGAGTCGCTCGAATCGGGCCCAAGTGGCCAAGTTTCCGCTGCCAGTGGCAGCCATCACTGCCATTCTCACGAACACTCGGGGGCCGCCAAGGATGGAGTCCCGAAAACCTTCAAGGAGACCGGCCCTGGGCCACGAAATGTGACCCATGTCACTCAAAACTTCACTGACACCACTCAGCCTTCGCTGCGAGAGGTCAACCGGACACCAACAGCCGCTCAACCTTCACTGAGAACACGAAATTAGATCCGATCGGGTTAAAGGAATGAGTTAAATGTAGGGGGTAATGCTGCTAGTGCTCATGGTGGAGGTAGACGCAAATGGCAACCGAGGAAGAGCTGTTCGCGAACATCGACGCCCTGCTGGAGGAGGAGCCACAGCTCCCGCCCTCGGCGGAGCGCGCCCGCCTGGGTGAGGCCGCCGGCATCACCCAGGCCCGCCTCGCGACCGCGTTGAAGACGTCGACGCAGACGGTCAAGAACTACGAGAACGGCCGCTCCGAGCCGAAGTCGCCGCGCCTGGAGGCGTATCAGCGGTTGCTGAACGGAGGGGCGGCGAAGTACCCCGCTCATGGAGCTCCCGCCGCCGCGCCCGCCCCGGCTCCCGTGCCCCGCCCGGAGTCGGTTCCGGAGACGTTCACCGGCCCGGCTGGTGCCCGAGACGTCCGGGGCGGAGACGGCCCCGGTCCTGGCGCCCGCTGTCGAGGCGGCGCCGGAGCGTCCGGCCACGCGCCCGCTGTCGTCGTCGCGCCGCCCGGCAGGGAAGAAGGCCGCGAAGCCCGCCGTCGACCCTCGGTTCCCGCATGGTCCGCTCGCGGTGCTGGACGGTGACGGCTCCGCGTACGGCGTCGACGGCATCGTGCTCGACTGCCCGGCGACCACCATCCCGGAGTTGGTGGAGTGGACACTGCGCGAGTCCGGCCTCGGGGCTGCGAAGCTCAACCGGTACGGCAAGGACTCCGACCCGCTGATCGTCCTCACCGCCGCGGCCGCGGTGAGGCTGGGGCTGCCGGAGCGCCTGGAGGGCCACGAGCAGCGCCGCTCCCTCCGACTGCCCGAGGACCACCCGGTGGTCAAGGAGGTGGCGAAGGCACGGTGGCAGCTGACGCAGCGCGGGTTCGGCCCGTGGGCGCGCATCTACCGCAAGGCCCAGGGGCGCGAGCGGCAGTGCGTGCAGCTCGCCATCCTGTCCTGGGACGCCCTCGATGAGCGGTCCTGGCCCGGCGTCTCCGAGTTGGAGGCGGCCGACATCGCCCGTGTCCTGGGTAATGACCTGAACCGTGCGAGCTACCGCGCCCTGGTCACCTCCCGACACGCGCTGTCCACACTCCCCGTCCACCGAATCGACCTAGATCCACTGTCTCCCGAGGAATCCGTCGACCTGCTGGACCAGGCACTGCGCGCAGGCAGTGCCGCAGACGACCGTGTCACCACGCAGCGAGTCCAGGCGCTGCGGCTGGGGGAGCTCTGCGGTCGTCTGCCGCTGGTCTTGCGGATCATCACCGCACTGCTGCGCGATGAACCGGAGCGAAGCCTGGCGGGCCAAGCTCGCGATCTGGATGACGCACGTACACGTCTGGACGCCAAGCAGTACGACGACTTGGCGGTCCGGGCCTCGCTCGACCTCTCCCATCAGCACCTGACCGAAGAACAGGCTCGTGCCTTTCGCCTACTTGCCACCGCACCCGGCGCCGACATTGGCACGGCATCGGCGGCGGTTCTGCTGGACAGGCCCCCTGCCGATGGGCGGCGCCTGCTGGCCGAACTCGCCCGCACGCATCTGCTGAGTTCCACATCCGAGCGCTGGTCGATGCACGACTTGATCCGGCTCTACGCCGACAGCCGCAGCACGTCCGACGACCATCACATCGAACGCGCCGAGGGAATCGAACGGCTCTACAGCTACTACCTGCAACTGCCCGGGATGCGAGTACCTACCTGGACACCCAACGGCCGGCGCAGCTGTCTTCGGTCTTCGCCGACCGCGACGCCGCCCTGGACTGGCTGGAAGGCGAGCGGATCAACCTGGTGGCCACCGTCGCCACCGCTCATGCCCTCGGTGCCGACACCGTGGCAGTGGGCCTCGCCTTCGCCGTCGTACTGCCGTTGAACGCCACGGCGTTGGAGCCCATGTCGGAGAGGTCGAACAGCTCGCGCGCACCCTTGGCGGCGGCAGCGGCGTTCGGGAGAGCCGACCTCGCTGCTGTGGTGGACGCTGCCGGGGGCTGCGCGGCGGTGATCGCGTCCACGAGGCCGCCCTGCCCGCCGAGCACCGCGAGGGCGTAGGCGCGGGTGGCCACGTCGAGACCGGTGACCGGGCGGACCCAGGCTGCGCCCGCACAGGCCTGGTCCTTGACCCGGTTCTGCCTCAGCCAGGCGTTGTAGCCGGCCGCCCAGCCGTTCATCAGGTCCTTGACGGCCTTGCTCGGGCCCTGCGGCGCGGGCCGGGAAAGCAGACGTTCGACCGTGCCGTTGTCCCGTACTCCACGGAAGTACAGGTCGTTGGAGAGGTTGTCGGAGGCGTCGGAGAGCGAGAAGTCGGTCTCGGCGCCGGGGCCGAACCAGCGCGAGCGGTCGCCGCGCAGGGTCACGAAACCGTCGGCGAGCACACACACCTGGTCGGCGGCCTGCGCCCAGCCACTGCCGAAGCCGAGGTTCGTGTAGTCCTTCGCGACGATGTGCGGGATGCCGTACTCGGTGTAGCGGATCACGGCGGAGAGCCCGCCGTGGGACGGATGGTGCTGTGACGCCTGCGATGCCGGTGACGGACCGCTCTGCGCCGTGGCGGCGGGCAGTGCCGTCGTGGCGGTGAGTAATGCGGCGGCCATGACGATCAGCCGTCTCAAACGGGTGCGCATCGTGCCTCCCAACGTTATTGAGGGAAGGAGCGGTTGAGCGTACCAACGGGTATGTTCCCGGCTCCCTCCGGTGCTTGACCTTGTTCGGTGACCGAACCAGGATCATGAGCTATGACGGAGCAATACGGGAGCACGGTTGACGGGGTGCTGCGGCGCAGCGCCCAGCGCGTTCCGGCGCGGATGGCGGTCGAGTACCGCGAGCGTGCCTGGACGTACGAGGAACTCGACGAGGCCGTCTCCCGTGCGGCGGGCGTACTGCGGGCCGAAGGACTGACCCCCGGCGACCGGGTCGGCGCCTACGGCCACAACTCGGACGCCTATCTGATCGCCTTCCTCGCCTGCGCCCGCGCCGGACTCGTGCACGTCCCGGTCAACCAGAACCTGACCGGCGACGACCTCACCTACCTCGTGCAGCAGTCCGGCAGCACCCTGGTCCTGGCCGACCCGGACCTCGCCGCCCGACTCCCCGACGGCGTACGGACGCTGCCGCTGCGCGACGCCGACGACTCCCTCCTCGCGCGGCTGACCGACACCGCGCCCCACGACGGTCACGAGTCGCGCACCGAGGACCTGGTGCAGTTGCTGTACACCTCCGGGACCACCGCGCTGCCCAAGGGCGCGATGATGACCCACCGCTCCCTGGTGCACGAGTACCTGAGCGCGATCGCCGCACTCGACCTGAGCCCCGGCGACCGGCCCGTGCACTCGCTGCCCCTTTACCACTCGGCCCAGATGCATGTGTTCCTGCTGCCGTATCTCGCGGTCGGCGCCACGAACGTCATCCTCGACGCACCGGACGGCGACGCGATCCTCGACCTCGTCGAGGCCGGCCGGGCGGACAGTCTGTTCGCGCCGCCGACCGTGTGGATCGGGCTGGCCAACCGCCCCGACTTCGCGACCCGCGACCTGAGCGGACTGCGCAAGGCGTTCTACGGCGCGTCGATCATGCCGGTTCCGGTCCTTGAGCGGCTGCGCGAGCGACTCCCGAAACTCGCCTTCTACAACTGCTTCGGCCAGAGCGAGATCGGCCCCCTCTCCATGGTTCTCGGGCCCTACGAGCACAAGGGCCGGCTGGACTCCTGCGGGCGCCCGGTGCTGTTCGTGGACGCGCGGGTGGTGGACGAGAACGGCGAGGACGTGCCCGACGGCACGGCCGGCGAAGTCGTCTACCGTTCACCGCAGTTGTGCGAGGGCTACTGGGACAAGCCCGAGGAGACCACCGCCGCTTTCCGTGACGGCTGGTTCCACTCCGGTGACCTGGTCGTCAGGGACGCCGACGGCTTCTACACCGTCGTCGACCGGGTGAAGGACGTCATCAACTCCGGTGGCGTGCTGATCGCCTCACGCCAGGTCGAGGACGCCCTGTACACCCACGCGGCGGTCGCCGAGGTGGCCGTCGTGGGCCTTCCCGACGAGCGCTGGATCGAGGCGGTCACGGCGGTCGTCGTCGCGCGCGGCGAGGTGACGGAGGCCGAACTCATCGCCCACGCGCGCGAGAAGCTCGCCCACTTCAAGGCGCCGAAGCGGGTGGTGTTCGTGGACGAGCTGCCGCGCAACGCGAGCGGGAAGATCCTCAAGCGGGAGCTGAGGGACCGTTTCGCGGACTCCTGACCGTCAGCTCCCGTCGGCGGGGGCGAAGGTGGCCTCCGAGGTGCTGACCGTCCCGGCGGTGCGCCCGGGGGCGCTCTGGAACTGCCAGTAGAGGTTGGTGTGCGCGATCACTTCGGCCGGCGTCGGAGCGCCGTACTGCGTGAGGTCCTCCGTGGTGTGGGCGTCGCCGACGAGCGTCACGTCGTACCCGCGCACCAGGCCGCCGTGCAGGGTGGAGCGGACACACGCGTCGGTCTGGGCACCCGTGACGACCAGCCGGCCGACCCCGCGCCCGGCGAGGACGTCCTCCAGCTCGGTGGCCTCGAAGGAGTCGCCGTACTTCTTGTGGACGAGGGGCTCGGTGTCGCGGCGGACCAGTTCCGGCACGTACTCCCAGCTTTCGCTGCCCGTCTTCAGCTCGTCGCTGGAGTGCTGCACCCAGATCACGGGCACGTCCTCCGTGCGAGCCTTGTCGACGAGGGTGTTGATGTTCGCGATGACCTCGTCGCGGTTGTGGGAGCTGTCCACCACGCCGTTCTGGACGTCGATGACGAGCAGTGCGGTGTTCGGGCGGTCGGGCAGGGTCGTCATGGGAACCTCTTCGTCTCCTCGGCGCGAATCCTGATCTCGCCACCTACCCTAGAACCGACCACTGACAACGGACCTGACCTGGCGTTTTCTCCGTCAGTCGGCTTGGCGCGGACGGCGCTACTTCTTCTCCGGCCCGTATGCCGTCATGAAGCGGTCCCGGAACTGGTCCATGCCCCACTCCGGGGCGTCGGCCGCGGGCTTGAGTCCGTCCGTCCAGCCCCAGTCGGCGACGCGGTCCAGCACCTTCGGGTCGCGGGCGACGATGGTGACCGGCACGTCCTTGCTGGTGCTGCCCGCTGTGACCGTGGGGACGGGCTGGTGGTCGCCGAGGAGGACGAGGACGGTGTTGTCGTCGCCGTAGCGCTGGACCCACTGGATCAGGCTGTCCAGGGAGTACTGGACAGCCTTGCGGTACTCGGTCCGCACGCGCTCGGCGCTCTTCCAGACCTCCGTGGGGTTCGTGCCCTCCTCCTTGATCTTGTGGAAGACCGAACCGTCCCCGAGGTCGTCCCAGTCGATCATGTGGGCGATGGGGGACCAGGGGTTGTGGCTGGAGGCCAGGATGATCTCCGCCATGACCGGGTCGCGGTCCTTCTTTCCGTGCTCCAGCTTCTGGAAGGCCTCCAGGGTGAACTGGTCCGGCACCGGCGTCCAGCTGAAGTACGGGCCCTGGTAGCCGAGGTGCGTGGAATCGTAGATGTGGTCGAGGCCGAAGTACTTCCCCTCGGGCCAGGACTTCCGGACGCCGGGGACGATGCCCACCGTGCGCCAGGCGCCGGTCTTCTGGAAGTAGCTGGTGAGGGTAGCGCGGTCACTGGTGGTCACCGTCCGGTACCGCTGCTGGTTCTTGACCCACAGACCCGACAGGAACGTCGTGTGGGCGAGCCAGCTGCCGGCGCCCGTCACGGGTGACCTGAGCCAGCCGCTGCGCGCCGCGAACCCGGCCGACCTGAGCCTGGCGTCGCCGTCCTTGAGCGTCGCGTCGATCTCCGGTGCCATCGCCGGATCGTCGATCGCCACCCGGCCGTAGCTCTCGACGAAGGTGAACAGCACGTCCTTGCCGCGCAGTCCGGTCAGCAGTTGGTCGGACGGGGTGTCGGCGAAGGCGTCGACGCTGAGCTGCTTCTCGAAGACCTCGGCGTCCCCGAGGCCGTCGCGGACGTACTGGACACGGTTGGTGAGGTACTGGGTGTAACCCTTGGTGGCGATCGTGACACCGCCTGCCTGCACGCCCATGGTGAAGCAGGCGATCCACGCGGTGCCGAGGACGAGCGTGCCGCGCACGGCCACGGGGCGGTGCCGGGCCATCAGCTCGGCCAGCCGCACCATCGCGAGCGCGCTCACGACGAGTACGGCGATCAGCAGGACGATCACGCCGATCACCACGAGCACCTCACCCGAGCGACCGAGCGAGTCCTTCAGGAAGTCCGCCGCGCTGTTCAGCAGAATCCAGTCGAAGACCAGGTCGAACGGCCGGGCCAGGGTCTGGTAGAAGCCCATGTCGAGACACTTCAGGACGGTGGACAACCCGAGGAACGCCCCCAGGACGCCGGCGGTGATCCGTCGTGCCTTCGACGGCACCACGAGCAGGACGGCCGCGAGGAAGATCGCCTCGACAGGCAGGCGGAGGAACGAATCGACGGCGATCCGGTCGAGGCGGTTGGGGATGAGCAGCACGCTGAGCACCAGCACACCGGCCAGGACACTCGTGCCCACCCGCACGGCACGGGCGGCGCGGGGGGAACGACGGCGCCAGCCGAACCAGCCGGGGCGGGCAGAGGAGGAGTCGGCGTTGCTCGGGTCGGATGCGTCGGCGGACGCGGAACCGGAGGCCGCCGCCCCGGCGGATCCGTCGTCGGCGGAGGCCGCGCCGGGGACGACGGCCCTGTCGGGTGCCTTCGCGTCCTCCGGGCCGTCCGCCGTGTCCTTCACCGCGGGGTGTGCGCCCGGTTCGTCCGCCTCCGCGGTCGTCGTCGGCCCGGTCGTCTCGTCCGTCGCGCCGGCCGCTTCCTCGTCCGCCGGATCCACGCCCACCGGGGTGCCGGGCCCGGTGTCGTTCACCGCGGGAGCGGTCGGGGCCTCCTCGGCCGGGGTCCCGTCCGATGCGTCCGCGTCCGTCTCCGGCAGTTGACGAGGGGGCGTGTGGTGCGACACCCGTGGGTCCTTCCGTGCGAAGCCGCTGATGGCACGGCGGACCGGGCTCGCAGGGCAGGGCCGCCGACCTCGCGTACGGCCCTGCGTCACCCTCCGTTCAACACCCGGGTCAACCGCGCGCACAGAGTACGCCCGTCGTCGCGGCCTCCCGCCTACCGGTCCGCCCCGACCGCCATCTCCCGGGCCCACCGGTAGTCGGCCTTGCCGCTGGGTGACCGCTGAATCGTCTCGGTGATCACCAGCTGCCGAGGGATCTTGTAACCGGCCAGATGCGTACGGCAGTAGGACTGGACGTCCTCCAGCGAGGGCCGTGGCGCCCCCTTCCGCAACTGCACCACCGCCGCGACATGGTTTCCCCACCTCGGGTCCGGGACGCCGGCCACGAGTGCGTCGTACACGTCCGGATGGGACTTGAGCGCCTGCTCGACCTCCTCCGGATACACCTTCTCGCCCCCGGTGTTGATGCACTGCGAGCCCCGGCCGAGGACGGTGACGACACCCTCTTCGTCGACCGTGGCCATGTCACCGAGCAGGACCCACCGCTCGCCGTCCCTCTCGAAGAAGGTGTCCGCCGTCTTCCGCGGGTCGTTGTAGTAGCCGAGCGGTACGTGGCCGCACTGGGCGATCCGGCCCACCTCGCCCGCGGGCACCGGCTCGTGGGTGGCCGGATCCACCACCTGCGTCCGCGAGTTGACGCGGATGCGGAAGCCGCGCTCGGGGCCCGAGTCCTCGGTCGCCGTACCGTTGAAGCCGGACTCCGACGACCCGAAGTTGTTGAGCAGCATGACGTTCGGGACCAGGGCCTGGAACTCGGCGCGTACCGTCTCCGACATGATCGCGCCGGAGGACGAGACGCTGAACAGGGTTGAGCAGTCCGTGCCCTTCATGGGCCCGTTGAGGGCGTCGATCAGTGGACGCAGCATCGCGTCGCCCACCAGGGACACGCTGGTGACCTTCTCCTTCTCGATCGTGCGCAGCACGTCCTCGGCGGTGAACTTACGGTGGATCACCACGCGTTGGCCGAAGTGGAAGCCGATGAAGGCGGTCAGGGTCGAGGTGCCGTGCATCAGCGGGGGAGTGGGGAAGAAGGTGATCCCCTCACCGCCGGCCGCGACCCGCTCGGCCAGCTCCTGCGGGGACTTGACCGGCTCACCGGTCGGCGCCCCACCGCCCAGCCCCGCGAAGAACAGGTCCTCCTGGCGCCACATCACGCCCTTGGGCATGCCGGTGGTGCCGCCGGTGTAGATGATGAACTGGTCGTCGCCCGAGCGGGCCGCGAAACCCCGCTCCGGGGACCCGGCGGCTTCCGCCTCGGTGAAGGGTACGGCCTCCAACTCGGCTGACCCCGGTGCCGGTTCGCCCACCCGGATCAGATGCCGCAGCTCCGTGGCCAGCGGCCGTGCCGCCGCCACCCGCTCCGTGAACTCCGCGTCGAACACCAGGGCGGCGAGGGCGGCGTCCCGGTAGAGGTACACCAACTCCTCTTCCACATACCGGTAGTTGACGTTGACCGGCACGATCCGTGCCTTCAGGCACCCCAGCACCGTCTGGAGGTACTCGACCCCGTTGTAGAGATGCAGGCCCAGATGCTCGCCGGGGTTTATCCCGCTGTTGATCAGGTGATGGGCGACCCGGTTGGCGGCGGCGTCCAACTCCGCGTAGGTCAGGCGGCGTTCCGCGCCCGTACCGGGATGGTCGAGGTACACGAGCGCCGCACGATCCGGCACCACATCCACGACCGACTCGAACAGGTCGGCAAGGTTGTACTCCACCGCTCCTCCTGACCCCGGGTATCCCTGGCGGTTGTCGGCTCGCCGTCATCAGAGCAAAGGGCGCGTCAACTGTGAAGGGGCGGCGCCGAAGAAATCTGACTACCTGTCAGAAAACCCTTGAAGTGCTTCCTCCGCTCCTGCAACCTGTTCTCGTTCTTTCACCTGTTCTCGTTCTTTCAGAGGGGAGATGGGCGATGGGTGGGACCGAACACCTCACCGTGCGGCGCGAGAACGCCACGCTGGTCCTCACGCTCAACCGGCCGGAAGCCAAGAACGCGCTCTCGCTGCCGATGCTCGTCGGGCTGTACGACGGCTGGGTCGAGGCGGACGAGGACGACGCCGTCCGCTCGATCGTGCTCACCGGAGCCGGGGGCGCCTTCTGCGCCGGGATGGACCTGAAGGCCCTGGCCGGAAGTGGTCTGGAGGGGGAGGAGTACCGCCACCGGCTCAAGGCCGACCCGGACCTGCACTGGAAGGCGATGCTGCGCCACCACCGCCCCCGCAAACCGGTGATCGCCGCGATCGAGGGGTACTGCGTCGCCGGCGGCACCGAGATCATCCAGGGCACCGACATCCGGGTCGCGGGCGAGTCCGCGACCTTCGGACTCTTCGAGGTCAAACGCGGACTCTTCCCGATCGGCGGCTCCACAGTCCGCCTCCAGCGGCAGATCCCGCGCACCCACGCCCTGGAAATGCTGCTCACGGCACGTCCTTACAGCGCCCAGGAGGCCGCCGCCATCGGCCTGATCGGACACGTCGTCCCCGACGGAACCGCCCTAGACAAGGCCCTGGAGATCGCCGAACGTATCAACGCCTGCGGCCCGCTCGCTGTCGAGGCCGTCAAGGCCTCGGTCTACGAGACCGCCGAGCTCACCGAGACCGACGGCCTCGCCGCCGAACTCAAGCGCGGCTGGCCCGTCTTCGACACCGCCGACGCCAAGGAAGGCACCCGTGCGTTCGCCGAGAAGCGCCCGCCCGTCTACCGGCGGGCCTAGGCCCTGTCGTCTGGAGCACGCCTGGGCCGCGGGGTGTGGCACGCCCTCCCCCAGAGGGGGGACCCAAAGCCGCGTTGCCGTCGGTTGCCGACTCCCCCACTCCCGACTCCGCTCGACCGGGGGGACCCCCGTTCGCCCCGCTCGCCTGCGGCGACTGGGCGCCGTTGGTTCCCTGCGGCCTGATCCGCCGGACAGGCCCTGACCCCGCGAAGGAGCACCCCCGGATGACCACCGAAGTCCTCAAAGCCCCCCTGGTCGTCGAATTCCCCTTCACCCGCTCCCTGGGCCCCGTCCAGAGCGCCTTCCTGACCGGCCTGCGCGAACAGGTCGTCCTCGGTGTCCGCACCACCGACGGCCGCACCCTCGTCCCGCCCGTCGAGTACGCCCCGGTGACCGCCGACGAGATACGCGACCTCGTGCAGGTCGCCCCCACCGGCACCGTCACCACCTGGGCCTGGAACCACGCCCCGCGCCGCGACCAACCCCTGGAGACGCCCTTCGCCTGGGTCCTGGTCCGGCTGGACGGAGCCGACACGGCCCTGCTGCACGCGCTCGACGCCCCCGGCCCCGACGCCGTCCACACCGGCATGCGCGTCCGCGTCCGCTGGGCGGCGGAGCGCACCGGCGCGATCACGGACATCGCCTGCTTCGAGCCGTACGACAGCGCGAGCGACAGTGAAGTGGCCGCCCATGACGGGCAGTTCGAGTCGATGGTGACCGGCATCGTCGCGCAGGCCCGCCTCGACTACAGCTACTCGCCCGGCCGAGCCCAGACCGCGTACATCAGCGCCCTCGCCGACCGGCGGATCGTCGGCGAACGCTGCCCCTCCTGCCGGAAGGTGTACGTCCCGCCCAGGGGCGCGTGTCCCACCTGCGGTGTCGCCACGGCCGAGCAGGTCCAGGTCGGCCCCGGCGGCACGGTGACCACCTTCTGCATCGTCAACATCAAGGCGCGCAACCTCGACATCGAAGTGCCGTACGTCTACGCGCACATCGCCCTCGACGGCGCTGACCTCGCCCTGCACGGCCGGATCGGCGGCATCCCCTACGACCAGGTGCGCATGGGGCTGCGGGTGGAGCCGGTGTGGACGGAAGGGGGCCGCTACCCCGACCACTACCGGCCCACCGGTGAACCCGACGCGGACTACGAGACGTTCAAGGAGCTGCTGTGACACGCGAGATCGCCGTCGTCGCCTTCGCGCAGACGGATCACCGGCGCACCAGTGATGAGCTCTCCGAGGTCGAGATGCTCATGCCCGTGCTCCACGAGGTGCTCGACCGGACAGGACTCAAGACCAGCGACATCGGCTTCACCTGCTCCGGCTCCTCCGACTACCTCGCTGGCCGCGCCTTCTCCTTCACCCTGGCACTCGACGGCGTGGGCGCCTGGCCGCCGATCTCCGAGTCGCACGTGGAGATGGACGGGGCGTGGGCGCTGTACGAGGCGTGGACCAAGCTGCTGACGGGCGATGCCGACACGGCGCTCGTCTACGCGTACGGCAAGTCCTCGCCGGGCCCGGTGCGTGACGTGCTGACCCGGCAGCTCGACCCGTACTACGTGGCCCCCCTGTGGCCGGACTCCGTGGCGCTCGCCGCGCTCCAGGCGCAGGCACTCATCGACGAGGGCCACACCGACGAGCCCGCGCTCGCCGCCGTCGCGGCCCGGAGCCGGGCGGATGCGCGGGCCAACCCCCATGCCCAGCTGAGGGGTTCGGTGCCGCACGGCGACTACGTCGTGCATCCGCTGCGTACCGGGGACTGTCCGCCGATCGGTGACGGGGCCGCCGCCGTGATCCTCGCGGCCGGTGAACGCGCCCGGGAACTGTGCGAGCGGCCCGCGTGGATCCGGGGCATCGACCACCGCATCGAGGCTCACTCGCTCGGCGTCCGCGAGCTGACCGACTCACCGTCGACCCGGCTCGCCGCCGAGAAGGCCGGCGCTTTCGAACGGCCTGTGGACACCGCCGAGTTGCACGCGCCGTTCACCTCGCAGGAGGTGGTCCTCAGAAAGGCGCTCCGGCTGGGTGACGACGTCCGCGTGAACCCCTCCGGGGGTGCCCTCGCCGCCAACCCGATCATGGCCGCCGGGCTCGTCCGCATCGGCGAGGCCGCCGCGCGTATCCACCGGGGCGAGTCCGACCGGGCGCTCGCCCACGCCACCTCCGGGCCCTGCCTCCAGCAGAACCTGGTCGCCGTACTCGAAGGGGAGGCCCGTCATGTCCAGTGAACCCGTGGCGGTCGTAGGAATCGGCCAGACCAAGCATGTCGCCGCCCGCCGGGACGTGTCCATGGCCGGGTTGGTGCGGGAGGCGGCCCAACGGGCCCTCGCGGACGCAGAGTTGACGTGGGCCGACATCGACGCCGTCGTCATCGGCAAGGCGCCCGACTTCTTCGAGGGCGTCATGATGCCCGAGCTGTATCTCGCCGACGCCCTCGGCGCGGTCGGCAAACCGATGCTGCGCGTGCACACGGCCGGCTCGGTCGGCGGGTCCACCGCCCTCGTCGCCACGAACCTCGTCAGGTCCCGCGTCCACGCCACCGTCCTCACCCTGGCCTACGAGAAACAGTCCGAGTCGAACGCCATGTGGGGACTGTCCCTGCCGATCCCCTTCCAGCAGCCGCTGCTGGCCGGAGCCGGCGGCTTCTTCGCCCCGCACGTCCGCGCGTACATGCATCGCAGCGGCGCTCCCGACACGGTCGGCTCGCTGGTCGCGTACAAGGACCGGCGCAACGCGCTTCTGAACCCGTACGCGCATCTGCACGAGCACGACATCACGCTGGAGAAGGTCCAGGCCTCTCCCATGCTGTGGGACCCGATCCGCTACTCCGAGACCTGCCCCTCCTCGGACGGCGCCTGCGCGATGATCCTCACCGACCGCGCCGGAGCCGCCCGCTCACCGCGCCCGCCCGCCTGGCTGCACGGCGGCGCGATGCGCAGCGAACCCACGCTCTTCGCGGGCAAGGACGCGGTGTCGCCGCAGGCGGGCCAGGACTGCGCGGCCGACGTGTACCGGCAGGCCGGGATCGCCGACCCGCGCCGGGACATCGACGCCGTCGAGATGTACGTACCGTTCTCCTGGTACGAACCCATGTGGCTGGAGAACCTCGGCTTCGCCGCCGAGGGCGAGGGCTGGAAGCTCACCGAGTCCGGGGTCACCGAGCTGGACGGGGACCTGCCCGTCAACATGTCGGGCGGCGTTCTGTCGACCAATCCGATCGGCGCCTCGGGCATGATCCGCTTCGCGGAGGCAGCTCTCCAGGTGCGCGGGCTGGCCGGAGAACACCAGGTGGACGGGGCCCGCCGGGTCCTCGGGCACGCCTACGGCGGTGGCTCCCAGTTCTTTTCCATGTGGCTCGTCGGCAGCGAACCGCCCACCTCCTGAAGCGTCCCCCTCACGTGGCCTGTCGGCGGCAGGAACCGATGGCTAGGCTGACGGCGGACGACGTAACCGGGAGGAGCACGGACGTGGCCGAGAGCACGATCCAGGAGCACCCGCTCGCGGGCTGGGACAAGCCGGAGCTGGACCTCAGCAACGCCGACTGGCAGTCCAGCAGCAGTGGGCGGGGGGATGTCCAGATCGCCTTTGTCGAGGGGTTCATCGCGATGCGCAACAGTGGCCGCCCGCACAGCCCTTCCCTGATTTTCACGCCCGCGGAGTGGGGCGCGTTCGTGTCGGGGGCACGGGAAGGGGAGTTCGACCTGACCTGAGACGCCATCGTCCTTGGGGTGAGGGCGCGACAGGGGCTGCCCCGTGAACGGCAGGGCCGCCCCTGCGGTGCTAATGGATGTCGCGGGGATTAGCATTAGCCTCATGCGGGACCTGATCACCAGCGACCTCACCGGCGACGCGCGGCTCACCCTCGACCTCGCCCTCACCGTCCGCCACGACGGCGACGGTGGCATCGCCGACGACCTCACCCACACCGCAGCCCTCACCGCCTGGGTGCGCGCCCATCGCGACACCCTCCCGGACACGGACGGCTTCGTCGCCGACGAAGCCGCGCTCAGCGCCGTACGGGAGCTGCGTGCCGCCGTGCGGACCCTCTTCGCGCGCGCGGTGCGGCCCGGGGAACCGAGTCCGGCGGACGCGGCACGGCTGCTGCCCCTGGCCGAGGCGCTGCGCCGGCTCAACGCGGCTGCCGCCCGCACTCCCACCGTCCCCGTGCTCGACTGGGCCGACGACGCCGAACCCGTCGTACGCCACCAGGGCGTGCGGGGTGAGGGCGAGGTCGTGGCCGCGCTCGCGCGGGCCGCTGTCGCCTTTCTCGCCGGTGCGGACCGGGAACGGCTGCGGGCCTGCCACGCGCCGCGCTGTGTGCGCTACTTCCTCAAGGAGCACCCGCGGCAGGAGTGGTGCAGACCCGCCTGCGGGAACCGGGCCCGGGTCGCCCGCCATCACGAGCGGCACAAGCAGGCGAGCCAGTAGGGCAACGTGCGGGGGCGGCGCCCGCGGGACAGGAGGTTCGGTGAAACCCGTACCATGGCTGTATGTCGTTCCTCCGCCGCCGCAGCGCCACTCCCGCCGGCCCCGACTTCGATGTCCTGGCCATGGATCCGGGCGACTGGCCCGGCAATCTCGGCGCGGGCCTGCTGCCCGCACCCGATGGCAGCTGCCAGGGCGTGTTCCTGCGCTACGACCTGTTCGGCGGCCGTGGCCCCGCCATGGTCATCGGCAACCTGCCCGAGGGCTCCCCGGCCCGTGAGGTCGCCGAGGACGAGGTCCCGTTCGAGGTGGCCCAGCTGTTGGTGGCCCTGGAGAACGAGGAGGAGGTTACCGTCGTCGGCACCGAGGACGTCCCGGTGATGCAGGGCGACAACCTTTTGATCGTGCGCCGTCTCAAGCTCTCCGAGAGCCGGATCGCCTGCGTGCAGTTCGACCGCAGCGACAACGTCCTGGTGACCATCGCAGCCTGGGACCGTCCGATCACGGACGATCTGTACGCGCTGCTGAAGCCGCTGCCCGCGGAGCTCTTCCAGACGGCCTGAAGCGACGCTCGCAGAGGTGAGGGCCGGGTTCCGCCACGTGGCGGAACCCGGCCCTCACCTCTGTCGTCGATGGCTCAGGACAGCGTGAGCCGGACGTCCGCCGCCCGGACGAAGGCCACCCGGTGGCCGAACTGGATCTCGTAGTACTGATCCTTGCCGACCACGACCCGGTGCGAGGCAGGGTCGAAGGTGACGGCGTAGTAGTACTCGCCCGGCACCTTCTCCCCGGCCACGTACTTCTGGCCCGACGGCAGCTTGTACGGCAGTGGCGAGACCGTCTGGGCAGGCACACCCGCCGGATAGGCCGACGCCTCCGGGTAGGCCCTCCCGTACACCGGGATCTCCGTCAGACCGTTCTTCGGGGTCACGAGCGCGCCGACGGCAGCCACCGCCGTCGGGTTCGCGGCCGGGTTCTGGAACCAGGCCTTCTGGCCCAGGTACCAGATCGCCGTCCAGTCGCCCCTGCGCTCCGCGACGGCGTACTGCTGGCCGGTGGACACCCGCGACCCGATGTCGTTGACACCGATCGTCGAGACGCCGCCCGGGGGATGCGTCCCGATGTCCTTCACGAGGGCCGACGCGGTGTCCGGCTGCGAGTAAAGCCGCACCTCGCTCGACCCGTGCGCCGCACACGCCTGGCCCGCCGTGACACAGCCGGTGTACGTCGGCCGGTTCGACGCGTAGTCCGGCCGGATCGTCACCACTGCGCTGTCGCCCCGGACGTGAGCTGTCCGCCCGAAGGGGCGGCCCAGCAGCGTGAAGTAGTGCTGCCAGTCCCAGTACGGGCCCGGGTCGGTGTGCATGCCGGAAACCGTCGAGGTGGTCGGACCTGGCACGTTGTCGTGGCCGAGGATGTGCTGCCGGTCCAGCGGGATGCCGTACTTGGCCGCCAGGTACTTCACCAGCCGGGCCGACGCCCGGTACATCGCCTCCGTGTACCAGGCGTCCGGGTTCGCCAGGAACCCCTCGTGCTCCAGCCCGATCGACTTGGCGTTGACGTACCAGTTGCCCGCGTGCCAGGCCACGTCCTTCGCCTTCACATGCTGCGCGATGTGCCCGTCCGTCGAGCGCAGCGTGTAGTTCCAGGACACGTAGGTCGGGTCCTGGACCATGTTCAGTACGCCGTCCCAGGCGCCCTCGGTGTCATGGACGACGATGTACCGGATGCTCTGGCCGGCCGGCCGGTTGCCCAGGTCGTGGTTGCCGTAGTCGCCCTCGCCGAATTCCTCGTGCGGCGCCGGAATCCACTCGCAGGACACCGTCGCCGGGCACTCGGTGCCCGCCGCGGAGACCTTCCGCAGTCCGGTCCGCTGCAACTGGGCTGTTTCGGGGGCCAGTTCGGGACGCGCGGCGAGGGTGACGAGCTGTCCCTCGTCGGTCGTGCGCTCCGCACCGGTGCGCAGCACGTCGTACACGTCATCGGCGTACGCCGCCGCCGTCGCGGTGTCGTCGGCGCCGGAGAATCGGGCCACCGCTCCATACCAGTCCGCCGGGTCGGCGCTCAGCGGCTCGGCCAGGTCCCGCTGGGCGGCGGCCAGCAGTGCGGCGCCGCCGGCCACATTGGCGGCCGGGTCGGTGCGGAGTTGTCGCGCGGGCAGGCCGGTCAGCTCGGCGGCCTTCGTCAACGTCCGCAGACGGGACGGGAGTTCGGCCTGCGTCGGGACCTCGGCGGCGGGGTGCAGGGCCGGGCGGGCACTGTCGCCGCGCGCGTCCTCCGTGCCCTCGCTGTGGTGCGGGGCGTTCGCGAGGGCGGTACGGGCGTCGGTGAGGTGCATGGGGCCGTAGCCGCCGGTGACGCTGGGCGCCCCGGTGTGCGTGTCCCAGCGGGACTGGAGGTAGGAGACGGCGAGCAGAAGGCTCTGCGGCACGTGGTACCGGTCCGCCGCCGAGGCGAAGGAGCGCTGCAGCCGGGTGGCCGAGGCACCGCTCTCGGCCGGGGCCGCGCCGAGCAGCGGCAGCAGCAGCGCCGCCGAGGCGAGCGCACCGGCGGCCCTGCGCGGGCGTCTGTGGCCGGGATCGGTGGGGCGGGCGGGGTCGGTGGCATGTCCTCGCAATGCGGCCTCCGGGGTCGGGCGGGCGTGGGGGAGCGGCGGACGTGCGGAGCCGTTGAGCACACTAGTGGCTCGGCTGCCCGACGGTCCGTCAATCATGCCCAGGGACCGAAGACTTCCCATGTCAACAGCGGTGCGGGAACTTTCGTGGCGACCCATGCCCGGACATGGCGAAGGCCCGCGACGCGCCGCTGTCCAGGCGCATCGCGGGCCTTCGCCCCCCTGTCAGCGAGTGCCGACCGCCGCACGCACGGCCCGTCGGGCCAGCTGGCAGTCGTCGTGCAGCCGCCTCAGCAGCAGCCGCTGTTCCTCGCCGGACGGCGCAGCACCCGGATGGGCCGGTCCCGGTGCCGCCGGGGTCGTCTCGTGCATCGACCGCTGCACGGCCAGTTCGTACGTACGGATCTCGCGCGTCAGTACGAGCATCAGGTTCACCAGGAAGGCGTCCCGCGCCGCCGGTCCCGCCGCCTGCGCGAGCTGGCTGATCTGGCGCCGGGCCACCGGCGCGTCACCGAGGACCGCCCACAGCGTTGCCAGGTCGTACCCCGGCAGATACCAGCCCGCGTGCTCCCAGTCCACCAGCACTGGACCGGCCGGTGAGAGGAGGACGTTGGACAGGAGTGCGTCGCCGTGGCAGAACTGGCCCATGCCCTGGCGGCCCGCCGAGTGTGCGATGCCGTGCACCAGCTTCTGGAGGTCGCCCAGGTCCCGGTCGGTGAGCAGCCCCAGCTCGTGGAACCGGGAGATTCGCGCCGCGTAGTCCAGCGGGGCGTCGAACGTGCCCGCCGGTGGACGCCAGGCGTTGAGCCGGCAGATCGCGCTGAGGGCCGCCCTGATGTCGGCACGCGGCGGCGCCTCGGCCGGGTGCCGCTGCAGGGCCGCGACCCGGCCCGGCATCCGCTCGATGACCAGCGTGCAGTTGTCCGGGTCCGCCGCGATCAGACGGGGCACCCGCACCGGCGGGCGGTGCCGCACGAACGAGCGGTATGCGGCTATTTCGTGCTGGATGCGTTCGGCCCACGCGGGGGAGTGGTCCAGTAAACACTTCGCGACGGCCGTGCTGCGTCCTGTCGTCCCGACCATAAGCACGGAGCGTCCGCTGCGGCGGAGCACCTGTACCGGCGCGAACTCCGGGCAGATCCGGTGCACCGACGCGATGGCCGTGCGCAACTGCGCGCCCTGGGGGCCGGACAGATCGAGTCTGCCGCTGAGCGGCTGGGTGCCGATCCCCGGCAGCCGTCGTGCCCGGCCGGCACCGGCACCGAGTACGGGAGCCCCCGGACGTGCGGGGTCGAGGTAGGGGCCGCTGCCACCCTGGCGGGGGTGCAGCACGCGTGGAGGCGCGGACACGGAGGACGATGCTGCGTACATGGGAGAAACAGATCCCTTCGTGTGCCGGCGACGGTCATGCGCTACCCGGCCCGGCCTCCCAGGTGCACCCTGGGGAGTGTTCCTCGGTGACCGGGTCGGGGTGGCGCGTTCCTACCTGACACCCGTCGGCCAGTGGCACACCATCTGGCGAACCCTGGCGAACCCTGGCGAATAGTCGCTCAGCAACTGACAGACGGTTACTGTCAACTCAGCCGAGAACCTGGGGGCTTGACGTGAGCGGACAACCCAACACTCGTCTGACGGACCTGTTCGGCCTGGCCGGCTGGTCCAAGGGCGAACTCGCGCGGCTGGTCAACCGGCAGGCGGCGGCCATGGGCCACCCCCAGCTGGCGACCGACACCTCGCGGGTGCGGCGGTGGATCGACACGGGAGAGATCCCGCGCGATCCGGTGCCACGCGTACTGGCTGCCCTGTTCACCGAGCGTCTCGGCCGTGTCGTGACCATAGAGGACTTAGGTCTGGTCCGGCACGGGCGTGTGGGGAAACGGCCGGGCGCCGGGAGTGCGGAAGCTCCCGACGGTGTGCCGTGGGCGCCCGGACGGACTGCCGCGGTCCTCACCGAATTCACGGGAATGGACCTCATGCTCAACCGACGCGGCTTGGTGGGTGCGGGCGTCGCGCTCACCGCAGGCTCCGCACTCAGCAGTGCCATGCACGACTGGCTGCACACCGACCCGACTCTCTCCGCCGACGCTCCCGACCTCGACAACCCCCTGCACGCCGATCCCGCCGGTTTCGACCGGTACGAGGCCGCCCCCATCGGGTGGCAGGAGATCGAGGAACTGGAAACCGCGGTCGAGGTGTTCCGGAAGTGGGACGCGGCCCGCGGCGGCGGGCTCCAGCGCAAGGCGGTGGTGGGCCAGCTCAACGAGGTGGGCGGCATGCTCGCCTACCGGCACCCCGACCCCATCCAGCAGCGCCTGTGGGGCGTCGCCGCCAACCTCGCCGTCCTCGCCGGCTGGATGTCGCACGACGTGGGCCTGGAACCCACGGCCCAGAAGTACTTCGTGATCGCCGCCCACGCGGCCCGGGAAGGTGGCGACCGGCCGCGCGCCGGGGAGGCGCTCTCCCGGGCGGCTCGCCAGATGGTGCACCTCGGCCGGCCCGACGACGCGCTCGACCTCATGAAGCTCGCCAACTCCGGCTCGGGCGAGGAGACCCTGCCGCGCACCAAGGCCATGCTGTACACCGTCGAGGCCTGGGCGCAGGCGTCGATGGGGCGCGGTCAGGCGATGCGCCGCACTCTCGGACAGGCGGAGGACCTCTTCGTCTCCGACAAGGGTGACGTGCCGCCGCCGAGCTGGATGCAGATGTTCAAGGCGGAGGACCTGTACGGCATGCAGGCGCTGGCCTACCGCACCCTGGCCGAGCACGAACCGGCCGCGGCGGTGCAGGCCCAGTACTACGCGGAGAAGGCCCTGGAACTGAGGGTCGACGGCCGCCAGCGGTCGAAGATCTTCGACTTCCTGTCCATGGCCTCCGCCTGCTTCATCGCGGACGACCCCGACCAGGCCGCCGGATACGCGCGGTTGGCCCTGGTGTCGATGGGCTCGAACTCGTCCCACCGCACCTGGGACCGGTTGCGCGAGATGTACCGGCTCACCGCCGAGTACTCCAGCTATCCGAAGGTCGACGAGCTTCGCGAGGAGATCAAGCTGTCGCTGCCGAAGCAGGTGAGGGGAAGGGGCGGCAACAACGCGCGGGTATAGGCCGCGCCTGCGGGGCCTCACCCTGACTGCCAGGGGGCCTCGACCGTTCCCCCTTGACCGTTACCGGGGGGCCTTCCTCGACCACCTTTACGGGGTCACCCTGGCGATGAGTACGCAGGCGTCGTCCTCGCGCTCGGACTCGCCGCACTCCTCCACCACCGCCCGTACACATTCCTGCGCGGTCCGTGCCTCGCCGAAGCGCGGGGCCAGTTCGAGCAGGCGGTGCGCGGCGGCGGTGTCCTCCCGGTGTCCGGGTACCAGTCCGTCGGTGTGCAGGAGGAGCACATCGCCGGGTTCGAGGGTCACCTCGGCCTGCCCGTAGACAGCGCGCGAGGTCGCGCCGAGCAGAACGCCGTCCGGTGGGTTCAGTATTTGTCCCGTCCCGTCGCGGAACAGTAGCGGGGCGGGGTGGCCTGCCTGGGCCCAGGTGAGGGTGCGGGACCCGGGCCGGTAGCGGCAGCAGACCGCGCTGCCCAGGGCCGGCTGCACGGACGCGTCGAGTAACTGGTTGAGCCAGGTCATGAGTTGACCCGGCTGGGTGCCCGCGACGGCCATGCCGCGCAGCGCGCCCAGCAGCATCGCCATGCCCGAGGTCACGGTCACCCCGTGGCCGGTGAGGTCGCCGACGCTCAACAGGGTGTCGCCGTCGGACAGTTCGAGCGCGTCGTACCAGTCACCGCCGATCAGCGCGCTCGTCGAGGAGGGGAGATAGCGGGCGGCCAGGTCCAGAGCCTGCGGGCCCTGGTGCGGGAGCCGCAATGAGCCGCGCCAGGGTGGCAGCACGGCCTCCTGCAGCTCGACCGCGAGCCGGCGTTCGGACTGCGCGTGGTGCCGGTGACGCTGGAACGAGTCACGGGTCTCGCTCACCGTCCGCTGGCTGCGGCGCAGTTCGCTGACGTCCCGCAGCACGGCCCACATCGAGGCGGTGCTGCCGTCCGCGTCGAGCACGGGCTCGCCCATCATGTGCACGGTCCGTACGCCGCCGTCGGGCCGCAGGATGCGGAACTCACCGTCGATGGGCTTGGCGTCGATGAGACAGTCCGTGACCATCGCGGTGAGCCTCGGCCGGTCCTCGTCGAGGACCAGGGAGGGCAACTCGTCGAGGGTGAGCGGATCCGCGGCGGGATCCCGGCCGAGGATCTGGAACAGCTCGCCGGACCAACTGGCCTCGTCCGTAAGGAGATTCCACTCCGCGCTGCCGACCCGGCTGAGGAGCGAGTCGCGCCGGGGAGCGGTCGGCACCGCTCGGACTCCGGGTTCTGCCTCGGCGACGACGGGAGCCTCGGGCAGGGGCTGCGGGCCGTCCCGCAACTGGGCCAGGTGTTCGTCGAGATCGCTGAGTTGATGCAGTGCCAGGTCGTACAGAGCTCGCTGCCAGCGTCCCCGCGGGTCCGATCCGTCAGCGGGTGCGTCCCGTCGTACGGCGTCCACGTCACCTTTGAGCTGTCGGGTCTGCGTGATGAGCGCGTCGACCGAGCCGCGCGCGGGCGGCTGGGCGGCTGGGCGGTCCGCGGAGAGATGGGGCGGCATGACGCACTCCGATGAAGGGACGGTTCGACCAAGGCTGACGGAAGGACCGGTTACGACTGTTGCACAGCCTGCGACGCCCTGTAAGGGATTTGGCAACACACGGGACGGTGGTGCTTCTGGCATATGTCACAGTCTTCTTGGACGGTTTTCCTGGTGCGGAAACGGTACGCGCCCGGCGCGCCAAGTCGTAGGCGGGGTACGTGATTTGGCGGAGCGATGGAGCTGAGCGCCAACTCATTCACGCGCGTGTTCGACGGCCTTTTGTGCGATGCGTGGCGATGTGTTGTCGGGGCGCATCGTCAGGTTGCCCCCGAATCGCCCAGCGGTTCTTGATCCCTGCGGAAAACCATGCGGGTTAGTGATGCAGCTCACATTAATAGCTGCGGAATCCGCGTAATCGGAGAGGCCATTTCGGGGTCGTAACACCACGTCGGCACAACGCGTCGACCTCCTCATCGTCGGCCCGAACCGGAGCGGAGACCGCCATGGATGTCACCCTCGAACAGCCCGCGCGTGCACGCCTGATCACTTCGGAGGAGCAGGAGCTCCCCGTCGATGCCACGCTCCGTTACGCCTCGACGGATCCGCTGGCCGTGCACATCGACTTCCCCGCCGAGGTCGCCCTGGACGGCGAGGGGGTGAGCTGGACCTTCGCCCGGAGCCTGCTTGAGGAAGGAGTGCGGCGGCCCGCCGGGTGCGGCGACGTCCACATCTGGCCGTGCGGCCCCACGCGCACGGTCCTGGAACTCCACTCGCCGCACGGCCTGGCCCTGCTCCAGTTCGGCACACCGGCCCTGCGCCGATTCCTGCTCCGTACGTTCGCCGTCGTGGCGGCCGGCAGAGAGGACCTCGGTGACGCCGTCGACCGCGGCCTCTCCGACCTCCTCGGCGCACCTTCGGCGGGGAGCGAGGGCAGGGAGCAGTGAGGGCGGCGACAGCGGTGTCCGGGGACCGGGGGTGCGGGCATCGGCCCCGCAGCGGTCAGTAGCGCAGCACGCCGGCGATCCCCGTCGCCTCGGCGAGCGTCCCGTCCGGTACGAAGCGGACCTCCGCCCCGGTGCTCAGGCACCGTTCCACGATCTCGTCCACGATGTCCTCGCGGGCGTCGAGGTCACCGCTCCCGGCGGGCACGAGATGGTCTCCGCCGTCGTCCCGTACCGTCACTCGGTAGTTCTCCTCGACGGCGAGCAGCCGGATGCGTCCCTCGGTGGCGCTCTGCCACACCTCGTCCACACCGGCGGCGAACTCCCTTCGGCCACGGGCGGTTTCGAGGTCCCTGCGGACCGCGTCGGCCTGCGCCCGCTGCCGGTCCGTGACCAGGGGGCGGACGGCCTGCCACACCGTCTCGGCGCGGGCGTGCCCGAGGCCGCCGTGCGGGACGTGCGTCGCGCCCCTGACAGCGGCACCGACCTCGGCGAGAGCGGCCAGGTCCGCCGGTTCGCCGGTCACGTACAGCGGACGCGGGTGCGAGCGCAGTACGCCGCCCATCGCCAGATCCGCGTCACGCAGGAACCGCCGCGTGTGTTCGTCCCGGAAGGTACTGGGCAGATCACCGACGCGCTCCTGACGCTCGGCGTCCGGGTCCTCCAGGCTCCGGCTCAGCGGAAATCCGCCGGAGTTCTCCTCGACGACCCGGTCGGTGTGCCCGTCCCACAGTGAGACACGGTCGGCGGCGACCGCCAGTACCCAGAACGCCTGTTCGGCAGCCTGTGCGGAGACCAGGTTGCGGGTCAGGAAGGTGTCGGAGAGCACCACCCGCTCGGGCACCGGCCGGGCCAGGGACCACACCTGATGCTCCCCGGGCGCCGCGAAGATCACCAGTCCATCCGCGGCGTGCGCGAGGTCCACCTCGGCGAGGGCCCGGTCGAGCTGGCCGGCGACGTCGACGCGCCGCTCGCGGGTGACGGCCGGATCGGCCTCCAGCCGTCTCTTGGCCTCGGCCACCGCGTTGCGCAGCCGGACCGGATCCTGCGCGTTGTCGGGTTCGCGGCGGTGCGTCGGCGTCAGTACGGAGACCGCGGGGTAGGGACGCGGGCGCCGCAGTTCGGTGAGCGTGGCGGGACTGAGGGCATGCTCCATATGAGCACCTTAGGACTGATTCGGACGTCAGGCATTCGGAGTAGTCGGGGTGGGCGGGCGCGGGGGAGCGCATGCAGGTTCTGCCCGCTACCCGCTGCGGCCGTCAGCCGGTGTCGTCCGCGCCGCAGGAGCTGCCGTCGGCTGGGAGGGAGCCGTAGAGAAGGAACGCATCGACCGTCCGGTGCACGCACTTCGAGGACGCGTACCCGGTGTGGCCCTCGCCCTTGTTGTCCAGGACGATCGCCGACGAGCCCAGCCGCTCGGCCGTCTCCGTGGTCCAGCGGTACGGCGTTGCCGGGTCGCCGCGTGTGCCCACCAGGAGCATCTTCGGCGTGTCGACGTCCCGCACCCGCGTGCGGATGAAGTCCGTGCCCCTGGGGCGGCCGTAACACGTCAGTACCTCGGCGAGGCGGTAGCGGCCGAACACCGGGGAGGCCTTCTCGTACGTGGCGCGCAGGGCGGCGAAATCCTTGGTGATCCGGGCCGCGGTGGGTCGGTCGGGATCGTCCGCGCAGTTGATCGCCATCAGCGCGGCGGGGAGGTTGTCGATCGGCACCTCCACCTCGTCGACGAGCCCGCCGTCGGAGTCCGGAGAGGGGCTCTGCCGTACGGGGTTCTGCCTCGGCAGGGCGGGGACGACGGCGCCCCCGCCGCCGAACCCCATCACTCCTCGTGCGTCCCCGTCCTCGACCAGCGAGGCGAGGGCCCGCTCCAGGGGCGGCCACATCCGCTTGCTGTAGAGCCCCTGGCCGATGGCGCCCACCAGGTCCTGGCCGGAGAACCGGTCACCGTAGCCGGTCGGCACCGGGTCCTGGTCGAGCGACTCGACCAGGTCGACGACCCGCCGACGGGCGGTGCGGGCGTCCTGCCCGAACGGGCAGGCGATGTCCGTCACGCACCAGTCGAGGAAGCCGTCCAGCGCGGTCTGCTGTCCGGCGGCGCCAGCGAGACCCTGCTCGGCGAGTGATTCGGTGAGGGTGTCGACGCCGTCCAGGACGAACCGGCCAACCTTCTTGGGGAACTGGGCCGCGTAGACCGCGCCGAGGCGGGTCCCGTACGAGAATCCGAGGTAGTTGAGCTTCTTGTCGCCGAGAGCCTGCCGCATCACGTCGAGGTCGCGGGAAGCATGGACGGTACCGATGTGGCGCAGGACGGGCCCGGAGTGCCGCACACAGGCCTGGGCCGCCCTGCGCAGTTGTTCGAGAACGGCGCGCGGATCGTCCCCGGCCTCGCCGCCGGTCACATCGGCGTCCGCGTCAGTGCCCTCGCCGCAGCTGACGGGGGAGGATCTGCCCACACCGCGCGGGTCGAAGGTGACGACGTCGTAGCCGTTCGTCAGGCCCATGAAGTCCTTGCCGTCATAGGCGAGTTGACTGACGCCCGCGCCGCCGGGCCCGCCGAAGTTCAGCAGCACGGAACCCCGGGACCTCCCGGTCGCCCGGTAGCGGGCCATCGCCAGGTCGAGGGTGTCGCCGCCGGGTCTCGCGTAGTCGAGCGGGACGGTGACCTTGCCGCACTGGATGTCGTCCGTGGTCACGTCGTCCATCGCCATCTCATCGGCGCAGGCCGACCACGTGATCTTCTGGTGGTAGAAGCGGGACAGGCCGGGCTCGTCGTCCGCCGCGGCCACCGTCGGCGCACCCGTCCCCAGCAGGGCGAGGGCCGCGGCCGAGGCGAGCGCCCGGCGTCGGTACGCGGACCGCATGAATGCCTCCAGGGGCGGGCCCGGCTGCGGACCGGGACGGCGCCCTCGAACACGATAAGCGGGCCCGAAGGGCCTCGCCTCCCGGCGGGCGCCGCCGCGTGCGGACTGCGGCGTCGGGTGGTCGCGGGTCCCCTCCGGATCCAGGATCGGACGGGGTCGCACCCCCCCACTGAACCGAACAGAACACATCCAGGACCTCCTCCGCCGGCCTCACGTTGGCCGGCCGGGTTCGGGCGGAGGCCTCGTACGACGTCACCTGGGAGAGCTGGAGACGCGCGTCAATCAGGTCGGGCGGCGCAAGCCGCTGCTGTCCTGCCGTACCTCGCATGGTTTGGAGCAGTGCGACGCCTGGGTCGTCGGCCTCGTCGCCTCGGCCTTCCTAACCATTGGCTGTGCACGAGTGATGTCCGCCAGCCGTGGATGAACAGCGCTGTTCACCGCCGATGTCGTGCTGGTGACGGCGGGGCATGCCGTCGTGCTCGGCGCCAAGGACGAGGCCCAGCGCGTGCGCCCCGAGCTCGCCGGACTCCAGCTTTGGCCCAGGTTCTCGGTCAGATCGGGCGTCACACTGGGGAACACCAGCAGGCACCTGGCCGCGAAGTACCCGGACTGGTCGAGTTCAATGGCTGTTGACTGCTCAAGGCGAACCGGGTCGTACACCTCGACGGCTTGACTGCCGCCGTCCCACGAGACGGTCACATCCAGCCAGCCCTTGGTCTCCTGCAACGCCCAGTCACCCTCGTCCATGGGCACAGGCCAATCGATCCGATATTCCATGACCAATTCCCGCCCCAGGAGTACGAGGAATCGCACGCGACCGAGCCCCCCGACCGCCGTGCGGTTGCCAGCGGCGGGCCCTGAAGACGCCGGCGCCCATCCCGGCCGTGACCGCGACAACGGCCGTCAGGAGCAGGGCGGTTCGGATGCGGGGCACGTGTCGGCCGGGCGTCGTCGGCCGCCATTTTCATGCGGATGCCGACGGTGCCGGGGCAGCCTCGCGGGCCGGGCCGGGCCGGGCCGTCACCGGCTGCGGAGCCGTCCGCCCCGGCCGGGACGGCGGGGCGGGTGGCGTACTTGTGCGGACACGATCCGCCCGAGGCCCACCCAGGTGTGCGCGGCGGCGCACATCGGGCAGTGCTCTCCCGAGGTGCAGACGGTGGCTGCCGCCCGCTTGCTCCGGAGTCGGATGGGCGGCGGACCAGCGGACCGGCTCGAACTCCGGATGCCGTGTGCGGTCACCGGAGGCCACCCGGTTGTGGTCCTCCGCCAGCACCGCGCCCTCCGCGCCCACCAGTACCGACGGCACTGTGGCAGCACCGAATCGTGTTTCGCGCATGCGAATGAATGCCAGGGTGACGCATTGCGGGCGCCAATACCGTTGCGCTTGCCGCATCGGGATGCTGTTGTTACAGCATGGATCATGCAGCGGTGCTCGCCCTTTACGACCGGGACATGCGCGAAGGAGCGCAGCCCGACGGGCCAGGCGCCCGTATCGAACGGGTGGGCGGGGTGGTGCGCCAGGTCGCCGACGCCCAGGGGTGGAACGGGGTCGTCTGGTCCGACCTCGACGCCGCGCGGGCCGACGAGGCGATCGCCGAGCAGATCCGTTACTACGGCGACCTCGGCCGGACGTTCGAGTGGAAGCTCTACGGCCACGACCTCCCCGTCGACCTGGGGCAACGGCTGCGGACGGCGGGATTCACGCCCGAACCGGAGGAGACGCTGATGATCGGCGAGGTCTCCGGTCTGATCTTCGAGACCGACCCGCCCGAGGGCATCCGCCTCGTTCCGGTGACCGACCAGGCCGGCGTCGACCTCGTGGCGGACGTGCACGAGAAGGCCTTCGGCACCGACAGCTCCCGGTTGCGGCATCAACTGCTCGCCCGCCTCACCGACGACCCGGACTCGGTCACCGCCGTCGTGGCGCTGGCCGGCGACGAGGCGGTGAGCGCGGCCCGCATGGAACTCGTACCCGGTACCCGCTTCGCCGGGCTGTGGGGCGGCGGCACCGTCGAGGGCTGGCGCGGCCGGGGCATCTATCGCGCGCTGGTCGCCCACCGTGCCCACGACGCCGTGAAGCGCGGCTACCGCTACCTCCAGGTCGACGCCACCCACCAGAGCAGGCCCGTCCTGGAACGCCTCGGCTTCGAACCGCTCACCACCACCACGCCGTACGTGTACGAGTCCTGACCCCGGTGGCGGGGTCGCCGGGCGGCGCAGGTCTCACAGCCCGAGCTGGTACTCCACCGACCTGTGGGTGGGTACGTACCCCAGCTCGTCGTTGATGCCGAGCATCGGCGCGTTGCTGGTCGCGGTGTCGGTGAGAAGTCCCGTGAGACCGGGGTGGTGTGCGTGGGCCCGGCGGATGGACTCGGCCTTCATCCAGCGGCCGAGGCCGCGTCCGCGGTGCTCGGGCAGGACCGCTGTGCCGTAGTGCTGTCCGTCCCCCTGTCCTTCGCCCGGCACCACCAGCTCGGAGAAGCCGACGACCGAACCGTCCGTCGTGTCCAGCGCGGCCACGGTGTGCAGCAGGTCGCCGCGCCCCGCGACCGCCCGGGCCGCCGCCAGGACACGGTCGACGTCCCACACGACCGTGCCGTAGTCGGTGTCCTCCATGGGCATGTCGTCCATGGCACGGCGCGAGTCGGCGTAGCTCCGCGCCAGTTCGGGCGGCACGGCACCCTCCCAGGCCGTCAACCGGTAGCCGGGGTACGGGAGTTCGGCGAGCCGGGTGATCTCCGCGAGGTCCGCGTCGGCGAGCACCAGCCGGGCGTACGTCAGTGTCAGCACCCGGTGAAAATCCCGGTCCGCCAGGAATCGGTCGCCGGGGGAGCCCTCCTCCGCCTGCGCCACGACCGACCGTCGTCCGTCGCTCCGGGCCGCGGCGACGGCGGCCTCCAGGAGCCGGGTGCCGACCCCCTGCCGACGCTCGCCGGGGTGGACCGAGATCTCCAGCTCGGCGAGATGTTCCTGGCCCTCCCTGGTGAACAGGCGCAGGAAGGCGGAGCCGAGCGGTACACCGCCCGAGTCCGCCGCCAGCCAGGCGAGCCGCCGGCTCGACGCGCCGGGTTCGGGATCGGTGAGTGCGGTGATGCGCGGGGGCAACGGGTCTCCGTGACGGTGGTGGTGCCGTACAGGGCAGTACGACGGCCGCACCGCGCGGGCGGGGCGTGAGCGCGGGCGGTGGCCCGCCGAAGCTAGCTTCGGCGGGCCACCGCCCGCAACGGCAATTCGGTGCTCCGGAGACCTGACCACTGGGGGCGGCTTCGGCCCCGGGGACTCACCCGGGCCGTGTCACCGCCGCCTGCTGTGTGTGCGGCGCGGCGCCTTCGCCCGGTCCAGTGCGGCCACACCGAGAGCGGCGAGCCCGATCTGGATGAGCCACTCGACCCAGTCGACGCCATCCGTGTCGGACACGTCGAATCCGGCGGCGATCGCCGATCCGATGAGCGCGGCCGCGATGCCGACGGCGATCGTCCAGAGGATTCCGATGCGCTGGCGTCCCGGGATGACGAGCCGACCCAGGATGCCGATGAGGGTGCCGATGATGATGGCGCCGATGATGCTAGAGATCGTCATTTCCCGCCCCACTTCGCAGGTACTGGCTACCTCCTCCTTCCTGCCCGCTGCGGCCCGGGACAGTCCGCTGAACGACGGGCGGCCCGGTCCCTGCCGCGAGGGGACTGTCCGGACGTGCACACACCACGGGCCGTCCGCGCAGCAGATCGGTGCTCTCGAAGCCGGCGGGGACGTCGTCGCCCTCCAGCTGGTTCACCAGTCCGAGGTCGAAACCGCCCTCGGTGAGCCCCCGGTGGATCTCCGCCTGCCGGACGTCCACCACCTCCACCTGCGTCAGCTCGTGCGTCGTGCGGAACTCCCGTACGGCGGGGATGAGCAGCGGCACGGTCGCCGCGTTCACCGTGTCGACACGCACCATGCGGCTGATGCGGTGCTGCTCACCCGCGGCGCCCCGCAACCGGTCCACCGCGTCGAGGACGCCGATGATGTGCGGCAGCAGCTCCCGGCCCTCCGCGCTCATCGTCGCGCCGGACCGCTTCCGCTCCAGCGGGCCGACCCCGAGTTCCCGCTCCAGATCGCGCACGGTCTCACTCAACGCGGGCTGCGACAGGCGGAGTTCCTCCGCCGCCCGGCGCAGCGAACCGAGCCGGGTGACCGCCGCGATGTATTCGAGCTGTTCCATACGCACCGCAGCAGAATGCGGGCGTGCGAGAGAGCGGTTCAAGGGTTTCCCTGTCACGCCTTCGTGAAATCAGGTGGTCCGGGATGCGAGACCGGTCGGGTTTTCCTTGACTGCCGACTTCGGGGACTGTCACGATCGACGACATGACGATGCGACTGGACCTCACGCGGCGACGGCACGTCGACCTCGCGCGTGTCTCCAGCGCTTTCTGTTGCTCCGCGGCCTGATCCCCGTCCCGATCCGCCGCGCCCTTTCCGTTTCCGTGACCGCCTGAAATTTCTCCGGACTTCTCTCCGGACGGGAATCGGCGTGCCCGAAACCGTATTCCGCAACAGGAGTTCCGCATGTCCGCAGAGCCCTTGAAATTCGCCTACTGGGTCCCCGACGTCAGTGGTGGACTCGTCACCAGCCGGATCGAGCAGCGCACCGACTGGGGTTACGACTACAACCGTGAGCTCGCCGTCCTCGCCGAGAACAACGGCTTCGAGTACGCGCTCAGCCAGGTCCGCTGCATGGCCAGCTACGGCGCCGAGTTCCAGCACGAGTCGACCAGCTTCAGCCTCGCCCTGCTCCTGGCCACCCAGCGCCTGAAGGTCATCGCCGCCGTCCACCCCGGCTTCTGGCACCCCGGTGTCCTCGCCAAACTCGGCGCCACCGCCGACCACCTGTCCAACGGCCGTTTCGCCGTGAACGTCGTCAGCGGCTGGTTCAAGGGCGAGTTCACCGCTCTCGGCGAGCCCTGGCCGGAGCACGACGAGGGATACCGCCGCTCCGAGGAGTTCATCCGGGACCTCCGCCAGATCTGGACCGAGGACCACACCGAACTCGCCGGTGACTTCTACCGGTTGCGCGACTTCTCCCTCAAGCCCGAGCCCCTCAACACCCCCGAGCGCCCGCACCCCGAGATCTTCCAGGGCGGCGACTCCACCGCCGCCCGCGCCATGGCGGGCCGGGTCTCCGACTGGTACTTCTCCAACGGCAAGGACTTCGAGGGAGTCGTCGAGCAGATCAACGACGTACGGGCATCGGCGGCCCAAGTCGGGCGCCGCGCACCGAAGTTCGGCCTCAACGGCTTTTTGATCGCCCGTGACACCGAGGCCGGGGCCCGCGAGACGCTCCGCGAGATCGTCGCCAACGCCGACCGGGAGGCCGTCGAGGGGTTCGGCGCAGCCGTCAAGCAGGCGGGACAGTCCGCCGGTGACGGCAAGGGCATGTGGCAGGACTCCACCTTCGAGGACCTCGTCCAGTACAACGACGGCTTCCGCACGGGGCTCATCGGTACCCCGGAGCACATCGCCGAGCGGATCGTCGCCTACAAGCGACTGGGCGTCGACCTGCTCCTCCTCGGCTTCCTGCAATACCACGAGGAGGTCGAGTACTTCGGCCGTCGGGTCCTGCCCCTCGTCCGTGAACTCGAAGCCCAACTCCCGGAGAACGAGCCCGAGTCCGTGCCGGTCCACGCCTGACGCCCGTCCCCTCCCGTTCGCACTGCCTGGCTGCGCTGCGCGAGGTTCACCTCGATCACCGCATCGCCCGCCGACCGGCACTTCCGACCGCCCGCTCGGCCGGGGCGCCTGCCACGCACAGGCTCCCCGGCACCCGGCAAGCCTCCCGAAAGAGGACCCATGGCCACCATCCTGTCCGTCTCCGGCAGCCCCTCCGTCTCCTCCCGCACCGGAAAGCTCCTGCGCCACCTGGACACCCGCCTGGCCGCCCAGGGACACGAGGTGATCCCGCTCGACGTACGCACCATCCCCGCCGAGGCCCTCCTCGGGGCCGACTTCCGGCACCCGGCGATCGTCGAGGCCACCGAACTGTTCGCGCGCGCCGACGGTGTCGTCGTCGGCACCCCGGTCTACAAGGCGTCCTACTCCGGTGTCCTCAAGGCGCTCCTCGACCTGCTCCCGCAGTACGCCCTCACCGGCAAGACCGTGCTGCCGCTGGCGACCGGCGGCACCACCGCCCACGTCCTGGCCATCGACTACGCCCTGCGGCCGGTCCTCAACTCCATGGGCGCCGCCCACATCGTCCAGGGCTGGTTCACCCTCGACAAGGACATCACCACACACGAGGACGGCACCGTCGCGATCGCCCCGGCCACCGCCGAGGCCCTCATCCAGGTCCTCGACCAGTTCTCGGTGGCGCTCGGCCGCTCCCCGCTCCTCGCCGCGGCGGTCTGACTCCCATGACCGCGAACGTCGTCGCCGACGACGTGGAGGCCCTGACCGTGGCGGCGGCCCTGGCGGACGAGTTCCGCACCGGGGCCGCCGCGCGGGACGCCGAACGACGGCTCCCGCGAGCGGAGTCGGACCGTCTCTCGGCCTCGGGCCTGCTCGCCGGTCACCGTGCCCGCCGAGTACGGGGGAGCGGACGTACGCCAGGAGACCCTGGCCGAGATCTTCCGGCTGCTCGCCTCGGCCGACGCCAGTCTCGCCCAGATTCCGCAGAGCCACTTCGTGTACGCCAATGTGATCCGCCGTCAGGGGACGGCCGAGCAACGGAAGTTCTTCTTCGGTGAGATCCTCGCGGGGCGACGGTTCGGCAACGCCCAGTCGGAGGCGGGGACGAAACACGTCCAGGACATGCGCACCCGCCTGGAGCGGCGGCCCGACGGCTCGTTCACGCTGACCGGCGTCAAGCACTACTCCACCGGCGCCCTGTTCACCCACTGGATCCCGGTCCTCGCCCGAGCGGAGGACGACAATCTGCACGTGGCGTACGTCCCGCACGACGCGCCCGGACTCACGGTCGTGGACGACTGGGACGGCATGGGCCAGCGTACGACGGCCAGCGGCACCGTCCGGCTCGACGCGGTCCTCGTCCCGGCCGACCGCGTCCTTCCGCACCACCTCACCTTCCATGGGCCGCAACTCCACGGTGCGCTGGCCCAGTTGCTGCACACGGCGATCGACGTGGGCATCGCCTGAGGCGCGCTCGCCGAGGCCGCGGAGTTCGTCCGGACCAAGAGCCGGCCCTGGTTCGAGAGCGGCGCCGAGACCGCCGCCGACGACCCGTTGCTGCGCGTCGAGCCTGGACAGCGGCATCACGCCGGCGTTGTTCACGAACGCGTCGATCCGTCCGTACTCGGCGACGGTGTCGTCGACGGCCGCGCGCACGTCGTCGGCACCGGTCACGTCGAGCCGACGATGGCCTGCCCGGCCGCCCTCCGCACGGATGCGGGCGGTCAGTGCCTCCAGGCGGTCCGTCCGTCGTGCGCCGACGACGATCCGGTGGCCTTCGGCGGCGAGCCGGAGGGCGGTGGCCGCACCGATGCCGCTGCCGGCACCGGTCACGAGGACCACCCGGGAGGAGGCGGTGGATTCGGGGAACGCTGAAGTGCTTGTGGTCCTGGCCCCAGACTCGGCCGCCTTCGGACGGTGAGGAGGGGCGCCGTCCACCTGGGTGCGGCACACCCTGGATACGCGGATCGGCCGCGCCCAGCCTTGGGCGCATGGCCCCATCAGCGCCCGGCGACTATGTGCGCAGCAGGCGTTCGCAGCTCACCCCGGAGGCGCTCGGTCTTCCCGTCCACGGACGGCGCCGGGTCGTCGGCCTGCGGCGCGAGGAGGTGGCCATGCTCACCGGCGTCAGCGTCGACTACTACGGGCGTCTCGAACAGGGGCGGGAGGTCGACCCGTCTCCCCGGGTACTCGATTCGCTCGGCGAAGTCCTGCGCCTGGACCACGACGGCCGCCAGCACCTGTACCGGCTGGCCGGGATCAGCCCGCGACCGGAGGCGGCGCCCGTGGAGGAGGCCGACGTCTCGTTGCTCGAACTCCTCCACTCCTGGCCCGACAGCCCGGCGCTCGTGCTCGGCCGGGCGTACGACGTCCTGGCGAGCAACCGCCTCGCGGAGGCGCTCTTCCTCGGATTCCCGTTCTCCGGGAACCTGACGCGCTCGCTCTTCCTCGACCCGGGGGCGCGCACCTTCTACCCGGACTGGCACGCCGTGGCCGAGAGCACGGTGGCAGGGGTCCGCCTCGCGGACGGGCTCACACCGGGCAGCCGCAGATTCCGTGCGATCGTCGACGAACTCCGCGTGAAGAGCCCCGAGTTCGTGACGATGTGGGAGCAGAACAACGCCCGGGGCAAACGTCTCCAGCCGAAGCGGTTCGCACACCCCGAAGTCGGCCTCCTCGAACTGCGGGTGCACGTGTTCGGCGTGAAAGGCGCCCCGGGCCAGGAACTGGTGGTCCACCACGCGGTCCCGGGCTCGACGAGTGCGCAGTCCCTGTCGCTTCTCGGCTCCCTCACGGCGACGTGGCAATCGGGGCAGGCCCCAAGAGGCTAGGGCGAGGAGAGGGACCCCAGGTGTGCGCCGCGCACGTCGGACGTCTGGCCCTGAACCAGGAGGAACAGCCCCTCGCGGGCCAGGCGTTGGGCGGGACTGTTGAGGTCGAGGGACCGGCCGCCGCCGGCGACGATCGCCGCGGTCGTCGCGGAACGCATCAGGTCGTACGCACGGGTCTTGAGCGCCAGCCGGTCGGCGATGTGTTCCTGCGGTCGTCGGTGGTCCGTGAGGGCGTACGCGTTGCGGCGCACGGCGTCGAGGCGGGTACGCAGCGAGCGCGCGGTCGCCGTGGCGTCCGGGTGGGCGGCGAGGAGAGCGAGGGCCGCGTACGCCACCCCGAACACGGCCGGACTCGTGTTGGCGGCCCGGGGCAGGTCGACGAGGGCGAACTTCTCGCGCGGGGTGCGCAGGACCACCGCCTCCTCCGGCAGGCGCAAGCCCTTGAGCTCCAGGGAGACGGTCCGGGCGGCAGTGAGTGCCGCCAGGCGCATGGGCGGCGAGGCGCGCAGCCCCGACTGTTCACGGGCGTCGGCGAAGGCGAACACCACCTCGTCCGTGTCGGACAGTCCCGCGAGCAGCATGACGTCGTTCAGCCCCCAACCCGTGTACCAGGGGACCGTTCCGTCGAAGCGCCAGCCACCGCGCTCGTAACCGACCCGCACCGGGACGTGAGGGAAGGAACGCAGGTGTGCGTACGCGATCCCGGACATCAGAGCGCCCGTCGAGAGCGGACCCAACAGACGTTCCCTGACCGGAAACTGAGACTCCGTCAGCAGTTTCACGGGCGTGTGGTGCTGGGTCTGCACGAACCAGGTCGAGCAGCAGGCCCCGGCCAGGACCTCGGCGACCTCCCTGGCCACCGAGGCGGGCGCGCCCGCACCTCCGTACTCCTTCGGCGCGCTCACCCCGAGCAGCCCCGACTGTTTGATGGCCTTGATGCTGCTCGCGGGCACGCCTTCCTGGTCGACCCGGCCGGCCTGTGGGGCCAGGACGTCGGCGGCGAGCCGGCGGGCGACGGTGACGAGCGGGTGCGCGATGGCGGTCATGGAGAAGATTCTCCCGGTGTCGTGCTGGGTTGTGCCTCCGCGGAGGTGTTCCCTTCGTGTAGGAGAGGGGGCAGGGCCGTGATGCCCAGGAGGGCGATGAAGTACCACCTATGCCGAGAACAAGGAGTTCCTCGAGGGGTGGCGGCCCCGATCCCGGCACACATGGCGATAGAGAGTTGCTCACGGTCATCTGCGTGTATGGGGAATATATTTTGCCGCCTGGAAGGTTGGCATGGGAGTCGAGGACATCGAGCCGGCCTTTCGGGCCCGAGACCACCGCATGAGATCACCGTGAGCGAGGCAACGTGAACCACCCCACGCCCCCCGAGCAGCCCGCCGACATCGTGGCGCGCCTGCGCGTCACCTTCCGTACGGGCCGCACCAAGCCGGTCGAGTGGCGCAAGGGCCAACTCGGCCGGCTGCGTGAACTGCTCACGGAGCACGGCAAGGACGTGGCCGCCGCGCTCCACTCGGACCTCGGCAAGAGCTCGACCGAGGCCTACCGCACGGAGATCGACTTCACGATCCGGGAGATCGACCACACCCTCGACCATCTCGACGGCTGGCTGCGCCCCGAGGCCGCACCGGTCCCCGAGCGCCTGGGCGCCGACGCCACGGCCTGGACGCAGTACGACCCGTTGGGCGTCGTCCTGGTCATCGCCCCCTGGAACTATCCGGTCCAGCTTCTGCTGACCCCGGTCGTCGGCGCGCTGGCCGCCGGCAACGCGGTCGTGGTCAAGCCGAGCGAACTGGCCCCCGCCACCTCGGAGATCGTGGCCCGGCTGCTGCCGCAGTACCTGGACACGGACGCGGTCGCCGTAGTCGAGGGCGGTGTCCCGGAGACCACGGCCCTGCTGGCCGAGCGCTTCGACCACATCTTCTACACCGGCAACGGCACCGTCGGCCGTATCGTGATGCGCGCCGCCGCCGAGCACCTCACCCCGGTCGCCCTCGAACTCGGCGGCAAGTCCCCGGCGTTCGTGGACTCAGGCGTCGATGTGGACGTCGTCGCCGACCGGCTGGTCCGGGGCAAGTTCCTCAACGCCGGCCAGACCTGTGTCGCCCCCGACTACGTCCTCACCGACCCGGGGACCGCCGCCGCGCTGGAGCCCGCGCTGGCCAAGGCCGTCGAGAACCTGTTCGGCGTGGACCCGGCCGCCTCCACCGAGTTCGGCCGGATCGTCAACGAGCGTCACTTCGACCGGCTCGGCGGCCTGCTCGACTCGGGCCGGGTTGTCACCGGCGGCGTCAAGGACCGTACGACGAAGTACATCGCGCCGACCGTCCTCGCCGACGTCGACCCCGCTTCGCCCGTGATGCAGGAGGAGATCTTCGGCCCGATCCTGCCGATCGTCACGGTGCCCGGACTGGACGACGCGATCGGCTTCATCAACGACCGCGACAAGCCGCTCGCGCTGTACGTGTTCACCGAGTCCGGCACGACGCGGGAGCGGATCGCCGCCGAGACGTCCTCCGGGGCTGTGGGCTACGGCCTGCCGCTCGCCCATCTCACCGTGTCCGACCTGCCGTTCGGAGGGGTGGGGGAGAGCGGGATGGGCAGCTACCACGGCCGCTACTCGATCGAGACGTTCAGCCACCGCAAGGCGGTGCTGGCGAAGCCGCTGAGCTGAGAACCCGTCGGGCCGGGACGCCGATCGCCCGTGCTGCCGAGAACGACGTTCTCCGTAGTGCGGGCGATCTGTGTCAGGTGTGCGTGGTGTGGCTCGGGCGCCCGAGATGTCACCGAGGCAGCACTGCCACACCGCGTCGGCGGTCACCGGGTGGGCGTGGCTGTCGGAGGGGACGTCGTCGGCCCGAGCCGAGAACGTCACGGTCCGTATGTGGAGCGCCGCCGGCCTGCGCGGCTTGTCCGCGTGAACGCTGCCCGCCTGAACCTGGCGCTTGACCAGCAGATGCGGCGCGAAGGCGCTGAACAGGGGGCGCTGGGCACCGGGGTTGGCAGCTACGGGACCATCGCCACCATCCAGGGCATGCGCCATCTCCCGGCGACCACCTGCCTCAGGCCCCGGCTCGCCGAGCCGGTGACGGATCGCCGGGCGTAGGTGCAGATCACCAAATGACCGACGAGACACCCGACATGTCGAGGCGGGCCGCGCCGGAGACCGCGGAGGAGAGCGCTTCTTCTGGACCTCCGGCGTGGGCGGCCGGCACCGCCTGACCAGCTACTGGGGTGTCGTGGCCCGGAGCTGGATCGACACGTTCTCGCAGCTCGCCCCCTGATCCGCGTCTCCGTCCACTACACCCTCGGCCAGGACGAGCGGGTGTGGAACTCCGGACCGTCCACCCTCGCCGGCATCACCTTGCCGGTCATCGCGCTGTCCCGGGTGGCCGTCCGCGAACAGGCGGGCGGCGGAAACAACTTGAGCATTGGCTTGACGTCTATGGCCTATCACCTCAAGGTGCTGTCCTCCGTTGAGGAGTGTGTGCTCGCACGCGAGGGAGCAGTAGCGGCAGCGGTGGCGGAAGTCGCCGAACGGCAGCAGGGGAGAGCGTGTTGACGAACGCGGAAGCAGTCGCGGTGCTGGTCGTCAGAGTGGTCCTGGGCATCATCATGATCGCGCATGGGCTCAACCACTGGCGGGGCGGCGGAAAGATCGAGGGCACGGCCCGCTGGTTCGGCGGGCTCGGGCTGCGGCACGGGAGGCTGCAGGCGTGGATGAGCGTGGTCACCGAGGTGGGCGCGGGCGCGCTGTTGGTCCTCGGCCTGTTCACCCCGCTGGCGTGCGCGGCGGTCGTCTCGGTGATGCTGGTCGCGGGGCTCCTCGCCCACCGGCCCCACGGGTTCTTCGTGTTCAAGGACGGCTACGAGTACGTCCTGATGCTGGCTGCGATCTCCCTGGCGCTCGGGGTGCTGGGGCCCGGCAAGGTCTCCGTGGACCACGCTGCCGGCATCGAGGTCACCGGCTGGGCCGGGGGCGGTATCGCGCTCGGGGTGGCCGTGGTGGCGACGGTGGGTCTGCTGGCGACATTCTGGCGGCCCGAGCGTCCTGAACGGGCCGCGAAGACGGAAGAGCCGACGGTCACCGGAGTGGCAGGGCAGGAGACCGGCTGACGCGGGTGGAGTTCGGCCGGGATCCGGAGTCAGGGTGGCCCATGGCGTGGCGGATCGTCGATGCCGGGTACGCCGAGGTGCTGGCGGCCGAGACTCCCGCCGAGCACGAAAACGCGGTGCGCACCGCCGGAGGCGGTTTCCCCGAGCGGGCCATCGTGCCGAGCTGAGGCCTGTTCGCACAGTGAATCGAGAGGACGACTGAATGCTCAAGGGATACGTCATCGTCACCGAGATCATCAAGGACCCCGTGGGCCTGGAGGCCTACGCCCGCGTCGCCGGGGCGACGCTGGCCGCGAGCGGCGGGTCGATCCTGGCCATCGACGACGGGCCGCAGCAGTTGGAGGGCGACTGGCAGGGTGACCGGACCGTCGTCCTCGAGTTCGAGTCGGTGGAGGCGGCTCGCGCCTGGTACGAATCCGCCGAGTACGAGAAGGCCAAGCCCCTGCGGCACGCGGCGGCCGACACCACCATGGTGATCGTCGCCGGGTTCGAACCGCTCGCCGGGAACGACTGACACCGGTCCGACACCACACCCGTGCCTTCAGAACAGACCAACGCCCGCCTGCCCGGCGGGCATTGGTATGCCGTGGGTGAGCCGGGCGCCAGCACTTGCCGAACGAAGCCCACGGTACGGCCCGTTGGGCGTTGCCATGGCCAAGAAGCTGCTTCGGGAACGTCGTTGGGTCGAGCCGGTCGAGATCGAGGGGGTGTTCCGCGGTGTCGATGCGGCGGAGGGGGGGGGAGGGAGGTTGTTCGAACGCCGCCCGCAGCCTCGGCGGCGCCGGAACCCATCCAAGGTGAGACGAAGTGGCGGGTGGGCGCTGATGGTTGAGATGCGGGTGTGCCGGGTGTGCTGACTTCGTGCCGCGCTTCGTGATGTCATGCCCCTGCTGACCGAGTCGTCGAGCGTCGAGTTCATGAAGGGCCCCCGTAGATGCCAACCCCCCGCACCGCACTGCTCACCGCAACAGCCGCACTGGCGACGGCAGTTGCCGCCCCCGCACCACCCGCTGTCGCTGCTCCCGTTCCAGCCGCCGGCGCCTACTACGTCCAGAGCGCCACCACCGGACTCAACGCCGCCGACGACGCCGGAGCCGTCGAACAGCACAGACCCAAGGGCAACGAGGACCGTCAGCAGTGGACGCTGCGCGCGAACGGCACCTCGTACCTCCTGGAGAGCACCGACACCGCGCAATCCTGTCTCGGCCGCTTGGGAGACCAGGCCAGGACCGTCGCCTGTACGAGTGCCGACGCGGCCTGGGAGATCACCCCCTCCGGCACCGACCAGTACACCCTCAAGGCCCCGGGAACCACCCGCTACCTGACGGTCGCCGCCAAGCCGTCCGGCGCCAACTACCCCGACCAGCTGGCCATCGGGGGCTCGGGCGGCCTGGCCGCCTGGTACCTCACCCCGGTCGCCCCCACCGTCGCCCCGATGCCGTCCGCCGACCAGCGGACCCTGGACCAGGTCACGTTCCTCACCGCCCACAACGCCTACGCCAACGGCGTCGACGGCGGCTTCGCCCCGCCCTTCGTGAACTTCGTCCCGAATCAGTCGCGAGGCATCAATCAGCAACTCACCGATGGAGTGCGGGGGTTCATGCTGGACATCCACCAGACCCCCGACGGCGCGATCCTCTGCCACAACAGCTGCACCCTCGTCGGCAGCCCGGTCGCCCTCTGGGTCGACCTCCAGCGGATGGTCGACTTCCTCAAGCAGAACCCCACCCAGGTCGTCACCGTCTTCCTGGAGGACTACGTCGACCCGAGCGTCCTGCGCGGCGAACTCGCCCGCGTCAGCGGCCTGTCGGACGTCCTCTACCGGCCCGACCGGACCGGAGTACGCCAGAACGGCTGGCCGAAGATCGCCGATCTGGTCGCCGCCAACGACCGGCTGCTGATCTTCACCGACCACAGCCGCTCCGCCGACCAGACCGCCGGACTCACCCGGGACACCTTCGGCGTGATGTACCAGCGCGAGTGGACCGTGGAGAACCACTGGTCCATGGGTGGCGGCATCGGCTCCTCCGACTGGTCCTGCTACAGCCGCTGGTACGGCGCCGATTCCAACACCCCGCTGACCCGCACCGAAGGCGCCTTCAAACCCCTCTACGTCATGAACCACTTCCGGGACGTGGCGATCGCCTCCACGGCGACGAACGACAACACCAAACTCGCCGACCGGGCCCAGCGGTTCTGTCAGCCGGCGGCCCGCAAGAAGCCCAACTTCCTCGCCGTGGACCGCTACGACCTCGGCAATCCCGCCTCGGCGGTGGCCACGCTGAACACCTACGTGTATCCGTAAAGGACTCCATCCGGCCACTCGGTCAACACCGGTGCCACCAGCGCGTCCCTCGCCCTCAACGCCACGGCGTGGCTCGCGGGTGCGAGCGGCTGACGCAGGGGACCGGAACCGAATTGACGTACAAGACCAAAACGGTCAGGGCGGGCCCGGGGAAAACCACTCCCGGCCCGCCCTCCCGCGCGTCAGCCACCCATGCTCAGCGCGCCGGCGTTCAGCGCACCTGCTCCTTGAGGAACGGCACCGTGCTCTCCCACGCGCGGGCCGCCGACTCGGCGTCGTACACCGGGCGGGAGTCGTTGAAGAAGGCATGGTTGGCCGGGTAGACGCGCAGGTCCGGGGTTATACCGGACTGTTCCTTTATGGCCTCGCGCAGCGGGTCCAGGCTCTCCACCGGGATGCTCGCGTCGAGTTCGCCGTAGTGGCCCAGCACCTCCGCCTTGAGGCCGGAGAAGTCGGGCAGTTCGCCCTGGATCACGCCGTAGAACGGCACGGCGGCGCTCACGCGGGGGTCGGCCGCTGCCTGGTAGAGCACGAAGCCGCCGCCCATGCAGAAGCCGACCGAGCCGACCGTCTGTGAGGTGACCTCCGGCCGGGCCAGCAGGTAGTCGACCGCGCCGGAGAGCAGCTCGACGCCCTTCGGTACCGGCAGGGCCTGCATCATGCGCAGCGCCTCCTCGCTCTCGTGCGCCACATTGCCGCCGTAGAGGTCGGGGGCGAGGGCGACGAAGCCCTCCCGCGCGAGCCGGTCGGTGACGTGGGCGATGTGGTCCGTCAGTCCCCACCACTCCTGGATGACGATGACGGCGGGCCCACTGCCGGACGGCGGCAGCGCCAGATAGCCGTGCGCGGTGGTGTCAGCGCTGGGAAACGTCACGTTCTGGTGGGAGGGGGATCCGGTCGGCTTCGGCAGCTCGGACATGACACTCAACTCCTGGAAGGGCAGCGCTCGGTGGGGGTGCGCCGCAGTCGGACTCCGACGCGATCCCCACCTTGCCACGGATGAATCGGACCTCTGATCCCGGCCCGGGTATGCCGGGCAACAGCAGCGACCTGGGCCGCACCGTCTCCTCGCCGCGCAGCACCTCCGCCCACGCGTCCGGTGCGAAGCGCGTCACCCCGTACGCCACAAGGCCCAGCCACCACAGGGCGAACAACCAGCCGCCGACGACGTCCGAGAACCAGTGGACACCCAGATAGACCCTGGTCAGCCCGACCAGCACGGCCCAGCAGCCGACCGCGGCGGCGATCAGATGCCGGCCACGCGGCGCCCGGGTCCAGACGGCCAGGACGAGGAGTCCGGCGGTGACGGCCGACGTGGTGGTGTGGCCCGAGGGGAACGACCAGTGGCCGGCGTCCGTCGCCCAGTGCACAGTGGCCGGCCGGGGCCGGGACAGCAGCGCCATCACCGAGAACCGCACCGCCTGGGCGGCGACCAGACACACGAGACAGGCGGCGGCTGCCTGGATCCGCTGCCGAGGGGTCCGGCCGAGCAGGAAGCCGGCCAGGGCGACCAGCACGTACGGAACGAAGCCCGTGCCGGTGTGGGTCACCACGCGGGCGAGAGTGACGGCCGGGTCGGGGCGGTGGGCCAGCGACCACTCCAGGAGATCCCGGTCGCCGAAGAGAGTGCCGCCGCCCCGTGCCACGACCGCGACGGCGAGCAGCGCCAGCAGCACAAGGGCGACCAGGCTCCCCAGCGCGGGGGACCCGGCCTTCGCCACGGCATGCTCACGGTTCACACCTGCTCGACGATCACGCGTGGGCGATCGTTCCCGGGAGCCGCGGATGCGGAGGAGATCACACGTGCGGACACGGAGGTGACACACCCGGGGTGTTACGTATAACCTCACCCGTCAACCGCGTGTGACGCGCAGATCGGCCGGACAGGCCGACGCGCCGCCACCCCGACAGGCCGAGGAGTGCCCATGAGCCGCATCGCCCTGGTCGCCCTCGTCGTCGACGACTACGACGAGGCGATCCGCTTCTACACCGACGCCCTCGGCTTCCGGCTCGTCGAGGACACCCCGCGCCCCGACGGCTCCCGCTGGGTCGTCGTCGAGCCGGGCACCGGAGAAACCGGCACCGGCATGGTGCTCGCCCGGGCCAAGGACGAAGGACAGCGCGCCCGGATCGGCGACCAGACCGGCGGACGTGTCGGCTTCTTCCTGCACACCGACGACTTCGCCCGCGACCACGCCCGGATGAGCGCCGCCGGCGTGACCTTCCTGGAGGAGCCGCGCCATGAGCCGTACGGCTCGGTGGCCGTCTTCCAGGACCTGTACGGCAACCGCTGGGACCTTCTCCAGCCCGCCACCGACTGACCCATACCACCGCTCCACCACCTGCCGAGGAACATCGCACATGACCGCGTCCCCCGTCGACACCGCCACCCTCCGCCGCCTCCCCAAGGCCGTGCTGCACGACCACCTCGACGGAGGCCTGCGCCCCGCCACCCTGGTCGAGCTCGCCGCCGAGGTCGGCCACACCCTGCCCACCACCGACCCGGACGAGCTGGCCGCCTGGTACTACGAGGCCGCCAACTCCGGTGACCTGGTGCGCTACATAGCCACCTTCGAGCACACCCTCGCCGTGATGCAGACCCGCGAGGGACTGCTGCGCACCGCCGAGGAGTACGTCCTCGACCTCGCGGAGGACGGCGTCGTCTACGCCGAGGTGCGCTACGCCCCCGAACTGAACGTGAACGCCGGCCTGACCCTCTCCGAGGTCGTCGAGACCGTCCAGGAGGGCCTCGCGGCGGGCATGGCGAAGGCCGCCGCCGCGGGCACCCCGGTGCGGGTCGGGACGCTGCTGTGCGGGATGCGCATGTTCGACCGGGTCCGTGAGGCCGCCGACCTGGCCGTGGCGTTCCGGGACGCCGGAGTCGTCGGCTTCGACATCGCCGGCGCCGAGGACGGCTTCCCGCCCGCCGAGCACCTCGCCGCCTTCGAACACCTGCGCAGCGAGAGCGTGCCGTTCACCATCCACGCCGGCGAGGCGCACGGTCTGCCCAGCATCCACCAGGCACTCCAGGTATGCGGCGCCCAGCGCATCGGCCACGGCGTCCGCATCACCGACGACATCGTGGACGGCAAGCTCGGCCACCTCGCGGGCTGGGTGCGCGACCGCCGCATCGCCCTGGAGATGTGCCCGACCTCCAATCTCCAGACGGGTGCCGCCACGTCGATCGCCGAGCACCCCATCACCGCCCTGCGCGACCTTGGCTTCCGCGTCACCCTCAACACCGACAACCGCCTGGTCTCCGGCACGACGATGACCCGCGAGATGTCCCTGCTGGTCGAGGAGGCCGACTGGACGGTCGAGGACCTGCGCACGGTCACCGTGAACGCGGTCAAGAGCGCGTTCATCCCGTTCGACGAGCGGGGCGCCCTCATCGAGGACGTCGTCCTGCCGGGTTACGCCTCGGCGCTCTGAAGCAGTCCCCGCAGATAGGCGGCCTGGCCGGCGTGCTGCAGATCGTCGGCCAGGACACTGACCAGCCGTACGCCGAGGGTGACCGGCGGGTCCCAGTGCTCGTCGACGACACGCTCGAAGTCGCTCGCGGTCAGGCCGCGCAGGAACGTGAGGCTCTGCGCGTGCACCGCGTCGTAGTAACCGAGCAGCAGGTCGCCCGACTCCACCCGCACCCCGGCGACCTGCCGTGCGCTGTGGCCGTAGCCGATGTCGCGGGCCTCGAGCCCCAGCCCGAACCGCTTCTCCCAGCCCTCGCTCAGCCAGACCTGCTCGAACCCGGCCGCCCCGGCGACATGGTCGTCCTGGACCCGGGTGAGATGCCAGACCAGCCAGGAGATGGAGTTGGCGTCAGGGGTGGGCCGGGTGTTGAGGCCGTCCGGTGACAGGCCGTCCACGGCCGCGTGGACCTCTTCCTGGATCCGGCCGTACGCGTCGATGAGAACGTCCTTCGCATCCATGCCACCCACCATAGGCACTGCGGTGTCTGTGTCATCCGGAACAGGACACGGGCATCAGCCCTGCTGGTCCGGCCGTTCCAGCAGCTCCATCAGCGCCCGGGCCGCAGGACTCGTGGCCTGGGGCGGCGGCAGCATCGCCACCGTCTCGTACACCGTCTCGCCGGTGCCCTTCACCGGCAGGGCGGTCAGGGCCGCGCGCTTGTGCGCGAAGTGCCGGGGCACCACCGCGACGCCGAGCCCTTCCCCGACCAGGTCCAGGAGGCTGTGCACGTCGTTGACCTCCAGTGCCACGGTCCGCCGTACGCACGCGGCGGCGAACACCTCGTCCGTGATCCGGCGCGGCCCCCAGTCCGGATGGAAGTCGACGAACGCCTCCCCGCCCAGCTCCTCCGGGGTCACCGCGCCCGCGAGAGCGAGCGGATGGCTCGGATGGCACAGCACGGTCATCGGCTCGCTGCTCAGGGGCACGGAACGCAGCTGGTCGGAGTCCCTGCGGGTCCGGATGGCGAAGGCCAGGTCGAGCCGCCCGGCGGCCACCTCGTCCGCGATCGCCTCGGAACCCGCCTGGCGCAGCCGGATCTCCACATCGGGATGACACCGCCGGAACGCGGCGAGCAGCCCGGCGACATCCACCCCGCCGATGCACTGCTCCGCGCCCAGCGAGAGCGTCCCGCGCAGCACGCCCTGTACGGCGGCCACGGCGTCGTGCGCCGCCCGCACCCCGGCCAGGATGCGCTCGGCCTCGCCGAGCAGCGCCCGCCCCGCCTCGGTGAGTGTCACCCGGCGGGTGGTGCGTACGAACAGCGGGGTCTGCAGTTCCCGCTCCAGGGCGCGGATCGAGGCCGACAGGCCCGACTGGGACACCATCAGCCGTTCGGCGGCCCTGGTGAAGTGCTGATCCTCCGCGACCGCGACGAAGTGCTGGAGGTGGCGTAGTTCCATGATTGAGAAGCCTAGCCGCTGAATTCCATCGGATTCTCCTGTTGGACCACTGCCCGTCTTCGGGGGAAGAGTGGGTGCAGACTGATCACTCCGCCGTGCCAACCCCTCTGGAGTCGCGTTGTACACCGCACACACCGACCGTTACGCGGACATGCCCTACCGGCGCACCGGACGCAGCGGCCTGAAGCTCCCCGCGCTGTCGCTCGGCCTGTGGCACAACTTCGGACCCGACCGGCCCGTCGACACCCAGCGGGCCATCCTGCGCCGCGCCTTCGACCTGGGCGTCACCCACTTCGACCTGGCCAACAACTACGGCCCGCCGCCCGGTGCCGCCGAGTCCGCGCTGGGTGAGGCCCTCAAGGCCGACTTCGCCCCGTACCGCGACGAACTGGTGATCTCCACCAAGGCGGGCTACCTCATGTGGCCGGGCCCGTACGGCGAATGGGGCTCGCGCAAGTACCTGCTCTCCTCCCTCGACCAGAGCCTGACGCGCATGGGTCTGGACTATGTCGACATCTTCTACTCGCACCGCCCCGACCCGGAGACTCCGCTGGAGGAGACGATGGGCGCCCTGCACACGGCGGTCCAGCAGGGCAAGGCGCTCTACGTCGGCATCTCCAACTACTCGGCGGAGCAGACCCAGGAGGCCGCCCGCATCCTTGCCGGGCTGGGCACCCCGCTCCTGATCCACCAGCCCCGCTACTCGATGCTCGACCGCCGTCCGGAGGACGAGGGTCTCCTGGACGCGCTGGACGAGCTCCAGGTCGGTTCCATCGTCTTCTCGCCGCTGGAACAGGGCCTGCTCACCGGCCGCTACCTCGACGGCATCCCGGCGGACTCGCGGGCGGCGAGCGACAGCCCCTTCCTCAACTCCGACCGGATCACCGAGGACCTCGTGCAGCAGCTGCGCGCCCTCGACGACATCGCCAAGTCCCGCGGCCAGAGCCTGGCCCAGCTGGCCCTGGCCTGGGTCCTGCGCGGCGGCCGGGTGACCTCGGCCCTCGTCGGTGCGAGCAGCCCGCGCCAGCTGGAGGACAGCGTCGCGGCCATCAACAACCTGGAGTTCTCCGACGAGGAGCTGGCCCGGATCGACGCGGTCGTCAAGGTCTGACCTCTGCCCGATCTTTCCGCGCCCCGTCATGAACGGAGCCGCTCCGTCAGCCGTACTGTCACGGTGTCACCCTCTTCCTTTCCGACGGCTTTCCGGATCTCGGCCTTCACGGGAAGTTTGTGGGTACCGTCGCCCAGTGCCATGAACGAGCTGCGGAAAGGGTGCCCGTCGATCGTCCCGCCGACCTTGACCAGGCCCCGGGTACCGAAGAACGTGGCGGATTCCGGCCAGACCAGGTAGGTCCAGCCCCCGGGTGCCGGGCTTTTGCGCAGTACGGCTGTGAATTCCTCGTCGATGGTGTCGACTTTTTCGCTGGTGGCCATGGGGCCCTCCATTTCCAGTGGTCTTCACAAAGGAGACCACTGGGAAGCGGAAAACTCATCGCGAATCCCGGGATCTTCGGGAATCCCCTGGGATCCGTCGACGGGAGGAGAGGCCGTCCCGTCGGATTCCGGTCCATACCTGTCAGGAATATGCCAGGAGAATGCCTGGAAACTGGCTGGAAAGGCATGGTGACAGAGTGTCAATAGTGAAGATACTCAACTGGTAGAACACTGCACCACTGAGTGACCATCGAGTGACCAGCACCAACGTGTACAGCGGGTGAGTCGTACGGAAGGCGAGGCACGGCCGGCGGGCGATCGGGGGAAAGATCGTGCACGACGAGTTCCTTTGCCATGTCACGGCGTACGGCGTCTGTGCGGGTCGGCGTATCGGCGTACCGCTGGGTACCTACCGCGCGCCCACCCTGGCGCTGGCCCTGTGGTGGTTACGGGACCGCGCGAACTGGATCGCCGAGCGGCTCGATCCGCAACCCGACGAACCGTACTTCCCCCCGAACTCGCTCATCCCGGTGACCGCCACCGTGCCCGACGTGCCCGGCCTGCTGCGCGCCTGGTCCATGGACCCGTACCAACAGGAGCTGGTCGCCGACGAGTTGGCGGCCGGCAGGCTCGTCCGGATCGCCACGTACGACGAGACCACCGAGTACGAACTGCTCGCCGAGTCCGTGGACGCGCTGCGGATGCAGCGGACCAACCCGGCACTGGTCGTACCGGTCGCCTAGCCTCCGAGGTCCCCCGAGTCCCTGCGGCTGGCCAGGCGTATATGCGGACGAATCGCTAGAATTCTGGGCATGGTAGACCGCTCGGTCGCGCCGACGGCGCCCGAACTCGTCCTGGAGACGGAGACGGGCTCCACGGTGATGAGTCCGGGACGCGACTATCACGTCGGACGCGACCCGCTCAGCGAGATCGTCTTCGACGACGCCCGGGTCTCGTGGCACCACGCGGTGCTGCGGCCCGGGGCCGACCACTGGACGGTGGAGGACGAGAACAGCACCAACGGCACGTACGCCGACGGCCTGCGCATCCATGAACGGGACATCGGACCCGGCAGCGTCCTGCGCTTCGGCAGCCCCGCCGACGGGCCGCGAGCCGTTCTCGTCAGCCCGCCCCCGCCGGCCCGCGAACGCCCCTCGGCGGTCTCCATGCCCGCCCTGACCGGCACCTTCCGGCAGCCCACCACCGTCCGGCCACTGTCCGCCCGTACCGTCCGCATCGGCCGCGGTGCCGACAACGACCTCGTCGTCGACGACCTCGTCGTCTCCCGTCGGCACGCCGAACTGCGCGCCCACCCGGACGGGACGTACGAGATCGTCGACCTCGGCAGCCACAACGGCACGTTCCTCAACGGCGCGCCCGTCGCCCGGGCGATCGTCACGCCCGGTGACATCGTCGGTGTCGGCCACTCCGCGTTCTGCCTGGTCGGCGACCAGCTCCAGGAGTACGTCGACACCGGCGAGGTGTCTCTCGACGTCCAGGACCTCACCGTCGCCGTCGACCACGGCCGCAAGACACTCCTTGAAGGCGTGTCCTTCCCGGTGGGCGAGAAGTGCCTGCTCGCGGTCGTCGGGCCCAGCGGAGCCGGCAAGTCCACCCTCCTCAACGCCCTGACCGGCCTGCGCCCCGCCGACCACGGCACTGTCCTGTACGACGGACGTGACCTCTACCGCGACTACGCCGAACTGCGCCAGCGCATCGGCCTGGTCCCGCAGGACGACATCCTGCACGCCCAGCTGACCGTGCGCGGAGCCCTCACCTACGCCGCCGAACTGCGCTTCCCGCAGGACACCGCGAAGGCGGAACGACGGGCCCGCGTCGACGAGGTGGTGCGCGAACTCGGCCTGGAACAGCGCGTCCACCAGCCCGTGCACAGCCTCTCCGGCGGACAGCGCAAGCGGGTCAGCGTGGCCCTGGAGCTGCTCACCAAGCCGTCGCTGCTCTTCCTCGACGAACCGACCTCGGGCCTCGATCCGGGGATGGACCGCTCGGTGATGCACATGCTGCGCGGCCTCGCCGACGACGGCCGGACCGTCATCGTCGTCACCCACAGCGTGCTCAGCCTCGACGTCTGCGACCGGCTGCTCGTTCTCGCGCCGGGCGGCAAGGTCGCCTACTACGGGCCGCCCGAGGACACCCTCGCCTACTTCGGGTACGAGCAGTGGCCCGAGGCGTTCGAGGCCTTCGAGCGCGACCAGGAACGGGACTGGGCGGGGGAGTACCGCGCCTCACCGTTCCACGGGCAGTACATCGTCAACTCGTCCGCCCAGCCCCGGCTGCCGAGGTCGGGCCCGGTCGACGCCGCCCCGCCCCCGCCCAAGCCGCAGAGCTGGGGCGCACAGCTGAGCACCCTGGTCCGCCGTTACACGGCCGCGCTGAGCGCCGACCGCACCTTCCTCGCCATCATGGTCGCGCTGCCGTTCGTGATGGGTGCGATGGCCCGGGCGTTGGCGGGCAGCAGGCTGACCCAGGAGACGGCGATGAACGCGCTGCTCATCCTGTGCGTCGGGGGCGTCCTGACCGGCGCGGCCAACGCCGTGCGCGAGCTGGTGAAGGAACGCGTGATCTATCAGCGCGAGCGGGCCGTCGGGCTGTCCAGATCGGCGTACCTGATGTCGAAGGTCGTGGTCCTCGGGACGATCACCGTCGCCCAGGCCGTGGTGCTGACCCTCGTCGCGCTGCTCGGCGTCGACCTCAACACACCTGGCGGAAAGGGCGTGTTGATGCCACCCCTCGTGGAGCTCACCGTCGCCGTCGCGCTGCTCTCCTTCACTGCGATGATGCTCGGCCTGCTGGTCTCGGCGCTCGTCCGCAAGGAGGAGGTGACGATGCCGCTGCTCGTGCTCCTGGCCATCGTCCAGGTGGTGTTCTGCGGGGCCCTGCTCAAACTCGACGGTGTCCCCGGCATCGAACAACTGTCCTGGCTAGTGCCCTCCCGGTGGGCGCTCGGCGCGATGGCGGGCACGATCGGACTGTCACGGATCGTCCCCGGCGAACTGACCGCCGACCCCCTGTTCGAACACTCGACCGGGGTCTGGCTGCTCAACGCGGGGATGCTGCTCGCGCTGTCGGTGGTCTTCGGGTACGTGGTCCTCCGGCTGCTGCGGCGGCACGAACCGGCTGTCATGCGGAAGTAGAGGGGGTGGGTGAGATGACGTCCCCCGGATACCGGATCTCCGGATTCCGGCCCACGCACGTCGTTCCGCAGGACGGGCTGGCCGCCTGGGACGCGCCCGACCCGTCCCTGCCCACCGTGCCCCTCGACGCGCTGCTGCCGGTCGAGCTGGTCGAACGGCGCGGCGACTGGGGGCACGTCCGGTGTGCGAACGGCTGGTCCGCCTGGGTCGACGGACGGCTCCTGGTCGCCGTACCGCAGGACCCGCCCGCCGCCGGCGCCCCGCTCGCCCGCACCGCCGACCCACGCCCCCTGCTGGCCCGCGCGGAACAGGCGCTGGCCGGCTACCGCGGCGCCGTGGAGGAGCTGACCGGGGGAGCGCTCGACCGCGAGTCGTTCCGGGTCCGTACCCGCGGGCAGCGGATCGGGATCGTCGTCGACGGCGAGTCCGTGTGGCTGTACGACGCCGAGCACGAGCGCTGGGTGTACACCGACGGCACCCGGCTGAGCACGTACGCCGCCGACCGGGAGCCCGCCGCCCCGGCGCGGGAGCCGACCCAGGTGGTGCCCGACCTGGGCCACGCGCCCACCCAGGTCGTCCGGGGCGACGGCGGCGGAATCGGCAGCGGCTGATGGCGCGCGATCCGGACCACGACACGCGGTCGCACGCGGGGCGCTCCTCGGACCTGCTCGGGACGCAGATCGCCGGCTACCGCGTCGAGGAGGAGATCGGTCGCGGTGGCATGGCCGTCGTCTACCGGGCCAAGGACCTGCGGCTCGACCGGACCGTCGCCCTGAAACTCCTGGCCCCGGAACTCGCCCGCAACGACACCTTCCGCAGACGCTTCACCCACGAGTCCCGGGTGGCCGCCGCGATCGACCATCCGCACATCGTCCCCGTCTTCGAGGCCGACGAGACGGACGGCGTCCTCTTCATAGCGATGCGGTACGTCGAAGGCAGCGACCTGCGTCATCTCCTCGACCGCAAGGGCCCGTTGCCGCTCCCCGCCGCCATCCGCATCGCCGCTCAGGTCGCCTCCGCGCTCGACGCCGCCCATGAGCACGGCCTGGTCCACCGGGACGTCAAACCCGGCAACATCCTGGTCGCCCGGGGCACCGACACCGACCACCCCGAGCACGTGTACCTCACCGACTTCGGCCTGACGAAGAAGTCGCTGTCGCTCACCGGCTTCACGACCGTCGGCCAGTTCGTCGGCACCCTCGACTACGTGGCGCCCGAGCAGATCTCGGGGCGCCCGGTCGACGGCCGCTGTGACGTCTACGGCTTCGCGTGCGTCGTCCACGAGATCCTGGCGGGCCGCCCGCCCTTCCAACGCGACGACGACATGGCCCTGCTGTGGGCCCACCAGTACGACCAGCCACCACCGCTGACCGAGCAGCGCCCCGAACTCCCCGCCGCCGTCGACCCGGTGTTCGCGAAGGCCCTCGCCAAGAGCCCCGACGACCGCTACGACTCCTGCCTCGACTTCGTCGCCGCCCTCCGTGCGGCCTCGACACGACCCGTGCACGCCGGTCACGCACCCACCCAGGTGGTCCGGCTGCCCGATCCCGGCGAGGAACGGCCGCCGAGGCCGCCGGCCTGGGCTCGCCCGGTGTTCACCCGGCAGGGCCACCGGCGGTCGGGGTAACCGGCAACAGGCACTCAGCTGCGGGAAGTTGGCGTGTCATCCAGGCCCCAGCCCGTCCGACGGCACCCGCCGTGCGGACACCTTCCGGTACGCCCAGCTCCTTGGAGCGGGCGTCGACCCGGCCTGCGGGTTCCTCGGAGACGACCACGTTCGCCGTGCTGGGCGACCGGGTTCGCCGGGCCGAGGGCGAGCGCCGCGTCCGTGAGCGCGGCGAGGCCGGTGACGAGATTCCTACCGACGTCGGAGAGGTCGTACACACGTCCGTGATGAAGACCTCCGTCATGCGGCCGAGGTCTCCGTCGTCGACGGGGTGACCGTGCAACGCGAACAACTCCGTTGCGGCCGTCCGGCCTTCGGCAGTCAACGTCATGGCGGGTCACGCTCCCACCACCGTGAAACCCCGCCTAACGGCTTTCGACCTCGCCCCGTCGGTGCACCCGCCGGGCCAGCAGTGCCCCCAGGAACCCGGTGACCAGCCCCCACAGCAGTGCGAGACCGAGCGCGCCCCACAGCCGGGGGCGGAGGAACAGGCTGCCGGAGAGGTTGCCGCCGAGGTCGCCGACGCCGAGCACGGACAGGCCGTAGTGGGCGGAGATCCTTCCGCCCAGGCAGATCATCAGGACTGTCACAGCGAGCGCGACCGCCATGTGCACGGCGTGCTGCCAGGCCCGCATCCGGGCCGGTGAGCGCGCCGCCATCAGGAACGCGGCGGCCAGCAGCAGCACCGCGTCGACGGCCACCAGCCACCACACCCTGCCGTCGTAACCGGAGAGGGTGTCCAGGTTGAGCGTGGCGTTGTCCGGGGTGCGCAGTACCTCGTCGAGGACATGCGGCATCGGCAGCCCGAAGGGGCCCTCGACGCGTCCCTCCCAGGTGGCGCCCAGGCCGGTGGTCAGGGCGAGCCAGACCAGGTTCGGCATGCCCAGCAGGACCAGCGCGAGCGACTGCGCGGGCTGTCCGCGCGTCACCGCCACGACGAGCCCGGTCACGATCCCCAGGGCCACGAAGGCGAGCAGCAGCACGACCATGGCGTACGCGGCCGGACGTACCGACTCCTGGAAGCGCAGCAGACGTGGCGGCAGCGGGGCCCCGCGCGATACCAACAGGGCCAGCGCCAGGACGCCCGCCAGCCACAGCAGACCGGCGAGGAGCGTCAGCGGTACGTCGGTCGTGAAGCCGATTCGCGGTGAGGCGCCGAAGACGTCCCCGATGTCGCCGAGTGTTCCGTCGCCCAGCGAGACAGCGAAGGTCTGACGGGCCGCGAACGCCAGACCGCCCAGGCCCAGCAGCCACAGGACGGCGATGCGCGCGGCCCAGCCGGCCAGCTCGGGAGCCCCGGCGACGGCCCGGTGCCGCAGGGGCCGGAGGAAGCCAGCGCCGGTCACGAGCGCCCCGACCAGCGTCACCGACAGGGGCATCACACTCAGGCCGCCCGCCGTCTCGGCGAGGTCTCCGGCGTCACCCGTGAGCTCCACGGTGCCGCCGACCGCTGTCACGACGGTGGCCGCGACGACCCGGGGGAACGCTCCGTCCGGCAGATCGCCCGCACCGGCGGCCCACAGTCCCAGCCCGGCGGTCAGCACCATGGCGCCCAGCCCGGCCAGCACCGCGGCCAGGGCCTGTACCCAGCCGTGCCGGGAGGCGGTCCGCTCCTCGGTGGGGATCGGCACGGGAGCGGGCGTTCGCGTGCTCACCCTGCCACGCTAGACAGCACTCGGGCGGCGCGCCTGTCGGGAGGAACGAGAGCGTCCGCTTGCGGGTGACCCGGGGCCAGGGCGCACAATGGGAATGTTGTGGAAGAAAGCGGCAGATATTGGTGCATGTGCCGCAGAAGCCCACGTCGGAAGAAGAGCCCGTGAGCCTCGAACAGCCGTCCTCCGGCCGCCCCACAGGACCGCCCTCCGGCCCCTTGTCGGGTCCTTCCCAGCCGCCCGCGGGACCACCTTCCCAGCCACCCGCAGACGGCGGAGGCGGGGGAGGCGGCGGTGACGGAGGCGCGGGCGGCGGGCCCCGCAACGGGCCCGGGCCAGGGCCCGACCGGCCCTGGTGGAGGTCGGTGCCCCGCATCGCGGTGCTCGTCACCTCGGTCGTGGCCGCCGTGGCCCTGATCGTCGTTCTCACCCGTTCCGGCGGCAGCACCGACCAGGCGAGCGGCGAGGTCTTCCTCCAGGCCGCGGACACGTCGGGCCCCGACCCCTTCACCGAGTCCACGGCCAAGGACAGCTCCGCCCCACCGGCCACGACCCCCACCGCCACCCTCTCAGGGACAGCCACCTCGAACGCCGTACGGGGCGTGGACGGCGGCGCGCCCGGCCTCTACGGCGGGACCCGCAAGGTCGCCAGCTGCGACGTGGAGAAGCAGATCCGGGTGCTCGGGGCGGCCCCCGCGAAGAACGGGGCGTTCGCCTCGGTCCTCGGCCTCCAGCCCGCCGGGGTCCCCGCGTACCTGCGCTCACTCACCCCCGTACAGCTGCGTATGGACACCCGTGTCACCAACCACGGCTACCGCGATGCCGCCGCCACCAGCTACCAGGCCGTCCTCCAGACCGGCACGGCCGTCCTCGTCGACGACCGCGGCCGGCCGCGCGTGCGCTGCGCCTGCGGCAACCCGCTCACCGACCCGGTACGACAGCAGAGCGCCCCGCGCACGAAGGGCGACGCGTGGCCCTCGTACCGCTCCTCGAACGTGGTCGTCGTGGCGCCCGCCACCACGGTCATCAACATCTTCGTCGTCTACGACCCCGAGCGTGGCGACTGGTTCCACCGTCACCACGGCGACACGGGCGGGCACGACAAGAAGACCGATCCGCCGGTCGGCCGGCCGACCCCGTCGGACAGTTCCTCGGCACCCTCGGCACCCTCGGCAGCGTCCTCGGAGCCGACGTCCGCGTCGCCCGGCCTGCTGCCGCCGCAGTCACCGCTGCCGTGCGTGTCCTCACCCACCGCCTCCATCAGGCCGCCGGCCTCGCCCGCTTCACCGGCCACACCGGGCACCGCGAGCCCGTCGGCCGAGCCCTGCCCGCCGACATCGAGCGCGCCCCCCTCCTCGCCCCCGGCCGTCGAGCCACCCTCCTCGGCCCCCGTGTCGCCTCAGTCCCCGCCCGACGACGGCCTCTCCGAGCTGACGCCTCAGTCGGAGTCCACCTCGCCGTCCTCCTGAGATCCAGGGGAGGCCGAGGGGACGGGGGGACTGAGAAGCGCGGCTCCGGGTACGAGCAGTGTGCGACCGGGTCCGGCCGGGACCGGCCACCGAGAGAGCAGCACATGATCGAACAGCTGGGCGGAGCAGTGATACCGACTGGTTTCGGCGACCCCGTCGAACCGCTACGAAGGGCGACGCACTTCACCGGCGAGCAGGGCTGCATCGCGGAGGCACGCGCCTTCGCCGAGAACTTCCTGGAGCAGCTGAGGAAGGAGTGGTGCGCCCCGACGGACGAGCGTATCCACGGTGAACTGGTGCTGGTGGTCAGCGAGTTGGTCACCAACGCGGACCGGCACAGTCACGGCCCGTACGTTCTGGAGCTGGAGGGTACGGAGACCTCGGTGGCGGTGTCCGTCTACGACAGCAGCGCCGCACTGCCCCTGCGCTACCCCCGGGACCCGGAACGGATCGGCCGGCACGGCCTGGAGATCGTCCACGCGATCGCCACCGAGGTGACCGCCCGCAGGGTGCCGGTCGGCAAATGCGTCAGGGCCGTGCTGCCGCTCAACCCTCTCCATTAGCCAGTTCCCCATTAGCCCGGTGAGTCCATTGGCCAATGAGTCCAGTGAGTCGAGACCCGACGTACGGGTCTCGACTCACTGGTTGGCGGAGCGGTCAGGCCGGCATGCGGGTCAGGCGTAGTCCAGCTCGCCGAGCATGCCCTCGCGCAGCTGCGTGATGATGCGCTTGATCAGGCGGGAGACGTGCATCTGCGAGCAGCCGAGCAGCTCGCCGATCTCCGCCTGGGTGGCCTCCTCGACGAACCGCAGATGGATGATCTGCCGGTCCCGGTCGCTGAGTTCGGCGAGCAGCGGGGCGAGCGACTGGAAGTCCTCGACCAGCCGCATCCCGTGTTCTTCGACCCCGATGAAGTCGGCGAGCACCGCCTCGCCGTCGTCGGCCCCGTCGCCGGTCAACGCGGCGTCGAGGGAGGAGGAGTTGTATCCGTTGGAGGCGATCTGTCCCTCGACGACCTCCGCCTCGGACAGGTTCATCAGCGTGGCGAGTTCGGCGACCGTCGGATCACGGTCCAGCCTGCTCGACAGTTCCTCGCGCGCCTTGGCCAGCTCGACGCGCAGCTCCTGGAGGCGGCGCGGCACGTGCACCGCCCAGGTCGTGTCACGGAAGAACCGCTTGATCTCGCCGACGATGTACGGCACCGCGAACGACGTGAACTCCACCTCGCGGGACAGCTCGAACCGGTCGATGGCCTTGATCAGGCCGATCATCCCGACCTGGACGATGTCCTCCATGTCGTCGCCGCGGCCCCGGAAACGCCCCGCGGCGAACCGCACGAGCGACATGTTCATCTCGATCAGGGTGTTGCGCGCGTACTGGTGCTCGTGCGTGCCCTCTTCGAGTTCGTTCATGCGCTTGAAGAACTGGCGGGACAGCTCCCGTGCGTCACGGGGAGCCACCTTTCGCGGTTCCGGGATCCCGGGCAGTGGGGCGTCACCCGTCCTGGCTCCGGCGGTGTCCACGGCGACCTCTGCCTTCGACCGGATGATGGCGGTGTCCATTACCTGTACCTCTCCCACGAAAACGTCGAGCTGCGGACGATGGAACGGTTCCGGACTGCGTGTACCCGGTCGGGCGCAGGGCATGCCATAAAAATTGCGCACTGCAAAAGACCGGTGGACACACGGTGCGAAAGGCCCGCAGAACCACTGGTGTTGACCTGGCAGTAAGGATTGCGGGCACGGTCGTGGCGCCGAAGTGGACATCGTGGGGCGATGGCGGTCGGTGTCTCTCGGAGGATCGGCGTAGGGCACCCGGCCCTGGCGCGCCCGGTGCCCCCGTGTGAAGAGCTTCGTGGTCCGCTCAGGAGACTCGTCTCGCCGTGATCAGCTCATGGAGGTAGCGCTTGGTGACCCGGCCGCCGTACCGCGTCTGGATCAGGTCCCGGATGCAGACGAGCAGGCCGTGGCGCGAGGGTGCGTCGAGCGCGCGGTGGCCCGAATAGGTGAGCAGGACGTCGATGTACTCGTCGACGGAGTACGCGATGTCCCGGGCGTGGCGCTGGACGCTGACCCGGTCGAAGTGCTCGGAGCGGTCCCACTCCTCGGTGTCCGTCACGGTGTCGGCCTCGTCGACCTGTTGCAGGTCGGGTGGCGTCGCCGGGTCCCACTGCTCGTAGCACCGCTGTACCCGCTCGAAGAAGTCGACGGTGCCGCCTTTGACATGTTGTGTGGTGACGACCGCGAACACCCCGCCCGGCCGAAGCGCCTGGGCCGCCCTGGGCAGGCGTACCGCCGGGTCGAGCCAGTGGAACGCGGTCGCGCACACGACCAGGTCGAACGGTTCGGGCGGCAGCGGCCACTGCTCGAAGTCGGCGACCGTGACCTCCGCGAGCGGGAGGTCCCGCAGGTTGCGCCGGGCCACGGTGGCGAGGGACGGGCCCAGCTCGACGGCTGTGATCCGGTAGCCCGACTCGGCCAGCGGGACAGTGAGTTGACCCGTGCCGGGGGCGATCTCCAGGACGCGGCTGCCCGGGCCGAGGCCGGCCGCGCGGGCCAGGTCGTCAACGAGTGCCCGTGGATACCGGGGGCGTGCCCGGTCGTAGAGTTCCGCCGCCTCGTCGAAGGTGTCACGCAGCATGTTCGCCCCTCAGCCTGTTCGCCCCGCCGTGGTGATTCCCCCCAGGGCAGAATGCCGACGCCTTCCCTCAGAAGCGATCGCTTCTAGGCTGAGGGAGTGAGCAATCAAGCGCCGAACCAGGCCCGCGTGATCCCGCTGCGTCCGAAGACCGTGCCGGCACCGGCTCCCGCCGCCCCGGTGCCCCCGGCGCGGCCCGCGCCCAGGGAACCGCTCTTCCGCGACCTGGTTGGCGACGTCCTGCGCCGTGAGCGGCTCGCCCAGGAACGCACCCTCAAGGACGTCGCCGACGCGGCCAGGATCTCCATGCCGTACCTGTCGGAGCTGGAGAGGGGCCGCAAGGAAGCCTCCTCGGAGGTCCTCGCGGCAGCCGCCGGGGCCCTCGGCCTGGGTCTGGGAGACCTGCTGTCCCTGGCCCAGAGCGAGCTGACACGGCACACCCGGAGCAGTACCCGAGCACGTACGACGACCTCGGCGCCGTACAACGGGCTCTGCCTGGCCGCCTGACAGGTCGGCTCGCGCCCGTCGTACTCTGCGCGCCTCCGTCAGACGCCGGCGAGGCGTCGGCTCACCACCTCGTCGGCCAGGCCGTACGCCACCGCCTCCGCGGCCGTGAACACCTTGTCGCGGTCCATGTCCGCGCGCAGTGTCGTCACGTCGTGGCGCGTGTGCCGGGAGAGCACCTCCTCGACCTGCGCGCGGATGCGGACCATCTCCCTGGCCTGGACGGCGAGGTCGGACACCGTGCCCCGGTGACCGCTGCTCGCCGGCTGGCCCAGCAGCACCCGCGCGTGTTCGAGGACGAACCGACGCCCGGGATCGCCTCCGGCCAGCAGCACCGCAGCCGTCGAGGCGGCCTGCCCGACACAGAACGTCGAGATCGGCGCCTGTACGTAGGTCATGGTGTCGTAGATCGCCATGAGCGAAGTGAACGAGCCGCCGGGCGAGTTGATGTAGATCGCGATCTCCTGCTCCGGTGACGACGACTCCAGATGCAGGAGTTGCGCGATCACGACGTTGGCGACGCCGTCGTCGATCTCGGTGCCGAGAAAGATGATCCGCTCGGACAGCAGCCGACTGAACACGTCGTACGACCGCTCGCCCTGCGGAGTCCGCTCGACGACGTTCGGAATCGTGTACGTCCCCATGTCAGAGCCCCATCCGTCGTCGTGAGGCGGCAGGGCGTACGTCGGCCAGCGAGCCGACCACCCGGTCCACCATGCCGTACTCCCTGGCCTGTTCGGCCGTGAACCAGCGGTCGCGGTCGCCGTCCCGTGAGATGGTCTCCTCACTCTGACCGGTGTGCTGGGCGGTGATCCGCTCGACGGCCCCCTTCGTGAACTCCAGGTTCTCCGCCTGGATCTCGATGTCGGCGGTGGTCCCGCCGATGCCTGCCGACGGCTGGTGCATCATGATCCGCGCGTTCGGCAGCGCGTACCGCTTGCCGGGTGCGCCCACGCTGAGCAGGAACTGGCCCATGCTGGCCGCGAATCCCATGGCGAGCGTGGACACGTCGTTGGGGATCAGCTGCATGGTGTCGTAGATGGCGAGGCCCGCCGTCACCGAGCCGCCGGGGCTGTTGATGTACAGACCGATGTCGGTGCGCGGGTCCTCCGCCGACAGCAGGAGCAACTGGACGCAGATCCGGTTCGCCGAGACCTCGTCGACCTGCGTACCGAGGAACACGATGCGCTGGGCGAGCAGTTGGGCGGCGAGATGGTCGTCGAACCGGGAGGGAGGGGTGTCGCCCTCCTCGGCCCGGGGCAGCGGCGCCGGCCAGGGACCGGCGGTGGTGAGTGGGGACATCGGGGCTCCTCGTCGAGTCGTCGATCGTGGGTCGTGGGTCGTGGTCGCGGATTTCGTGCGGCGGATGTCTCCGCGCTTCCCACTCTCGGCCCGACTCGACGCAGGCGGCCGGTTTCTCGGCCCGCAGCAGATTCGCTGACGGCAGAGGGCCCGGGCCGAGGAGGCCCGGGCCGGGCCGTCAGGCGGGCCGCCTCTCCGCGAGGGGCGTGACGGCGACGCGGTCGATGACCGGCGCGTACGGGGATCGCTGGTCGTACTCGTTGTAGGTGTCGCCGTTGAAGTCGGGCAGCTCCTCGGCGGTGAAGGCGAGCCGGTTGGTGCCCTTCTTCAGCGTGAGGGGGACGGTCAGTTCCCAGAAGTTGTTGAAGTGGAAGGTCGTCGGGAACAGCACCCGGCGGGCCGGTCCGCCGTTGACCGAGAGATCGGCGTGCCGGGCGATCGGGTCGGGGTTGTAGTGCGTGGCAGGCGCTTGTTCGGCGTTGGAGTAACGGATGGTCACGGCATGCCGACCGGCCCTGTCGGCGACCACGTCGAGGGCGAGAGCGTTGGCCCTGCCGTCGCCGATGTCGGTCACCGCCTTGCCGCCGGAGGCGAAGGTGTAGGCGTCGCTCACCTTGGCGGCGCCGGTCAGCCGGCCGTCCTCCGCCTGGTAGACCCTGGTCGTCAGGGTGCCGCTGGACGGGGTGACCCGCAGCCGGTCGAGGACCAGCGTTCGTGAGGCGCCGGTGACGGTGATCTTGTTGATGCCGCCGGACAGGAACACCCGCATCCGGTCGGTGCCCTTCTTGTCACCCCCGAGCTTGGGTACGTCGAGTTTCTCGCCGTTGAGGGAGAGACTCGCTCTGCCGCCGCCCAAGTGGTCGACGTACACGGTCGATTCGCCGTCGGTGGGGGAGTGGACCCAGAAGGTCGCCGAGTCGTCCTTGGCCAGCGGTACCGTGCCGGGGCCCGAGGCGCCGGGGCGGGTGTAGGTGGGCAGTGTTCCGGCGAGGGTGGCGTACTCGGCCTCGTAGACCGCCGGTGCGGTCACCCGCGCGTCCCGCAGTGACAGGTCGACCTTGTCGATGATGGCGTCGCCCTTGGTGATGCCCAGGTCGGGGTCCTTGGCGGCGAGTGTGATGCGGTGCTTGCCTGCGGTGAGCCGCACCGTGGTGTCGGTGTGGCCCCACACCACCCACTTGTACCCGAGCGGCAGCCTGAGCTCCTGCGGATCGGCGCCGTCGACACGCAGGAAGACGTTGGTGGGCCCCTGCTCCTTCACCAGGTCGTACAGGTTGTAGGAGTTGGCGAACACACTCAGGTCGTACGTGCCGTCCTGCGGGACGTCCACGTCGAAGCCGAGGACCCCGTCGGAACCGGAGCGCAGGCCGCCGACGTTGTAGGTACCGGACGTGGCGAACCCGCCGACGTTGGAGGGCGTGCCCTCGGGGCCGTTCTTCGAGTAACCACCGCCCGTGTAGGTGGCGTTCTCCGCCTCGTACGTCCTGCGCCAGGTCACCGACGGCTCGGCCGGCTCCGCGCCGTGGCCGCCGGGGGAGAGGATGACCTGGTAGGCGGACATCTCGTTCATGCCGGTCATGGGCAGGGTGACGGTGCCGTCCGCGCCGACCGCCAGCTCCCGGTCGGCCAGTCGCAGGGGCTGGGCGGAGTCGCCGACCTGGCCGGTCCAGGGGATCTCCTGCACGGTGGCGTGCACGGCCTCGCCGAACAGTTCGGGGTCGATGTTCCGGAAGACGACGTCGGCGTCCCCGTTCTTGCCGCCGAAGATCGTCCGCGACTGCCTCTTGTCCTCGTCGAGCGTGGCGACGCCCTGGAGGGTGTACTGCTGGTTGGGATGCGGGGCGGTCACCTCGACCGTGTGGCCGGACATCTGCCCGTAGGCGTTGAACAGCCACCACTGGCCGTTGCCCTTGTTGGCCTCGACCGCCGAGTCGTTGAGGTTGCCGTCGATGTTCCAGTAGGCGAGGTCCGCGTCGATCTTCGACTCCTCGATCGCGGAGACCCACTGGACGACCTGACCGGGCACGGAGAGGTGGTAGTTGTGGCCGTACTCGTTCACGTTGACCGGCAGCGGGCCGACGCCGACGTCCTTCTCCATCTGCCGGTACTTCGCCACGTTGGTGCGGACCGCGGCGGGCGACGACAGCTCGTGCCAGGTCATCACGTCCGGCACGACGTCATTGGCCTTGGCGTACCGCAGGAAGCCCTTGACCTGGTCGTAGAGGACGCTGGTGTTGGGTCCCGCGATGCGGGCGTCCGGGTCGAGGCCCTTGATGAGGTGGTAGACCTCCTTCCAGGCCGAGAAGTAGTGCTGCGGGTCGTTCAGCCAGGAGACCTTGTCGTAGCTCCACTCGCCAGTGCCGAACATGTTCCCTTCGGGCTCGTTGAAGGGGACGTAGACGACGTGGTCCTTGTACGCGTCGTCCAGGGTCAGGACCTGCTGGACCTGCTTCCTGATCTTCTCCTTGAAGTCGGCGAGCCGCGCCGGACCGTCCGCCCCCGGCCACTGGTAGGGGAAGCCGCGGTAGATGTCGGTCATGTAGACGTAGACGTCCTTGCCGCCCGAGTCCACGAACGGCGGCAGCATCTCCAGGGCGTCCGCTCCCGGATGCTGGGGCCCGTCCTGTGCCTTCGTCGAGACCGTGCGGACGTGCATGCCCTCAAGGACGTTGCGGCTGGGCACGCCGTCGCCGTAGACGCCGTACAGCGAGCCGGAAGCGCCTCCGTGGAAGGCGCCGGTGTCGGTGGCGAGATCGATGGTGAGCTGTTCGGGTTCCGCCGCGCGGGCCGTGGCGCCGGTGGCGGGTACGGCGAGCAGGGCGGCGAGGGCGGTGACGGCGGTGGCGCCGGCGGTGGTTCTGCTGCGGGTGCGTCGCACTGGGGCTCCGTTGGGTGTTCCGTCAGAGATGTCGAACCGGTTCGAAGAACGCGTGCCGGAAGCTAGCACCGCCGAAAAGCGGTGAGCAATACCTTCGACGCGGACTGGGCGAGAGGGATGTGGAGTTCTGTGCCGGTCATTGACATCGGTCGCCGCCACTCCTAACTTGCCTTGATGCGAACCGGTTCGACGAAGGAGTGGCGTGAACATCGGTGAGATCGCCAAGCGGGCCGGTGTCTCGCGAAGCACCGTGTCCTACGCGCTGAGCGGCAAGCGCTCCGTGTCGGAGGAGACCCGGCGCAGGATCCAGCAGGTGATCGACGAGCTGGGCTATCGGCCCAACGCCAGCGCACGCGCCCTGGCCAACGGCCGGACCAGCACCATCGGTCTGGTCTTCCCGCCGGCCGGGAACCACTACACCGGTATGCAGCTCGACTTCATCGGCAGTGTGGTGGAGGCCGCGGCGGCGTACGACTACGACGTGCTGCTGTCCCCGAGCGGTGTGGACAGCGACCGCTCGTTCCAGCGGCTGCTGGGTGAGCGCCGGGTCGACGGCGCGATCCTGATGGAGATCAGGCTCCAGGACGACCGGGTCGACCACCTGGGCGAGGAGAACTTCCCCGCCGTCTGCATCGGCCGCACGGCCCGCTCGGACCGGGACTGGTGGGTCGGTCTCGACCACACCGCGCTGGCGGCGGCCTGCGTCAACCATCTCGCCGACCTGGGACACCGCCGGATCGCTCTCGTGAACCGGCCCGAGCACCTGCTGCGGGCCGGCTACGAGTCGGCGCACCGCGGCCTCGACGGCTTCACCAAGGCCGCGGCCGAGCGCGGGCTCACCGTACGGACGTACTGCTGCGGTGACGACGCCCCCTCCGGGCAGGAGTGCCTGGAGCGGATCCTCCACGAGGACCCGGACACCACGGCGCTGGTCACCCTGAACGAGGCGGCGCTCGGCGGCCTCTACCGGGGCCTGGCCGTGGCAGGCCGGCACGTGCCGCGCGACTTCTCCCTCACCGGGGTCGTGGCGGGCCGCTGGGCGGAGACCGTGACCCCACAGCTCACGGCGGCGGACGTGCCGGCCGAGGAGTTGGGCCGGCTCGCCGTCGAACTGCTCGTCGAGCGGCTCGACCACCCCGACGCGGTGCCACGCCACCACCTCCTCGCACCGCCGATCTCCCTGCGCGCCAGCACGGGGCCCGCCCCGGCACCCGCGGTCAACCGCTGAAACTCCGTCCCGTCACGCCTTCGCGGCCGTCGTGCGTCGAGTCCTTCGGCAGGGCGAGGCTTCCGGCCGGCGGTGACGTGGTCAAACGGTGATGGAGGTGAGGGCCGCCCACAGCAGGGGCGAATGCTCGATCCGGCCGCCGGCCCGCCACAGGTCGAGACGCTCACGCTGCCAGCGTCCGAGACGGCCCACAGGGTCGGGGTGTTCGTGGGCGGTGTCGACGGCGATGATCGCTTCCGTCAGCGGGCGCACCGACCCGGACAGGCCGGCCACCTGGTGGAAGGCGAAGCTGGTCGGCAGCACCCAGCGGGTGGCGGTGACGAGTTCGGCACCGTTGTGGATCATCGCGGTCGCGAGGCCGAACGACTCGGCGAAGCGGAGGTCGCCGCCGCTCTCGCACCCGACGAGGGCGACACGCGGCGGTGCGGGCCACAGCCGGGCCCCCGGCTCGCCGTCCGCATGCAGGGGCAGTGTGCCCAGCAGGAGGTCCTTGGCCGACAACGGGCGATGACCGCGGACCGGTTCGGCCAGGCCGGCGGTTCCCGTACCGCAGCACAGGTGGAGCGTGCCGTCCTCGCTCTGCCCGCCCTCGACCGGCGCACCGCTCACATGCCCGACGTACAGGAGCCTGCGGGCGCCCTTGCGGAGCACGCCGCTCAGCCAGTCCCGGTCCAGGTCCGTGCGGCGGAAGGCCTCCGCCGGGGTGGCGACGGACGGCGCGACGGCCCCCGCGTCGAGACGCCTCTGCACGAAGGACAGCAACTCCGGGTCGGATCCGGGCGGTCCCAGGACGGAACCGAGCGGGGAGTCGGCCCGGAATCCGGGGATCCGGGGGTCGAGGACGAGAACGACCGGGCCGGCGTGCGCATCGGGGTCCCGGTCCGGCACCGGGCGTGCGGCGTCGGCCCGGCGTCGCGACGACATCGGCGTGGTGGTCACCACGTCCGCCAGTTCGATGAGCCGCTCGTCGGTGGCGGCGTCGACGGCGAGCAGTTCCCAGGGGACCTGGGCGACCCGCGGCGAGGGCTGGATCCGGACCAGCGGACGGCCCGACCGCTCCGACACCTGGCGTATCTGCGCCGTCAGCCCCTCGGGCCACAGTGCCTCGGCCAGCGTCCGCGCGAGCCGGTGCTCGGCCCCCTGATCCGCCATCGCTCCCGATTCGAACGCGCGTCGCACTCCCGCCGCTCCCTCGCCCGTCCCCGGCAGCGCGGCGGACAACTCCCGCACCGCCCGGTCGACTTCCTCGGCGGGACCCTGGCCGGTACCGAACCCCCGGGCGCCGCCGGCCCACGTCCAGGTCATGAACAGGTCGCCGGCGTCGGCCAGTCGGATCTGGACCACCGGGCGGCTGGTCAGGTCGTCGGTGAACCAGAACGGGACCTCCTCGTCGTTCACGATCCGCCGGTGATAGCGGAACTCGGCCCCCGCGATGTACTCCTGGAGCGCCACACGGCCGGGCCCCTGCGCTGTCATCCGTACCCTCGGCGGTGGCGCGACGCGCAGGCCCGCGGAGGCGGCGGCCTCGGCCGCCACCCCGCCGAGGGCCATCGGGCCGTCGGTGTGCGCGTACGTCTTCATGGCCGCACCGGGGAAGACCGACCCGGCACCTTCGGCGGACCCTGGAAGTGAGGCGCGGGGCGCCGCAGGCGGCGTGCGGTCCAGGGCCAGCGGAGCGCCCGCGCTGCGGTGTTCCACCAGTTCGAACAGCAGCCCCTGGTCCTGTCGGCGTACGGCGAGACGGAAGGCCAACTCCATCGCCTCGTCCGCCAGTTGGAGCCACTGATGGCGTGCGCGGGCTGTGGTGAAGTCGAAGCGCGCCGCCTGAAGGGTCAGTGCCGCGGGGAGCGCGAGGGAGAGGGCGTTGTCGAGGGAACGCCTCTCGTGCTCGCCGTGGTCCGTCCGGTTCAGGTTGTCCTCAAGGGCCCTCGCGAGCATGAGGTCGACCTGCGCGCACCGTTCGTACACCTCCCGGGCCTGGTAGATGTCGCGAGCCTCCTGGGCCAGCCGTTTCATCTCTGCGATGTCGCCCTGGTCGTAGGCGAGTTGGGCGCCCAGCAGCATGCTGTCGGCGGCGGCGATCGAGGCGCCGAGTTCCTCGAACCGGGCCAGGCTCGCCGCCATCAGGTCGCCCGCGCCGGCGCTGTCGCCGCGCCGTCCGGCGAGGAAGGCGCGGGCCTGTTCGCAGACCGCCAGGTCCCCGAACCGTCCTTGCTGCTCGAAGAACGCGGACGCCTCGGCGAACAGCCGCTCCGCGACGTCGAGTTCACCCCGGTCCAGCGCCACGTGCGCCCGGTGCGCGAGCATCGAGTGCTGCTCACCGATGTCCCCCAGGGCCAGGAAGCGTTCCTCCGCGCGGGCGAGGTGGTCCTCGGCCTCGTCGAAACGTCCGGTCGAGGAGCAGATGACGCCGAGGGCGGTCAGCAGCCGCGGCACGGTCTCCAGCTCGGTCGCCTCCAGGGTGGACAGCAACGCCGTCGCATGCTCCTCGGCCGCTCCCCACTCGCCGCGCTCCATCAGCAGATGCACCCGGTTCGTGCCGAGTTCGGCGCTGCGCAGCCCCTCCGGATCGTCGAACTCGGGCAGCGTGGCCCCCGCCTCGTCGAGACAGGCCAGTGCCTCGTCCAGGCGCCCCGTCCTGCGCCGCAGATCGGCCCTGGCGAGCAGTGTCTTCAGCAGGACCTCCAGCCACAGCTGTCGGCCGCGCGGCCCCATCGGCACGGACGCGATGCCGTCGAGCAGGACGCGGGAGCGCTCGACGGCATCCTCGGCCCCGGCCAGGTCCGTGGCGGTGAGCCGGACACTCGCGAGGTTCGACAGCAGGTGCGCCCGCAGGAACCGTACGTCGGGCGAGTCCTCGATGGACTCCGCCACGGCGAGCAACTCCTCGTAGACGGCGCACGCGGCCGTGAGATCGGCGGTGAGCTGGTGCTCCTCGGCCAGGGCGAAGCCGCTGTCGAACGGCTCCCCGTACAGCGCCGACACTTCCGCGCCCTCGCCCTGTCCGCCGTGTACTGCCTTGTCGTCCCGCATCCGTCAGTAGTCCTCGTCGGTGGCAGTGGCGGCGGTCTCGGCGAGGAACGGTGCCGAGCAGTTGTCGTGCGGCGGCGTGTCGTACGCCGGAGGACGCCTCGCGACCGCGAGGCGCCGCCGGACCAGGGCGCGAACGGCGTCCCGCCCGGCCCGGACGTCGGCGTCGCCCGGTGCGCCGGGACCCGGGTCGAAGCCGGGCAGGAGGACGCCGACCTCGATACGCGGAGCCGACACTCCGGCCTGCGGATCCGGGGACAGGTCCGAGTGGCCGGTCCACAGGTCGTCGCGCCTGGCGAGGGACACCCGGTGCGGGGCGCCGCCGTTCACGTGGACCTCCGCGACGAGGGGTGTGCCGGTGGCGGGTGCGGCGGGGTCGGCGAGGGCCTCGACCTCGATCCGCCGCCGTGCGCCGAGCGCGCGAGCGGTCCAGGACACCGCGCTCTCGGCGGCGTCGACGAGGCCGGGCGGGTAGCGGCGCCAGTCGTTGATCCCCGAGCCCCGGGCGATCACCCGGCCGCCCGTGACGAGCGGCTCGCCCGCGGCGAGGGCGTAGCCGCCGCGCCGGGCGAACAGGGCGCCGGGGTCGGCCGAGGCGGCGGCCGGACCGCGCCCCTCCAGGGACGAGCGGAGGTGACGCAGCGCCGGTCCGTCCAGGCCCGCGTTGTCCGCGGCGTCGTCGATCAGCCGCAACACGGTCTCCAGCCGGCGAGCCATGTCCACCGAGCCCGCTGTCGCACGCCACCACTGGATCAGCGGGTCGAGGGCGGCCAGGTGCTCCTCGATCAGTTCGGCCGCGCAGTCGTCGGGCTGGTCGCCCTCGTCGTCGAACAGTTGCTGGCAACGGTGCGTGAGCGCGGCCAACTCCAGGCCCAGCAGGCTGGGTTCGAGCACCGGTATCCCGTCCTGGTAGGAGGCGGGCCACCACCGGGCCGCCCAGTGACCGAGGCCGAGCCGGGCGGCGGCGCCCGCGAGTGCCGTCGCCTCCGCGGTCACCCGTACGCCGCCCCGCCCCGCCGCGGAGTCGTGGACGGCGGCGGCGACGCGCTCGCCGTACAGCGCCCACACCCACTGCTGGGCCCGCCCCACGTCATGGACCTCCGCCCACGGCAACCCCGGGGCGTCGAGAACGGGCCAGGTCAGCACGGCGCCCGCGACGTCCAGCACGGCCCGCGTGAAGTCCGGCCCCACGTGGACGACACCGTCGTGCACCTCGATGGGACGGGGACCGGGCCCGGCGGCGATCCGGATCGTGCCGTCCGGGCCGCGTGCCACGTGGACGTCGACGTGTCCCGGCGCCATCACGCGCTCCTCGGTTCGGCCGCCGGGGCGTGGTCCGCGGACAGGGTGCGCAGGGCCGAGCGGACCCGGGCGCGGTGGTCCATCATGACCGAGCGGGCGACCCCGTCGAGGACCGCCCAGGCCGACGCGAGGTCCTCCAGGGGTGCGTCGCGGACGTCGCGTCCGTGCAGCCGCACCCACAGGCGGCGCATGTAGGCGGCCCACGGGGTACGGAGGTCCTGGGCGAGGGCGTCCAGGACGCCGCCGTCCGGGTCGGGGTGGGGAGAGACGGTCAGCCTGCGGGCGCGCAGGACCGACGCCTCCCGTCGCCAGCGGCTGTTGACGGCCCGGTGCGCGGCCGTCCGCCCCGGCGTGCCTTCCCCGGTGCCCAGCGGGTCGAGGCCCGCGGCGAGCCGGCCGCCGAGGACCACGGCGACGCGCAGGCTCTCGTCGTACAGGCCGAGAGGGGCGCAACTGCGGCCGGTCTCCCGTGCGACGAGTTCCGCCACCGGCGCCAGCTCCTCCCGGTGGGCCGACGACTGAAGCACGGTGAACAGCCGCTCGAAGAGCGTCCGGTCCAGCGGCGCGGGCAGCGTGGCCGTCGAGGCGCCCCGGCCGACCTCCGGACGCGGCGGTGTCTGCCGTCCCGTCAGCCCCAGATGCGTGGGCAGGCCGTCGCGGCCCCAGACCCCGCTCGCGTGCGCCCACAAGGCCCGGCCGAACAGCTCTCCGTTACCTGCCTCGATCATGCCGCTGTACGACGGTGAGGTGTGTGCCGGGCCCGGCACACCACAGGCGTCGAGGAGCTCGGCGGCCCGTGCCAGAGCCGCGGTCGCGGCAGCCGCGTCGGCGGGCGGGGGGCGGCTCGCCCAGGCGTCGGCCAGCTCCGCATCGAGCCGTGAGCGCCGGGCGGCGTCGGCCAGATGGTCCTTCAGCGCGTCCACGGTGCGTCCGCCGGGGGCGTGCGCCACCTCCTCGACCAAGGCCCTGGCGATCATGTCGGCGCCGGCCCGGGGCGTCCCGTGTTCGGTGGCCAGCTCGAAGCAGCGCTGGAAGTACAGGTCCTGCGGGTTTCCGGCCACGACGCCCAGCGTCCGGCGGGCCTTCTTGAGCAGCGTGAACCACTGTGCCGTCGCCGTCAGCAGTGCGGCGGACTCCTGGATCAGCCCGGTGAGGAGTGCGGCCTCGGCCGGTGCGAGGAAGTCCGCCGCGAGCTCGGGACGCAGCGCCGGCCTGGCGATCAGCGGCAGCACGATCAGTTTGACCGTCCGGGTCAGTGGCGCCCCGCCGGGGCCGCTCAGCGGTTCGAGCCCCGGGCCGAGGCCGCGCCAGGCGTGGTCGATGACCAGGACACGCGGTCGGCGCTCGCCGGTCGGCTGGCTGGAGGACGGCATGTCAGGAGCGTACGCCGAGGGCAAACGTGCGTACGAACCTGGGATCGGTAGGCGTTCCGGGCCGCCTAGCGTCCACATCGTCAGGCAGAACGACAGCGAGACCGACATCGTCAGAAGGGAAGAACGCCATGGGAATCTTCGGGCGCCGAAAGAGCCGCGAGGAGCGGGCCGCCGAGATCGCGGGCAAGGCGGCGAGCGGCAAGGGTTTCTACGGCCGGACCACGCGCGCCTTCCTCGGCCAGTCGGACTTCGCCAGGGTCCAGCAGTCGATCGGCGCGTACAACTCGGGCCTGGACGTACAGCAGTTGCTCGCCGCGGGGGCGCCGACCATACCCGCCACGGTCGTGTCCATCGTCGACACCGGCAAACTGGTCAACTTCGATCCGGTCGTGGACCTGGTCGTCCAACCGCCGGGCGCCGCCGACCGGTTCACCCTCCAGACCATCGTCTCCAAGCTGCGCATACCCCGCCCCGGCGACCAGGTACTGCTGATCGCCGACCCCGCGCGCCCCGGTGGCTACCTCTACGCCGGGGACGGCGTGACCCCGTGACTCCGAGGGGAAGGGTGCCCGACAAACCGGAGACGTGAGATGGCGGACGACGTCGGCGGCGCCGAGCCGACGCGGGTGGACAGGGTCGGTCCGTCCGGCGCCCTGCTGCTGTACTTCTCCGCCGTGGTGCTGGGCCTGTGCGGGCCGGTCATGATGGCCTGCACCTACTTCGCCGGTCCCGGCCTCCTGCCCGGGGGCGTTCTGGGCACCGTGATCGGCACCCCCCTGGGCCTCGGACTCTGGTTCCACGTCCAGTTCGAGAGGGAGGGCAACCGGCGGCTCGACGCGGTGGGCGTGGTGGCGACGGCGGAGGTCACCAGTCTGGCCGACCGGGACGACGGCGAGTCGGCCGGCCTCACCGTCGGTCTGCGGATCAGCGGACCGGGAGCGCGGACGTTCGAAACGACCTGGAAGCGTTCGTCGCACCCGGCGCTGCGTGTGGATCTTCGGTTGACCGCCGTGGTCGACCCGGCCCGCAACCTGTTCCGTCTGGAGTTCTGAGTGAGCGTGCACGAGGTGTTGGCGCTGTGGTGGGTGGTGCCCACGGGCCTGGCGCTGCTCGGCTACGTGCTCTCCCTGGCCGGACTCACCCCGGCCCAGCGAGCGGTCTGGGTGACGGCACGGATCGTGGAGGTGGAGCAGCCGGCGCACGGCGCCTCCAAGCACCCCGGGATTCCGGTGACGGTCGCGTTCCAGGATCCGGGCAGCGGGCGGGAGTTCGTCCTGCCGAACGCGGGCAAGCACGGCGACGGCATCGACGAGGCCTGGGTGGGCCGTGAGATCCCGGTGCGCTATCCGCGCGGACGGCCGGACCGGTTCCGCGTCGTGCTCGACATGGCAGGAGAGAGGAACGGTCTGGTCTTCCCGAACTGCACGGTCGTCCTGCTTCTCATCGGGCTGGTCATCCACGCGGTCGTCCTGTGGGGCTACCCCTGGGCGCTGATCGGTTTCGGTGCCCTGGTCACCGCCTTCGCGGCGGCGAGCGGTGACCTGCGCGGGGTGCGCAGCCGTGACGAACTGCTGTCCTCGGCCGTCGCCGTCCCGGCGCGTGTCGTGGCCGTCACCAAGGATGTCCACCAGGACGGAGAGGGCGACGAGATCGTCAACCACGCCCCTGTCATCACCTTCACCACCCGCCAGGGCATCGATGTCACCGTCCTGTCCCGCGACGGTGTCCCGCAGCCCGGCCGGTCCCTCGGCCGCGACCTCACCATCCACTACGCGCCCGACGACCCGACCGTCCACACCCTCGACCCGGCGGCCGAGCGCCGTCACCACGAGACGGACATCGGAGTGGTCATCATCCTGCTGGTCGCCGGACTGGCGGCAGTCGTGACCGGCGTGTTCTCCCTGTGACGCCCGGGGCCGGTTGGGTCACCGAGAGGCGGCTGACCAGGCCCGACGCCGAATGTCGGAAAAATTCGGCCGACGATGTCGAGAACCCGTGCCTGGCTCCGTCCCCGTAGTGAAGGCGACCACAATGGGTCGCACCAGCACCGAGGAGACCACGATGGCCAAGTACCTGCTGCTCAAGCACTACCGGGGCGCCCCGACCCCGGCCAATTTCGTCCCCATGGGCCAGTGGACGCCGCAGGAGATCTCGGATCACGTGCAGTACATGAACGACTTCGCCGCCCGGCTCGAGCAGACCGGCGAGTTCGTCGACGCCCAGGCCCTCGCCCCCGAGGGAACCTTCGTCCAGTACGCCGGTGAGGGCCGCCCGCCGGTCACCGACGGCCCGTTCGCCGAGACCAAGGACCTGATCGCCGGCTGGATGGTGATCGACGTCGACAGCTACGAGCGCGCCGTCGAGCTGGCCGGGGAGTTGTCCGCCGCTCCGGGGGCGGGCGGGAAGCCGATCCACGAGTGGCTGGAGCTCCGCCCGTTCCTGGCCGCACCGCCCACCATCACGGAGTGACCTCCGACATGAACGAGGCACTGCTCCGGCGCCTCACGCCGAGTGTGCTCGCCGTCCTCGTCCGCCGCGGGGCCGACTTCGCGGCGGCCGAGGACGCCGTACAGGACGCACTGGTCGAGGCGGTCCGCGTCTGGCCGGCGGACCCGCCACGGGACGCGAAGGGCTGGCTGGTCACCGTGGCCTGGCGCCGGTTCCTCGACGCGACCCGCGCCGACACCGCCCGCCGCCGACGTGAGGACCACGTCGACGAGGAGCCGGCGCCCGGGCCCGTTCCCGGGGCGGACGACACGCTCCAGCTCTACTTCCTGTGCGCCCACCCCTCACTGACAGCCTCGTCCGCGGTCGCGCTCACCCTGCGTGCCGTCGGCGGGCTGACCACCCGGCAGATCGCCCAGGCCTACCTGGTGCCCGAGGCGACCATGGCCCAGCGCATCAGCCGGGCCAAGCGCACCGTCTCCGGCATACGGTTCGACCGTCCCGGCGACATCGCCACCGTCCTGCGCGTCCTCTACCTGGTCTTCAACGAGGGCTACTCCGGCGACGTCGACCTCGCCGCCGAGGCCATCCGGCTCACCCGGCAGCTCGCCGCCCAGGTCGACCACCCCGAGGTGGCGGGGCTCCTCGCCCTCATGCTGCTCCACCACGCCCGCCGCACGGCCCGTACCGCGCCCGACGGCAGCCTGGTTCCGCTGGCCGAGCAGGACCGTGGCCGATGGGACACCGGGTCGATCGCCGAGGGCGTCACCATCCTTCAGGCGGCCCTCGCCCGCGACCGGCTGGGCGAGTTCCAGGCCCAGGCCGCCATCGCCGCCCTCCACGCCGACGCCCGCACCGCCGAGGAGACAGACTGGGTTCAGATCGTCGAGTGGTACGACGAACTCGCACGTCTGACCGACAGTCCCGTCGTCCGCCTCAACCGCGCGGTGGCCGTCGGCGAGGCAGACGGACCGCGCGCGGGTCTGGCGGCACTCGCGCCGCTGGACGACGCACTGCCCCGCCACACCGCCGTGGCGGCGTACCTCCACGAGCGCGACGGTGACCTGACGACAGCGGCACGGCTCTACACCGAGGCGGCCCGAAAGGCCCCGAACCTCGCCGAACGCGACCACCTGACACGCCAGGCCGCCCGGCTCAACGTTCGCCGGAGCCGCTGACGGGGGCGTGCCCTCGCGCGCGTTTCTCCCGGTGGTCGGTGCTTCGGCGGCCATGGAGCGAATCCCGTGGGTCCAGCAGGCTTCGTCCGTGGCGCCGCGGTCAGCGCCTTGAGCGGTACGCCCTGCTCGTTCTTGTTCCGGCCTCGCGGCGAGGTGCGGGCTTCGGCCCACCACCCGTCCGGGGGGTGGGCCGAAGGCCGTTCTTCTCAGGTGCCGACGGTAGGAGGGCCGCCCCGCTCAGGGCTGCTGCCGGGCCTCGTGGGTGATGTGCTGGCCCGACTCACGTGCCTGTTCGGCCGTACGCGCACCCTGGTCGCGGATCTCCTCCTGGGTGGTGCGGGCTGCCTCGGCGGCCGTGTCCTTGACCTCCCCAGTAGCCTTCTGCGCGATCTCCTTGGCCTCTTCCTTGAGGTGCTCGGCGGACTCCATGGCTGCCTTCTTGACCGGCTCCAGCGCCTCGCCACTGTGTTCCATGAGGCCGGAGGCCACCTCTTCCTCCGTCTGCGAGGCAGGCAGCAACGAGGACGCCAGAACCCCCACGCCGAAGGCGATCAGACCTGCGGTCAGCGGGCTTCCCTGGGTCTGGCGCACGGCCTGCTCGGGTGCCCGCCTGACGGCATCGCCCGCCTGACCTGCTGTTTCGCGCACAGTGTCGGTTGTGTGGGCGGCGCCCTCCCGCAGTGAGCCGGCCGCTGACTGGGCCTTGCCGCTGACTCCGTGGGCGGCCTGCGAACCGGTTCCCATGACCCGCTCACGCAGGCCCGTGACCGCGCCCTTGGCCCGTTCGGTACGGCGCTGCACCATGCGACGAGGACTGGTCCGGTCGGTCAGCTGGTCCACGTCCGCCGACAGCCGGCCCCGGGTGGCGTCGATCTCTGCCCTTATTTGGTCGGGTGACGTGCCCATTCTGCATTCTCCTTCATCGATTCGACGGTCTGCTCGGGCTTGGGCGAGACAGTGCGCATCCGAGTGCGGCCCCGCTGGTAGAGCACGGCTGCGACGACGCCCCACACCGCGGTGACGATCAGGGAGGCCCAGCCACCGTCCATGACATTGGCCAGACCGAGGACGGCCGCCAAGGACAGGAACAGCAGCACCATCCAGCCGGCCAACCCCGCGCCGCCGTACATACCGGCAGCCTTGCCGGCCTTGGTGGCCTCCTGCCGCACCTCGGCCTTGGCCAGCTCGATCTCCTGGCGGAACAGGGTCTGGAGGTCGGACGTCACCACCGACAGCAGCTCGCCCACCGACTGGTCCTGTCCGGGCTGCGCCGGGCTCGGGGGGAACGAGGACACCTCACACCTCCGGATAGGGCCGGTGCGGCGTCTCGGCCGGCGGGTCCACGGGCGAGGGCGGAGTCTGCGGTGCCCCGAAGGGCTCAGCCCCCGGCGCTGCCGTCGGAACGGGCGGCACCGGAGGAACCTCCTGCACGGAACCCGCCGGGAGCGGCGACCGGACCGGCCCGTCACCCGTACCGAGCTGCGAGGTGTCCCCGTAGCCACGTCGACCCGGCTGCGACGACTGTCCGGCCTTGCCTGACGCCTTGGCCAGCCGTCCGACCACCACACCGGCCACCAGGGCGCCTCCCAGGAACGCGCCGGGACGCCTGCGGGCGAAGTGCCGGAGGTCGGACAGCGCGCCGTCGACTCCCTGCTTCTCTAGATAGTCGGCGGCCCGGTGTCCGCTGTCGGACATCTGGGAGGCGAGGCTGCGGGCGGGTGAATCGCCCGGCGCGTTGTCAGCCAGGCCGCCTATGTCGTCGGACCACTGACGCAGCATTCCCGTCGCGCGCCTGGCCTGTTCCTCGACCTCGTTCACCGCTCGGCTGCGCAGTTCGCCGAAGGCCGCGCCGGCTTGCTGCCGTGCCTCCCCGGCCACGGCCCTGGTTTGCTCCGCGACGGTTCCCGTGACCTGGCCGGCGGCCTGCCTGGCCTGGTCGGCCGTGGTCGTGGCCTCGGACTTGGCCGTCTCGCCGGTTTGCCTGAGCCTCCCGGCCCGGTCTTCCTCGTACTCAGTCATTGCCACCCTCACCGGACTAGATCGTTGTCGAATGAGTTCCGTGAGACCGCTCGGCGGCGAACCGCCATGGTGTCCCGGACCCCTCGGTCATGCGTTCGCTCCACCTCCGAGTAACTGTTCGTCCGGCGCTGACACATGAATCCGGTCATTACTTTGAGTCACGGCATTGGTGTGCCACTGGTCGCGTCGAGGACCCCGGCAGCGCGGAGACTCGCTGCCGGACGACGTTCTGCATGAGATCAGCGATCGAGGTGACTCCGCGGTGCTCTCGGGTACCCGACAACCCCACCGCCTGCCGCGGCGGTGGGGACGACCCGAAGGAGCTCAGGATCATGACGGACGTATCCAGCACCGGCCCCGTTCCCGGTGACGACCGGAAGGTGCTCACCAACCGGCAGGGCCACCCGGTCCACGACAACCAGAACCAGCGCACGGTCGGCGCCAGGGGCCCCGCCACCCTGGAGAACTACCAGTTCCTGGAGAAGATCAGCCACTTCGACCGGGAGCGCATCCCGGAGCGTGTGGTGCACGCGCGCGGTGTCCTGGCGTACGGCTACTTCGAGGCGTACGGCAGCTGGGGCGACGAACCGATCAGCCGTTACACCCGCGCCAAGCTCTTCCAGGAGCACGGCAGGCGTACCGATCTGGCCGTCCGCTTCTCCACCGTGATCGGGGGCCGCGACTCCTCCGAGGCCGCACGTGACCCGCGGGGCTTCGCGGTGAAGTTCTACACGGAGGACGGCAACTGGGACCTGGTCGGCAACAACCTGGGTGTCTTCTTCATCCGTGACGCGATCAAGTTCCCGGACGTCATCCACGCCCTCAAGCCCGACCCGGTCACCTTCGAGCAGCAGCCGCGGCGCATCTTCGACTTCATGTCGCAGACGCCCGAGGCGATGCACATGCTGGTCAACCTGTTCAGCCCGCGCGGCATCCCCGCCGACTACCGCCACATGCAGGGCTTCGGCGTCAACACCTACAAGTGGGTCAACGACGAGGGCCGCACCGTACTGGTGAAGTACCACTGGATGCCCAAGCAGGGCGTACGCAGCATGACCGAGGAGGATGCCGCGAACGTCCAGGCCGAGACGCTCGGCCACGCGACCAAGGACCTCTACGAGTCGGTGGCGCGGGGCGACTACCCGGAGTGGGAACTCCTGGTGCAGATGATGGACGACTCCGATCACCCGGAGCTGGACTTCGACCCGCTGGACGACACCAAGACCTGGCCGGAGCAGCAGTTCCCGCCGCGACCGGTCGGCCGGATGGTGCTCGACCGTATGCCGGAGAACTTCTTCGCGGAGAACGAGCAGATCTCCTTCGGAACCGGTGTGCTCGTCGACGGACTGGACTTCTCCGACGACAAGATGCTGGTCGGCCGCACCTTCTCCTACAGCGACACCCAGCGCTACCGGGTCGGACCCAACTACCTCCAACTGCCCGTCAACCAGGCCAAGAACGCCGAAGTGCACACCAATCAGCGCGACGGCCTCATGGCATACCACCAGGACGGCGGAGGCGAGAACCCGAGCGTCAACTACGAACCGTCGATCACCGGCGGGCTGCGCGAGGGGCAATACCCCACGCACGACGAGCAGGGCCCCGAGATCCACGGCAGGCTGACGCGCAAGCGCATCCCCCGCACCAACGACTACGTCCAGGCAGGCCAGCGCTATCTGCTGATGCAACAGTGGGAGCGCGACGACCTGGTCAGGAACCTCACCGCCGCGCTCACGCAGTGTGACCGGCCGGTACAGGAGCGCATGGTGTGGCACTTCCTGCTCGCCGAGAACGACCTCGGCAACCGGATCGGCGAGGGCCTGGGCATCAGCGCGAAGGATGTGGCGGGCCTGGAGCCGCTGGCGAGCCAGGACCTGACCGACGAGGACCGCAAGCGGCTCGCCACCCTGGGCGAGAACCCGCCGCGTGACGTCGAGGGCCTCACCATGACCCACTGCGTACCCAACGAGCGGCACGTCGTGACCAGGTAGATCCCAGGGGGTCGGTCACGCTCGCCGCGATGGAGCAGACGGTGTCGGACAACTTCCGGACACCTGCCCGGAGTTGTCCGACACCGTCAGGGTTGCCTGCCGGTGCCGGGGTACTCGGCGCGCAACGGCGTCCACCGGGGTGCCCCGAGGGAAGGACCGGTCTCCCATGACCACGCATACCCGTGCGAGCACTTCTCGTTCTCCCGTACAGCAGGCCTCGTTGCTGGTGGGAGTGGTGTTCTTGCTGGTGGGGATCCTGGGATTCGTCCCAGGGGTCACCACGGACTACGACACGATGAAGTTCGCGTCGCACGAATCCGGCGCCCATCTGCTCGGGATCTTCCAGGTATCCGTCCTGCACAACCTGGTCCACCTGGCCTTCGGCGTGGCAGGGGTGGCCATGGCCCGCACCGCGTCCGGGGCGCGCACGTTCCTGCTGGCCGGCGGTGCCGTCTATCTGGTGCTCTGGCTGTACGGCCTGTTCGTCGGCCACGACAGCGCAGCCAACTTCGTACCGCTGAACACGGCTGACAACAGGCTGCACTTCGTCCTCGGTATCGGCATGATCGCCCTGGGCGCGCTGTTCACCCGCTCCAGCACCAAAACTGCCGGAAGGTGACCGCCATGGCTTCCAGGAAGTCCGTCTGGGTGGCCGCCGCGGGACTCGCCGGAGCAGCCGCCGTCGTACACCGGTCGCGGACACACGCGTCGGCGCCGACGAGCCCGGACCGCTGGCTGACGGTGACGGTCAACCGTGATCCCAGCGACGTACAGGCCGACAAACTGCCGTCACCCCTGCACGACTACGGAGATCGGATCGAGACCCGCATCAGTGCGGCGCCCGGAGACCGGGGCACGGAACTGGCCGTACGTCTCACGGAGCCGCAGCCGGTTGCCACGGAGTCCATGGCCGCTCGGCTCGCGGGTGCGGACCCGCGCCAGGACCTGCGCCTCGCTCTGCGTGAGGCCAAGGCCCTGCTGGAGACGGGCGAGGTCATGAGGCCCGACGCGCCCACCACACACAACACGCCCGGCGGCAGGCTCGTCGGGCTGCTGAGCCGACGAGCGGGTGGGGAGGGAGTGCTGTGAAGGCGCTGTGCTGGGAAGGCGTGAACAAGCTCGCGGTCGAAGAGGTGCCGGACCCCGTCCTGCACAACGACCAGGACGTGATCGTACGGGTGATCGCGGGCACCACCTGCGGCTCCGATCTCCATCTCATCGGCGGCTACATCCCCTTCATGAGGTCGGGGGACGTCATCGGCCACGAGTTCATCGGCGAAGTGGTGGAAGTGGGTACCGGTGTGCGCAGGCACGCCGTGGGGGACCGGGTGGTCGTCTCCTCGTTCGTCGGCTGCGGACGCTGCTGGTACTGCACCCACGACATGTGGTCGCTGTGCGACAACACCAACACCAATCCCGGGATCGGGCAGGCCCTCTTCGGGGCCGACACCGCGGGCATCTTCGGCTACTCGCACGCCATGGGCGGACTGCGTGGCAGCCACGCCGAGTACGTGCGCGTCCCGTACGCGGACTACGGGGCCTTCAAGGTGCCGGAGGGCGTCGACGACACGAGCGCGCTGTTCGTGTCGGACTCGGTGCCGACCGGCTGGATGGGCGCCGACCTGGCGGGCGTGAAGCCGGGGGACGTCGTCGCGGTCTGGGGCTGCGGAGCCGTCGGCCAGATGGCGGCCCGCGCCGCGATCCTGCTGGGTGCGGAACGGGTGATCTCCATCGACCGGATCCCGGAACGGCTGGAGATGACCGAGCGTCACATCGGCAGCGAGGTCATCGACTACACAGCGACCGACGTCGGTGCGGAACTGCGGGAACGCACCGGTGGCCGGGGACCGGACGTGTGCATCGAGGCGGTCGGGATGGAGGCGCACAGCGACAACACGCTGGTGCACGCCTACGACCAGGTGAAGCAGCGACTGCGGTTGCAGACGGACCGGCCCACCGCCGTCCGGCAGGCCATTCACGCCTGCCGCAAGGGCGGCACGGTGTTCGTCCTGGGCGTGTTCGCCGGCGCCGTCGACAAGTTCCCGCTGGGCGCGGTGATCAACAAGGGGCTGACCGTCCGGGGAGCACAGCAGCACGGACAGCGCTACATCCCGATGCTGCTCGACCGCCTGGCCGCCGGGGACCTGAGCACCGCGCACCTGGCGACCCACAGCGTGTCGCTGGACGAGGCACCGCGCGCCTACGACATGTTCAAACAGAAGACGGACGGCTGCGTCCGCGCGGTCATCCGCCCGAACGGCTGAGCCGGGACCCCGCTCCCTCCGTTCGCTGTACGAGATGCGCTCGTGCTCTCATCTGCGAGGATGGCAGGCCGAAGGTGCAATCCGAGCTTACATACCGGTGTCCGGGGAACTCGGTGCTTGTCACACCCGTCGCATCCTCCTGATGAGTGACAGCACTCCCGGGACGGAAGGCATTGATGCCCTCAAGGAGTGACCGTGAGCATGTGCATCGGAGTGGAAGAAGAGTTCCACGTGCTGGAGGTGGAGAGCGGTCTGCTCGTGCCGCGCGCCCATCAGGTCCTGCGCCGGCTCCCTGAGCGGACCTTCACCAGCGAACTGCACCAGTCGATCGTGGAGTCGAACAGCGGAGTGCACGCATCGCTGCACGACCTGTACACCGATCTCGCCGGCACGAGGCGGCGGCTCGACGCGGCTGCCGCCTCGCTGGGGCTCGCCGCAGTGGCCGCGGGTACGGCGCCGCTCGCCCCCGCCGTCTCCGGGCCTCCCACCGAGGACGCGCGCTACCACCACATGGTCGAGGAATACCGCCAGGTCGCCGATGAACAGCTGATCTGCGGCGCCCAGGTCCACGTGGACGTCCCCGACCGCGACACGGCGGTACGGGTGATGTGCGAGGTCTCGCCCTGGCTGCCCGTGCTCCTGGCGCTGTCCGCCAGCTCACCGTTCTGGCAGGGCTCCGACACCGGCTACGCCAGCTGGCGCACCATGCTCTGGCAGCGCTGGCCCACCGCCGGCCCGATCGGCTGCTTCCCGAGCGCGACCGAGTACGACGCCGCAGTGCGCGATCTGGTCCGGGCCGGGATCATCACCGACGCCGGGATGATCTACTACGACATTCGTCCCTCCGACCATCTGCCGACCCTGGAACTGCGGATCTGCGACGCCTGCCCGCGCACGGAGACCGTCGTGCTCATCGCCGGACTGTTCCGCGCCCTGGTGACCGAGGCCCTCGACCGGCTGGGGCAGGACGACGCGCCGCCCTGCCAGGGCCGGCACGAGTGGCTGCGCGGCGCCGCCTGGCGGGCCGCCCGATCCGGCCTGGAGGGCACCCTCGTGGACCCCGGGACGCACAAGGACGCGCCCGCGCCGCAGGTCGTCCGCAAGCTGCTCGCCCGACTGCGCCCCGCGCTCGAGACCCACGGCGACTGGCGTACCGTCAGGGCGCTGACGGACGAGGCCCTCGCCGAGGGCAGTGCCGCCGAGCGCATCCGCCGTACGGCGCGGGAAGAGGACCTGCTGGCCTGTGTCGACCTGCTGATCGCCGAGACCCGTGGCGAACGCAGGAACCGCAGGTCGACCTCGCTCGGCCGCGTCAACCTGCCGTACGCCGACGCGGACGCGACAGGCCCGCCGTTCGGCTCCGGCGCGCCGGAGGCCATCGGCCGCTGACGTGACCGGGTGCGGCAGCGCGGCTGTACGACGTTCCGTCCCCCACCCACCTGTTCAGGAGATGTTTCGTCATGCTCCGAAGACACGCCCTCGTCCGTGACGGTGCGCGGAACCGGGGAGGCAGGCCATGTGCGGTCTGAGCGGGGAGATCCGCTTCGACGGCCTGCGACCCGACCTCGCCGCCGTCGAGCGCATGAGTGACCGCCTTGCGGCCCGTGGCCCCGACGGACAGGGCACGTGGACCCGGGGCGCGGTCGCGCTGGGGCATCGACGGCTGAAGATCATCGATCTGTCGGAGTTCGGGGCACAGCCGATGACCGATGCCCGGGGCCGGCTCACCGGTGTCTTCAACGGCTGCGTGTACAACTACCGGGAACTGCGCGAAGAGCTTCAGGAGCTGGGCCATCACTTCGAGTCGACGTCCGACACCGAGGTGGTACTGAAGGGCTACCAGCAGTGGGGAACCGCCTGCGTCGAGCGCTTCTACGGCATGTTCGCCTTCGCCCTGGTCGAGCACCGCACCGGGCGGGTGGTACTGGGCCGTGACCGACTCGGGATCAAGCCCCTGTATCTGGCGCGGACGCCCGGCCGGCTGCGGTTCGCCTCCACGCTGCCGGCCCTTCTCGCCGCCGGGGACGTCGACACCTCCCTCGATCCGGCGGCCGTCCACCAGTACCTGAGCTGGCACGCCACAGTGGCGGCGCCGCGCACGGTCCTCAACGGCGTTCGCAAGCTCCCGCCGGCCACCGTGCGCGTGGTCGAGCCGGACGGCACCCAGCGCGACCACTGCTACTGGCAGCCGTCCTACACACGCCGGCCCGAGTACGCCGCCATGGCCCCGGCCGAATGGCGCGACGCGGTGCTGGAGGCGCTGCGTACCGGCGTACGCCGTCGGATGGTCGCCGACGTACCGGTGGGTGTCCTGCTCTCCGGCGGACTGGACTCGAGCCTGGTCGTCGCGCTGCTGGCCGACGAGGGCCAGCGTGACCTGCGGACGTTCAGCGTGGGGTTCGAGGCGGAAGGGGGAGAGGAGGGGGACGAGTTCGGGTACTCGGACCGGGTTGCCCGGGAGTTCCGCACCGACCACCACCGGATGATGATCCCCTCCGGTCGTGTGTCGGCGGCCCTGGACGGGGCCGTCGCGGCGATGAGCGAGCCCATGACCAGCCATGACGCGGTCGCCTTCTACCTGCTGTCCGAGCAGGTGGCGAAGGAGGTGAAGGTGGTGCAGAGCGGCCAGGGCGCGGACGAGGTGTTCGCCGGCTACCACTGGTACCCGGAGCTGGCCGAGGTCACCCGTGAGGAGGAGCCGGCCCGGTATGCGCAGACGTACTTCGACCGGTCCCATGCCGACCTCACCCGCATCCTGCAGCCCCACATGCTGCCCGACGACGACGTCTCGGGCGGTTTCGTCGAGGACCACATGGCCGTACCCGGGGCGGAGACGGCCCTGGACGCGGCCCTCCGGCTGGACACCCACGTCATGCTCGTCGACGACCCCGTCAAGCGCGTCGACAACATGACCATGGCCTGGGGCCTGGAGGCCAGGGTGCCGTTCCTCGACCACGAACTGGTGGAACTGGCCGCTGCCTGCCCGCCGGAGCTCAAACTGGCCGACGGAGGCAAGGGCGTACTGAAGGAGGCCGGCCGGAAGCTGCTGCCCCGGGAGATCGTCGACCGGCCCAAGGGCTACTTCCCCGTCCCGGCCATCAAGCACATGGCGGGCCCCGTCCTGGACCGGGTGCGGGAGGCGCTCGAAGCACCCGAGGCGAGGAAGCGCGGCGTGTTCCAGGAGTCGTACGTGGCCGAACTCCTGGCGGCGCCCGACGAGCACCGGACCAAGCGCGGAGCCAACGCCCTGTGGCAGGTGGCTCTGCTGGAGACATGGCTGCAGACGCACGGGATCAAGTGACCGACGAGGCGGGCACGCGGACGCCGGAGGCGGTGGTGGCGGCGACCGTCCGGCCGTCGGCTCCGACCCGCCCCGGAGCACCCGGCCTCGCAGCACCGGCTCCGCAGTCGCCGGACGCGTCCGACCCTGTCTGCGCCGCCGCCCCCGTCCCGGTGTCGTTGCCCGGGGCGGGAGGCCCGCGGGACGCCGTGACCCGGCTGCACGCGCACGGCTGCTGGTATCCCTCCGCCACCGCCGACGGCACCGAGGCGGCCTTCATCTGCGACCGCGGCGGTGTCCCGCAGTTGTGGGCCGGGCCGGTGGACGGTGACGAGGTGCGGCTGCTCGACTCCTCCCCGGATCCCGTCAAGGAGGTGGCCTGGTCACCGGACGGCCGCTGGATCGCGTACACCACCGCACCCGGCGGCGGCGAGCACACGCGTGTGCTCTGTGTACGGCCCGACGGCACCGGCCGCCGCATCCTGGCCGGAGCCGACGCCGGAAGCTCCGCCTATCTGGGGTGCTGGACGCACGACGGGAGGGCCGTCGCCGTCACCGCGACCGCCCACCCGCACCTGGAGGGCATGAGACACGGTTCGACGGACCTGGAGCCCACCGGTGCCCCGCTCTCACCCGACTGGGCCGACCGGGACGGCCGCGCGACACTCCTGGGCGGATCCTGGTACGCCTCCGGGCAACGGACGGCACCGGCGCCGGTCGACCTCAGGGCACCGGAGGCGCCGGCTGTCCGGCCAGGCGGCGGGCTGTCGGCGTACCTGATCGACCCCGACGGTCTGGCCTCTCCGGTGCTTCTCGCCACGGAGACGCAGGCCGCCACCCTGCGCGTGTGCGACCTCAGCCGCGACGGAACGCTCGCCCTGCTGCGCCGGGGGCCGCGCGGACGACGCGAGGCGGTCGTACGGCGCACGGTCGACTCGGCGACCACGTGCACGGTGCCGGTCGCCGACGGTGATCCGTGGATCGGCCGGTTCTCCCCGGACAGGCTGACCCTCTGGCTGCGCAGTGACGTCGACCGCGAGTACGCGGCACTGTTCTCGGTGGCTCTCGACACCGACGGCAAGCCGCGCGAGAGGTCGGTCGTGGCACAGCGCGAGGACCAGGAACTGGAACTGCTGGCGATGGCCCACGACGGCAGCACGGCCGTGCTGGTGTGGAACGCGCAGGGCGCCGGGGAACTCGAACTCGTCGAGACCTCCCCGGAGCCCTGCGCCCCGGACAGCGCGGGGCCGGCGAGGCCCGTCTCCGTGCCGCACGAGGTGGTCACGCGGGTGGTGGCCGCCGGCCCGGGCCGCATGCTGCTCGCGCTGTCCGGCTCACGACGCCGCCCGGGCGTGTGGTGGGCCCACGAGGGGGTCTCCCTGCTGCGCACCCCGTGGTCCTCCCGTGACGAGGACGCCGTTCTGCCGGGCCGCCCTCCCGTGCGCCCCGTCCCCCTGCGCCTCGCGGCACGGGACGGGCTGCCCTTGAGCGGCTGGTACTACAGGGCGCCGGGACGCGCCCTGGGCCAACCGGCCCCCTGTGTGATCCACCTGCACGGCGGCCCCGAGGAACAGGAACGCCCCGTCTTCAACCCGCTGTACCACGAACTGCTCGGACGCGGGCTGGACGTCTTCGCCCCCGACGTCCGCGGCTCCTCGGGACACGGCAGGTCCTTCGTCGACGCGGACCTGGGCACCGGCCGCTTCGCCGCCCTGGACGACGTCGCGGACTGCGCCGCCCACGCGGTGGCGGCGGGGCCCGCCGATCCGACCCGACTGGCCGTCATGGGGCGCTCGTACGGTGGCTATCTGACCTTCGCCTCCCTCGTGCGGCATGCGGACCTGTTCCGCACCGGGGTCGCCGTCTGCGGCATGTCCGACCTCCTGACCTTCTTCGCCGGTACGGAGCCATGGATCGCGGAGTCCGCGGTACACAAGTACGGCCATCCCGAGCTCGACCGCGCACTGCTGCACGCCCTTTCCCCGATGAGCCGCATCGACGCGCTGCGGGTCCCGCTGCTCGCCGTCCACGGCGAACACGACACGAATGTGCCGCCGGAGGAGTCGGAGCAGTTCGTACGGGCGGCCCGGGAACGCGGCATCCCCGCCGAACTCCTCACCCTGCGCGACGAGGGCCACGACTTCCTGCGCGCGGACAACCGGCGACTGTTCCGCCGGGCCGCCGCCGACTGGCTCGAACGACACCTCGGCGGCTGATCGGCTCCGCCTCCCCTCATTCGGGCCACCGTTGGGTCAACCGGGCCAGGCGCACCGGCTCGACAGGGCGTCTCCGCGCGACAACTCAGCCACGGTGACCGCCTTGGAGTCGCCAGACGCGGAAGTCGCTGATGTGGAAGTGACTCCAGGTGGTGCGGAAGGCGAACCAGCCGCTGGTGTACGGGTCCTCGTCGGTGTAGTCGAAGACGAGCTCGCCGTTGTCCCAGTACTGGATGTGTGTGCCGTCGGAGACCAGCCGGATACGGTTCGGCTCGTTCGCGGTGAGCAGCGGCGAGGTGTAGTCGTGGATCAGCGGCCGGGAGCCCGGCACGCCGACGTAACGGCGAAGCCGGGTGGTGGTGTTGGAGTTGGCGCCGAGGCCCGCGTAGTACGTGGTGAGCTGGTCGTAGTCGGCCAGGGCGCCGCTGCGGCTCGTGGCGAACAGGTTCCCCGGGTTTCGCGGATCCTTGGCGTTCCAGAAGGAGTTGAGGTCGCTGACCCGGTCGTTGGCGCCGCCCGCCGAGACCGGGGTCGCCGTGAAGTGGATCTCGTACCGGCCCGCGAACGGCCGCTTGAACCACACCGAGGCACCGGCGGGCACGTCGACGTCCAGCACTCCGTGCTTCGCCGTGACGCTGCCGCCGTTCTCCAATTCGGCCGACCACTGGCCGGTGCCGTGCCGGAAGTCGTCGCGAGCCAGCAACTGGCGGTGGGGGTAGGGGCCTTGACCATGCGGTGTGGCGGCGGCACCGGTGGACAGGGCGCTGGTGAGCGCGGCTGCGAGACTCACGACGACGGTGGCCCAGGTGTGGCGCATCGGAGGATCCCATTCTGTGGACGGCCAGAAGCGTACGAAAACCAAGTCTTCGAATCAGTAGATGCCACAAAGGAGAAAAGAAGCGTTCACGATCAAGCCGATGTGCCATTGCATCCCGCGTGGGAAGTGTCGTTCGGGAAGCGGACAGGATCTCCATCGCCTGCTCAGAAGGTCGTGACTCCCGGAGGCGGCGGAGGACGCGGCCTCGACAGTGAGGGATGTCAGAATGACCGCTTCACTGGGCTAGGGGATGGGGACCGACCATCGTGCCGGACAGCCGATCAGACACACCTTCCAGGGACGAGACGGAAGAGCGGAGCACGAGCGGTGAAGGACCGGCGGCGGTCACCATCGCGTACATCGCCGAGTCCGCCGGCGTCTCGGTGCCCACCGTGTCGAAGGTGCTCAACGGCCGGTCGGGGGTGTCGGACGGGACACGGGCCCGCGTCGAGGAGTTGATCCACCGGTACGGCTACCGCAAGCCCCCGAAGAACCGCAGCAAGCTCGTGGAGCTGGTCTTCCGTGAGATGGAGAGCATGTGGGCCGTGGAGATCATCCGCGGCGTCGAACGGGTGGCCAGGAGGAACAGGGTCGGTGTCCTGGTGTCGGAGTTCGGTCTCCAGGACACTCCGACCAGGACCATCGACGACACCGTGGAACGGCGTCCGCAGTGCGTCCTGTCGGTGGCCCGGCTGTCGGAGGAGGAGCGGGCCCAACTGAAGGCGAAGGGCATCCCGTTCGTCGTCTTCGACCCGAACGAGGAGCTCCCCGACGACGTGCCGTTCGTGGGTGCCACCAACTGGCGGGGCGGCCAGGCCGCGACCCGGCACCTCGTCGGGCTGGGGCACCGGCGCATCGCCATGATCAGCGGTCCTGATCATCCTTTCTGTCTCGCGCGGTTGGCGGGCTACACCTCCGCACTCACGGAAGCCGGCCTGCCGGTGGATCCTGACCTGGTGGTCAAGACCCTCCTCACCCGCGAGGACGGCTGCACGGCGGCACTCGACCTGCTCTCCCGGCCCGAGCGTCCCACCGCAGTCTTCACCGCCAACGACATGCAGGCCATGGGCGTCTACCAGGCAGCGCGCGAGCTCAGGTTGCGCATCCCGCAGGACCTGAGCGTGGTGGGCTACGACGACGTACCGGCTGTCGCCTGGGTGGACCCGCCCCTGACCACCGTCCATCAGCCCCTGGCGGAGATGGCGGTGGCCGCCACCGAACTGGCACTGGCCCTGGGCCGCGGCGAGGACGTGTCCCAGGTGGGGGTGGAGATCGCCACCACTCTCACCATCCGCGAGAGCACGGCTCCACCGAAGAGCTGAGCGGACCCGGGGAGAACCCCGGGTGCCGGGTCGGGCACCCGGGGGAGGGACCGTCCGTCAGCCGACGGTGCCGGTCACCGAACCTCCGGACTTCGTCACGCGGTACGTCACGGTGGCACCGCTCCAGAAGTGGAAGACGAGCGTCGCCTGCGCGTTGTCCCGCAGGGAGTTGACGAACTTCGAGGTGAGCTGGAGTGCGTTGCCCGGGTAGTCGGGGGAGAAGGCTTCGTTGAACTCCTGGTAGGGAGTCCAGTTCGTCGGGCCTGCGTTGCTGCCGTCGGCGTAGGTGGCCTCCATGGTCGCCAGCAGGTCACCGCGGAACTGGGTGGGGATGGTGACTCCGTTGGTGGTTCCGGTCGCGTTCGAGAGCACCGGCCTGTCGTACGTGGTCACGTGGATCTTCCAGGGCAGGCCCCGGTTGAACCGGGCCTCGATGGTCGAGTTGACCCCGTAGACGCGGTTGCCGGCCAGCCGGGTGAGCGCGGTGGCCGTGAGCGTGAGCTGGTTGCCGGAGACGGTGTAGTCCCGGCCCGGGGCGAGCATGGTGTTGCCCTGCCAGAGCCCCAGGAAGTTACCGCCGTTGGGGTTCAGGGTGAGCGTCCTGGCGGTGATCGCGCTCGACTTCGCCAGGAAGATCCGGTCCGAGGAGGCGGTTCCCGAGCGGGTGGTCCAGCTCGACTTGATCTGGTTGATGATGGCGGGGTCCCGCCACTGGAACGTGGTGCGGTTCAGGAAGTTGAAGGCGTCCCACAGGGCCGTGGTCACACCGGCCGTGCGGGCTTCGTAGCCGAACTGCTCGAAGTACTTGAGCCCTTCGCCCGGTTCGACGCGGTCGGGGTGGTGGTGGTCGGGGTAGTTCAGCAGGCCGTACTCGCCCAGGTAGACGGGGATGCCCTTGGAGGTGAGGGTGTTGCGGATCCGGGTGAAGGTGTCGCTCATGTCCTTCTGCGCGGTGGCGTCGAACTTCGTGCCGCCGGCGACGTTCACGCTGAACGGGTACCAGCCGTAGAAGTGCACGGTGGCCACGAGGTTGGGGTCGTTCAGCGTCTTCATCTCGCCGACCAGGGCGTCGAGGAATTCCTGGCCGGCATTCGTGTGCAGGGTGGGCAGCACGAGCAGCCGGGTCGCGTTGTTGCCGCCCGACGCGCGGACCAGGGTGTGGAAGGCGCTGTTGAGTTCGCTGTTGTACTGGATTCCCTGGGCGTCGGTGGTGTTGTTGAACTGGGGCTCGTTGTTGCTCTCGAAGAGCAGCGACTGCGGGGAGTCGCGGAACTTGGCCGCGATCTGGGTCCAGGTGGCCTTGAAGCGGGCCAGGACGTTGTCGTGGTCGGTGGGCATGGTGGCGATCCACTGCCACGAGTCGTGATGGACGTTGAGGACGACGTAGAGACCGTCGGCCAGCGCCCAGTCGACGACCTGCTTGACGCGGTTCATCCACGTCGCGTCGATCGTGTAGGGGGCGGTGGCGGACTGATGGCCGCTCCAGGTGACGGGGATCCGGACACTACGGAAGCCCTCGGCCTTGATCTTGTCGAACAGGGCCTTGGTGGTCAGGGGGTTGCCCCACGAGGTCTCGTCCGGGATGGCGTCGAGAGTGTTGCCCAGGTTCCAGCTGGGCTGCATCGCGGCGACTGTGTCCTTCGGAGCGGCGGCGAGCTTGGGGAGCGCCAGCCGTGTGAGGGACGTGTCCTTGTGGCTCGGTAGGGCGAACGCGGTGGTGCTGGTCAGCCCGATCGCGGCGAGCAGCGCGAGGAGGAGGCCGAGCAGACGGCCGGGGCCGTGACCGCGGCGCCGGGTGGGGTGTTGCGTTCCCTTCATCTTTGATCCTTCTCTGTTGGCCGAGCGGGGGGTTCCGCCCGTGGGGGGATGGAGCGGCAGATGGTCGATGGAGGGACCGGCCGGACGTCTCCGGCAGGCGAAGTGGTGCCGTGGCGCGCGGTGAAGGCTCAGGGGGTGAGGGGCTCGTAGTCGAACCAGTCGAAGTGGACGGTGCCGGTCGTTGCGTACATGCCGATCACCCGGCCGGTGAAGCCGCCGGCGACCTCGGTCGACAGGTAGCGGCCGTCGAGGTCGGCCAGTTCGGTGAAGGTGCCGCCCGGCTCCTCGACGCCGAGCGTGAGGGTGTCGGGCCCGGTGCGGGCGTCCCGGGGCGGGGTGGCGCGGACGCGCACGCCGAGGACCACGGGCCCGGCGGGCACGGACCGGGACTCCACGACGCTGCGCAGCGGTCCGATACGGCTGAGGACGCGCACCTCTCCCTCGGACGCCTCGATCTCGTAGTGGTGCTCCTCGTCCAGGCGCACGGCGAGGCCGCCGCGCCCTTCCGCCGGGTCGACCCGCGTACGCACCTCGCATGTCAGGTGCTGCTGGCGACGGCCGACGAACACGACGTCCGGCTCGTCCAGGGAGCCGCCCCGGGCGCGGAGCGTCAGCCAGCCGGACCGTTCCTTGGTGGTGCAGTGCTGCGCCGGACGGTCGCGTACGGAGATCCACTGCGGCCGGAGTTCGCTGAGGTCGAAGTCGTCCCGGACCGCCTCGACGGGGCCGGGGACGAGCGGCCAGGAGGGCGCGGGCAGTTCGGATGTCACCTCACCGACGACGGGCCAGCCGTCCACCCACTCGACCGGCGCCAGGAAGGTCTCGCGGCCCAGCACGTGCCAGCCCGGGCTTCCACCGCCCGGCCGGACGCCGAGGAACACCATCCACCAGGAGCCGTCGGGGCGTTGGACGAGGTCGGCGTGGCCGGTGTTCTGGATGGGGTGGTCGGTGCCGCGGTGGGTGAGGATCGGGTTGTCGGGGCAGGGCTCGAAGGGGCCCGTGGGTGTGTGGCCGCGGGCGATGGAGACGCCGTGGCAGCGTTCGGTGCCGCCCTCGGCGATGAGCAGGTACCAGTGGTCGCCAATCCGGTACAGGTGCGGTGCTTCCGGGGCCTTGGCGCCGGGGGCGCCGGACCACAGCTGGCGCCGCGGTCCGGAGGTCTGCCCGGTGTACGGGTCGATGCGGACCTGCGAGACGCCGGCGATGGTGCACCAGCAGGTGCCGTCCTCGTCCCAGACGAGGTCGGGGTCGATGCCGGGGACGTCGGGCAGGTGGATCGGGTCGGACCAGGGTCCGGCGGGGTCGGTGGCGGTGAACAGCATGTTGCCGCCGCCCTCGCTGCAGTTGGTGACGATCAGCCAGAAGCGGCCGTCGTGGTGGCGCAGGGTGGGGGCGTAGATGCCGCCGGACGAGGGTGTGTTCGTCAGGCGGAGCTGGTTCGGCCGGTCGAGGGCGTTGCCGATCTGTGTCCAGTGCAGCAGGTCGCGGCTGTGGAAGACGGGGATGCCGGGGAAGTACTCGAAGCTGGAGCAGATGACGTAGTAGTCGTCGCCCACGCGGCAGATGCTGGGGTCGGGGTGGAAACCGGGGATCACGGGGTTGGGAAAGGCGGCGTCCTTCTGCTGCGTATCTGACACTCGGTCAAGTCCTTTCGGGGGTGCGGGATGTCCGGGTTCAGGGACGTGCAGGGCACGTAGGCGGGCAGCGCCTGCTTCAGGCCCGCCGCACGGTTTCCACCAGTCTGTTGCCGGCCGCCGTCTCCGCAGGCGGACAGCAGGGGGCCATCGCGGTGACCCCGGCCAGGCCGCGGCTCCGCCGACGAAGCTTCTGCGCTACAGCTCATTGGTCATGGCGGCGGCCCTTCTCCTTCCGAGTGTCGAAGCGCTTCACTTGGCGGCGAAGGTTAATGACATATTTCTCGCGAAACAAGGGAGCGAAAGCGGGGAAACTTTCTTGTTCCCGTGTCATTGACAGCCTGCGGGGCCGGTGGCAGCGTCGAAGCGCTTCAACAAACCGCACCCGGTCTGCTGAGGGGTTTGCCTCGTGGGTTCTCCGTCCCGGTCCGCCGCCCACCGCCTTCCGTTCCGCCCCGCACCCCTGTACGCCTTCGGCCACGGACTGTCCTACACCGACTTCACCTACGGCGACCTGGTGCTGTCCAGGCCGACAGTGGCGCAGGACGGCGCCCTCCACGTCCATGTGACGCTGTCCAACACCGGGACGAGGTCCGGCAGCGAGGTGGTCCAGCTCTACGTCCGCGCCCTGGACGCCCGGTACGAGGCGCCCCGGCTGAGGCTCGCCGACTTCCGCAAGGTGCGCCTGGAGCCCGGGGCGAGCCGCGAAGTGGCTTTCCGGCTCGCCGCCGAGCAGCTCGCCCACTGGGACGTGGCCACCGGCGCTTTCACCGTGGACCCCGGCGCCTACGAGGTCCTCGTCGCCCGCTCCGCGGAACACGTCGTGCGGACCGCGCCGTTGACGGTGACCGGGCCGGCTCCCGCACCCCGCGAGGTGGTCGGCCGGCGGATTCGGGCCGCCGACTTCGACGACTACGCGGACGTCACCCTCGTCGACGCCACCCGCGTCGCCGGCGACGCGGTCACCCCGGCCGATCCCGCGCGCCCGGCGACTCTGCTGTTCCGTTCCGTCGACCTCTCCGGCGCCGCCCGCTTCGAGGCGGAGGTCGCGTGCGAGGGCCCCGGGCCGGGTGCGGCACGCCTCGAAGTCCGGGCCGGCGAACGGCTCCTGGCGGAGCTCGCTCCACCGGTCACCGGCAGCCGCTACACGTGGACAACGGTGACCGCCGACACCGCTGCGCCCGGCGACGGCTCCCACGACCTACGGCTGACCCTGCACGGCGACTTCCGCCTCTCCTCCTTCCTCTTCGGCGCGTCCGGTATCGAAACCGCATGAGCAGCCCCGCCTTCCCCGCACAGCTTCCGCCTGCCACCTCCCCGGACGCACACTTGACGGCGACACGGCCGCCGACCACGCGTCCACCGCTACCCCTACCGCGAGGACATCGCTCTGCCGGTCGCCCTCGGCACCGACAGCTACCGCTGGCACCGTGACCTGATCACCGCGCACCGCGCCCCGGCGAAGGACGCCCGATGAAGTTCACCGACGGCTACTGGCTCATGCGTCCGGGGTGCACCGCGCGCTTTGCCACCGACGTGGCGGACGTCCGCGCCGACGAGCACCGGATGACCCTCCATGCCCCGGTCGAGGACGTCACCCGTCGCGGCGGAACCCTCAACAGCCCGCTGCTGGCGGTGGAGTGCTGGTCGCCGGCCGAAGGCGTGATCGGGGTGCGCACCACCCACCACGCCGGATCGTGCGCCCGGGCCCGGAGTTCGCGCTGCCCGGCGCCGAGGAGGGCGCGGGCAAGGTCCACCGGGACGGCCCGCTCCTGAAACTCACCTCCGCCGGTGCAGCCGCATGCGCCCTCCCGGGCGGCCGACGCATCGGCAACAAAGCACGAGCGGCCGGTTGGTCTGTGGGTCGGACCGGCCGGAGGAGCGCTTGCAGACCCTCGCAGTTGGTCTGCGGCCGGTAGGGCCGGCTGCGCTTGTGGGTGATCCCGGCCGCTGCCGGCAGATCGCGCCAGTCGCGTGAGCGGTAGCAGGAGCCGCTGTCGGTCAGCACCCGTTCGACCGTGATTCCGTACTCGGTGACGACGGCGTCGTTGAGTACTACGTGCCCGAGGGCACCTGGACAAACATCCTGACCGGCACCCAGATCACCGGTCCGCGCTGGGCGCAGGAACAGCACGACTTCCACACCCTGTCACTGCCGACCCGTCCGGACTCCGTCATCCCCCTGGCGGCCGACGACCAGCGCCCGGTCTCCGTCTAAGGCGTCGGGGCCCGCGGTGACCGACCGGCACCACATCTCGGCCCCCTCTGAAGCCGAACCTCAGAATGAGTACTACTCATTTGTGCCCTGTGGGGCACCGGTCATCGGTAATCGTCTGTGCGGTCAGTGCTCACACCTCAGTGAAAGAGGGTGTAAATAGACATAAAAGGTGTGCATGTTCATCGTTCCATGCGTCACGGATGTTACGCCAGTGAAAAAGATTCATGCCTATCATCTTGACGTACTCGGTGTTCTGGACCGATAAATGCAACTCATAACCCCATGAGGCTGCAGGAAGGACACCGCGGATGAGACCCCTACGCATCGGTGCGGGGCTGAACAAGGCGCTTGCGGCGGCGGTCGTCGTCTGTGCGACGGTGCTGCCCGCCCAGACCGCTCACGCGGCCACGACGAACTTCTACGTCGACCCCGTCAACGGCAGTGACGGCAACTCGGGAACCAGCACCGCCAGCGCCTTCAAGACCATCCAGGCGGCCCAGGCCGCGGTCCGCGGCGCCAACACGAACATGTCCGACGACATCGTCGTGAACCTGCGCGGCGGCACCTACTCCCTCCCCGGCCCGATCACGTTCGGCGCGGCCGACTCGGGAACGAACGGCCGCACGGTGGTCTATCAGGCGTACAACGGTGAGACGCCCGTGATCAGCGGCGGCAAGGCGATCAGCGGCTGGACCGCCGCCGCCAACGGGGAGTACAAGGCGTCGGTCGGCAGCCTCGACTTCCGCCAGCTGTACGTCAACGGGACTCGTGCCACCCGGGCGCGCTTCCCCGACACCGGCTCGGACTTCCAGCTGCAGGGCAGCGACAAGACGAACAAGCTGCTCAAGGTCCGTAGTTCGCAGATCTCCAACTGGAACAACTTCAGCCGGGTCGAGATGGTGCTGGAGACGCAGTGGGCCGAGAGCTATCTGCGGCTCAAGTCGTTCACCTCCAGCGGCGGCACGGCCAACGTGTCGATCCAGGACCACGAGGCGGGCATACTCTTCCCGCGCCCCTACCCCCTGCTGTCCGACGGCTCCGCCCTGCACTTCGAGAACGCCCACGAGTTCCTCAACGAACCGGGCGAGTTCTATGTCGACAAGGACGCGCAGACCGTCTACTACAAGCCGCGTCCCGGTGAGAACATGTCCACGGCCACCATCCAGGCACCCACGCTGGAGACACTCTTCGACGTCAAGGGCGGCAGCCTCGACGCCCCGGCTCATGACCTGCGCTTCTCCGGTCTCACCTTCGCCCAGACCACCTGGATGGAGGCGTCCGCCAACGGCCTCCTCAACGGGCAGGGCGGGCTCTACAACCTCTCGGCCGACCCTTCCAACAACCAGTACGTCGACCGCCCCCCGGCCGGGGTCCAGGTCTCGGACGCCGACAGGGTGTCCATCACGGGCAACACCTTCAAGCAGATGGGGTCGAGCGCTCTCGACCTGCACCACGGCGTCCACGACAGCACCGTGACCGGCAACATCGTCCACGACGTCGCGGGCAACGGGATCATGGTGGGGAAGTTCTCGGACCCGACCGTGGAGTACCACACCGTCTACAACCCTCCGGCCTCCCCGGCCGGTGAAGACCCCCGCGAGGTCGTCAGGAACGTCACGGTCAACAACAACCTGATCACCCGCATCGGTCTGGACTATCTGGGGACGGCGGGCATCAACGCCGGCTTCGTCAACAGCACCACGATCAACCACAACGACATCACCGACACCCCCTGGGCCGGTATCTCTCTCGGCTGGGGCTGGCAGTCCGCGGCCAACGCGCTGGGCGCCAACACGGTCCGGTACAACCGGATGGGCAACGTGGTGAACCGGCTCTGCGACACCGCCGGCATCTACCACCTGTCGAACGACCCGGGCACAGTGATCGGCGACAACTACATACACGACGTGGTGCGTACGCCGACAGCATGCGGGTCGGCGGTGTCCGGTCTCTACATGGACGAGGGGTCCAACAACATGACCCTCTCGAACAACGTGCTGTCGCGTACCGACGGCTTCATCAACCAGAACCGCAACGGCTCCAACGTGACCAAGGTCGGCAACGCGACGTCCGGCGCCTCAGTGATCAAGGCCTCGGGACTGGAGCCCGCCCACCAGGGCCTGGCGGCCAAGCTCAACCTCGCGTACAACAGGCCGGCATCCGCCTCCTCGGTCTACGGCTCCGGCTGGCAGGCGTCCCGTGCCGACGACAACGACGCCGTGACCGGCTGGTCTCCCACCGGGAGCGACTCCTCCGCGTGGTGGCAGGTCGACCTGGGACAGGCGTACCAGCTCGGGCAGTTCTCTCTGACGACCCGCCAGGACATCGATCAGCCCGAGACACGAAGCGGGTTCGAGATCAGGGGCTCCAACGACCCCACGTTCGCCTCCTACACCGTGCTGGCGCGCCTGGGCGCCGACGTCCTGCCTATGGCCTCGACATTCACGGGTGACATCAACGCCCGCCAGCAGTTCCGCTACGTACGGGTCGCGAAAACGGACGGCGCCTATTTCTTCATCGCCGACTTCGGCGTGCAGCAGACCGGTGGCGCGCTGGAGGACGCGGCCGGGGCGCCGAACGTCAACCCGTCGACTTACTACACGATCAAGAACGTCAACAGCGGGCAGATGCTAGACGTCTACGACAACTCCACCGGCGACGGCGCGAGTGTCGTCCAGTGGCCGAGCACCGGCGGCACCAACCAGCAGTGGAACATCGTGCCGGTGAGCGGACAGCTGTACAGGATTGTCAACAGGAACAGCGGAAAGGTCCTGGAGATGCCGAACGGGAGCCATTCCCGAGGGACGGCGCTGAAGCAGAACACCTACAACGGCGGCAGCAACCAGCTGTGGTACTTCGAGCAGGTCAGTGGCGGGTACGTCATCCGCAACTTCGAGTCCAAGCAGGTGCTGGAAGTCGGCAACGACTCGACGGCCAACGGTGCCGCCGTCGACCAGTGGATGGCACTGAACCAGCCCAACCAGACGTGGACGATCCAGTGACGGAGTGACTCCGGCTCCAGGGCCGGGAAGCAATCGCTTCCCGGCCGCACTGTGTCCTGCCGGGGGAATGCCTTGGCAATCGCCAAGGCACCGACTGCCGTGGCGTACAGGTGAGTTGGGCGAGCCGGGCGAAGGGCGGGCGCCCGGGTCGGCTGAGGGGCCGGGCTCAAGGGCCCCGCCGTCAGGAATCCCTGCGCTCGACCTTCGTCGTGCCGGATCCGACAGGCCCGATCCGCAGCACCGTTCCGGTGGGGTCGGTGAGGTACCTGACAGGCACCCGGCCCTGTCCGCCGGGTGTCGTCGCCGTCACCCGGTACCGCGCCGGGTGGGCGTCGCCGATCTCCACCTCCAGCACCGCGCGGGCGTTGGGCGGGACCGTCACCCGGGTCGTATGGGCGTCGGTCGAGCGGTGCACGGCGACCTCGACCGGGCCGCGCACGGACGGCACGGTTCCCGTCACCTCGGTCAGGGCGCCGGTCCGGGGGCGGATCAGGAACTCCGCCGCTCCGGGAGCGGTGACGCGGACGCCGAGCACGTGCCGGGGGATCGCGTTGGCCGGAGCCGAGGCCCAGGCGTGGGAGAACGTCATGTTGGACTTCAGTGCGGGATCCCAGGCCTCGGTGACGATGGTGGCCTTCAGCTCGTCGAGCATGTGCAGCCACGAGTTGGTGGCGGTCGAGGTGAGCAGCGAGAGTGCGGCGTCTGCGCGGCCGAGCCGGAAGAGGGCGTCGAGGAGGAACTGAGCCCCGTACACACTCATCCGCATGCCGCCCGCTGCGAGAGTGTCCCCGAGCCGGGTGCGGGTCTCTGCGTCGAGGGCGTCCGCGACGCCGAACGCGACCGGGAAGGCGGTGGCGTGCTGGGAGCTGTGCGTGGTGCCCTCGCCGTCGAGGAACCGGCCGGCCGCGCTGTCGAACAGGGTGGCGCGCATGGCGGTGGCGAGGGTGTCGGCGCGTGCGCGCAGGGCCGTCGCGTCGTCGTCCTTGCCGAGTACCGCGGCGCAGCTGGCCAGGGCGTCGAAAGCCGCGTACTGGAAGGCGTTGACGACGGTGTTGACGTTCGTGAAGACGTACCCGTCGCGACTGGCGGTCGGCCAGTCGACGAGGTCGCCCAGGTTCTGGCTGCTGCTGCCGGGCGCCTTGCGGACCAGGCCCCGGGAGTCCAGATGGGCGGTGAGGTTCTTCGCGGCGAGCAGGTCGTAGTCCTTGGCGAGCTGCCGGTCGTCGCCGGTGGCGAGGTAGTCCTCCCAGGCGGACAGGGCGCACATCAGCCGGTACTCGGTGGGCCAGGTGCCCTTGCGGACCAGATAGTCGTTCGACCAGCGGGCCAGGGCGTAGGAGCGCTGGACGCCGTACTCGGAGAGCTGGTTGATCAGGGCGTCGCCCTCGTAGGGGCCGCGCTCCCGGGTCGGGGTGTCGGTGTAGAGATCGCCGCGGGTGGCCTCGATCGAGTACCGGCACAGCTCCCAGACCCGGTCGAGGCCGGGGTCGGAGCTGCTGAAGGAGGAGTCGTTGTCGTCCCAGTCGAGGCGCCAGGCCCGCCCGGTGACGACGGCTCCGGACAGGTCGAGCGTCGTGCGCAGTTCTGCCCAGCGGAAGCCGCGATAGCCCCAGTGCTCGAAGCCCTGCGGCCCGTCGCGCAGGGTCCACACCTCGCGGTACGTATTGGTGGCGCGCAGCTGGTACTTGACGGTGCCGTCGGAGTTGAGTTCCTCGCCGAGGCGCACCTCGACGGTGTCGCCCGCGCTCCCGGTGACCTTCAGGGCCAGCCCGCCGACGATCTCCCGGCCGAGGTCCACCAGCCAGCGGCCGTCGGCGACCTTGGTGACGGAGGCAGGAGTGACATCGTGCAGCCGCGGCGGCTCGATCGGGGCCGGGACGAGACCGCTGATCGCGGTGCGGACGACGGGAGCGTCCCAGCCGCTGTCGTCGAAGCCGGGCCCGGTCCAGCCGACGGGTTCCCGCCGCAGGTCCCAGAACTCCTGGGGGACGGTGAAGTAGCTGCTGCCCGCACTGCCCTTCGCCGGCAGCAGCCCGGCCTGGCGGCGCGCCTTCCAGTGGTCACCCGAGGCGACGGTGGTCCGGCTGCCGTCGGTGTACGTGATCTCCAGCTGGGCCAGGAACCTCTGCTGCGAGGTGGTCCAGCAGAGGGCGGCCAGCGCGTTCGGCCCTCCGTCGCCCCGCAGGGTCGAGGTGATGTCGAACGCCTGGTACGCGGTCCCGGTGCCGGAGCGCACGGAGGCGTGTCCGACCACGGTGCCGTTGCTCCACACCTTGGCCACGTACTGCCGGGCCGGGTCGGGGGAGGTGGCCGCGACGTAGAGGACGGCGGCGGCCGTCTCCTTGCCCGCGGCGGTGGCGTACTCGTGGCGCAGCAGCGCCCAGGTGTCGTCGGCGCCGTAGGAGGAGAGGGAGGTGGCCCCGGTGGGGAAGGCCAGCGTGCCGCCGGAAACGGTGCCGGCGGAGAAGGTGCCCTTGTCGGAGGCGAAGTCGTCGTCGAGGAGAAGGGTTCCGTCGGCGGCGGTGAAGGTGATCCGGTCGTAGACCTGGGACTCCGTCAGGCCGTTGCGCAGACCGATGTTGCCGGAGCTGTAGCGGGTGTCGGTGGTCGTGTCGACGACGGTGCCGTTCACAGTCGTGGTGAAGGTGGAGCCCACCATGGTGACAGCGAGGTCGGTCCACTCCCCGGCGGTCACGGCGTACGGCAGCCGGACCTCACCGAGGACGGTGTACGTGCCGTTCACACAGACGTGCTTGCGCAGGACGCCGGGGTTGCCGGTGCGCAGTTGCCACAGGTAGTTGTTGGAGGTGTTCGCGGCCCGGAACCACACCCCGGCGGCCACGGTGGTGATCTTCAGCCGGGCGGCGAAGGTGCCGTCGGTGATGACCGGCCCGGCCGGCGCCCAGATCGGCTCGGCCTCCCACTTGTCCTCGACCGAGGTGGCGAGCAGAGCGGGCTCCGACCACGCCGAGCGCCTGTCGCCCCAGCTGGCGACCCGCCACCAGTAGGCGGTACGGGGTTGCAGCGGCGGCCCGCCGTACGGAACGGCGGCCGAGTCGCCGGACTTGCATCTGCCCGAGTCCCAGACGAGCCGCTCGTCGGCGAAACCGTCCGGGGCGACCGCGAGTTGCAGCCGATAGGCGCGCTGGAGGGTGCCTGCGCAGAAGTCGGGCACCTGCCAGCTGAACCGAGGGCTCTGCCCGGCGCTCGTACCGAGTGCCTGGGGGAGCAGATCCGCCAGCGTCCCGGTGGGCACGGGCGGTCTGCCCGGGGCTGGGGATGCGGCGCCCTGCCCGCCGGCCGCGAGCGCCGGGGGCCCGGTCAGCACGACCGCGGCGGCCGTGGTGCCACCGAGGTGGAGAAGTCTTCGACGCGACAGGTCCCAGGACATTGGTGCACCCTTGGCTGGTGAAAGGTTTCAATGTGATTGCCCGGAGGTTAAGGTTCCACATCCGGCCAGTCAATGCCTTCGTCACTTATGGTTTCGCTGTGAATTGAAACGTTTTAGCCGAAGGTGCTCGCGACAGGATTGGCCAGAGGGCGGCACTCGTGTCGCGCGCGGATGCCTGTCTCCGGCGCCCCCAACCGCCCCGGTCGGTCGACGAACTCCACTGCCGGGTACTGATCTGACGGCCCGTCCAACAACCGGCCGCACCGCCCGCGCAACCAGTGGTCGAAGAAGGCGGACACATAGGCTTCGTTGGATCGAGCGCTCCAGCGAGGCCCTTCGGCAGTCGCCGGCCGTCCACGTCAGGGTTGTGGCCGGCGTTCAGCAGGCCCAACTGGTCCAGGACGAAACCGGTGTCAGCCGTCCGGACGGCGAGGGACTTCTTGATGAACGCATCGGGGTCCGTCGGTGTGACCATGGTGGCAAGCGAACCGTCGGGGAACTGCACTTCCGGTGATTCGTAAGGGTTGTCGATGGTGACCACGACATAGCCCCGGCCGGCGAGATCCGCTACCAGTGTGGTTCCCCAGGTCTGGGGCTCACCCAGTCCCGGTGAATAGATTCAGGGCAGGCCGTTTCCCGCCGCCGTCGGCAACCGGAGCGCCCTGCACCACGTGTGTGGTGGTGGCCGCCCACTCGACCTGCCCGGTCGGCACATTCATCCCGAGGCAGACGTTGGCGGTTACCGAGTCGAAGTGCGCTGCCGCTTGGGGAAGCATGTACGGCGCGGCCGGATGGCCTGCCGCACGCGTGGTGGGGTAGTACACGCTGACCATCAGCTCGCGGCGGTTCTGACCGCTCTGCCAGGGATCGGGCCGGGAGTGGTCCACCAGATGTACGAACACTTCCCCGACCGCGTACCTGCCCGTGGGGACGGGCAGACTCAACGGGGCCGGGTTCGCGGCCGGCCCGGCGGCCTCGGCGGGCGGAACGGCGGCCAAAGCGCTGATCGCGATGACCGCGCAGCCGACCGCTGCCACAGGCCGCGGCGCCGGTTGCTTCGTTGCTTGATCGACTGTTCCTCCGTCATGTCAGCCAATGCTGCAAGCCGCCAGCCGTACCCACCATCGGGATCTCCCCCCATTTCGGCTTGCGGGTCATCCCCAGGGGGAAGGCGGTACGCGCAAACAACTCCCATGCGCCGGTTCGCACACCTCTGCGATCATCCCCGCATGGCGCACAACCTCGAATCGCTGGTCATCCGGCACACCCACCGCCTTTCCTCTCCCAAGGGCTCCGCCGGTGAAGGAGCCACCGCCGCGCGGCAGTTCGACGCGGCGCTGACATCCGTGGGCTTCAAACTCTCGGCGGAGCTGCTCGAACGGCTGTCGGGGTTGTCCGAGGCCGCAGTCGTGCACACCGCCAGGCGAACGCTGCGCACCGTGGGTGAGATGGTGGGCGACCACGTCCGGCACAACTCGTACTTCATCGACTTCCCGGCGAACGTGCCGGACACCGAAGAGTTCTGGATGCGGTGTGTGGCGAAGGCGCTCGGCGACGACAAGTCGCGGGGGAAGGTCCTGACCCAGCTGACACACGGGGTGCTGAACCTGCTCAGCCTCCCGGCGTACGGCCGCTACCAGCACACCTACGAGGAGATGCTCGCGGCGCAGGACGAACTGATCACCTCGGCGGGCGACCGGGTGACCGTCCTGCACCTCGGCCGGGACCTGGAGGACGAACTCACGGACCTCTACCTGGCCTTGGCGGGCAGCGTGACGCCCCTGGGCGAGGATCACCTGCGCGACCTCAGGACCCTCGCCGAGCAGTGCGTGCTCGGTCCCCAGCCGGAGTCGATCCCGGTCCGGGAGAACCGGGCGGTCGTCAACGAGGCCCGTCTCGCCGTCGGCGCGGACCTCCTGCTGGACACCGTCACCGATGTGCTGCGACTTGCTTGCGCACTGTCGGGCGGCGACGTGACCCTGCAGGAGCCGACCCGGTTCCGGGCTCTCTCGCGGCCGGCCCGCCGTGCGCTGCTCGCGGGCCTCGACGCCGTGGTGGCGGCGAACCCCGCGAAGCTGGCCGACGTACACGCGCACCGCGAGCCCTTCAAACGACTCGGTGAGCGTCTTCACCCGCACGAATACCCGCGCTGGCCGCACGCCGCAGACGTGTTCGCCGTGGCGCGGGGCGAGAAGGAGGCGCGGTCCTTCGACAGCCGGGTGGCGAAGCTGCTCGACGAGTTCGACGTACTCGGTGCGGCGCAGCTGCTCAAGGCAGCTCCCGGCAAGCTGTTCCGCGCCCTGGACCTCCTGCTGCGTACCGCCGCCGACCAGGAGGAGCGGGACGCGGTGCTGGCCGCCGCGGTCCAGGTCGCTCCCGAGGTCTCCGGCCGGGTCGTCCTCTCGGTCCGCGAGCACTTCCACAACCGTGACCGGGAGACCGGCCAACCCCGTATCTTCGTCAACCGCCGAGGTCGCGCCTGGGTCCTGGCCGACCGTCGGCCGCCCGTGCCGGCCCCGGACCGCGCCCGGCTGATGGCCGCTCTCGACGCCGAGATACGCGGTCGGCTCCCGAGACCGGGCCGACTGCTGGTCGACCCCGACGTCCTCGACGTGGCGCTCCCGCTCAGCGGCAGGGCGACCGCGTCCGGGCTCGGAGTACTGCCGCGAGGCTCGGTCTCTCCGGTCGACGGCGAACGACTTCGTTTCTTCGTGTACTGGAAGGAGTCCGCGGCGCGGACCGACTACGACCTCTCGGTGTTGCTTCTCCACGCCGACTACAGCACCGACTCCTGGCTTTCCTACACGTCCCTGACGGCGGTCGGTGGCCGGCACTCGGGTGATGTCACCGAGGCTCCCGACGGGGCCTCGGAGTTCATCGACCTGTCCCTGGACCAGGTGCGCGGCGCCTTCATCGTTCCACAGGTCAACATCTACGCCGGCGAGGGCTTCGAGGAGGTCGACGAGTCGTTCTTCGGCTTCATGCTGCGCGACGGCGAGCAAAGGGGCAGGCCGTTCGAGCCGCGCACGGTGCGGATGAAGTCGGAGCTGCGCGGCGTGGGACGGGTCGCGCTGCCGCTGGTCTTCCGGCGCGAGGCCGACGGCCGGTGGCGTGCGAAGTGGCTGCACCTGTATCTCAAGGGCATCTCCTCGGCCAACCAGGTCGAGGAGAACCAGGTGTCGGTGGCCAAGGTGGTGCGCGCCGTCGTCGAGCGCGAGCAGTTGACGGTGGGGGATCTCATCGACCTGATGTCCGACGACACCACGGCAGTGGACGTGGACGTGTGGGACGGCGAGCAGCTTCCGGACGAGCCGGTGACGTACATCGGTCTCGAACGTCCCGAAGGGCTGCACCCGGACTCCCGGGTCATCACCCTCGAAAATCTGCGCGACCTGATCCCGGACTGAGTGCTAGCGTTGTTCGGGGCGAGGCCATGAAGGAGCTTCCTTCTCATTCTCTGGAAATGAACCTCAGTTCTTTCGCTTTCCTCGCCCTCGAACTCGCCTGGGAGGCGCCCACGTGGCGCCTCCCAGGTTTGTGTGCACACCTCGCACGGGGAGACGTCGCGCCGCGACCGTGGTCGTGGCCCGGGAAGGAACGGACGTGCAACGCCTCCGCCCGCGTCAGGCCGCCTGGACGAGTTCGGCGCGCCCGAACAGCAGGGCGTAACCGGCGGGGAGTTGGGCGAGGACGCGGCCGAGGAGTTCCTCGCCGGCGAGCCGGCCCACGACGCGAAAGACGGTGCCGGTGTCCCAGCGGGTGGTGGCCGCCGTGCCGCCGGTGCGGCCAGCCAGGTCCTTGACGAAGCCCCAGCCGGTGAGGGGTTCGGCGCTGGGAATCCCGGATGCCAAGGCGACAGCGGCCTCGTACGGCATTCTGCCCGCGAGTTCCGCGCGCTCGGCGCCTGTGAGCTGGCGCCCAAGGGCGGCCAGTACGGCGCGCACGGCGTCCTCGGCGTGTGCGCGGGTGGGGTACGCGCCTTCGTAGCGCACTCTTTCCAGCATCTGGTCGAACGTCATGGCCGCAGTGGGCCGGCGCAGTTCCTGCTGGGAAAACATCGGTGAAGCGGTTGCCTTTCTCGTCCGAAGCCGATGGTGCGTCGGTGGCTGAGGGCTCGCCTCCCGGCCACCGCATTCGCCCGGTCAGGAAGGGGCGTCGCTGACCGCGGGCCTATATGACGTGGGTGCGGCCGAACAACAGGTCGTAGCCCGCCGGGAGCTGGAACAGGATGCGGCCGGTGACCTCTTCGCCCGCGGCGTCCGCGGCCACGCTGAACACGGCGCCCACGTCCCAGGCCGCGGTCTGTTCAGTGGCCCCCTCGATCCATGCCGCGGTGGCCCGCACGAACCGCTCGGGCGAGAGGGGCTCGTGCGCCTGGAGCGGATTGAGCAGGACGAGGGCCAACTCCTCCGGCAGCCGGGCCGCCAGTTCTGCACGTACCTCGCCCACCAGGTGCGCGCCCAGTAGCGCCAGAACCGTGCGGGCCGCCCGCTCGGCCTCCTCGGTGGTGTCGTACGCGCCGCGTTCCTTGACCTGGCCCAGGAACGCGTCCCATCGCATGGTCATTGCTGCTCCCTTGTGTGCGGCGGCGAGCGGAGGACGGGGAGCGGCCCATAAGGAGGCCGCCTCCCCGTCTCCGCCGTGGCTGGGAGAGGGCTCAGCCCCTGATCTCCTGGTGTGCGGAACCGCCACCGATGGCGACCTTGCGGGGCTTGGCCCGCTCGGCGATGGGGATGCGCAGGGTCAGTACACCCGCGTCGTAGTGCGCCTTGATGTGCTCGGTGTCCAGGGTGTCGGCCAGCACGAGCTGGCGGGAGAAGACGCCCAGAGGCCGCTCGGAGAGTTCCACCTGCACGTCGTCCGCCTTGGTGACAGGCCGCCGCTCGGCCTTGACGGTCAGCATGTTCCGCTCGACGTCGATGTCGATCGCGTCCGTCGAGACACCGGGCAGGTCGAGGGCGATCACGTACTCCTCGCCCTCACGGTAGGCGTCCATCGGCATCGCTGACGGCCGCGACCAGGTGCCGGTCGTGTTCAGGAGTTGCTGGGTGAGCCGATCGAGCTCACGGAACGGGTCAGTGCGCATCAACACTGTGGAACACCTCCAAGTTCAGGTCAGGCAATAGCTGCCAATGCGTTCACCCACCTACGTTGTAACATGTCATCCAAGTGATGACAAGCAGAACGTCATTGATGCGACGACATCGCACCTTGGAGGCTCCGTGACCATCGACGACCAGCCCGCCCCCCGGGCGCCCGGCCCCACCCCAACCCCCACCTCGTTCCTCGCCGCCGCGGCAGCGCTGAACACGATCCACGAGGCCCTGCGCACCGCCCGGACAGCGCGCGACGGAGAGCGCTCCGAGCCCGGTCCGGCCGGCTCGCAGCAGGCGCTCGCCGCGCTCCTGATGCTCCGCGAAGTGCGCGACCAGCTTGCCGAGTGGGAGCCGGGGCTGATCGAGGAGGCCCGGGAGGCGGGCGCCAGCTGGGCCGACCTTGCCCAGCCTCTCGGTGTCTCCAGCCGCCAGGCCGCCGAGCGCCGTTACCTGCGGGTGCGCCCCGGAAACCCGGGCTCCACGGGCGAGCAGCGGGTACGCGCCACCCGTGACCGCCGCGCCGCCGACCGCACCGTCACCACCTGGGCCCGCGCCAACGCCGCCGACCTGCGCCAGCTCGCCGGCCAGATCACCGCGCTCACCGACCTCCCCGCCGCCGCTCGCACCCCTCTCGCCGAACTCACGGCCGCCCTCGCCGACAACGACGCTGCCGCCCTGGTCGCTCCTCTGTCGGTCACGCAGGCATATCTGGCGTCCGGCCACCCCGCCCTCGCGGCGCGCGTCGATGACATCGCCCGCCAGACCGACCGCCTCCGCCGACACAGCGGCAGCCGTCGCCAGAACGGCACGTGACCCGCGCTTCTTCCGGATCTGGCCCCCACCACGCCCTGCGGGGCGTCAGGGGTGCCGGTAGTCCCGCCGACCGAGGGTCTCGACGAGGCTCGCGCCCGGGCGGGTCCTCTGCGGCACGGGCCGGACCTCGGACCTCGGACCTCGGTGCAGGAGGCAACCTCCTCCACCGGCCCGTGGTCAGGACGGCGAACGAGCCGCCGGGGGCGTTGAGGTAGACAGCGTCCTCGAGATGCCAGGCCGGTGGGGGTGCAGCCCTCGCGCTGCCCCTGGTGAGGGGCGCCCTCGCGGACCAGCAGTTCGTCACCGGCGGCCTGCCAGTGGCCAGGTCGCCACGGGCGGACGGCGTTCGACGTCCTGCGACGGTCACCGGAACAGACTCCCGACCCGACCGGACCTCATCGCGGTGGACCCCCGGCCGAGGTGCACGCACGCATGGAACAGCGCTTCACGCAGCGAGCGCCGGGGCGACCGCCCGCCGGGCGGGCTGAGTCAACGGGCGGCGGCCTTGGTGCCGCCGGGCCGCCGGAGATCCCCGGGCTGTTGCCGCCGTGGTCCGATTCCCCGCGCATGGTTTCGGCCCCCCGAGAGACGCATGAGATCGCCGAAGCCGTCGCCTGCGTAACCTCTCTGACGACGCGGCCTTCGTTCACAGCGTGCTGCTGAACCTCGATGGAGGTGCGGGCACGGCCTGGTCAGTGCCAGGCAAGCTGCGCCGTCAGCCACGACGGACGGCACCACACGCACGTGCACGCCAGAACTCACCAGGCTGGATACGCCGTTGACCGGCGGCAGGGTCACGGCGCGCCCAGCGACGCTGCCTCGGTGATCAGTTCACGTCGGTCTGGTCGTCGGTCGGGGCCGCTGCGGGCGGGGTCGGATCCTGGGTGTCGGGGGTGGTGTAGTAGACGGAGTTGCCCTGCTTGGTGCGCTGGGCATGGCTCTTGGCGACGAGTCCTTCGACCGTGGTGCGTACGACGGTGGTCTTGATGGTGCGGTCGGGGTGGGCCTGGCCGAGTGCCGTGGCGATTTCCGCTGCGGAGCGGGGTTCGTTCTGATCGGTGAGGTGACGGCGGATCAGTTCGACGAGAGTGGGCTGTGCCGTCTTCGCGGCCGTCCCCTTGGCCGCGGCCTCGGGCTTATTGGCAGCCGACTTCCTGACCGCCTCGCCGTCTTGCGTAGCGCCGCTCTTCTTCGCCCCAACCCGCTTGCCCCCACCGGCCTTCGGGGTGCTCTTCCGCCGAGCCACTGAGGCCGCCGCATCCGCGTCGGGGGCAGGCCGAGTGACGGCGTCAGTGGCGCCGAGCGCGTTGCGCATGTTCGTCAGCACAGTGTGGTCGTGTTGCAGGGCGCGCAGTTGCTCCTGCAGCGCGTCGATCTCCGCGACGATACGGTCCTGTTCCTTGGCGTTGCGCTCAAGGTCGTTGCCCACCTGGGCCATGTACTGCGATGTCAGTTCGGTGGTGGGTGTCTTGCCGTCGGGCATGGTGCCGGCCTTTCCTCGGGGCGAGTCCGCGGGCTGTGCAGTGACCCGCAGAGCGGGCGCATGGGCTGGGCGGTGATTCCGAAGGGCTTGATTGCGTCTTGTGCGGGTCGTACCTGGCTGCAGGCCACCCCCGGTGTAGAGAGATAGTACGGGCGGTCGGAGCTGGTTGTTCGGGGGAGTTCTGGTTGGGTCCGGGGATCGTGAAGTCGAAACGGCACGGAGCTCGATCCGGAACCTGCCCCGGGCCTCTCACGAACCGACGGTCAAACGCTCGGTCAGGCGTCGGCGGCGTCCCGCCAGAAGTCCCGCATCCGCTGGGGCGGGACCGAGTTGTCGATACCACGTCGTCGACCGCACCCACGGGCGAGCGGACCACGTTCGGGTTCGCCGGCTTCCGGCGACCACGGGTCGATCGGGTCGTCGAGGGCGATCCGGACGTCCTCGACGAACAGCATCACGCCACGGCGGTGAGGGGTCTGGTGATCGAGGCGATACGAGAGAGCGAATCCCTGGTCGTCGGGGCACCGCCGGCCTCGGCACAACCGACGGTCGCAACCTCGATGCGGTCCCCGCCGGCCACCGGGGCGGCCAGAACTCATCGGTTCCGGCGGACACCTGTGCCCCGCTCTGCAGCCAGGGCCGGCGACAACGCCTCCGGCCGGAGGCAGTCGTTCGCAGCAGCCGACGTGGCCGCCCGGAGTACGGAGGTCAGGCCCGGGCAGGTACCCGCAAGGCGAGCAGGGCGACATCGTCGTCGTTGGCGAGGGGGCGGACCCGGCCCAGCAGTTCGTCGGTGAAGGAGGTCAGAGGACGGTGGGCCAGGGCGGCGGCGTGTCGGCGCAGTCGCTGGAGGCCTTCGTCGAGGGTGTGGCCGGGTTCTTCGATCAGACCGTCGGTGTACAGCAGGAGAGTGGAGCCGGGCGGCAGCAGGGCGGTGGCGTCGGTGCGGGGTTTCTGGGATCCGGTGCCCAGGAGAATGCCGTGGCCGTCGGTGAGGTAGTCGGCCAGGCCGTCATGGCTGATCAACAGCGGTGGCGGGTGGCCGGCGTTGGTCCAGGACAGCTTCCACTGACCGTCGTGGGTCTCTTCGATCCGGGCGAGGATCATGGTGGCCATGTCGACGTCGGTGATGTGCAGAACCGCCTCGTCGAGACGTTCGACGATCTGGCTGGGGGGCTCGCGCAGGGCCCAGGCGTAGGCGCGGAGCATGTTGCGCACCTGTGCCATGCCGGCGGCGGCCTCCAGGTCGTGACCGACGACGTCGCCGATGGCCAGCGCGGTGGCACCGTCGGCCAGGGAGAAGGCGTCGTACCAGTCACCCCCGACCTGGGAGGCGTCGGGTGCGGGCAGGTAGCGGACCGTCATCTGCAACCCGGGCACGCGTGGCATCTGTGGCAGCAGATGGTTCTGCATGGTCTCGGCGACCTTGCGCTGGCGCTGGTAGAGGCGCGCGTTGTCCAGCGCGAGGCCGGCACGGCGGGCGATGTCCTCGATCAGGGGGAGATCAGGGTTGCTGAAGTCGCCCGCCTGCTTCGCGCGGCCCAGAGTCAGGGCTCCGAGTACGGCGCGGGTGCTGCGGATGGGCGCGATGGCCGCGGAGTGAATGCCGGTGGCGTCGAACAGGCGGCGTTGTTCGACCGCGATGCCGGAATCCGGTGCCCCCTGGTAGGTCTGCGGGCCGGCCAGAGTCGAGGCGACTCCGCGCAGGGCCCGGGACAACGGCATCGGGGACTCCTCGGGGATGGGTGGCATCGGTCCCTGCAACTCCTCGTGGTGCACGAGTACCCCACCGTCCATCTCGGCGACGACAGTGCGCCACACCTCGTCGCGTTCCGTGATCAAGTCGATGATGGCCCAGTCGGCCAGCCGGGGCACCACCAGGGTCACGAGTCGTCGCAGGGCCTCGTCGGCATCGAGTGTGGAGGTCAGTTGTGTGGTGGTCGCGGCCAGCAGGGCGAGACGTTCGAGTTCCGGCAGCAGGGTGGTCCCCGGTTGCGGGAGTGAGTCCGGTTCCCCCAGGTACCGGGGTTGGAAGAGGACGAGCGTGCGGTGCTCCTGGTTACCGAGGCCGAAGGGAGTTATCAGCCACGAGATCTGCAGCAGAGAGCCGTCCCCGCGTACGAAGTAGTCCTCGTCGGCCTGAGCGGTGCGTCCGGCGTGGAAAGCCTGTCGCATGCGGCACTGGGTCCGGGGCAAGGGATGGCCGTGTGAGTCCCGGTGGAGTAGGTCATGCGCGTCATGGCCGAAGAGATCTCCGGCCGGCCGGTCCAGAAACTGCTCGGCGCGGGAGTTCGCGGCGAGGATGCGGCCCTCGTCGTCCACGAGGTAGGCCCCGGTCCCGATGGCTTCCAGCGTCTTGGTGAGCCCGGCGGTATGCGTCGCCACGGGCCGTTTCCCGTCGTTCTCCGTATGGTCTGGTTCTGCCATGCCCTGATCTCCCTAGCTGGAATTGCAGCACGCCCGCTCGACGGTACCTACCATTCCGACTGCCCCGGCGCCGACGAATTCAGCCCCGCCCCCGCTCACGAACGGCAAACCGACGCCCACGGCCGGAGCCCTGGCGGTCGACCTGCCGCACCGGCGGCCGTGCACGGTCAGTCACCCATCAATCACAGGTGGCTGCCCGGTGTCGCGGCGCAGACTTCAAGAAGCTCGGCAAGTCGAGCAGGGCCGACTTCTCCTCCTCATCAGCCCGCCACTGTGTCAGGGCGTCGACTTCCTGACGCGCTACCCGGGCTTCCTGCTCGTTGGACAGACAGCTCCAGTTCAATCCCCGTGACGCCTCCTCGGGCCTCGGACACCGAGTTGGTCGTGTCTGCCAGTGCGGGCGCCGGGTGCCGGGTAAGCGACCAAAGAGAACTGCACCGGTGACGCTACGCTGCGATGTCATGCTGGAGACACGCCTCGACACCGAGCGGATCCGGGCGGCTCGCCGGGTGATCGACCCGGTATTCCTCGGTACTCCGCTCTACCGCTGTGAGGCGCTGGAGCCCGCTCTCGGGTGCACGGTGAGCGTCAAGCTCGAAACGGCCAACCCGGTCCGCAGCTTCAAGGCCCGAGGTACCGAGGTGGTCGCCGGCCTGCTCGCCGACAACGGCGCGCGAGCCGCGGTGTGTGCCAGTGCGGGCAATCTGGGCCAGGCCCTCGCCTGGTCAGGTCGAGGCCGAGGGCTCGACGTGACCGTCGTGGCATCCCGCTTTGCGACTGTGGCCAAGCTCGATCGCATCCGCGCGTTGGACGCCCGGCTGGAGCTGGTGGACGGGGACCATGAGCTGGCCCGCGAGCGGGCGGCGGCCATCGCACGGTACGAAGGCAGCAGACTGGTCGAGGACAGCCTGGACATCGAGACCTGCGAGGGCGCGGCCACCATCGGCCTGGAACTGGTGGACGCGGGACCGTCCTACGACGCCGTCCTGATCGCACTCGGCGGCGGGGCGCTGGCCACTGGTGTGGGCCATGTCCTCAAGGCCTTGGCACCCGAGGTCGAAGTGATCTGCGTCCAGCCGCTGGGTGCACCGGCGATGACACACTCGTGGCGCGAGCAACGTGTCGTCACCACCGAATCGGCCGACACCATCGCCGACGGCGTGGCCGGCAGGCGTCCGATCCCGGCCGTGCTGGCCGACCTCCTCCAGGTTGCCGACGATGCCGTCCTGGTCCAGGAGGCGTCGATCATCGCCGGTATGCGCATGCTTCTCGACCACGCCGGCCTTGTCGTCGAACCGTCCGCCGCGCTCGGCATCGCGGCGATCCTCGAGGACCGTGACCGCTTCGCCGGCCGGCACGTGGTCACCATCGTGTGCGGCAGCAATGTCGACGTGGACGCCTATCACCGCTGGGTCGGCGCGACTCCCGGCCCCAGGTCGTAACGAGGAGCGGCGCGGGCCTTGCGCGCTGCGTACTCCCGGCAGCAGGCCACCGCCTGCGAACAGCCCTCGATCCGCAGGCGTTGGCTCACCCGTGAGGTGGAGGCTCTGAACTGATCGCCCGCGGGATGTCCGACCTGGAGATCGCCGACCGTCCTCGCACCAGTGAGCGACCGTCAAGACCCGCCTCGACCGCATGATGACCAAGCCGGGCCCGGACGGCCGGGCACAGGCCGTGGTGGTGGCGTACGAAACAGGGCTGGGGACCCGGGGCGGACAGTTGCGCTAAGCTTGATCTTGAGCTGGTCGCCGCAACTCCGGTTGGCTGGTTGCGCGTTGGTGGTCCAAGGAAAGACGCCCCGCTTCCTGTGGGGAAATGCAGGTGCAAGGCCTGCCCGGCGCTCGATCAAGAGGCCCGTCCGTATACGGACGGGCCTCTTGCGTGGCCCAACCCGGGATGAACGTCACCGCCGCCCACTCACGGCACGGCCGGTGCGGGCTTCGCGGCCGGAAGCACGTCGCGCAGGATGCCTCGCGGAAGCCGCGCCGCCGCCATTCGCGGGGGTAGCCGATGGAGACCTCCTCGAAGCGCACACCGTCGTGCACCGTCGTCCGGGGAATGTGCGCCGGCGACGATGAGCCAGTCCTGGTCGGTGGTGGGGCGGAGCTGGTCCAGGAACCGCCGGTTCTCCTCGTAGGAGATGTGCAGGTCGCTGACGGCCAGCAGTCTCGGCGCCGGCCCCCATGTCAGTGGTCCGCCGCCGCACCGCTCAGGGTGTCCGCGATCCGCCGGATCAGCCCGGGCGCCTGCTCGGTGAGGTAGAAGTGGCCGCCCGGGTACACCTCCATGGCGAAGCCGCCGGTGGTGTGCTCCTGCCAGGCCTGTACGTCGTCCAGCGGGGCCTTCGGGTCCTCGTCGCCCACCAGGGCCGTCACCGGGCAGGTCACCTGGTGCACCCGCTGGGGACGGTACAGCTCGGCGGCCCGGTAGTCGCTGCGGATCGCGGGCAGCACCATGCGCAGCACCTCGTCGTCGCCGAGGATCCGGCTGTCGGTGCCGGCCAGCCGCCTGATCTCGTCGAGCAGGGCCTCGTCACCGCGCCCGTGCACATCCTCCTCCACCCGGAACCGGGACGGCGCCCGTCTGCCCGACGCGAACAGCATCACCGGTACCACCCCGGCCCGCTGCTCCAGCTGACCGGCCAACTCGAAGGCCAGCGACGCGCCCATGCTGTGCCCGAACAGGGCCAGTGGCCGGTCTGTCCACTCGTCGACGAGCAACGGCAGCAAGTGGTCGGCCAGTTCGGGGATGCTCTCGACACACGGTTCCAGCCGCCGGTCCTGGCGCCCCGGATACTGCACCGCGAGGACCTCGACGCGCGGTGCGAGGGCCTGCGAGACCGGAAAGTAGAAACTGGCCGAACCTCCGGCGTGCGGGAGGCACAGCAGGCGTACCTCGCTGTCCGGGGCGGGGTGGTAGCGGCGGATCCACAGATCCGCGTCTGCGCGGTGCGCGGTCACATCATTCTCCGGGTCTGTCGAGGGCCGTCCGTTTCCGGAAGCTAACAGGCGGCGGGTTCGGTCCGCGCCCGTGCGGGCCCCTGAACCGACCCCTATGAGCACGGGTCCAGGTCAGGGGTGTCGCGACGCGGCGGGAACCTCGTCTACTTGAAGTCCTCAATACCCAGGGCTGCTTGGCGCGACTGCCCCAGGCGGTTGTCGCCGTTCCCCGGCGGTATCCGCACGGCTCCGACCCCCGGGGGTTTCAGTGACGGACGAAGCACGGCTCGTCGATTACATCCGCCGTATGACGAGCGATCTGCGCAAGGCTCACCGACGGCTCAAACAGTTGGAGGACGCGGGCAGTGAACCCGTCGCGATAGTCGGCATCGGCTGCCGTTTCCCCGGCGGAGTCACCGGGCCCGACGAGCTGTGGCGGCTGGTGGCCGAGGCCCGGGACGCGGTGGGCGCCATGCCCGACGACCGGGGCTGGGACTTCGATGCCCTCTTCGCCCCCGATCAGGACCAGTTGGGGACCAGCCACGCCCGCGAAGGCGCCTTTCTGCACGACGCCGCGGACTTCGACGCCGGCTTCTTCGGAATTTCCCCCCGCGAGGCACTCGCCATGGACCCCCAGCAGCGACTGCTGCTGGAAGTGGCATGGGAGGCGCTGGAACACGCCGGCATCGACCCGGGCACGCTGACCGGCAGTCCCACCGGCGTCTACGCCGGGCTCATGTACCACGACTACGCGGGCGAGTTGTCGACCATGCCCGACGAGGTCCAGGGCTTCCTCAGCACCGGTGTCGCGGGCAGTGTGGTGTCCGGCCGCGTCGCCTACGCCTTCGGCTTCGAGGGCCCGGCGGTCACCGTGGACACCGCCTGTTCGTCCTCGCTCGTGACACTCCATCTCGCGGCGCAGGCGCTGCGGGCGGGCGAGTGCGATCTGGCGCTGGCCGGCGGGGTCACGGTCATGGCCACCCCGTCCACGTTCGTCGAGAACTCCCGGCAGGGCGGACTGGCGGCCGACGGCCGGTGCAAGTCCTTCGCGGGCGCCGCCGACGGCACCGGCTGGGGCGAGGGCGCGGCCCTGCTGGTCGTGGAGAGGCTCTCCGACGCCCGGCGCCACGGACATCAGGTGCTCGCCGTGATCCGGGGTACCGCCGTGAACCAGGACGGTGCCAGCAACGGCCTGACCGCGCCCAACGGCCCCTCCCAGCAACGGGTCATCCGACGGGCGCTTGCCAACGCCCGGCTGACCGCGGCCGATGTGGACGCGGTCGAGGCACACGGCACCGGGACCAGGCTCGGCGATCCCGTCGAGGCGCAGGCCCTGCTGGCCACCTACGGCAAGGAGCGGACCGAAGGCCTGCCGCTGTGGCTGGGCTCGGTCAAGTCCAACCTGGCCCACACCCAGGCCGCCGCGGGCGCCGCCGGGGTCATCAAGATGGTCATGGCGATACGGCACGGGCGGCTGCCCCGCACCCTCCATGTCGACGAAGCGACACCAGAGGTGGACTGGGGTGCGGGAGCGGTCCGACTCCTCGCCGAGCCCCGCGACTGGCCCGACCTCGGCAGGCCCCGCCGGGCCGCCGTCTCGTCGTTCGGCGTGAGTGGCACCAACGCCCACGTGATCCTCGAACAGGCCTCGGTGGAAGGGGAGTTCGAGCAGGCTGCCGAGCCCGCTCCGGGCGAGGGGCAGCGCACCGAGGACGCGCGGGCCGCGGAGTTCGTACCCCTGCCGACCGTGCCGGTTCTCCTCTCCGCCCGCGACGACGAGGCGTTGCGCGCGCAGGCGGCCCGACTGCACGAGCACGTCACCGGGCCCGACGCCCCCCGCCTGCCCGACCTCGGCCACGCCACCGCCACCACCCGTGCCGCCCTCGAACAGCGGGCGGTGGTCGTCGCCGCCGACCACGACGAACTGGCCCGTGCTCTCAAGGCACTGGCCTCGGCCGAGCCCGCGCCGGGACTGTTGACCGGCCCGGCGGGGGACCAGGCCTGCGCCTTCCTGTTCACCGGCCAGGGGGCACAACGCCCAGGCATGGGGATGGAGTTGTACGCGGCGTTTCCCGTCTACGCGCGAGCCCTGGACTCCGTGTGCGCGGAACTCGACGGCCACCTCGACCAGCCGCTGCACGATCTGCTGTCCGCCGCACCCGGCACCGCCACCGCCGAGCTGCTGGACGAGACCCGCTACACCCAGGCGGCGACCTTCGCGGTGGAGGTCGCGCTGTTCCGCCTGGTCGAGAGCTGGGGAGTGCGGCCCCGCCACCTCGCCGGCCACTCGATCGGCGAACTCGCCGCCGCCCATGTCTCCGGCATGCTGACACTGCCGGACGCCTGTGCGCTGGTGGCCGCCCGAGGCCGGCTCATGCAGGAACTGCCGGCCGGCGGTGCGATGGTCGCCCTGGAGGCCGCCGAGGCGGAGGTGACCCCGCTGCTCGCGGGGCAGGAGGACGCCATCGCCCTGGCCGCCGTCAACGCGGAGAGGTCCGTCGTCGCCTCGGGCACCGCCGCAGCGGTCGCCTCGGTCGCGGCGCACTTCGCCGGTCTCGGCCGCCGCACCCGCCACCTGCGGGTCTCGCACGCCTTCCACTCGCCACTGATGGACCCCATGCTGGACGAGTTCCGAGACGTCGTACGGAAACTGGAGTTCCACCCGCCGGCCATTCCGGTCGTCTCCAGCGTGACCGGCGCCGTCCAGCCCGACGACCAGTGGGCCTCACCCGACTACTGGGCCCGCCAGGTCCGCGACACCGTCCGCTTCCACGACGTGACCGCCACCCTGTGCGAGGCGGGTGCCACCGTCCTGCTCGAACTGGGACCGGACGCTGCCCTGACCGCGATGGCGGACAGCGGTTCGACCGGCGGCCCGGACGGTGCGGCGACCCCCGCCGATCCGCTCCGCGTGGCCGCACAACGCCGTGACCAGCCAGAACCGAGGGCGCTGATCACCGCCCTCGGCCGCCTGCACGCCCATGGCGTCCGGGTGGACTGGGAGGCCTTCTACGCCGACCGGGGCACCCGGCCGGTGCCGCTGCCGACGTACGCCTTCCAGCGGCGGCGCTACTGGCTGCGTCCCAAGCCGGGCACGGCGGCCACGGGGACGGCCGGACTGCCCGTCGCCGGGCACCCGCTGCTGGCGACCGCCCTCACGGTGGCCGGCACCGGGACACTGCTGCTGACCGGGCGCCTCGGCGTCGACACCCATCCCTGGCTGGCCGACCACGCGGTGGGCGGCACCGTCCTCGTCCCGGGCACAGCCTTCGTGGAACTCGCCCTGCATGCCGCCGCCCGGCTCCGTACCGCGGACCGCACCACGCTGACGATCGGCGAACTCGTCCTGCGAGCCCCGCTGATCCTGCCCGCCACGGGCGGCGTACGGATCCAGGTCGTCGTCGGTGAGGCCGACGCGGACGGCCGGCGGACCGTCGCCGTCGCCTCCCAGCCGGAGACCGCCGACGCCGACGACGAGTGGACCGCACACGCCGACGGAGTCCTCGGCGGCGAACCGGCAGCGGACCGCCCGGAGCCGGGCCCATGGCCGCCGACGGACGCCACACCGCTCGAAACGGGCTCCCTCTACGACGAGTTCGCGACCGCGGGGTTCTCCTACGGCCCCGCCTTCCAAGGCGTCCGCCGGGCGTGGCGGCACGGCGACGAGGTGTACGCCGAGGTCGCCCTCCCGGAGGCGATCGCCTCCGACGCCGCCGCCTTCGCCCTGCACCCGGCGCTCGCCGACGCGGCCCTCCACGCCGCAGTCTTCGCAGGCGGCCCCTTCTCGGCTGCGCCCGGCGAGGGCCGACTGCCCTTCGTCTGGGACGGGGTGACTCTCCGGGCCACCGGCGCCACCGCACTCCGCGTGCGGCTCACACCCACCGGACCCGACAGCCTCACCCTCACCCTCGCCGACCCCACCGGCACGCCGGTGGCCACCATCCGCTCACTGACCGTCCGCGCCGCCCCCGCCGTGCTCCCCGCCACCGGCGCGGACACAGGGCCGGCCGACGGGCTCCACCTGCCCGGCTGGGAGACCGTCCCCCTGTCGGCCGAGCCCGCCGACACTCCGGAGCGCTGGGTCCTGGCGGGAGACCCCAAGTCGCTGCCCACCCTCCCCGGGGCCTCACGCCGACCGGATCCGGCCGAAGTCGACGCCACGGACACCGACTTCGTCGTCGTACACCTGGACGCCGCCCTGCCGCGGGGGGCCGGACCCGGTGACCCCGCCGCCGTCGCCGAGGTGCACGCCGCCACCGAACGGGCGCTCGGTACCGTACGCCGCTGGCTCACCGACGACACCTTCGCCGCCGTCCGGCTGGTCGTCCTGTTGCGCGGAGCGGTCCGGGTCACCGGCGAGGATCCGCTGCCGGACCCGGTCGCCGCCGCCGTGTGGGGGCTCCTCGGCTCCGCCGCACACGAGAACCCCGACCGCGTCACCGTGCTGGACTGGGACGGCGACGACCGGTCCGGCACCGCCCTCCCGGCGGCAGTGGCGGGCCCCGAACCCCGGCTCGCACTGCGCGCCGGGACCGCCCACGCGCCGCGCCTGACACCCCTGGCCGGCCACCCCTCGCTGCTTCCGCCGCCGGGGCCCGCCCCATGGGTGCTGGACCGGGTCGGGGAGAGCGGAACCATCGACGACCTGGCGCTCGTACCGGCACCCGACAGCCTCACCGAACCGCTCGGCGCGGGCCAGGTACGGGTCGACGTGCGCGCCGCCGGAGTGAACTTCCGCGACGTCGTCGTCGCCCTCGGCCTGGTGCCCGGGCTGCGCGGCCTCGGCGGCGAACTCGCCGGTGTGGTGAGTGCTGTGGGGCCGGACGTGCCCGGTCTGCGGGCAGGGGACCGGGTGTTCGGGCTCGCGCCCGCCGCGTTCGGTCCGGTCGCCGACACCGACCACCGCTGGCTGGCGCCGATACCAGAAGGCTGGAGCTTCGAGCAGGCCGCCGCCGTTCCCCTCGCCTATCTCACCGCCTACTACGGCCTGGTGGACCTCGCCGCAGTGCGTCCCGGACAGAAGGTGCTCATCCACGCGGGCGCGGGCGGAGTCGGCACCGCCGCCGTCCAACTCGCCCAGCACCTCGGCGCCGAGGTGTACGCCACCGCCAGTACCGCCAAACGGCACGTGCTGCGCGACGCAGGCCTCGACGACGCTCACACCGCAGACTCCCGCACCCTCGACTTCGCGGACCACTTCCTCGGGACCACCGGCGGACAGGGAATGGACGTCGTACTCGACTGTCTGGCAGGGGAGTTCGTCGACGCGGGCCTGCGACTGCTGCCCCGTGGCGGGCAGTTCCTGGAGATGGGCAAGACCGACATCCGCGACCCGGCCGCCGTCGCCGCCGACCGCCCCGGCGTCGCCTACCAGGCGTACGACCTCCAGGAGGCCTCGCCCGACCGGATGCGCGACATGCTCACCGCGCTGCTCGACCTCTTCGACCGGGGGGCCCTGACTCCGCCGCCGCCCGCCGTATGGGACGTACGAAGGGCCCGCGACGCCTTCCGTACGCTCAGCCAGGCCAAACTCATCGGCAAGGCGGTTCTCACCGTCCCCCGGCGCCCCGACCCCGAAGCCACCTTCGTCGTCACCGGCGCCGGCGGCAACCTCGGCGGACTCGTCGCCCGGCACCTCGTCACCCGGTACGGGGCCCGGCACCTGCTGCTCCTCGGCCGACGCGGTCCCGCGGCACCGGGGGCCGCCGAACTCGCCGCCGAACTGAGGACGTTGGGTGCCCACGGCGTCGACACCATCGCCTGCGACACCGCGGACCGTGCTGCCCTGCGCGCCGTACTCGACGGGCTCGACCGGCCGCCGACCGTGATCGTGCACGCTGCGGGAGTCCTCGACGACGGGCTGGCCGCACGCCTCACCGACGAGCAACTGCACCGCGTGCTGCGGCCCAAGACCGACAGCGCCGCCCACCTGGACGCGCTCACCCGCGAACTCGGCCACGACCCGGCCCTGTTCGTCCTCTTCTCCTCCGCCTCCGGCTTCACCGGAAACCCCGGCCAGGCCAACTACGCCGCCGCCAACACCTACTTGGACGCACTCGCCGCCCACCGCAGGGCGTCCGGACTGGCGGGCACCTCACTGCTCTGGGGAGCGTGGGAGCAGTCCGCCGGCATGACGGCCGGACTCAGTGACACCGACCAGCGCCGGATGGCCCGCTCCGGACTGCTCGCCCTGAGCCCGGAACAGGGACTCGCCCTGTTCGACAGCGCCATCGGTGCGGACACCCACGCCGTGGCACCCATCGCCCTGGACACCGGTGTACTGCGCGAACAGGCCGAGGCGGGCACCCTGCCGCCCGTCTTCCGGGGCTTGGTGCAGGCGCCCGTCCTGCGGCGCGCCGCTCCGGCCACCCCGGGCACCGCCGGCGCCCCCGGACTCGCCGAACGGCTGGCCGCCCTCACCGGCACGGAGCGCGACCGCCTGCTGCTGGACCTTGTGCACAGCCACACCGCGACCGTCCTCGGGCATGGCTCACCGGACTCCCTCGGCGCCCAACGCACCTTCCGCGAACTGGGCTTCGACTCCCTCACCGCCGTGGAACTGCGCAATGCCCTCGGCGCCGTCACCGGTCTGCGGCTGCCCGCCACCCTCGTCTTCGACCACCCCACACCCCAGGCGGTGGCGGCGCTGCTGCGCGCGGAGCTCGCCCCGCCCGAGGCATCGCCGGCCCAGGAGGCGCTGGCCATCGTCGACGGACTGGCCCGCTCGCTCGCCGACGTCCCGGCGGACGATCCCGACCGCCGCCACCTCGACGACCGGCTGCGGTCGCTGCTGGACGCCTGGCGCACGCCGCAGTACGAGGGTGCCGTCGACGATCTCGCGCGGGCCAGTGACGACGACCTCTTCGCCATGGTCGACGACGGATTCCGCCCCTCCTGATCCCTCCAGATCCCTGTCTTTTCTTCTCTTTTCTTTCCACCCCGGCCTTCCTGACCGGCTCTCGTGTCCCGGCCCTGCCGAGCCGGCCGGAGAGCCGGTACGACCCCCCGAGGAAGTGACGCACGCATGTCGAGCTCATCCGCCACGTCCGGTTCGGCCATGGAGAGCAAACTCCGCGACTACCTCAGGCGCGCCGTCGCCGACGCCCGCGATCTGCGTGAGCGGTTGCGGGAGACGGAGGAGCGGGCTCGCGAGCCGATCGCCATCACCGGCATGGCGTGCCGTTTTCCCGGTGGGGTCGAGTCACCCGAAGATCTGTGGCGCATGGTGGCCGACGGGGCGGACGCGATCTCCGGATTCCCCGAGGACCGGGGCTGGCCCATCGAGGAACTGTACGAGGAGGCCGGAGGCATCGCCTCCTCGGCCACGCTGGAAGGCGGGTTCCTCCGTGACGCCGCCGGGTTCGACGCGGAGTTCTTCGGTATTTCGCCGCGTGAGGCGTTGGCGATGGATCCGCAGCAGCGGCTACTGCTTGAGGTGTCGTGGGAGGCGGTGGAGCGGGCGGGTGTGGATCCGTTGTCGTTGCGCGGCAGCCGCACCGGTGTCTACTTCGGCGGCGGATCGGAGGATTTCGTCGGACTCCTCGCCATGGGCCACGACTCCGAGGAGAGCCCGTCGCTCACCGGCATGACCAGCAGTGTCATGTCCGGCCGAGTGGCGTACACCCTCGGTCTGGAGGGCCCGGCGCTGACGGTCGACACTGCCTGCTCCTCCTCTCTCGTCACCCTCCATCTCGCCGTGCAGGCGCTGCGGGCCGGAGAGTGCGACCTCGCGCTGGCGGGAGGTGTGACGGTGATGTCGACGCCGGGCATCTTCCCCGAGTTCGCCCGGCAGGGCGGACTGGCCTCGGACGGGCGGTGCAAGGCGTTCGCGGACACTGCCGACGGCACCGGCTGGGGTGAGGGCGTCGGTGTGCTGATGGTGGAGCGGCTCTCGGACGCGCGCCGCAACGGACATCCCGTCCTGGCCGTCGTCCGCGCCTCCGCCGTGAACCAGGACGGCGCTTCCAACGGTATGACGGCCCCCAACGGGCCCTCCCAACAGCGGGTGATCCGGGCGGCGCTGGCGAGTGCGGGGCTGACCGCCGCTGATGTGGACGCGGTGGAGGCACACGGCACGGGGACCCGGCTGGGCGACCCGATCGAGGCGCAGGCACTGCTGGCGACGTATGGCCAAGGGAGGCCGCCGGGGCGGCCGTTGTGGGTCGGCTCCATCAAGTCCAACATCGGCCATACGGTCGCCGCGGCGGGCGTGGGCGGTGTGATCAAGACGGTCATGGCCCTACGGCACGGCGTCCTGCCGCGGACACTGCACGTGGACGAGCCGACACGGCAGGTCGACTGGACCGCGGGTGCGGTGGAGCTGTTGACCGAGGAGCGGGCATGGCCGGTGACGGGGCGTCCGCGGCGTGCGGGTGTGTCGTCGTTCGGGATCAGCGGAACGAACGCCCACATCATTCTGGAGCAGGGTGACTACGACTCCCCGACCGGAGGCGAGGACGAGGGCCCGGCTCCCTGGGTGCTCTCGGCACGCGACGCGACAGCCCTGCCCGCCCAGGCGGCGAAGCTCCTCACTCATCTCACCCAGCACCCGGATGTCTCGCTGACCGACATCGGCTATTCCTTGGCGTCGTCGCGGGCGGTGTTGGGGTATCGGGCGGTGGTGGTGGGGGGTGGGCGTGAGGAGTTGTTGCGGGGTGTGTCGGCGTTGGCGGAGGGTCGGCCGGACGCGGGTGTGGTGCGGGGTCGTGCGGGTGAGGGTGGTCCTGTGTTCGTGTTTCCGGGGCAGGGGTCGCAGTGGGTGGGGATGGCGGTGGAGCTGCTGGGCTCTTCACCGGTGTTCGCGGGGCGGATGGGGGAGTGCGAGCGGGCGCTTGCGGGGTTTGTGGACTGGTCGTTGACGGATGTGCTGGGCGATGAGGTGGCGTTGGGCCGGGTGGATGTGGTTCAGCCGGTGTTGTGGGCAGTGATGGTGTCTCTGGCGGAGGTGTGGCGGTCGTTCGGTGTGGTGCCGGTGGCTGTGGTGGGTCATTCGCAGGGTGAGATCGCTGCGGCTGTGGTGGCGGGTGGGTTGTCGTTGGAGGATGGTGCGCGGGTGGTGGCGCTGCGTTCTCGGGCGATTCTCGCGTTGTCGGGCAGGGGCGGGATGGTTTCGGTTCAGCTTCCCGTCGATGAGGTGCGAGGTCTGGCGGCGGTGCTGGACGGCCGGGTCGAGGTGGCTGCGGTGAATGGTCCTTCGTCGGTGGTGGTGGCCGGCGCGCCGCGGGATCTGGATGAGGTGATCGCGGAGGCGACGGGCCGGGGTGTTGGTGCCAGGCGGGTTGATGTGGACTATGCGTCGCATTCCGTGCAGGTGGAGGGTGTCCGTGAGGAACTCCACGGCGTGCTGGGCGGGTTGTCGCCCGTTTCCGGTCATGTGCCGTTCTATTCGACGGTCGTTGGCGAACGTCTCGACACGGCTGGTCTGGACGCCGAGTACTGGTTTCGCAACCTCCGTTCGACCGTTCGTCTCGAAGACACCGTCACCGGTCTTGTGGAGGGGGGGCATCGGTTGTTTGTCGAGATCAGTCCTCATCCGGTGTTGACGGGGGCGGTGCAGGAGACGGCGGAGGCGGTGGGTGGGGAGGTTGCGGTCACGGGGACGTTGCGGCGTGGTGAGGGTGGTCTGGAGCGGCTGTTGCTGTCGTTGGGTGAGGCGTATGTGCATGGAGCGCGGGTGGACTGGGTGGAGTGGTTCGCTGGGAGTGGTGCCAGGCGGGTCGACTTGCCGACCTACGCCTTCCAACACCAGCGCTACTGGCCCGAGTTCACCGTGGCCGCAGGCACCGCAGGACGGGCCTCGGACAGCTGGCGCTATCGCGTCGTCTGGCGCCGGAGTGCCCTTGCCGACAACCAGCCTTTGTCCGGACGCTGGTTGCTGATCTCCACCCCGGACAAGGTCGCCGTGGCCCTGCGCAATGCCGGGGCGGAGACCGAGGTCGCCGCAGGAGCCGTTCCCGGCGACTACGCGGGTGTGATCGCCGCTCCCGCCTCCCTCGACGAGGCCGTCGCCCTCCTGAAGGATCTGCACGAGGCCGACGTGAAGGCACCCCTGTGGTGGCTGACCCGGGGCGCCGCCGCGGTGACCCCTGACGACGCGGTACGCGCGGAAGCCGCGCAGCTGTGGGCGCTCGGGCAGGTGGTGGGCCTTGAGGAGCCGAACTGGTGGGGCGGCCTCGTCGATCTGCCCGCCGAATGGAGCCACGGTACTGGCGAGTTGCTCGCCACGGTTCTCGGGGCCGCGGCCGGTGGTGAGGACCAGGTCGCCGTGCGTGAGTCGGGCGTCTTCGTACGACGGTTGGTGCGAGCCGTGCCGACGGGACGTGAACCGGTCCGTGCGTGGCAGCCCCGGGGGACGGTTCTGGTGACGGGTGGGACCGGTGGTGTCGGTGCGCATGTCGCCCGGTGGCTTGCCGCCGAAGGGGCGCAGCATCTGGTGCTGGCCGGCCGTCGCGGCGCCACTGCTCCGGGCGCCGCCGAACTGGGCCGGGAACTGGAGGCGTTGGGGGCGCGCGTGACGTTGGCGGCCTGCGACGTCGCGGACCGGGACGCGCTGGCCGCCGTACTGGCGGACATACCGGAGGAGACCCCGCTGACCGCAGTCGTCCACGCCGCCGGGCTCGCGACCTTCTCCGACGTACTGTCCATCGAGCCGGAGGAACTCACGGGCGGCACCACGGGGAAGGTGGACGGCGCCCGTCACCTGGACGAACTCACCTCCGGGCTCGACCTCGACGCGTTCGTGCTCTTCTCGTCCGGCGCCGCGGTCTGGGGCAGCGCGGGCAACGGCACCTACGCCGCCGCCAACGCCTACCTCGACGCCTTGGCCCACCAGCGCCGCGCCCGCGGACTGCCCGCCACCTCGCTCGCCTGGGGCGGCTGGGCAGGCGGAGGCATGCTGGAGGGTTCCGACGCCGTCGCGGGCCGGCTGGAGCGGATGGGGGTACGCCAGATGCAGCCCGAGCTGGCCATCGAGGTCATGCGGGACGCGGTCGGGCACGACGAGACCACCCTCGCCGTCACCGACATGGACTGGCAGCGGTTCGCGCCCGTCTACGCCCTGGCCCGGCGCCGCCCGCTGATCGAGGAGATCCCCGAGGTCGCCGGCGCCCTACGGGACGGCAGCCAGGACCGGGCCGTGGACGGGGCGGAGGCCGACGCGACCGTCACACGGCTGAGGGACAGCCTCGGCCGGCTCACCGACGTCGAACGACAGGACGCCTTGGTGGACCTCGTACGGGAGCACGCCGCCGCGGTTCTCGGGCACGCGACGCCGGACACTCTCACCCCGGACCGGCCGTTCAAGGATTTGGGGTTCGACTCGCTGACGGCGACCGAGCTGCGCAACCGCCTCAACGCCGCGACCGGTCTGCGGCTGCCCGCAACCCTCGTCTTCGACCATCCCACTCCCACCGCCCTCGCCGGCCTCCTGCGCGGTGAGCTGCTGACGTTGTCGTTGCGCGGCAGCCGCACCGGAGTCTTCATCGGAGGTCTGCCGACCGGATACGGGGCCATGCTCCTCGATTCCGCCGAGGACCAGGGGTACGCGCTGACCGGTGGCACGGGCAGTGTCATGTCCGGCCGCATCTCGTACGCCCTCGGGCTCCAGGGCCCGGCGGTCACTGTCGACACCGCCTGCTCGTCGTCGCTCGTCTCGCTGCACCTCGCCGCCCAGTCATTGCGGCAGGGTGACTGTTCCCTGGCGCTGGCGGGGGGTGCGGGCATCCTCGCGACTCCGGCTGGTTTCGTCGTCTTCGCCCGGCAGCGCGGGCTGGCGGTCGACGGGCGGTGCAAGGCGTTCTCGGACGCCGCCGACGGCATCGGCTGGGGCGAGGGTGCCGCTGTCGTCCTGCTGGAGCGGTTGTCGGATGCGCGGCGTCATGGGCGGCGGGTGTTGGCGGTGGTGCGGGGTTCGGCGGTGAATCAGGATGGTGCGTCGAACGGGTTGAGTGCGCCGAGTGGTCGGGCGCAGCAGCGGGTGATTCGGCAGGCGTTGGTGAGTGGGGGGTTGTCGGCGTCGGATGTGGATGTGGTGGAGGCGCATGGGACGGGGACGCGGTTGGGGGATCCGATTGAGGCGCAGGCGTTGTTGGGGGTGTTTGGGGGTGGGCGTGAGCGGCCTTTGTTCGTGGGGTCGTTGAAGTCGAATATTGGTCATACGCAGGCGGTGTCTGGTGTGGCTGGTGTGGTGAAGACGGTGATGGCGTTGCGGGCGGGGGTGTTGGCTCGGACGTTGCATGTGGGTGAGGTGTCGTCGGAGGTGGACTGGTCGTCGGGTGCGGTGGAGGTGTTGCGGGAGGAGCGGGTGTGGCCGGTGACGGGGCGTCCGCGGCGTGCGGGTGTGTCGTCGTTCGGGATCAGTGGGACGAACGCGCACGTGATCCTCGAAGAAGCCGCAGAACCCGAAGAAACCGCAGAGGTCGAAGAGGCCGGAGAGCCCGAGGCTGAGCCGAGGGATGAGGGAGGACGGCCCATCAGTGGCCCTGTCCCCTGGACGGTCTCCGCGGCCACCGAGGCGGGACTGCGTGCGCAGGCGAGCCGCCTGCTCGATCACCTGAACGAGCACCCGGACCTCACCACCATCGACGTCGGACACTCCCTCGTCACCACCCGTGCCGCCCTCGAACACCGGGCGGTACTCATCGCCGACGACCGGGACGGCTTCCTGAACAGGCTGCGCGCCCTGGCAGAGGACACGGAGACACCGGGCCTGGTCACGGGAACGGGCACCAAGGCCAAGACGGTGTTCGTGTTTCCGGGCCAGGGGGCGCAGTGGGTGGGGATGGCGGTGGAACTGCTGGGCTCCTCACCGGTGTTCGCGGCGCGGATGGGGGAGTGCGAGCAGGCACTTTCGGAGTTTGTCGACTGGTCGCTGACGGATGTGCTGTCGGATGAGGCCGAGTTGGGCCGGGTGGACGTCATTCAGCCGGTGTTGTGGGCGGTGATGGTCAGCCTGGCGGAGGTGTGGCGGGCAAACGGGGTGGAGCCGGCGGCCGTCGTGGGTCATTCGCAGGGTGAGATCGCTGCGGCTGTGGTGGCGGGTGCGTTGTCGTTGGAGGACGGTGCCCGGGTGGTGGCGCTGCGCTCGCAGGCGATCCTCGCGCTGTCGGGCCAGGGCGGGATGGTCTCCGTTCAGCTTCCCGCCGACAACGTACGGGAGGAACTGGCCCGTTGGGACGGCCGGATCGATCTGGCGGCGGTCAACGGCCCGGCCTCGGTCGTGGTCGCGGGCGAGACCGGGGCACTGGACGAACTGCTCGCGTGGGCGAAGGAACAGGGCGTACGGGCACGCCGGATCGCCGTCGACTACGCCTCGCACTCCTTCCAAGTGGACGGCCTGCGGGCCGAGTTGGCGCAACTGCTGGCCGATGTGACGCCGGTGTCCTCGCAGGTGGCCTTCTACTCGGCGGTGACCGGAGAGCGGGTCGACACGGAGACCCTGGACGGTGAGTACTGGTTCCGGAACCTGCGGCAGCCGGTGGAGTTCGAGCGGGTGACGCGGCTGCTCCTGGAGCAGGGACACGATGTATTCGTCGAGGCGAGCCCTCACCCCGTACTCACGGCCGCTGTGCAGGAGACGGCCGAATCGGCCGGGCGGGACGTGGCCGTCACCGGAACGCTCCGCCGCGGCGAGGGTGGTTCTGAGCGGCTGCTGCTGTCGTTGGGCGAGGCGTACGTCCGGGGTGCGGGCGTGCTCTGGCAGGAGTGGTTCGCGGGGAGTGGCGCCAGGCCGGTCGACCTGCCCACCTACGCGTTCCAGCACCGCCGCTTCTGGATGGAGATGCCGGACGGCCCCGGAGCACGCGCCGCGGCCGGCCGGGCGATCGACGACTGGCGCTATCGCGTGGTCTGGCGGCGCATCAGCACCTCGACCCGTGCCGCGGAGGGTGCGCCGCTGTCGGGGCGCTGGCTGCTGGTCGTCCCCCAGGGCAGCGCCGGGGGAGAGGTCGCGGAAGCACTGCGTGCGGCAGGCGCCGACCTGGACGTCTCCACCCACGCGACCCTCGGTACGGACATCGCGGGCCATGCCGCTCCCTACGCCGGTGTCGTCTCCCTTCTGGAGACGGCCGGCGACGCCCTCGCCCTGACCCGCGCCCTGCGCGCGGCGGACGTGAACGCCCCGCTGTGGTGGCTGACCCGGGGGGCCGCGGCCGTGGCCACCAGCGACGCCGTACGGTCGGAGGCGACCCGGCTGTGGGGGCTCGGCCAGGTGCTGGGCCTTGAGCATCCCGACTGGTGGGGTGGTCTCCTCGACCTGCCGCGCGACTGGAGCGAGAGCGTCGCCACCCTCCTGCCGGCCCTGCTGTCGGGCGCCGCCGCGGGTGAGGACCAGCTGGCGATCCGCGGCCCCGCCGCCTACGCGCGGCGGCTGGTCCGGGCGCCGCTGGCCGACCGCGGGCCGGTACGGCCGTGGAAACCGCGCGGCACGGTACTGATCACGGGCGGGACCGGCGGCATCGCCGCCCACCTGGCCCGCTGGCTGGCCGCCGAGGGCGCGGAACACCTGCTGCTCCTCAGTCGCCGGGGCGACACGGCGCCAGGGGCCGATGAACTCGCCCAGGAACTGCGGGCCCTCGGGGCCGAGGTGACGTTCGCGGCCTGCGACGTGGCCGACCGGGACGCTCTCGCGACCGTACTGGCGGACGACATACCGCAGGCATGGCCCCTGAGTGCCGTCATCCACGCCGCCAGTTCCACGAGCTACGGTCCGGCCCTCGCCGTCGAACCGCAGGACCTGACGGACGGCATGGCCGCCAAGGCGGAGGGCGCCCGTCACCTGGACGAACTCACCTCCGGGCTCGACCTCGACGCGTTCGTGCTCTTCTCGTCCGGCGCCGCGGTCTGGGGCAGCGCGGGCAACGCGACCTACGCCGCCGCCAACGCCTACCTCGACGGGCTCGCGTACGAGCGACGGGCACGCGGACTGACGGCTACCTCGCTCGCGTGGGGCGGCTGGGCCGGCGGAGGCATGCTGGAAGGCTTCGGAGCGCTCGCCGGCCAGCTGGACCGCATGGGCGTACGGCAGATGCGGCCCGAGTCGGCGATCGAGGTGATGCGGGAGGCGGTCGAACACGCCGAGACCGCGCTGACGGTCAGCGACATGGACTGGGCGCGCTTCGCCCCCGTCTACGCCCTGGCCCGACGCCGCCCGCTGATCGAGGAGATCCCCGAGGCGGCACGCGCGCTGCGCGGCGAGTCCGGCGCCGACCGGGCCTCCGCCGACGACGACACCGCCGCCGGCCGACTGCGCGACCGCCTCGCAGGACTCGCCGAGCCGGAGCGGCGTGCGGCGCTGCTTGATCTGGTGCGTACCCGGGCGGCGGCGGTACTGGGCCACTCCGGCGTGGCGGATATCGCGGCCGGACGGCCGTTCAAGGACTTGGGGTTCGACTCGCTGACGGCGACCGAGCTGCGCAACCGCCTCAACGCCGCGACCGGTCTGCGGCTGCCCGCCACCCTCGTCTTCGACCATCCCACTCCCAACGCCCTCGTCGGCCTCCTGCACCAGGAACTGCTCGGCGGCGCGGAAGCGGCGAGCCCCGCGCTGCCGCCCGCCCACCTGACCGTGGACGACGACCCCCTCGCCGTCGCTGACCAGCTCGTCCGGCAGCGTCATGTCCGGTCGGGTGTCGTATGTGCTGGGTCTTGAGGGTCCGGCGGTGACGGTGGACACGGCGTGTTCGTCGTCGTTGGTGGCGTTGCATCTGGCGGGGCAGGCGTTGCGGGCGGGGGAGTGCGACCTCGCGCTCGCCGGCGGCGTCACCGTCATGGCGACGCCCGGGGCCTTCGCCGAGTTCGCCAACCAGGGCGGGCTTTCCTCCGACGGTCGGTGCAAGGCGTTCTCGGACACGGCCGACGGCACCGGGTGGGGCGAGGGCGTGGGGATGCTGGTGGTGGAGCGGCTCTCGGACGCGCGCCGCAACGGCCACCCGGTGCTGGCGGTGATGCGCGGTTCGGCGGTGAACCAGGACGGCGCGTCGAACGGGCTGACCGCGCCCAACGGGCCCTCCCAGCAACGGGTGATCAGGGCGGCCCTGGCCGGCGCCGGGCTCGCCGCGACGGACGTCGACGTCGTCGAGGCGCACGGCACGGGGACCCGGCTGGGAGACCCGATCGAGGCGCAGGCCCTGCTGGCGACCTACGGCCGCGATCGCCCCGAGGACCGGCCGCTGTGGCTCGGCTCCATCAAGTCCAACATCGGCCACACCCAGTACGCCGCGGGTGTCGCCGGGGTCATCAAGACGGTGCTGGCGTTGCGGGAGGGTGTGCTGCCGCGCACGCTGCATGTGGACGAGCCGACGCGGCAGGTGGACTGGTCGGCCGGTACGGTACGGCTGCTGACGGAACAACAGCCATGGCCGGAGACCGGGCGACCGCGCCGGGCCGCCGTGTCGTCGTTCGGTATCAGCGGCACCAACGCCCATCTCGTCCTCGAACAGGCACCTGAGCAGGAACAGGAACATACACCCGTGCAGGAACACGGGCAGGAACAGGGGCCGGAACACGGGGAGGGACAGGAGACAGGGCCGGCAGCGACGCCGGAAGCGACTCGCCCCGCGGGCGTCCTGCCCTGGCTCGTCTCGGGCCACACCGAAGCAGCCCTGCGCGATCAGGCAGCACGTCTCCTCGCCGATCTGAGGGCACGCCCCGGCGTCACCCCCCTGGACATCGCCTGCTCGCTCGCCACCACGCGCAGCGCTCTCGCCCACCGGGCCGCCGTCGTCGCCGACGACCTCCCCGCGCTGGTCGCGGGGCTGGAATCGCTCGCCGTCGGCACGCCGGACGCCACCGCCGAGGTGATCCGGGGCGTCGTGCGCGAGACCCCGCTCGCCGTGGTCTTCCCCGGTCAGGGATCCCAACGGGCTGGCATGGGACGTGAGTTGTACGAGCGTCACCCCGTCTTCGCCGCGGCCTTCGACGCGATCTGCGCGGGGTTCGACGGGCTGCTGCCCCGCCCGCTGCGCGACGTCGTCCTCGCCACCGACCCCGGACGGACCGGGGAACTGGACCGGACCGAGTTCACCCAGCCCGCCCTCTTCGCCGTGGAAGTGGCGCTGTACCGGCTCCTGGAGAGCTGGGGCATCCGCCCCGACGTGCTGATCGGCCACTCCGTCGGAGAACTCGCCGCGGCGCATGTCGCCGGAGTCTGGTCGCTCGCCGACGCCTGCCGTGTGGTCGCGGCGCGCGGCCGGCTGATGCAGGCGCTGCCGCCCGGTGGAGTCATGCTGGCCGTCCAGGCACCCGAGACCGAGGTGGTCGGGGTGCTGGCCTCCCACTCGGACCGCAGTGTCGGCATCGCCGCGGTCAACGGCCCCTCGTCGGTGGTCGTCTCCGGCCCGCAGAGCGAGATCCTGGGAGTCGCGGCCGAGTTCGTCGGGCGTGGCTACCGGACCAAGACGCTCGCGGTGAGCCATGCCTTCCACTCCTCGCTCATGGAACCCATGCTCGCGGACTTCGCCGCGGAACTGGCGCAGGTCACCTTCCACGAGCCCGAACTGACCGTCATCTCCAACATCACCGGAACCGCGGCATCCGCGGCCGAGCTGTGCGCACCCGGCTACTGGGTCAGGCATGTGCGCGACACGGTCCGCTTCGTCGGCGGGCTGCACACTCTGCTCGACCGAGGGGTGCGCACCTTCCTGGAGGTGGGCCCGGGCGGCGCCCTGACCGCGATGACCGAGGAGACCGCAGCCGACCACACCCCAGCCGCCGTGACCTGCCTGGCCGCCCTGCGCGGAGGTGACCTCGGGGAGGCAGACGCCCTGGTCACGGCGGTCGCACGGCTCGCTGTCGAGGGCACGCCGGTCGACTGGGACGCGTACTTCGCGGGCACGGGCGCCCGTACGGTCCCGCTGCCGACGTACGCCTTCCAGCACCGTCGGTTCTGGCTGCGCGTCCTGGGCGGCGGTGGCGTCGGCCGGGACGCGTCGGCCGTCGGCATGGCCGTGGCGGACCACCCGATGCTCGGTGCCGTCACCGCGCTGCCCGCGTCCGGTGGAGTGCTGCTCACCGGACGGCTCGACCTCGCCGGCCACCCCTGGCTGGCCGACCACGCGCTGGCCGGTACCCCGCTGCTGCCCGGCACGGCCTTCGTCGAACTGGCCCTGCACGCCGGCGAACACGTGGGCTGCGACCGGCTCGACGAACTCGTCATCCACGCGCCCCTGCCGCTTCCGTCGGCCGAACGCGCCGGAATCGCCCTCCAACTGACGGTCGAGGCCGCGGACGACAGCGGCCGACGGCCCTTCACCGTCCACGCCAGGCCGGAGGAGACCCCCGACCTGCCGTGGACCAGGCACGCCACCGGCCTCCTCGCACAGGACGACCTGACAGGCGCCCCGGACACGGGCGCCGCCGCACACCCGCCGGCCGACGCCCGCCGGGTGCCGCTGGACGACTTCTACGACAGGACGGCGGAAGCGGGCCTCGCATACGGCCCGGCCTTCCACGGCCTCACCGATCTCTGGCAGACGGCGGGCGCACTCCACGCCCGGGTGGTCCTGCCCGACGATGCCGAGTCCGCCTCCCGTACGGATCCCGACGACGGCACGGACACCGCCGTCGGGTACGGCGTCCACCCGGCGCTCCTGGACGCGGCACTCCAGCCCCTGGCTCTCGGCATCCTGGGCGCGGACGGCCCCGAGGGCACCGCGGTCCCCGCGGGACTGCCCTTCGCCTGGTCGGGCGTACGGCTGTACGCGACCGGCGCGGACGAGCTGTACGTCCGGCTCTCACCCACCGGGGACGGCGCGGTCCGCGTCCACCTGACCACCCCCGACGGCCGGCCGGTCCTGACCGTCGATTCCCTGACCCTGCGCACCCCCTCGGCCGTCCCGGAACGCGCCACCGCCCGGGAGAACGAGCCGCTGTACCGGCTGGAGTGGCCGACCGCGCTCCCCGCCCCCGGGTCCGGGCAGGCGTCCGGTGCGTGGGGCATGCTCGGACTCGATCCGCGGGAACTGCGGCCTCGACTGGCCGCCGCCACCGGCCTGGACGTCGTTCCCTACCTCGACCGTCAGTCCCTCACCGAATCGCTCGACGGCGGTGCGCCGACCCCCACCGCCGTCGTCGTCTTCTGCGACGCGCCGGAGAACGACGACGCGGCCACCGCAGCCCGCGCCGCCACCCGCGAGGCGCTCGACACCCTTGGCGCGTGGCTGGCCGACGACCGGCTGGCCGGCGTCCGCCTGGTGCTCGTCACCCACGGCGCCGTCGCCGTCGGCCCGCACGACCGGGGGCCACGGCCGTCCTCCGCCGCCGTGTGGGGCCTGGCCCGAGCGGCCCAGGCCGAGCATCCGGGCCGGCTCGTGCTCGTCGACCTGGACGAGGACGACACCTCGCTCGCCGCCCTGCCGGGCGCACTCGCGACGGGCGAACCGCAACTGGCCCTGCGCGCCGGCACCGCGCACCTGCCGCGGCTGACCCGACTGCCCGCGAAGCCCACGGAGACGGCCGTCCCCCCGGGCGGGCAGCCGACACGGTTCGACGAGCACGGCACCGTCCTGATCACCGGCGCGACCGGAGGCCTCGGCGCCCTCGTGGCCCGGCACCTCGTCACCCGGCACGGTGTACGGCACCTGCTGCTGGCCGGCAGGCGCGGGTCGGACGCGCCCGGAGCCGACACCCTGACCACCGAACTCACCGACGCCGGCGCCCAGGTCACGTTTGCCGCGTGCGACGTCGCCGACCGCGAGGCGCTCGACCGGCTGCTCGCCGGGATCCCCGCCGGTCATCCCCTCACCGGAGTCGTCCATCTCGCCGGAGTGGTGGACGACGGTCTCGTCACCGACCTGACTCCCGCCCGACTCGACAGCGTCCTGCGTCCCAAGGCCGACGCGGCCTGGCACCTGCACGACGCCACCGCCGGACACGCACTGACCGCCTTCGTGCTGTTCTCCTCCGCCGCGGGAGTGCTGGGCAGCCCGGGCCAGGCCAACTACGCGGCGGCCAACGCCTTCCTCGACGCCCTGGCCCAGCACCGCCGGGCCGCGGGGCTGCCCGCGCTCTCCCTCGCCTGGGGCCCCTGGCAGGGCACCGGCGGCATGGCCGACGCACTCGACGCGTCCGCGCGCGTCCGGCTCGGCGGCAGCGGACTGCTGCCCTTCACCGCCGAGTACGGACTTGAAATCCTCGACCGGGCCATGGCGGAACCGGACGAGCCGCTGCTCGTTCCTCTCCGCCTCGCGCTCAGGTCCGCCGAAGCGATGCCCGCGGAACGGATTCCGGCCGTCCTGCGCGGCCTTGCCCGCGCCGCCGCCCCCCGCAGGGCCTCCGTCCGCGACGGCAACCCCAGGGCTGACCGGACGAGTGCCACGGGACTCTCCGGTCTCGACTCCGCCACTCGAGAGGTGGCACTGCTGGAGCTCGTGCGCGCCGAGGCCGCCCGGGTGCTGGGGCACAGCGGCCCCGACGGCATCGACGCCGACCGGGCCTTCGGCGAGCTGGGCTTCGACTCCCTCACCTCGGTCGAACTCCGCAACCGGCTCGCCGCCGCCACCGGACTGCGGCTCCAGCCCACCCTGGTCTTCGACCATCCGACCCCCACGGCCCTGGTCACGGCCCTCAACCGGCAGTTCACCGCCCCCGCCGACGAGCCCGCGCGCGCCACGGCCCCGACCGACCCGGCCACCGCCGTCGCGGGCGCCGTCGAGGCCCTCTACCGGCATGCCCTCACCGTCGGCCGCTACGACCAGGCGGGCAGGGTCCTGATGAACTCGGCGGGCCTGCGCCCCGCGTTCACCTCGGCCGACCAGGTCGGCAACGCCCCGGGGCTGGTCAAACTCGGCGACGGGGACCAGTACCCGGCCCTCGTCGGCCTGCCGTCGACCTCCGTGTGGGCAAGCGACCAGGAGTTCGTCAGCCTCGCCCGGCCGTTGCGCGGCCTGCGCAGCACCTACTCCCTGATGATGCCGGGATTCACCGCCGACGAACTCGTCGCGGGCAGCGTCGAAGCGGTCGTCGAGCACGCGGCCCGCACGATCCTCCGGGACCTGGACGGTGCCCCGTTCGCTCTGGCCGGCCGGTCCTCCGGAGGGTCGCTCGCCTACGCGGTCGCCAGCCGCCTGGAGGAACTCGGAACCCCCGCCACCGGAGTGGTCATGCTGGACACCTACCTGGCCGGCACCCCGCAGACCGACTACATCGTCCACGTCATGGAGGAGCGTTCCCTCGAACGAGAGGCAGAGTTCGGACGCATGACCGGCATGCGACTCACCGCGATGGCCTCGTACTTCGCCCTCTTCGAGCCCTGGCGTCCACGGCCTGTCGACACCCCCGTACTCCTCCTCCGCGCCTCCGAACTGATCCCTGCCGACTCGGGCCGTCCGCGCACCGTCCCCGACGACTGGCAGACCGTGTGGCCGGTACCGCTGGACGTGGTGGACGTCCCAGGCGACCACCACTCCATGATCGAACAACACGGCGAGACAACCGCGCGAACCCTGCACGACTGGCTCAAGAACCGGACAGGGCGTGCCTGATGAACTGAGACACCCGCCCTGGGTTCGGCCCCACGGCGGCGAACAGCACGCATCGGCGGGCCCCGGCACTCCGGGGCCCGCCGCCCCGCATCCGGCCGTCCGGCTGTCCGGTCATGAGCAGGCAGAACGACCGGCTCCACCACCACCGAGGCCGCCCGCCGGGGCGGTGCGACACCTACGGCGGCGAGCGATCACACCGCCGTACTGCGCGACGCCGGCCTGATCACCAGCCACTCCCACGCCAACACGGTCCTGCACATCCTGCTCCCTGCGGTGTCCCGTGGCGGCCAGGTCCGCCGCCCGCAGTCGGCTCACGGATGTGGTTCATGAGCCCCGACAGCCCCGCACCGCTCGAAGGCTGCTGCGAACGCCGTACGTCCATCTCCGAAGAATGGGTGGAACCGTCCGATCGGCGACCGACTCCGCCTACCGCACGGGGTAGGCGGAGTCGGTCCCGCGCGGTGCGAGTGCCGTCCGGTCCCGGTCGCCGTCACCGATCAGCATGTCGGGGTCGAACATGACGATGGCGGTGGCGATCAGGAGGACGCCGAGCGGGCCGGCGAGCATGACGATGAGGAACCCCAGATTGCTGGTCGCCTCCCCGGCCGCCGCCTGGCCGTTGAGTTGGACGGAGAGGGCGGTCATGCCGATGTAGTGCATGCCGGTCGTCGCCACACCCATGATCAGGCTCGCGCCCATGCTGGCCCACAGGGCGTGGATGGAGACCGCCGCCCACAGGGCCGCCGTGGCGATCACGATGGCGAAGGCGAAGGAGAAGATGACGGTGCGACCGTCGTAGTCGAGGCTGCCGTCGACCTGGATGGCGTTCATACCGAGGCCGTGCATGGTCACCACCCCGTTCCCGGTGATGATCCCGGCCGTGACGAGAGTCAACGGGGAGCGGCCCCGGTAGCCGACGAGGAACATGCCGGCGGCGACGCAGGCGATGACGACCGCGAGGCTGAGGAGTGTCTGGTCGCGATCGTAGGAGATCGCCGCTCCATCGATGTCGAAGCCGATCATGGCGATGAAGTGCATGGCCCATATGCCGCAGCCGAACGATACGGAGCCCAGCGCCAGCCATCTGGCTCTTCGGTGCGGGCGTCGCAGCGACCGTGTCGTACATCGCAAGCCGAGTGCAGCTCCGGTGGTGGCCATCAGGTAGGCGGCGATCGGGGTCACGGCGCCGTAGCTGAAGTTCGAGAGCGTGGCGTTCATCGAGGTTCCCTTCGTTCGGGACGGCGGGCCGCGCCGGGGCGCGGCGTGCCGATGCGGTGGTACGGCGCACTCACCCGGCTGGACGTCGACGGGCTTGCGCCCGGGGGAGCGGCCGGCTGCGTCCCGCTGGAGTCGGGGACAGGGGTGCAGGCGATCATGCCGCTGCGGGGTGTGTCGGTTCCCGCCTGTGCCGCATGTGTGTTGGCTCGGCCCAGCGGGCAGGTCCGCGATGGCCGGACGCCGCAGGTCGCGAACCCGGCCGCGCTCGTTCCGGGGCCCGGTACTCGTCGTGGTGGAGGGGAGCGGTGTCCAGGGGGCCGGGCCCGCCCGCCACTTGGTCTGGTGGCCAAGCCCATTCGGCCGCCCCACCAGCCTCCCGCGCACGTGGGTCGGCCGGTGGGGACCGCGCCGAACGGTCAGGTACCGGCCGGGGCCAGGACGATGTCGAAGGAGACCCGTGACCATGAACCGTCCACCGTGTGACCGTCCGGCGTCGAGGAGCCGGGGGCCTGGCGTTCGAACCCCTTCACCAGGGACGCCTTGACCCCGAACACCGTGTCCGCGTCGATCAGTTCGTCGCCGCGGACGAAGATGTGGGTGACCAGCGTGCGCTGTCCCGCTGCGCTCACCATGAAGTGCAGATGCGAGGCCCGCATGGGGGATCGGCCCACGGCTGCCAGCATCTTGCCCACGGGACCGTCGTGGGGGATGGGGTACGGCGTCGGTGTGATGCCCCAGAACGAGTAGCGTCCCTCGGTATCGGTGAACAGATGGCCACGGGCGGCGGTGCGGCCGTCGTCGTGCTGGACGTCGTAGAGGCCTTCCGCGTCGGCCTCCCAGACCTCGACGCGAGCACCGGCGACCGGGTGTCCGTCGCTGTCGGAGACGGTGCCCTCGACCCAGCACGGTTCGCCGGCCGCGCCGCCGGAGATGGAGCCGCCGAGGGGGATCTCGGGGCTGTTCTCGACGAAGAACGGACCGAAGACGGTCGCCTCGGTCGCGTCGCCGTAGGCCTCGTTGTTGATGCCGATGGTCTGCATGGAGAGGCCGAGTACGTCCGAGAGCAGAATGAACTCCTGGCGTCTGTCGTCCGTGATGTGCCCGGCGGCGGTGAGGAACTCGATGCCCTTGGCCCACTCGTCCTCGGTCAGGCGGACCTCGCGGGCGAAGGCGTGCAGATGGTGCACGAGCGAGGTCATCAACTGCTTGAGCCGCGGGTCGGAGCAGTCGTCGAACGAACGGGTGACGCGCTCGACCAGGTCCGCCTCGCGACGCTCCTGTTCGGCGGAGACGGTGTCGGTCATCGGGGCTCTGCTCCTTCCCAGGCCGCGTGCAGCAGCCCGGTGATGTTGTCGAGGGTCACGGGAGCCGGATTGCCCGGCGGCACGACGGCGAGGATCGCTTCCGCGGCGGGCACGATGCCGGACTCCGGCATGCCGTGGTCGCGAAGAGCCCGGGGCGCGTCGAGTTCCGTGCGCAGTCGGGCGAGCCCGCCGGTCGCGGAGTCGGCGTCGAGGGCGGCGGCGATACGTCGCTCGGCGTCCGGCGCCGCCGGTGCGTTGAAGGCGAGCACGTGAGGAAGGACGACGGCATGGGTCTGGGCGTGCGGGAGGTCGAACATGCCGCCGAGGACGTGACAGACCTTGTGGTGGAGCCCCGATCCCGCCGAGGCGAACACGACCGCGGAGAGGTAGGCGCCGTACAGGGCGTGTTCACGCCCGTCGAGGCCGCCCGGCTCGGCGGCGACCAGCGGCAGTCCGATGCGCAGGGCCCGGATGCCCTCGCCGGCCAGTGCCCGGTCGATCGGGTCGGCCCGTGGGGCCCACATCGAATCGACACAGTGTGCCAGGGCGTTGAGGCCGGACGCCACGCTCAGGTCGACCGGCAGGGTGAGCATGAGTGTCGCGTCGTACACGATCGCGCGCGGGAGGACCCGGGGGTCGGTGCCGGTGGTCTTCCGGGCGTGCTCGGTGAGTCCCCAGACGTTGGTGGCCTCCGAGCCCGCGTAGGTGGTCGGCACCGCGACGATGGGCAGACCGGTGGTGAGCGCCACGGCCTTGGCCAGGCCGGTCGTCGAGCCGCCGCCGATGCAGACGAGCGCGTCGACGCGATGGGCCGCGGCCTGTTCTCTGGCCCGCTCGGCGACCTCGACCGGCACATGCATGGCCACCTCGTGATGCCAGTGCACCACGGGGAGTTGGGCGGCGACCCGGTGGGAGAGTTCGCGCTCGGCCTCCCCGGCGATCACCATGACCCGCCCCGCGCCGAGTTCCTTGATCTCGGCCACCAGGTTCTGCGCTGCCGAGGCCGAGGCGAACCGTACGCGCTGCGCGAGAGTGTCGTGGTCGAAGCGCATGGGGTTCACGCCTTCCCCAGGATCTGGCGCATCGCCGTACGCAGAGCGCATTCCGGGTCGTCGGGCAGGGTCATCGAGCGCCAGGCGACGTGCTTGTCGGGTCGCACCAGTACGGCGCCGCCCTCGTCGACCTCGCGCAGCTTCGCCCAGTCGTAGTACAGGTCGGTCACCTCCTGGCCCGGCCCGATGACGACGGTTCCGAGCGGAATCCCGAACTCGTGCGCGACCTTGTCGGCCACCGGGGCCCACTCCTCGCCGGCGATGCCGGTGACGAGGGTGAAACGGTCGTAGGGGGCGAGGTCCATCATCGCCTTCCTGCGCATGGTGTCGCCGACCCAGGCGTGCGGCAGATGCGAGCCGGGCACGGTGGACATCTCGTAGTACAGGTCGGGATCGCGGCCGGGCGCAGGCAGGGAAGATCCGTCGGAGACGACCGCGGCCGACCGGTAGTACTGCCCGAGGTCCACTCCGTGGGCGTTGAACTCGTAGTTCTTCAGGTCCATCGCGGCGACCAGGGCGGCCCGCTTGGCCGCGCCCTCGGGCGTGTTGGCCTTCCGCTCCTCGATCGCCGCGACCATCTCCTCCTCCGTCGTGGCGTCGAGCAGTCCGAGCACCTCGAAGAACTGCACGAACTCACGGCTGGACCGGTTCGCCCGCCGGACGATGCGCTCGGCGACCGGCGCCCGCTCGGCCGAGTAGGTGTCGAGCAGACTCCGGTCGGCCTGACCGCGCAGCACGAGGGCGAGCTTCCAGGCCAGGTTGTAGGAGTCCTGGATCGAGGTGTTGGAGCCCAGCCCGTTGCTCGGCGGATGCCGGTGGATCGCGTCCCCGGCACAGAAGACGCGGCCCTTCTGGAGGTGCGTGGCGTACATCTCGTTGTTGCCCCACAGGCTGGTGCCGGTGATCTCGACGTCGATGTCGGGCATGCCGAGGAGGTCGCGCACGATCTGGGTCGCGGACGCCTCGTCGACGGCAGGGGGCTCGTCGTTGATGTCGTAGCCCCAGACGATCAGCCACTCGTTCCACGGACGCACCATGCGCACCAGGCCCGCCCCGATGCCTCCGACGTTCGCCCCCGGCTGGATCACCCAGTAGAGGACCGAGGGCCGGTGACCGACGTAGGCCTCGATGTCGGCCTTGAACGTGATGTTCATCGACCCGGCGATGTCCATCGCGCCTTCGTACGGCAGGCCGATGTCCGCGGCGACCTTGGACCGGGCACCGTCGGCGCCGATCAGGTACTTGGCCCGGATGGTGTACTCCGCCCCGGTCAGCCGGTCCCGGGCCAGGACGTCGACGCCGTCCGCGTCCTGCACGTGCGAGACGTACTCCGTGGAGAACCGCGTCTGCGTGCCCCGCACGGTCGCGTTCTTGACCAAAATCGGTTCGAGATAGGTCTGAGGGATGTCCACCACGAGGCACGGCGACGCCAGTTGGTAGTCGGCTTCACGCGCCGGATGGGTCCCCCAGGTGTGGATGCGCCCGATCTCCTCACCGGCGATCGACGTACAGAAGACCGTGTCGCCGACCAGGTGGTGCGGCGTGGCATCGGCGAGGACCTGGTCCTCGATGCCCATGTCCCGGAAGATCTCCATCGCCCGCTGGTTGGTGATGTGGGCCCTGGGTGTGTTCGCCGTCCACCGGTACTTGGTGATCACCATGTTGTCGACGCCCAGCGTCGACAGGAACAACGCCGCCGACGCGCCGGCCGGTCCGGAGCCGACGATGAGGACGTCGGTCTCGACCACCGACGACGCGGGCGTACGGGTCTCGGGCTGACCATCGTCGAACACGGGCATGTGCCACACCTTTCCTCGTCCCGGGCAGGGGCACCGGGCTGGTGCGTACGAGTGTCGGTGATCACACCCGGTCCGGCCCATCGATCCGGACCGACATGGCGGAAATGAGGATCGCGGGACGCGACCGGTCAGGCGGACCCGGCTCGAACCTCGCCGGCGGTGACGCCGAACCGCTCGCGGAAGGTGCGGGAGAAGTAGGCGACCGACGTGAAGCCGCAGCGTGCCGCCACGTCCGATGTGCGCAGGCCTCTGGCCGCAGCGGAGGTCAGCATGCTGTACGCCGCGTCCAGCCGGCGCGAGAGGATGTGTCCGGGCACGCTGGTTCCGGCGGTCGCGAACAGACGCGACAGATGTCGCTCGCTGATGCCCGTGGCGGACGCGATGTCGGCCGCGCGGAGCTTCGGATCGGTGAAGTGCTCCTCGATGAACGTCCGGGCCGCCGCTCTGTGTGCCACCGGCAGGCCGACGTGGCCGGAGGCGGCGAGCACCGATACGAGTTCGACGACAGCCTGCTCGTCCGCCGGCACGGGGCGGTCCCGGCGGACCGCCCGTCCCGCGAGCCGGGCCAGCGCCCGGCCGTGCGGGTTCTCGCCGGGGCCGACGTCGACGACGACGGGCGCGGGCACGGTCGCCAGGCCGGTGAGCGCGGAGAACTCCGCACGGGGAACCTTGACGGCCAGTTCCTCCAGTCCCCGGCCGAACCCACGGAGGAAGGGACGGTCGGCATCGCAGACGAGGAGCTGCCCGGGCCGGAGCACCCGACGGTATCCGCCCTGCTCGAAGACCGCCTCTCCCGAAAGGGCCAGATAGACGGCGATCGCCTCGGTGGGCCTGGCCTCGACCAGCTCGGCAGAGCGCTCGACCACGTGTCGGGTCCCCCGTACCCGGGCGAGATGGACACGGTCGAGCTGGAGGTTCACCTCCACCGCCGCGAACGACCGGGCCACCGGCGGCCGGCAGTCGAGGGCGATCAAGGACTCCGCGTTGTGCCGCTCCCAGAGCTCCACCTGACGATCCGGCTCGATCTGCGCGGTGGCGAAGCGACGCGCTCTGGGAATCCTGACGGCGCCGGTCATGCTTGCACCTGCCTGCTCCATACCGATACCACCACAGTGTGCGTCCAGGACACGTGTAGGCCAAGGGTCGAAACGGTACTCCGGGTCCGGGTCCGGGTCCGGGTGCGTTGCGGGCGTGGGAGGGGCTGCGACAGACCGGGGAGTGCGGGCTGCTCCGGACTCCCGTCCCGGAACGACGCCGAAGGCTCTGCGCCCAGAAGGCTGAGGACCGTTCGTCCACGAGCGGGCGCGGGGCACGGGAGAGGCGCCCGCCTGCGGGGACGCAACGGCCCATGGCTCGAACGCGTGCCTGTGAGGGCTGACCCCGTGGTCGGTCGGCAGGCCGGCGGCTTTCCACGGCCCCGCGTTTCCTGATCCGGTACCGCCCCGCGGGTGGGTGACAGGGGCGAGGTCGGTGAACGCGTAGGCATGCCGCCCGACCGCACCGCCGCCTCGCTCGTGGTGAGTCGTCCACCGGCCAGGCGGACGGGTGGTCGCCAACCCGGAGTCACCGGTCCTCACGGGTGTCCACGCGGTCCGCCCGGCGACGTAACCAGCGCGAGACGTGGACGAAAGAACTGTCTGCCGGACGCTCGACACGACACGACCTGAGGTTTACTTTGGAATTAGATTTCACCTGACGGAATGGAGGTCAAGTGTGAGCACGGCACCTATTGAGGAGCCGACCTCGGTGGCGATCGCCGGAGGCGGGCCTGTCGGGATGGCGCTCGCCATCGACCTGGCGCAGCGTGGCGTGGCCAGCGTGGTCTTCGAGAGCCGTGCCGAGGGAGACCGCTTCTCGGCGCGCACCAACATGACGAACGTCCGCTCGATGGAGCACTTCCGTCGTTGGGGGATCGCCGACGCGCTGCGGGAGAACGACCCCGTGAGCCCGCGGATCCAGCGGGACGTGGCCTTCGTGACCCGGCTGAACGGGCATCTGATCCAGCACTTCCCCCGGGCCTACGAGTGGTCCGAGCGGCTGTCGATCGCGTCGGAGGTCGCCGAGTGGGCGCCCAACGAGGCGATCGAGAAGACCCTGCGGGCCCGGGCTGCGCAACTCCCGCTGATCGACGTGCGCTTCGGGCACGAAGTCGGGTCGTTCGAGCAGGACGACGACGGCGTCACCGTGCACGTGACCGGGCCCGACGGGCCGCGGGCGTTCCGCAGCGGCTACCTCGTGGCCGCGGACGGCAGCCGTTCGAGGCTGCGCAGCCGGATTCTCAATGTGCGCCTGGAAGGCAGGGCCAACCTGGCGCGGAGCTTCCTCTGGCATCTGCGTGCCCCCGGGCTCGCCGAGCACTGGAAAGCCTCGCCCATGGTGTCCATGACGCTCTTCTACAACGAGGACCGCCACTGCGACAGCCTGGTCCCGCAGTCCGGTGAGGACCAGTGGGCGTACTTCTGCTCGCCGGTTCCCGACCACATCGACGGTGACGACTGGGAGGCGTGCCGCGACATGCTCTTCCGGGCGGTCGGCGCCGAGTTCGAGGTCGAGCCGCTGGAGGGCGGGACGTTCATCACCCACTCGATGCAGGCACCGCGCTACGACTTCGGCCGGGTGCTGCTGGCGGGAGACGCCGCCCACCTGGTCTCCCCGATGGGCGGGTTCGGTATGAACATCGGCATCGGGGACGCCGCCGACCTCGGATGGAAGCTCGCGGCACTCGTCCAGGGATGGGGCGGCCCCCTCCTCCTGGCGAGCTACAGCATCGAGCGGGGCGAAGCGGCCCGGTTCATCCTCGACGGCTGCGAGCGCAACCAGGCCGTGGGTGCGTCGCAGTTGGTGCGCGACGGCATAGAGGAACCGGGTCCGCAGGGCGATGCCGTACGTGCCCAGGTCGCCGAGGACATCCAGGTGCAGAAGGCGCGGCAGTTCAAGCGCATGGGTGGCCAACTGGGCTACCGGTACTCCAGCTCACCGATCATCCTGCGCGACGGCGTGGAGGAGCCGCCGGCCGACTTCGAGGACTACGTCCCCTCGGCCGCGCCCGGCAACCGGGCTCCCCACCACTGGCTCAAGGACGGTTCTTCGCTCTACGACCACGTCGGACAGGGGTTCACCCTCCTGGTACTGGACGAGATCGACACCGCGCCGCTGCGCCGGGCAGCCGCCGCGCGCGGCATACCGCTCGACGTGGTCACGCCCGGCGAGCCCGACCGGGCCGCCCTGCACGACCTCTACCTGGCACCCGCGGCGTTGCTCCGCTCGGACCACCACGTCGCCTGGCGAGGCCATGCGCTCGACGACGTCAACCGTCTGTTCGACGTCGTCACCGGGTCGTCGGCCTGGCCGACGACCGTCACCCCGTGAACCGTGCCACTCGGCGCCCCACCACACGAAGGAGTCTCACCATGCCCAAGGTCACCCGTCTCGGCCACGTCGGTCTGTTCGTCACCGATCCCGAGGTCATGCTCGAGTTCTACTCGGGCTTCCTCGGTATGACCGTGACCGACCGTGACGAGCGGCGCGTCTTCCTGAGCTCGCGTCCCGGCGAGGAGCACCACGAGTTGCTCCTGGCGAAGAACGAGGAGCGGCACACCGACCCGCAACAGCTTTCCTTCGTCGTCGAGTCGCTGTCGGACCTGCGGGAGTTCTACGCGCAGATCGTCGAGCGGAAGTACTCGATCGACCACGTCAACAACCACGGCAACGCGATCGGCTGCTACTTCCGCGACCCCGAGGACAACCGGGTCGAGGTCTACTGGCACACGGGCATCGACTGGCCGCAGCCCTTCAGTCAGCCGATCGACCTGTTCCTGACCGAAGCGGAACTCCTCGGCGTGCTGGACGACATGAAGGCGTCGGCGTGACCGGGCGGGGCCTCCCGGGAGGAGTACAGCCTTGAAAGAAGGCATGATCGTCGAGGTCGTCGGTTTCGAGGGCTACGAGGACACCGTCATCGAGGGCTATCTCGCCCGGCCCGTGACCGCCGGACCCACGCCAGGAGTCGTGGTGCTCCACCACGCACCGGGACTCGACCCGTGGTGCAAGGAGGTGGTGCGGCGCTTCGCGTCCCGGGGCTACACGGCGGTCGCTCCGCACCTCTATCACCGGCGCGGTCCCGGGCACTGGGCGGACGTCGCCGCCGCGGCACGTGCGGAAGGGCTCGCCAAGGCGATGCCGAACGACCAGGTGATGGGTGACATCGCCGGCGCCGCGGCGTACGTGCGGGCGCAACCGGGCGCCAACGGCAGGGTCGGGGTGATCGGCTTCTGCTCCGGCGGCCGGCAGGCGTTCCTGGCGGCCTGCGACGTGCCCTCACTCGATGCGGCGGTGGACTGCTGGGGCGGGAGCGTTCTTCCGCAACCGCCCGATCCAGGCCGCCCGGGTCCGGCGCCGAAGGGCGTCATCCACCGGGCGCCGGACATGGCGATGCCACTGCTGGGGATCTTCGGCAACGACGATCTCAACCCCGCCCCGGAGCAGGTCGACGAGATCGAACGTGTGCTGACGAAGCACGGGAAGTCGTTCGAGTTCTTCCGCTACGACGGTGCCGGCCACGCGTTCTTCGCCTCGGACAAGCCCAACTACCGGCAGGAGCAGGCTGTGGACGGGTGGGAGCGGGTCTTCGAGTTCTACAACGAGCACCTGCGCTGAAAGGGGGACGGCATGTGCACATGGATGACCGAGCAGATCGGCATTGCCGGAGCGGCGCGGGGGGTGCCGGACTGGCTGAAGGTGACGCGGGCCAACGTCTTCTACGACCACCCCGTCAGTGCTCCGTTCGACCACGCGTTGATCATCGATTTCGTCAACCCCGACGCCGGCGTGGGCGCTCGGGTCGGGATCGAACTCAGCGCCGCCTCGGCGTGGGAACTGGTGCGAGCCATCACGGCAGCCCTGGAAAGCCCGGAGGCACAGGCGGACCTCGCGGCCGAACGGCACGTCCTCCCGGGGCCGGAACACGAAACCGTGTCGTAACCCTTGTGTGGTGCCGGTCACGCTGTTACGTTCCCCGCATTCCATCTAGCGGAATCAAATTCCGCACTGGACCCTTTGAGGGTCCGACGGCCGCCCCCGGACGGATGTGCGGGAAGCAAGGAGTCGCATATGTCCAAGAACGTGATTGCAGACATCCCGGCCGGCCGGCGCGCCAGGACCGCTGTCGCCGGACTGAGCGTGGTGCTCGGTCTGGTCGCCGGAGGGTGCGCCGACGCGGACACCACCACAGCCACCACCGCTGGGAGCACCTCTCCCCGAAGTTCCAGCTCCGCCGACCCCTGGGCGGTGACGGATCTGGTCGACTACACCGGTGGCACGTCGGGGGCGGCCGACACCAGCCTCTCGCCCGTCAAGATCGGATGGGTCAATCAACAGGGCGGGTCGCTGGAGTACCCGAGCGCCACACTCGGTGCTCAGGCGGCGGTGAAGTACATCAACGAGAAACTCGGCGGGATCGACGGTCATCCGCTTCAGCTGAGCACCTGTTACGTGGTGGACAGCGAGCAGGAGGGCAACTCCTGCGGACTGAAGATGGCCAACGACAACGACATCGAGGCAGTCCTCGTCGGCACGCTGATCAACGGCGGACAGTCCATGCAGGCAGTCGTCCAGGGCAGCAAGCCCATCATGATGTCGAACTCGATCAGCACGCCGGACGCCCAGGGAAAGAACGTCTTCATCTTCAACGGCAACCCCGACTCGATCTTCGGAGGACTGGCGACCTACCTCGACGACGAGGTCAAGGCCAAGAGCGTGGCCGCCTTCTACCCGCAGGACGCACAGAGCATCGGCGGGGTGGAAGTGCTCCGGGAGGACCTGGAGAAGCTCGGCATCAAGCTCAAGGCGGTCGGGTTCGACCCGTCGACGACCAATCTCACCGCAGCCGCGGTCGCCGCCGGCGTCCAGACGGCCGACGCGGTGGTACCGCTGGTGTCGTCGCCGCCGAACTGCGTCTCGGCCGCGAAGGCGCTGGACTCCCTGGCGGTCAAGGCTCCGATCGTGTCCACCGGCTCCTTCTGCTTCTCCGGCGCGGTCGCCCAGGGACTGGGTGGTGAGGCGCCGAAGTGGCTGCAACTGTCGACGCAGACCAACGTCGCCGACACCTCCCTCACCGATGTGCGGGCCTACCGCGAGCAGTCGGAGGCCGCTTCGCTGACGGCGGACGCCCAGACCGACTCCGACGCGACGCTCGCCTGGAGCCTGGTCATGACAGCGACGAAGTTCCTCAACGCGGCCGGTGGCGCGGACGCGACCACGAAGACCGTGGCGAAGGCCGCCACATCGTTCTCGGGCCCGATGCTCCTGGGCAGCGAGACGGTGAAGTGCGGTGCCTACAGCGGCCGGCCGGGACTCTGCGGCGCCCAGAGCCGGGTCTTCGAGCACACCGGCGGCAACACCTTCTCCGCGGTCACCGACTGGATCACCCCGTCCGGGCTCTGACGGCCGAAGACACGTAGCAACGCCTGACGGCACGTCGTACAGACCAGCCACAACCTCACGATCAACCCCTGCAGACCACCCATGCCCGCATGCCGGCGGGCGAGACGAGGAGACAGCATGAGCGCCCCAGCGAGCGCCACGATCCGGCCCCGTGAGCCCAATCCGCGCCCCGAAGACCTGGTGCAACGTGCGGCGGCCTTTCGGGACCGACTTCTGGACGAGCAGGAAGCGACGGAGGAGCGAGGCGCCTACTCGCCGAAGACCCATGAGCTCTTCCGGCAGGCCGGCTTCTACCGGACTCTCCTGCCGCGCAGGTACGGCGGATTCGAGTTCGACGTACCCACGTTCCTGCGGGTGATCGTGGAGATCGCCCGCGGATGTCCCGGCACCGGCTGGGGCCTGTGCCTCGCGTCCGGGCACGGCCTGCAGATCGGCGGACTCTACGGCGAGGCCGCCCAGGCCGCGGCCATCGGGCCCGACGGGGACTTCGCCGCACCCATGCGCGGCATCCCGATGGGCACGGCCACGCGAACCGAGCAGGGCTCGTGGCGGATCGCGGGAACGTGGGACTACTGCTCGGGCTCGCCGTACTCCACCCATGCGATGCTCGCGGTCCGCCTCGACGAGGGCGACGGTCCTACGGGCGCCCAGGGGCTGGCGCTGGTGCCGCGCGCGGACTGGACGCTGATGGACGACTGGCGGCACCGTTCGTTCGGGATGCGCGGCAGCGGATCCAACAGCATCCAGGTCGACGGAGCCGTGATACCCGACGAGTTCCTCGTGCGGGGAAACCCGCTGGGGTTCGCCGGCAAACCGGACACGCCCGGCTACCGGCTGCACGGGAATCCCATGTATGCCGGGCACTCGATGGGTTACCTCCAGCTGGAGATCACCTCGGTGCTGGTGGGCTGCGCCTACGCGGCGCTGGACGAGTACGAGCGCATCATCCGCGCCAAGAAGACACCGGGACCACACGGCGTTCCGCGGTTCCAGACGGCCGACTACCAGCGCTACTGGGGTCTGGCCAGCGGCAAGGCCGGCGCGGCCGAGGACGTGCTCCTGCGCAGCAGCGAGTTCTACATGGAACTCTGCCGGGAGTCGGTCGCCGAAGACACGGGGTTCGCCCCCGACCAGCTGATGCGGATCCACGCCAGCACCCACCACGCCGTCAACCTCGCCTGGGAAGCGGTCGAGCTGTTGTTCCGCACCTCCGGAACCAGCGAAGGAGGGCGCAACGGCTCGCGCATGCAGCGGTACTACCGGGACATCTCCACCGCGCGGACCAATGTCGGGCTGCAGTGGGAGACCTTCGCCACCGCGCTGGCCAAGGAGCACTTCGGTCTGAAGACCGACGGGCTCGTCTGAGCCGGCGGCACGGCCGAAGGAGAAAGTTCATGGAGACACTTGTTCTTTTCGCGCTACTGGGGCTCGGTCCGGGCGCGGTCATCGCCGGCATAGCGCTGGGTGTGGTGCTCAGCTGGCGAGGCAGCGGCTCCATCAACCTGGCGGCGGGCGCCACGGTCATGGTCGCCGGCTATGTGTTCTGGGCGCTGCGAACCGGGTTCTTCGGGTTCGCGCTGCAGACCGTCCCGGCGATCGTCCTGACCCTGCTGTTCATGGCCCTGTACGCCGTGGTCGTGGAGTTGGTGGCCGTGAGACCACTGCGCAGCGCCTCGCCGCTCGCCAAGCTCGTGGCGTCCTTGGGCGTGCTGCTGCTGACTCAGGCGCTGGTCCTGCTGATCTTCGGCACCTCGCCGCTGAACAGCCCGTCGGTGCTCACCAGCGACGTGGTGTCCGTCTTCGGTGTGGCGGTGCCCGAAGCGCAGTTCATCCTCGCCGGGATCGTGGTGGTGCTGGCAGGCGGTCTCGCGGCTCTCTACCGCTTCACCCGCTTCGGGCTTGCGACGCGGGCCGCCTCGGAGAGCGAGAGCTCGGCCGCTCTCGCCGGGCTGTCGCCCGATGCCATCTCACTGGGCAACTCCGTCCTCGGGCATGTGGCGACCGGGTTCGTGGGAGTGCTGGCCGCGTCGATCGTCGGGCTGAGCGCCACGACGCTGCCCCTGCTGATCATCCCGGCGCTGGCCGCGGCGCTGCTCGCGCGGTTCACCTCGTTCGGCATCGCATGTGCCGTCAGCCTGCTCATCGGGATCAGCGAGTCGTTGCTCTACCAGGCGTCGAACGAGTCGTGGTTCCCGACCCGGAACGGCTCCGCCATTCCGGGAGTGCAGCAGATGGCCGAGTTCCTCCTCATCGTCATCGCCCTGTGGTGGCGGGGCTCCGGCCTTCCGCTCCGCGGCGACCTGGTCGAACGGTCCCTGCCGATGGTGCCCGACCAGGACCGTCTGGTCGTACGGGTCGCCCCGGTGGCCATCGCGTGCGCCGTGGCGCTCGTGGTGCTTCCCTCCGACTTCCGACAGGCCGTCATCACCGGCCTGGTGGCCACCGTCCTGTGTCTCTCCTTCGTGGTGATCATGGGCTACGTCGGTCAGCTCTCGGTCGTCCAGCTGGCGCTGGCCGGCGTCGCGGCATTCGCCCTCTCGCGCCTCGGGACCGAGTACGGCATCGGCTTTCCCCTGGCCCCGATCCTGGCGGTCGCCACGGCGACCGTGCTCGGGGTGCTCATCGGGGCCAGTGCGCTGAGGGTGCGGGGAGTCACGCTGGTCGTGGTGACACTGGCTGCCGCGATCGCCATCGAACAGTTCATCTTCGCCAATCCGGGCTGGGGCGGCGGCCAGACAGGAGCTTCCGTCGAGTCACCGACGCTGTTCGGCTTCAACCTCGGCACCGACGCCTCCTTCCGCGGCCTGGACGGGTCGCAGCCCAGTCCGGTCTTCGGCTTCCTGGCTCTGGTGGTGACCGTGTCGCTCTACCTGTTCGTGGCGAATCTGCGCAGGGGAGACCTGGGCCGCCGCATGCTGGCCGTGCGCTCCAACGAACGGGCCGCCGCGGCGGCCGGCGTCAATGTGCGGGCCGTCAAGATCCAGGGCTTCGCCATCGCGTCCTTCCTGGCCAGCGTCGCCGGCGTGCTGTACGCCTACGACTTCCGCACGGTGTCGGCGAACAGCTACGACACCATGACCGCCCTCGCTCTGGTCGCGAGCGTCTACGTCCTGGGGGTGACGTTGGGCCAGGGCGCGGTGCTCGCCGGATTCGGCGCCGCCGGCGCCGTGATCCCGCTCGTCCTCCAGACCTGGGTCCTGCCGGAGAACCGGGTCTCCATCTACATGCAGCTCATCATCGGGGCCGGACTGCTCGTCCAACTGAGGTTCTGCCCCGACGGACTGCTGGTGTCCTCGGCGCTGAAGCGGGAGCGACGTGCGCGGGTCTCACGCGCCGACAAATCGCTGTCCGTGGTCGGCGCCAAGCCGCAGGGAGGTGTGTGAGCATGCCGAGTCCGGTTCTGTCCGCGCGCGGTGTCGGCGTACGGTACGGCGGGGTACAGGCGCTCTCCGGCGTCGACATCGAGGTGTGTCCCGGCCAGATCGTGGGCCTGATCGGCCCCAACGGGGCGGGGAAGACCACGTTCATCGACGCCGTCACCGGTTTCGTACGGTGCACGGGCAGCGTCGAGGTGGCCGACCGTGATGTCGGGCGGATGCGCCCACACGCCCGAGTACGAGTGGGCCTCGGCCGGACGTGGCAGGCCGTGGAACTCTTCGACGCACTCACGGTGGCGGAGAACCTGGCTGTCGCCGCCCGCCGGCCCACGGTCTGGACGACACTCCGTGAGCTGGTGGTCAACGGCGACACGGCCAAGCCCCCGGTGGGCCACGCCCTGGAGGCGCTCGGCATCGTGGACCTCGCAGACGCGATGCCCGGGGAGCTCTCGGAGGGGCAGCGCAAGCTGGTCGGCATGGCCCGGGCCTTCGTGGGTGATCCGAAAGTGGTGCTGCTGGACGAGCCGGCAGCAGGCCTGGACACCGACGAGAGCGCGGAGCTCGGCAAGCAGCTGCGACGAATCGGCGATCAGGGCACCCCGATGCTGCTCATCGACCACGACATCAACCTCGTGTTCGCCATCTGCGACCACGTGGTCGTCCTGGAGTTCGGCCAGGTCATCGCCACGGGCCACCCGGCGGACGTGCGCCGTGACCCCAAGGTGGTCTCCGCCTACCTGGGATCGGCCGCCTCCGACGACATCAGGGTCGGGGAGGAAACGTGACCGGACCAGTACTGCGCATCAAAGGGCTGACCGCCGGATACGGCAGGGCCGATGTCGTTCGCGACGTCCATCTGGAGGTCGGAAAGGGTGAGGTGGTGGCCCTGCTGGGCCCCAACGGGGCCGGCAAGACCACGACGTTGCGCGCGCTCTCCGGTCTGGTGAAGGTCTCGGCGGGTTCCGTGTCGATGGACGGGCAGGACCTGACCGGACTGACACCCGCCGCACGGGCCCGCCGTGCCATCGCGCACGTCCCGGAGGACCGCGGACTGTTCCGCGGTCTGACGGTGGCGGAGCATCTCAGGCTCGGACCGCGCGGCGAGCGACTCGACCCGGACACGGCCTACCGGTACTTCCCGGCGCTGCCGGCGATCGCCGACCGACGGGCGGGCGTGCTGTCCGGCGGCGAGCAGCAGATGCTGGCGGTCGGACGTGCCCTGGCCCGCAGGCCCTCACTGCTGGTGCTCGACGAGCTCAGCCTCGGGTTGGCACCGGTGATCGTCGAGCGGTTGCTGCCGGTGATCCGGACCTACGCCGACGAGAGCGGCTGCGCCGTCCTGCTGGTCGAGCAGCATGTGCACCTCGCCCTCGAGATCTCGGACCGGGCCTATCTGATGGCCCACGGTGCCGGCAGCGACAGCCACGACGCCGCGGTACTGCGGCGAGACCGCAGTGTGATCCAGGCCAGCTATCTGGGTGGCCAGGAGTGGACACCCCCAGCTGATCGTGAAGAAGAACGAGACGGAGAAACACAATGAGGATCGGAATGATCGGGGCCGGCCGGATGGGGCAGGCGCTCACAGGTCTCTTCGTGGCGGCCGGCCACGACGTGGTGCTGGCGAACTCGCGAGGCCCCGAGTCACTGGCCGGGTTGGCGGCCCAGTTCGGTGAGCACACCAGTGCTGCCGATGTCCCCGGCGCCGTGGCGGGGAGCGACATCGTCGTTCTGGCCACACCCTGGGGCAGGACCGAGGCGGCGGTGTCGGTGGTCGGGGACTGGTCCGGCGTGGTGGTGGTCGACACCACCAACAACCGCACCAAGCCCGGCCCCGACGGCCTCATCGACATCGGGGACCGCGTCTCCAGCGAGGTCGTCGCCGAGTTCGTGCCCGGCGCACGCCTGGTGAAGGCGTTCAACACCACGCCCGTCCCGTTCCTGGTCAAGGGCCTGGGCTCGTCGGCGGGCGAGGACAACGCGGTGTACGTCGCCGGGGACGACGCCGCCGCCAAGGCGCTCGTCGGGGCGCTCATCGCCGGCATCGGCGGGGAAGCCGTCGACACCGGTGGCCTGCACACCGGCGGTTGGCTGCAGGGCATGTCCGGTCCGTTGGCCGGAACCCTGGAGATGATCACGCCGACGGATGCCCGGGCCCGCCTGGCAAAGGCCCTCGACCAGGTGCGTTAGCACCCGGCGCGCCAAGCACACCTCTTCACGCACACCCCCTTACAGGAAATGAGAGATCGACATGGCCATCGTCAACGTCAGCAAGTCCATAGCGCTCAAGGCCCCGGCCGACCAGGTGTGGGCGTTCGTGAGTGACTTCGGCGGGTACGCCGCGTGGCAGCCGCACATCGCCTCCGTCGAACTGCGTCCCGACGGCGACCGCCTGGTCAACTTCACCCGCGGCGACTCGGTGCTCGACCGGATCTCCGCCCAGGACGACACGGCACGCACCCTCACCTACGAACTCGTCCCCGGCCAGAAGACGCCCATGAAGAAGCTCGCCGCCACGTTCACGGTGACCGGGTCCGGTGCCGGCAGCGATGTCGAGTACGCCATCGAGGTCGACGTGCCCGACGAGATGGCGGACCTCGCCCGTGGCGGTATCGGGGCCGACATCGACGGGGCACTCGCCGGCCTCGACACACACTTCAATGGGTGACGCCGACGACGGGGCGCCTGTCGCCCTGGTCACCGGAGGCGCGGGATTCATCGGCGCCGCGATCGTCAAGGCACTGACGGCACGGGGCCACCGTGTCGTCGTCCTCGACCGGGCGGGGGAGGACGCCGTCGATCTCGCGGACGAGAAGCAGGTCCGTGCGGCGGCCCGCTCGGTGCTGGAGCGGCACGGACGCTGTGACGTGCTGGTTCACGCCGGCGTCAACTTCGAACGGGCGGCCCTGCCCGACCTCGACGCCGCACTCGTGCGCAGGATGATGACCGTCAACGTCGAGGCTCCGCTCTGGCTTCTGCAGGAGGTGACGCCGAGCATGGCCGAGCATCACTTCGGCCGGGTCGTGATGGTCGTGTCGGACACGTTCTTCGATCCGCCGCCGGTGCCGGACATGCTCCCGTACGTCATGACCAAGGGCGCCCTGATCGGCGCCGCGCGGGCGCTGGCCCGTTCTCTGGGCGCAGACGGCATCACCGTCAACTGTGTCGCACCCGGCATGACACCGCCCCCGGTGTCCGAGCCGGGACTGGGCTCGAACGTTGCCGAGGGCGTCCGCTCGCGGCAGGCGATCCCACGGACCCTGGTCCCCGAGGACGTGGCCGAGGTCGTGGGTTTCCTCGCCTCCCGGGAGGCCGGAGCCCTCACCGGGCAGACCATCTGCCCGGACGGGGGGCTGGTGCTGCGGTGAACGAGAAGGTGAGGAGTCGGAGCACGTCGTGGACAAGGTAGTCGAGAGCGCCGCCGCGGCTGTCCGGGACATCCCCGACGGAGCGAGCATCGCGGTAGGCGGGTTCGGGACGGCAGGTGTCCCGTGGGGGCTGGTGGCGGCACTGCTCGACCACGGCGCGAAAGACCTCACCGTCGTGACCAACAACTGCGGCGTCAACGGTGCCGGGCTGGTGCGGCTGCTCGAGGAGCACCGCATCAGCAAGGTCGTCGCGTCCTACTTCGGCCAGAACCGGGAGTTCGCCCGCCAATACCTCGCCGGCGAGATCGAGGTCGAACTGACGCCCCAGGGCACGCTGGCCGAACGCCTGCGTGCCGGCGGTGCGGGGATCGCGGCCTTCTTCACTCCGACCGGGGTGGGCACCGTGGTGGCCGAGGGAGGACTCCCTCGGCGCTACGGCGCCGACGGCGATGTCACCGTGGCATCGCCGGCGAAGGAGGTCCGCACCTTCACGGTGAGGGGGCGGGCCAGGGACTTCGTTCTGGAGGAGAGCATCGTCACCGACTACGCGTTCGTCAGGGCAGCGGTCGCGGACCGTCATGGCAACGCCGTCTTCCATGCCGCGGCGATGAACTTCAATCCGGACGTGGCGATGGCCGGGCGCGTCACGGTGGTGGAGGCGGAACGGGTGCTGGAACCCGGCGAGATCGATCCCGACGCGGTGCACCTGCCGGGGGTCTTCGTCCAGAAAGTGGTCACCGCGGACGCCGGGAGGATCGAGTGAAGGTCGGCTGGACCCGCCGGGAGATGGCTGCGCGGGCCGCGCGGGAGCTGCGCGACGGCGAGTGCGTCAACCTCGGCATCGGGCTGCCCACCCAGGTACCCCAGTACCTTGAGCCGGACGTTCATGTGGTGGTCCACAGCGAGAACGGTGTCCTGGCCGTCGGGCCGTATCCCGAGAACGGCCGGGGGGACCCGGAGGTGATCAACGCCGGCACCGAGCAGGTGACCACGTTGCCCGGTGCGGCGTTCTTCTCGTCGTCGATGTCGTTCGCCATGATCCGCGGAGGACACGTGGACACCACGATCCTCGGCGGGATGCAGGTCTCGGCCACCGGAGATCTCGCCAACTGGATGATCCCGGGCCTCTTGGTGAAGGGGATGGGCGGGGCGATGGACCTGGTGAACGGTGCCGGTCGTGTCCTGGTCCTCATGGAGCACGTCGCCAAGGACGGCGCGCCCAAACTGTTGCCCCGGTGCACCCTCCCCCTCACCGGTCGCGGCGTGGTCGACCGGGTCATCACCGATCTCGGTGTGCTGGATGTGACGGCGCAGGGACTGCGACTGGTCGAGCTGGCACCTGGCGTGGACATCGACCTCGTGCTGGGCGCCACCGCGGCTCCGGTCATCGTGACGTCGTGCCGGTCGCAGTGAATCGAAACGGTCCCTACCTCGAGAGACGCCAACTACTCGGCACATAAAGGGCAACCGGTCCGGATCGGGGGCCCTTTGAGGCCGTGGTCCCAGGCAGGTGGGACGAGTACGGCGCCAGATCAGTATCCTGAGGTGGATCGGAGGTCATGTGAAGGAAGAACGCTCGTCTTCGGCCGCCTCGCCCGGCGAGGGCCGGGACATCGGGCATGTCCGGGCGGTCCAGCGCGCGGCCCGCATTGTCACCGCGCTGACGGAGCATCCGTACCCGATGGGCATCGTGGAACTGGCCAAGTTCGTCCAGCTGTCTCCCGGCAGTGTCCACCGGTTGCTGGCGACGCTTGTCAACGTCGGATGGGTGGCACAGAACTCGCGGACCAGCAAGTATCACCTGGGAATGGGCGCCGTGGGCCTTGGCAGCGTGGCGCTGGTGACCAACCCCGTCGTGCACGACGGCCGCATGTACCTCTCCCGGATCGCCCAGTGGTCCGGCCACGACGCGGTGCTGAGCACACTCGTCGGTGCCAAGACGGTGCAGCTGGCGCGTTCGGCCGGTGTCAACACGGAGCTCATCGAGTTCGAGCCGGGGCACCCGCAACCGGCCCATGCGATGGCCGACGGGAAGTTGCTGCTCGCGTACCTGCCGGAGGACGAGGTCGGTGACATCCTCGGGCCCGAGGAGCTGCGGCGGTTCACGCCGAACACGATCACCGATCCCGATCGGATGCGACGTGAGTTCGCCACGATTCGGGCCCAGGGCTACTGCGTCGACAACTACGAGAGGTTCGACACCGGTCGGGGAATCGCGGTCCCGGTGCTGGATCCCGGCGGACGCCCCCTGGCGGCCATGATGTGCCTGGGCAAGCTGGACCCGGCCAAGGACGGGGAGTTGGTCCAGCAACTGCAGTCGGTGGCGCGTGAGATGTCCGACCGCCTGAATGCGACCGGCGACCTGCCGGCCTCGGGGTTCGAACCGGCGCAGTTCCCGGCGGCCGGTGGTGACGCACCCGGCGCCGTCCCCTCAGATCCCGGTCGAGGCTGACCTTCGGGGGCGACCAGGCCCCGAAGGGGGTGGACGGGTCAGTGCTCGGGGGTCAGTGCAAGGCCGCCGGGAGCGACCGTCACGAACATCATCCACCGGTCTCCCCGGCCGCGGGTGACATGGCCGGCTCCGGTCACGTCGTCGATCAGGGCGACGTCACCGGTCACCGGGCTGGTGACGGTGCCGTCACCGGTCTCGTTCTCGGCGCTTCCGTTCAAGGTGATGGCGAACTGTCGGCGCGGCCCGTTGTGCCACACCCCCGGGGCGTAGCCCTCCATTCCGTATGCACGTCGGGTGACGAACGCTCCGATCGACGCCGGCCATGCGTCCACCGGCGGTACCGAGCCGAGGGCGTACGGCCATCGGAAGGGCTCGGAGCGCGAGCGCCCGTCGTCGTCGCGGATCCAGGTCAGAAGGGGCCGACCGGGGCGGGGGTCGTCGTGGGAGCCCACCTGGCGACGACCCGGATCCGGTACCCATCCCGGCGTGGAGACGAAGAACAGCCAGGCGTCGTCCGGCCACTTGAGGGTGACGTCGCCGGAAGCGCCGACATCGAAGCAGACGACGTCACCGGGCTCCAGTTCGCTCGCGTGCTCCCCCCTGACGGAGAGCTCGACGCGACCGGACAGCACCACGACAAGGTGGCAGCCGAGTGCTGGGAGCGCCGGCAGTTCGTCTGCCCGAAGCCGGGCGAGCCAGAACCCGGCTGCCGGGATGGCGTCGTAGGGCCCCTTGTCCCTGGCATCGCGGTAGGGGAGGAGGACCTGACGCACATCCGCGGCTCCGGAGACGTCAGTGACCTGCAGGACACGCACGTCAGGCCTGGACCGTTTCCGGCGTGTACTTGCCGCTCTGCTGCGGCGGTGTGCCCTTGAGGCCGGCAAGGGCACGGTCGTGACGCGTCTCGCGCTTCCAGATGCGCTTGTGGTCGTCGTGCACGTCGATGCGCAGACGTCCGAGGTCGCCGACCTCCAGCTCGACGACATCGCCGTGCATGAGCGGGTGCAGGCCGCCATGGGTGGTTCCGGTGGCCACCAGGTCGCCGGGTTCGAGAGTGTGCAGTGAGGAGACGAACGCGATCGACTCGGCGATGCCGTAGGCCATGTCGTCGGTGGTGAAGTCCTGCATCAGGGTGCCGTTGGTCCAGAGCCGGACCGGAAGGTTCTGCGGATCGGGCACCTCGTCGGCGGTCACGAGGAAGGGGCCGATGGGGCAGAAGGTCTCACGGGACTTCATCTGGTAGAAGGCGTTCTGCCGGGGCGGGATGCCCCGGGCAGAGCCGTCGATGAGGTTGGTGTACCCGAAGACGTGGTCCAGCGCCTCGTCGACGGACACGTTCTGTGCCCTGCGTCCGATGACGACGGCGAGCTCGGCCTCCCCTTCGAACACCGTGGCGGGGACGTCGGGCAGCACCATCCGGTCGCCATGGCCCACGATCGAGTTGGGTGTCTTGGGGAAGCCGTTGATGGGGGGACGTTCGGTGGCGCCCTCCATGTAGTTGCGTGCCATGCAGTCGATGTTCAGCGGCCTCGGGACCGGCGGCCGGACACGGACGGAGTCCAGCGGGACACCGGTTCCCCGCCCGGCCACCTGGCGGATCTTGTCCTCGAACTCCGGCCATCGTGTGATCACGGTCGTCAGCAGTTCCTGCGGGTGCGCCGGTGCCAGGTCCGCGACGGCGCTGCTCACGTCGATGACGGAGTCGCCGTCGTAGACGCCCAGCCGGAAGTCATTGAAGAACAGGAGTTTCACGCGTTTTCCCTTCGGGGTTGGTCGAGGTCGGCCGGTACGAACCGGCCGTACTGGCCCCGGAAGAAGACCAGGGCCCGTCCGTCCTGCGCGGATGCGAGGTCCACCACCCGTGCGACAGCGATCGTGTGGTCGCCGGCGTCGTGTTCCGCGACCAGCTCGCAGTCGAGCCAGGCGATCGCGTCGTCGAGTGCCGGCCCGGTGGCGCGGTGGTGCCAGCGGACCCCGGCGAATCGGTCTGTGCCGGATCGTGCGAACTTCCGCGAGACCTGTTCGTGGTGCGAGGCCAGCACGCTGACGCAGAAGCGCTGTTCGCGCTGGATCAGCGGCCACGTGCTCGACGTGCGTGCGGCGCACACGGCGATCAAGGGCGGGTCGAGCGAGACGGAGGTGATCGAGTTGGCGGCCATCCCCACGGGCCCGCGGGTGGTCGTGCCCGCGAGCACGACCACTCCGGTGGGGAGGTGGCCGAGTACGTTGCGGAACTCGGTCGGCTCGATGCGTCGGGATCCCATGGGGGTGATGGAGGTTCGGTCTCTTCGTAGAGTCATGTTCATATTCCATCTGCCGGAATCTGATTCCGTAAATGTAGTGACGTGTGCCACGCTCGTCAAGCACGGCGCATGCCCCTCCTGGCCGGTCTCCGCGTGGCAGGGCAGGCTCGGCCCGCGGCTCTCCAGCGGTCGGATCGGACGTCGGGACCCGTCCCCGAAGGGCGGACGCCTCTGAGCCGGACTCGGCGGGGCGGGTGAGTCCGGAAGGGGTTGCGCCGTCTCCCCGTACAGAGTGCGGAGGTGGCGGCCGAAGCCGGCCGGACGGTGGTCAGGCCTGTGGACCGCGGCCGGATTGTCCTTCGGTGGGCCCTGTGGGTGCAGTTGGCGCGCGTGACGGGCGGGGCCGCGAAAATTCGTGGGCTTAATGTGGCGGACTTGTGGGTACCGCGTGGACATGACGTGTTGAGATCATGTGCACAACGCTGGGTGAGTCGGAGCATGTCGGACGTGGCGCTCGGGGGACGCACGAAGGGCCTGTCGACGCGTCGTCACCTGGTGCACGCGTACATTCCAGTTGGACGGACCGGACGAACTATGAGCACGAGCGACTTACCCGACCCGGCGTTGCACTCGACGTCGGCGCCACCCGCCGCCGGGACCCCGGCGGTCGGGGCCGTGGGCGCGATGCGCAACGCGCGCGCCCAACTTGCCGAACTCCTGGGCCGTACACCGGAGTCGGTTTCGGCCATCAGCCGCGACGGGACGGGCTGGCAGGTCGACGTCGAGGTTGTGGAGCTGGAGCGCATCCCCGATTCCACCAGTGTCCTCGCTGTCTACCGAGTGAAGCTGGACGCCGACGGTCTTCTTCTCGGCTACGCCCGCAGCCGCCGCTACACCCGAGGCCAGGTCGACCGGCAGTGACGGTGTGCGAGGCGGCTCGCGCAGTGACCGACATACCGGTCCGTCGTCTCCCTCCGGGTGAGGGGATCCCTGCCTCGACTGCCTCGACTGCCGTCGCAGCGTCCATGCCTGCCACGCCCCCATTCCTCCGACCCGGTTGCGCCGGTCCGGGAGCTCACTCCCGTTGCCGCCCGACAGCCCACCGCCGGCGCCCGCCCTGCCCACCCTCGCCCCCCATCTCTGAGAGGGAACTCCCCGATGACCGTACTGACCCAGACCGCCGCCCCCCGCGCCCAGAAGACCGACGGAGGCCTCTACGACATCCTTGACCTGATCCTTGACCGCGGACTCGTGATCGATGTCTTCATCCGGGTGTCGGTGATCGGCATCGAGGTCCTGCGTGTCGATATCCGCATTGTCATCGCCAGCGTCGACACCTACCTGCGCTTCGCGGCGGCGACCAACCGCCTCGACCTGGAGAACCGCGGTACTCCCGTGGTGGCCGCGGCGCCCGCGGTGTTCACGCCGGGCCTGCCCACTGCCGTGGCATCCGGCGGTCAGGCGGTCGGTGCGCCGAGCTTCGCGACGGCTCCCGCTCCCGGAGGTGTCGTCATGCAGGGACAGCCGGTCACCGCCTGGCCGTCCGGCACCGGTGCGGCGGTCCCGGTCGTCGGGAACCTGGGACAGACGGTGGGACAGACGGTGGGTCAGGCACTCGGTACGGTCGGACAGACGGTCGGTGGCGTCGTCGGCGCCGTGGCTCCGACGGTCGGGGGACTGGTCGGCAGCGTGGCGCCGGCGGTCGGGGGGCTGGTCGGCAGTGTGGCGCCGGCGGTAGGCGGAGTGGTCGGCAGCGTGGCTCCGACCGTCGGCGGACTGGTTGGCACCGTGGGGCAGACGGCCGGCACGGTGGTGGGGGCCGTCGCCCCGGTGGCGGCGACCGGGGTGGGCGGTGTGGCCCCGGTGGCGGCGACTGGAGTGGGCGGTGTGGCCCCGGTGGCGGCGACTGGAGTGGGCGGTGTGGCCCCGGTGGCGGCGACCGGGGTGAGCGCTGTGGCCCCGGCGGCCGGAGTCGCGGTCCCCGTGACGAATCCCGTGGTACACGGCGTCGGCGAGATCGGTGCCGTGGAGCAGGCGACGGCGCCCGCCACGCAGGAAGTTGTCGACGCCCCGGGTACGACCGCAGCCGGACCCGAGCAAGCCCCCACCACCGCACGCGGCAGGACCCGGGGCGGCGGTAAGGGACACCAGGGCGGGGAGGCCTGACGGATGCCGCTCTACCTCTATGCGGTCACGGACGTGGACCATCCGCTGCCCGTCGACGGTGCCACCGGAATCGGGGCCTCGCCCGCCCCCCTGAGGGCGGTGCGCGCTGCCCGGGTGGCCGCCGTCGTCAGCGAGGCGCCGGCACAACTACGCGCCAAGCGAAGAGATCTGATCGCCCATCAGAATGTGCTGCTGATGCTCGGGGCCGCGGGTGCCGTGCTGCCCCTGCGCTTCGGCACACTTGCCCCCGACGACGGTGCGGTGCGCCGCGCGCTGGCGGACCAGGAGTCGTTGTTCACCGAGCGGCTCCGAGAGGTCGGGGACCGCGTCGAGTTCAACGTCAAGGCCCTGCAGGACGAGGACACCGCCCTGCGCGATGTCCTGCGGGAGAGTGCGGAAGCCCGCCGCCTGAGCGCCCTCACGCGGGACGGCGCAGGCTCGCACGACGACCAGGTGGCCCTCGGCACGGTCGTCGCAGCCGGGGTCGAGGCGCTCCAGGCGCAGCACGCCCAGGACATCGCCCGCAGACTGGAGCCGCTGGCTCACCGCACCGCCGCGGGTGATCCGACGGGCGAGGTGTTCCTGAACCTGAGCCTGCTGATCGAACGCGGACGGGCCGACGCGTTCGCCGCGTCCGTGGGCCGGATCGCCGAGAGCCTCGGTCACGGGCTGGAACTCAGGGTGACCGGACCTCTTCCGCCCTACAGCTTCGTCTGACCGCGCAACCGCGCAACCGCACCTCGCCCCACCACTACCACCTCCCGACCGGAAGGAGAGCCGTAATGGGTCTGCTGAGTGGCCTGCTCGGTCTGCCACTGGCTCCGCTGCGCGGGGTCGGCTGGGTGCTGGAACAAGTGGTGCAGGAAGCGGAACGGCAGTACGCCGACCCGGCACCCATCCACCGCGAGCTGGCTGAACTGGAGACCGATCTGCTGGCTGGGCGTATCACCGAGGAGGAGTTCGGCCTTCGGGAGGACGAACTGCTGGATCGTCTCGAACAGATCACGAACGACAGCGGCGAGGACTCGGCCGGCTCCGGCGGTCCGGCCCTACAGGAAGGCCCTCAGTGACCGACTCCCTCACGCGGCGGTCAGGTGGTCTGTCGCCCCAACCGGGCAGCGCGGGCAATCTGGCCGACATTCTGGAACGCGTCCTCGACAAAGGGGTCGTGATCGCGGGAGACATCAAAATCAACCTGCTCGACATCGAACTCCTCACCATCAAGCTGCGGTTGCTCGTCGTCTCCGTCGACACCGCGCGCGAGATGGGCATCGACTGGTGGGAGCACGACCCGACGCTGTCCTCCCGCGCCGTACGTCCCGCCCCGTCACCCGACTCCGCCCGCACGGCGGAACTCGCCGCCGAGAACGCACGCCTTCGCGCCGAACTCCAGTCGCTCAACGCCCGGTTGAAGGAACCCGATGATCTCTGAGCACGACACCGCGCCCCCAACAGACCTCCCGGACGCGGTCTACGCCTACGCAGTACTGCTGCTGAACGAGGCGGCCGAGCGGAGCGCCCGAGAACTGCGCGGCGTCGATGGGCTGCCGGTCCGGATCCTGCGCGGTACCGGCACAGCCGCAGTCGTCAGCGACGTACCCGCCGAAGCCTTCACCGAGGAGGCCATCGCGCAACGGCTCGACGACATCACCGACCTGGAACGCCTGGCCCGCGACCATCACCAGGTGATCGCCGCACTGGCCTCCCGAACGGCGGTACTACCCCTCCGGTTGGCCACGGTGTACCTCGACGACGACAGCCTGCTGCGACGTCTGCACGCCGACGACGGCCACTTCCGCGCCACCTTGAACCGGCTGGAGGGCCACGACGAATGGGGCGTCAAGATCTACGCCCGCCCGCAGGCCACCACCCCGCCCCCGGGGGACCGGCCACGCTCCGGGCGTGACTACCTGCGCGCGCGCCGCACCAGCCGGGACGGCCACGACCTGGCACTTCAGGCCGCCGCCGACCTCGGCGCACGAGTGGACCGTACGCTCGCGGAGGCGAACCTGGTCACCGACGTACGGCACCATCGTCCCCAGCCGGCCGCCCTGTCCGCGGAACCGGGGGAGAACGTCGTCAACGCGGCCTATCTCGTGCCGCGAGAGCACACGCGGAGCTTCCAGGACCGTGTGGAGCTGCTCGCCGCCGGGACCGTCGGCGTCCGGCTCGAGATCACCGGTCCCTGGGCCCCGTACTCCTTCGCCTCGCCCCCGCCCGAACAGTCCGAAAGGGCGGACCCCGCGATCGCACAGGTGACGCCGTGACGGCCGGTGGCCCGCCCCACGCGGAGGTCGCTCTGGTCGATCTCCTCGACCGGCTCCTGGCCGGCGGTGTCGTCATCACGGGAGACCTCAGCCTCTGCATCGCCGACGTGGAACTGGTCCGCATCTCCCTGCGAGCCCTGCTCACCTCGGTCGAGGCAGCCACGGAAGGAATCCTGACGTGACATCACACGCCGAGCCCGGACCCGCCCGGCTCCCCGGCGCGCCTACGTCGCCCCCGCCTGCCGACACGGAATGCCCCCTTCCCCTCGGCGCTTGGGCGGAGCAGGCCCCGGACTCCGGACAGTCCCCGGCCCGACGCCTCGACCTGGACAAGGACACGGTCGAACGCGATCTGGTCCGACTGGTACTCACCGTCGTGGAGTTGTTGCGCCAGCTCATGGAACGGCAGGCCATCCGTCGAGTCGAGAAGAACAACCTGACCGAGGAACAGGAAGAGCGCATCGGCATGACACTCATGATTCTCGACGACCGCATGACCGAACTGCGCGAGCGCTACGGCCTGAGCCCCGAAGACCTGAACCTCGACCTCGGCCCACTCGGGCCCCTCCTGCCTCGGCAGGAGGGCCACTACTGAGTTTCCTGTACCGAGTTTCCTGGCGCGGCCACCGAAGGGTATGGACGGGTGACGTCGAGGAGGTGCGCAGCGCGGACCCCGTGCCGCTGGGGAGGTGTCCGGAGGTCTCAACCCAGCGGCACGGAAGCCGCGTTGGCTCCCCTGTTCTGCCGCACTCGGCCCGCACCCCCCCTTTCTCGGGTGTTGATGGCGACGGCGCACAGAGGCGGTCAGGCCAGAAGGGCGTGGAGCGACGGCACGGCGGGAGACCGGGGTCGTAGGCCGGATCGCTCTGGACGCTGCGGGCATACCCTGTCCCGCCGTCCGCCCTGCTCGGCGGACCCGTCGGGACACCCGCCCGCGCCGCTGTGGCCTGCTACACCCGGCTCGCTCGGACATCCCTCACGGCGCCGAGTGCCGCAATGCGTGGGCCGGGGCGCCCCGCCGGACGCCGTCAGGCTGTCACGCCGACCCGGTGGTCTGATCGGGAGCGTTGCCGATCTTCCACTGCGGCGGGAACTTCGGCAGTGACACCGCCAGGGCGACGGCGACCACTGTCAGCGCGGTGAGGGCGAGTACCGGCACCGAGTAGCTTCCGGTCGCGGTCTGTACCGCGCTGACCAGGAACGGCGACATGCCGAGCGACAGGGTGGAGATGGCCAGCGTCAACCCCTGCAGCTGTGCGAACGAGGCGAGGCCGAAGTACCGCGCGATGAGGAAGGGGCCAAGCGACGACTCGGCGCCGGTGGCGAAGCCGAGGAATATCATCGCGAGGAACAGCAGCGGCATCGAGCCGTGGTTCACGAAGGCGATGCCAAGTCCTACCGGCACTGCCGCGAGCATCGGAACCACCACCCGGGGCCGGTCGGTCCTGTCCAGGATCATCCCACCGACGAGGAGTCCGACGACGGACGCGGCGAACAGCGCGGACAAGGACAGCGAGACCGTGGCCTCGCTGAATCCGCGCTCGCTGAAGAAGCTGACCGCGTTCTGCCGCACGGTCATAGGGCCGGCTGCCGCGAAGGCGAGGGAGATCGTGATGGAGATCCAGACCCGCGTCCGGACCGCCTTGCTCAGCGGGATACCCGGAAGGCGTGGCAGCTTCACTTCGGGCCCCGTCACACGCGGCGCTGTCGGCTCCGAGATGAGGAACATGGCCGTGGGGACCGCCACCAGTGCGATCACCACGGCCACGAGCAGGTAGGCCCCCTTCCACCCGAGGCCGGCGCTGCCGCTGATCAGCCACTGGAACACGGGCGAGAACACGGCGGCGGCCAGACTGGAGGCGACACCGATGAGGGCGAATCCGACTCCCTTGTGCTGCGGCAGCCAGGTCGAAACGACCTTGAAGACGACAGCGAGCCCTGACATGAAACCGAACGTGGACGCCAGGCTCAGCACGACCGCCAGCAACGGCACGCTGGACCCGCACAGTGGGACGAGGGCCGTCAGCCCGGCGTAGAGGACGGCGGAGGGGATCGCGACCCGGCGCGCGCCCAGTCGATCGACCCAACGGCCCGCGAAGGGCAGGGTGATCGGCCCGATCAGTAGGGGAAAGGTGACGAACACGAGGATGCCCGCGGATTCGGCGACACCCGTGTCCTCGGCGAACGACGGCACGACGAACGTCGTCATCGCGGACAGCCCGGAAGGACTCACCAGCATGAGGAGAAGACAGCCGGCCAGTGCGGCCTTGGCACTCGGTGGTGCATTCCAGAGGTCGGCGAGATAGGACTTCCAGCCTGCTTCGGACGATGACGGGACGGTGTCGTCCGTCGGCACGGAAGTGGTCATGGGAAAGCCTCCGTTACGGATGCGCCGCGACCCCATTGGCGCGGCAGCTATGTCAGAGGTCGGCTCGATCGGTCATGGGCACGGCGGCGGGGCTGTGCCGGCGGCGATGTTCTTCCCCGTCGCTCGGGGTGCAGCGTGCGTCAACTGCTCATGTTTGTTGACCTGTTGGGCCCGACCGCGCACCGGTACCGAACCTGGTGGAGCCGGGCCCGGGAAGAGGGGCCTGCGGCAGGCCGACTGCGGGATCCGCTCCTGCCGCAGGCCCCGCCTACCAGCGCTGTGGCTTCGCCCTTCGTGTCGGTGGCAGCGCTGCCCGGATCAGCGGGTGACGCGGCTCCGGCGTCGCGACGAGCGGAATCGATTCACGCGGGGCGCGGCACCGGGCCCGGGACGTTGCCGTTGACGGGGTTCGGGGGCAGCTTCCCGGGAGGAGGCGAACTGAGGGCTGCCATCACCGGCAGCGGCTCGAACCCGAAGATGTCCCGACCGTTGATCTCGGCCATCGGATCGATCCGGAACGCGCCGTGGGTCGCCAGCACATGCACGTCCCGGACGAACCGCTGGATCGGGTTGGACAGGCCGACGGTCGAGGAACCGAGCGCCAGCTGGAGTCCGTCGATCACACGGAGACACTCGTGGATCTGATGGACGAGGTCCATCGTGATCTCCGGTTCCTCCCACGGGTGGAAGTCCTCACCCGCCACCGCGCGCCGGTCGATCTCGTCCACCTGCCGCTCGATGACCGCCGCGGCGGTGTTGATGACGGCCCTGGCCTTGCCCGCCACGACCTGCGTCGAGGCCATGGCGGCCATGTTCGGATACGGCAGATTGAACGGCGGTCGCTTGGCGGCCTGTTCGACGAACGCGTCGAGAGCTCCCTCGGTCATGCCCAGAGCGAGCGCCGCGAACGCCGTCGTCGTGGCGACCATGGTTCCGATCGCGGAGTGCATGAATCCGACTCCCTGGTACTTGCCGCGCAGGGCGTCCATCCGCGCGGGCATGTCCATGGTGTGGATGACCCGGTACTCGGGGACGAACACCTCCTCGTCGACCTGCACGCTGTTGCTGGAGGTGGCGCTCATGCCCATGACCTGCCAGTCGTCGACGATCGTGTACTGCTCCGGGGAGAGGAGCCCCATCGCACGACGGCGTTCTCCCGTGTCGGGGTCGTCGTACTCGAACCCGACCGAGCCCCACTTCGCGATCTTGCAGCCGCTGCCGAACGCCCAGCGGCCCTTCACCATCCAGCCGCCTTCGACCTTGCGCCCGTCGCCCACCTTCGGCGCGAACACGGTGGCTCCGAACAGGAGCGGTCCCTGCCAGGTCTCGATGTCGGCGAAGACCTCGTCCTTCACGCGGTCGTCGAGTGCGAGCGCGCTCCGGGACGCGCTGGACACGATCACCGTCCAGCCGGCCGACCCGTCGATACGTCCGAGCTCACGCACCACCTCGGTGGTGTCGCGTGCGCCGAGTGCGAACCCACCCAGCTCCACCGGGATGGTGATGCGGAATACGCCGATCTCGTGCAGTACCGAGACCGTCTCCGGGGCGAGTGCGCCCCGCAGCTCCCCCTCGCGGGCACGTTCGGCAAGGCCAGGCGCCGCCGCGCGCACCGCGTCGCGCATTCGCCGTCCCTCCTCGCTGAGATAGGGCGACTCGGGGAACCTGGTCACTTGGGGCAACGTCATGGTCATCTCGGTTCTCTTTCTTCGTCCTTGGGCATCGCCGGACGCGCTCATTCACTGCGCAAGGGCGGCGGCGGACGGTTCAGATACAGGGGCGGGAGCGCCTCGGCCGCGTGGCTACGGGCGTTGGGCGCGGCCTTCGGGATCGAGCTGGCCGATCTCGGAACCGCCGTGCGCCACCGGGCTGTTGTACGTCCGCTGCTCGGTGGGGAGCGCGACGTGGCCGGAGCATGTGCTGCGGCCGTGATCTGTGACTGGGCCGGGCTCGCCCGTCAGTTCCCCGGCAGTGGCGCGGCCATCTTGCGGAAGGCACTCCAGTGCTCGGCAAGCTTGCCGTCACGCACGCGGAACACGGTCAGGATGTACCAGTCGTAGGTCTTGTCGGGGCTCACCGGGTCCGGCGTCGGCGCTTTCATCATGACGCACGCCAGATCGCCCTCCAGGACCACGTTCACCACCGGCGGCGGAGTGCCGTGGCCGGTCGGCACGTGGCGGAAGTGCTCGATGAGGTTGTCCAGGCCGTTGCCGGGCGCGTTCGGGTCGTGCTGGATGTAGTCCTCGACGATGTAACGCTTCATCACGTCAACGACGTTCTCCTCCACGGTGCCGTCGCGCACCATGCGGGCGAGGTCCGCCTCGAAGTCGACCAGCAGACGCTTGAGGGCGGTCCGCTCGGGCGTCTCGGCCTGAGCGACGGCGGCCTTGTAGTCCTCGCGGTCGAGCCAGGTCTCGTACAGCGCGGGATCGGTGATGTGCGCGATGCCGTCGATGATGCTGAAGTCGTTCATGCGCGGACGGGCTCCTTGTCGTGGGGCGAATCTGTTGGGTTACGGCGTTCGGGGACGGCGCCGCCGATCATGGCGAAGGGGGCCAGGCCCAGGAGCCGGCGCCCGTTCTGCTCCGCCAGCGGGTCGACGCGGATCGCGCCGTGCGAGGTGAGGACGCGGACGTCTCGGACGAACCGCTGGATCGGGTTCGACAGGCTCACGGTGGACGAGCCGATCGTCTTCTGCAGCAGGTTGATCGCGTCCTCGCACATGTTCGCCGCGTACGCGATGGAGAGGCTGATCTCGGACTCCTCCGGCGGGGTGAAGTCGAGTCCCTGCGCCGTCCGCGCGTCGATCTGGTCGGCCGTGCCTTCGATGGCAGCGGCGGCGAGGTTGATCATCGCGAGCGCCTTGCCCGCCGCGACCTGGGCCGACGCCATGTCGCCGATCGTGGGATACGGAAGGGTGAAGGGCTCGCGCTTGGCGGCCTGTTCGGTGAAGCAGTCGAGCGCTCCCCGCGCCATTCCCAGAGCGATCGCGATGTTCGCGAGTGACGCGCAGAGCAGCAGCGCCAGACCGCGCTGGGCGAAGCCGACGCCTGTGTAGCGGTCACGCACCTGCTGCAGCCGCAGGGGGAAGTCGCCGAGGTCGATGTAACGGTGCGCCGGGACGAACACCTCTTCCTGCACGCGAAGGCTGTTGCTGGCCGATCCCGACAGCCCCATGACTGTCCAGTCGTCGAGAATCTCGTACTGCTCCCGGCGGAACGCGACCATGCCGCGTCCGCTGCCCCCTCCGGCTTCCGCGGGGTCGTACTCGACGCCGACCAGCGCCCAGCTCGCGTGCTTGCAGCAGCTGCCGAACGCCCACTTGCCCTGCACCATCCATCCGCCGTCGACGGGTCGGGCAGTGCCGACCTTGGTCGCGAACACGGAGGCACCCACGATGGCAGGCCCGACCCAGTCCTCGGTCTCGGCGCGCACCTCGTCGACCACCTGGGCATCCATCGCGAGCAGGTTCTTCAGGCCCACGCCCACGAACCCGGCCCACCCGGCGGAGCCGTCGCCCTCGCTGAGCGCGCTGATCACCTCGACCAGGTCCCGTGCGCCGAGGCCGTACCCACCCCACTCGACGGGCATGGACATGCGAAAGACACCGGCGTTGTCGATCGCTAGGAGGACCTCGGGAGTGAGCGCCGCGATCTTCTCTCCCTCGCGGGCCTGCGAGCGGATCAGGGGGATCAGGTCGCGCACCCGGTCACGGATCCGGCGGCCCTCGTCGCTGATCCACGGGGAGACGACGGCTGAGGTGGGCACCGGGGGTGGAAGCGGCGGCAGTTGGGCGTTGGGTGAGCGCGGCGGGGGTGCGGGGGGCATCGGAACACCGTCATTTCTCTTTCGTGCACTGAGCTGTGCAGTTCAGTTTGTGGGTGTGAATAAAGGTGAAGAGGTCGGGAAACGGATCGCGAGGGCACCCGGAGGCGCCGGCATCAACCCCATGGCGGCCCGCCTCAGGCGGGTACGGCCGACCGGTCGCTGTTGTCGAGACGCCGGAAACGGCTTCCGTGGAAGACCAAGGGCTCGGCCGACGGCAGCGCCCACAGGCGATCTATCTCCAGCAGGGCGATGGTGTGGTCACCCGCCGGGAGTTCGGCGCGGAGCGTGCAGGCATACCAGGTGACCGCACCGGGAAGGACCACCGCTCCTTCGCCGGTCGTCTCCCAGTGCACCTCGGCGAACCGGTTCTCCTCGGCCCCTGCCAGTGCGCGGCACACCGCACCCTGCTGCTCGCCCAGGACGCTCAGGCCCAGTCGCGGCAGTTGCCTGAGCTTCGGCCAGGTGCGGGACGAGGTCTGGAGGCACACCGAGACGAGGGGCGGAGCCATCGATACGGAGGTGAAGGAGCTCACCGCCATTCCGACGGGGTGATCCTGCACCATTCCGCACACCGCGATCACCCCGCTGGGGTAGGAGCCGAATGCCTCTCGCAGGGCCTGCGGGTCCGTCGGTGCCACTGGTACGGGCTGCGGCTGGAGGCCGGAGTTCGCATTGACGGGCCCACGGGGCCCGTGCTCATTGATCGACATGGTCATCCCTCTCTTTCTTCATCTGTGCCGATCGGCTCAGCCCACCTGGGGCACGCCACCGGCGAACATGGGAAACGGTTCGAACCCGAGGAGCTGTCGGCCGCTGAGCTCTGCCAGCGGGTCGAAGCGGATCGCGCCATGGGTGGCCAGCACGCGTACGTCCCGCGCGAAGCGCTGGATCGGGTTCCTGAGGCTCACCGTGGAGGAGTCGAGGCTGAGTTGGAGCCTGTCGATGGCGTCCGCGCACAGTCGCACCGCGTAGACGAGGTCCATCGTGATCTCGGACTCCTCGTCACCCGTGAACCCGATTCCGGCCAGGGCGCGGCGGTCCACTTCGTCGGCATGGCCGAGGATGGTCGCCTCCGCCGCGTTGATCATCGCGCGGGCCGTTCCGGCGGTCACCTGGGTCGACGGCATGTCCGCAACGGTGGGGTAGGGCAGGTTGAACGGCTTGCGGGCCTTGGCCTGCTCGACGAAGCAGTCGAGGGTGCCGCGGGCCATGCCGAGCGCGACGGCCACGTTGCTGAGACAGGTGATCAGCATGAGCGCGCGGGTGTCGTTGCGGAACCCGATGCCGGTGTAGCGGTCCCGCACGCTGTCCATGACCGCGGGGAAGTCGGCCAGGTCGACGAAGCGGTGATCGGGTACGAACGCCTCCTCCTCGGCGGTGATGCTGTTGCTGGAGGTGGCCTTCAGGCCCATGACCTTCCAGTCGTCCAGGATCGTGTACTGCTCGCGGCCCAGCAGCGCCATCGCCCGGCGTGGTCGGCCTTGCGAGTCCTCGCAGGTCACGCCCACGGCCGCCCAGGCCGCGTGCTTGCACCCGCTGCCGAACGCCCACTTGCCGGAAACCAGCCACCCGCCGTCCGTCCGGCGGGCCGATCCCACGCTGGTGGAGAACACGGAGGCACCGACGACCAGAGGGCCGATCCAGGTGTCGATCTCCTTGAAGGTCTCGTCGACGGTCTGTTGGGGGAAACGGAGGACATTGCGGATGCCGCCGGCCACGAAGACCGTCCAGGCGGCGGATCCGTCGCCTTCGCCGAGCGCTGTGATGATCTCCACGGTGTCTCGCGCCCCGAGCGCGTAGCCACCCAGTTCGACAGGCAGGGCGGTCTTGAAGACCCCCGCTTCGTGTATCGCCCTCAGCGTCTCAGGGGAGAGGGCACCGAGCTCTTCTCCCGCCTGCGCTTCCTCCCGCAGCAGGGGGATGAGGCTGCGTATCTCGTCCCGGATGTGGCGACCGCGGTCGCTGAGGTGCGGAGAGGGGGGCCTGCTCATGGAAGCTCCTTCATGGTCCAACCGAACCGAACTGAACTGCACTGTTCAGTACAGTTGAACCGTACGGTAGGGTTCAGTAAAAGGTCAAGGCATGAGATATATACCGGCTCTCACCTGGGCCGGGACGTGGCGAGGAGTGAGATGGCTGCACAGGGGCGTCCCCAGCGCGCGGGCGCGGGTGGACGGAGCAAACGGGAATCCATACTCGACGCGGCCGTCGAGCTGTTCCTCGAACTCGGCTTCGACCAAACCTCGATGGATGCCGTGGCGGCGCAGGCCGGAGTCTCGAAGACGACCGTCTACGCCCACTTCGGCGACAAGCTGGAGCTGTTCCGGGCGGTGATCGCCTGCGGAGGAGCCTCCCTCGACTTCGACCTTGACCAGACGATGCTGGCCTCCGTCGATGATCCCCAGGAGAGGCTGGCGCGCATCGTCCTGAAGCTCCTCCAGGCCACGACCGCCCCGTACTATCTGGCCTTCATCCGTGTCCTGACCGTCGAGGCGGCCCGCCGCCCCGAACTGACCGAGACGCTTCGGTCCCTCGGTGTACCCCACGTCGTCGGTCTGGTGGCCGCGGCGCTCCGCGAGGACGCGCGGCAGCGCGGCGGTGTCCTTCCCGACGCGGAGGTCCATGCGGGACTGTTCGTGCGTATGACGGTGGCCGGGCCGCAGATGGACGCGCTGTTGGACCTGGAGGCCGACCGGGACCCGGTCCACTTCGAGGCGTACGCCCGGTGGGTGACGGCCATCTTCCTGCGGGGCCTGCGCTCCGACGACCTGCCGGATGCCCCCGATTCTGCGATCAGTCAGGTCTTCCCGTGGCTGTCGCGGGCGAACTCCTGACAGGCACTGGACGGTGCGTCCAGCCGCCGGACACACGCCTGGTGAGGGACTCGCCGGCACCGTCCGGGCCGAGGAACCCGGTGATGGTGCCCGGCCTCGTCACCGGAACTCGGAGTACGGGAGCCACGAATCTCGGTACCCAGGGGAGCAATGAGACGGACGCTGTGGTGCCGCGGTGCCATCCCGAGTGAACGTCCGTAGCGGCCCCGACTCCGTCCGGGGCTGACAGGACCTGGACGGGAGCCGGCGTGACTCGTGTCCCGGCTGCACCACAGGCGTTGCCTTCGCCTCGGACGCGGGCGAGGTGGTCGGATTCGATCATGGTGCCGCCGAGGATCACGTGGGACATGACATCGCGTGGCGTTGCGCGTCGGCGCCGGACCAGGCCCTCGCGCAGGCCGCCGTCCGACCGGCGAAAGGCGGCCGGGGGAGAGGCGGAGGATGCCCGACATGCCGGCGTGCAACGGCGCTACTCCGCCCCGCCGGCCACACCGCGCCCCCTCCCCCCGGATCGGTCCCGTCTCCTGCATCACCCCGCTACGCTCCCCAAGGCGGCCGGCCAGGCGAAACGTCAAAGGGCGGCTGGAGCGTCAGACCCGTGACACGGGTGTTCCCGGCGTCGGCGGCGCGGCGGGCGCTTGTGGCGGCGGGTTCAGGCGCAGGGGCTGCAGGGCCTCGGTCCACCGCAGGAGTTCGTCGAGCATTGTCGTGGCTGCGGCCTCCAGGGGTTCGTCGGCCCGGAAACCGCCCTCGTCCATGAGCTTGAAGACGAACGGTATGGCGACGGCCTCGGGAATCGGCATCATCTTGAGAGTCGTCGCGACCTGCTTGAGCATCTGAACGGAGCGCAGACCGGCTGCGACGCCGCCGTAGCTGACGAATCCGACGGGCTTGTAGAGCCACTCCCGGTACAGGAAGGAAAGGGCGTTGAGCAGCGCGGCAGGAGGACCGTAGTTGTATTCGGGCGTGACGAAGACGAAGGCGTCTGCCTCGTCCACCATGGCGCTCCACCTGAGCGTGTGCTCGTGGGTGTACTGACCCGCCCGCGGATGACCGGGCTCGTCGAGCAGCGGGAGGCCGAGCGCGGCGAGGTCGACGAGTTCGACGTCGAAGCCGCCGTGCTGCTTCGCGGCCCGGGCCGCCCACTCGCCGATGGGCAGTCCCAGTCGGCCGGGACGAGTGCTTCCGATGACGACGTGCAGTTTCGGCATGGATGAGTCTTTCCGAGTATGTGTGTTCGAGGGCGACCAGGCCGAGGGAGTCGGCGACCGGTCAAGTCCCGGCGGCGGCCGGGGGACCGGGGGGCATGGGCGGGGCGGACTTGGTGATGCCGCTCCAGTGCTCCACGAGCTGTTGCCCGCGCACGCGGTAGGCGTCGTACACGTAGTACGGGTAGAGCGCGCCGCTTCCGTCGGGTTCGGCCTGGGGCAGTAGTCCGGCGACAACGACGATGTCGCCCTCGGCGACGATCAGCGCGGGCGGAACGAGGGGCTCGGCGGGCGCGGGCACGGGGCCGTCGGGGAACCGGCTGCGCACGAACTCCTCCAGCCCCGCCCTGCCTGGCGGGTAGTGCGAGACGTGCTGGAGGTAGTCCTCGGACACGAAGTCCTTGACCGCATCCGGGTTCTGCGCGTCGAAGACACAGCGGTAGAAGTCCACCACCAGGCGCTTGTTCGCCTCGATGTCGGTCGAAGGGGATGACGACACGGTGGTCGCCCGCGTCGGTGTACCCGGTGCGGGGAGCTGTGGTGGGGCGATCTTGTTGTGGGACGGCCAACGCTCGGCGATCCGTCCGTCGCGGATGCGGTAGGTGGTGAACGCGTAATAGTCGAAGGTGCGGCCGGGGGAGTCCGGGTCCGGTTGCGGCATGTAGTGGCAGATGCAGACGAGGTCGTTCTCCCCAATGACGAACACCGGGTCCAGCGGCCCTGAGGCATCGGCCGCGCCATGGTCCGCCGCAGGTCCGCGGTCGAGGTCGCGGCGCAGGAGATCGGCGAACGCCTGTGCGCCGTCCGGGACGTCGGCACCGTGCTGAACCAGGTCCGGCGCGACGTAGTCGGCGACCGCGTCGGCGTTCCTCGCGCCGAAGACATCGGTGAGGAACCGGCCGACCAGGAGTTTGTTCGTGTGTGGCTGTTGCTCAAGTGGTGAAGCCATACAGCTAACTAAACTGTACCGTCCAGTTCAATGTCAACCGCCTGGATTCCGGGACCGGGGACGTCCTCTCTGGCCGAGGACCACTCCGCCTCTGCTGCCGCGCCGCCACGTCTCGTCAGGTGACCAGCAGGCGATTGAAGAACGAGCGGTAGTGGCGCAGTGCCAGACGCAGGTCCTCGGTGTCCGCCTGTTCGCCCCGGTTCCACTGTCCTTCGAGTTCTTGTTTGTGGTCGGCGAACGTCGCGGCCAGCTTCTGCATCACCTCGGCGACGAGGGCGTCGGCAGTGTGCACGGCGTCGCGCGGGTCGTCCACGAACTCGTTCTGCACCTCCTGCCAGCGTGTGCGGAACCCCTCCTCATCCTCCGGGGTGAGGAGCTGGGGGGCCTCGTCCTCGGCACGCGCGCCCGGGTCTGTCGCCTGGTGCTGGGTGTGTGAGTCGGCTCCCCTCTCCTCGTCCCGGGTGCCCGGGTCGGCGCCCGTGGGCTCGTCTTCGCCGGGCATGTCCGGTGTGTTCGTGCTCTCGCCGGGGAAGGTCGGTATGTCGGCCGAAGTGCTTGCCGCGTCCTCCTGCGCGTACGTGTCACGAGGGTGGGCAAGGTCGTCGGTGGACAGGCCGCTTGCGGCGGCGGTGCCCGGTGCGTCTTCGCGGTGCATCTCTTCTCCGTTCCTGGGCGCCTGGGCCTGCCGGATCGGGACGATGGGCTGTCCGAGCCGTTCAGGCCGGGGTGTGGCGGGGTCCGCCGTCGTCGGAGAGCAGCTCGTCGAACAGGGTCCGGTAGTGCACCATGGCACCCCGCAGTTGTTCGGTGGTCGCCTCGTGACGGGTGCTCAGCACATTGACGTCGTGGGCGGCCTGGTAGTGCTCGAGAGTGCGGCCGTGCTCGACCGAGAGGTCCCTGAGCTGTTGATCGAAGTCCTGGGTCGGGTAGCCGCGTTCGTGCATCAGGGAAGTCACCAGGCGGTCCGCGTCGTGCACGGCGTCCTCTGGACGGTCCACGAACTCGTCCTGCACGCTGGTCCAGTCCCGGGTGTACCGATCCCTGACCCTGTCGTCCAGCGGCTTGATGTCCAGCGAGTCGTGCCGCTTCTCGCGGGCCCTGAGCTCGCGCTCCCCGGCCATGCGGCTGTCGGCGTCCTCCACTGTTCGGCCGTACTCCGGGCCGAAACGCTCACGCAGCTTCCGACGGCGCATGAGCAACCAGGCCGCCGCGGCAGCCAGGACGATCACCACCACGATGGAAATGATGATCGCTAGAAGTGTCCCTGTTGACATCGGCAGACCACCTAACGTGCGCCCTGCATATCCTTATTTAGGGGAGTCACCAACGTTTCGTCCTTTAAACAGTGATTCGTGGAGAAAGCGCCGCGGTCAGGCCCACCGGCCGCGCAGGTGTCGGCGATGTTGCGTTCGGCCGGGCGCCGTCGGCCGACCGGCCGAAACCACCAGGGGTACCGAATACATGGAGAGCGCGTGAGGGGGCACCCGTGTTCTCCCGACCATTTACCGTTTAAAGGAGCCGACTCATGATCATTGCCGGAGTCATCGGAGTGTGTGTGATCCTGGCCGTGCTGGCCTTCTTCATCCCGCGCCTCTCCCGCCACCCCGAACGCGGTACGCAGCGTACGCTCGGCGCCGGTGCACGGGCCGGTGGCAAGGCGCCCGGCGTCCTGGGCCGGCTTTTCAGCAAGCCGTTCAACTCGAGTTCCCGCGCCGTGGGCCGGAGCGGCTCGGCCGGCCGCCGCACCCGCCGCCGCATGCCCTTCTGACCTCGCCGAGGCCATGTCGATCGGCGTGGCTGTCCGGAGCGGGTGAGGCCTTCATCGTCGGGCCGGGTCCTGCCCGGACAGTCGGCGGGACCGTACGGAACTGAGTACCCAGGCTCATGGGGGAGTGGTGTGATGAACGCTGAACCGGCCGACAGGCTGCTGGACGGGCTGACCGTGGACACCAGCCGGCAAGAGCGACCGATCCTGTTGGACGGAGTCGGCCGCCCCCTCAAGACCTGGCGTGAGAACCACCCGTACGACCGCAAGGTCAGCCGCGACGACTACGAGCGGGCCAAGCGCGTCCTGCAGATCGAGCTGCTCAAGCTCCAGCGGTGGGTGAAGGAAACCGGCGCGCGCGTGGTCGTCGTGTGTGAAGGGCGCGACGCGGCGGGCAAGGGCGGCACCATCCAACGTCTCATCGAGCGGCTCAACCCCCGTGGCGCGCGCGTGGTCGCCCTGGACAAGCCCACCGAGCGCGAGGCGGGTCAGTGGTACTTCCAGCGGTACATCCAGCACCTGCCGACAGCGGGAGAGATCGTCTTCTTCGACCGTTCCTGGTACAACCGGGCCGGCGTGGAACGAGTGATGGGTTACTCCTCGAAGGAGCAGTACGAGCTGTTCCTCGAGCAGTGTCCGGCCTTCGAGCGGATGCTCGTCGACGACGGCGTCCTGCTGGTGAAGTTCTGGTTCTCCGTGTCCCGTGCCGAGCAGCGCACCCGTTTCGCCATCCGGCAGGTCGACCCGGTGCGCCAGTGGAAGCTGTCACCCACCGACCTGGCCTCGCTGGACCGGTGGGACGACTACACCGAGGCCAAGGTCGACATGTTCCGCGCCACCGACACCGAACGCGCCCCCTGGACCGTCGTCAAGAGCAACGACAAACGCCGTGCCAGGCTGGAAGCCATGCGCAGTCTGTTGTCGCGCATCGAGTACACCAGCAAGGATCCTGAGGCGGTCGGTACCCCCGACCCGCTCATCGTCGGCGCAGCCAACACCCTCCTGGAGCCCGGCGAGGAGGACACCACTCTGTCGCCCACTCCGCTGGCTCCCCGCACCAGCGGGCCTGGCAGCCACCCGGAAACCACCTGACGACAGGGGTCGAGCCTTCCGCAGGCGCAGCGCTCCCCGTGCTGAGCGGGTTACAGCGGCGCGACACCACTTCGCCCGGAACCGGCCGCCCACCTGGTCGGCGCGCCAAGGGACGCGAGTGATCCGGTGGCCGTTCCGGTTCGAAGGCATGGTCGTCGCCGACCGCCGACGAACCGTGCTCCTGCCGGCCGACGCGCCACCCGTCCCAGGCCGGGCAGCAGGTGACGGAGTCCGCCCTGCCTGGGCCGAGGCACATGGATCTTCTCGTTCTGATCGCCCGCCGTGCGTGGTCCCCCCCTGCGACGGTCGCGGTCGGCAGGGCGACGTTCGGCACGCCACTCTTCCAGCGCTGCCCCGGCATTGGTGAGTACGGCCGCCAGGAACCGGTACGTGCCGACGAGCGCCTGCAGTTGGACTCCAGGCGGAGGTCCACGGATCGTCGACGGTGCGAAGCGCCTCCACCTTCGTGATAGCTGAGGGCTGCGCATGTCCCGTAGTGGTGGGGGGTTGTACGTGGGAGCTGACGCCATTCGTCGTTCCGAGCAGGGGACTCCCGGTTTTCCCGGAGGGCAGTGGTTCGACCCGGGGCTGTGCGTCGGCTGATGCCAGGTGCCGCCTCCAATGTGGTGGAAGGCGTCCGAGCCGCGTCCTCGGATCGAGATCAGATGAAGAAAAAGTTGATCGGCATGGCACCGTTCTCGCTACTTTTCCGTCTGTTCAGATAGCCGAACTCGCTGTGCACAGTGAGCGCTTGGCCAAGCATTGACCCAGGGGGAAGGAAAGCATGACCACTCCACGTCGCAAACCGAGACGCTTCGGACGGATCACGGCTGTCGGAGCCGCGCTGACAGCACTCATGGCCGCAGTGACCGGGACGGCCACTCAGGTGGCGGCCTCGTCGAAGACGCCGCAGAAGCCGCCCGTGCCGTCGCTCGCCTGGACCGACTGTCAGAGCGGCTTCGAGTGTGCGAACGCCGACGTTCCGCTCGACTACCGCAAGCCGTACGGTAAGACCATCACCCTTGCGGTGGTCCGTAAGAAGGCCGCGGACCAGACGAAGCGCAAGGGCACACTGTTCATGCAGCCGGGAGGACCCGGCAACTCCGGCGTGGACTTCGTGCGGAACAACCACGCGGACCTGCCGGCCGCACTGCGCGACTCCTTCGACGTCTTCGGCTACGACGTCCGCGGTGTCGGCCGCAGTTCGGCGCTGACCTGCTTCGACGACGCCCGGTACACGCGAGCCGTCACGGAGGCGAAGGGCGTGCCGGGCCCGGACGCCTTCGAGCCGGCGCTGCGCCAGGCCGCCGAATTCGACCAGGCCTGCGTGGACAACACGGGCGAGCTGCTGCCCTACATCGGCACGGAATACGTCGCCCGGGACATCGACCTGCTGCGGGAGGCCCTCGGGGAGAAGCAACTCACCTACTACGGGCGGTCGTTCGGGTCGTACATCGGGACCGTCTACGCTGCCATGTTCCCGAAGCGGGTGCGGGCTCTGACCCTCGACGGCGGGTACGACCCGGTGCACTACGCCAACCGCCCGTATGCCTACGACCGGCCGCAGTACCTGGCGCTGGACGGCGCGATGGGCCGCTTCCTCGACTGGTGCGCCGCTGACCAGGCCACCTGCGGGTTCGGCGACGGCAATCCGCGCGCGGCGTTCGAGAAGCTGAAGTCCGACCTGGACGCCAACCCCGTGACGACCGCGAACGGCGGCCGGGCCAACGGCTACACGCTGGTCTACCGGCTCATGTTCAACATCAACGAGGGCAAGGTCATCTGGCCCGAGCTCGGCGCGGCACTGCGCAAGGCCCAGCTGCGGGACAACACGTCCTTCCTGTTGCGACCGCCGTCCCCGGCCAGCTTCGACTTCCTGGGCCCGAACGTGGCCGTCGAGTGCGTCGACCGGGACTACCCGCGCGACCTGCGCCTGCTGAAGCGGAACGTCACCGCCTTCGCGAAGGAGGCTCCGCTGCTCGGCCCGGCGATGGCGTACGGCCCTCCCACGTACGACCATCAGCACGCAACCGCCTGCGTCCAGTGGCCCGGCGAGCGGGTCAGCCGCTACGACGGCTCCTACCGGGCGAAGGGCTCGGCGCCGATCCTCGTCCTCGGGACCACCGGAGACCCGGACACCCCGTACCAGGACTCGGTGGCGCTGTCCCGGCAGCTCGACAACGCCTCGCTGCTCACCTTCCGGGCCGAGGGGCACACCGCGTTCGGCCGCAGTGCCTGCGCGACGGACGCGGTCATCGCCTACCTGGTGGATCTCAAGGTCCCGGCCTCGGGCACGACCTGCGCCGACGAGACGCAGCCGCCTTCCTCCACACCCAGGACGGCCCCGCCCGGTACGACGCTCAGCGAACTCCGTAACGGTGTCGACGAGCGCGTGGAGCGCATCGGCTCCGTGAACTGACGTTCTCACTGCCCCGACCCCGAGGCGCCGGTCTTCCCCGACCGGCGCCTCGGGCTTTGCTGGTGACGGTGGGACAGGTCCGGTCCGTGGAGCGCTCTGCTGCTCGCGGGGTGGGTCACAGAGCCCGGGGGGTCAGGAGCGGTGGACGGATCCGCTGGGGGTGAGGGCCGGTTGCGGGTCTGCCTGCTGGAGTTCGGCGAGCAACTCGCTCTGGCCGGAGATCAGTTCGGTCAGGATCCGGCGGGCCGCGCGCAGGAGCTCGGCCACGTCGCCACCGGCCAGGGCATAACTGACGGTAGAGCCCTCCCGGATGGACACCACGATCCCCGAGCGGCGTAGTACGGCCAGCTGCTGGGAGAGGTTGGAGGGCTCGATCTCGATCTCGCTGAGCAGGTCCCGTACGGGGACGGGGCCGTTCTGTAGGAGTTCCAGGACCCGGATGCGTACCGGGTGGCCGAGCATCCGGAAGAACTCGGCCTTGGCCTGGTAGAGGGGGACCTGCATGGTGAATCGCTCGCTCCCTGCCGCATTCGACGGGCTGCATCCGGGCCCGGTGGCCCTGTAGGTGCCACCGCAGGCGGTCTCGGGGACCGATCCTCGTGCATCCGGCCTCGCACGCCCATGGGATTGATCTGATCCGGATGTGCCCAGTTGAAGAAATCTTCAAGTCGTGGGCGTGCGAGGCCATGGAGAACGCGGCTTCCTACACGTCCAGTTGCGCCTCGACACTCTTGAGCTGGTGGCGGGCCATCGCGAGGTTGGACTTCTTCGCGTCGAGCACGAGGTAGAGGAACAAGCCGTTGCCACCGCGGCCCTTGAGCGGCCGGAGGATGTGGTACTGGCTGCCGAGTGTGATCAGGATGTCCTCGATCTCGCCCTTGAGTCCGAGGTGTTCCATGGTGCGGGTCTTGGCTCGGATCACGTCCGTGTTGCCCGCCGCGGCGACCGTCAGGTCAAGGTCCTTGCTACCTCCGAGCGTGCCCAGCGCCATACCGCTGGTGTAGTCGACGAGAGCAGTTCCTAACGAGCCCTCGATCGAGGCCATGATCTCCTTGAGGCAAATCTCCACATTGCTGATACCGACATCCCCTTTTGCTCCCTGCGAGGCGCGGGAGTCGCATGCCTCGTCGATGTCCCGGACCTTACGTAGGGCCGGCGGCCGGCAGCCTTGTTGTTCCGGTACTGGCCGAGGGAGCCTCAAAAAAGTCGGATGATGCTATATCTGCGACCGCTCCTGCTCGGCGAATGGCAGACGCTGTGAGCCTTGAAGGCCACCGTGCGCTCCGTCGGTTGAACTCCCCGTTCACCAGGGGGACTTGCGCGACGGCCTGCTCTTGTTCGCGGAGTGCTCACCCATGGCGGGTGACGCCCGCGCGGGCACCCATGCGTTCCCGACCCTTGGCAGGCCGCACCCTTCGACGGGACGCCATCGCCAGAGGCGTAAGAGAGGGATAAAGGGGCACACGGATCTCACCCTTTCGAGAGGAACCGCTCCATGCTTGGTATAGCCGCAGCAGTACTGTTCTTCATCGCGTTCCTGATCAACGCTGCTGAGATCTCCACGAACGATGTCTTCTCTTCCACGAACGTCATGCTCCTCGGCCTGATGCTCCTGGCCCTGCACGTTGCGGGAATCGGGAGCGGCTGGTCCGGCCGCAGGCGCTGACATAGTCGGAATCCGGGGTGGGGTGAGGCAATGACGACGCCTCACCCCACCCCAATGCCCGCACGGGTACCGCGTGCGCCTTCGCACCCCTGGCCCCTGGCCGAGTAACGGAGTTCAGCAGGCGTACGGTCGAATTGCTGCTCCTGCCAAACCGCTGATCGGTGGAAGCGGCTTTTTCGTACGCATCGGATCAGGCGCGGGCCAGTGTGAAGCCGATGCCCGGGCCCAGGCCTTGACCGAAGGCGAGCTGGATCAGCAGCTCGACGGCGGGCTCCGTGTAGCGGGCGTTGCTCAGTGGGCCCGCGTCGACGGCATCGAAGCCCAGCTCGGCGGCGAGTTCGAGGACCGTCTTTCTGGCGGGCTCGTCGTCGCCGGCCACGGGCAGGAGGAGCGGGCGATCGCCGACCATGCCGGTCTCCATGGTGGTGGCCATGGCCGTGTTGAATGCCTTGACCACGCGGGCGCCGGGCAGTGTCGCGGCGTTCTGCTCGCCTCCCGAGGTGGTGTGGCCCACGGTCAGCGACATGAAGTCGGCGGCCAGGGGATTGGTGGCGTCTACGACGACCTTGCCGGACAGGGCGGCCTTCACCTGCGGGTCCAGCTGGGCGACCGCCCCGAAGGGCGCGGCGAGCACGGTGACCTCGGCGGCCTCGGCAGCTGCGGCGAGCAGGGCCGGGTCGGTGGTGGAGTTGGCGGTGGTGACCTCGTGTCCGTTCTCGGTGAACCGTCGGGCGAGGACGGAACCGACATTGCCCGTACCGATGACGACGATCTTCATGACTGCTCCCTGGGGCATGGCTGTGCTGCCTGGTCGGCAGATGCTTCGAATTCGAAGTTCTTGTTCGATGTCCAGGACTGTAGTCACGCTTCGAACTCGAAGCAAGTGCTTCGAGTTCGAAGTAGAAGGGTAGGGTGGTGCCATGACCGAACCCGAGCCCCGTTGGCTGGACGAGACGGAGATGCGCGCCTGGAACGGATTCCTCGTGACCGCGAGTCTGATGGATCGCGTGGTTGACGCTCAGCTCAGCGAGGCAGGCGGGGTCAGCAGGGTCCAGTACGAGATCCTCACCCGTATCCACGCGAGCCCGGGCCGACGGCACCGGATGACCGAGCTTGCCGCGGGGATGGTCTTCTCGCGCAGCGGAATGACCTACCAGGTCGCCCAGTTGGAGAAGGCCGGGCTGCTGCGCCGCGAGACCGACGCCGAGGACGAGCGCGGGGTGCTGGCGATCCTCACCGACGAGGGCGAGCGGGTCCTCGAAGCCGCCGCCCCCGGCCATCTGGCCACAGTCCGCGAGGGCTTCGTGGACATCCTCAGCCACGAGCAGATCGCCCAGCTCGCCGACATCATGGACATCACCAGCGCCCACCTGCGCGCTACCGTCCCTGTCACCCCGCCTCGCAAGGCCAGGGGCGTCCTCTAGGACGGGGGCGAGCCGGGAGACTGCCGGCGGCCTGTCGCTCGGTCACCTCGAAGGCTGTCGGACGGCAGACCCTGTCGTCGCCCCTTCGAGGCGGAGGACCCATTGTCGTGCGCGGGCGGGGCCGGTGGCGGCGCCTCTGGAAATGACGCCGACGGCCGAGTGCCGACGGGGTCACGGCGCGATGTGCGAGGCCGGAACAGGACCTTTTCGACACCGGTCGCTGGCGTGGGAAGTCATACAGCCATCCCAGGGCGGACAGCTGCTCACTGTGGGGTGACCGTCCGACAGCTGCCCGCATGCTGTGAGGTTCGTGTCCCATACAGGTGTCGTCTACTGCCTGTCCGGATCTTTGAAATAGATCACTCGATGGTGCATCAGGGCTGCCTGGGGCGTCTTCGATCGTCAGACTCGAAGCGGGTCGTGACGAACATCGCTACGCGCTGCTCCGTGCCGACCAGCCGGAGCCGGGGCGGGCCTCGCCTTCAGGGAGACATGCTGTGACACACCATGACGGTCGCAAGCCGGGCCTCGCCGAGGACACGGTGGCCCTGGTGGCCGGCCTTGCCGATCTGGCCGTATGCGGGTTGAGCGGCGCCGTGGGAAGCGTGAAGGGCTTGTTGCGCCGGTCCGATCTGGGGGACCTTCTGGCTGACGGTCAGGAGGAGACCAAGGCACGGGGCCGCCTCCTCCTGGACCGGCACGGAGCCCCGCCGCCGGCTCACATGGAGGTCCTCGCCCGTACCGTCACCGCGCGCTCAGAGGGAGAGGGGCAGTGAGTGAAGGGGAAGACCACGCCCTGCTGAGGCAGCGCGTCGACCAGGTCCTCAGAGCGTTCGTCACCGCGGAAGCACAGGCGCTGGCCGACATCGATGACTGTCTGGCGCCGGTCGCGGAGCAGCTTCATGCCGCGACCGAGCACGGCAAGCGGCTCAGGGCGGCGTTCTGCTACTGGGGCTGGCGCGGGGCCGGCCAGCCCGACAGCGAGGCGCTGGTCCGCGCCGCCGGCGCGATCGAGCTGATCCATGCGGCAGCCGTCGTGCACGACGACCTGATCGACCACAGCCGAACCCGGCACGGCCGGCCCACCGGCCACATCGCCCTGCGTGAGATCCTCACCGGCCATGCGCGGCCGAGGGCCGGCGCCCGGGCCCTGGCCATGCTGGTGGGTGATCTGCTGATGTCCATGGCCGGGCAACTGTTCACCACCTCCGGCCTGCCCGGCGCCTACTTGAGCAGGGCCCGGCCTCTGTGGGCGGTTCTCGCCCGTGAACTGGTGGCAGGTGAGTGCCTGGAAGTCCTGCGCACCGGAGCCGAGCCGGACCCGGACGCATCGGTGAAGGTGATCCGCTACAAGACCGCCAAATACACCGTCGAACACCCTCTGCAGATCGGCGGCCTGCTCGCCGGTGCCCCACCGCGGCTGTTGCGGGCGTACAGCGAATACGGCGTCCCGCTGGGCGAGGCGTTCCAGCTGCGCGACGACCTGCTGGGCCTGTTCGGCGATCCTGAGCAGACCGGCAAGGACCCGGCCGATGACCTGGCCGGGAACCGGCCCACCGCTCTGATGGCCCACGCTCTCACCGGCGCGACCAAGGCGGAACATGCCGAGTTGAACCTCCTGCTCGGGCAGGCGAACCTCAGCGAGCGACAGGTGGAACGGGCGCGGGAGATCGCTCACCGCACCGGCGCCGTCGCCCGCGTCGAAGACATGATCACCGCTCGGCTGCGGGAAGCCCAGGACGCCCTGGCCGGCGCCGATCTGGCCATCGAAGCACGCCACGCACTGTCGGCTCTGGCGACTGTCTCTGTCATCCGCACGTACTGACCGGCCACCCCCACCGGAGGAGCACCATGACCTACACCCAAGCGTCCATGGACGCCCTGCGCACCGAAGGGGACGAACTCGCCGACGCTACAGTGGCGACCCTGTTCGAGCGCGGGGAGGTCGGCAAGTTCAACACGCTCATGCGTTACGTCTCCACCGTCGGGCAGGACCTGCCCGAAGGGCTGCCCGACGTCGCCCGCGAGTACCTGAACGCCACCAGCACGCCCCCGGCCTGGGTCGACTGGGGTGAGATGGAGAAGGCGCGGCTGTTCTTCATCGACAACAACGTGCACATCTCCACCGCGCTGTCGTTCGCATCGATGCCCGCCTGCTACGTCCTTCCCCACGTGGCGAAGCTGCTGTCGTCCACCCATTCGCTGAAGTACCCCTCCAAGCGGATGGCGGAGACCGGCCAGTTCACCGTCTACCTCATGCAGCCCGGCGCGTTCGAAGCCGGCAGCCGATTCATCCCCGCAGCCCAGAAGGTGCGGCTGCTGCATGCCTCCATCCGTCACCACCTCAAGCGGGAGGACCGCTGGGACACCGCCGCCCTGGGTACGCCGATCTGTCAGGAAGACATGATCGGCGGGCAGATGATGTTCTCCATCCAGGTCCTCGACGCCCTGCACCGCCTTGGCATCCACATGAGCAACGAAGGCGCCGAGTCCTACTACTACGCCTGGCGCGTGGTGGGCGCCATCCTTGGCATCGACCAGGACCACGTCCCCCAGGACCTGCAGACAGCACGAGAGTTCTCCGACCTCTACATGACCCGCCACATGGGCCCCAGTGAGGAAGGAGCCCAGCTCACCCGCCAGCTCATCGACCTCTACGAGGAGGTCGTGCCCGGCACCTTCTTCGATCCGATCGTGTCCGCCCTGATCCGCTACCTGATCGGCGACACCTGCGCCGACTGGCTGCAAGTGCCCCGCACCACCTGGGACACCGTCGTCAAGGTCGCCCCCGCCCTGCTGGGCGTGCTGGAAACCGTCGAGGACCACTCACCCCTGGCGGGATGGGCCCTTGACCGACTCGGCCACCTGACCAGCGTCCTGGAACTGTCCTCCCTCACCCGTGGCCGCGTCATGCACTACGCCATCCCCGAACAGCTCAAGAACGACTTCGGAGTCAGCACCACCATCCCACCCAAGGGCCGCTGGACCCCGCCGCCGATGACCATCAGCCAGTAGGACAACAAGCGGTCCGATCGTTCCGCGGGACGCGTCCGCCCACCCCATCAGGAAAGGCGGACGGCTCGCTTCCCTCCAACCGACAGCGATGCGCGAAACCGCTCACGCCGACCGTCTCCAGCCGGAACGGCGGCCGACAGGCCGGGCTCTGCCGTACCACCCGTCACCCTCCGCGAAGCACATGCCGCTGAGGTCAGGGGCAGCGATCCGTGGTCATCAGTGGGCACGGGGTGGGTCTCCTCGGGTTCGTTCGACGACGGCGCGAGGAGCGCTTTCCGTGTTGTCCCGTTCCATGCTGTGCAACGGCCCTCAAAGTCCCAGGAATTCGCCTGTCGACAGGGGCGCCTCGCGCTACCGCCGCGAGCCACTGCTGGACGCGATCGGCACACCGCGCCGGCCCGCCTGCCTTGTGGGCGGGCGCTCCGCCCGGCTGCCCACGGACGTCGGCCGACGGGCCCGGGAGCCGCTCGTGCCGATCCGAGCAGCTCTCTGACCAGGCAAAATCAGGGGAACAGGTGATGTTGCGCGGACTCGGGGAAGAAGGTGCGGCAGCAGACAGGAGGTTGTCGTGAAGGGTGAAGATCTGGAACTGGGCGAGTTGCTGGCCGCTGCGGAAGCGGCCCCGCCCGGTGAGTCCGTCGACGTGGTGGCACACGACCTGCAGAAGCGGTTCGGTGCCGAGCGTGTGTCCTTCCTGTTCGTCGACCTGATCGGCCAGCGGCTTGTTCGGCTCGCCGCGTCCGATGACGAAGCTCTCGACGATGCCGGCCCGGTCGCTCTGCAGGGCAGTGTCTACGACGGCGTTCTGCGGAGCCAACGCCAGCATGTGGAACCGGACGGCCAGGGCGGACGGCACGTCATCACGCCGGTCACCAACCGCGGCGACTGCATCGGCGTTCTGGAGGTGACGCTGCAGTCAGCCGACGACACCGTACTGCGCCAGGTCCGCGACGCGGCGCACGCGTTGGCCTACATCATCGTCACCGACCGCCGCTTCACCGATCTCTACCATCTGGGCCGGCGCACCACCAAGCCCAGCCTGGCCGCGGAGATCCAGCACCAGTTGCTTCCCTCGGCCCCCTGTTGCGAGGCGGAGCAGTTCACTCTGGCCGCCGGGCTGGTTCCGGCCGACGACATCGGTGGCGACACCTACGACTACACGCTCGACCGCGACACCCTGCACCTGTCGATCACCGATGCCATGGGCCACGACACGGACTCCGCCCTGCTGGCCACCTTGCTCGTCGGCGCGCTGCGGCGGGCTCGCCGGAGCGGCTGTGACGCTCTCAAGCAGGCCCGGCACGCCCACGAGGCCCTGTTGAGCCACAGCCGTGGTCTGGCCACCGGACAGTTGTTCTGCGTCGACCTCGAGACAGGTCTGTGCGAACTGGTCAACGCCGGCCATCCGCGGCCACTGCTGTTGCGCGGCGGCGCCGTGGAAGAGCTGGAACTCGGCGTCAACCTGCCGTTCGGCGTGGCGGCCTCCAGCTCCTACCGTCTACAGGAACTGCAGCTGTGTCCGGGAGACCGCCTGGTCCTGCTCACCGACGGAATGCAGGAGCGCGGTGCCGCGGCCGTCGACCTGGCCGCGATCGTTCACCACACACGTGCACTGCACCCGCGCGAAGCCGTCCGGGGCCTGACCGCCTCGGTGCTCGACGCCTGCCACGGCAACCTCAGGGACGATGCCACGGTCCTGATACTGGACTGGCACGGCAAGCGCAGCAGACCGGCGGACACGTCCGACTCCTACGGCCTTGTGAGATGAGGACGACTACGACTCGGTGGGTGAGAGGGAACCAGACCGGTATTGACGACCTCCCGCGCGCATCGCCGTGAACTGCTTCTGATCTGGTCTGCCGGAGGTTCGGGGCAGCACGGAGCCGCCACCGAAGCCGATGCCGTTCACTGCTCGCCGACCTGGATTGTCGGGCCGGGAATTCTTCGAATGCGGCTGCCTGCCCGGGGCCCGTGTATCCCGGGCGCGGGCGCGTGGCCTTGTTCTTGAACCACGCCCCGCGGTCCCCCAGTACGCCGCACGCTGGTGCAGCGGAGCGTGGTCTCGACGTCGCGTGCGATGCACGGAGTCGTGAGGTTGGTGCTTCAGGGCGGCCTGCAGTCGACGTTTGAGGCGACCTCGAACCCGTACAAAACCGCCTCCGGCCACAGCCGTGTAACAGTGGCCGAACAGATACAACTCTCCCCCCACCCCGCCGGTCGAACCTGGTGTGTCGCACACCTGCGTCGCGGTGGAACCGGTGCCGCCCGGCGCGACTCCTCTAGTCTCGACCGAACTTGGAGTTGACCTGTGCTCAGGAAGCCCCTGCCGACGCGCCTTGCCGTCATCGCCGCGCTCCTGCTCACCGCAGGCGCCGTGTCCGGGCCCTCCGCCTCGGCGAAGCCCTCCGACGCCGCCCCCAGCCGCGCCTATGTGCTGACCGTGACCACCAACCCGACCAACACCAACTACAACAACCGCCAAGTCGACGTCACCGGCACCGTCACCAAGGCCGACGGGACCCCGGCGCCGAACGTCCCTGTCACTGTCCAGGAGGTCATCCGCTTCACCACCTGGAATCCGTGGGGCGACCCGATCGACCCCAACTACTACGAGCCGCGCGACCTGGGCAAGCCGGTCACCGACGCCAAGGGGCAGTTCACCATCCCCGAGGTCGACATCGACCACGTGGCCGGCAGCAGCCTGCTCAACGTCCAGCGCAACGTGCAGATCACGGCCTCCTTCGACGAGGACGGCGACCTCAACACCCCGCAGGACGGCTACTACACGGCCACCAGCGTGGCCACCAAGCCCAAGTACAGCTCCGTCAGTTACCAGGTCAACACGAACAAAGTGAAGAAGGGCACCATCCTCACGGTCCAGGGCAAGGTCACTCTCCCCAAGGGCGTCGAGCCCGAGGGCACCGAGGTCTTCCTGCAGACCTACTGGGAGAACGAGTACCGAGTGAAGACGACCGCCGAGGAGGACGGCTTCTTCGTGTTGTCCGTGCGAGTCCGGGACTACGACGACACATTCACGCTGCGCACGGCTCCGAGGGACCTCTATGTGGCGGGCGCGACCAAGCCGCTTCCGATCACCAACACCTCGCTCGCTCGCAGGTAGCCCTCCAGACGGCGGGACTTCGGCCCGAGAAGGCCGTGGCCCCACGGAAAAGAGCCCATGGACCCCGGCTACGGGTCACCCTCGCACCAGCGCAGGTGAGCTGTACCCGAACGGACTGGATCCACTGTTCATGGGTGGTGAGTCCGTGGTGCTCGGAGGAGTTCTGACCCATCTGACCTGCGGCGGATCAGGTGTTCGAGGTTGTCGCCCGCAGTCCGGGCGGCTGACCCGAGGACTGATGCCAAGAGCCAGGGGGCCGCACGGGGGCCGGGCCGGCGTGGCCGTGCCGAAGGGGGAGTGCCCCTTCGCGGGCCGGAGTCGGACCTGGTCGTGCGGCAGTGCCGAGGTGTCGCTGAACGACGTCAAGCGTTCAGGAGTGGCGAAAGAGACGTCACCGCATCCTTAGTTGCTCCATGGCGGGGTGGAAGAGCCTGTCGATCACGTCCCGCACATCCCCGGCCAGTCGCAAGGTGCCCTCGACGAGCAGTGCGACGAGGTCGCGGTGCCAGGCGCCCTCGATGGCGGCGTCGCGCACTCGGGCGTCCGCGTCGTCGGCGGCGGCGCTCTTCGAGCGGTTCCAGACCTCCAGCCAGAGGGTCCAGTGCGGGTCGCGCTGGCCGTCGGGGACGCGCAGGCCGACGTAGGCGTCGAGCCGTTCGCGAGTCGGCGACGCCCGCACGAGCAGCCGCCCGCGCTCGGTGCCGAGCCGCCCCGCGCTCCACTCCAGGGTGCGCAGCAGCAACTCGTCCTTGGAGCGGAAGTAGTAGAGGCGGCTGCTGCTCATGCCGACATCGAGGCTCAGGGCCGCCACGGTGAGCTTCTCCGGACCGCGCTCGGCGATCATTTCCATGGCCGTGGCGAGTACCTCCTCGCGGAGCGGTGCGGTGTTGCGCCGATGGGAGTCACGGGGCGGGCTCCACGCGGACGGCGTCCGGAACGAGCCGGGTCTCGTAACCGCCCGAGCAGTCGGAGGCATCGATGGCGACCTCGGCTCCGCACGAGCAGACGCGATTGACTCCGTCGAACGGACTCAGGCCACAGCAACCACTGAGGCGCGAGGTGTCGGGGTGCAGGCCGAGGTCGACGACGTCGAGCGGGTGCAGGACGTATGTGCCGCACGGCCCGGCGGAGACGAGCGAGCCCCGCTCGTCGGACATCCACATCCCACCGGGCACCATCCCGTCGTACGTGTCCTCGTCCTCGCACGGCTCGAAAGGCGCCCCGTACGGCAGTGGATCGACCACATAGACGCCGCGCGGCACGCTCGCCGGGCCGTGTCGTCGCCCCTCCGCGTCGGGCCTGCCGTCCCAGCCGGGGTACTCGGGCATCTCGTCGATCCGCCGGACGGGCTCGGTCAGACGGAGCCCGCAGGCGGCGCAGCACAGTATGTTCACTCGTTTGTTCTACCTGACCTTTGTGGGGCTCAGGCCTTCGGCTGCTGCTGCGTGATGCGCCCCAGGCCAGGTGCGCTTCGGCGAGGTCCCCAGGGCTGTCGAACGTCGGGTTCGGGCCGCGGCCACGCGAATCTCGGCTGCACTTCCGGGGTGGGGAAGAGGACCCGCCGCCCCTGATCGAGGGCCCGACGCCGCGTTCTGGGGTGCGGAGATGGTGCCGACTGGCGGCGGCAGCCCGAAGCGAGACACCGCCTGCCCGCCGGACGGCCCGCCGAACTGCCGCTCTCGAAACCGTCGGCCAACGACCCGCGCCTCCGGGTCCTCCGGGTCCGGTGAAAGAGTCTGTCGTATTTCGGAACTGTCACGGGTCTTGTCATCAGAGCGGGCGCCGTGCCAGTGTCCGGCCATGGTTACGTAACCATGGCCGGTTTACACGGGTCCGAGCGTCTGTATACGGACCCTGGTTCATCACTGCCTCGGCTCACGTGGAGAACCCGCACTCCGCCCTCCGCGATCCCCGTCACTGGAGACGACATGACCAAGACCCCGACGAGGTCGAGAAGACTGGCCAGCGTGATCATGGCCGGCTTCGGCGCGACACTCATGTTCCTGACCGCCCCGGCCCCCGCCCTCGCCCAGTCGGCCACCGCGGCACCAGCTGCCGCGCACGCGTCGGTGAAGCCTGCGTCGAAGGGCGGTACCAGTGACTTCCGCGGGGTGAACTGGGCAGACCCGCGGGACAACTACGCCAGTGACGCCGTGGTGCCCAGCGGGCTGAAGGTGACCGACAACTACCGCACCGTGTACCGCACCACGGACCGCATGGTGCGCGGATTCAAGAAGAACCTGGGCGCCAACACGCTGCGACTGCCGATCAACCCGGCGACCGTGGGCACCACTTGGTGGAAGTCGTACCGGGCGACGATCGACGCGGCCACGGCCTACGGCGACAAGGTCATCGTCAGCTACTGGGAGGCCAACACCAGCAAGGACGGCATGGTCGACGACACGGCCGCCTGGAAGAAGATGTGGAACACCGTGGTGCGGGAGTACAAGCACAACCCACGGGTCTACTTCGAGCCCATGAACGAGCCGCACGGCTACACCCTGGACGAGTGGGTGGGCGTCACCAGCGGCTGGCTGGCCCGGCACAAGGACGTCCCGCGCGGCCGTGTCGTGATCAGCGGCACCGGCTACAACGACAACGTCACCGGTGTCGGCGCGGCCCGTGAACTGCGGGGAACGCTGCTGTCGCTGCACTTCTACGGGTTCTGGGCCAGCCACACCAAGCAGGCGGACTGGGTCGCCGACCTGGAAGCCAGGATCGGCAAGTACGCCGGCCGGACCATCATCGACGAGGCAGGCTCGCCGATGACCACAGGTCTGAACTACGGCGCGTGGGACGGCAACATCTACACGTCGTATCTCGCGGCCGTGACCAACACCGCCCGCAGCAAGGGGATGGGCCTGGTGTACTGGCCGGGGCTGAGGTTCGACGACGCCTACTCGATCGAGTCGCTGGACGCCAAGGGCAACCTGGTGGACAACAACGCCAGCGGAGTCGCGCAGCTGCGCTGGGGCTACGGCTTCGGCAAGACCCCGCCCGTCAACGACCTGCCGCCCGCGCCTCCCGGCGAGGTCCTGCGCGGAGTGGGCTCGGGCCGCTGCGTCGACGTGCCCGGATTCAGCACGACGAACGGCACCCAACTCGACCTCTGGGACTGCAACGACGGCGGCAACCAGTCCTGGAACTGGGACGCGGACAAACAACTCACCGTCTACGGCAACAAGTGCATGACGGTGGGAGGCACCGGAACGACGGCGGGAGACCCCGTGGTCATCTCCGACTGCACCGGCGCGGCGGCACAACAGTGGAACGTGAACGCGGACCTGACCGTGACCAGCGTCGCGAACCCGGCGCTCTGCCTGGCCACGGTCGAAAAGGGCACCGGCAACGGCACGGCGGTCGATGTCTGGCACTGCAGCGGAGAAAGCAACCAGCAGTGGTCCAGGAGCTGATGCCGGCACCTGTGCCGGGCGACCGCTGATCCGACCCGCACGGGCCCGGCGAGGGTACTCGCCGGGCCCGTGCGGGTCAGTGCCGCCGCTCTTCGCCTTGCAGCGAGGGCGGTGGCGCTCCGGTGCTCGCGCGGACCACCAGCCGGGTCGGGACCAAGGTCTTGTCGATCGTGTCAGGCCCCGTACGGCCGATCTTGCTCAGCAGCTTCTGAAGGCTGAGCCGGCCGACCGCGGCGAAGTCCTGCCGAACGGTGGTCAGCGGCGGCCAGAAGGCATGTGTCTCCTCCATGTCGTCGAACCCCACCACGCTGACGTCTTCGGGGATCCGGCGGCCGAGCTCGTGCAGAGCACGCATGACACCGAGCGCCATATGGTCGTTCGCGGCGAAGATCGCCGTGACCTCCGGCCTTCGCCCCAGAGCCAACCCGTGCCGATAACCGGATCGGGTGGTCCAGTCGCCGTACAGCACCGGGGGCGGGACGATGCCGGCATCCTGAAGGGTGCGCCGCCAGGACTCGACCCGATGGGCTGCGGAGAACGAGGTCGGGGGTCCGGCGATGTGCCATACCTGCTGGTGGCCGAGTTCCAGCAGATGTTCCGTTGCCTGACGAGCGCCCTGTGCCTGATCGGTGTCCACCACGGTGTAACCGGGCCCGGTGTCGGAGTCGACAACCACCATCGGAACCCCTGGGGGGAGGCTGAACTCCGCATCGTCCAGGAGATGCGCCTCGAAGACGAGGATCACCCCGTCGACGGCCGCCTCGCTGAGTCGGTCGTAGGCGCCGGAGACCCTGCCCATGGTCGGGTCCGACACGGGGATGAGGGTGACGGCGTACTTGGCGCGGGCGGCCTCCTCGGCGATGGCGTCGAGCGTGCGGGTGTTTCCGAACGTCCTGAGCGTGAAGGTGATGACACCGATCGTGTTGAACCGCCCGCTCTTGAGCGCGCGTGCGGCGCCGTTCGGCCGGTAGCCCAGTGCCTGCATCGACTCCACGACCCGCTGCCTGGTCGCCGGGTCGACGTTGGTGTGGCCGTTGGACACGCGCGAAACCGTCTGCGGCGCGACGCCGGCGTGCCGGGCGACATCCGCCATCGACGGCCGGGGTCGTCCGGACATGGGCTTGTCCCCAATCGCCATGATCCCTTGTTTCCCCTGTTTCTCGGGCCCTGACAACAGCCTAGGCCCCCTCCCAGGGCGTCTGCGGTGCGAGATACCTCGGCAGGGAGTCCCCACGGCGGACGGTGCGGGCCGGCGGGTTCACCGGGAGCCCCGCTGCCGTAGCCGCTTCGGTGTGGGAAAGGGACAGGCCGCTACTGCAGAGCGTGAACGGTGGCTGAGAACACCGGGGGCATCCGGGACGCTGCCGGGACGATGAGGCGGGCGGTGCCCGGCCGGCGGCCGACGGCCAGCAGGGCTCCGGTCAGCAGTCGGTGGCGCCGGGTCAGCCGGGCCCAGGCGCGCTCGTACGTGTCCGGGCGTCCCGCGGCCAGACAGCGGACGGCGGCCCCGGCCGTCGCCAGTGCGAGGGCGATGCCCTCGCCGGTGAGAGCGTCCAGGTAGCCCGCGGCGTCACCGACGAGCAGGACACGGCCGGCGGTTCTGCGCCGCACCCGCTGCAGCAGCGGTCCGGCGCCGCGTACCTCCGTCGCGGCCGGTCCGCGCAGCGAGGGGGTGAGCGTCGGGAAATCGGCCAGGTGCTCGTCGTACCCGCGGCGGCTGCGGGTGAGGATCGCGACGCCCACCAGGTCGTCGCCGACCGGTGTCACATAGGCCTCGCCGTGCCGGGACCAGTGGACCTCCACGAAGTCCGTCCACGGTTCGACGTGGTAGTGCCTGCGTAGTCCGTAGCGGCCGTGGGGGCGGCCCGGCAGCTCCAGCCCCAGGCTTCGGCGCACCGGGGAGTGCAGGCCGTCGGCGGCGATCAGCCACCGGGCCGTGGTTCCGGCGGCGGTGACCGTGTCGGCGTTCTGGCGCACCTCGCCGACCTTGCCCGGCAGGATGCGCACGCCGAGTCCGAGCGCGCGCTGATGCAGTGCGGAGTGCAGCGTCGTACGGCGGATACCCAGCCCGCTGTGGTCGCGGAAGGACGCTTCGGCGCGGGTGGCGCCGGCCACGTAGCGGATGCCGCGCAGTTCGCGTCCGTCGGCCTCGATGCCCAGGGCTCGCAGCGCGGTGACGCCACTGGGCATGAGTCCTTCGCCGCAGGCCTTGTCCACGGGCGCGGTCCGGGGTTCGACGACGACGGCCTCCAGGCCGGCGAGGGCGGCGTGGATGGCGGCGGCCAGTCCGGCGGGTCCGCCGCCGGCCACCAGTACGTCGATCACGCCGGAACGGATGTGGTCGGCGCGGTCGCGGCGGCCAGCGCCCGGTTCTCGCAGCGGATGCGGACGGTGAGCAGGGCGGCGTTGAGCACCGTGAACACGGTCGCGGTGACCCAGGCGGTGTGCACCATGGGCAGGGCCACGCCCTCGGCGACGACGGCCACGTAGTTCGGATGCCGCAGCCACCGCCACCGGTAGGGACCGCCCGTCACCAGCGGCAGACCGGGCACGACGATCACCCGGGTGTTCCAACGGGGTCCCAGGGTGTGGATGCACCACCACCGCAGTCCTTGGGCACCCGCGAGTACGGCCAGCATCGGCCAGGCCAGGGCGGGGACGAAGGGGCTGTCGGCCAGCCATACCTCGGCCGGGCAGGCGACCAGCAGGCCGGTGTGGAGGGCGACCATGGCCGGGTAGTGGCCCTGCCCGGTCACGGTCGCGCCGCGGGCGGTGCTCCATCGTTCGTTGCGGCGGGCGACGACGAGTTCGGCGACACGCTCGGCGGCGACGGCGGCGACCAGCAGTCCGTACCAGATCATGTGTCCTGTGCCCTTCGTGTCCTTCGACGGTCCGAACTACCAGCGCAGCAGGACGAGTTCGCTCGCGAAGCCGGGGCCCATCGCCAGCAGCACACCCGGCGTGCCCGGCGGCGGGCGGCGTTGGGCCAGGGTGTCGCGCAGTACGTGGAGTACCGACGACGAGGACAGGTTGCCGACGTCCGTGAGGTGACGCCAGGTCACATCGAGGGCGTCGTCGGGGAGGCCGAGGGCTTCGGTGACGGCTTCCAGAACCTTGGGGCCGCCGGGGTGGCACACCCAGGCGGTCACGTCCTTCGGCTTCAGGCCGTGTTCGCCGAGGAACCCCTCGACGTCGTCGGCGAGGTAACGGCGCACCACATCGGGAACCTGCGGGTCGAGGACGACCTGGAAGCCGGTGTCCTTGATGTCCCAGCCCATGACGTGCCCGGTGTCCGGATACAGGTGGCTGAGGGTGTCCACGATCGTAGGACCGACGGTTGCGCCCGGGTTCTCCGGGTTCGCCGGGCGATCCGGGCGGTTCGCGCCGACCGCGACGACCGCGGCGGCTCCGTCGCCGAACAGCCCGGTGGCTACCAGGTTCGCCATGGAGGCGTCGTTGCGCTGGAAAGTGAGCGAACACAGTTCGACCGACAGCAGCACAGCGACGTGGTCGGGCCGGCCCAGCAGGTAGTCGTGCATACGGGCCAGTCCGGCGGCGCCACCGGCACAGCCCAGGCCGAACAGGGGCAGCCGTTTGACGTCCGGCCGCAGTCCGAGGCGGCCGACCAGCCGTGCGTCGATCGAGGGGGTGGCGACGCCGGTGACGGAGGTGAAGATCAGCAGGTCCACGTCGGCGGCGGTCAGGCCGGCCGCGTGCAGAGCGCCCCGGACCGCCTTGGTTCCCAGGTCGGTGGCGGCGGCGATGAAGACGTCGTTGGCGGCCCCGAATCCGTCCAGTTCCGCGTACCGTTCGAGCGGCAGTGTCATGTGACGCGAGCCGACCTTCGCGCTGCGATGCAGCCGGTCCAGGACCCCGCGGTCGGTTCCCTCGGGCAGGCACGTGCGGGCCACCATGTCGGTGATTTCGGACTGGGTGCGACGGTGCGGTGCGAGTACACCGTGAACTGCGGCGATCCGCGTCATAGGGGTCCCGTCCGGTTACCGACTGGGTCAGTTGCTCCCCACGTGTTCCCCGGACCGGGACATCGACACCAGGAATCGCCCGTCCGGCCGGTCCTCCCGGGGCGCGTCCTGGGCCGGGTGGGGCGGGCACGCCTAGGATCGGCCGGGTGGGCACTCCCGAGCAGCTGACGGCCGAGGGACCGGCGGTGAGTTGGGCCGGCCGGGTGGGTGGCCTGGCCGGGTCCTGCCACCCCGGGCCTGTCGTGGCGGTCACTGTCCTGATGGTCGCGCTGGCCCTGACCGCCGGCCAGAGCGCCGCCCGTTGCGTGCTCACCGGTGCCGCCGTGCTGACCGGGCAGTTGTCCGTCGGCTGGTGCAACGACGCCTTCGACGCGCGCCGGGACATCGAGGCCGGCCGCCGGGGCAAACCCGTCGTCGCGGGCACGGTCGGTGTGACGGAGGTGTGGGTGGCCGCGTATGCCGCGCTGCTGCTGTGCGTGCCGTTGTCGTTCGCCTGTGGCCTGTGGGCGGGCGCTGTTCACCTGGCCGGGGTGGCAGCGGCGTGGGCGTACGATCTGCGGCTCAAGGCGACAGCGTGGTCCTGGGCACCCTATGCGCTGGGTTTCGCCGGCCTCCCGGCGTTCGTCGCGCTGGGCCTGCCGGGGCAGCCATGGCCGGCCTGGTGGGTTGTCACCGCCGGGGCGCTGCTGGGGATCGGCGCCCATCTGGGCGACGTACTGCCGGACATTCGCGCGGATCTGGCGGCGGGCGTACGGGGCTGGCCGCAGCGGCTGGGCCGGGACCGCGCGTTGCTGCTGTTGCCGGTGCCGCTGGTGGCCGCGTCCGGGGTGCTGGTGCTGGGGCCTGCCGGACCACCCGGCAGGTGGGGATGGGCAGCGCTCGTGGTGACCGCTCTGATGGCGACGGCGGGGACGGTGCTGGGACGCCGCTGGGAACGGTTGGCGTTCGCGTCGGCGGTCGCTGTCGCGATGGTGGACGTGACGTTGCTGCTGCTGCGCGGCACCGGGATCGCCTGAAGGCGCCGGGGGCCTGCGACGCGACGGTCGGCGGCTGCGACGGACGTGTCTCAGATGGATCGACGGGCCCTGGCCGAAGGCGCACGGCATGCCTGCCGAGCCGGGTGCTGTGTGCCGATTGCCGTGAGGACGCAGACCGCGAGGCCGGGTGGTGACCGATGCACCGGGCGAGGCGGTCGACGAGTATGAAGCCGGGTGCCGTCGCAGCGATGAGTCTGCCGGCGCCCACAGGTCTACCTTCCGACCGGCACAACCCACTCATCGGGAGTACGGCATGGGACTCATCCACATCGAGCTGTTCGCAACCCTCGACCTCGTCGGGCAGGCGCCCGGCGGTCCTGACGAGGACCCGGAGGGATTCCCGTTCGGTGGCTGGCAGGCACCCCTCCTGGACGACGTCGCCGGGTCGCAGATCCTTGCCGCGTACGAGGGCACGGACGCCCTCCTGCTCGGCCGCAGGACGTATGACATCTTCGCCGCCTACTGGCCGTACCAGGAGGGCGGCGCGGACAACGAGATCGCCACGCTCTTCAACAGTGTCCCGAAGTACGTGGCGTCCCGCGCCAAGCCCGACCTCCCGTGGGCCGGGTCCACGCAGCTCGGCCCGGATCTGGTCGGCGCGGTGCGCGAGATCCGTGACCGGCACGAGCACGTCAAGGTCGTCGGGAGCCTGGACCTGGTGCAGACGCTCCTGCGCGAGAAGCTCTTCGACCGTCTTGACCTCTGGGTCCACCCGATCGTGCTCGGCGTCGGGAAGAAGGTGTTCGACGGCGGCGCGGTGCCCACGAACATCAAGCTCCTCGAACCGCCGGTAGCCGACCCGAAGGGCACCGTGTACCTGCGCTACGGGCTCGCCGAGGGCACGCCCGCGACGGGGGACATGAGCGCACCCGATCGCGGTGCCGGGCGCGACCACTGAAGGCCCCGCGCGCCGTCCCGCCGTGTCGAACGCGGTCGGCGACCGCGGTGGGTGGCGGGACCGCCGACGTGCCGGGTTCACCGGGACGAGGGGCCGGGAGTTCGCCCGGCGGTCCGCCCGCGGCTTCGACGCCGCCGTGTCAGTCCCTTCCTCTACGGTCTGCCCATGACTTCTGGGCTGTGGGACCTGTTACGTCCGTTCCGTGAAGAGGCGATCGCGCGGGACATACCCGTCGACGATGTCGAGCGGTGGCTGGGCACCGCTCGACGTTGCGCGGTGCTGTCGCGGGAGGGAGGCGGCGCGGTCGTGGGGTGCTTCGGCGGTCCGCTCCTGCTTCCGGCCGACGTCCCGGACCCCGCCTACCCCTTCGTCGCCTCCATCGACCTCGCGGCCCTGCCCGCCGACGCGACGGACCTGGCCCTGCCTCCGGACGGCCGTCTGCTGCTGTTCGCCTTCCCCGAGACCGCCGACGACTACGAAACCATGGGCAGCGTGGTGTACGTCCCCGCCGGCTCGGCCGTGACGGAACGGGACCGGAACGCCTGGAACTCCTTCGACATCGACGACTACCAGGCGATGTTCAAGGAGTTTCCCCAGGGCCCGCTACAGGCGACGGCCAGTGTGTCGCTGCCCTACCACCACGCGGTGGAATTTCCCGGGGGACCCGGGAGCGGGCCGCTTCCCGGGCATCCCCGCTCCGAGGAACTCGTCGAGGTCTGGGAGAGCACCCATGACGCCATCGCTCCCGAGGGGCCGTTGCAGATCGGGGGCTACGCCTGGGAGGAGGCCATATACACCGACCCCCTCGCCATTGCCGTGTCCCGTGCGGTGAAGGCGGCCGAGGCGGGCCGGTGGGACAGGCCGGTCTCGGGTGACGTCTCGGACTGGGTGCTCCTGGCCGACTGGTATGCGGGCATGGACGTACAGGGCTGGGAGAGCGCCACCGTCCACTGGGTGATCCAACGCGAGGACCTGTCCGCGCGGCGCTTCGACCACGCGTTCACCTCGGTCTTCTGGAACCCCTGATAGGTGCCTGGGCGGCTTCTGCGGTGCCCCTTGGGGCCAGGGCTTCCTGGGTCGCCCCTGGCTCGCGGGCGACCGGGCGTGGCTGACTGCTCCCCGCCCTCGCGACCGGCGGCAGGTGGGGCGGCGGAGGCTCGGACCAGAAGCGGGGGTAGCAAGTCCTCCCGGCGGACGTCCAGGGGCTTGTCGGCCGCCGGTCGGAGCGGAGATCGCGGCTGCGGAGGTGTCGTCGAAGCTCACCACACTGACGTCCGCCGGCACCCTTGGTCCGGATACCGGGGTCGCCTTGATGACGGCGAGCGCCGCCTTGTCCAGACGGGGCGACCGCGGGGTGATCGTGAAGACCTGCGGATCGGTTGATCTCAGTTTCGTTCGGGTGACTTGATCGCGACCAGTTCGACCTCGAAGCCGTCGTCGTTCTCCAGGTAGGCGGCGTGGTGCTGTCTGCCGCCGGCGTAGGGGTGCTGCTCGGGGAACATCAGGTGCCAGCCGTGCGCAGGGGCGTCGGCAGCCAACTCTTCGACGGTGGCGGCATCTTCGACGTGGAACGCCAGGTGGTTCAGTCCTGGGCGGCAGCGGTCATGCTGTTCGGCGGTGAGGGCCGGGGACTGCTCGACGACCAGGTAGGTCGGACCGAGCCGCCAACTGCGGCCACCGTCCCAGCTCTGGAAGAGGGCGTAGCCCAGCATCTCCAGCAGCCAGCCGAGCGAGGCGACCGCGCGGTGGAGGTCAGGAACCCACAGCTCGACGTGATGCAGCGTGCCGTGCGTCGGTCGGCTCACGCGGTCACCGCTTCGGCGCGCTCGACGAGGTGGCCGCGTTCGGAGCGGGCTCCGGCACGGCGGATCCGCAGGTGGATACCGGGGGAGGGGCCGGGATCGGGTGATGAGCACCCGTATCGGATCCACACCTGGCAGGTCGCGGCTGAGACGATCGAGCAGGATGATGACGGACTTGTCGGCCGTGTCGTCGTCCCCGGCGATGGGGAGCGTGCCGCGGTCGGGGAACCCTCCGCGCGGGGCGAGAGGGATGCGGTGCTCGACGTAGCTGGTGTCGAACCTCTCGACCGTCCACTTGTCGGCCGCCGCGACCTCCGTGGGAGTGGTTGCGCCCCCCAGGAAAGGAGGCCGACCTTCGCAGACGACTCCCGGCAGAGCCCCAACTGAACGCGGAGAGCCGCGGCTAGACCCCTGATGGCGATTCCGTATCGTCCAGGGCAGTCCGTGCTGCTGCGGTGAATCTGCCGATGCGTTCAGAGATTCTGGTCGCCTCGACGGCGTGGCGTTCCACGAAGGTGACGTTGAGGTCCGGGGCGCCCATGGAGTCGCGCCATGCGAGAAGAGTCGTGCGCATCGAGTGGAGCCCTGTGCGAACACTGTGGGCTGCTTGTTCCACCGGTTCGGGTCCCTCCACCGCCAGGCCGGCCCAGGCCGCCTGCACGACAGCCAGCTGTTCCTGGGCGACCTGGAGTCTGCGATCGGCTTCCGGTAGGTCCGGGTTGTCGCCGATCAGCGCGCGTGCGGCGATCTTCAGTGTGGTGCGCGCCTCGTTGGCCGGCGCCAGAAAAGCACTGTAGGCATCGCGGCGTGTCTGTCTGCGCCACTGGGCATGCTCGATCTTCGCCTGGCTCTGCACCTGTTGGCGGGCCGACCAACCGGATATCGCCGATGCGGAGACCGTGCCGAGAACGCCCACTGTTGCCCCGAGCACCGCCGCAAGTCCCTGGTCCACAGGGTTGATTGTGCACCGTACGAAAAGACCTGGCCCGCCATACAAGTACGAAGGCCCCGGCTCTCCGCTCGCGCGGTGGCACCGGGGCCCGCGTCATCGTGCGGTCAGCAGTTGCGGATGGACCAGACGGGCGTCCAGTTGTAGCTGTGGTTGGTGGAGTCCGGGGTGAACGACTTCAGTACGTTGCCGCTCTGGCCGTAGAAGTACGAGGTCACGCCGCCGGTCTGGGCGTCGAAGTAGGTGCCGGTGCCGTTCCAGCCGGACAGGGAGTACCTGTTGCAGGAGTAGAAGAAGAAGACCTTGTAGTCGGACGTGGTCGGGTCCCAGACGACGGCGCAGAGGTTGCCGCTGGCGCAGGTGTAGGTGGCTCCCGGCCGAATGTGCGACGTACGCACGGCCGGAGAGGACGTGGGTGTGCTGGCGGCTGCGGACCTGGCGGACACCGCCGAGGCGCCGGAGGGCGCCGGAGGCAGGACCAGAACCCGCCCGGCCGGGCCGTCGCCCGCGGGCACGGCCGCCTGGGCCGGCGTCGTGGCGAACATGGCTGTCAGCAGGCAGACCAGGGCGCCGAGCGTGGCGAGCGCGGAGCGTTTGCTGGGCATGGTGTGGTTCCCCCTCGGGATGTGGCGTACGGAGCTCGCGGGCCCTGGTGCGGCCCCGCATGACCAGGCTGTCGGCCGCCGCCCCACCGTCACCACACCTTGAAGGCATGGCTTAAACGACGTCTCAGCCGTCAGGGGCCGGGCGGACGCTGGGGACGCCGGCGAGCAGGGCCAGGCCCGTGGGCGTGATGGTGTGCACCACGTACTTGTTCCGGCGCATGCTCAGCAGTAGGCCTGCCCGGCGAAGTACCGCCGTGTGCTGGCTCGCCGCCGCCCCGGAGATCCCGAACCGCCGCGCGAGTTCACCCGTCGTACGGCCGGTCACGACGTCCTCCAGGATCGCCGCCCTGGTCCGCCCGAGCAGCGCGCCCAACTCCGCTCCCTGTCCGCCCGCACCACCCGCACCGCGCGCCCCCGCCCAGCCGGGGGTGTGCTGGATCGGATGGACCAGGACCGGTGTCAGGTCGGCCCGCAGCTCGGCGAGCATGACGGGCTTGTGGTGGCAGAAGAAGGACGGCTGGAGCAACAGCCCGCGCCCGCCGAGCCGTATGTCGCGGTCGACCGGGTACTCGGCCTCCAGTACGGGTGACCGCCAGCGCAACAGGGGAGCGAAGCTCGCGAGGAGCCCGTCGGCGCCGCCGTCGAGGACTGCCCGGGTGCGTACGGCGACATCTGCGCTCACCTGCGCCCGGATGTGCGGCCAGTGCGGAGCGAGTGCCCGCCGGTGGTAGGCGTGCAGTGCGGTGCCGAGGCAGCGCAGGGCGTTCGCGTCACCGTCGGCCAGGGCGCGGGTCGCGGCCGGCAGCGGGCGTGATCGCTCGGTGGAGGCGGCCAGGCTGACCAGATCGTCACGCAGGACTGTCCGAGGCGTGCTGAGGACCGTGTCGATCGCGCTGTCCAGGGCGGGGGAGCCGCTCAGGGCGGGGGTGAGGAAGTCCGGTGCGTAGCCGCGCGACGGCATCAGCCCGGCGAGCAGCACGTCGGCAGGGCCCCGGCCCGGCCGGACGAGCCGTCGCCACTCCCCGTACGCGAGGGCGCTCTCGTCGGTGGCCAGAACCTGGACGCTGTTCGTGAGTTCCCACAGCGGGTCGGGGGCGGCGGCGACGCGAACGCGTACGAGGTCTTCGGCGGTGAAGTGCACCCGCAGCATGGGGAGTCTCCGATGGTGGTCGGTCACCGGGTGGGCGGGCCGTGCCTCACGACAGTGGCCGAGCCCACGGGTTCCGGCAAGACGGCATTCGGCCACCCGGACCTCACTGGTTTCACGGGGCCGCGCCGGTTCCTCCGGCCTCTCGACCGCCGTCGGATACACCGTTGCGCAGCTCCCCCGCCCCCTTGCACCCGCTGAGAGAGGTTCATCATCAGGCGCCTACCGCGTCTGCTGGTGCCGCCGCGACGTCCAACACGGTCGGGGTGTCGGCCAGTTGGGCTCTGCCGATGCGAAGGAACTGTGAGGATCTCGGCGGCGGGTGCGGGGTCCTCGGCCATCCACCGGTGTCCGTCGTCATTCAGGACGGCGACCCTCCGCGACCGCTTCGGGGGCCAGGAACCGGGCTGCGTCGAGCGTAGGCCACGGACCAGCCCAGTGAAGCGGTCAGGTGTTCATGGCCTGCTCGATGGTGGGGTGGCACGGGATGAAGGTGTCGACGCCGACCAGCGTCAGGACACGCAGGACGGATTCCTGGGCGCCGGCTATACGCAGCCAGCCCTGCGCCGCGCTCACCTGCTGAAAGGCGGCGACAAGGACGTTGATGCCGCTGGAGTCCATGAAGGTCACACCGCTGAGGTCCGCCACGATCCGCTGCGGCAGCACCGTGCCGTCCGCGGACAGCAGGGCCTCGCTGAGGACGTCCTTGACGTCGTGGTCGATCTCGCCCCGCACGATCACGACACGGACACCGTCGACCACTTCGCGCTCGACGGACAGCCGGTCGGGCTGGTGGGCCTTCTGGTTGTCAGCCACCGTCTCCTCAACTGTGCTAAGGCCTGCCGGGGCAGGACGTACGCGGATGATTCTGCCCCACCGCCATGGTGGAATGCACACTAAGGGTTGTCCCGTAATCCTCAAGGGGCGAGCGACAGCGCCGTGGCTACGGGAGC
>NZ_BMMU01000014.1 GCF_014646095.1 Streptomyces lacrimifluminis | reverse complement strand
TGCCCGCGCTGCCCGCGCTGCCCGCGCTGCCCGCGCTGCCCGCGCTGCCCGCGTTCCGCGGGTCGTGGGCTTCCGGGGAGGGGTGACGGTGGCGTGGGCGCTCCTGACCGCGACCCGGGCTGTGCCGCGTCGCTCGCCACCGGTGTCCGGGAACAGCGATGGCCCCGTCCCGTGTTGCCACGAGCATGACGACGAACACGCCGAGGCCCGAGGTGCTGCGTTACACCGCCTTCTCCACTTCCCCCGCCGGCGGAAACCCCGCCGGCGTTGTGCTGGACGCCACCGGCCTGGACGACAGCGACATGCTGGCCATCGCCGCCGACCTCGGATACTCGGAGTCCGCGTTCCTGACCGCGCCGCCGGAGGGCCTGGGAGGCCAGGAGGGCAGGGCGTACAGCATCCGCTACTTCAGTCCCAGGGCCGAGGTGCCGTTCTGCGGGCACGCGACCGTCGCGACCGCTGTCGCTCTCGCCGAGCGCCGGGGCCCCGGAGAGCTGGTGTTCGCCACCCGCGCCGGCATCGTGCCGGTGGTGGTGACCGAGGAGGGTGGGACGCTCCGCGCCACGCTGACCAGCGTCGAGCCGCAGATCGAGGAGATCGCCGACGCCGACCTTGCGGAGGCACTGGCCGCGCTCGACTGGCCGGCCGCCGATCTCGACCCTGCCTTCCCGCCCCGCATCGCCTTCGCCGGAGCCCGCCATCTCGTTCTCGCGGCGGCGACACGCGCCCGCCTCACGGATCTCGCGTACGACTTCGAGCGCCTCGAAGCCCTGATGCACCGCTTGGACCTGACCACGACCCAGTTGGTGTGGCGGGAGTCGGCAACCGTCTTCCACGTCCGTGACCCGTTCCCCGTCGGCGGCGTCGTCGAGGACCCGGCGACCGGCGCGGCAGCCGCCGCGTTCGGGGCGTACGCCCGTGAGCTCGGTCTGGTCCCCGAGGACACCGTCCTCACCCTGCACCAGGGCGAGGATCTGGGCCGCCCCGGCGAACTCACGGTGACACTGCGGGAGGGTGACCCGCGTGTCCGGGTCGGTGGCGCGGGAACGCGCATCGGCCCACGTGCCGGCCATGACGGCGCTGCGGGCCCGGGCAATCTTGCCGCGAAGCGCAAGTAACGGAGCAACGTCCTTGCTCCGAACGCCAGTTGGGGTGGGTTCGCAGCGATCGGCCGCAGGTGACGGTGGGCACCGCTCGAACGGTGTCGGTGACGGCGTTTAGGCTCCCGTGCATGAGTGAGGCAGACAGAGGCACCGGGCGACGGGTTGTCGACGGGCGCTTCGAGTTGGAGGCCCGTCTCGGCGGAGGCGGGATGGGGACCGTCTGGCGGGCCAGGGACGTGGTGCTCCACAGGCTCGTGGCGGTCAAGGAGGTCCGCCCGCCCGACCGGGACCTCGCCGAGTACGACCCCGAGGGCGCGCGCCTGCTGCGCGAGCGGGTGCTGCGTGAGGCCCGGGCCCTGGCCCGGATCGACCACCCGAACGTCGTCACCATCCACCACATCGTCGACGGGGGTGAGGGCACCTACCCGTGGATCGTGATGGAACTGGTCAGCGGCGGCTCGCTGGCCGACCGGCTGGCCCGGGCGCCGATGACGCCGGCCGAGGCGGCGCGGACCGGCCGGGGAGTGCTGGCCGCGCTCACCGCGGCACACGACGCCGGTATCGAGCACCGGGACGTCAAGCCCGCCAACGTACTCCTGCGGCCCGACGGGCGCCCGGTGCTCACCGACTTCGGCATCGCCGCGATCCGCGAGGCGACCAGCCTCACCGCCACGGGCTCCATCATCGGCACGGCCGACTTCATGGCACCCGAGCGCATCTCGGGGCACGAGGGCGGTGCCGCCTCCGACCTGTGGTCGCTGGCGATGATGCTGTACACCGCCGTGGAGGGCCACCACCCGCTGCGCCGGGGCACCACCCTGGCCACCCTCGCCGCGGTCCTCCACGACGAGGTGCCACCGCCGGTACGGGCCGGTGACCTCGGTGAGGTGCTGATGGGCGTCCTGGTGCGAGACCCTGCGGCGCGGCCGTCCGCCGCGGTGCTGGACCGGCAGCTGGCCGAGATCGAATCGGCTCCGTTCGACTCCACGGCATCGAGGGACGAGCCCACCTCCTACCCGCTGGGCCCGCCGTCCGCCCCCTCGGCACCTTCAGACCCGCGTACCTCCGCTGGGCCCGCCGGGTACTTCGCGCACGGTGGGGCTCCTGTCGCGCCGACCACTCCTGGTCGCTTTGCCGCTGTCGATGCGGTGCCTGCGGCCGTTCCGGCCGGGTTCGGGCCGCCGCCGGTCCTCCCCGGGCCGATCACGCTCCAGCCGATGACGGCACCCGTACCGGCGGCCCGCCGACGCGCCCCTGGCCCGAGGGTCCTGTGGGGAGTCTCGGGAGTTTCGCTCGCCGCCGCCCTCGTGTGGTGGCTGCTGCCTGTCGGAGGCGACTCGGGTGACGCGGACGCGGGCGCCTCGGAATCCACGACGTCCACCCCGGCCCCGCAGCCGACCACGGCCACCCCCGCGGCCCAGCAGTCAAAGGAGGCCCGGACCGCCACGCTGCTCACCCCGACCGGCATCCGCACCGCGATCAAGGAACTGGAGAAGGCGACAGGCCGGGACAGGTTCGGCCACTTCGCCGTGTACGAGGACTACGCCATCGCCCGGTTGATGGTCGACGGCAGCAACACCAAGTACGACTCCTACACCTACCGCCGGGGCGAGGACGTACAGAAGCAGATCATCAGCGGTTCCCTGACCGGTGGCGACCAGCCGATCGGTCTCGCCGGCTTCGACTGGGACAAGGTTCCCGCGCTCCTGAAGGAGGCGGAGAAGAAGCTGAACGTCGACGTTCCGAAATTGCGCTACATGTTGCTGAAGCTGCCCAACGACACCTTCGACACACCGGCCGGACTGGCCGTCTACCTGAGTGACGACTACGGGTCCGGCTTCCTGGAGGCGGACCCCCGGGGCAGGGTGACCAGGGTGTTTCCCGCCGAGGACTAGGTCGGCTCGGCGGGAACGCCCAGGACGCGGCCGTCGTCCTCCGGCCGGGGCCGGTCCTCCGTGTGCCCGGGACCGTCGGCCCTTCGCTCCTGCCTCCCGCCCGGCGCACGCCGGCCCCTTCCCGCGGTCCTTCCGGTCGACTTCGGCCTGGACGACGACGCCGCGGTGCTGCTGCGCACGTCCGCGGACTCGGAGCCGGTGCGCGCGGTCGACGGGTCGGTGGCTGCCTTCGAGGCCGACGCGGACACCCATTCCGGCCGGAGCGTCGTCGTCACCGGCTCGGCCGCCGTGGTGACCGACCCCACCGGGCACGCACTCCAGCCACCCCCTGATCGACACGTAAGTGCCCATGGGCATGCCCCTCTCATTACCGGACGCGCGTTCGGTAGTGGAGAGCCGCGTACCCCTTGGGTGATCGAGTCCCTGTCAAGGGATTCTCCCGGAGCCGCCAAGAAAGCTTCAACGTTTGATCATGAATCAGCAATTCGAACAGGGAGGGGAGTTATGTCGGACGTACGTTCCCTTCCGTGAACTCTGATCCAGCACCCCACAGTGCCGTCCACTCGCAGCGGACGGCATCCGTCGCCCCGGTCTCCGGCGTGACACCCCCCGCTCGGCGCTCACTTCTGCGCGCCGCGCTCACCGGGACCGCCGTTCTCGGCGCCGGCCTGGCCGTCGGCGCCGAACCCGCGGCCGCCGTACCCCCCACCGCCACTCCGCGAAAGCGGCCCACCACCGCAGAGGAGGCTCTGCGGGAGCTGTCCGCGGGCAACCGCCGCTGGCGCACCCTCCGGCAGCAGCATCCCGACGAGTCTCCCGCCGTCCGACAGGCGCTGACGACCGGTCAGCACCCCTTCGCTCTCGTCCTTGGCTGCATCGACTCCCGAGTACCTCCGGAGGTGGTCTTCGATCAGGGCCTCGGCGATCTGATGACCATACGCAGCGGGGGGCAGGTCCTCGACGAGGCCGTGCTCGGCAGCCTCGCGTACGGCGTGCTCGAACTGGGGATCCCCCTGCTCATGGTGCTCGGCCACCAGTCGTGCGGAGCAGTGAAGGCCACGGTCCAGGCGGACTTGTCGGGCGAGGAACTGCCCGCGCACATCCAGTACCTGGCCGACCAGATCAGCCCGGCCATCGATCGCGGCAAGACGGGCGACGCGCGCGTCGACGCGACGATCGACGCCAACATTCGGCTCATACGGGCACGGCTCGCGGCGGAGCCCGACCTCGCCGCGAAGGTGGACTCGGGCGCCCTGACCATCGTCGGCGCCCGCTACGAGCTGACCACCCAGCGAGTGCACCGCATCAGCTGACCGTCGTACGCACGGGAGTCGGCCGCGGTGGACAGCCCCCCGCGGTCGGCTCCCCCGGTCTCGACTCGGCCGCCGACGCCTGTGCGTCGATGGGCGAAGTCATCAGGCGCGGTGGTCGAGCCCGGTTTCATCCACCTGGCCACACCCGACGCCTCCACCGCGCCAGGTTGCCGACCACGTCGCGTTTCTCAGGGCATGACCGAGCCCGAACCGGTGGCGGCCGACACGGGCCGGGTCCGTCTCCGTGCGCGGGATCAGCTGATGCACACCAGGCCGAGCACACAGAGCTCTGAGGGCGACGAGGTGGACGGGGGCGTCGGGGAGGACTCGGACGGCGAGGGAGTCGCCGCCGATGTGTCCGTGTCCGAGGTCGAGGTGCCGGTGCCGTCGGCGGCCGGGGGTGTGGGCGTGGCCGTGGTCTCCGGAGCGGTGTCCGTGGCATCGGACATGGTGGAGGCCGCCTGCGACGCGGGCGAGGCCTTCACCGCGGTCAGCGGAACCCGGACGCTCTTCTGCTGGATCACCTGTGTCGCCGGCGTGGCCCGGGGGGCGGCGGCCTGTTCGCGCGGCACGTCGGCCGTGGACGACCGGGTGGCGGACGAAGTGTGCTTGGCCCGGTGCGGGTCGGTCGGGGTGGAGGAGACGGGGGTGGGCTCCGTGACCTGCTCCTCCGCGATCCCCATGGGTTCCCTGTCCGGCGCGGAGGCCGCCTGCGTTCGGTCCGGGGCCTGGCGGTTCAGTGAGGACACGGTCATCCCTCCGCCGACCAGGGCGACCGCGGTGGCGACCAGGGCCTTGCGCTGCGTCTTCTTCCAGCGCTCCCGCTGACGGCGCCGCGCCGCCCGCCCCTGAGGCGCGGGGGCGGGAGCGTCCGCACTGTCGTACGGGTGTTCCTGCGGGGTCTGGTCGCATTCCTCGGCGCCGGAATCCGTCTCGTTCCACAGGTGGACAGGGGCTTGCCGCGCTGCCGCGCCCGTCGCGGTGGCCGGTGCGGGCGTTCCGTCGGCGAGAGGAGCGATGTCGGGGGCGTAGGCGCCGCATCCGGGGCACACGAGGGCGCCGTTGAGATGCCGACAGCACGTGGAGCAGTAGTCCATCTACGATCTTCCTGTGTTCACTCTCGCACGGGTGAGCGAGCCGGGAGCAAACGTAGCGAGGCATTCGAGAGTGTGTGTGCAGCCTGTGTGACACTCCTGCGCAGATGCGTCCGGGGCGGACCCGCCGTAGACACATCTGCGCACCACTTTCTGCTGGTTGTCCCGCTTTTGCCGGGACGCCTGTACCGGTGACGGACATCGCGCACTCGCCCCGCGAGTGTTGTCACCGGGCGGGCGGCTCCTGGGTGCCGCTTCCGGTCGGGACGTCGGGCCTGATCAGCCCTTGGCACCGGAGTTCGTCCCAGAGTTCCTGGGGGCTGGCGCCCGCGGGAGAGGAGCCCGGAGTTGAAGACGCCGACCGCGACCACGCTCCTGCCCAGTTCCTGGGCCGTGGGGAGCAGGCCGTCGAGGGCGGACTGGCTCATGCCCGCGCCGATGGCGCCGATGATGCCTTGGTCTCGGAGGGCGGCGCGTGTGGGCATGGGTTCGTCGGCGGCCTGTAGCGCGGACGGCGATCGTCAGCGGGGGGTGGGAAGGCGGTAGAAGGCGGTCGCCGTGCCGGCGAGGAGCGCGTGGATCTCGTACTCGGCACAACCGGTGAGGAGTTCGTCCACGGTGGCTGCCCAGCGGTTCCAGCCGCCCGCGAGGTTGGCGACCGGCCAGTCGGAGCCGAACATCAGCCGGTCCGGTCCGAAGGCGGTGAGCAGGACGTCCCAGACGGGGCGGATGTCGGTGGTGGTCCAGGTGTCGTGATCGGCCTCGGTGATCAGTCCCGAGAGCTTGCAGACCACCTGCGGGTGTGCGGCCAGCTGCTGCAACTGGCTTCGCCAATCCGCCAGTTCGCCCTGGGCGATGGGTGGTTTGCCCGCGTGGTCGAGCACCTGTGGCAGCTCGGGAAACCGTTCGGCCAGCAGAATCGCCTGGTCGAGCTGGTGGCTGCGGACCAGTACGTCGTAGGAGAGCCCGCGGTCCCTGACCGTCGCCAACCCTCGCTCCACGTCAGGGCGTTGCAGCCAGCGAGGGTTCATCTCCCCCTGGACGAGATGGCGCAGGGAACGCAGACGGTCGCCGCCGGGCCCGGCGAGCAGCCGGTCCAGCGTCTCGCCGATCGCCGGGGAGGTCAGGTCGGCCCAGCCGACCACGGCCCCGATCAGCGGCTCCTGCTCCGCGAGGACGAGCAGGTCCTCGGTCTCGGGCACCATCGGCATGCACTGCACGACCACCGTGCTGTGCAGATGACGGCCCGCGATCGGGGCGGTGGCGGTGGAGCGCAGGTCGCCGGGGGTGAAGGTACGGCTGATCGATGCCAGGTCGGGATCGTCGAGCCAGGGCTGCGGACGCCGGTCGAGATCCCACAGATGGTGGTGGGCGTCGATGAGGACGGGGGTGGGGGTGGAGGTCACGGCGGGCTCCAAGTCGGGTCGGTCCGGCGCGGGCCGGGTCAGACGGTGGTGTCCCCGCCTGGCGGGTGGAGATGCCAGATCTCGGAGAGTTCCGTCCACTGGCGCGAGTCGCCCCGGTCGGGCCAGGGTTCCTGGCACGGGTCGGTGAGTTTCCACCACTGCTGGGTCTCGGGGTCGGCCTCCAAAGCGGCCATGTCTGCCTCGAAGTCGTCGCCGTGGTACTCGAGGTAGGCGAACAGCACGTCACCGCCCAGGAAGATGCCGAAGTTGCGGATCTGCGCCCGGTGCAGGGCCGCTTCGACGCCGGGCCAGACGGCGGAGTGCAGGTCGAGATACTCCTGCCGGTGCTCGGGACGGAGCCTGATGGTCTGGGCGAGGCGTTTCATGCCGGGTGCTCCTCCGTGGCCGAGGAGGGCTCGTGGGCCGGGGTGTCGAACGGGGTGCGGTAGCTGGGGGTGTTGGTGCGCAGGCGCAGCCGCAGGACGAGCCGGATGCGGGTGGACGCTGGCAGCCGTACGGTCAGGAAGGCGCTGTCGCAGGATGTCTCCGCCTCGGTGACGACCGGCTCGGTGTGGCCGTAGTCGTACATGTCACCGATCCAGCCGTCGTCCGCGCAGGTCGTGTACCGGACGGCGGTGATGGTGTGCTCGGCGAAGGCGCCTGCCTGGACGATCACCGTGCGGTCCGTCTCGGGGGCGAGGTTGACCAGTTCCACGGTGGTCGCCTCGGGGGCGATGGAGGTGACCAGTGCGGCCACGTCCGGCGGCAGGCCGGCGCGGCGGGTCTCGGCGTCGTGGTAGCGCAGCCGGGCCTGCTGCAGGCCGCCGTTGTACAGCACCTGGGGGCCGCCCCAGGTCAGCTGGACCAGGGCCTCGGTGGCCACGGGGTTGCACTGCTGCCACACGTGGATGTCGGCCTCGGGCACGTCCAGGTCGCGGTAGCGGTCGATGCGCCTGAGGCGGTGGCGGATCTGGGCCTGGGCGGTGGCGAGGATACGCTCCGGGTAGTCGGGGTCGTCGCCGGCGAGGAAGGCGAACCACGCCTTCTCGTGTCCGGACTCCTCCTTGGAGCGGAACGGCCGGACGGTGCGCCAGTCGATTCCGCTGGCCTCGCGCAGCCCTTCCAGCCGGGCGCGGTCGGTGTCGGAGGCCGTGTGGTGCCACAGTGCGACAGGTACGGGCGCGGTCGCCGGGTTGTAGTCGAACCAGCCCGAGTCGTTGTGCCGGAACGGCAGGTGCAGCGTGGGTGTGTGGGCGTCCGGGCCGAGTTCGGCCACCCATTTGGAGCGCAGGCTGGAGTCCGCCTCCGTGTGGGGCATCACCTTGCCGCGTTCGATCAGGGCGTCGAGCGAGGTCGCGACCATGGAGAGGTGGTCGTCGTCCCCGGTGACCGTCGCCGCCGCGAGGGCCGCCACGCAGGCCGCGTGGCCGACGCTGTGCCAGCCGTGCGGCCAGGACCAGCCGTAGTGGCCGCCGTACCAGCGGCCCTCCAGCAGGCTGCCGACGGTTCCGTCCGGGCCGGCGTTGTCCGGGACGATCCCGTCGTTCGCCCGTGTGCGCTCGTGCCACACGCCCACGTACTCGACGATCCAGTCGCGGTAGCGCGCGTCGCCGGACAGGATCCAGGCGTTGAGGACCAGTCCCGCCGCGGCGAGATTGACCGCGGTGTCGCCGACGGCCATCCGGTCCCGCATCTGCGGGCCGAGACGCGGATCCGCGGAGAGCGGGAACGGCCCGCCGTCCGCCTCGGGGATCCACTCGAGCGGAAACCCGTAGGTCTCGGCCTCCTTCAGCAGCCAGGGATAGACGTCGCCGTCGAACAGGCCCTGACGGCCGGGGTCGCTGCCGTTGTGCGGGCGGGTGATGACGCGGTGTTCGGGGTCGTAGTTGTCCTTGGCCGGGTCGACGTACAACTCGGCGAACCGCAGGGCGCGTTCGGACCAGCGCTCGGGGGCGGCCATGCACAGGAAATAGAGCAGGAGCAGGCTCTCGCCCTGGTGGAACCAGTCGTAGCCGCGTTCGTACTCGTCCCGCAGCATGTCCAGTTCGGTGAGCTGCCGGGTCACGCCCTCCCAGTGTTTCTCACTGGCGGGCAGCAGATCGTCGGCGCCGCCGAGGAGGTACAGCTGCGGCCAGTTGAAGAACACTTCGTAGAAGTCGTCCACGCCGTCGCGGGTGGTGAGCCGGCCGGTGTAGTTCAGACGTCCGTCCGGGCCGGTGAAGTCGCGGGCGAAGCGGCGCCAGGCGTGGTCGAGCAGGTCGAACAGGGCCCGCTGGGACACGGCCCAGCCGGGTGGTTCGAGCACCGGCACGCTGGCCTGGATGTCGGGCGGCGCGGCCGGGCGGGCGGGGGCCGGAGCGTCCTCACCCGAGGCGCGGTCGGAAGAGCTGAAGGGCATGGGAAGGATCTCCGTTCGGGGTGGTGGCGGGGTGCGCACGCAGGGAACGACCGCTGGGCGGAAGGGACCGGCCCGGGGCGTGGGGAGGAGGGCGTTGGCGGGGCCTACTCCTTGGTGGCTCCGGCGAGCATCCCGCTGACCAGGAAGCGCTGGGCGAACAGGAAGACGACCAGTACCGGTGTGATGGCGATCAGCGTGGCCAGCGCCAGCTGCGGGCGCTCGATCGCGGTTGTACCCACGGCCGGGTTGAACGACGGCACGTTGCTGAGCAGGCTTCCGACGCCCACCTGGATCGGCATCTGGTCGCTCTCGGGCAGCATCACGTAGGGCAGGAAGTAGTTGGTCCAGTTGGCGACGAAGCTGAAGAAGCCCACGAGTGCGATGACCGGGGTCGCCAGCGGCAGCGCGATGTGCCGGAAGACGCCGAACTCCGAGCAGCCGTCCATCCGCGCAGCCGCCAGCAGGTCGTTCGGCACGGCGGTGGTGAAGTAGATGTACGTCAGGTACACGCCGAACGGGTAGAACGAGTACGGCAGGATGATCGACCACATCGTGCCGATCAGGTGCACCGCGTTGATCTCCAGGAACAGCGGCACCACCAGTGTCGCGGTCGGCATGAGCATCACGACCAGCGTCGAGACGAGCAGCGTGTGCCGGCCGCGGAACTCGGTCATCGCCAGGGCGTACCCCGCCGGGACTGCCACGCAGAGGGTGATGGCCAGCGATATCACCGCGTAGAGCGTGGAGTTGCCGAGCCACTGCATGATGGCGTTGTCCTGGAACGCCGTGAGGGCGTCCCAGTTGGCCCTGAGGGTGTGCCAGGAGCCGAAGGACAGCGGGCTGCCGTGGACGAGTTGCTGGTCGGTCTTGGTCGCCGCGAGGACGAGCCACAGCACCGGCAGCACGAAGAACACCATGAACACGGCCAGCAAGGACCCGATCAGCAGGCGGGGCGCGAGGCGACGCGGGGAGCGGGAGCACCGCCGCTCGGAGACCTGGTCGTGCGTTCGGCCCATGACGCCTGGCTCCCGTTCCGTGCGGGGTGTGATGGCCGGTCCGGCGGGGGTCCTAGTCGGCATCGAAGAACCCCGACCGTGCGACGAAGACCGCGGCTGCCGACACGCTGACGACCAGGAGCTCCACCGAGACCGCGGCGGCGCCGTTGATGTTGTTCATCTGGAAGGCGAAGTCGTACGTCAGCTGGTTCAGCGAGTAGTCGCGTCCGGCGACGCCCACGCTGGCGAGGGAGAGCAACTGCGGTTCCACGAACAGCTGGGCGCCGCCCGCGAAGGCAAGGATCACCATGTACACGATCCACTTGCGGAGCATGGGGATCTGCACCCGCCAGGCTGTCTGCCAGGCGCTCGCGCCGTCGATGCGCGCGGCTTCCATGACGTCCCTGGGGATGTTGTTCAGCGCGCCGTAGATGACGACGATCCAGCCACCCGCACCGGTCCAGAACGCGATGATCGTGAACAGCAGCGGCAGATTGCCGGGTGCGATGACCTCACCGAAGGTGTCGAATCCCAGCAAGCCCAGCAGGGAGCTGACCGGGCTCACCGCCGGGTCGAGCATGAACAGCCACACCAGCACGCTCGCGGCGCCGGCGAGGGCTCCGGGGATGTAGAAGAGGAAACGCAGGGACTTGCTGACGGCGCCCGAGGCGAGACGGTGCAGCAGCAGCGCCAGGGCCACCACGAACACCACGAGCGAGACCAGCCAGAAGAGGAGGTACAGCGCGACATGGCCGACGGCGTCCATGAAGCGGAAGTCCTGTGCCGTGGTGAGGAAGTTGGTGAAGCCGCTGAAACCGCCCCCGGCGTCGGTGAAGGCGAAGTAGACGGCGTACCCGGTCGGCAGGATGCCGAACGCGATCAGCAGAAGCACGTAGCCGGCGACGAAGGCGACGCCGGCGCGGCTCTGCCGGGCGACGCCGTGAGGGCGTCGGTGGGCAGAGCCGGCCGAGGGACGGGCGGCGGTCACTGGGAGACCTTGTATCCGTTGGACTGGGCGTACTTGGTGATGGAGTTTTGCCAGGCGGGCAGCATCGAGACGATGGACTTGCCCTGGGTGATGCCGGGCTTGACGGTGGCGGCCCAGATGGCCTCCTGGCTGAACTGGCCCGAGCCCCACTTCGGCCAGACCTGGGACGAGGCGTCCTTGAGTGCGCTCAGGTCACTGGCGAAGTAGCCGGAGGCGTTCTGCCCCTTCAGCCAGGCCTCGGCCGCGGGTGCGTAGGCCGGGTAGCCGGGGGCCTTCTCGCCCTGGTAGGCGTTGTCGGTGGTGACCCACTTCAGGAAGTCGGTGGCCGCCTTGATGTGGGTGGAGTGCTGGGACAGCAGCCAGGTGCCGCCGCCGACGTTGCCGGTGGAGGGCGAGCCGTCTCCCTGCCACTGCGGGAGGGGAGCCGCCGCGATCTGCTTGGCCGGCGTCTTGAGGGTGTCCCGGAAGACCGCGCCGCCGAACCAGGCAGGGCCCGGCATGAGCAGGACCTTGTCGGCCTGGTTCTTGCCGAAGTCGGTGCTGAAGACGCCGCTGATGGACATGGACCTGTTCTTGATCAGCACGTCCAGCAGCTTGGCCATCCTGGTGCAGGCCTCACTGGTGGTGTTCACCGTGACGGACTTGGGCCCGGTGATGTCATTGGCGCCGCACTTGCTCGCCCACAGGTAGATCTCGGGGGTGAAGGAGTCACCGGCGTCGCCGACGAGGAACCCGGGATGCTCCTTGGCGACCTTCTGACCGAGCTGCTGGTACTCCTCCCAGGTCGTCGGCACCGTGTAGCCGAACTGCTTCAGCAGCGGCGCGTTGTACCAGAGCACCGCCTGGGAGAGGTCGTTGCGCAGGCAGTAGACGGTGCCGTCGACCGTGCAGACGTCGTTGGCGCCCTTCGCGAACTGCCCCAGGGTGGCAGAGTCGACCAGACCCTTGTTCAGGGGTGCGGCGAAGCCGGCGTCGACCGCCCAGCTGACCTCGTTGTTCTGGGAGCTGAAGACGACGTCCGGCCAGCCCTTGCCGGTGCGGTTGAAGAGCTGGACCTTGGTCTGGAGGTAGTTCGAGCCGTTGGCGTTGCCGTCGTAGCTGACGATGTCCAGCTTCACCTCCGGGTGCAGCTTCTGGTACAGCTTCGCGGCGTCCATGCGGGTCGCGTCCACCCAGACGGTCAACGCGCCGTCCTTCTGCGGCGCCTGGGCGAAGCCGTCCTTGTCGGTCGTACCGGCCGTGCCTCCGCCACAGGCGGAAACGGTCAGCAGCACCGTGGCAGCGCACCCGGCCAGCGAAGCCGAACGTCTGCGGCTGACGGCTCTCTGCTGGCTGGACGAAGGCTTGTTGACGGTCATGAGTGACTCCACTGAGTGCGCATGGATGGGGTGACGCCGAGCCGTCCCGGGCGGGCGTCGGGCGCTGAAGGCGACGGGACCAACGCCTCCGCGGAAGAAATTAGCCGCCTTATTGATGGGTTCGTCAAGGGGTTGTGCAGCGTTCTTTTGGCGGGGTTATGGGCACTGGCGCAAGAGTTGAGTGACTTTATGCACCATAAGTCGCTTATTTTCTCACCACTTCACGGGCTTACGGCGGGAGCATCTGAAGAATGAGTAGGACTTATTGTTGGCTGAGGTACGATAAGTGAGGCTCACCAGCGATCAGTCGCGTTCGCCGCAGTCATCCCGGAGGCAGCACAGATGAACGACACGCCAGCGACCCAAGAGGCCTTGCCGGCGCAGCCCCTTCCCGTTGCGGCAGCAGCGGTGAACGGCTCGAGCGAGCGGCGTGACTACCGCCCCGGGTACGAGATCGTGGCGGAGCGGATCCTCGAGTACATCGCCGAGGCGCGGATGGTGGCGGGTGACCGGCTGCCCACGGAGATCGATCTGGCCCAGACGCTGAACACCAGCAGGGCGGTGGTGCGGGAAGCCGTGAAGATCCTCTCGGCGCTCGGCCGGGTGCGGGCCCACAAGGGGCGAGGGCTGTTCGTCGCGGACGACGAGGGAATGCTCATCACCAGCCGGTGGGGAGGTTTCTTCCGTCCCGTGGACATCGACCACGTCCTGATGCTGTTCGAGTTCCGCAGGGTCCAGGAGATGGCCGCCGGCAGCCTCGCGGCCACCCGTGCCACGCCTTCCGAGCTGCGCACCATCGAGGTCGCCATGCAGCAGTGCCGGCACGGGTTCGTCCACGGCCAGGTCGACGTCTTCAACCAGGCTGACGACGACTTCCACGCGGCCGTGACCGCCGCCTCGCACAACACCTTCCTCGCCAGCGCCGTGCGTGACGCGCGCCGGCTGCAGCGGCAGTCCAGCGCCATCGGCATCCACGACACGCTGGGCGAGAACACCGGATTCGCTGTCGAGGAACACGAGGCGATCTACCGGGCCATCCGCGACGGCCGCCCCGAGGAAGCCGCCGAGGCCACCGCGGCACACCTCGACAGGACCCTGGAGGACTATCGGCGTGAGATCCAGCGGCGCCTGTTCGGATAACCCTGGTCGACCCGTACGCCGTCGCGGAGCGAGGCGAGGAACTCACGGGTGAGGGTGATGACGTTCCCCGCGTTGTTCAGCGCGGAGACCCTGGCGCACTGCTTGCTGGTACGGGGTCCGGTCGAGCGGGCGTGCTGTGGGCGCGGGGTGGGAGTTTCGCGGTGCCTGCGGAGAGCGGTGCGCGCGGCCGGCCCGGGTGCGTCCCTGGGGCGCTCCCGTCGTGGATGCGGGGCGTCCCTCGTGGCAGTCGCAGGGAAAGCGTGGAGCCGATGGGGGTGCTTCGGCCGCCGGTGGCGGGCGTCGGCCCGGAGGGCGTGGCCATCGGGGTGGCGTGAAAGGGGGTCAGTGGAGGTCGGCCGCATCGAGGAGGACGGCCACGGTGGGTGCCACGAGTCCGGTCAGGCTGTCGGCCCTGATCCCCGCACGGGCGCTGGCGCCGTCGAAGACCAGGCTGAGCTGGCGGGACAGCAGGTCGGGGTCGCTCGCCCCACCCCGTTCCGCCTCGGCACGGAAGAACGCCGTCAGGTTCGCCTTGACCCTATGGGCCACCCGGCTCGCGGGGTGGTTCTGGTCCTTGAGCTCGATCTGAACGGCCAGGTACCGGCAGCCATGGAACTCGGCCGCACCTGCCTGCGACTCCACCTGTTCGAAGACATGCAGGATCCGCTCGCGGGGTGACCGGCCGTCGTCCGGCGCGGGCAGAAGGGTCGCCGCGAAGTCGGAGGCACGTTCCTCCAGGCTCGCTGCCAGCAGCTCGTCCTTGCTCTCGAACAGCTGGTACAGGGAGCGCTTCGACACCCCCGCCGCCTTGCACAACGCCTCGACGCCGATATCGACGCCGTCCCGGTAGGTGAGCGTGGCCGCCGCCCCCAGTAGCCGCTCTCTGGTGCTTGGCTTCGCCTCGGTGGCCATGCTGTGAGGTCAACCGACCCGGACGTGGTGAAAACCGATCGGTTTCTCGGTGTGCGGTGGGAGGGCCACGTGCACGGTTCGGACGGCCAGAGGGTTTCTTCCGGTCCGGGAGGAAGCGCACGAGGGCGGCACGGTTGCGCTGCGGTCCGTACGGGGCCTGCCCTCCTGCTGTCCCTCGGCTGCTGTCCCTCGGCGTTTCGAGCGCGCTCCCGTCCCTGCGACTCCGCCCGAACGGAGGAATCCTTCGGGAACTCCGGCTGGTGCTGGAAGGCCGGAGCTGCCGTGCCGGCGGATGTCCGTCGGCGTTCTGGGCGGACGTGTGAGCCTCCCGCGCCATGACAGCAACCCCCTGAACAGGGATTTCGTGCCGTCGTCCGCGCCCGGCGGCTGTTCCGTCATGGCCCGGAACGCCTTGCGCGCGGCGGTCGGCAGGGAGGCCCGGAGCCTCCTCGCCGGCTCGGGGCACGTTCCGTTGGACCCCCGTGGAGACTGCGGGGCCTCTGGCGCCCGTACCCTTTCTATGTCTACGGCGTCACATAGCGGGCGCCTAACCACTGGAGGCAACACCCCGTGCTGATTGCTCAGCGTCCATCCCTGACCGAAGAAGTCGTCGACGAGTTCCGCTCGCGGTTCGTCATCGAGCCGCTGGAGCCGGGCTTCGGCTACACCCTCGGGAACTCTCTGCGCCGTACGCTCCTCTCCTCGATCCCGGGTGCGGCGGTCACGTCCATCCGTGTCGACGGCGTTCTGCACGAGTTCACCACCGTGCCGGGCGTCAAGGAGGACGTCACCGACCTGATCCTCAACATCAAGCAGCTGGTCGTCTCCTCGGAGCAGGACGAGCCGGTTGTGATGTACCTGCGCAAGCAGGGCCCGGGCATCGTCACCGCCGCCGACATCGCGCCGCCGGCCGGTGTCGAGGTGCACAACCCCGACCTCGTCCTCGCCACGCTCAATGGCAAGGGCAAGCTGGAGATGGAGCTGACCGTCGAGCGCGGTCGCGGCTACGTCTCCGCCGTGCAGAACAAGCAGGTCGGTCAGGAGATCGGGCGTATCCCGGTCGACTCGATCTACTCGCCGGTTCTGAAGGTCACGTACAAGGTCGAGGCCACGCGTGTCGAGCAGCGCACCGACTTCGACAAGCTGATCGTCGACATCGAGACCAAGCAGGCCATGCGTCCCCGTGACGCCATGGCGTCGGCCGGTAAGACGCTCGTCGAGCTGTTCGGGCTCGCCCGCGAGCTCAACATCGACGCCGAGGGCATCGACATGGGCCCGTCCCCGACGGACGCCGCCCTCGCCGCCGATCTGGTGCTGCCGATCGAGGAGCTCGACCTCACCGTCCGTTCGTACAACTGCCTGAAGCGCGAGGGCGTCCACTCGGTGGGCGAGCTCGTCGCCCGCTCCGAGGCCGACCTGCTGGACATCCGCAACTTCGGTGCGAAGTCCATCGACGAGGTCAAGGCGAAGCTGGCCGACATGGGCCTGGCCCTGAAGGACAGCCCGCCCGGATTCAACCCGACCGCCGCCGCCGACGCCTTCGGTGCGGACAACGACGCGGACGGCGGCTTCGTGGAGACCGAGCAGTACTGAACACCGCGCCACCAGGCCCGTCACTCCGGTTCCGGTCTCGGACCGGGTGCACGGGTCGGCGCGGAACCTTCATAAGGGCCTCCCCTGCCAGGCCGGGGTAGTGCCCGACCGAAGGGGTACGGGGGTGCCCTGGTCGTCGCTGGACGCGATCGGCGTCACAGATCGAGGACCAGGCGCCCCCCGTACGAGCGGGAGACACAGATGAGCATGGTGTCTCCGGCGGCCTGCTCGTCCTCGGTCAGCAGCGAGTCACGGTGGTCGGGCTTGCCGTCGAGTACGTCGGTCTCGCAGGTGCCGCACGTGCCTTCCCGGCAGGAGAAGCCGACCGCGATCCCGGCCTCCTCGACGGTTTCGAGTACCGAGCGGTCGGCCGGCACGGTGAGGGTGAGTCCGGATCGGGCGAGCTCCACCTCGAACACCTCGGCCGGGGCCCCCTTCCCGGCCGTCCGGGCCGGGGCGAACCGCTCGACGCCCAGCGTGCCGGGCGGCCAGCCCGCACACCGGTCCTGAACCGCTTGCAGCAAGGGTTCGGGACCACAGGCGTGCACCAGCGTGTCCTCCTCGGGCGCGCCGACGTACGCGCCGAGGTCCAGCAGGCCGTACTCGTCCTGTGGCCGGACGAGGACACGCTCCCCGTACGGGGCGAGGCGGTCCAGGAACGCCATGGAGGTCCGCGTACGGCCGCCGTACAGCAGACGCCAGTCGGCTCCCGCGGCCTCGGCGGCCTCGACCATGGGCAGGATGGGCGTGATGCCGACGCCCCCGGCGATGAACAGCTGGCGGGCGGCGGGCCGCAGCGGAAAGTTGTTCCGCGGTCCGCGGACCCGCACGGTGGCGCCTTCGCGCAGCCGGTCGTGGACGTAAGCCGAGCCGCCCCGGCTCTGCGGCTCCCGCAGCACGGCGATCTGCCAGGCCGCGCGTTCGGCCGGGTGCCCGCACAGGGAGTACTGACGGATCAGGGTGCCGCCGTCTGCGCCGTCCAGGAGTACGTCGATGTGCGCGCCCGGTGTCCAGGCGGGCAGTGCTCCGCCGTCGGGTCGGCGCAGGGTGAGGGAGACGACGCCGTCCGCGGCGAGGGTGCGTGCCGCCACCGTGAGGGTCGTCGGGGCCGGGGGCAACTGGTCGTTCATGATGGTTCAGCTCCTGGATTCAGGTCCGCGTCGGTACGTGCAGCAACAGGGCGTCGCCCTGGCCGCCGCCCCCGCACAGGGCAGCCGCTCCGCTGCCGCCTCCCCGCCGCCGCAGTTCCGCCGCGAGGGTCAGCACCAGCCTGGCGCCGGTCATGCCGACCGGGTGCCCGAGCGCGATGGCTCCGCCGTTGACGTTCACCTTGTCGAGTGGGATGCCCAGCTCCCGTACGGAGGCCAGGGCCACTCCGGCGAACGCCTCGTTGATCTCGAACAGCTGCAGATCGGCGGTTTTCAGTCGGCTGTCCCGGGACAGGGCGTCGCGGACCGCGCCGGCCGGCTGAACGAGCAGCGAGGGATCGGGGCCGGCGACCGTGCCGTAGGCGCCGATCTCGGCGAGCGGCGTCAGGCCCTCGCGCCGGGCGCGCTCCGCACTCGTCACGACGACGGCCGCGGCGCCGTCGGAGAGTTGTGACGAGTTGCCCGCGGTGATGGTGCCCGCACCGGAGAACGCCGGCTTGAGGCGCGCCAGACTCTCGGAGGTGCTCCCCGGCCGTACGCCCTCGTCGGCGTCCACCACCGTCTCGCCCCCGCGTCCGGTGAGGGTGACGGGGGTGATCTCCTCGCCCAGCGCGCCCGACTCCTGGGCGCGGGCGGCCCGTTGGTGGGACAGCGCGCTGTACTCGTCCTGTTCCTCGCGGGTCAGGGCCAGCGGCCGCTGATAGCGCTCGGTGGCCGCGCCCATGGAGACGCCGTCGAAGGCACAGATCAGGGCGTCGCGGTCGAGGGCGTCCTCGGCCGTGGCCGAGCCGTACTTCCAGCCGGTGCGTGCTCCGCGCAGCAGGTGCGGGGCGCCCGACATGGACTCCATGCCGCCCGCGACGACCACCTCGTGGCGGCCGGAGGCAACCATGAGGTCCGCCAGGGCGATGGCGTGCAGACCGGACAGACAGAGCTTGTTGACCGTGCTCGCGGGGACGGAGAACGGAATGCCGGCGCGGATCGCCGCCTGGCGTGCCGAGTTGGGGCCGGCCCCTGCCTGCACGACATGCCCCATGACGACGGCTTCCACGGCCGCCGGGTCCAGACGGACGGAGGCCAGTGCCGCGCCGATGGCGTGGGCGCCCAGGTCGACCGCGGACAGGGTCCTCAGGGCGCCCATCAGCTTGCCGACGGGTGTCCTGGAGCCGGCGACGATGACGGATCCGGGCATGACCGGAACCTCCTGGTTGGGTGTGGGGCGGATATCAGACGACCGCGTCGACGGCGCGTTCGGCGATCATGTGGGCCGTCTCGTTCACCGAGTGGAGAACGATCCGGCCGCCGGGCATGCGCCGCACCCGGCTGACGGAGGTGTAGCCGGGGTGGAACCAGAACATCGTGGGCAGGCCGAGCACCGTCGCCAGATAGGTGTTGGTGATGCCGCCGTGGCACACGACCGCGACCCGCCCACCCGGATGGGCGTCGAAGACGGTGTCCATGGCCCGCACGGCACGCGCCCGGAAGGCGTCCCAGTCGAGGTCGGGCACGAAGTCCTCGTAGCGTCCCTCGGCGAGCGCCGCCGCCCTGGGGTCGTCCGTCCCGATCTGCTCCGGTGGCGTGTAGGGCTGGGACACGTCCGTGTCCCACTCGCGCAGGTCGTCGAGGACGGTGGCGGTCATGGCGGTGAGGCGCTCCAGGGGCGCGGCCGTCTCGCGCGCACGTCGGAACGGGCTGGAGTAGAGGGCGTCGATGCCCTCGTGCGCGAGCCAGCGGGCGAGACGCTCGGCCTGAGCGGTGCCTTCCGGGGACAGGCTCGGGTCGAACACGCCCGCCATGGGGAGGCCGTGCCGGATGAGGAGGAGTTCGGTCATGGACGATCCTTCGTACGGGTGAGGGGGCGGGTGGGTCGGCTCAGCCGGCGATGGTCCGTTCCGAGCTCCAGTAGGGGCGGCGCATCGCGCGTTTGTCGAGCTTGCCCATCGCGTTGCGCAGGAGTTCGGGGACGAACTCGTAGGACTTCGGACACTTGTAGGCGGCGAGGTGCTCGCGGCAGAAACGGTCCAGCTCGTCGGCCGGCGGTTCGTCCCCCGCCGCCACGACCAGTGCCCGCAGCGACTCGCCGAAGTCCGGGTCGGGCACGCCGATCACCGCGAGTTCGACGACGGCCGGGTGCTGCCGCAGTACCGCCTCGCTCTCGGCCGGGTACAGGTTCACGCCGCCGGAGACCACGACGTCCGCGGCCCGGTCGGTGATGAAGATGTAGCCGTCCGCGTCGACATAGCCGATGTCGCCGAGCGTGAAGACGCCGGGGGAGAGATAGGCGGCCTTGGTCTTGTCCGGGTCCGCGTGGTAGCGGACGCCCTGGTCGTCGGGCGCCCGGAAAGCCAGCAACCCGCGTTCGCCGGACGGCAGTTGCCTGCCGTCGTCGTCCGTGACCAGGACCTCGAACGGGGGCCGGACCCGCCCGACCGAGCCCGGGTGTGCCAGCCACTCGGTGCTGCTGATACGGGCCACGGTGCCCGCCTCGCTGGCGCCGTACGACTCGGTCAGCACCGGACCGAACCAGTCGATCATGGCTCGCTTCACGTCCGGCGGACACGCGGAGCCGGTGTGGGAGACCTGCCGCAGGCTGGAGACGTCGTACTGGGCGCGGACCACCTCCGGGAGGGCGAGCAGCCGTTGGAAGTGGGTGGGCACCATCACGGTCGAGGTGACCTGCCAATTCTGCACCCGGCTGAGGAACGTCTCCGCGTCGTATCTGCCGAGGACGACCACCGGCTGACCGGCCGCCAGGTGGCGCAGTGAGGTCAGCGGCGCGTTGTGCTGGAGGGGGCCGCACACCAGGTGCGGTCCCGCCGGGAATCCGGGCCGGGCTGACATCGCGGCGAGATAGGCGGAGCTGTCGGCGACCGGGCTGCTGACCCAGCGCACCTCGGTGCCGCGCGCCCGCCCGGTGGTGCCCGAGGTGTAGACGAGCGGCGGCCGGGCGGGCCGGCCTGTCGGGATGATGCGCCTGGCTGGGGCGGCGGCCAGCCACAGCTCCCAGTCGAAGGCGTGCCCGGACTCCGGGGTTCCGTGCGTCACGACCGGCAGACCCAGCTCCCGGGCCGCGTCGAGGGCGGCCCCCGCGCCGGCGGGTCCGGCGATGATCCCGGTCACGCCAGCGTCGATGATCTGGTCCACGAGCTCGCCCGATGTGAGGCTCCGGGACGCGGCCACGGTCCCCACTCCGGCGCGCAGGCCCGCCAGATGGGCCACCAGCGTCGGAATCGCGTTGTCACCGAGGACGGCGATCCGGTCGTCGGGGCCGGGCGCGAACTCCAGCAGCCGAACCGCAGCCCGTGCCACCTGGTCGGCGAGGGCGGACCAGGACAGCACGCCCCGGTCGTCCGCCAGGGCGGGCTCGTCGGGGGCCTCCTGGGCGCGACGGTCGAGTGGCAGCAGCGACATGGCTCCTCCGGCGGCTCCGCGGGCCTCTCCCGATTCGAGGGGAGAGGGAATGCGGTGACTGTAGCGTTTATCAAGAAAGTACGGAACACTCTGACCCCAGACGGAGGTATACCCCCATGTTCCAGCGGGGTGAGCGCACGCAGCTCCTCCGCGTTACTGAATCTGTCGTCTGGTAAGTGACCGAGGAGGAGTCATGTCCCAGCCCGATCCGGACGCATGGCGCACACAGGTCCGGCAGTGGCTGGCCACCGTGCTCGAACCGGCGCGAGCACCTCGGGCCACCGCGGAGTCCGCCGACCTCGCCGTGTTCCACAACCTCCCCGAGGACGAGGAACGCCGGCTGCTGGAGCGCTGCCGCGTCTACCAGAGGGCCCGCTTCGACGCCGGATACCAGGCGCTGACCCTCCCCGCCGACAAGGGCGGCGCGGGCCTGACCGCCGCTCACGTGGCCGTCTTCGCCCAGGAGGAGTCCGCCTTCGAGGTGCCGCCGTCCACCGAACTCATCAGCGTCACCGTTCGGCTGGTCGCCATGGCCGTCTCCCTCTTCGGGACGGACGAACAACTCCGCGACCACGCCCGGGCGTTCCTGCGCACCGACCTGCTGGCCTGCCAGCTCTTCAGCGAGCCCGGTGCCGGATCCGACCTCGCGGGCGTGCGCACCCGCGCACGGCGGGACCAGGACGGCGACGCATGGGTGATCGACGGTCAGAAGGTGTGGACCTCGGGCGCCCAGTTCGCCGACTACGGTCTGCTGCTCGCCCGCACCGACCCGGACGTCGTCAAACAGGCGGGCATCACCGCTTTCCTGGTCCCGATGGACGCCCCCGGGGTGGAGGTGCGCCCCATCCGGCAGATGAGCGGCGGCGCCTCCTTCAACGAGGTGTTCCTCAGCGGCGTACGCGTCCCGGACCGGCTCCGGATCGGGCGCCCGGGCCAGGGCTGGGAGGTCGCCACCACCACCCTCGCCTTCGAACGGACCGCCTCCGGCAGCGGCAACCGCCGCAAGGGCGGCACCTTCACGGACGTACTGGCGCTCGCCCGCTCCCTCGACCGCACCTCGGACCCACTGGTCCGCCAGCGCCTCGCCGACCTGTACGTACGTGCCGCCCTGCGCGCGGCCACCGTCGACCGGGTCGCCAGGACCAGCGCCGCCGGCGGCCGACCGGGTCCGGAGGCGTCGTTGACCAAGCTCATGGCCTCCGACCTGCTCACCCGCACGGGACAGGTCGCCGCCGAGCTGATGGGGGCGCGCATCAGCGCCGACACCGGGGAACCCGGCACCTTCGGCTGGGCGCAGCATCTCCTCGGCGCCCCCGGCTACCGGCTGGCCGGAGGCACCGACCAGATCCAGCGCAACCTGATCGGTGAGCGAGTGCTGAAGCTGCCGCCGGAGCCACGGGTCGACCGGGCGCCCTTCTCGCAGCTTCCCGGCAACTGAGTGACCGGGACCGTTTCACCCCACACACCTTGCGACACAGCCCGCAACATCCCCCGCACAAAGGAGTGACGACGATGGATCTGGGACTGACAGGCGCGAAGGCGCTGGTGACCGGTGCGAGCCGGGGCATCGGCCGGGCGATCGCCGCAACACTGGCGGCAGAGGGCTGCGCACTGGCCCTGTGCGCCCGCGGCGAGGAAGGGCTGGCCAAGGCAGCCGCCGAACTGCGCGGCGAGGGGGCCACCGTCTTCGCGGAGGCGGTCGACGTCACCGACCCGGCCGCGCTCGCGGGCTTCGTCGAGCGGGCCGCCGGTGAACTCGGCGGGCTCGACCTGCTGGTGTCCAACGTGTCGGCGGGCAACGTGAAGGGCCCCGAGTCCTGGGAGGCCAGCCTGCGCGGCGACCTGATCCCGTTCGCCGGACTCGTCGAGGCGGCCCTTCCCCACCTGGAGGCCTCCGACCGGGCCGCCGTCGTGGCCATCGGCACCACCAACGCCTCCGACACCGCGCGCCCGGCCGGCGCGAACTCGTACTCCGCGCTCAAGGCTGCCGTCGTCCAGCACGCCTCGGGCCTCGCGCACGCCCTCGCGCCCAGGGGCATCCGGGTCAACACCGTCTCGCCCGGCCCGATCGACTTCCCCGGCGGCGCCTGGGAGACCATCCGCACCAGCCGCCCCGAGGTGTACGAGGAGGTGCTCGCCAAGCTGCCGATCGGCCGCTACGGCACCGCCGAGGACGTGGCCGCGGCGGTGGCGTTCCTGCTCGGGCGGACCGGCTCGTTCTGTGTCGGGGTCAACCTCGTGGTGGACGGCGGGCTGCTCACCCGCGTCCAGTACTGAGCCGTGGCGGGCCCGGCCGGCCGCCTGGACGCCGTGCTCGTCTGCGGCGGGCGCTGGCACGACTTCGACCACGCGCGGCTGCGGCTGCTGGAGCTGCTCGGCGAGCATCCGAGGGTGCGCACCACGGTGTACCAGGACTACGACTGCGTGAACGCCCTCGACCGGGCCGACCTGCTGGTCACCTACACCTGCGACGTCCGGCCGGGCCCGGCACAGCGGGCCGCACTGGCCCGGTTCGCCGAGCGGGGCGGGCGCTGGCTCGCCCTGCACGGCACCAACTCGGTGATCGAGCCGTCGACGGGTGAGGGGCCGCGGATGTTCACGACTCCCCGGATCCTCGGGGAGCTGGCAGAGGTGCTCGGCAGCCAGTTCCTGGCCCACCCGCCGATCGAGCCGTACGAGGTGCGGGTGACCCGGCCCGACCATCCGCTGGTCGCCGGGATCGGGCCCTTCACGGTCACCGACGAGCTGTACGTGTGCGAGCTGCACGGAGAGCTGGAGGTGCTGCTGCACGCCGAGTTCACGGGGCCGTGCCGCGGTTTCGCCGAGGGCGACACGGCGGCTCTCGACAACGTGCCCCGACCGGTGCTGTATCTCAAGCGGCACGGTCTCGGCGAGGTCTGCTACTTCACCCTCGGCCACTGCCGGGGCCGCTACGACATGCAGGACCTCGGCGTGGACGACACCGGGCGCGTGGACGGGGGCCCCTGGGAGACACCGGAGTTCCTGACGGTGCTGCGGCGGTGCGTAGAGCGGACGGTGGATGTGAGTGGGCCGGCCGGGGATCCGGCCGGCCGCTGAGCGTCACCAGGGGGCTCTGCCCCCTGGACCTCCGCTCCTCAAACGCCGGAGGGGCTAAAGGTGTGCGGCAGCACCACCGCGCGGCCGTTGATGTCACCGGCGTGCAGACGCTCGTACGCCTCAGGTGCCTGTTCCAGCGTGAAGGTCTCGACGTGGGAGGACACGAGACCCTGCCGCGCGAGTTCCAGGACCTCCATGAGCTCCGTCCGGCTGCCCCAGTAGGGGAAGGATGCCGACACCTCGAACGGCAGCCCGCCCCCGAAGCCGACGGCCAGTGTGCCCCCGCCGAGGCCGACGACGGTGACATCGCCCGCCACCGCCACCGACGCGGCGGCGACGGCGAGCGTCGACTCGGCTCCGACGAAGTCCAGGACGACCGCCGCGCCTGTACCGCCGGTGAGTTCCCGGATCCGCGTGGCCGCATCGCCGTCGGAGAGCAACGTCTCGTGGGCCCCCACCATGGCCGCCAGCCCCAGCTTGTCCTTGCTCACGTCGAGGGCGACCACCCGGGCCGGGGTCAGCGCGCGCAGCAGCTGCACGGCGAGATGCCCCAGACCGCCGACGCCGATCACCACCGCCGTGCTGCCGGGCAGCAGCTTCGGCAGCGACCTGCTGATCGCGTGATACGGGGTCAGCCCGGCGTCGGTGAGGGGCGCGGCCTGGACGGGGTCGACGCCATGGAGCGGAACCAGGTGGCGGGGTGAGTCCACCAGTACGTACTCGGCCAGGGCGCCGGGCCAACCGAGTCCCGGCGGCAGGATGCCGAGTCCGGCGGCGTGCGGACAACAGTTCTCCTTGCCCTCGGCGCACTGGTGGCAGCGCCCGCAGCCCCACGGCCCGTACACCGCCACCGCCTCGCCCTCCGCCAGGCCGCCGACACCGGCGCCCACCGCCGCCACCGTCCCGACACCCTCGTGACCGAGTGTCATCGGCAGGGCGTAGGGAAACCGGTCCTCGGGCCAGCCCATGACCGCCAGATCGGAGTGGCAGAGCCCCGCCGCCGTCACTTTCAACAGAACCTGGCCCGGGCCGGGTTCGGGCACCGGAACCTCCACGACCTCGGGGGCGTGCCCCACCCGCCGGTACTGAACAGCCTTCATCGTCAGACCTCCTTGCCCGTAGTGATATCCGGCCGAGGCCCTGTCCGGCGCCGCAGCACGGCGGGCAGGGCGATCCGGCCACCCGTGAGGACCAGCGCCACGATGAGGACCGAGCCGGTGAACAGGCTCGCGGCCCACTGCGCGCTGGTGGCGAGCCCGAGGCCCGTGATGCCCGTGCCGAGCAGGAGGACCGCGAGGACCGTGCCCCAGGCGTTGAAGCGGCCCGCGCGCAACTGGGTCGCCCCGACGAACGCGGCGGCGTACGCGGACAGCAGGTACGGGGTGCCCGCCGTCGGGGAACCGGAGCCCACGGAGGAGGCGAAGACGACGCCGGCGAAACCGGAGAGCAGCGCGGACGCCACCAGGGTCAGAAAGCGCAGCCGGTCTGTGCGCACGCCCTGCAGCCGGGCTGCGTCCGCGTTGAAACCGGTCGCGTACAACCGGCGCCCGGTGGCGGTGTGTTCCAGCAGGAACCAGATGGCGAGGGCGGCGAGCAGCAGATACAGCACCGGCAGGGTGATGCCGCCCACGTCCAGTTGGGCGATGCTCGCGAACGGCTCGGCGAGCAGTTGCACACCGGTGATCGAGCTGTCGTTGGTGACCATGGTGATCAGGGACTGGATCAGTGCGCCGGTGGCCAGGGTGGCGATGAACGAGTCGACGCGCAGGACCACCACCACGATTCCGTTCACGACTCCGACCAGCAGCGCGGCGGTCATCGCCAGAGCGATGGCCGCGCCGGGACCGAGTCCTGAGGAGACCATGAAATACGCGGCCAGCACGCTGGTGAGCGACATGGTGTAGGCGATCGACAGGTCGAAGACCCGTGCGGCCAGCGGCGGTACGACGCTCAGCGCCACCAGGCCCGCCACGGCGTTGCCGTTCAGGACCTGCTTGACCGTGATGGCGGTCGGGAACGTGTCCGGCGCCCACACGGAGAAGAGCACGACGATCACCAGCCACACGTACACGGCGCCGATGGTGCGGAACGACAGGGCGGCCACCGCCCGTCGGACGACTGTCCCCGGTGCGGACACCGTGGAACTCTCCGGTGCGGACGGCGGGAGCTCCGCCTTCCGGGTCGGGGTGGACGTCATGTCACTCGGTTCCTTCCATGGCGTGCACGAGTGCGGACTCGGTGATGTCCCGGCCGCTGATCTCCCGGGCGATCCGGCCGTCCCGCACCACCAGGACGCGGGTGCACAGCGCGAGCAGGTCCTGTGTGTCGGAGGAGGACACGATGACGCCCATGCCCTCGTCGGCCTGACGCTCTATCAGGTCGTACAGCTGGAGGCGGGTGGCGATGTCCACGCCCGCCGTGGGTTCGCACAGTGTCAGTACGGGTGGACGCTGGGCCAGGCAGCGGGCCATGACGACCTTCTGCTGGTTGCCGCCGCTGAGGGTGGTGATCCTTGCACTGGCAGGGCGGCGGCCGGCCGTGTGCACGCCGACCCGTCGGATCCAGTCCTCCGCCAGCGCGGACTCGCGGCGCCGGCCCAGCCGGCCGGAGCGGGCGCGCAGCCGGTCAAGGAGCGGCAGGGTGAGGTTCTCGCCGACCGAGAAATCACCGATCACCCCTTCGCCCGCACGGTCCGCCGGGACCAGAGGGAGGCCCAGTCCGTCGGCGTCGCGTGCCTCGGTCCACCGCTCGGAGCGTTCCGGCAGCCGCAGCCTGCCGCTCACCCGCCCGGCATGGGCCCCGCACACCGCGTACGGCACGATCTCGTGGCCGGAACCGACCAGGCCCGTGATGCCGAGGCGCTCACCCCTGGCCAGGTCGAAGCCGACCCCCCGCAGCGGCCCGGCCCACAGGTCGCGGACCTCCAGCACGGGGTCGGCGCGGTCGGAAGGAGGCGCGGGACGGTGGTCGGTCTCCGTCTCCTCGCCCGCCATCAGCTCCGCCAGTGAGCGCGGAGTGAGGTCGGCGACCGGGTGGGTGGCGATCCGGCGTCCGCCGCGGATCACGGTGACCCGGTCGGCGAGCGCGAAGATCTCGTCCATCCGGTGCGACACGTACAGGACGCCGGCGCCGGCGTCGCGGACCTCCCGCACGATGTCGAACAGGCGGGCCACCTCACCGGGCGGGAGTACGGCGGTTGGCTCGTCGAGCACCAGGACACCGCGGTGTCCCTCCCAGCCCTGCAGCGCGGCGGCGATGGCCACCACCGTGCGCTGGACGGGGGTCGCCGCCGACAGGGGCCGGCGTACGTCGATGCCGAGGCCGAACCGCTCGACGAGGGCGGTCGTCCGCCGCTCCATCTCCGGCCAGCGGATGTTGCCGAGGGCCGTGCGGGCGAAGCCGTGACTGAGGGCGAGGTTGTCGATGGCGCTCAACTCGCCCACCAGCCCCAGTTCCTGGTGGACGAACCGGAGCCGGTCGTGGCGGGAGGCCGTCACCTGGCCGAGGTCGAAGGGCTCGCCGTCGAGTTCGGCCACCGCGCCGGGCTCCGCGTGGTGGTAACCGGCGAGGATCTTGATGAGGGTGGACTTGCCGGAGCCGTTGGGGCCGATCAGGGCGTGGATCTCGCCGGGCGCGACCTCCAGGTCGACGTCGGTGAGGGCCTGGGTGGCGCCGAATCTCTTCGACAGGGCGGCCACCCGCAGCACCGGACCGGTCCGCACGGGCCCGGTCAACTCAGTCCCCACAGGGCCTTGAACTGCTTCTGGTAGTCCTCGACGATCGGGAAGTCGCCGTCGGCCGAGGGCAGGTTGTCCTTGGTGACGAGCATGTTGGGCAGCGCCGCCTGCTGGTCCACGTCCATGGGCTGGCCGGTGAAGTGCCGGGCCAGCGCGTCGGCCTGGAGCCACGCCGTCTCGTGCGAGTTCAGCGCCATGGCGCCGTCGGTGAGACCGCTCTGGATGTACTGGTAGTTCTGCGCGTCACCGACGTTGACCACGATGTGTTTGCCGGTGACGCCTGCGGTCTTCAGCGCGGCCGGCACGCCGACGTTGAGCAGACCCAGTGAGAAGACGACATGGGTCACCTTCGGGTGCGACCGGAGGTAGGACACCACCCGGTCCGGCATGTCCTTGCCCACCGAGGTGATCGGTACGTCGACGTTGTCCAGCCCGCAACCGGCGCACCACTCCTTGTATTTGGTGGCGAAGGAGTCCTTGACGGGCTTGAGGATCGTGTACGCCGGCAGATCGAAGTAGACGGTGTCCGCCTTGGCACCGCTGTTCGCCACCACCCAGGAAGCGAGCATCTCGCCCTGGACGGCGACGTCTTCCGGGCCGTTCTTCAGCAGGGAGATGCCGTCGCCCAGCACGTCGTCGGCGTTGGACTGGATGACGGGGATGTCGGCGGCCTTCAGCTGCGCCAGCTGCTTGGCGTAGACGGCACGCGGGAAGCCGGAGGCGATGACGGCGTCCGGCTTGTCGCGCAGGGCCTGTTCGTAGGCGGCCTGGACGGACTCCGGGGTGCCCTGGGTGGCGATCTGCTTCACCTGCCAGCCGAGTTCCCCGGCGGCCTCGGTGAAGAAGTCGGCGAGGTCCTTGCAGGACTGGACACCGCAGAGGATGAAGTCGATCTTCTTGCCCCGGGGAATCGGCTTGCCGACGGGCTGGGTCACGGAGATCGCGGCCGGGCGCTCGGAGAACGTCGCCAGGGCAGCGCGGGCCGCGGTCAGGCCGGGGGAGCCGGGTGCCGCCGCCTGCGTCGAGTCGGCGGTGGTGGCGCCGCTGCCGCACGCCGCCAGGGTGAGCAGGGAGGCGACGGGGACGATCGCGGTGAGGGTACGGCGGACCGCGTGGCGGGGTCTGGAACTCATCGTTGAGTACTCCCGAGGTGTGTCGCCTGCGCTGCCGGGACCCGCGTCGCTTGCGCGTTCGCGGCGGTCGGCTCGGTCAGGCGGACCGATGGTGTGGTGCCCCGGGGCGGGAACGCCGCGAGACGGGGCCGGAACGGCAGAGATCGTCCCGGAACGGAGAAACTTATGAGGACCTACAGCCTCAAGTGGCTCGGAGTGTGACATGCCGCAGCGGGCTTGGGCAGAGGGTCGCCGCAAGAAATTCCAGGAAAACACTCAAATTGCATGATGATCTCGTACGGATCGGGGTTCGCTCGTCAACGCGACTGTTGCTCCTGGCCGCGACTGGTAACTACACTCACTCTAAAGTTTCTGTCGGAGGAGAGATGATGGACGCAACATCGGAGCCGGCCGCTGCGCGGTGCCCCGGGCCCACCGTCCAGGACTACCTCGACCAGGACAGCCGGCCCGTTCCCCCCGCCCTGCGGTACGAGCGGAACGACCACCTGGGCAGCGAGGACATCGACACCGCCCGCTTCACGTCCCGGGAGTGGGCCGAACGCGAGATGCGGCAGGTCTGGCGGCGCGTGTGGCAGTTCGCCTGCCTGGAGAGCGAGATACCCGAGGTCGGCGACCACGAGGTCTACGAGATCGGAGACGACTCCCTCATCGTCGTCCGCACGGCCCCCGACGAGATCCGTGCCTACGTCAACGTCTGCCTGCACCGCGGACGCAAACTGCGCACCGGCGGCGGCAACGTCAGCGAGTTCCGCTGCTCGTTCCACGGCTTCGCCTGGAACCTCGACGGCACCATGCAGACCCCGCCCTGCGCCTGGGACTTCCCGCACGTCACCCCCGAGAAGTTCGCCCTTCCCGAGGCGCAGGTGGCGACCTGGCGCGGCTTCGTCTTCATCAACATGGACCCGTACGCCGAGTCCTTCGACAGTTACCGCGGCACCTTCGACGAGTACTACATCTGGCCGCTGGAGAACCGTTACAAGTCGCTGCACATCGGCAAGGTGCTGCCCTGCAACTGGAAGATCGCCCAGGACGCGTTCATCGAGTCCTTCCACGTGATCGCCACCCACCCGCAGATGCTGCCGTGGCTCGCCGACGCCAACTCGCAGTACGACGTCATGGCGGACCAGCCGAACTGGAACCGGATGATCAACATCCAGGGCGCTCCCAGCCCGCACGTGGCGGACTCCGTCACGGAGCAGGACGTCCTGGAGACCTTCTACGACTCGCGCGCGTTCTACGCCGCCGCCCAGGGCCGTGACCTGGTGATGCGGGAGGGCGAGGAACTGCCGGCCGTCCCGCCCGGCGGCACCGCCCGCCAGGTCCTCGCCGAGCGGATGCGCGAACAGCTGGCCGCCACCTCGACGCAGGACTTCTCGGCCACACCGGACACCGAACTGCTGGACGCCATCAACTACTTGCTGTTCCCCAACTTCAACCCCTGGGGCGGTGCCAAGTCGAACATCATCTACCGGTTCCGGCCCAACGGCCTCGACCCCGACTCCTGCACCGCCGAGATCATCTTCATGTCGTCCCCGAAGCGGCCCGGCGAGATCCCGCCGCCGGCGAAGATCCGCTGGGTGCCGGAGGAGATGCTCTTCGCCGACATCCCCGAACTGGGCGTGCTCGGGCCGGTCTTCGACCAGGACTGCGAGAACCTGCCCTACGTCCAGCAGGGCCTGAAGGCGATGCGCAAGCCCGGCATCACGCTGGCCAACTACCAGGAGAGCCGCATCCGTCACTTCAACCGGACGCTCGACCAGTGGATGGACAAGTGACCCACCGGGTGGCGGTCAGGCCCCTGGGCGAGGAGCTCGAAGTCCTCGACGGTGAGGACCTGTTCACCGCCGCCCAGCGACTCGGCTACCGCTGGCCCACCGTCTGCGGCGGCAAGGGCACCTGCCGTACCTGCTTCGTGCAGGTGGAGGAGGGCGCCGAGAACTGTTCCCCGGTGGGCCCGCTGGAGCGCGAGGGCATCGAGGCCCTGCGCAGGCCGGTGGACGGCCTGACCCGGCTCGCCTGCCGGCTCCGGGTCGAGGGCCCGGTGACCGTGACCAAGCGCGGCGTGCGCCGCCGAGTGCAGGAGTGAGGCCCCCGTGTCCAAGCAAGTGATCCACCCGCTGACCGGGCATGTGTACCGGCTCACCGAGGACGGACTGGTCGAGGTCACCGACCCCGGGACCGGGGCGCAGGGCGTCTTCGACTTCCAGGCCCGGTGGCAGTCCGGCGAACTGCGCCACGCCGACCTCCAGATGGCCGGCTGGGTCGGCCGCCTCGCCCAGCGGCGTACGCCCCCGCAGCCGGAGCAGTGATCCGGTGACGCCGCCGCGTACGACCCGGGTGGTCTGTCTGGTGCGTCGGCCCGTTGGGGAGCCGCTTCCGACCGACTTCGCCGTCGAGGAACGACCGCTGCCGCCCCTGGGGGAGGGGCAGTTGCTCGTGCGCAACCTCTACATGAGCGTCGACCCGTCCATGCGCGGGCGCCTGGAGAGCACCGAGAAGCACTACACGCACAACTTCACCCCGGGCGCGCCGCTCGACGGCCGCGCCCTCGGTGTCGTGGAGGAGAGCCGCTGCGCCGCAGTGCCGCCAGGCACGTACGTACGCCATCAGCTCGGCTGGCGGGAGCGGGCCGTGCTGGACGCGGCGGACACCGACGGCGCGGGTCGTATCGACCCCGGACTCGCCCCGCTGCCCACCTGGTTGGGGCTGCTCGGGCAGACCGGGTTCACCGCGTACGTGGGCCTGACCCGGATCGTGGAGCTGCGCCCCGGCGACACCGTTTTCGTCTCGGCGGCGGCCGGCGCCGTCGGCACCGCCGCCGGCCAGTTCGCGCGTCTGCTGGGCGCGGAGCGTGTCCTCGGCACCGCCGGAGGGCCGGACAAGTGCGCCCTGCTGGTGAAGGAGTTCGGCTACGACGCCGCCGCCGACTACCGTGCCGAGCCGGTACGTGACGCGCTGGCCCGGCTGGCGCCCGACGGCATCGACGTGTACTTCGACAACGTCGGCGGTGAGCAGCTCGCCGCCGCCCTGCACGCGCTGCGGACCGGCGGCCGGGTCGCCCTGTGCGGCATGATGTCGCAGTTCGGCGGTGACCGACTGTCCGGCCAACGGTCCGCGGACATCAACCAGTTGATCCAGGCGGTCCTCAAGCGGCTGACCCTGCGCGGCTTCATCGTCCGCGACCACGACGACCTGCGACCGGAGTTCGAGCGACGGGTCGCGGGCTGGCTCGCCGAGGGCCGGATCACCGCGCGTGAGACGGTCGTGGACGGCCTGGAGAACGCCGCGGGGGCGCTGCTGTCCCTGCTGGGCGGGGGCAACATCGGCAAGATGCTCGTGCGGCTGGACGACTCCCACTGAGCGAGCGTGCTGAAAAAACGGCGCCCCCTGGCAGGGGGCGCCGTTTTCCCGCGTGGGGCGTGTTCACCGCATGGGGCGGGACGCGGCCACCGTGTGGGACGTCAGGGAGACCCCGACCCGGGCCAGCCCCGCCACGGCCGTCCGGAAGTCCTTGATGTGCGGAGTGGCGAAGTGCTCGTCGAGGGCCTGCTGGGAGGTCCAGTGCTCGTACACCCGGATCCGCCCCTCGTCGCCGGGATCGGCGGTCATGGCGTAGTCCAGGCAGCCCGGCTCCTCCTCGCGGGTCCGTCGGCCCAGTTCGACGAGGGCCTCCAGCATCGTGGCGCGGTCGCCGGGCTCGTAGTCCATCCAGCCGGCGACGATGATTTCCTCGGCCATGAGAGTCACGCGTTCCTTTCGCGGTCGTGACCGCGGGCCCGCCGCTGATGGGGAAGGCAGCGACGGGCCCGCGGCGTACTCAGCTGCCGAGCGGCACCGGGACACTGTCCACGGTGACCGTGCCCCGCTCACCGTCGACCGTGATCACCATGCCGTCCCGCAGGCGTCGCGTCCCGCTCTCGACGGAGATCACGGCCGGGATGCCCAGCTCACGGCAGACCACCACGGCGTGACTGTTGAGCGCGCCCACGTCCACGACGGCCGCGCCGGCGACCAGGAACAGCGGTGTCCAGGCCGCGTCCGTGATCGGCGCGACCAGGACCTCGCCGGGCTCCAGCGCCTCGCACGAGGCCGGGTCGGTGACCACCCGCACCCTGCCGGTGTACGTGCCGTGGCTGCCGCCCACACCGCCGAGCACATCGCCCTCGACGGCCGCCGGGGTCCGCTCCTCGGCGCGACGCGGCCAGGTGTCGATCTCGGTCTGCGCGTCCTCGGCGACGAAGAACGGCGGCTCCAGCTCGTACAGGCCCGCGTACTCATCGAGCCGCTGTGCGATCACTGGCCCGAAGGACGCCGGGGCGGCGACATAGTCGTCGAGTTCCGTGTCCAGCAGCATCATCACGTCCTCGGGCCTGGCGAAGATCCCCGCCTCGACGCCGCGGCGACCGAGCTCCCGTACGGCCATGCGGATCTCGTTGACGACGGTGACGCAGTTCGCCTTGGTGCGCTCGCGGGCCGGGATCCACACCTGGGAGGCGTGCATGCCGGCGTCGAACATGGGCTGCGTCTCCTCGGGCAGCGCGGCCCGGATCTCGCGCGCCGTCCGCTCGCGCCCCTCGGTGAGCCGCGTCCGGCGGGCGGCCGGGGAGTCGTCGTCGGCACTGTGCCGGATGCGGTCGACCAGGGCCAGTGCCTGGACGGGCGCCGCCTCCCAGGACAGCGCGTGGATGTCCCACTCGTTGGGGCCGCGGTCGCCGGACTCCGCCAGGAACTCCTCGAAGGAGTCACGGAACGCCTTCAGGTCCCCGGTCGCGGCAACGAGCGCCTGCTCGACCGCGGCCGTGCCCCGGTCGAACAGCGCGGTCAGCTCGGCCGAGGCCGCCACCTGGCGGGACAGCGTCCACAGCCCTGTCGAGGGGGAGGCGGAGTCGACGTCGCCCAGACCGCCGATCAGGTCGAGCATGGCGCCGGGGCGGCCCACGCTCGCGCACAGCGGGCCCAGGATCGCCGGTCCGACGGACGCGGGCAGCGACGACTCGACGTGCCGCTGGAAGGTCGTCTCCACCTCGTCCAGCAACGACCGTGCGTACGCCACCAGTTCGGCGTCGGACAGCTGTGTCAGGTCGGGGCGCGAGTGGCGCAGGGCGCGCAGCCGGTCCCGGTCGGCGTCCGCCTCGGGGAAGCCGGCCTGGCCGAGCATCCGCCCGAGCGTCGCGCCCGCCTTGCCGGTCAGCTCCTCGTCCTGGTCGTCCGGGTGCGCCACGTACACCGGCGTGTCGGAGCGCTGGCCGACGAAGGCCGCGTCGATCTGGTCCGCGGTCTGGCCCATCCGGATGCCGAACAGCCGCATGTGGGACAGGTTCAGATAGAAGTGGCCGCCGAACATGCCCACGAAGGGCGGTCGGGGGCCGGCCACCTCCTCCTCGCGGTAGATGCCGAACCCGACGAAGCCGTTGCGCCAGCCCTGCAGACCGCGTCCCCAGACCAGGGTCCAGCCCAGCGGGCTGGCGGGGTCCGGGAGAGTCTCGCCCGCGTTGGCCCGGGTGTAGTGCGGCAGCCGCTCACTGCGCTGCCAGTCCGTGATCCAGCTCTTCATGACCGAGGTCTCCCGCCGTCCGTAACCGCGCCTGCCCCGCCTACCACTGTGCCGTGCCGCCGTCGACGCTGATCAGCGTGCCGGTGATACCCGCGCCCGCCTCGCTCGCGAGCAGCGTCGCGACCGCCGCGACCTGCCCGACCGTGGTGATCTTCTTGGTGGCGGCATGTTCGGCGAAACGGCCCAGCCACTCCTCGTACGAGATGCCCTCGGCCTCCGCCGCGGCGGGACCCGCGGCCCGCATGAGGTCGGTGTCGACGGCGCCGGGGCAGATGGCGTTGCAGGTGATGCCCTGGGTGCCGTACTCGAAGGCGGTCGCCTTGGTCAGGCCGTGGATGGCGTGCTTGTTGGTGATGTAGTGGCTGATCGCGGGCTTGTTGGCCTGCTTGCCCTCCACGGACGAGATGTTGATGATGCGACCCCAGCCGCCCTCCAGCATCTTCGGCAGTGCCCGGCGGGTGCCGTAGAAGTAGCCGTTGATGTTCAGATTGAGGGCGTCGTGCCACGCCTCGTCGCTGAGCTGGTGGATCGGGGCGAAGCCGGAGCTGCCGCCCACGTTGTTGACCCAGATGTCGAGCCTGCCGAAGCGCTCGGCGGCGAAGTCGGCGAGGCCCTCGATGTCCTCCTGGCTGTTCGCGTCGCAGGGGTGGAAGACGGCCCGGTCCCCGGCGCCCATCTCCTCCAGAGCCTGCTTGCCCTTGACCTCCGAACGGCCGCTGACCACGACCGTCGCGCCGTCGGCCAGGAAGGCCTCGGCGATGGCGCGGCCGATACTGCGCGTGCTGCCCGTGATCACCGCGACACGTCCGTCGAGGCTGCCCGTAGCCACCATGGTGTTCTCCCGCGAGTGTTGTTGGTTGTTCACCTGGTGGCTCTGGGGGCTGCTGTGGCGCCTCTGTCCAGGTGCTGGTGAATGGTGCGGTGGAAGTGCTGGAGTCCGGGCTCGTTGCGTCCGAAGACGAAGTCGGTCCCGTCGAGGGCCTTCAGGCCCTGCTGGACTCCGTAGGTGGTCGCGTAGTCCTCGTCGCGGACCACCTCGTGGAACCACTCGCCGAACCGGTCGGCGGTCCGGCGTTCCTCGTCGGTGACCGCCGGTTCCCGCAGCAGGATGATCTGCTGGGTCACCGACTCGGTCGCCGTCCGGGGGAGCACCAGGGACACGGCGATCTTCTGCCGCCAGCCACCGGCGATGGCGAGGCCCGGGAAGAGCCAGTAGATGGGGCCGACACAGTCGCCGGGGTCCCGCTGGTCCGGCGGCAGGTCGACCGCCTGCGCGATGGGGCGCAGGGCCGGCGCGATGCGCTGGTGGGGGCCCCAGGTGTCGTGGGCCATCATGTTGGAGAGGTTCGTCTCGAACACCGTCTTGGGGTGCAGCGAGGCGAAGTGGTACGTCTCCAGATACCCGTCGAGGGTGACCTTCCAGTTGGGGCTGGTCAGCTCGCCGGTGGAGTAGTGGTGGCACTCCGCCAGCCGGAGGCCCTCCAGCAGCGGCAGCAGATCGCCCAGCCAGCCGTCCAGGTCGGGCTCGGCCGCCGGGTCCAGCGAGACGAACACGATGCCCGCGCGCTCCCCGGCCGGGAGCCGGACGAGACTGCGGCCCTCCCGCGGAACCTCGCCGAAGGTCTTCTCGGCGTACACGCCCCGCAGCTCCCCGGCCAGGTCGTAGGACCAGGAGTGGTACGGGCAGGTGATCCGCTTCGAGACCCCGCAGCCGGGTTCGAGGAGCTTGGCTCCCCGGTGCCGACAGGCGTTGATCATCGCGTGCACGGTGCCCTGCCGGTCGCGGGTGATCAGCACGGGGATGCCGAGCACGTCGATCGCCTTGTAGGTGTTCGGCCCGGGCAGCTCACAGGACATGGCGAGCGGCAGCGGGACGCTCCGGTGGACGGCGTCCGTCTCGCGCTGCCAGCGGTCGGCGTCGAGGTAGTTGGCCACGGGTTCCGTCCACTGGCCGTCCGCCTCGTGCGTGGTGTTGGCGCGGTAGTGCGCCATCACCCGCTCGACGAGTTCCGCCGCCTCTCGCCGCATCGTCTCCGATGCCGCGTCGGTGGATCGGTCCTGGCTGATCCACGACGAGTATTCGGGGGTCGAGGGGGCGCCCGGAACGGACGGAGCCGAGACCGGCGACCTGCGCTCGGCGCCTGTTTCACGAATCTCCGGCGAACTGGTCTGGACCACGATGTCCTCACATTCTCCCCAGCCGCGAGCCGGTGACCGGCTTCTGAATGCGACAGCTGGGTTGTGTCCGAAACGACAACAGGACTTAGTGTGCTCTGTCAATAGAAAGTGTCGAAGTCGCAGCTCGCTGTCGCGTGGGGGTGGGTGTGATGGTCGTGACCCGGCCGTTCGAGGTGGGTGTGGTGGTGCGGGACGTGCGGGTGATGGAGCGCTTCTACTGCGACGTCATCGGCTGTCGCGTCGAGCACCGCTCGCGCGTACCGGAGTCGATCGGGGGTCCGGCAGGGCTCGGCGGCGAGCTGGTGGTCGTCTGGCTGCGGGTGCCCTCAGGGGGGTGTGTCAAGTTGATCCTTCCCCGGTCGGACCAGGGGGCGGTCCCGGTGTCGCCACCTGTGGAGCCCTTGTCGACCGGGCGTCCGGGGCTGTCGTATCTCACCTTCCACGTGGACGACTTGGACCCGGTGGTGGCGGCGCTGTCGGCCGCGGGGGCCAGGCCCCTGTCGGATCCGGTCGTCGTCCTCGCGCGCGGCCGGCGGATCAGCTTCTGGGCCGATCCGGAGGGCAACGCCGTGGAGTTGGTGGACGCCCGGGGAAGTGACCCAGCTCCGGGGCATAGTAATTAGAGACGCTGTTCAGTAAGGTGCCCCGTGCTGGTTACTGTAGACCAGCACAAGTAAGTCCGATTGCTTGGCAACCTCCCTCGGACGAAGGGGCGGACGATGGCTCAACGAGCGTCGACGGCGTCGAAGAAATCCCCGCAGGCCGGATCGCAGGCCGGCCCGCAGATCAGCCCGCTGGTCATCAAGGACCTGCACGAGCGCATGGTGCGCATCCGGCTGTTCGAGACCGAGGCGGGCAAACTCATGGAGGCGGGCAAGCTGCCCGGCTTCCTGCACCTCTATGTCGGCCAGGAAGCCGTGGCCGCCGGGGTGATGGCGGCCCTGCGCGACGACGACCAGATCACCTCCACCCACCGCGGCCACGGACACGCCGTGGCCAAGGGCGTCGGCTTCCGCGAGATGTACGCCGAGCTGTACGGCCGGGTCACCGGCGCCTGCCTCGGCCGCGGCGGCAGTATGCACATCAACGACCTCACTCGCGGCATGCTCGGCGCCAACGGCATCGTCGGGGCCGGCGTCCCGATCGCCGTGGGCGCCGCCTTCGCCGCCCGCTACAAGGGCGAGGACAACGTCGCCGTGACCTTCTTCGGCGACGGCGCCACCAACATCGGCGCCTGGCACGAGGGCGCCAACATGGCCGCGATCCTCGGCCTGCCCGTGATCTTCGTCTGCGAGAACAACGGATACGCCGAGTTCACCCCGCAGTCCGCGCACATGCTGATCACGGATGTCGCCGACCGGGCCGCCGCCTACGGCATGCCCAGTGTGATCGTCGACGGCATGGACGCCGTCGCCGTCCACCGCGCCGCCGCCGAGGCCGTGGAACGGGCCCGGTCCGGCGCGGGCCCGATGATGATCGAGGCCAAGACCTACCGCTTCTTCGACCACCAGGGCGTCAAGGGTCTGCGGCACCCCTACCGCTCGGACGAGGAGGTCGCCGAGTGGAAGACCCGCGACCCCATCGACCTGATCGAGGCCCGTGCGGTCGCCGACGGCACCGCGACCCGTACGGAGCTGGACGACGTATGGCAGCGCACCCGCGACGAGATCGCCGCGGCCATCGCGTACGCCGAGGCGAGCCCGCTGCCCGACCCCGCCGACCTGCTGCTCAACGTCTACTCGGGATGACCGCCATGACCGCCATGACTGTGACGACCACCACCACCGAAGCGCCGGCCGTCGCCACGCGCAAACTCAGCTACGTCAAGGCCTTCAACGAGGGACTCGCGCAGGCCATGCGCGAGGACGAGAACGTCTTCGTCGCAGGCGAGGACGTGGCCGGATACGGCGGCGTGTTCCGCATGTTCGACAACCTGCTCGACGAGTTCGGCCCCCGCCGCATGATCGACACCCCGATCTCGGAGGCCGCCCTCGTCGGCCTCGGTGTGGGAGCCGCCGCCCGGGGTCTGCGCCCCGTGGTCGACCTGATGTTCATGGACTTCATCGGTGTCTGCCTGGACCAGATCGTCAACCAGGCAGCCAAGATGAAGTACATGTTCGGCGGTGCGCTCTCCGTGCCGCTCACCATCACCACCGCCTCCGGCGCCGGCCTCGGTGCCGCCGCCCAGCACAGCCAGAGCCTGGAGGCCTGGCTGGCCCACGTACCCGGCCTCAAGGTGGTGATGCCGAGCGACGCGTACACCGCCAAGGGCCTGACCGTCGCGGCCATCCGGGACGACAACCCGGTCGTCGTGATGCTCAACAAGGTCCTGCTCGGCAGCACCGGCGAGGTGCCCGAGGAGATCTACGGCATCCCGCTGGGTCAGGCGCACACCGCACGGCAGGGCTCCGACGTCACCGTGATCGCCCTCGGCCGCATGGTGGGGGAGGCCCTCGCGGCGGCCGACGAACTCGCCGCCGAGGGCGTGGAGATCGAGGTGATCGACCCCCGTACCGTGCAGCCGCTGGACACCGAGACGATGTTCGCCTCCGTGCGCCGCACCAACCGGGTGCTCGTCGTCCATGAGGCCGTCACCTTCGGCGGGCTCGGAGCGGAGATCGCCGCCCAGATCCAGGACGTCGTCTTCGACTACCTCGACGCGCCGGTCCTGCGCATCGGGGCCCCCTTCTCGCCGGTCCCCTTCTCTCCCGTTCTGGAGAAGGCCTACGTGCCCGATCGCGCCCGCATCGCCCAGGGCTGCCGGCGTCTCCTCGAAAGGTCGTGACGGACGTGGCCGTCGAGGTTCTGCTGCCGAAGATCGGCCTGACCATGCAGGAAGGCACGATCGACGAATGGCTGGTGTCCACCGGCGCGGCCGTCGCCGAGGGCGACGCGCTGCTGCGGCTGGCCACCGACAAGGTCGATGTGGATGTGGAGGCGGAGGCCGGGGGACTGTTCCACCCTGTGGTCCCGGCGGGCGTCACCCTGCCGGCCGGGGCCCTCATCGGCTGGCTGCTGGCCGAGGGCGAGCAGCCACCGGACCCGGGGGGTACGCCGATGCCCGCCGGGTCCGGGTCCAGCGCGGCCACGGCCGCCGAGCCCGCCCCGACCGGCGGCGCCGCGGGTGCCACCGCCGTGCCTGACCTCGGCGGTGGTGCGGGTACGGGTGTCCTGCCTGCCCTCACCGGAACCGGCGAGGGGCTCGGTGCCGCCGCAGTCCCCTCCGCGGTTGGCGCCGGTTGCCGTCTGCTGGCCTCACCCAATGCCCGGCGGGTCGCCGCAGCCGCCGACATCGACGTCACCGCCGTACGCGGCACGGGGCGGGGCGGACGGATCGTCTCCGAGGACGTGGAGGAGTTCCTCGCGGCGCTCCCCGACATCCCCATCGCACTGGCCCCTCCGGGCGGTACCCCTACCTCGCCGCTGGTCCGCAAGCTGGCGAAGGAACGGGACATCGACCTCTCCGCGGTGAACGGCACCGGGCCCGGCGGCCGGATCCGCCGGTCGGACCTCGACGCGGTCACCCCGGCGCCTGTCCGCCGTAACGCGGCGGCTCCGCAGCCCGGCGACGTCATCCCGCTCACCGGGATGCGCGGCACGATCGCCCGCAGGATGCATGCGAGCCTCCAGGAGATGGCTCAGCTGACGCACGGCTACGAGGTGCGGATGGACGCCGTGGTGTCCCTGCGGGACCGGCTCAAGGAGGAGTGGGCCGACAGCACACTGGCGGTGCCCAGCCTGGGCGATTTCCTTCTGAAGGCCGCCGCCCTGGCCCTGCGCGAGCACCCGCTGCTCAACGCGACGGTGCGGGAGGACGGCATCCATCTGCTCGACGGCATCCACCTGGGCTTCGCCGTGGCCGTTCCGGGAGGTCTCATGGTCCCTGTGATCGAGGACGCGGTGACGTTGTCGCTGCCCGAGATCGCCCGCAGGTCGAAGGCCCTGGCCCAGGCCGCGCGGGAGGGGCGAATCTCCCCCGCCCAGCTGGAAGGGGCCACTTTCACCGTCACCTCGCTCGGCGGCTACGGCGTCGACTTCTTCACCCCGGTGATCAACCCCGGCAATGTCGCGATCTTGGGGGTGGGAAGACTCAGGGACGGCGTCGAGTGGGTGGACGACCGGCCACTGCGGACACGGGTGCTCACCCTGAGCCTCACCTTCGACCACCGGGCCGTCGACGGGGCGCCCGCCGCCGAGTACCTGCGCACGGTCGGAGAGTTGCTGAGCAAGCCCCTCCGCCTGTTGGTGTGATCCCCAGTCCGCGAGGCCCAGGGTCTGTTGTCTGGATCACGCTGACTTCGGGTTGCGGTGCCGTTGTCTGCCGGTGGGGGCGGGGTGTGGTGCGTGCGGCTGCGAGGCGGAGGAGGGCGTCGACGCGATGGGGGTCCTCCCGGTCGAGCGGAGTCGGGAGTGGGGGAGTCGGCAACCGACGACAACGCGGCTGGGGGTCCCCCCTCCCGGGGAGTGCGCACCACACCCCGCGGCCCAGGCGTGCTCCAAACGACAGACCCTAGGTGGCCGGGTCGGTGATCCGTTCCGCGAGATCGCCGACCTCACGGACGAAGGAACGGTGCCCCAGCGACCGGTACACGTCGTCCCCCCGGACCTGGGAGATCGCGGCGGTCTCCAGCAGTGCCAGCAGACCCAGACCGATCACCGCCGCCTCGGCGTCGGAGACGGACGCACGGGCCTTGCGGATCAGCCGTACCAACTCCTGCAGCAACTCCGTGCGGCTCTCCTGGCGCAGTGCCTCCGCGTCCTGGCTCATGCCGGCCGACGACACGAAGAACACGGTGGCGGCGGACCGGTACTCGCCCATCCAGGCCAGCAGCGTGGTGACGGACGCTCCGATGTCCGAACCGGGTTCGTGGGCCTGCGTGATCGCCTCCAACTGCTCGCGCAGCGCGGCGGCGAACGCACGCATGGCCGCCGCCAGGACCTGGTCCTTGGAGGAGAAGTGGTAGTACACCGCCGCCGAGGTCATCTCGGCCCGCGCGGCGATGTCGGCCACCGTCACCTCGTCCGGCGACTGAGTGGCGAACAACTCCGTGGCCGCCTCGATCACCCACTGCTTGCGCGAGGGACGGTGAGCGGCGCGGGTTCCGGATGTCGTCATGCTGTCAAGTATGCCGGGACCTCGTTACCCTGAAGGCCAATGAGCAGCGGGAATTATGCGACCGGCCCGTGGGAGTTACTGAATACACTGGTCAGTACGCAGGGCCCTCGGACATGGGGTCACGGCAGCAGGCAGGGAGCATGATGGCCACCACGAAGAACGGCAAGCAGCCCGCCCACCGCCCCTCGCGGCGGCAGCACATCATCACCGCCGCCGTGCGGGTGTTCGGCCGCAACGGCTTCGCGGAGACCAGCATCCAGGACATCGCCGACGAGGCCCAGGTGGTGCCCACGGCCGTCTACTACCACTTCGACGGCAAGGACGAACTCCTCGAACTGGCCATGCGCCGGGTCTTCGACCAGCTGAACGCGGTCGTGGAAGCGGCCCGGCCGGAGTCCGAGCCGGGGGACGCGGAGGGCCTGGTCAGGGTCATCGACGCGGTGTGGGAGTGGGTGGAGCAGAACCCCGACGAGGCCCGGCTCTACCAGGTCCAGGTCGCCTCCGCCAACGGCAACGTCAAGGTGCTGCGGGACGAGTTCGAGCAGCGGCACATCCAGCGCGGCTACGACTATCTGCCCGAGGGCACCACACGCAGCCCCCGGGCGGCGAAGGCCCGGCACGCGGCCCAGGCGCTCGCGGTCCGCACGCTGATCAGTACGACCATGCTCGTCACCGCACTGCGGGCGGAGGGAGGACCGCTGTCCCAGCTCCCCTCCCGGTCCGTCCTGGAGGCGGTCAGGGCACTGGCACTGCGCATCGTCGCGACCGAGCAGCAGCCGACGGAGTCGGTCACCTCACCGATCTGAGGCGGCGCACCGGTTCACCCGGGAAGCGGCTCGCGGCCGGCGAACAGTCTGCCCTGCCCGTGGTCCTCTGGAACGGGAGCGGCCAAACCAGGGCGTCGGCGCCCTCCTTCGGACCACGTGGGACGGAGAGGCCGCCCGTCCCACCGCGGGGCCGCCGGGGTCGACGGAGTTGACCAGGACGCCCTGCCCCGGCCTCGGCCGCGAACAGTGGGGTCAGGGCGTCGAGCCCCGCCTCGGAGATCCGGAAAGCGGGATACCGACCGGAGTTCCCATGCCTCGACCGCCGCCTCTCACACCGTCAGGACCGAGCACGCGCTGATCCCCGGCGCACCGTACACATGGGTGAAGCCCACCCGGGGACCGCCAGGTACCTGCAGGCCGGGCGCGCGGCCCTGCAACTGTCGTACGACCTCGTGGAACTGACGGAGCCCGGAGGCGCCGACGGGCTCCCCGCCGGCCAGACAGCCGCCGTCGGTGTTGACCGGTATCCGGCCCGTGGCATGGGTGACCCCGGCGGCCAGCAGCTCCTCCTGCTCGCCGTGGCCGCACAGCCCGGTCTCCGCGAGGTGGATCAGTTCCGAGCCGCTGTCGGTGTCCTGCAACTGCGCGACCCGGACATCGGCGGGCCGTACTCCCGCCGTGCGGAAGGCCGCCTCCGCGGCGTCGATGCTCGGGCTGTGGTGCGGTCCCGGCGGCAGCCAGGGCGAGAACACCTCGAACGAACCGAACCGCCGGGTCCGGAAGGCCAACGACGCCAGTTTCACCGGTCGTTCGCACAGATCGAACGCCCGGTCGCCGAGTGCCAGCACCAAGGCCGCCGCGCCCTGTCCGGGCGAGCAGAACATGTACTGGGTGAGCGGGGGACTGACCTCGGCGGAGTCGAGGATCTCCTGCTCCGTCAGCGGCTTGCGACGCCAGGCGAGGGGGTGGTGCGAGCCGTTGCGGAAGGCCCGCGCGGCGACCATCGCCAGTGCGCGTTCCGAGATCCCGTACTCGTACAGGTACCGCTGGGTCTTCAGCGCGAAGAACTGGGTGGTGAGCATCATGCCGGACTCGGCGTACCAGTCGCCAAGACCGTAGCGGGCGGCGGACACGTGGAACGCGCCCCGCTCATGCTTGTCGAACCCCACGGCCAGTCCCAGGGAGGCCTCGCCCGCCCGCAACGCGTTGGCCACCGCGAGCACGGCGGAGGCCCCGGTCGCGCAGCCGTTCTGCACATTGACGAACGGCACGCCGGTCAGGCCCAGCCGGCCCACGAGTGTGTCGGGTTTGCCGGACACGTCGGAGCCGCCGGCCGCGTAGCCGATGTCGTCCCAGGCGACACCGGCGTCGGCCAGCGCCTCGCGCACCGCCCGCTCGGCCATGTCCATTCCGGTGACGCTCTCGTCGCGGCCGAAGGGGCGCATCCCGCATCCGACCACGTACACGTCGTCGCGCCGGCTCATCGCTCCCCGTCCCGCTCCGGGCGGAACGCGAACGTCACCACCTCGGTTCCGTCCTCGTCCCGGTACGCGGGCACCGTGGTCAGCCGGACCGGCAGACCGATCCGGACCTCCGCGCGGGAAACCGCCAACAGTGCCTCGACCAGCACCTCACCGAGATCCACATAGCCCACGTGGTAAGGCCGGTGGCCGTCGGCCGGCGTCCGGTACGGCGGCTTCGGCGGGAACGCCTGGCGCGTCCACGACCACACACGCCCGCTCACCGGCAGTGTCCGCGCGGACATCGCCCCGCCCGAACACCGGGGACACGAGTCCTGCCGGGGGAAGACGACGGTGCCGCACCCGGAGCAGCGGGCGCCCGTGAGACGCGGTGGATCCCCGTCGTCGAACTCCGGATTCCCCCGGTTCTCGAACAACGACTCCTCGATCAGCCTGGTGGTCATGGTCCCTCCCTTCTTCCGTGTCACCAGCCCAGCAGGCCGGCCAGCCGTTCCCTATGGTGTGCGGCGCCGCCCAGGAGGACGGCGTCGGACTGGGCGCGCCGGAAGTACAGGTGCGCGTCGTGTTCCCAGGTGAAGCCCATACCGCCGTGGAGCTGCACGCATTCGGCGGCGACGGAGACGAACGCCTCGCCGCACCACGCCTGTGCCACCGCCGCCGCCTCGGCCAGCGACTGAGACGAGCCGTCCGCCCGGACCGCGCGCACCACGGCCGACCGTGCGGCCTCGACCTGGAGCAGCATGTCGGCGCAGGCGTGCTTGACCGCCTGGAAGCCGCCGATCGCCCGGCCGAACTGGGTACGGTCGCGGACATGGGCCACCGTCATGTCCAACGCGGCCTGCGCGCCGCCCAGTTGCTCGGCGGCCAGCGCCACCAGGGCCACGTCCAGGGCGCGGGAGACGACGTCAGCCCCCTCACCGCCGGCGGTCAGCGCCCGCACCCGGGCGCCGGAGAAGGTGACCACCGCCTGGCCCCGGCTGAGGTCCAGGGTGGGCACCCGGCGCACCGTGACCCCCGGCTCGCGCGGGTCGGCCAGGAAGAGGTCCACGCCGTCGGTCCCGGCCGCGGCAACCACCAGCGCCTCGGCGTCGGCGCCGTCGAGAACGAACGGCGCGGTGCCGTCCAGCAGCGGGACGCTGCCCCGCCAGGAGACGCCCACCGGAACGGCGTCGGCCCGCCACGCCCCGTCGGGCGCGGCCACCGCCAGGGCGTGCACAGTGCCTTCGGCGAGCTTGGCCAGCGCCTTGTCGGCCGTACCGCAGGCGGCCAGCACCTGACCGGCCAGCACCGTGGAGGACAGCAGCGGTACCGGTGCCAGTGTCCTGCCCAGTTCCTCGCAGACGACGGCGATCTCGGCGAGCCCGCCCATGCCTCCGGCCGCCTCGGGCAGGCCGAGGGCCGCGAGACCGACCTGCCGGCCGAGGGCGTCCCACAACCCGGCGTCGATGCCGGGTGCCTCCTCGGACAACCCGCGTACCGCGGCGGTGCCGCCGGCGTCCGCGCACACCGACCGTACGGTCTCGCGCAGGTCCTCCAGCTCGGTGTCCGACAGGGCCGTACCGTCGGTGGCGGTGCTTGTCATCGTGCGCTCCCGCTGTCGTCGTACCGCTCCCGCAGGGAACTGTGGGCAGCCGCCATCCGGGCCACCGGCACGCGGTGCGCGGAACAGGAGACGTAGTCGAGGCCGAGGCCGTCGCAGAACGCGATCGACTCGGGGTCACCGCCGTGCTCACCGCACACGCCCAGCTTGATGCCGGGCCGTACCTCCCGTGCCCGTTCGACCGCCAGGGCGATCAGCGCACCCACCCCGTGCGGGTCGAGCCGTGCGAACGGGCTGGCGGTGAGGAACCCGCGCTCCTGGTAGTCGGCGAGCACCTGGCGCTCGACGTCGTCCCGGGAGAATCCGTAGGTGAGCTGAGTGAGGTCGTTGGTGCCGAAGGAGAAGAACTCGGCGTGCTCGGCGAGTTCACCGGCCAGCAGGGCGGCCCGGGGGGTCTCGATCATCGTGCCGAGCCGGTACGGGACCTCCACCCCGGTGCGGGCGGCGACCGCGTCTGCGGCACCGCGTACGTACGCGGCTGCGGCTGCCAGTTCCTCGGGCAGACTGACCAGTGGGATCATCACCTCCAGCTCCGGCCGGATCCCGGTGGCGGCGACATCGGCCCATGCCGTGAACAGCGCCTCGGCCTGCGCCGGGTAGAGCCGCTCGTGCAGCAGCGCCAGCCGTACCCCGCGCAACCCGAGCATCGGGTTCGCCTCGCGCAACGCGTCGGCCCGCTGCTCCTCGGCCGCGTCCAGGGCCTGCCCGGGGGAGGGCAGGAACTCGTGCAGCGGGGCGTCCAGCAGGCGCACGGTCACCGGGCGGTTCCCTACGGCGGCCAGCAGTGCCGTGAAGTCCTCGTGCTGGGCCCGCTCCAGGGCCGACAGCGCCTCGTCACGGGCGGTCGGGTCAGCGGCCAGGAGCACCCGGCGGATCAGCGGCAGCCGCTCGCCGAGGAACTGGTGTTCCGTACGGCACAGTCCGACACCCTCCGCGCCCAGCGCGAGGGCCGTCTCCACCTCGGCGGCCGTGTCGGCGTTGACCCGCACGCCCAGCCGGCGTGTGTCGTCCGCCCACTCCAGCAGGGTGGCCAGTTCGGGCGGAGGTCCTGCCATGCTGACGCTCAGGGTTCCCGCGTAGACGGCGCCGGTACGGCCGTCCAGCGAGATCGGGTCGCCCTCGCCGACCACCCGTTCCCCGAATCGGACCGTCCCCGCGGCCAGGTCCACCCGCAGTCCCTCGGCGCCGCACACGGCGGGTTTGCCGGCGCCCCGCGCCACCACGGCGGCGTGCGAGGCGATCCCGCCGCTGCCGGTCAGCACGGCGCTGGAGGCCAGCATCCCGGGGACGTCCGCCGGGGTCGTCTCGGCGGCCACGAGTACGACCCGGGTACCGTCGGCGGCCAGTTCGAGGGCACGTTCACTGGAGAGGACGACCGCACCGGTCGCCGCCCCCGGTGAGGCGGGCAGCCCCTTCACCAGGAGTTCCTCCCCGCCGGTCAGCCGGAGCTGGGGGTGCAGGAGTTCCTGCACCTGCGCGGGTGTGATCCGCCGGACGGCCTCCTCGCGGCCGATCGCCCCGTCCCGGGCCAGGTCGGCGGCCAGACATACCGAGGCCCGCAGTGGTGGCCGGAGCTGTGCGGAGGCGGCGAGCAGGGAGATCTCGTCGTCGCGCACCTCGAAGTCGACCGACACCGGGGCACGCAGATGCCGCTCCAGGGTGAGCAGGGAGTGCTCCAGCAGCGCGGTGCCGCCCGCGAGCCGGTCCAGCGGTTCACCGGTGTGCGGCGGCGGAGCGCTGCGGCGAACCCCCCGGAAGAAGGAACCCTGGGGAGCGAGGCGTCCGGTCTCGGGGTCGCGGCTGACGGCCGTGCCGTAGCCCGAGTGGTCCGCCGGGCCGATGCGCAGCGCCTGGACATGCAGGGCGACGGCCAGCTCGGCGGGGAGCCGCTGGGATCGGCGGGATCTTCTCGCACGCGGCGAGTCCCACCGGGCGAGAAGAGCACGCGCTGCCAGTGCGAGCTGCTGTGCCGGATCGTCGGGGAAGGGCCCGGAGCCGTGTTCCGCCACGAGCGACAGCAGCGTCTCCAGCCGTTCCCGGGGCCCGGACGTGTCCAGGAGGGCGTCGTCGAGCACCGCCCCGGGCACGTCGAGGGCGTACTCGGCGATCATGCGCACGGTGGCGGCCCACACCTCGTACAGCGCGTCCGCCCGCCCGATGACGGCGCACAGGTCGTCGGCACGGGCGGGGGCGATGCCGAGACAGGCCAGGTCGGGCGGGAGCCCGGCGATGTCGGTGGGCGCGCTCGCCGACAGGCGCAGCAGCAGCGGCCGGGCGGTGTCCCCGATACGCCGTCCCGCGAGCTGTTCGACCAGGGCCACGGCGGCTTCGGCGGTGTCGGTCTCGCACAGCGACGCGGCGGCGCCGGCGGGCACGGTGAGCCCGGGCACGACCGGCAGGCCGAGGGCGACCAGCCGGTCCATCGCCGCGCCGTGCGCGCCCAGCTCGTCCGCGTCGAGGCCCCGGATCCGTCCCTGCCCGTACGGCACCAGGGTCCGGCCGGGGGTCGCGGAAGGCACTGCGGTCCCGAGGTCACGGGGGGCGTCGGGGAGTCCGAGGGGCCCGTGGGTCCCGGCGGTCCCGGGGGCTGCGGAGGTCCTCGGGGGCCCGGAGGTGCCGAGGGTGCCAGGGGTCCCGGGGGTGGTGGAGGGGGCGACAGGCGGTCCGGGCTGTGCGAGCGGGTCCGCCTCGCGGTCGGTGACGCTCACCCCCGGCTCCTTGTGACCAGCTCCTCTTCGCGGGCCTCGTCCTCGGCCCGGCTGATTCCCAGCACGAGCAGCAGCTCCTGATGCAGGCGCATCCACACGGTGTGGTACGAGTCGCACAGCGGCGAGGCCAGCCAGGCGGGCGCGCCGTCGTCGAAGCGGTCGAGGGCTTCCTCCAGGGCCGTCAGGTACTCCCCGCTGCCCACGAGCACTTGGTCCAGTCGGCGCAGCACGGGCTGGATGGCCTCGTGCACGTCTTCCAGTGCTTCGCGCACCCCCGCGTCGTAGACGTCGTCGGAGTGGTCGTTGACGGAGCCGTCGGGGCGGCACTGCCATGCGGTGCACACATCGCGGATCTTCCGGTTGACCGGCAGGAACGCCTCGTACGCCGCGGTGGTCCGCTCCTCCTGTTCGGAGCCGGGGGGAACCCGCAGGAGCTGGGCGGCGGCGGCCTTGGCGCGCTCGGTCGGCAGCACCACCGGCCCCTTCACCATCGCCAGCCCGGCGTCGACCAGCGGACGGTGCTCGGACTCCGGCCGGCCGCGCCACATACCCCGCAGAACGAGGTCGACGACGGCCTCGGTCAGGGGCTCGTCGGGAGCGTCCGGAAGGTCCACGGCAGCAGATGGCATCGCCACACCTTTTCCCCGGTTCTGTGGTGACCGGTTCCTCGGATCTGTGTTGCCCGGAGGTTACGCCCAGGCGGGCCTGTTAGTGAAGAGGAACTCAAGAAACACTTTCGGATTCCCTGGCCCCGGAGCGGCTGTCGCCCGCCTTCGGGCGGCCCCGCGCCGCGAGGAACGACGCCATGCGGTCCTGTGCCTCGCGGCCGTCCGCCAGGGCGGCGATCGAACGCGCCTCCTCGGCCAGGTGACGGCGCAGTTCGTCCCCGGCGCCGACGCGCAGCAGAGCCTTCGCGGCGCGCAGTGCGCCAGTGGCGCCGGCGGCCAGCTCGGCCGCGGTCCGGTGTGCCGCGTCGTCCAGTTCCCCGTCGTCGACGCACCGGGAGACCAGGCCCCACCGCTCGGCGTCGTCGCCGGTCAGGACCCGGTTGGTGAGGATGAGGTCCGCCGCCCCACGGGGGCCCACCAGGCGCGGCAGGAACCATGACGCCCCGCAGTCCGGTGTGAGTCCGATCGCCGTGTACGCCAGCCGGAACCGCCCGGACCGGGCCGCCAGGACGATGTCGCCCACCAGGGCGAGACCGATGCCACCGCCCGCCGCCGCGCCGCGCACGGCGGTCACCAACGGCACCGGCAGTTCGTACAGGGCCTGTATCGCGGCATGGGCGGCACTCGCCACGGCGTGCACATAGGTGCCGGTCTCCGCGCCACGACCGGCGAATGCGCGCAGGTCACCGCCCACGCAGAAGCTGTCGCCCGCCGCCCGCAGCAGGACCGCGCCGCCGGGATCCGCGGCCACCTCGAAGGCTCGGTCCCGCAGTGCCTCGGCCGTGCCGAGATCCAGGGCGTTGCCCCGCCCGGGATCGTCCAGTCTCAGCTCGACGACTCCGTCGGGGTGGCGCACGATCCGCACCGGGCCGGTGCTCACGGGGAGGCTCATGGGGGTTTCTCCTGACGTCTTCCCGTCGCCGGGGGATTGTCTTCCCGGGCACTTTCCGTCCCGGGTGCTTCCCGGCAAGATACTGAAGACGCTATACAGTTTCTAGAACGCGACGGGAGCCGATACCCGTACGCCCGTCGGCGGGAGATCCCGTGCCCATCCAGTTCGATGTCGACCCGACTGTCGCTCAACTCGCCGCATCGACGGCCGAGTTCGTACGCGAGGTGGTCATCCCGGCCGAGCGTGAGTGCGGCGGGTCCGTGCACGACGCCCCCGAGGCACTGCGGGAAACCCTGCAGAAAGCAGCCCGCGACGCGGGTGTGTTCGCTCCGCACGTCCCGACGCGGTGGGGCGGACACGGGCTCGACCTGCGCGGGCAGGCCGTGGTGTTCGAAGCGGCGGGCTACTCGCTGCTCGGACCGCTGGCGCTGAACTGCGCCGCCCCCGACGAGGGCAACACGCATCTGCTGGAGAAGGTGGCCACCGAGGAACAGAAGCAGACGTATCTGCGACCCCTCGCCGCGGGTGAGACACGGTCCTGCTTCGCCATGACCGAACCGGCTCCGGGAGCGGGTGCCGATCCCCGCTCCCTGCGGACCACCGCGACCCGGGTGCCCGGCGGCTGGCGGATCGACGGACGCAAGTGGTTCATCACCGGCGCCGACGGAGCGGGCTTCGCCATCGTCATGGCCCGTACCTCCGGCAGCCCCGGCGACCCGGGCGGCGCCACCATGTTCCTGGTCGACGCGGGCACACCCGGTATGCGCATCGTGCGGAACATCGAGACCCTCGACGAGTCGCTCTTCGCCGGGCACAGCGAGATCGTCTTCGAGGACTGCGTGGTGGGGGAGCGGCAGGTGCTCGGCTCGGTGGACCACGGGTTCGAGGGCGCGCAGGTCCGCCTCGGCCCCGCCCGGATGACCCACTGCATGCGCTGGCTGGGAGCGGCCCGCCGCGCCCAGGACGTCGCGCTGGAACGGGCGGGAAGCCGGATGGCGTTCGGCTCCGCGCTGGGAGACCTCGGCATGGTCCAGCAGATGCTGGCCGACTCCGAGATCGACATCGAGGCGAGCCGCGCCCTGATCCTGCGTACCGCCTGGGAGTTGGACACCGGTTCCGCCGCCGCCCCGCAACTCACCTCGGTGTCCAAGACCTTCGTGGCGGAGGCGGTGAACCGGGTGGTCGACCGGGCGGTGCAGATCTGCGGAGCCCTCGGCATCTCGGCCGCCGACGCTCCGCTGGCCCGCCTCTACCGGGAGGTACGGCCGTTCCGGATCTACGACGGCCCGTCGGAGACACACCGTTTCGCCATAGCGCGCCGCGCGGTTCGGCCCTACCGGCAGCCGCGCACGGGGGCAGCCGACGGCTGAGGACGGCGTCGAGGGGAGCGGTGTTCCGGGCCGGTCCGGCCCGGAGCCTGGCGAACGGTCTCCGCCCGCCCTGGTGTGAGACGGCTCGGCGCTCCCGGCGGCGCGGCCGGTCAGCTCAGTTCTCGGCAGTACAGCGCGTCCGGAGTCCGCGCCGAGCCCACCCGAGCCGTGTACGCGATCCCGGCCGCGTACTCGTCGTCCGCGCACTGGCCCTTGTAGCGGCCCTGGGCGAAGTCGCCCCCCTTGGCGGCCGGACCCCTGTTGTCGCTTCGGTCGAACCAGACGGTGCGGCCTGCTGTGCCGAGCCGGCCGACCGGAGCCGCCGCGCACAGGGCGGCGGAGACGGCGGAACCGCGGACGCTGTAGCCGGTCAGGAAGTGACCGTCGGCGCACTGGAGTTTGGTGTACCCGGACGCCCAGTCGTTGCCCGGCCCGACATACCGCTCGTCGACGACCACCACATGTCCGCGGGACGGGTCCCGCAGGGGGCCGGTGGACACGTCGGAGCACAGGCCGCGGTTGCCGGTGTGGCTGAGGCCGAGCAGCCGCTGTCCGTCGGGACACGCGGCCTTGCGGGCACCGGAGTTCCAGTCGGGGAGCGCGCGCATGCGTCGCGAGGCGACGAAGTCGCCGTGGTCGGGGCTGAGCATCGCCCAGTCCGCCACGGGCTCCACCGGGCCGGTGCGACCTCGGGCCGCGATGAGCCGTGTCCAGGCGTCGGCCCGCCAGTCGTCGCCGTCGTAGACGCCCATACGGTGACCCGACGAGTCCCAGTGCAGCAGTGCCCAGCCGTTGCCCTTGCGGTTCTCGTGCCGGCCGACGAGCGGCCAGTACGCGAAGTCCGCGTCGGTGCGGATCAGATGGTCGACGAAGTTCTCGAACCAGGCTCGCTGCTTGTTTCCGGTCTCGTCCCGGCCCCCGACGCCGAACTCGCTGATCCAGACAGGTGCGGTGACGTGCGTGTTCGTCTCCGCGCTCACGAAGAAGGCCTGACGGTCCAGCACCTTGATCAGTTCGGCGGGGCTCAGGTCGCGGTAGCGGGGGTCGCTGGTCTCTCCCGTGCCGGTGGCGCCACTGTGGTTGGGGCCCGTGTAGTCGTAGAAGTGGGCGGAGTACACGAGCTTGCCGGAGTCGACGAGCGTGTGCGAGAGACGGCGTGCGGGCTCCAGGGTGGGGCGTTCGTGGGGGAGTCCGTCGACGGGGATGCCGGTCCAGTTGATGCCCTCCACGATGATGAGGAGGTCGGGGTCGGCTTCCGTCAGGATGCGGTCACCGACGCGCTGCGAGGCGGCGAACCAGTCGTGGTTGTCGCCGAGCCCCCAGTTGGGGTCGTCCAGGATGGTGCGGCGCACCTCGTTGTAGAGGTCGGCGCCGACTACGCGCTGGTTGTTCCGGTAGCGGCGCGCCATGAGGAGCCAGTCGTTCTCCCAGGTCTCGGCGGACTGGCTCGCGTTCCAGCGTTCGTTGCCGTCGACTCCGCAGCACCAGCGTGTGGTGTTGGTGTGGTTGTTCAGGATCACCGCGAGCCCGGCGGCGGTGAGTTCCCGTACCGCGACGTCGTACACCTGGAGCGGGGTCATGCCGCGCAGGGAGGGATTGGCGGCCACGGAACCGTCGGTGACGGGGCGGCTGTCGTGGATCATCTCGTTGGAGAAGGGCAGCCGGATGCTGTTGATCCCGATCTCCCGGAAACCGGCGATGATCTCGGCCATGGGGGCACGGTCCAGGCCGAGCGGCATCCTGCCGGAGTTCTCCCCCGCGTGGTGGTCGGCGTCCGCGTCCGGGCTGCCCGAGCCGTTCCACGTGCCGCTGGCTCCGTGCCAGTTACCGGAGCGCAGCTTGAACCGGTCGCCGTCCGCGTCGACGATCCAACGACCCCGGGTGCTGAGCGGCGCCGTCCAGTCCGGCGCGGGCGCGACGCCTTCGGGTCGGGTGCCGGCCCTGGGGGCGGGCTCCCGACCGGCTGCCGCCTCGGCAACGGGCGCCAGGACCACGAGGAGGAGAACGGCGACCAGTGCGGCCCTGGCCCTGACGAAGGTTCGGGGCACGGTCACCCTCCTGAGACGTGCACGGTGAATTGTCATGGCGTCGTCATCATGAGGGTTCGCACGGCATTGGTCCAGGCCTGCGCGCGCAGAGGTGATTGTCCTGCACGTGAATGGCCGACGAGAGGGAACTGACGGCGGGTCGGCCGCTGGACGGGCGCAGGTGAAACACAACGCCTCCCCCGTCGCATCAGTACATGTGGGGGAGCGGTTCCTCCGGGACGGGAGAGAACACGATGAAGGTCAGACGAAGGATCGCGGGGCAACTGGCAGCAGTCGGGGCGATCACGATGGTGATCAGCGGAACCGCCGTGGCCGGGCCGGCCGACGGCGGCTCGTGGACGGAGACGTCGACGGGCCGGGTCTCGGTGATGACTGTGGCCCAGCCGAGCCCGTCGAAGACGTGGGCCGGTGGCGCCGAGGTCGTGGAGAATCCCGAGGACGGTTCCGTCCGGTTCACGCCCACCATGTACGAGCGTGACCTCGCCCGAGGCGGGGCGTGGAAGCAGACGGTGCTGCGGGGGGCCGACGCATGGGACAGCAGAATCAACGACATCGCCACCGCGGCGGACGGCTCGGCCTTCTTCGTCGGTGACCAGGGACCGGACGGCGGGGGCGCTCTGATCGGGCGCTATGTGGCGGGCGCCTGGCAACTGACCGCCGACTCGGGTCTGCCTGCGGGGACGGTCCACGCCAGTTTGCTGTCGGTGAGTTCGGTCTCCGGCCGCGAAGCCTGGGCGGTGGGCCAGGGCTACACGGAGGACACCTTCACCCACGTTCCGGTCGTCCAGCACTGGGACGGCCGACGGTGGCGGTCCGTGCGGATACCGGGGTCGGCGAACTGGCTCCCGACCCAGGTCGAGGAGTTGGCACCGAACGACGTCTGGATAGTCGGCATGGACTACGACACCGGCCAGTCCGTCGCCATGCACTGGGACGGACACCGGTGGACACGGACGCCCACCCCGGCGTTCCCCGACTCGGCGGTCCTCTTCGACGTCACCGCCCGCACACCGACGGACGTCTGGGCGGTCGGATGGTCCCGTGACACCGACAAGCAGCGCCCGGCGGGGCTGGCCCTGCACTGGGACGGCACCTCGTGGACCCAGGTGCCCCTGCCCGCGGGCACCTTCTCACTGCAGGCCGTGACCCTGCGGCCGAACGGCGGAATCGCCGTCGTGGGCGGCAACGACGACGCGGCTGTCGGCATGAGCTGGACGCCCACCGAGGGCTGGCGGTCGCTCGGCCTGCCCGAGAACGATCCGCAGTTCCCCCTCGGCGTCAGCTCCGTGGTGTCCTCCGGCAAGCAGCTGACCGTCGGTGGCTGGCACTACCGGTCCAGCGGCAGCGGTGACTCCTTCAGGAACGGTGCCATCCTCACCAGGTAGGGCGGTCCTGACCACCTCGGAGGTGTCCGGGGACGACCCGTCCCGCCCGCTGCGGGACGCCTGCCGGCTCCGGGGTGCACGACCGCGGACAGGACGCCCTCCACGCCGCAGCGTTCGCCGGAACGCGGAGGTCGCACCACGCTCCGCCGCAGCGTCCGCCCCCCTGTCCGCGGCAGGCTCTGTCGGGCCTCCCCGGCACGGGCCGAAGCGCGAGCGGGTCGGTGGGATCCCGCACATGAGGAGGGAGCAGCGCCCGGCTGTCGTGGCGGTGGGCGGCCGAGGCACACACCGACAGCGGCGAGCCGGCGAGGTCGCCCGGTCCGCCGCGGGCCCCGCCGACAGGCCGAGGCCGGTGATCCTCCGGTGGGAACAGTGCACCGGAGTCAGCGCCCGGTCCCGTCGCGTCGGCAGTGCAGGAAGAGGTGGGGCTCGGCACCGGCGGCGGGGTGGTCCGGGGTGAAGACGGTGCTGTGCCGGGCCAGCACCGTCAGCCCCGCCGCCTCCGCCATGCCGACGAAGTCCTCCTCGCCGAAGCTCGTTGCGCGGACCGGCCGTCCCATGAAGACCACCTCGACGTCCTCCACGTCCACGGGCACGGTGGCCAGCACCAGATGCCCGCCGGGCCTCAGGGCCAGGGTCAGACGCCGCGTCAGGGCCGACTGCTCGGCGCGGGTCATCTGCAGCAGCGAGAAGAACACGCACACGCCGTCGAGCGAGTCCGCGTCGAGGAGGAGATCCCGGATGTCGCCACAGCGGAACTCGGCCTCGGGAACCTGACGGGCGGCGAGTTCGACCATGACGGGCGAGACGTCGACCCCCAGCACCGTGTGCCCTGCCTCGACGAGCGCGGCTGCGGTGGGCCGACCGGTGCCGCTGCCCACGTCCAGCGTTCGCGCGGCGGGCGGCAGCCGCTCGATCAGCCAGTCCAGCGCGGCCAGGTGCGCCGGCGCATGGGCGAACGCCTTCTCGTAGTCGGGGCCCAGCGCATCGAACAGCACGGCGGCGGGCGGCCGTTGGCCCTCGTGACTCACGTCGGTGTCCCTTCATTCGCCGATGTGCATCGTCGCACCCGCCGGGCGCGGGCCACAACGGCCGCCCGGTGGGCGTCCGGCGGGCCGGACAGGGAAGAATGGGGCCGTACCCAACGGTCGACCCTTGCGGAGGAGCGGGAAATGCAGGACGCGCGAGCGGGACAGGTCGCCGAACCCCAGGACCTCATCGATGTGGCCCGTCTGGTCACGGCGTACTACGCGCTGCACCCCGACCCGGCCGACCCCGGGCAACGGGTGGCCTTCGGCACCTCGGGACACCGCGGCTCGTCCCTCGCGGCGGCGTTCAACGAGGACCACATCGCGGCCACCAGCCAGGCCATCTGTGAGTACCGCGCCGCCCAGGGCACCGACGGCCCCCTCTTCCTCGGCGCCGACACCCACGCTCTGTCCGAACCCGCGCGGATCACGGCACTGGAGGTGTTCGCCGCCAACGACGTGACCGTCCTCATCGACCAGACCGACGGCTACACGCCCACCCCGGCCGTCTCGCACGCCATCCTCACCCACAACCGCGGTCGCACCTCCGGCCTCGCCGACGGCGTGGTGGTCACCCCCTCGCACAACCCGCCCGCCGACGGCGGCTTCAAGTACAACCCGCCGAACGGCGGTCCCGCCGGTTCCGAGGCGACCTCCTGGATCCAGGACCGCGCCAACCAGATCATCACCGGCGGCCTGAAGGACGTACGGCGCGTCCCCTACACCCGCGCCCTGGCCGCACCCGGCACCGGCCGCCACGACTTCCTCGGCACCTATGTCGCCGACCTGCCGAACGTGCTGGACCTGGAGGCGATCCGGTCCGCCGGCGTGCGCATCGGCGCCGATCCGCTGGGCGGAGCCTCCGTCGCCTACTGGGGCCGGATCGCCGAACAGCACCGGCTCGACCTGACGGTGGTCAACCCGCTCGCCGACCCCACCTGGCGCTTCATGACGCTGGACTGGGACGGCAAGATCCGCATGGACTGCTCCTCGCCGTACGCCATGGCCTCGCTCATCGAGCAGAGCGACCGGTTCGACATCGCCACGGGCAACGACGCCGACGCCGACCGGCACGGCATCGTCACGCCGGACGGGGGCCTCATGAACCCCAACCACTATCTGGCCGTGGCGATCTCGTACCTGTTCTCGCACCGGGAACAGTGGCCCGCCGGCGCCGGGATCGGCAAGACGCTGGTGTCGTCCAGCATGATCGACCGGGTCGCGGCGGACGTCGGCCGGCAACTGGTCGAAGTCCCGGTCGGATTCAAGTGGTTCGTGGACGGACTGTCCGACGGAACGCTCGGCTTCGGCGGCGAGGAGTCGGCGGGCGCGTCCTTCCTGCGCCGTGACGGTTCGGTGTGGACCACCGACAAGGACGGCATCGTCCTGGCTCTGCTCGCCTCCGAGATCACGGCGGTGACGGGCCGGACCCCGTCGCAGCACTACGCGCAGCTCACCGACCGCTTCGGCGCCCCCGCCTACGCGCGCGTCGACGCCCCGGCCTCCCGCGAGGAGAAGGCGCTGCTCGCCAAGTTGTCCCCGAGTCAGGTCACCGCCAACACCCTCGCCGGCGAGCCGGTCACCAAGGTGCTCACCGAGGCCCCCGGCAACGGCGCCGCCCTCGGCGGGATCAAGGTGGCGACCGCCAACGCCTGGTTCGCTGCCCGCCCTTCGGGCACCGAGGACGTCTACAAGATCTACGCCGAGTCCTTCCTCGGCCCGGACCATCTGCACCGGATCCAGGAGGAGGCCAGGTCCGTGGTGCTCGCGGCACTGGGCACCTGACACGGACGAGACCGAACACGCCGCCGATCGCCGCCGGGGCGCGGAGTGCGGAGCGGCCACGAGGCGCTCGGCAACCACTCCAGGGCGGCGGAGCTGCGGCGGCGGCTGGAGGACCTCCACGATTGAGGCAGGTCCTCCGGACGGACGCCCGGCAGGGTGGCCATCTGGGCATCTGGTCATTTGATCGGCTGGGTCGCACGAAGCCGCAGGACGACGTCCTCGTCCCGCATGTCACCGATCCGCAGCGTCACTTGGGCGTCATCCAGCGGAAGTCCCGTGCGCAGGCAGGCGTAGACGACCGCGGTCGACAGGCCCGGATCCAGTAGCGGGCCGGTGACGGCCGCTTCCACGATGCGGCCGTCCCTGAGCCCGACCAGACAGGCGCCCCTGCGCACTGCCGATGCCGCGAGAAGGCTTCCGGGCCGCTGGGTGAGCGTGTCCTCGATCCAGCGCAGCGCTTCGATCGGCGTGGGCGCCGGGTGCCGCTGGACGAGTACCGAGGCGCTCTCGGTCAGACGGTGGTCGCGTTCGTCGTCCGCGCAGGCCAGGTGGGTGAAGTTGGTGGGGGAATCCGGGCGGGTCGTGTCGTACGCGGTGACGGTCGCCGGAACGCGGTGCACGGTGACGGCCGGTGCCGCGCTGTCCCCGGTGACGTCGGTGGTGACCTGCCACGAGGTGACCGGCGTGGCGGACGGATCCGGGACCGGCAGCACCAGGGGAGCCGGCGGGGGAGAGGACGGCTCCGGGAGCTTCAGCAGACGGTAGAGGGCGGTGCGGAGCCGGGCCAGGGCGTGTCCCGGCTCGGCGAAGGCCTGCGCCGCGACCGCCGCGTACCGCTGGGGGGTGTGCTCGCGCACGACATCCTCCACCTGTCGGCGCAGGTCTCCGCGGGTGTCGAGCCGGGGCGCGACGGCCGACAGGGCATGGACGGCCGTCCCGGGTACCGCGTCTCCGCCGAACGCGGCCAGCAGCAGCGGTGTACCGGCCGCCGCCCCGTACAGCGTCACCGAGCCGTGGTCACCCACCAGGACGTCCGCTGCGACGAGCGCGGGCCGCCAGGCGTGGACGGTCGGCATCAGCAGCAGTCCCGCGTCCAGCGCGGCGGCCTGCAAGGAGCGGATCTGCCAGGCACCGTGGGCCGACCACACATTGGGGTGGATGATCGCGCCGACCCGGTACTCGTCACAGGGCAGCTGGGCGAGGAGACGGGGGAGCAGGTCCGGGTGACTCCCCAGCAGCGAGGTGCGCCTCCAGGTCGAACTGACCATGACCAGGCGCTGATGCTCCGCGACACCCAGCGCCTCTCGGTAGGCCTTCCTGTGCGACCGGCTGCCGACCAGCTCGTCGAAGCACGGGTCGCCCACCAGCAGGGTGCGCCCGGCCGCCTTCGGGTGGGTGGCGAGCAGTTGCTCCTCCTGCGTCGGATGCGAGATCGCCAGCCAGGCGCGTCCCGTCTCCAGCAGGGAGTCCGGTACGACCCCGGAGAGCCGCTCGTGCGGACTCCGGGAATCCGGCACGCGTTTCTGGAAGCCGACGCCGTGCGGCAGCACCAGCACCGGGCAGTCGCCCTCCGGGACGTCGAGGTTCTCGCTGGCGGACAGGATGAGGTCGGGGGCGATGTGCCCCAACTGCTCCCAGGGGGCGACTCGGCACCCGGCGGCGCGGAGGAGGTCGAGGACGCCGTCGTTGAACGCGGAGGTGGGATCGAAGGCGAAGACGACGGTCACGCGGGTGTCGTCGCGAAGGAGCGAGGGCAGTGTCTCGAGGACCCGTACGGTCGAGGTGACAGTACGGGCGGCGACGACAAGAGTGCGCTCGCCGTGGAAGGTGCTCCAGCGGTGGGCGTCGTGCCCCACGGGCACGCGAAGCGGTTGGCTACCGAACACGGCAGCCGCCTCTAACAAACCAGCTCCCGCAGCCGGTCAGCGGCTCGCGGCTCGCGGCTCGCGGCTCGCGGCTCGCGGCTCGCGGCTCGCGGCTCGCGGCTCGCGGCTCGCGGCTCGCGGCGATGGTGCTTTTATCGCATTTCAAGCCGGTTGACAATCTTTCGGGACTTTGCGCGATGGACGGGTGAACTCGTACACGGTAACGAATCACGTCAATCAGCTCATCGCCTGATCGCGAGCTTCCCCGAGCGAGGAACTGCGTGACCTGTGGTCCATGGTGGTCATCCGCCACGTGCCGTGCCGTGCAGGTACCGGATCTCCCGGGGGCCCTGTGGGGCTGCCCGGTGCGGCTGATGGGCAGAACGGCGCCGAACTCCGTTGTCAGGGTGGCGAATTGCTGACTGGTTGAATCCGCCCTGACAGCCGTGATCCGAGTGAATCATCACCGGACGGGCGGCACGACAGTGCCGGCAGGCCGCCCACCGACCGGATCCCATTACGCCGTCCCCTGCACCTCTCCGCGTACGCGCCGCTGACGGTGACCGGCGTCGTTCTCGGCGCCATCGGCTGGGCGGTCGTCCGTCGCGTCGCCAGGAACCCGGTGGGGTTGCTGCGGCGGCTGGTGCCCGTGCCCGTGGTCGTGTCGTTCGCGTCCGACCTGTCGCTGCTCGTCGGCGACACGCCCGGCCCGGCAGTGGGGCCGCTGGCCGTCGCGGCGCTGATGGTCGTGCACGTCGAGGTGGAGGCCGTGGCAGTGCCGTCTATCGGCGCGTCCTGCCGCTGCCTGTCCGCTGACGCCCTGGCGGGCGCGACCGTGTCGGCTGCGGGCTCGGGCGCTGCGGGCGGTGTCCCGAGTTCCAGGACGCCGCTGTTCGCGCGCCGGAGCGGCCCGTGCACGCCTTCCGTTCAGGTGACGGTTGCCCATCCCATCCACCACGTGGATAGCCCGGATACGGGATTCGGATCGCGCCGGGGATGGCACCGGCGCCTCGGCGCCCCCATAGTCGTCGCTACCGCACGCCGCTGTCCGGATACCGCCGGCGTGCGAGCTCCCCAGCATGCCGTGCGTCGTCGGCGCACGTGAGGCATGCCCGCTCCCTCACACCGTCCCCTGGAGTCGCCATGCCTGGTTCCGTGTCCCCGCCGCCTCCCGCCGCGGTCGAGGCCCCCGCTCCGTCAGCCGTCGCCGCGTCGGGCCGCGCCCATCTGCTGCGGGTGACCCTTCTTATGGCGGGCAGCTGTCTGCCGATCCTGGGGGCGGTACTGATCGCCCCGGTGCTGCCGAAAATGCAGGACCACTTCGCGTCGGTTCCGGGGGCCAAGGCACTGGTGCCCCTCGCGTTGACCGTTCCGGCGCTGGCACTGGCGCTGCTGGCCCCGTTCGCCGGTGTGATCGTGGACCGGGTGGGCCGCAAACGCCTGCTGGTCGTGGCGACCGTCCTGTACGCGCTGTTCGGCACGGCACCGCTGTGGCTTGACTCGCTGGGCGGGATCATCGCCAGCCGCGCCCTGGTCGGGGTCGCCGAGGCGGCGATCATGACCTGCTGCACGACCCTGATCGGCGACTACTACTCCGGTCGGCAGCGGGTGAAGTACCTCGCCCTGCAGACCATGTGCGCCTCGGCGTCGGCCACCGCCTTCTTCGTGATCGGCGGCGCCGCCGGATCGGCGGGCTGGCGTGTGCCGTTCTGGGTGTACGCCGTGAGCCTGGTGCTCGCCCCCCTGATGGCCGTCGTGCTGCCCAACCCGGCGGCCCGCGCGGCCGGCGACGAGGCCCCGGCCGAGGCGGAGGTGGAGGCCCGCCGCCCGTTCCCCTGGCGGCAGTTGGAGGGCATCTGTGCCCTCACCTTCTTCGGGGCGATGGTCTTCTACACCGTCCCGGTGGAGATGGCGTACCTGCTCGACGACCTCGGGGTGGAGAACCCCGGCGTGATCGGTCTGGCCACCGCGATCGCCAGTGCCTCCACCGTGGGCGGTGCGATCACCTTCGCCCGGCTCAAGCGTTCTCCCGACCCGATGCTGCCCGCCGTTCTCGCGGTGTGCGCGGCCGGCTTCGGCGTGATGTTCCTCGCGGACAGCGCACCGCTGCTGGTCATCGGGGCGGTGGTCAACTGTGTGGGCACCGGCATGCTGCTGCCGGCCCTCCTGACCAGTGCGATGTCCCGGCTGTCGTTCGAGGACCGTGGGCGTGGCACGGGGCTGTGGACGGCCGCCTTCTTCGGCGGCGAGTTCGTCTGCCCGCTGGTGCTGCTCGCCGGGGAGTCGGCGGTCGGCAGTCTCGCCGGTGCGGTGGGCCTGCTGGGGCTGGCCGCCGCCCTCGTCGCGGCGGGGCTGTGGGCGGCCCGCCGCCGCGCGGGCGCCGTCGATCCCCGGCCGCTGCCGGAGCAGTTGGCCTGAGGGTGCGCGGGCCGACCGCCGAGGACGCGTCACTCACGGGCTGCCGCCGGGCCGGATCAGAGCCGACCCTCCGGCGGCGGCCCGGCGTCCTGTTCGGCGGAGACGGCCTTTCCCGGGCCCTTGTCGTAGCCGTAGTCGTTGCCCGCCAGCGTCGCGCCCACCTCCGCGGCCTTCTGCCGCAGCCAGATGTGGCCCGCGTCCTGAGCGTGCACCGGGTGCCACCACATCGCCTCCCGTACCGGTACGGCCTCGAAGGGGCAGGGCAGGACGCGCACCGCGGCGGAGCGGACCGCCTTGCGCGCCAGGCGCTCCTGGATCATCGCGACCCGACGGGTGCCCTCGACCATGGGCGGCAGCAGCTGGAAGGTCTGCACGGACACCTCCACCTGGGGACTGATCCCTATCATGCTGAGCTGGCGGGCCGCCGGGGCGTCGTAGGGACGCTGGTAGACGGCCCAGGGCAGACGCCCCAGCTGGTCCAGGGTGAGTTCGTCGCCGACCTCGGGGTGGTCATCGGCGATCAGGCACAGCCAGCGGTCCTGGTGGAGGTCGACGGCGGGGAAGCCGTCGATGACCCCGTGCGGCATCAGGAGTCCGTCGACGGTGCTCAGCACGGCGGCGGTGTTCTCCACGACGGACGGTGCCGGGTGCTGGAAGGTGATCCGGATGCCGGGTGCCTCCTCGTGGAGGGTGCGGGAGAGTGCGGCACCGAACACGGCCGCCCCGTAGTCGGAGGCGAGGAGGGTGAACTCCCGGCTCTCCGCCGCCGGGTCGAAGTCGGCCTGGCTGGCGAAGACCCGCTCCAGCAGGTCGCACGCGGTGGCGCTGCGGTCGCGCAGGGCGGCGCCGAGCGGAGTCAGCTCGTAGGCGTTGCCGGTCCGGGCGAGCAATTCGTCGTCGAAATGGCGGCGCAGCCGGGACAGCGCGGCGCTCATGGCGGGCTGGCTGAGGCCGATGCGCTCGCCGGCCCGGGTGACATTGCGTTCCTCCAGCAGCGCGCGAAGGGCGAGGACCAGATTGAGGTCGAGTCGGGACAGGTTCACCGGGCAACCACCTAGCAGCAAGAGTCATCCATGGCATGGATTCGACGCATCCACAGGATTAATTTCCGTGATTGGCCGATCGGGGCCAGAGTAGACCGCAACCCAGCAGGAGGAAATCTGATGGCAATGCTCGCGCAACCTGCCGGCCCGTTCGCGCTCGGCACGTTCTCCGCCCAGGACGGGGAGCCGTTTCCCGGCCTCCTGGTCAAGGACCAGGTACTCGATCTGCGCAGCACCCTGGACTGGGCGCCGTCGGGTCTGCGCGCCGTGGTGGAGCGGTGGGAGGAGACTCTCCCCGTCCTGCGCGCCCTGGCGGACGACGATGCCCTTGACCGGCGCCCGCTGGAGGGCCTGCGGGTGCACGCCCCCATCGAGCCGCGGCAGATCTTCCAGTCCGGCGCCAACTACCGTCAGCACGTGATCGACCTGGAGGTCGCCCACCGCTCTCCCGACGACCCCCGTACGGTCGAGGAGGCGCGCGAGGAGATCGCTGCGGTCATGGACCGGCGGGCCGCCGAGGACCTGCCGTACGTGTTCATCGGTCTGCCGAGCGCGATCACGGGCCCCTACGACGACGTCACGTTGCCCGCTTGGGCCGAAAAGCCGGACTGGGAGCTGGAGTTGGCGGCCGTCATCGCCAGGCCCGCCTACCGGGTGACGGTCGAGGAGGCCCTGGAGTACGTCGCCGGGTACACCATCGCCAACGACCTCACCGACCGCGCCACCGTGTTCCGCCGGGACATGAAGGCCATCGGCACCGACTGGCTGCGAAGCAAGAACGCTCCCGGTTTCACACCGCTCGGCCCGTGGCTCGTACCTGCCGAGTCGATCGCCGACACCGGTGACCTGCGGGTCACGCTCACGCTGAACGGCGAGACCATGCAGGACGAGTCCACCAAGGACATGCTCTTCGGGGTCGCACGGCTGGTGTCGTACGCCTCGCAGACAGCCCAACTCCTGCCCGGTGACCTGGTGTTGACCGGCAGCCCGGCCGGCAACGGCATCCACTGGGGACGCCTGCTGCGCGACGGCGACGTCATGGAGGGATCCATCACCGGTCTGGGCGTGCAGCGCACCCGCTGTGTCGCGGAGGGAACGGCATGATCCCGGACCCGCGCGACCCGGAGGGCGCGATCGCCGAGGCCGCCAAGGCGTACTCCAACTGGGGGCGCTGGGGCGAGGACGACGTGCTCGGCACCCTGAACCTCCTCGACGAGGCCAAGCGCCGGGAAGGTGCCGCGCTCGTCCGGCGCGGCGCCAGTTTCTCGCTCTCGCAGTCCTTCGACATGAACGGGCCGCAGAAGGGCTGGCGCCGGCGCACCAACCCGGTGCACACCATGCTCGACACCGGCACCGACGCCGCCCTCGGCAACCAGGGCTTCCCGCACGGCATCGGCGGCGCCGACGACGTGATCAGCATGCCGCTGCAGTGCTCGACCCAGTGGGACGGGCTCGGCCACATCTTCGACCACGGCAAGGCATGGAACGGCCGGGACTCCGAAAAGGTGGTCACCTCAGACGGCGACCTCGTCACCGGCATCGAGCACATGGCACCGTACGTGGCCGGCCGCGGCACGCTGCTCGACGTGGGCCTGGTCGTCGGCACGGACGGCGAGCTGCCCGACGGGTTCGCCATCACCGAGGAGCACCTCACCGCGACCGCCGAGGCCCATGGGGTGACCGTCGGCCGCGGCGACATCGTCCTTGTCCGTACCGGTCGGCTCGCACGAGCCAGGAGGGACGGCTGGGGCGACTACGCGGGCGGCCCCGCGCCCGGGCTGTCGTTCACCACCGCCGGATGGCTGCACGGCAGCGACATCGCCGCGATCGCCACCGACACCTGGGGTTTCGAGGTCCGCCCCAACGAGTTCGACAACGCCTTCCAGCCGCTGCACCAGGTCGTCATCCCCAACATGGGCCTGCTGATCGGCGAGATGTGGGACCTCGACGCGCTGGCTGCGGACTGCGCGGCGGACGGCGTGTACGAGTTCTGGCTCTCCGCCGCTCCCCTCCCCATCACCGGAGCTGTCGGCTCCCCGGTCAGCCCGATCGCCGTCAAGTAACCCGCACTACTGCCGGATGCGCCGTTCCCCGGACAGCATCGGCGCATCCGGCCCGCACCCCCGTCCCCAACTCCGTCCCCACCTCTGGCCCGTGCTCCCAGCGGGCGAACCGAGTCCCCGCCGCCCGAAGTCGCGCGGCCCAACCCCGGGAGGAATCCCCGACATGGCTGACAGCCGCACTCTCCCCCAGCCTCCGCCCGGGACACCCACCGTCCTGGTCATCGGCGGCGGCGCCTCGGGCAACGCCGTCACCATCCTGCTGCGCAGGGCCGGCATCGTGGTCGACCTGATCGAGGCCAAGCCCGACTGGAACGCCACCACCGGCTCCGGCATCACCCTTCAGGGCAACGCCCTGCGGGTCCTGCGCGAACTGGGCGTGTGGAAACAGGTGGAAGCACGCGGATACGCCTTCGGCTCGCTGGGCGTGACGGCCCCCGACGGCACCGTCATGTTCGTCGCCGAGGACATCCAGACCGGCGGGGAGGACCTGCCCGCCACCCTCGGCATGCAGCGTCCCCAGCTGCAGCAGCTCCTCATCGACACGGTCCTCGCCTCCGGTGCCGACGTTCGCCTCGGCACCACCGCCGGATCGCTGGAGCAGGACGCCGACGGCGTCTCGGTGCGCTTCAGCGACGGCAGCGAGGGCCGCTACGACCTGGTGATCGGCGCCGACGGTCTCCACTCCGCCACCCGCGCCGAGATCGGCATCACGGACAAACCCGAGCCGACCGGCATGGCCATCTGGCGCATCGCCGCCCCGCGGCCCGAGAGCGTGACTCGCACCGACCTCGCCTACGGCGGCCCCGCCTACATCGCCGGCTACTGCCCGACCAGCGAGAACACCATCTACGCGTACCTCGTCGAAGGGTGCCGAGACCGCGCCTCCATCGACCCGGCCACCTACGCCGACGAGATGCGCCGCCTGGCGCAGAGCTACGGAGGGGTCTGGCCGGAGATCACCGAGCACATCACCGACCCGAAGAAGGTCAACTACACCAGGTTCGACCACCTGCTGGTCGAGGACTCCTGGCACCGGGGCCGGGTCGTGCTCATCGGTGACGCCGCCCACTGCTGCCCGCCCACCCTGGCCCAGGGCGCCGCGATGTCCCTGGAGGACGCCCTCGTCCTCGCCGAGTTGCTCACCAGCAGACGGGACTGGGACGGCGAACTGCTCCAGGCGTACCACGACCGCCGCATTCCCCGGGTGCGCACCGTCGTCGCGGCATCCATGCAGATCGGCCAGTGGCAGCTGGACGGCGTGCGCGACGCCGACATGCCCGGGCTGGTCGGCCGCACCATGAACCTCCTCAAGGAGCGCCCGTGACCGCCACCGCATCCTCCGCGCCGACCATCGACGTCCACGCCCACCTCATGCTCCCGGAGGTCGAGGAGGCTGTCGCAGGCCACCCGGGCCTCGCCGAGGCCCGCGCCCTGGACGCCCGCCGCAACGGCCCGGCGGCCCTGACCGTGAACGGTCCGATGGTCGGCGCGCGCGTGCCGAGGCTGACGGACGTCGCGGAGCGCCTGGCGGCCATGGACGCGCAGGGCGTGGACGTCCAACTGGTCAGCCCCTCGCCGTCCCACTACCACTACTGGGCCGAGCCCCAACTGGCCGAGAGGGTCTGTCGGCTGGCCAACGAGGGCACCGCCGCACACTGTGCGAAGGCTCCCGACCGGCTGCACGGCCTGGGCCTGGTACCGCTCCAGCATCCCGACCTCGCGGTCGACCTGCTCGACCACGCCCTGGACCAGGGACTGAGGGGCGTGGAGATCTCCTCGCACGCGCCCGGCCGCGAGCTGTCGGATCCGGTGTACGAACCCCTCTGGTCCTGTGCGGAGGAGACGGGCGCCCTCCTCTTCCTGCACCCGTTCGGCTGCACCCTCGACCATCGCCTGGACCAGTGGTACCTGTCCAACACCGTCGGCCAGCCAACCGAGAACGCGGTCGCCCTCTCCCACCTGATCTTCTCCGGCGTCCTGGACCGCCATCCGGACCTGAAGCTGATCGCGGCGCACGGCGGCGGCTACCTGCCCACCCACATCGGCCGCTCCGACCACGCCTGGCGGGTCCGCCCCGACGCCCGGGGCTGCGAGCGGGAACCGAGCAGCTATCTGAAGCAGCTGTACTTCGACTCCCTCGTCCACGGCCCGCACGTACTACGGGAGTTGATCCGGAACGCCGGAGCCGACCGGGTCCTGCTCGGCTCCGACTTCCCCTTCGACATGGGCACGGACGATCCGCTCGGGGCGCTGCGCGCCGCCGACCTGCCCGACCACGACGTCCATGCCGTCCGCGGCGGAAACGCCGCCGCCCTGCTCAACCTCGTCCGAAAAGGATCCCCCCATGAGTAACCGCCTGCTCACCCACCTCCGACACGTCGACCTCGCTGTACCCGACTACGACAAACAACTCGACTTCTACGCCGGCGTCTGGGGCCTGACCAAGGTCGCCGAGGACTCCGGCATCTCCTTCCTCGCCGCCGAAGGCAGCCCCGAGCAGTACGTCGTGCGGCTGCGCAAGGCCGACGAGAAGCGCCTCGACCTCGTCTCCTACGGCGCCGCGAGCCCGGCCGACGTCGACACGCTGGCCGAACAACTCCTCGCCGGTGGCGTGCAGTTGATCTCCCAGCCGGGCAAGGTGGAAACGCCCGGCGGCGGTTACGGCTTCCGCTTCTTCGACGTCGACGGACGCACCATCGAGGTCCTGGCCGACGTCGAGGTCCGACAGCACCGCAAGATCGAGGAGAAGGAGTCGATCCCGGTCAAGCTGTCGCACGTCGTCCTCAACTCGCCGGACCTGGACCGGACCAAGGCGTGGTACGAGGAGCACCTCGGCTTCCGGCTGTCCGACACGCTCGGCCATCCGCACATCGGCGACGTCATGCACTTCATGCGGATCAGCAACCAGCACCACTCCATGGCCGTCGCCAAGGGCCCGCACACCTCGCTGCACCACATCTCCTTCGAGATGCGCGGGATCGACGAGTACATGCGCGGCTCCGGCCGGGTGATGCGCTCCGGTGCCCGCAAGATCTGGGGTCCGGGCCGGCACATGGCGGGCGACAACACCTTCACCTACTTCCTCGACCCGCACGGCAACACCGTCGAGTACACGACGGAGTTGGAGGTGCTGGACGAGGACACCTGGCACCCGCACGTCTACGACTTCTCGAACCCCGAGGTCACCGACCAGTGGGGCACCGCCAACCCCATGAACGAACTGGTCACCAAGGAGTCCTTCAACGACGTCGACCGCGGCGTGTTCGTCGCCCCGCCGGTCTGACCGGCGACGCCCCGAGTCCCCGGGGGCGCGGTGACCCTGTCACTGCCCTGACTCCCATGCCGCGCCCCCGGCCTTCGTGCCCACCCGCACGCCGACAGCTGACCGCCGACAGGAAACCGCCATGCGTTTCGCCACGTACGAGTACCGCAACCGACGCCAGGTGGCCGTCGTCGAAGAGGACGGCACGCTCCACACCCTGCCCGGCGTCAGCTCACTGACCGGCCTGCTCGCCGAGGGAGGCGGCCTGCCCGGGCTGCTCGACTCGGGCTCCGCGGTCCTCGACGTCCCGGCCGGTCCCCACGTCTCCGAGGTACGGCTGCTGCCGCCGCTCCAGCCGCCCACCGTGCGGGACTTCGTGACCTTCGAGGAACACGTCGAGGGCGTACGGCGGTCCGTGGACGGGGCTGCCGGGGTACCGGAGCGGTGGTACGCGGCCCCGACGTTCTACTTCGGCAACCCCTACGCGATGTACGGGCCGCACGACGACATTCCCATGCCGCCGGGGGCGAGCGTGCTCGACTTCGAGCTGGAGGTCGCCGCCGTGATCGGCGAGGAGGGCCGCGACCTCACCCCCGAGCAGGCCCGCGACCACATCGTCGGCTACACCGTCTTCAACGACTGGTCGGCCCGGGACCTGCAGTCCGCCGAGATGAAGGTCGGCCTCGGCCCCTGCAAGGGCAAGGACACCGCCACCACGCTCGGTCCGTACCTCGTCACCGCCGACGAGCTGGGGAGGTACCGCGACGCGGACGGCTTCCTGCGCCTGGCGCTCACCGCCGAGATCAACGGCGAGGTCGTGGGCGAGGATCTGCTGTCCAACATGAGCTGGACCTTCGAGGAGATGGTCGCCTACGCCTCACGCGGCACCGTCGTCCGCCCCGGCGACATCCTCGGCTCCGGGACCTGCGGCAACGGCGGCTGCCTCGCCGAGCTGTGGGGGCGACGGGGTGAGCAGTCCCCGGCTCCCCTGCAGCCCGGTGACACGGTCACCCTCACCGTCGAGGGCATCGGCTCGGTCTCCAACACCGTGGTGGCCGGCGCGGAGCCCGTGACCGTTCCCGTCGCCCGCCGCCGCACGAGGGAACGGCCGTGAGCGATCAGCAGCCCAGGAGGCTCCTCGGCAAGGTCGTGGTCGTCACGGGTGCGGCCCGCGGTCAGGGCGCCGCGGAGGCCGAGGCACTGACCCGCGAAGGCGCCCGGGTGATCGCCACCGACGTGACCGAGGCACCCGGCTGCCGCCGTCTCGACGTCACGAGCGAGAAGGACTGGGCGGAACTCGCCGCCGAGCTACGGGCGTCGTACGGTCAGGTGCACGGCCTGGTCAACAACGCCGGAGTCACCTGGCGCGCCCGCGTCGGTGACGTACGCCCCGAGGACATGGCCCGGGTCCACGCGGTCAACGTCACCGGCCCGCTGCTGGGCGTCCAGCACCTGGCCCCGCTGATGCCGCCCGGCTCCTCGATCGTGAACGTCGGCTCGTCCGCCGCGCTCACCGGCCACTACCCGGTCGCCTACACGGCCAGCAAGTGGGCGCTGCGCGGCCTGTCGAAGGCGGCAGCCACGGAGTTGGGCCCGCGCGGTATCCGCGTGAACACCATCCACCCCGGCTTCATCGAGACGGAGATGACCGCGTCCGCGGTGCCCGCGTTCCGAGAGGCGAACATCCGCGAGACACCGCTCGGCCGCACCGGAACCGTCGATGAGATCACCCCGCTCGTCGCCTTCCTTCTCTCCGACGAGGCGTCCTTCATCACGGGGGCCGAGATCCCGGTCGACGGCGGCCTCACCGCGCACGGCGGCGCCAAGTCGATCTCGGACACCCTCCGCGCGGACGCCTGAGCCGGCGAGCACGGCACCACAGACACGACAGAAAGGCCCTTCCTCCCATGGACAAGGTCCGCGCGAACGCCGCCGACGCGGTCGCCGACATCCCCGACGGCGCATCGCTGGCCGTCGGCGGCTTCGGCCTCAGCGGCATCCCCGGCGTGCTCATCCAGGCACTCCACGCCCAGGGCACCACCGGCCTGGAGGTCGTGTCGAACAACTGCGGTGTGGACGGGCGCGGACTGGGAGTCCTGCTGGCCGACCGCCGGATCGCCCGTGTCACGGGCAGTTACGTGGGCGAGAACAAGGAGTTCGCCCGCCAGTACCTGTCGGGCGAACTGGAGGTGGAGCTGGTGCCGCAGGGCACGCTGGCCGAACGCCTGCGCGCCGGGGGAGCGGGCATCCCCGCCTTCTACACCCCGGCAGGGGTGGGCACCCAGGTCGCCCGCGGTGGCCTGCCCTGGCGCTACCGGCCCGACGGCAGGGTCGCCCTGGCTTCCCCGCCCAGGGAAACGCGCGACTTCGCCGGCCGCGCGTACGTCCTGGAGCACGGCATCACCACCGACTTCGCCCTCGTACGGGCCTGGCGCGGCGACCGCCACGGAAACCTGGTCTTCCGTAAGTCCGCCGCCAACTTCAACCCGCTCGCGGCGACGGCCGGGCGGATCACCGTCGCCGAAGTCGAACAGCTCGTGGAGCCGGGAGAGTTGAGCCCGGACGAAGTCCACCTGCCGGGCATCTTCGTCCAGCGGATCGTGGTCCTCACCCCGGCCGAGGCCGCCGACAAGCAGATCGAGCACCTTTCCCTTTCCACGTCTTCGGCTCGAGGGACCGTACGCGCATGAGCACCACCAGCGGAAGGCGGCTGGGCTGGACCCGGGACCGGATGGCCGCCCGCGCCGCCGCCGAACTCACCGACGGTTCCTACGTCAACCTCGGTATCGGTCTGCCCACCCTCATCCCCGGCCACCTTCCCCCCGACGTCCATGTGGTCCTGCACTCCGAGAACGGCATCCTGGGCACGGGCCCGTACCCGACCGAGGCCGAGGTCGACCCCGACCTGATCAACGCGGGCAAGGAGACCGTCACGGTGCTGCCGGGGGCCTCCTTCTTCGACTCGGCCCTGTCCTTCGGCATGATCCGGGGTGGCCACATCGACACCGCCGTGCTCGGCGCGATGCAGGTCTCCGCCGTCGGCGACCTGGCCAACTGGATGATCCCCGGCAAGATGGTCAAGGGCATGGGCGGCGCGATGGACCTCGTCCACGGCGCCCGCCGGGTCATCGTCCTGATGGAACACACCGCCAAGGACGGCAGCCCGAAGATCCTCAGGGAGTGCACCCTCCCGCTCACCGGCGAACGCTGCGTCCACCGCGTCATCACCGACCTCGGAGTCCTCGACGTCACACCCGAGGGCCTCACCCTGGTGGAATGCGCGCCGGGTGTCACCGCCGAGGACATCGCCGCCCGCACCGACGCACCTCTGATCCGGACGCCATGAACCATGGCGGTGTTGTGATCTACAGGAGTTGGGTGCAGCCCTGAGGTGCCCATGGGATAGAGGTCGGACTGATGTTTCAGAAATAGCCTGGAGCACCGAATGGATCCCGCGGCTGGTTCTGTCCCTGTTCGCACCGGTGATCACGACGCTGCTGGCGCTGCTTTCGATATCGAGGTGGTCCTCGAGAAGCATGCCGTCGGTCCGGACACGCTGGTCATGCTTCCGGCAGGGGTGCCGCACCGGCGGTACGACGCGGGCAACGTGCCGGAAAGCACCTGGCTGTGCCGGCACCTGTCCCGGAGCCGGACAAGCCCTGGGGCAGGGGGGTGCACTTCAGCGTGAACGGCGACGATCACACCGGCCCGAGCAGGCTGGAAGCGCCGGAGGCGACGGCGCGACGAGCGCGCTCGGCTACGGCCCCCGCCCGGCGAACCTGCCACTGCGGCGCGGGTCGGTCGACTTCTCGGACGCAGTCGGGGTGGCGGCGATGCTGGAGCTCGTCGGCGACACCGACTGCCGCCGGTCGAGCAGACCACCAACAGGCCGTTCGTCGGCGTCACCACCGACGGCAAACCCCTCCCCGGGCTGGTCGAACCGCGAAACGAGGGCACCCCGACCGCACGGGCCGCGCACAGGCGGTTCGCGCCTACCTCGGGACCCTGGGCGTCACGGAGCGCGCCAGAGCCGCGTTGCCCCTCGACGCACCCGAGTGGCCGGGAAGGTCGTCACCGGCGCCGTAGCGGGTGTACGCCGGCCGGTCCCATTCGTCGTCGCCGAGCATCATGTCGGGGTCGAACATGACGATCGCGCCGGCGACCAGGAGCACTGTGAGTGGGCCGGCGAGCATGGCCAGGAGGAACGACATCAGGCTGGTGGACGACTGGGAGACGGCGGACTGGCCGGTGAGGTGGACGGAGACCGCGGCCATGCCGGTGTAGTGCATACCGGTCACGGCCACGCCCATGACCAGGCTCGCACCCAGGCTGGCCCACAGCTTATGGATGGAGACCGCCGCCCACAGCGCCGCGGTGGCGGCAGCGACGGCGATCCCGACGGACAGCGCCACGGTCCCGCCGTTGTAGTGGAGGCTGCCGTTGGTGTGGATGGCGGCCATGCCGAGATAGTGCATGGCCGCGACCCCGATCCCGGTGATCGTGCCCGCCATCCCCAGGTTCACCGGTGAGCCGCCCCGGTAGCCGACGAGGAAGACACCGACGGCGACGACGGCGATCGCGACCGCGAGGCTGAGCAGTGTTTTCGTCAGGTCGTAGCTGACCAGAGCGCCCTGGACGCTGAAACCGATCATGGCGATGAAGTGCATGGTCCAGATGCCGCAGCCGATCGATACGGCGCCCAGCGCCAGCCAGCCGGCTCTGCGGTGGGAGCGCCGCAGCGACCGCGTCGTGCATCGCAGACCAAGTGCCGCACCGAGGCAGGCCATCAGGTAGGCGGCCACGGGGGTCACGGCACCGTAGTGAAAGTTGGAGACGGTGGCGGTCATGCGAAGTCCCTTCATGTGCGCGAGGACAGGCGGCACCGTCGACTCGGAGTGGCGTACGCAGCTGCCCGGCCTCGGGCTGACATGACCACGGCGCACGGCAGTCCTGCCGGCAGTACGGGGCAGGGGCAGCCGGGCAATCAGATCAAGCCACTTGGCCAAGTTCTGCATGATTCAATCACATCAAGCACACGTCTCCTCCACATTGCTCACCACCTTCCGCTGAATCGATCCTTCGCCATCCTTCGCCATGCTTCGCCATCCTTCGTGATCTTTCGTTGCAAAGCGGACCGTTCGGCATCACGAGCACCGCGGTACCCGTTGATGCGCCGGGCCGCCGACCTGCGGACTCAGGTCACCTGGTGGTCAGTTCCGGGACATCGCCGGGTTCGCGTGACGGATCCCGCCGACCTCGAAGATGGCGTGCGCCTGCCTTCCGTACCGCGGGCCCGGAAGCCGTGCGGAGGCAGGGAGGGCAGGGTGCACCGAAAAATTCGAAAGTTCGAGGAATGCGGTTCGGAGACCGGGGTATGCGCGAGCGTGTCGGCCGAAGGCCGGCCAAGACGATACCGATCGACCGGGAAGGGCGCATCATGACGACGACCACCGTGCAGACCGCCGAGCAGAGGGTGGACGTTCCAGAGATCGCGGACCCTTCCAAGGTCGCGCCGAAGGACGCGCGGGAGTTGTCGAAGGTGTTCTTCGACCAGCTGACGGTGGTGGAGGAGGGCACGCCCGAGTACCAGTACGCGCGCAACACGCTGATCGAGATGAACATGTCCCTCGTCCGCTACGCGGCCGGCCGGTTCCGCAGTCGCGGTCCGGAGGAGATGGAGGACATCGTCCAGGTCGGCATGATCGGCCTGATCAAGGCGATCGACCGCTTCGAACTGACCCGTGAGGTGGAGTTCGCCTCCTTCGCCGTGCCGTACATCGTCGGTGAGATCAAGCGCTTCTTCCGCGACACCTCCTGGGCCGTGCACGTGCCCCGTCGTCTGCAGGAAGCCCGTGTCCAGCTGGCTCGCGCCAACGAGGAGCTGCACACCCGGCTGGGGCGGACGCCGACGATCAGTGAACTGTCCGAGCTGATGAGCCTTCCGGAGGAAGAGGTCGTCGAGGCCCAACTGGCCTCCAACGGATACCGGTCGGCCTCACTGGACGCGGCGATCAGCGGCAGCGAGGACGGCGAGGCCGCGCTGGCGGACTTCATCGGTGACGAGGACGCGGCTCTCGGACTGGTCGAGGACTTCCACGCTCTCGCCCCGATGATCGCCGAACTGAGCGAACGTGACCGGCAGATCATCCACTGGCGCTTCGTCGACGAGCTCACCCAGGCGCAGATCGGCGAACGCCTCGGCGTCTCCCAGATGCATGTCTCACGCCTGATCACGCGCCTCCTTGCCCGTCTGCGCGAAGGCATGCTCAGCACCCACTGACGGCCAGTGAGTAGTGACCCAGCGGGATCCTGCCGGTCGTGCAGGATCCCGCAGTCGCGTCCAAGGGATCCGGCCCGAGGCAACGGGCGGCCGTCTGCCTCAGGCAGGCAACGCGGAAGACCGGGTCATTCCCCCTGTTCCGGCTTCGCGAGCTCCGCGTTGAACTGGGCGCCGACCAGAAGTGCCAGGTTCGACAGCCACAGCCAGACCAGGAAGACCACGATGCCTGCCAGCGAGCCGTACAGCCGGTCGTAGGTGCTGACATGTGATGTGTAGACGGCGAAGCCGAGTGAGACGGCCAGCAGGAGCGCGACCGCCAATGTGCCGCCGGGTGCCATCCGGCCGACAGGGCGAGCGAGCGATGGGCCCGAACGGTACAGGACGAGCACCAGGGCGACGGCGACGACCGCTATCACCGACCACCGCAGTGCGTCCCACGTCGACTGGAGTCCGGTGCCCAGATCCAGTGCCGCGCTCAGACGCCGGGCCAGGTTGCCGGTGAGCAGCAACGCGAGGGTCGACATGAGGAGCAGGGTGACCAGGACCAGGGCCGTGACGAGGATGCGCGGAGCAGTACGCCAGACCGGCCGGTCCGCGTCGATGCGGTGCATGGAGTACATCGCCCGGCGGAAGACGCTCAGGTAGCTCCATCCCGACCACAGGGCTCCCGTCCCTCCGACGAAGATCAACGTCCATGCCGCTGACGACTGTCCTGCCATCTCCCGCAGGGTGCTCCGCAGCAGAGCGCGGGACTCGACCGGGACGGCCTGCGTCATACGGTCGATGACCTCGGGTTTGGCCGTGGGCATGGCGAGACCGAGGATCGAGAGGATCACCAGCAGCAACGGGAAGAGGGCCAGAACCGCGTAATAGGTCAGCGCGGCGGCCCAGTCCGTGACGTCGTCGTTCCAGACGGCCACCGGCGTCCGGCGCAGTGCCGTCCACCAGCGAGCCGTATGACCGTGACCGTCTGCATCATCCATGGCGCGGATGCTCCCACCCTCCGTTTTCCGGTCACTTGTCCAGGCCTTCGTGTGCCGCCGCCCGACTGTGTGTATCGGATTACCGCTCCAGCGGGCGACATCCCCGAAAAGGGGCCTTCCCGGAAGCGCGCCGGGCAGGCCCCTTTCGTGGTTCTCAGGGGAGAAAGCGCAGTTAGCGCTTGAAGGCGTCCTTCACCTTTTCCTTGGCCTCACGGGCATCACCCGTGCTCTTTTCCACCTGACCCTCAGCGGCCAGACGGTCGTTTCCGATGGCGCTTCCCACGGCTTCCTTGGCCTTGCCCTCGGCCTGCTCGATCTTTGCCTTGGCCTTCTCGCCGGCAGTCATGGAAAAGCACCTCCTGCTAGATCGTGTACCGCGGTCGCGGTAACTCGCTAGTGCCCCCGCATTCTCTTCATAAACACGGATTCATCGGTGAATGGCCGTGGAATTGCAGGGAAGTCGACGGTGCAGGAGGTTGATAGCCATGGTTCCCCTGTTGATTGTTCTGCTCCTCGCCCTGCTCCTCTTCGGTGTCGGCTTCGCCGTCAAGATTCTCTGGTGGGTAGCCGTCGCTGTTCTGGTGCTGTGGCTTCTGGGGTTCGTCATGCGCTCCAGCACCGCCGGTGGCGGCCGAGGCCGCTGGTACCGATGGTGACCTGATCTGATCTGACCCGCACGCGAGGCTTCATCCCGGGGCCCGGCCGACATGGCGGCCGGGCCCCGTCGTATGCCGGACGTGGAGGGGATGGATCGGGGTGGAGGACGCTGCACCGTACACAGGAGTCGCGAACGGCGGCAGGGGTAGTCGTCTGGCAGTCGGGGGCGGGACGGGCACGCGCGCTGGAACCCGTGCGACCTCCTGCCCTGTACCCGTCCCCGGCCTCGCCGCCGGCCGCGCGCCCGGCCGACGCGCGCGAGGCCGGGGAAGTCCCTTGGGTGACTCCCGGCCGCGGCGACGCCGATACGGACCTTGTACGCGGGGCGGCTTGAACGCGTGCGTCAGAAGTGCTGTGGGCGGAGTGAACCCCCGTCAGAACCGGGCTCCCGGGCGGGAACCGCCAGGCCGTAGGGGAGCCGTGCCGTAGGGGAGAAGGGCCCGGACTCTGAGCTCACAGGAAGCGCCGCAGCGGGGTTACTGCGGCTTCCTTGACGCGTTGCACCATCGTTCGCCGCCTCCATCGAGTGACGTCGATGTCCACACTGTTCTTGAGGTCCGCCTCGTAGTCCCGTTCGAGCGAAGCGGTGAACTCCTCGTCCAGCACGGCGAGCATCACCTCTTCGTCGTGATCCATGGACCGACGGTTGAAATTGGTGGATCCGATGAGAGTGGCAACCGAGTCCACGGTGATGGTCTTGGCGTGCATCATGGTCGGCTGGTACTCACGGATGCGCACACCGGCCTGCAGCAGGCGTGTGTAGTGGTGTTGACCGGCGAGCTGACAGGCGCGCTGGTCGGTGTGAGGCCCGGGCAACAGGATCTCGACACGCACGCCGCGACGAGCGGTTTCGCACAGCAGGTCGATGAAATAGGGGTCCGGAGCGAAGTAGGCGGTGGCCAGCCGGAAGCTTTCCTCGGCGGAGCTGAGCATGACCCGGATCAGAGTCTGCATGTCCTGCCAGCCGATACTCGCGGAGCCGCGAACGACCTGCACCACCGACGAGCCGGCCTGCGGCTGGTCCGTGAAGCGGTCACGGTCGTCGAAGAGTTCGTTGTGGCACTCGGCCCAGTTCTGCGCGAACGCGGCAGCGATGCCGTCGACCGCCGGACCGCGTACCTGGACATGGGTGTCCCGCCACTCGGAAGGGTTGCGCGCATTGCCGCACCATTCCTCCGCGATGCCGACGCCGCCGGTGAAGGCGGTGTGCTCGTCGATGACGAGGGCCTTGCGGTGGCAGCGGTGATTCTGCTTGAACGGTGACAGCCATGCGGGTTTGCGGAACCAGGCCACTTCGACACCCGCGGTGCTCATGAGGTCCAGCAAACGCCGCTCGATCCTCTGGGCGCCGAAGCCGTCGAGCAGCAGTCGCACACGTACCCCCTCGCGGGCACGGTCGGCCAGGGTGGCGGCGAAGTCGTGGGCGATCTGACCACGCCAGTAAACGAACGTCATCATGTCGATGGTGTGCCGAGCCGACCGGATCGCCCCGAGCATCGCGGGAAAGATCTCGTCACCGTTGCGCAGGGGCACCAGCTCGTTGCCTTCGGTGGCGGCCACGCCTATCAGTCGCTCCAGGCGACGGCGCAGGCGCCGCTTGCGCGCTTCCGCATCAAGCGCGGTGTCGCGAGCGGGGGGTGCAGGTATGCCGCCGAGTGTCACGCCGAATCTCCCACTGGACCATGATTGCGGAACGTCATGGGCTGCTGAACGAGCCCGAACAACCAGGTGCCCGGCCGACGCCGAGGTACTCCAGCCGTCTGTCCCGACCGGACAGCCGCAGGGGGGCGCCGGGCGCCGAACGTGGTCGTTGGCCATCAATCATACGGGCGGCCCCACCTGGGCGACAGAGTCATCGGCGTACACGGAGGAAATCGTTATTCCAGGCCGACTCCGAGACGCAGTCGCATGGGAAATCACGATCCGCCCGGATTTCCCTTCTCTCCGCATTTCTTCGAGAGTTGAGACGCTTTCCCCGGTCGGGCAGGGCACGTCGGCGCGGTGCAGATAAGAGAGGCCGATTCGTTCGACGCCCAGAGCGGAAACGTTCGTACTGACATTCCGTCGAAGAGGTGCCCGTCGTTGTCCACGTCCTACGCTTCTTGCGCAATGTGGAGGAAAGCGTGGGCGGGGGTGTGGGAGCGCAGGTTGATGTATCAGTGAGGGTATATGGGGGAGCCCGCTCCGGGAGGCAACGGCCACGGCGTCCGGCCCAACGGCCATGGGAGTCCCCGAACGTCATCTGGCCGGCAGGCAGGACGCGGGGTTCTACAGCTTGCGGAAGTCCCAGGAGACGGTCTTCGAAGGAGTCAGGCGGGTCCACGCATGCCGACCGTCGTGCGGCATCGCCTCCAGACCGAAGTTCTTGCGGGCGAACACCGGCTCCAACGCGTCGAGTTCGGCGCAGGGTTCTCCGCTGCGGGGGATCTCGCCCACGAACTCCACGGCGCCCGACAGTTCGACCCCGCGCAGTTCGCCGTACCCCTCGCCTGAGTCGACGACGACAGCGACGCGCGGGTCGTGGCGAAGGTCGGCCCATCGCTTGCTGCGCACGATGGAATACAGCCACAACGAGGTGCCGTCCCATGCGAACCAGAGGGCACTGACATGCGGAGCACCGTCCCTCGAGACGGTGGCCACTCGGCACATGCGCTGGGTGGCGAGGAACTCGTCCAGCTCCGCCGGCGTCATCATGATTCTCCGGCTCCTGCGTTGAGTTGCAGCCATGAGAGACCTCTCTTCTCTTGCGTCAAGGTGCCAGGGGGAGGGCAAGTCTGACGCAGTGTCAGACGCAACGCCATAGGCGGCGATGTGACGGGTGGGCTCGGTGATCTTCGGGGCGTCATGCTCCTCCACCCGGACATCCCGGGCTTTCGCATGACCACTCCGCGCATGCGGTGAGTTGCCCGGCGTACCCGAGCGGACGTGACCCCGTGGAAGTGCGCGCACGGCCGCAGGTGGCGGATCCCGGCCACCGCGCCCGGCGCTTGCCGTCGCCTTCCACGGCGTACCGGAGTGCCTCGGAGATGTCGTTGTCGTACCAGTCCCCCTGGGTGGGCTTGCTCTCGACCAGCCGGGTACCCGTCACCCGAACCCGTTCCGCCGCCGGATGACCCCCAGCCGACGTCTTCCGGAGAACCCCGACCGCCTGCGGCAGTTGGAGACCTGGCTGCGCTCGTACCGGCCCCAGGAGCTCTTCGGCCCGGGACGGCAGCCCTGCCGCAGACGTCCTCGCCTGCGTCCCCGACGGCACCAAACGGCTCGGTGCCACCCCGTACGCCAACGGCGGTCTGCTCCTGCGCGACCTGCCCGTCGCACCGCTGGACGAGTTCGCCGTGACCGTCGACAAGCCCGGCACCACCCTGCCCGAGCCGACCCGCATCCTCGGTGATCTCCTGGCCCGGGTGATGAAGGACACCGGCGGGCGCCGCTGCGGGGGGATCGCTGCCCCTCCCGCATTCGCTGACCCTCGTGTCCCCCTGTTCCCCCTGTTCCCCCTGTTCCCGCAGGTCCAGGTGCGGGTGGCCCCGTGGGTGTGGTGGCGCAGCCAGTCCTGGAGCCGGTCGATGACCTCCGTGCCCTTCGCCTCCTCGGGCCCTCGTGTCGGGCAGTCAGAGGGCGGGTCCGAAGCCCCCTTGGCGGCTGCGTCGCCGGGACCCCGGCGTGGAGGAGTTGTCCGCGTACCTCGTGCGTGAAGGGCAGCGGGCCGAGCGGGAACGCCGTGGCGCCGTCGGGGAGTTCCGTCCCGCTCAGGTCCATCAGGCCGGTGGAGGCGTCGGGTTCCTCCGGCCCGAGGTGCTTGTACAGAGCGCTCCGGCCACGGCGGGGACCTCGGCAATCCCGAGGGTGGCGGCGCCACGCTGATGTGGCGGGTGTCGGCGCGGAAGCCGTAGGGATGGTGTACACGGCATACGGCGCTCGCCGTCGAAGGACCGCTGCGGTACGGACGAAGCCCCGGCTGGACGGGGGAGACCAGCCGGGGCGGTAGGTGGTGGCGTGCGGAGGGCGGTCGCCTCGCGGCGAGAGGCTCCATGGGGCTTCAGCCGAACGATCTTCCCCATGGGCTATAGGTGAGGCCCGGGGACACTGTCCCCTCCGCAGCCACATACAGAAGAACGGGCAACCGCCACTGGATGTTCCGCCGTTGGCACCCAACGCCGTGTGAGCCGGCGCACCCTGCGACACCGGGAGTCCGGTCAGTCGACGTAGTCCGTGATGAGGGCGGCGAATTCGTCAGGGGTGGTCAGTCGGATGCCGAGGGTTTCGGCCTTGGCGCGTTTGGATCCGGCACCGTCGCCGGCGACGACCAGGCTGGTCTTCTTCGAGACGCTGGAGGAGGAGCGGCCCCCGGCCCGTTCGATGAGTTCGTTCATCTGGTTGCGGCTGAGCTTCTCCAGCACGCCGGTCATCGCTCCGGTCACCACGACCGACATCCCGGTCAGCGGCCCATCCGTCCGCTCAGGGGCCTCCGCGATGTCATCGGTGCCGTCGACAGCAGGGGCGGGTGGGGTGGCACCGGGCTCGATCATGTTCACCCCGGCCGCGGCGAGTTTGTCGATGAGCGGGGCGAGTTCGGCGAGTTCGGTGACGATGGAGGGGGCCTTCTCGGCGCCGATGCCCTCGACCTGCCGCATCGTGTCGGCGTCTGCGGTACGGATGTTGTCCATGGTGGCGAAGTACCGGGCGATCCGGCGGGACATGGAGCGGCCGGTGCCGCGCACCCCGAGCGCGCACAGCACCCGCGACAGCGGCTGCTCCTTCGCCGCGCCGATCGCGGCGAGGAGATTGTCCGTACTCGTCTCACCCATCCGCTCCAGGCCGAGCAACTGGTCCCGGGTGAGGGCGAACAGGTCGGCGAGATCCTTCACCAGCCCGGCGTCCACGAGCTGGACCACACGGGTGTGGCCAAGGCCTTCGATGTCGAGCTGGTCCCGGCCGGCGGCGTAGGAGAGCGCAGCCACCAGATGGCAGTTACGGCCGTTCTCGCACCGCCAGCGCTGCTCGCTGGTGTCGATGCCGGCCCCGCACCGCGGACACACCTCGGGGAAGACGATGGGCTGCTCGTCTCCGGTGCGCAGGTGGGCGACAGGGGCTTCGACGCGCGGGATGACGTCGCCGGCGCGGTGGACCATGACGTGGTCGCCCAGACGCAGGTCGCGGCGGGTGATGTCGCCGGGGTTGTGGAGCGTGGCGTAGGTGATGGTGGCGCCGTCGATCTCGACCGGCTCCAGCACGCCGCGCGGGGCGATGATCCCGGTGCGGCCCACGTTCCACTCCACCGCCAGCAGGCGGGTGATCTTCTCCACGGCGGGGAGCTTGTAGGCGATCGCCCAGCGCGGGGCCCTCGACCCCGATCCGGCGGTCTGCTGGTCGGCGGCGAGGTCGGCCTTGATGACGATCCCGTCGATCCCGAACGGCAACTCAGCCCGCAGCGCGGCGATCTCCTTGACGCGGGCCAGCACCTGCTCGACGGTGTCGGCGGTGATGCCCGGCACAGCGGTGGTCATGGTGGTGTTCACCCCGAGCTCGCCGGCCAGGGCCATGAGGTCACTGTGCGCGAGCTCACCCAGCCGACCGGCCAGCGCCTTCTCGGTACCCGGCATGGGGAGCAGCCCGTACCCGAAGAACGTCATCGGCACGGTGTAGGCGCGGTCCCTGGCTCGCAGGGTGCCGGCCGAGGCGCCGCGCGGGTTCGCGAACGGCGGGCCGCCGTGCGTGGTCCGTGCGGTGTTCGCGTACTCGAACTGGACGGTGGTCATGAGAACTTCGCCGCGCACCTCGACCGTCACCGGTTCCGCGAGCTCGGCGGGCAGACCCTCGATGGTGCCGATGGCGTGCGAGACGTCCTCCCCCGCCGTCCCGTCGCCGCGTGTGATCAGCCGGGTGAGGCGACCCTGGGTGTAACGGGCGGCGATCGCGAGCCCGTCGAGCTTCGGCTCGACACTGAAACGGGTGACGTCGTTGCCGATACGTCTGGCCAGCGACGTCGTCCAGGCGGTGAACTCATCGGGGGAGAAGACGTTGTCCAGGCTCAGCATCGCGACCGTGTGCGGGACATCTCCGTCCACGGCGCCGCCGGCAACCTTCCCGGTCGGCGAATCGGGCAGCACCTGCTCGGGATGGCCGGCCTCCCATGCCGCGATGCCGCGCACCAGCCGGTCGTAGGCGTCGTCGTCGAGCACGGAGGTGCCGCCCGTGTAGTAGGCGGCCGACGCCTTCGTCGCGTCCTCGACCGCTTGCGCGTAGGCGGTGGCATCCACGATCACTGCAGCTGGTGTTGTCATACCCGTCATCCTGCCTGCCACCACTGACAACCCACCCGGCCGACGGAACGCCTGGACCCGTGAGGGTCTGCCACCCGCTTCGGCGCACGGCGCCGTTCTTCCACGCCTGGAGCGGCAGGGTGCTCGTCGGCGGCCTGCTGGGTTCGGCGTCCGCTGCACCGGGGGTGACTCCAGAAGTGCAACTGGCCATCAGCACCGCGACCTTCGGGCTTCTGCTGCTGGCGACCGCCATCTGTGCCGCCGACACCGCTGGAGCGAACGCCGCTTCGGCTGCCGGGATCCCTACCGCCTTCACGGTCGCCATCCTGGTCGTGCGCATGGCGGGTGACCTCGTCATGAGGCGCGTCGCCGTCCGGACGTGTGATCCGCTTGGCCGCCAAGCAGCCGGACGTCATCGGCGTCCTCGCGGGCGCTACGGATCTCCGTACCGCCCTGATGCTCCTGTCCGCTGGTCCGGAGCGTGACGCCGGACCGCCGAAGAAGAGGTCAGGGGCAGCCGGGATCATTCGACTGCCCCTCACGGAGTTGCACAGCGTCGTGTGTCACCGGACCCGAGAACGCCGATGGCCTGTTGCCGTGGGTGCGGCCGGCAGACTCAGCGGGATCCGGTGCTGGTCACGCCTTGCCGGGCAGACGCCAGATCTGGTTCTTCTTGGTGGCCAGGGCACTTGCGGCGTCACAGGTCCACTGGTGGATCTTCGCGCCGGGCGTGGTGGAGATCTCGCTGACGTCGACGCACTTGCCGCTGTGCGCAGACACCAGCTGGTAGTCCTTGCCGTTGCCGAGTGCGGTCACCGGGTGAAGCGCGAACTGCTGGGTGGTCCCGCTGCCGCAGGTGTTCTGGACGACCGCGGCGCCGTCGGTGGTGGAGGCGCCTGCAACGTCCAGGCACTTGGCGCTGTGCTGGTTGACCACGGTGTAGGTGTTCGGCTTGCCGCTCACCGGCTTGAAGTCGAACATCTGCTGGTAGCCGCCCTCGCAGTGGTACTGCTGGTACTGCGTGCCGTTGGCGGTGGACAGGTTGGTGTCGTCCAGGCACTGGTTGCTGTGCTGGGCGACGGCGACCGTGGAGATCGCGGTGTTGGACGGCGGGAGCAGGGTCACGGTGTAGCCGTCCTTGGAGTCCGTCCACGGGACGTTGACGGAGGAGGCGTTGCCGCTGACGGTCAGGGTCTGGTCGGAGACGGTGACCGGGCCGCTCACGGCACCGCCCCCGTTGTTCGGTATGCGCTGGACGATCGCACGGACCCGGCCGTTCTCGACGACCGAGGTGGTGTCGAGCCGGCTGAGGCCGACGGTGACGTTGCCGGTGTTGCGTTGCTGCCGAGCAGGATCTTGGCGTTCCTGGCGGTGTTGTCCTTGGTGGCCAGGGCGTCGGTGCCGCTGCCCGGGATGACGTTGACGATGTTGCCGGTCTGGGAGCCGTAGTAGCGGTACAGGAACCACTCACCCAGGGGCAGGTACTGGTTGCCGGTCTTGGTGAGCAGATTGGCCTGGAAGTCGTTCAGGTTGCCGGCGGAGGCCCAGTTGGCGCGCAGGCCCTCCGCTGTACTGGGTGAGCGTGGCGGCCCAGCGGGTCTGGTAGGCGGCCACACTGGTGCCGTAGCCGCCGCTGTTGAGCTGGGCGCCGCCGGCCCGCATGAGCTTCCACTTGATGTCCTTGTAAGTGGTCCTGCGGCAGCGAACCGTCCACGGTCATCCCGTAGATCGTGCCCGAGGCCCCATGGCCGGGGGCACCTCCTGCGGTGGCGAAGTCGACGCTGACCGTGGTGTCCGCGGCCTGTGCCGCGGTGGTGGGGAGGGTGACGGCGGCCAGCGACACGCACAGTGCGGCGATCGTGGGGAAGACGCGGAGGCGACGGCTTCCGCCGGTGCCGGTTCTGGCGGTGTGTCCCGGCGGGGGAAGGATACGGGGCGTGTGCATGTGCGGGTCTCTTAGGGGAAGTGCGGCCCGGGCGTGACGCCCGGGTGGTCTGTCATCCGCCGACCGACGCGGTCTTCGCGGCGCGGCGGAGCTCGTGGGCCTCGGCGAGGAGGAGGTAGCTGCTGGCGGTCCAGGTGTAGGCGCGGTCACGGAGGCCCGCCCCGGTCAGGGCGTCGAAGTTCTCCGCGAAGCCACTGGTCTCGCACAGGGCGCGGAAGCGGGCGCTGATCTCGTCCGCGAGGCCCTGGTGGCCGGCACGGCGCAGACCGTCCTCGATGAGGACGGTGGCGGGGGCCCATATCGGCCCGCGCCAGTAACCGTCGGGCAGGTAGTGCGGTGAGGCAGGCAGCTCGGTGGCCAGGCCGTACGCGGTCAGGTGTGCCCCGATGCGGTCGGCCAGCACGGAGCTGACGCCCTCCGGCAGATGCTCACCCAGCACGATCGGCATCAGATCGAGCAGGCTGGAGCTGCTCCAGGTGCTGCCGTCCTGGGCCGAGCGGGCGACGAACCGTTCTCCGGTCCACAGCTCGTCGAGCATCGCCGTCTGGGTCGCGTCGGCGGTGCGTGTCCAGCGGCGGGCATCCTCGGGAAGGCCCAGTTCGGCGGCCAGACCGGCGAGTTCACGCAGCTGGAGGGTGAGGAAGGCGGCCAGATCGGCGGTGACGATCACCCGCTCGGGGTCGAAGGTGGTGGCGTTGTCCCAGCCGCTGTCGTTGCCGTGCTGGTAGTGGGCCAAAGCGGCCCCCGGCGCGCGCCGCGCGGTGAGCCAGAAGTCGGTCCAGCGTTCCAGCCGGCGGTAGGTCTCGGTGAGCTCCGCCCGGCCGACGGGGTCGGGGAGGCGTCGGCGCAGGTGGTTCAGGGTCCAGCCGTGGATGGGTGGTTTGACGAAGTTGTAGAGGATCTCGGAGTGGGTGATCGAGTCCGGCAGGGCCCCGCTGTCGTCCTGGTGGTCGAAGGGCAGCGAGAACTGGTCCCAGGCCCGCGCGGGGGACCCAGGGGCCAGCGCGAGGGCGTTGAAGCAGTGGTCCCAGCTCCAGACCTTGTCCATCCAGTGCTTGGACATCAGCACCGCGGGACGGGTGACGAAACCCGCCGGGTCGACCACCGCCGACCACAGGACGTACGCGGCGAGTTCGGCGGCCGGGGTCTCGGACGAGCGCCAGGGCGCCACCGCGTCGGCGAAGTCCCCGAAGGCGCGCTCCGCCGCCGCCACGACCTGGCTGAACGTCGACGACGCGGTGTACGGCCGGCGCGTGTTGTCGAGTTCCTCGACGGCGATCTCCCATGTTCCGTCGGGGCCGGCGCCGGCGGTGACCATGAGACCGCGCTCGGCACTGCCCAGGTCCTGGGTACCCGAGACCTCGGCGGCGCCGGTCAGCACGGTGATCCGGTAGCGGCGCCCGGTCTCGTACGAGGTGAAGACGTGGGCGCCGTCCACCGGGTCGCGGAAGAAGTAGGTGCCGGAGAAGGGGGTCAGGGCCTCGGCCGCCGCGGTGACGCGCAGGCCCAGGCCGTCGCCGCGCAGACGTACGGTGTCGGGCGCCGCGTAGGCGAGTTCGACCCGCCCGCCCGCCCCGGTCCAGCTGAGCAGGCCGGGTGTCGTCTCCACCTGGGTCTCGGCCCGGTCGCCCGTCGCCACGTCGAGGGGGACCAGACGCAGGACCGCGTGCATGCCGTTCTGGTGGGAGACCAGGTGAAGGTCCTCGGCGTAGGTCTTCTCCGCCACCACGGGTGAGATGTCGAACCACGATCCGTAGGTGCTGAACGGAATGTCATGGATGGCGAAGGCCGGGCCGGATCGGGCGGCGGTCATGAGGAGTTACTCGTTTCTTCGTGGGTGGGGCCGGGGTCTGCCGGAGCGGTGGAACCTCCCCCGGCGCGTCGCGCGCGGGCATGGCGTCGCGGTACCGGCGAGAGGGGGGAGACCGGTGGCGGCTGCGGAGAAGGGTTCAGTCCTTGACCGCACCGGCGGTCACGCCGGCGGCGACGTAGCGCTGGGCCAGGACGAGGATCACCGCGGCCGGCAGCGAGGCCACGACCGCGGTGGCCATGATGGCGTTCCACTGCTGGTTGTTGTTGCCGATGTAGTGGTAGATGCCCAGGGTGATCGGCTCGTGGGCGCCGCCGTTGACCAGGGTGCTGGCGAAGACGAAGTCGGACCAGGACCACAGGAACGCGAACAGGGACACCGTGACGATCGAGTTGCGGCTCATCGGCAGGACGATCGACCAGAAGGTGCGCAGCGGCCCGGCGCCGTCGGTCTTCGCGGCCTGGAGGAGCTCGCCGGGGATGCCCGACATGAACGCGGTGAAGATGAGCACGGCGAAGGGGACGGCGAGGGTGGAGTCGGCGACGATCAGGCCGGGGACGGACTGGAGCAGACCGAGGCTGAGGTAGATGGCGTAGAAGCCCATCGCCATGATGATGCCGGGGATCATCTGGGCGGCCAGGAGGACGAAGTTGAGGATTCCGCCGCCGCGGGGACGCAGTTTGGCCAGCGCGTAGCCGGCGGGCGCGGCCAGTGCCACGGTCAGGGCCACCGTGCCGAGGCCGATGACGAGGCTGGTGCCGAGGTAGGGCAGCTGCTGGTCGATGACGGCCCGGTAGCCCTCCAGGGTGGCGTGGGCGGGGAACAGGTCCGGCGGGGACTTGCGCATGTCCTGGTCGCGGGTGAAGGACACGTTGAGCATCCAGTAGACCGGGAAGAGCATGACCGCGGTCAGCAGGAGGCCCAGGGCCGTCTTTCCCCAGGTGCGCCCGCCGACGGTCGTCTTGCTCCACGTACGGCCGCGTCGGTTCATGGCGATTCCTGTCATGACATGGCCTGCTTTCGCTGGACCCGCACGTAGATCAGGCCGAAGACCAGGGCGGCGACGACGAGCAGGTTGCCGACGGCCGCTCCGGGGCCGAAGGCGGGCAGCAGGTTGCCGAAGCCGAGTTGGTAGGACCAGGTGGCGAAGGTGGTGGAGGAGTCGGCAGGGCCGCCCTTGGTCATGATCCAGATGATGTCGAAGACCTTGAGCGTGTAGACGAGGCCCAGGAGCAGGGTGATGGCGGACACCGGGCGCAGGAGCGGGAAGGTGATGCGCCAGAAGCGCTGCCACGCGTTCGCGCCGTCGAGGGCGGCGGCCTCGTACAGGCTGGTGGGGATGGACTGCAGACCGCTGTGGAGCACGACCAGGTTGAAGGGGACGCCGATCCAGATGTTCGCGATGATCACCGAGGTCAGCGCCCAGGACGGTGAGGTCAGCCAGTTCACCGGGTCGATGCCGACGGCGTGCAGGGTGGCGTTGACGATGCCGGAGTCGCTGTTGAGCATCCACGACCAGGTGGAGGCCGACACGATGAGCGGCAGCAGCCAGGGGACCAGGAACAGGGCGCGCAGGGTGGCGGAGAGCGGGAAGTGCTGGTGGAAGAAGACGGCGAGCGCCAGGCCGATCGCGTACTGGAGGACCAGGCACACGGTGGTGAACACCACGGTGTGCAGCAGGGCGGGGGCGAAGGTCGGGTCGTCGAAGACGGTCCGGTAGTTGGCCAGGCCCGTGAACGGCGCGTCGCCCTGGACGAAGGAGCGGACCGTGTAGTTGCGCAGGCTCAGGTCGATGTTGCGGTAGAGGGGATAGGCGTAGAAGAGAACGAGGTAGAGGGTGACCGGGGTGAGGAAGGCCCAGGCGGCCCACTGCTGGGAGGCCGGCCGGCGTCGGGTCGTGGTACGGGCCGGGGGCGGGGCGGCGGTCGCCGCCCCGTTCCGGCTCTGCACCGGCCGACGGTCCGGCGACTGTGTCGTGTGCTTCATCGGCTGGTCGGAGTCCTGGCTACTTGACGGCGGACTGTGCCGAGTCGAGGGCGTCCTTCGGCGACGCCGACCCGCTGAGGGCGGACTGGACCGCCTTCCACAACTGCTCCGAGATCTTCGGGTACTTGGTGCCCAGGTCGTCGCTGGTGCGCCCCTTGGCGGCCTTGACCGCGTCGACCCAGGGCTGGAGGTTCGGGTTGGCGGCCACCTGCTTGTCCTGGACCTCCGTGGTGGGGGCCACGTAGGACAGCGTCGTGTCGGTGTCGAGCAGGTTCTGGCTGTTCGTCAGGCAGGAGACGAGCTTCTGCGAAGTGGCGTAGCGGCCGGTGTCGCCCTGCACCGGGATCGTGACGAACTCACCGCCCGTCGGGGCCGCGGCGTCGCCTCCCGTGGCGGCCGGGACGGGGATGACCCCGTATTCGAAGCCGGCCTTGTCGGCGTTGGCGAGCTGCCAGGTGCCGTTCTCGCTGAACGCGTAGTCGCCGCTCGCGAACTCCTGCCAACTGGTCGTCTGGGTGTTGTTGATGACCGAGTTGGGGGCGTAGCCCTTGTCCAGCCAGGTCTTCCACAGAGACAGCGCGGAGACGGCCCTGTCGGAGTCGAGTGCGGTCAGCTGGGCGCCGGAGCCCCAGAACCAGGGCAGGAACTGGAAGCTGCCCTCCTCCGTGCCGATCGCGGAGAACGTGATGCCCTTCTTGCCCGCCGCCTTGACCTTCGCGAGCGCCGCGGTCAGCGACTTCCAGTCCTTGACCGAGGCGATGTCGACTCCGGCCTCCTTCAGCACGGCCTTGTTGTAGTACAGGGCAAGGGTGTTCGCGCCTATCGGCGTGCCATACGTCTTCCCGCCCGACTGGCCGGCCGCGAGGAGGTTGGGGCTTGCCTGCGAGGTGTCCAGCTTGTTGTCGTCGGTCGTGGTCAGCACGCCCGCCTCCGCCAGGGTCGACACGACCGGGTTGTCGACGATGAGCACGTCCGCGGAGTTGTCCTGCTGGGCCGCAAGCAGTGCCTTGTTCGTCAGGTCACTGGTGTCGAACGAGGTCCGCTTGATCTTCACGCCGGCCTCGGTGCCGCAGCCGGCCAGCAGCTTCGCCCAGGCCGAGCTCTTGTCGAACTGCGGGTACGGGTCCCAGATCGTGTACGTGCCGCCGTCCGCGGCCTTCGTGGAGGTGCCGCCCGAGCCGGAGGAGCAGGCGGTTGCACCGACGGTGACGGCGGCGACGGTCAGGGCTGCGGCGGTGAGACGGCTTCTGGCGGATCGGTTCATGGCGTGTTCCTCATGGGTTTTGGCACGGGTGTGCCCTGGGATCGACACAGGTGTGCCGTAGGAGGGTGATCGAGGGCTGCTGGGCTTGCTGAGTCCGCGCGGTGGGCTTCTTGGCCGACCGGGTACATGGCGCTGAGGCTGAGGAGGAGGAGCGGGCGGGGCGAGGGTCAGGGGTGGGTGGGCGTGCCGAAGTCCGGGGCCAGGTCGGCGGGTCCGGCGCCGACGGGTCCGGTGCTCGCTCGCAACGAGATCGGCGGCGCCAGCAGGTGATTCCGTGCCGGTGTCTCGGGGTGGTCGAGCCGCTGGACGAGCAGGTCGACGGCGAGGCGGCCCATCTGTTCCGCCGGCACGTCCGCCGCGGTGAGCTGCGGGGTCACCGCCTCCGCCCACCTGCCGGCCACCACTCCGGTGACGGAGAAGTCGCGGGGCACATGGCGGCCGGCCTGGGCCAGCCCCCGGTAGAAGCCGCCGAGCGCGGCCTCGTTCAGCGTCACCAGTGCTGTGGTGGCGGGGTCGTCGTACAGGATCCGTTCCAGACAGGTCAGGCCGGACGTGGCGTCGTCCCCGCAGCAGTACGTCCGGACGGTGAGGCCGCGTTCCGCCGCGGCCTTGGTGAACCCGTCCAGCCCACGCTGGGCCGACTCGTACCCGGCCCGCAGCAGTTGCTCGGGCCGGTTGACGAAGGCGATCCGGCGGTGCCCCAGATCGGCGAGGTGGTGCACACAGGCCGCAGCCAGCGCCGTGTGGTCCAGGCCCACCCACCAGCTGCCCTCCGGCCGGGCGGTGCGGCCGATGGTGACGGAGGGGAAATCCACCGCGGTGAGATGGTCGAGCCGGTCGTCCTGCAGCCGGATCTCCATCAGGATCGCGCCGTCGACCCGCCGCTCGCCCAGCAGCCGCTGGAACGACCGGTCGCTGTCCACGCCGCTCGGCGACAGCAGCACGTCGTAGTCGTACGCGGCTGCGGCCTCGGTGACACTGCCGATGAAGTCGAGCTGCATACCGGTGTAGTGGTTCCCGGCCGGCGGGAAGACCAGACCGATGGTGCTGGTCCGGCCGTTGGCCAGGGCCCGTGCACTCGCGTTGGGCTGGTAGCCCAGCTCGTCGATGACCTGCTGGATCTTCCGGCGGGTGTCCTCGGACACGGGGCGTTTCCCGCTCAGGGCGTAGGACACGGTGCTTCGCGAGACACCGGCCCGCCGGGCGATCTCACCGATGTTCACGGGACTCCTTGCCGAGAGAGAATCGAACCGGTTCGATGATTTCGGGAACGAAATCGGCCAGGCGCTGACCGTCGAACCGGTTCGCGTGAAGTGAAGGTAGGAGTAACTCGAACGAGTGTCAACGCCTCTCACCGCATTTCCTGTAACGGCCCGGAAACGTGGGCGTGTGGGGCAGTAATGTCTGTCTTGCCTGGGTGTGCACCTGTTCGCCGACGGGCTGGGGAGCAGATTCGGTGGATGGGAACACCCCGGCCCGGCCGGGTGGGCCGACTGTGTCCGGCCCACGAGACTCATGTCGAGGGGATTGCTGACCGGTTTCCTCGGTGCTAGCTTCGGCGAACCGGTTCGATGAAGGATCGGGGAGGTGGATTGGTTCCGGTACTGGCCGCCGTGGAGCCGTAGCCGTAGCCGTGGGCTGAGGTTGTCCTACGGGAACCACCGGACCGCGACTCCTGGTGCGTCGGGTCGGTGGGGCGCTGCGTCGCCGTCCAGGAACCGCGGACGGGGGCCGCTCATCGCGTTTCGGGGCGGGGTCGGGATCTGTGGGGTCGGGGACTCGGAGAGGGGTTTGATGTCGCCGGCAGCAGGGCGGTGCAGTAGTGGTGGCTGCTGAGCAGGCTGGGGCGGGCGCTCGTCGTTCTGTTTGGGACCTTCGGCGACGGCGCGGGAGGTCGACTGCCCGAAGGGGCCGCTTCCTTGGGTACCCGGTTGGCGTGTCGACCACGGGAACGGCCGGTTCGAGAGGCAGGTCCGGCTCGCGAGCGCCGAGCAGGAAGGTCTCTCGGGCCCTTCGCAGCATGGCGCGACACGTCACCCCCGTACTCCTCCCCGCAGGACAGTCGGTGCAGCGGGTCTCTGCCGACTGGCGTGATCAAGAGGGGACATCGAGGCCACCGAGCATGTCGGCGGCGGCCTGTACTTCGGCGGTCCTGCGTACGGCGAGCCGGTGGCCACACGCAGGACAGGCAGCCCCGGACCGGCAGCCCCGGGGCTGTGGGTCCGCACTGGTCGGCTGCTCGGCGATGATGTGCCGCAGCCGATCCGCGGCGGCGTCCACCGCCGGTGGACACTACCGCGCCGAAACCGGGTGACGGCCTTCGGTCATCGAGGGGTGGGGACGTCCGCACGCACATGGCGCAGCGCTCGACCGGACGGTGAGCATTCATGGGCGGGTGATCAAGCTGGGCGGGGGCCGACCGGCTGACCGGCCGGGCAACTGGCCTCCGGCGAGACACCCGCTCGCCCGCCGGTGCGGCGCGGTCGCCCGCGCCGATCCGTTGGGTCAAGAGCCGCTGTGAGTTCGGCAGAAAGCCCTTCCATCGATCGCTCGGCCTGCCAGTCTCCATCCCGACCCGGATGTCATGTCCGGGATGAACGGATCGAAGACTGGAGCCCCCCTTGCCCCGAGTCGTCAGCAGCGGACGGACCTTTCGCCCCGCCAGAGCCGCCGCCGTCGTCGGCAGCGCAGTCGTCCTGACTGTCGCCCTGCCCTTCAGCGCCTCCGCGGGAGTCCTGCAGAACCTTCCCGAGAACGCGACCACCTTCCAGCAGTACTTCGAGCCCGTGTACGACTACGACACGGACAGCTGCTACCCGGCCGCCGCCGTCGACGCGGCCGGGAACCTCAACGGCGGACTCAAGCCCACCGGCCCGGTCACCGGCGAGTGCCGCGACGGCCACCTCGGCCACGCCAACACCTACTCGCGGGCCAAGTGCAACAACGGCTGGTGCGGGATCGTCTACGCCAGCTACTTCGAGAAGGACGAGGCCTCGCCGGGCATCGGGCACCGGCACGACTGGGAGTGCGTCGTCGTCTGGGCCCAGCAGGGCGCGGACAACCCGTCCTACCTGTCCGCCTCCGCGCACGGCGGCTTCAGCACCCACCCGATCGCCGACGTCCCGATGAGCGGCGCGCGCGTCGAGATCGTCTACCACAAGGACGGCGCGAGCACCCATGCCTTCCGCTTCGCCAAGTGGGGCGAGACCCCGGAGAACGACACCGGCGCCTGGCACCAGGAGAACCTGCTCACCTGGGACAACCTGGCGTCCAACCTGCGCGACACGCTGAACGCCTCCGCCTGGGGCGACGCGAACTTCCCCCTCCAGGACTCCAAGTTCGCCGGCCACCTCGACAAGGCCAAGCCGAGCGACATCACGTTCGACCCCTACGCCTGACGAGGACGACCGGGGGCTGGATCGCCCTGATGAAAGGGGCAGATCCGTCCCCCGGTTCGCCGGCCAGGTCATAGGGGCGCCGCCCCGGTCCTTACCCGCCCGGGTCGCTCGGCTACGACGGGATACGTCGGCTCTCGCTCAGCCCTTGACCGCGGAGCTGGCCACGCCTTGGACGAACCAGCGCTGGAAGAAGACGAAGACCACCAGTACGGGCAGCACGAGCAGAACCCCGAAGGCGAGGATCTGGCCCCAGTCAGGGGGCTGTTGCCCCTGGAAGACGCTGATCTCCAGGGGGAGCGGGCGCACCGAGGGATCGGAGACCATCAGGACCGGCCACAGGAAGGAGCCCCACTGGATGAGGAAGGTGAGGATCGCGACCGAGGCGAACACCGGCTTCGACATCGGGACGATGATCGCGAAGAAGGTGCGCCACGGTCCCGCGCCGTCCAGCCGGGCGGCCTCCTCGATGCTCGGCGGGATCTGCCGGAAGAACGTGTGGAACTGGTAGACGGAGAAGGCGTTGGCGATGAACGGCAGCGCCTGGATGTAGGTCGTGTTGCGCTGGCCGTTGAACATGTAGAAGAGCGGAACGGCCACCGACTCGAACGGGACCAGCATCAGCAGCAGGACGAGGGTGAACAGGGCCCGTCGGCCGCGTCCCGTCAGCAGGGAAAGGCCGTACGCCGCCATCGAGTTGACGAACAGCCCGCCTGTCACCACCACGAAGGCCAGCAGCACCGAGACACCCATGAACTGCCAGAAGTAGCCGGTGCTGTCGGAGTTGAGGCTGCTCAGGACGGCGGAGTAGTTGTCGAAGGACAGGTCGGTGGGCAGGAAGCCGGACAGACCGTTCAGGACCTCGTCGGACGGCTTGAGACTGCCCAGGAACAGGTAGAGAGCGGGCAGGGCGAAGACGAACGCCAGGACTCCGAGGACGGCGTAGTCGAGGACGAGGCGCACGGGGGTGCGGGTCATGGCCATGGATGTCAGTCCTCGTTGTCGGGCCGGACGAGGCGGCGCTGGACGATCGTCAGGACGAGGACGATCAGGAAGAACACGACGGTGATCGCGGACGCCTGGCCGACGTTGTTCTGGTCGAAGGCGGTGGTGACGGCCTGGTACATCACCGTGCGGGCGGCGTCCTCGGCCAGACCGCCGCCGCGGATGAGGATGTACACCTGGTCGAAGACCCGGAAGGACATCACCGAGGTCAGCAACGCGACGAAGACGAGCGTGCCGCGGATGCCGGGCAGGGTGACATGCCGGAACTGCTGCAGGCGACTCGCGCGGTCCAGGTCGGCGGCCTCGTACAGCTCACCCGGGATCTGCTGAAGGCCGGCCAGCAGGATGACCATCTGGAAGCCCACGCCCTGCCACACCGACAGCACGATGATCGAGGCCATCGCGGTGGCCCCGTCGCCGAGCCAGTCGAAGGCGCCCCAGTTGCCGAAACTCACCGTGTCCAGCAGGGAGTTGAGCATGCCCTGCTCGCTTCGCGCGAGGATCAGCCGCCAGATCACGGCGACCAGCGCCATCGGGAAGACCACCGGCATGAAGAACAGGGACCGGAACAGGCCGATGGCCTTGAGCTTGCGGTTGAGCAGGATCGCGAGGCCGAGGGCGATACCTGTCTGCAGGGGGACGACCACCGCGGCGAAGGTCAGGTTGTTCAGCAGTGCCCGCAGGAACGGGCCGGACTGGTCGGGGTCGGTGAACAGGCGCCGGTAGTGCTCCAGGCCGAAGAAGGACGGCTCCAGCGGGGAGCCGAGCCGCACGTTGTAGAAGGAGAGCACGACGGCGTAACCGAAGGGGATGCCGACGAACGCGATCAGCCCGCCGACGGCCGGGGCCGACATGAGCAGTCCGTGCAGCCAGTCCCGGTTCTTGCGCCCCGCCCTCGGGAGCTTCACGGACGGCCCGGAGGAGGCGTGCTCCGCGCCCGGTGCCGCGGTGTGCGCGGGTTCCACGGTATTCACGGGTGTGGGTCCTTTTCCTGACGGGGCGGGCATGGCGTGTCGCGGGCCCGCCCCGGCCGTCGGTTCCTACGGGATCTTGTATCCGGCGTTGTCGGAGAAGTCCTGGTCGATGGAGCGGGCGGCCTTCTCCAGGGCCGACTTCGGGTCCGTACCGCTGTAGATCGAGTTCATGGCCTGGGAGAACTTCGCGGTGACCGTGGGATATCCGGCGGTCACCGGACGGGTGACGGCGACGCAGGACTTACTGATGTCACGGTCGCCGCACGGCTTGGCGAGCTGGTCGGCGAAGAGCTGGAGCGGACCGCCCTGCTTGTACAGCTCACTCTTGGCGAGCGTGGACTTGGTGGCGGGGACCGAGCCGTTGGCCTTCGTCATGGCACCGACGTTGGTGTCGTTGAGGAGGTAGTCCAGGAAGGCGCCCGCGGCCTTGGCGTTCTTGGTGCCGGCGCCGATGCCCCAGGCCCAGGAGCCCTGGCCGGTCTTGGGGCCGTTGCCGAAGTCGGGCAGCGGCAGGACGACGAGGTCGTAGCCGAGAGCCTCGCTGTAGGCGGGGTACGTCCAGTTGCCGACCCAGCTCAACGCCACCCTGCCCTTGGCGAAGGCGTTTCCGTCGGTGTTGGCGTCGACATCCGTCTTCCAGGACTGGAAGGTCTTCATCGCCGAGACCACCTGAGGGCTGTCGAGGGCACCCTCGGCCTTGCCGTCCTTCAGCAGGGCACCGCCGGCCGACCAGACGACCGGGGAGAACCCGTAGGTGCCCCACTCGGAGGCCAGACCGTACTGCTCCGAGACGTCGAGAACCTTGCCGTCGGCGTCCTTGGCCTTCAGTGCCTTGAGAGCGGCCGTGAACTCGGCGGCGGTCCAGGCGTCGGACACGCTCGTCGGGTACTTCACTCCGGCCGCGTCCAGCAGCTTCTTGTTGCCCCACACGCCGAGGCCGGAGTCGAACATGCCCAGGCCGTAGTGCTTGCCGTCGATCTCGCCCTGCGCCTTGATGGCGTCGGTGGCGTTGTCGAGGGTCTTGGCGGAGACGTAGTCGTCGATCGGGGCGAGCTTGCTGTTGTAGACGAAGCTGGCCATGGTCGGGCCGTCGAACTCCACCACGTCCGGCAGCTCGGAGGCGCTGGTTGCTGTGATGGTCTTGGTGTAGTCGTTCTCGGGGATCAGTTTCAGCTCGGCCTTGACGGCGCTCTGCGAGGAGTTGAAGGACTTCACCGCGTTCTGCAGCGCGGCGGCCTCGCTCGCCTGACCCTGGTGGGCCCAGACGCTGATCGTCCCCTTGCCGCTGCCCTCCTCGGCGGAGGCGCCGCTGCCACCACCTCCACCGCAGGCGGCCAGCGCGACCAGGGGAAGGGTGAGGGCCAGACTCGTACAGACCGTGCGGCGGAGCCTTCTGCTTCCGGTGTTCATGGACGGTGCCTCCGTGCTGGGTGAGGGTTCGGGTGCTCGACGCTTAGAGGTGCGCGGGTGTGGAGAGTTGGGTTCGTTGAGGGCCGGTCCGGTGACTGACGGACGGCCGCGGTCACAGAGGACTGCGAGGGCTCGGCGGAGCGGTGGTCTCGCGCAGCACCAGGCGGATGGGCATCCGCACATGGCCTGTCGGGGCCGGCTCGGCAACCGGTTCGTCGAGTTGTCGCAGCAGCAGCCGGGCGGCCTCCGCGCCCTGCGCCGGCACCGGCTGCGCGATGGTGGTCAGCCCGACGACCTCGGCGAGTTCGTGGTCGTCGAAGCCGATCACGGACACGTCGTCGGGCGCCCTCAGCCGATGTCGGCGCAGGGCACGCAGCGCACCCATCGCCATCTCGTCGGACTGCGCGAACACCGCGGTCGGCGGGCGGGAGACGGCGAGCAACTCGGTCATCGCCCGCTCGCCGCCCTCGACGGTGTAGCCACCGTCCGCCTCCAGCGCGGGGTCGTGGGTGATGCCGGCCTCGGCCAGCACGTCCAGGTATCCCTGACGGCGGGCGATCGGAGTGGTCCAGTGCAGCGGCTCACTCTCCCCGGAGATCATGCCGATGCGCCGGTGGCCGAGATTGACCAGGTGCCGTACGGCGCTGGTGGCACCGGCGTGGTCGTCGATGCCGACCACGGTGAAGCCGTCCCGGGCGCCGCCGACGGTGGTGGCCAGCGGCACTCCGAGGGAGCGCAGCGCCTCTTCCTCCTCCAGGTCGGGGATGAGCAGCGAGAGGACGGCGTCCACCCGCTTGCGCACCGGCAGTCTGGTGAAGAAGCGTTTGCGTGCCTCCGGTGAACCCAGGTTGTACAGCAGTACGTCGTAGCCGGCCGCGCTGAACACCGTCTCGGCCGCGTCGAGCACGGTGCCGAAGAACCAGCGGCCGATGTGCGGGGCGACGACCCCGATGGTGAAGGTGCGCCCGCTGGCCAGGCTGGAGGCCGACCGCGAGGCGGTGTAGCCGAGTTGGCCGGCGACGGCCGCGATCTGCGCCCGCACCTCGTCGGAGACTCCGGGCCGACCGCGCAGCGCGCGGGACACGGTGGATGCGGAGACCCCGGCGACGCGGGCGACGTCGGTGATGCTGACCGTCACGGCTTCTTCCTCCCTCGGCTTCACACCGGTGTGATCTGTGGGTGACGAGACCGTAAACCCGGCCTCGCTGTTGCGCAAGCGTTTGCGTTCAGTTTTACTGGGGCCGATTCTCAAGCGAGACCTTCGTTGTCAATGCTCAGCGCATGCGTTTGAGCGCTGCGAGCCGACAGGAAATGCATGCGATACGCCCCGCCCGGCCTCTGCGTGAACGACTTCGCCCTGCTGCGCGACGACGACGGCACCTATGCCGTACTGCACCTGCAGGGCCCTTGGACCGCCGAGTTCGACCACCTGCGGATGGAGACCTCCTACGGCAGGGCCACCTCCACCGACCTGGTCTCCTGGCAGCCCCGTGGCACCGCGTTCGGCAACGGTCTGCCCGGCCGCTTCGACCAGCAGGCCGTGTGGACCATGCACCCCGTCCGGCACGGCGACGGAATGGCCATGTTCTACACCGGTGTCCTCGGCCTCACCCCGGAGGGGTGGCCGCTGCAGTCGGTCGGTCTCGCGTACTCCGACCGCACCGACGGCACCGGCTGGCGCCGGCACGGCACCAGGCCTGTCGTCGAGGCCGATGCGCGCTGGTACCGCACCGGTGAACGCATGGGCTGGCGCGACCCGTTCGTCGTGCGCGACGACGAGTCCGAGGGCTGGGTCATGGTGGTCTGCGCCGCCGACGCCGCACTGCCCGTCGAGGCCGGCGGATGCGTCGCCTGGGCCACCTCGGACGACCTGGAGCACTGGACCGTCCAGCCGCCGCTCATATCCCCGGGCGACATCGACGAGTTGGAGTGCCCCGTCCTGGAGCGTCTCGACGACGGCAGCTGGCTCCTGCTGGGCGCCATCGGCTCGACGCGTGGTTTCGAGGCATGGACCGCGCCACGCCTGCGGGGCCCGTGGACCCGCCGCGGCCCGCTCGGCCCGACCGGCTCCTACGCCCCCCGCGTCGTCCCCGCGCCCGACGGCTCCCGCGTCGTACTGCACACCACCCCCCGACGCGTGAACCTCACCGACTCCGGTGAACGCTGCCGCGGCATGCTCGCCCAGCCCAAACTCCTGGTCACCTCCCCGGACGAGGCACCCCGCCTGGAATGGTGGCCCGGCCTGGACGCCTGGCTCGGCGAGGAGACCGAACAGGCCGCACTGCACGCGGTCGGCGACGTCGCCCTCACCGGCCGGGTCGAGATCACCCTGCGCACCGACACCCTCGACGGCGGCGGTCCGGCGCTGCTCGTCGGCTGCGACGGCAAGAGCCTCTGGATCACCGGCCCCCACGGGAGCCGGCTGGGCGAGACGGTGCTGACCGAACCCGCCGCGGCCCTGCGTATCCTCACCATCGGCGAGTACGTCGAGGTCTACGCCGACGGCGTCTTCGTCCTGACCACCTTGTGCTACTCCGGCCACGCCGTCCCGTGGACGGTCACGTCGAAGGGCCGTACCCACACCGTCCCGGTCCGACCGGTCCGCCTGCCGGACCCCGACCGCGACGACGCCTCGGCCATCTGGCCCGGCCCTTCCCCGGCTGACAGTCAGGGGTGAGGAGGGCGTCGGTGACTTGCCCCCACCGCCCGTGCCACGGCCCGTGTCGACGGACCCGTCGGCCTGGCCCCCGTACACCGATTGCTCACACTCACCGGCGGACGACACCGTCCGTCGCCGAGCCGGTCATGGGACCGGTCCGACGACGTGCGATGTGGTGGCGCAGGTCAGTTGAGGGTCCACTGCTTAGACGCCTTCGGCGAGGCGCCACGCATGAATGTGAAGCCCTTGGGGGTCAGGCAGTCACCGGAGCCGTAGGTGCAGGAGTTCCAGCCGACCCGCTCGAAGTCGTCCTCGTCGTAGGGGAGTTTCGCGAGCGTGTTGAGACCGCTGCCGATGCCGGCGCCGCCGCTGGTGGCGGTGCGGTAGGCGTGTGCGGTGTCCGCCGCGTAGAGAGTGGCGTGGTACTTGAAGTCCTCCTGGACATGGACGACGTCGTACGGCGCGATGCGCTGGCCGATCGTCGTGGTGCTGGACTCGCGCGGCGTGGGCGCGCTGGAGATGGCCTCGGGCAGTCCGGCCACGTTGTAGGTCAGGACGCTGAAGCTGCCCGAGTCGGCGGCCGAGGCGGGCGGAGCGGCCACGGTGAGTCCGCCGATAACGGCGGAGCCGGCCGCCAGGCAGGCGAAGGGTCTGCGCATGGGGGAGTGTCTCCTGGGGGGAAAGCGATTGCGGTGGGAACGTGGCAGAAGTTACCGCTGGTTACCCAGGGTCTGTCGGGGGGTTGGGCACGCATTCACAGGCGGCGCCTGCCGTACACGGGTGGTTGGGGTCCAGACAGGGGGCCGTTACAAGCAGGAGTGCTCAGCCGACAGGCAACTGGCCTTGCCGCGGCGGCCTCATGGTGGCCGCCCGGTGGAGGGCCCTTCCTGGCTCATGGGTTTGGGCGCGGCACATACCCGTGCCAGTTCCTCGGAGGTGACGGGCAGGACCGTTCCGTGCCGGGGCAGGGAGGGAAACCGGCAGTCCCTCGGCGACGACCGGTCGGAATCGCCGAGGCTGTCTGTGGGCATGAGGGAGGTGGCCGCGTCCGCTCGCCTCGTCCATGACACGCACCATCCGTCGCTGGCCCGAATGATGTTCGTCAGGGTGATGGATTTCGCGCCGACGACGATCGGCCCCCCACGGCGGCGCCGGGTCGTCGACAGAGAACCCGAGGACACTCGTGCGGCGGGCGACACGGCCAGGAGACTCGGCGTCGGTGCAGCGTGCTCAGGACTGCACACGTCGAAGGCCTTGAACGCTCGGCCCCCGGTCAGCTGACAGGTAGCCGCCACCAGTGCGTCGGGGCCGGCACAGTGTCGGTCGCTTCCGCGTCAGACATGACCGCCGTCGACGCCGAGAGCCGGCTGCCTGTGCCGTCCCCGGAGGCTTTCCAGCTGCTCGGCCCGTTCCTGCGCCTCGCAGACCCGGGCGAGCCGCGCCAGCATCGCGCGGTGGCGCAGTTGGATCAGCGCATCCACTCCGACGTTGTGAAGCAGTCCGCCCGCTCCCTGGAGGGGGTGCTCGTCGGCGATGACCAGGCAGTTCTTGCCCCAGGGACGGAGCTCGATGGCGATCCGCGCCGTTCCCAGGATGCCTGCTCGCGCCTCCAGCCCCAGCTCGGAGCCCTCCTCGCAATACCGGACAACTGTCTCGTTGGTAAGCCGCAGCGGGCCTACGCGGACTTCATAGCAGATCGCCGAGTCCACCTGCGGCCACTGCCCGCGCACCGGCTTGGAGTCCGACGTTCCCACCACCCACTCCCCATAGCGGCTGCCGTCGGCGAGGACGGCCCACACGGTCTGGGGACTCACCTTGATCAGACGATGTCGTGCCGCCACATCACACCTCCAGGAGTCCTGCCTCGCTTCACAGCCAAGTGCCCATTCCGGTGCAGGCGAACCCGGGACGAAACCAACTTGTCCATGACTTCGGCTCACGTGCCCGTCAGACCGCCGAGCGACCTCGTGGAGCGGGGGCCAGTGGGTCCGTTCTCATTCCGTGGTGGAGGCAGAGTGGTGGGACGCGTTGCCGGAGTCGGTGCGTGAGCAGGTGGACGATCTCGTGCTGCGGGACCGTCGGCTGACGGCGATCGGGGTATCGATGGCAGCGGTTCGGATTCTGGGGGAGGGAGCCCCGGCGCCGGGTCCGGGTCTGCACGACTGCCGGCGTGTGGTTGTGGCTCGCTGTCATGCTGTGGCGGACCGGGGCGTCCGGCAGCCGGATCCGCCGAGGGACGTGGACACGCTGGCCGCCCGCGTCGGCGAACTGCCCGGACAGCTGGCGGCGGTAGAAGCCATAGGGGACGGGGACACGGACGGCTGGTGCGTGTTGCTCGTCGCTGTCCTGGACCGCCCACACGGCGAGGTCGAGCTGGCGATGGTCCGCCATGGCTCGGACATCCGAGTCTTCAACGGACGGGTGCCGCCCTGGCCAGAGACAAGGGAAGCCGTGACAACCGGCACCGCTCTGGCCGGACGGTTCAGCGTGCCCTTCCATTTCGCAAGTCCGGACCGGCCCGACGACGAGGCACCTCGCTGGCGAGCCTCACGCTGACTGCCCCCGGGTCCCTGTGCGGACGACCATGTACGCCGACACCAGCGCGGGAGGATGTGCTGTCTGTCCTGCCATGCCATGCCTGGCCTTTGCGGTCGCGGGGTGCCAAGCGCATCAGGCGGCGAGCTGTGGCTGCGACCCGTTGGTCCAGCTGGGACGTGATGTCGGACGTGATGACCGCCGCGTTCCCGTGGGAAGGGGTACGGCCGCTGTCCTGTCCTGCGTCAGCGGTCGTGTGGTCTGGGTGTGGCGGCCGGTGAATACGTAGAGGCGCAGGATGGTGAAGCGGCCGAGGCCGGCGAGGCCGGAGGCGCCGAGGTAGAGGATCTGCTCGGTCAGCAAGGCGGGGGAGGGCTGCACCAGATGCAGGACGTAGACGGCGGCGCTGGTCGCGAGGTAGGCGGCGGTCGCCGAGCCCGCGGACTGCCAGTGCTCTCGGCGTCCGGCGCCGCGTCCTTTGGCGAAGGTGAAGCGGGCGTGGAGCTCGGTGCACAGCAGGGTGGAGACAGCGCTGATGATCGCGTTCGAGACCGCCCAGGGCATGGTCGTGGCCAGCAGCGGTGCCGCGAAGCTGGAGAGGACTCCGACGCCACCTCCGAAGATCACAAACCGTATGAAGGAAGCGACGGGGCGAGGGGCGGCCGGGGTCGCCGTCTCGGGCTTCTGTGCGAGGGACGACTTCATGAGAGGGCTCCTTCAGAGGCTCCGCGCGCTGATGCTGCCGTAGCTGGTGGTCGCGTGGATGGTGAGCTGGGCGGTGGCGCCGTCGGTGTTCTGGAGGGCGTTGTCGATGCGGCCGTAGGTTGTGCCGGCGTCCAGGGTCGCGGAGGCTCCGCGGGTGGCGCCGACCGTGATGTCGCCGGACTGGGTGTGCAGGGTGACCGTGCCGCGTACGGCCTCGGTGATGCGCAAGTCGCCCTTGAGGGTGCGGAGTTCGCCGGGGCCGCCCAGGCGGCCGACGGTGATGTCGCCGGACTGGAGGGTGAGGCGGGCGCTGGCGGTCTCGTCGAGCTTGACCGTGCCCCGCGCGCACTCGTAGGTGACGTCGCCGAGGCGTCCCACGCCCCGGAGTTCGGCGTCGGCCGCCTTCGCCTGGACGCGGGAGCCGACGGGCAGCTGGACGGTCACCTCGACGGACCCCGACTGACCGAGGACGCGGTTCTTCGCCGGTGCGGCCCCGATCCGCAGGACACCGTCCCCGTACTCGACAGTGGCCCGCTCGGCCGCCTTCACGTCGCGCCCCTTGGAGGCGTCCGCGGGCAGGACCTCGACGGTGGTGTCGGCGCGGTCGGCGGCGATGAACCGGATGCGTCCCGCGGGGATGTCGAGGACGGCCAGGACCGGGGCGGGGGTGTCGAACTTCGGCATCATGCTCTCCCGAGGCTTCGAATCCGTTTCGAACAATGGAAAAGCTACGTTGCATTCGAGATTGACGCAATGAACTCGGTGCGCAGAACTAGTATAATCGCAGGTGAAAGCCAGGAAAATCGTTGCAATGGGGTCGCGTTCAATGCAATGGACATCGTGCGGCGCGTTGCAATGGGTTGGCAGTGAACGCCCGACTGGAGGGTCCTGGCCGTGAAGTGGGCGGAGAGGGGCTGCGCCATGGGAGACGGGCCGTTTGGCTCACGGCCGGTCATGGGCGGGGGTGGGGGCCGGGTCGAAGAGCTTGGTGAAGGGGTGGAGGCGCGCGTTGTCGGTAACCCCGTCCTCTAACCTCGTGCAGGAGACGTCGGATGCCGTGGGTACCGCAATGAGGAGTCGGTGATGCTTGGAAGGGGCACGCAGTTGCTCGCGGGTGCATTGGTCCTGGCCTGCATGGTGCTCGTCGGCCCCAGCGCACCGGGTGACACTCTCTTCGCGAGGTCACTGCCCGTCGACGCCGTGCGAGATGTCGTACCCAACCGGGTCATGACGTGGAACATCTGCAATCCCTGCGAGGAGAGCAACGCCGACCGGGCGGCCGAGATCGCCACGTATGCGCCCCAGGTCATCGGCATGCAGGAGACCTGCGTGCGTGACATCGAGGGGATCAGGGACTACCTGAAGCGCCGGCACGGGCTGGTTTACCACGTCAAGTACGGGACGGTTCTTCAGAGTTGGGGCCGCTGCGGGGGAGTGCCGTGGAGTCCGGGAGGCTTCGGTCAGGCGATCCTGTCCGCGGCGCCGATGACAGACTCCGTCGGCGTGGAATACCCCGACGGCGGATCCGAAGACCGTGGGTACATGGCGGTCACCACCATGGTGGGCGGCCGGCAGGTGCGGGTCTTCAACACGCACCTCGCCCAGCGACGTCAGGAAGCAGTCCGAGCGAAGCAGGTCCGGGTCCTCGCCACGGCTGTCGCCCGGCATGAGCGCGCCATCGTTCTCGGCGATTTCAATGCGGTGCCCGACGCTCCCGAACTCTCCCCGATGTGGGCGCTGGCCGTGGACACGGACGCCCAATGTCAGCCCCCGTCCATCGGTGAGTGCGAGGTGACCACCGACTGGCACAGTAAGTTCGACTACGTCTTCCTGCGGGGTATCACTCCGCTCCGGCACCGGGTGCAATCCACCGGGCACTCGGACCACCATCTGGTGTATGCCGACCTGGACCCGGCCTAGAGAGTTTCCGCGACGGTGGGTGTCTCGGGGCACCGGGGGCCCCTCCGCACGGCCGAGGCTGCCCGGCGGGTCGCCGGTGGCGTCAGGATGGGCGCCCCGGTGCGGTTCGTTCGTCCGGTGGCCCGGAACGCGGCGCGGCACACCCGGCGGGCCGGTGTTCGCATCGCGAAGCGGCTCTCCTGACACCGCTGGCCAACCTTCAAGAGACATCCTATGTCTCCTGTCTCCCAGTCCCTACTGAGGAGTCATGAACAGGAGATATCTGAATTCATCATCGCACCTCTAGACATGAAGGGCGGTCGTGTCTGTTAATACATCCGATGTCCATGAGGGCTGCTGGAGCTCTCACGGACACGAGCCGTAGTACTCCGCCCGTCCGTGTGGTGTCGCGGAGAAGAAGTCACGGACACTCTGTGTCCTTCACCCTCCAGGAGCCGCACGATGTCCTCCGCTCCCCTCAGCAGGCGCTCCCTCATCAAGGCCGCAGCCCTCGCCGGCGGTACCGTGGCGTTCGGTCTGCCGCAGGCCCTGTGGCCTGCCACGGCCGAGGCGTACTCCGTCGACGCGAAGATGGACTGGTGGTACCAGGCCCGGTTCGGCATGTTCATCCACTTCGGGTCCTACTCCTACCTCGGGCGCGGCGAGTGGGCGTTCAGCGCCGACACCAATCCTCTGTGGACCAAGGCCAGCTATCAGACGGAGGTGACCTCGAAGTTCAACCCGAACGCCTTCAACGCGGCCACGATCGCCCAGCTGGCCCAGAACGCGGGCATGAAGTACCTCGTGATCACCGCCAAGCACCACGAGGGCTACGCGATGTGGGACTCCAACGTCCCGGGCTTCACCGACGCCACCGGCACCAAGCAGTACAACCTGCGCGACTTCAACAACTTCCAGCCCGACCTGCTGGCCCAGTTGAAGACCGAGTGCGAGAGCCGGGGCATCAAGTTCGGGCTCTACTACTCGATCCTCGACTGGAACCACCCCTCCCAGACCATCGACCGCGGCAACTACTACTCCGACATGTCGTCGCTGTCCGCCCGCACGGGCTACATCAACGACATGAAGGCCCAGCTGCAGGAACTGCTGAACCGCTACGACCCGGCCGTTCTGTGGTTCGACGGCGACTGGTGCGGCAACCCCTCCACCCCCAACCTCGATGACTGGTGGACCCAGGCCGACGGCGCGGAGCTGTACCAGTGGCTGATCGCCCGTAAGCCCAACCTCGTCGTCAACGAACGCGTCAAGCGGGACCACGGTCTCGGTGACTACGCGGTCGCCGAGTTCGGGATCCCCGAAGCGCCGCTGGACCGGCCGTGGGAAGCCTGCGCCACCATGAACGACGCCTGGGGCTACGTCTCGTGGAAGGAGAACCAGTACCGCTCGGTCCAGACCTTGATCCGGGAGATGGTCACCGTCGTCGCACGGGACGGCAACTACCTGCTCAACATCGGCCCCAAGGGCGATGGCAGCGTGACCGCCGGATCCGTGACCGTTCTGAACGGCATGGGCTCCTGGATGGCCACCCACGGCGACAGCATCCACGGCACCAGCGGCAGCCCCTTCGCCACAGACCCGTCCTGGGGCAGGGTCACCAAGAAGAACGGCAAGCTCTTCGCCCACGTCTTCGACTGGCCCACGGGTGGCACGCTGCAGATTCCGGCGGTGCACAACACGATCAACCGCGTCTACCTGATGAACAACCCGGGCACCAACCTCAACTACTGGGTCAGTGGCGGGCAGATCAACGTCAGCGTCCCGAGTACCGCGCCCAACGCGAACGACTCGGTGGTCTGCGTGGAGGTGAACGGCATGCCGGCCGTCCTGGCAGGCGGTGTCTACCGGCTGGTCTGCGCCCAGAGCGGCAAGGCCCTCGACAACGGCAACATCGGCAACGAGGGCAGCCCGATCATCCAGTGGACCGCCAACGGTGGCTCGCCGCAGCAGTGGACGGTCACCGAGGTCGGCCACGGCTACTACAAGCTGGTCTGCGCGCGTAGCGGCAAGGCCCTCGACAACAACAACAGCACCTCCGACAGCGGGGTGATGGTGCAGCGCACGGACAACGCCAGTCGTCAGCAGCAGTGGGCCGTCACCGCGCTGGGCAACGGCGCGTTCCGGCTCATCAACCGGCACAGCGGAAAGGCGCTGGACAACGCCAACAACGGCGCGGACAACACCCAGGTCATCCAGTGGACCCCCAACGGCGGCGCCCCGCAGCAGTGGAACATGACCAAGATCGGCTGAGCGGCCCCGGGGTGGCGCGCCCTGCGCCCGCCACCTCGGCTCACCCGGCACCAACGCGATGGTCCGCCCACCCGTCCCGGCCGCCCCTGCGGTCGTCACCGTCCGCCCTGTGGAAGCAGTGACCTGCGGCCGACGCAGGCGGTGTTCCCCCGATGGTCCTGGGGCGGGAGTGCGGGGACCAGGCGGCCGAGGTCCCGTCGTCCGGGGACCCCGGCACGCACGTCGAACCCACCCGTCACGGGCTGTCGGCCGAGAGGGGGACGTCAGAGAGACCGCGCTCGGATCCCGCACCCGGCTGTCCATTCCCGGCGCCCGATCCGACCGAAGAATCGGCGGCAACCTTTTCGCCACCGGTGGCCACTGAGTAGTGCAACCAGCAACACGCTCTTCGGAACGGATGGACATGCAAGAAACACGCCGGGCCGCGCGGCAGCGCAGGCGCAGACGCGGTCTGATGGTGGGCACCTCCGCGGGACTGGTCGTCACAGCTCTTGTCCTGGGCCTGGTCATGACGATGCAACCCGACGGCAAGGAGGATGCCGGGCCGGCCCCGGCCACGGCCGTGGCCAACTCCGAGGAGATTCCCGCGCCGACGCCACCAGGGAAGAAGCCCGCCACAGCCTCCCCGTCGGCCTCCTCCGCGACCCCGTCGGCCAGCGCGTCCCCATCGGCGAGCGCTACGGCCCCGAAGGCTTCGGCGACCCCGTCGGCGACCCCGTCGGCGGCACCGACGTCGGCGTCCCCGCGGACGGCTCCTGCCACGTCGTCCCTGGCCGGACGGATCCGACCCAAGAAGACCTACACGGGAGTCGCCACCGTCTACCAGGCCGGCGTCGGGGACGGCGCCTGCTCGTACGGCCCGAGCGACGACATGATGATCGCGGCGATGAACACCACCGACTACGAGACGTCCGCCGCCTGTGGGGCGTACGTGCTCGTCCGCACGGCGAACGGCAACTCCGTCACGGTCAAGATCACCAACGAATGCCCCCTGCCCTGTGCACCCGGGCAACTCGACCTGAGCGAACAGGCCTTCGCCAAACTGGTCCCCGTCTCGACCGGCCGGATCGCGATCACCTGGAGCCTTTTGAGCTCCGACGCGGTGGGTACGGTCTCGATCCGTTACAAGATCGGCTCCAGCCCCTACTGGTGCGGCATCCAGGCATTGGGCCACCGCAACCCGCTCGCGCGACTGGAGGTCCGCTCCGGCGGCGGCTGGCGTCAACTGACGCGCACGGACTACAACTATTTCCTCTCGCCCGACGGCAGTGGCTGCGGCGGCGCGATCAGGATCACCGACATCTACGGAGAACGACTGACCATCAACGGGATCGCTCTGCGCCCGGATGTCGTGCAGTCGACAGGGGTCCAGTTCGCACGGCACTGACCCCGCCCTCAGGGGTGGGCCCCCTGCGAACCAGCTGTCGCTCCGGGACGGCAGGGCCGTGAACGCCGACGCGTACGGCGTTGGCTTTGCCGGAGGAGGCGGGGGCGGGGGCGAAACCCTGTGAGGTCGGGGGGCACTGCGTGGACTCCGGGGCCCGCCGGTCCGCGTGGCGGAAATCAGGCGGACCCCGGAAGGTGAACGTATGTCACGCAGTCGTGCAGGCGGTTCCGTTGAGGCTGAAGGCGGTGGGCTTGGCGAAGGCGCCGCTGGACGAGCCCTGGAATCCGAAGGTCGCCTGACCGCCGGCCGCCACCTCTCCGTTGTGGCCCACGTTGCTCGCTGTGACCGCTCCTGACGACCCGGACAGGTTCGCGTTCCAGGCGTTGGTGATCTGCTGCCCGGAGGGGAGGGTGAACGCGAGCTTCCAGCCGCTGACGCGGGAGGAGCCGGTGTTGGTGATGGTGACGTCGGCGGTGAAGCCGCCCTGCCAGACGTTTGTCCCGTACGTCACCTTGCAGGCCGTGGAGCCTCCGGGGTTGCCGGGGTCCCCGGGGTTGCCCGGGTCACCGGTGGAGCCCTTGTTCACGGTGGAGGAGAACGAGGTCACGGCGAGGCCCGTGCCGTTCTGCCAGGGCTCGAACCCTGCCTGAACGCTGGTCATGTACCAGTTGTTCTGCGCGAGCCCTCGCGAGACGGTGTGCCGGACGAAGTCCATGACGTCGAAGTTCCAGCTGCTGATCGCCGACGGTGCGACGAACGACAGCACGTCGTTCCCGCCGTTGTTGCCGGACCACACCTGCCAATCGCGCCCGCCCACGCTGGCGTTGCCGACCGGGGAGCCGATGGGCTGGACCGGTCCGACCTTGTTGAACCAGAGCATGATCTCGGTCCGGTTCACCCCGTCGGTGCGGGGCGTGGGGTCGAGCCAGATGTCGTACGAGGCGTTGTACGCCGCGTCGTTCACATAGCTGTAGGAGATGCTCGAGGGCGCGCTGGAGATGGTGCTGAGCTGCGCGGGAAGGTTGGTTCCGGGCGAACAGTTGGTGTAGTGGCAGCCGTTGTAGATGGACGGGTAGGACTTCGGAGCGCCGTTCGTGGGGACGGATCCGTCGGCCTGGGTGATCCTGAACCCCGAGTCGGTGACGGCGATGCACTGGGTGGCACTGGTGCCCCAGCGGTTGTTCTGCACCACGTAGCGGCCCTGGATGGTCGTGGTACCGAAGGGTTGACAGATCGTGGTGTCGGCTTGCGCCACTGACGCTGTGGTCAAAAGCGCGGCGAGCGAGACGAGCGAGGTGAGCAGCGCGCCGAGCAGGCCACGCGCTCTGCGGGCATGGTGCGGGGAAGGACGCATGCGGATCCTCTTCCGAGGGATGGGGGGTACGGAAGATCTCCCACAACCTTGTGAATGGGAGCGCTCCCAATCGGGGCTTCGGCTGGGACTGTAGGCATGGTTCAGGTCCCTGACAAGACTGTCGGCATGAACCTGTCCAACTGATTTCCAAGACGCAGGTCGGACACGGGCACCGAGACGCGGCACGTCGGCCCGGGGAGCGCTCCCCGGACAGGTCCGGCGACGAAAATCAGGTCGACTCGCGTACCACGAGCTCCGTACGGAGGATGACGTGACGCCAGGCCACGGCGCCCTCCTCCATCTCCTCCAGGAGCAGCCGGATCATGGCCCGCCCGATCTCCTCGATCGGCTGGCGCACCGTGGTCAGCCGCGGTTCGGTCCGCTGGGCCAGCGAGAAGTCGTCGAAGCCGATCACGGCGACATCCTCGGGAACCCGGCGGCCGGCCGCGCGCAGGGCTTCCAGCGCGCCCGCGGCGGTGGTGTCCGACGCGGCGAGGACGCCGTCGATGTCCGGATACCGTTCGATGAGTTCGGCCATGGCGCGGCGCCCGCTCTCCGCCGTGAAGTCGCTTTCGGCGACACGTGTCGGCTCGCCCTCCAGGCCCGCCATCGCCAGGGCTTCCTCGTAGCCGCGCAGTCGGCACTGGGCGGCGTACAGGTCGAGCGGCCCGGTGATCGTGGCTATCACTCTGCGGCCCTGTCGCAGCAGGTGGGAGACGGCGCTGCGGGCTCCGCCGATGTTGTCGGCGTCGACGTAGCTGACGTATTCCTCGCCCGAGCGGCGCCCGAGCAGCACGGTCGGCAACCGGGCCTCGGCGAGCATGTCCGGCAGCGGATCACCGGCGTGCACGGACATCAGCAGGACTCCGTCGACCCGGCCGCCGCGCGCGTACTCGAGGAAGCGCTGCCGCTCGGTGTCGGAGCGGACCAGGGTCAGCAGGAGCTGGATCCCGGTGTCTGTCAGCGCGTCTCCGAGCGAGCGGACGATCTCGGAGAAGAAGGGCTCGGCGAACTGCCGCCAGTCCGGCTCCGTCATGACCAGGGCGACGGCGTCGGCCCGACGTCCGGCCAGGGAACGGGCCGCGAGATTGGGTACGTAGCCCAGTTCCTCGATGGCTCGCTGGACGGCCCGACGTGTCGAATCCTTCACGCCCGCCGCGTTGTTGATGACACGGGAGACCGTGCCCCGTCCCACCCGCGCGTGGACGGCCACCTCTTCCAGCGTCGGTGCGCCCGGGCGTCGTTTTCCCATGACCGCCTCCCCAAGTGATCACCGATCTTACCGGCCGGAGGCAGCCGAGCACACGCCTTCACGAGTGGATCGGGTGCCCTGCACCCGCGAACTGGGAGCGCTCCCGTCCTGAGTAGGAGGGTATGGGTGTTATCACTGGTGGTCGACAGTGGGAGTCGATGCCCGGGGTTCCGGTGATCAATGTTCGCGGAAGGGAATATCGTGCCTTTCCGTGGGCGGCCTGGGCGGCCCGAGCGAGGTGGATGGGGGACCGGTACACACCCGTCGGGCGCTCCGTCCCGCGGTGTGTCCGGGCTCGCGCGTGAGCCGTGTCCGCCGGAACCGCGCGAGGACCGGGCAGCCCCCGTGAGGGGTAGGGGCTGCCCGGCCGGGGTGACCCCGTCACCAGGCGACGGGGTCGCGTACGCGGAGCGCCGGCGGGGGCTACTCGAGGAGATCCGCGTACGAGCCCATGGCCAGGGCTATGTCAGCCTGGGCCCAGAACCGGTGGTAGGTGAAGACGGGCGCGGCGCCGCCCTTGAGGTAGGCCTCGATCTTCGACCAGGCCGGGTCGTTCTTGTAGAAGGACCTGATCGAGGAGAACGTCGAGGACGAGTCGATGGTCTCGCCGTTGGGCATCTTGCCGGTCCAGCCGCTCGGCACGTAGAGGCTGTCGTTGAACCGGCTGTAGTCGCTGCGGGTCTCGGGAACCGCGATGCCGAGGCTGTCCTGGTGGTGCGTCCACATACCGTCCAGCAGCGCCTTCGCCGTCGCCTTCGACGCCGCGTCACCGGACTTGGCGCCGTAGTACGCGAGTGTCTTGGCGTAGGCGGCGGCCACACCGACGTCGTTGGTGTAGTCGGTGACGGTGACGTGAAGTCCGCTGTTGGCACCGGGACTTGCCGCGTTCCAGGTGTCGGGCTGGCCCGACCACTTGAGGGTGGAGGGGATCTGGTAGCTGCCGTCGGGGTTGATCGTGGTCTTGGACAGCGCCCACTTGACCCACTTGTCGAGGATCGCCTTCGCGGAGGCGTTGCCCGTCTGCTGGTAGTACTCGGCGACCCGCTCCATGGACCACGCCTGGAAGCCGAACCACTGGTTGGACGGCGGGTCGTGGTACACCGGCTGCTCGTCGTAGTACATGCCGTAGAACGTCGACTTCCCGGCCGGCGGGGTCGCGTACCGGCCCGCCCAGCTGTTGGTCGAGCCGCCGGCGATCGCGCCCTCGTCCGCCTGCAGCCAGCGGTAGAACTCCATTTGCCGCTGCAGCGACTTGCTCCAGTCCGCCTGCCCTGTCGCCGACTTGGGCTTCAGATCGGCGTTGGAGCTGAGCGCGTAGGCGGCCAGCGGGTTCTGGTAGCCGCTGTGGGCGAAGCTGGAGCCGATGCGCCAGGCCCAGCCCCCGGTGGTCTCGGTGGAGCCTCCCCAGGCGTAGTACCAGGACATCAGGTAGTGCGAGGCGTCCTTGCCGGTACCGGCCGCGCAGGTCGTCGGACCGACACAGTTGCCGATCTTCTTGAAGTACTTGTCGTACATCGCGTACCGCAGATAGTCGCCCATCTTGGCGGCCTTGGCGATCGTGCCCGACACGGCCGAGCCCTTGCCCTGCTGCTTCGCCCACAGGTCGGCCCAGTAGGCGGCCTGCACGGCACGTGCGTCGGCGTCCGGGGCGGTGGTGTACTTCCACTGCTTGGCGTACGACTTGTCCCCGGTGAACAGGTCCAGGTAGCCGTTCTTGCCGCCGTACTTGAAGGCGTCGCAGGTCGGCTGCGGCACCGTCTCCCACACCGATTCCTGCGGTCCACGCTGGAAGGTGTTCATGTAGGACGGTCCGGTCTCCGTCGGGCCGGCCTCGCACTTGCCGCCCGGGGTGTTGCCGAAGCCGTACACGTTGTCGACGTCCTGGATCCAGTGCATGCCGTAGACGTCGTCCGTGTTGTAGGCCGACTTCAGCTCACCGGCGAGCGGGTCCGATCCGACGGGTACCGCCGGGTCGAGCGCGGTCGGATACTTGTTCGGCGTGTCCTCCTCGGGCCCGTAGGTCGCCGGTTTGGAGGCGCTGTAGAAGGAGTTGGTCGGCTGGTCGGCGTGGGTGGGGATCATGTACTTCTCCATGATGTCCCAGGCGCCGTTGAACTTGGTCCAGTCGCCGGTGATCTTCCCGTACATGGCCTGGAGCCACAGGAGGTAGCTGTACGACTCCGACGTGGTCTCGTGGCCGTGGTCCGGGGCCTCGACGATCAGCGTCTCGACCGAGTGGTAGGGGATGCCCTCGGGGGAGAAGTAGCCGTTGGCGGGGTTGGTGATCTTGCCGTAAAGCTCCAGGAACCGGGCGTCGTACGTCTTGGACGCCGCGATCTGGGTGACCGTCACCGCCGCTTTGCCGTGTCCCGCGGCCGTCGACTCGAAGGTCGCCGCCCCCGTGCCGGAGGAGTCCGCCGTGACGGTCACCTTCTGCGCGGTGTTCCAGTTCGACGGGTTGAAGGTGAGTGACGCCCCGCCGGTCACGGACAGCCCCGTGTTGCCGCCGGTCCGGGCGGTCGTCACGGAGACGCTGGTCGTCGGCTGGGTCGACAGCTTCACGTCGTACGTCGCCGACTTGCCTTGCTGGACGGCGAGTTGGTTGGTCGAGGTCACCACCGCGGGGCCCGTGGCGACCGTGATGCCGACCGGGGTGGACTCCGCCGACGCGCCCAGACTGTCGTACGCCTTCGCCACCAGGGAATGACTGCCCACGGTCAATCCGGAGGCGGAGAGCGAGTAGGGCGCGCTCGTGTCCGTGCCCAGCAGCGTGGTGTCGTCGTAGAACTCGACCTTGGTGATCGTCGCGCCGTCCGCGGCGGCCGAGGTCGCCGCGAGCGGCACTGCGTCACCACGCGAATAGACCGCGCCGGCTGTCGGGCTGGTCAGCACGGTGATCGGCGGCTGGTGGGCGCCGATGCAACTGGTGCCGTTGACCGCGAAGTTGGTCGGCGCGGCGTTGCTGCCGCTGTAGCCGAACTGTGCGCCTGCGGAAACGGCGGCGCCCGGGGCGACGGTGCCGTTGTACGGAGCGTTCTTGACGGTGATGGCCTTGCCTGCCTGGGACCAGGTGCCGTTCCACCCGTTCGAGAGCTGCTGGTTGCCCGTGTAGGCGTAGGTCAGGGTCCAGCCGTCGATCGCGGCGGTACCGCGGTTGGTGAGGGTGAGGTCGACGGTGAAGCCGGAGCCCCAGTCGTTGGTCTTGTAGTCGACGCTGCACTGCACTGCCGCCGCGCTCGCGGTGGTCGTGCTGCCGGCGAGCATCGACAGGGGTAGGGCGAACACAGCGGCGGCTGCCGTCCAGAACCGCCGTACGGCTCTGCGTTTGCGTCCGGGATCCATGAGCTGTTCCTCCTTGCGTCACGCGACTCGCGGAGAGATGTCGAGGGGGGAATCCAGTGGGAGCGCTCCCATCGTGGAGATGAAGGCGGGATCGGTCAAGATGCCGACGACTTCAAAGTTCGAACTGACCCCATGAGAGCGAAAGTTTCGCAAGGGCCCTATGAAACACCGCCAGTTGGCGCTAACTTCCTCCTCACCAGTGGGAGCGGTTCCATCACTCGACGCGTCCGTAGCGGCGCGCCAAGCTGTAAGGACTCGCTCATGCGACACCCCCCGCATTCAGTACTTTTAGTCAGCGACGCTCTCTTGAGCGCTGTTCCACCTGTGTTCTCGGCCCGGGGAGCCACGGCCGCGTGCACGGTGGCATCAGTCGTCACCAGCCAGTGGGACAGCCCCGTCCAGGGCTGTGAGTCGACCCATGGCCGTGACGCCGACGAGCAACTCCGCACCGACGACGTCCAAGCTCGACGGGCACGGCGGTCGGTTGCTCGGACGCGCCACCAGCTGCCGGAAGCCGATGCCGGACGTGCGACACACTCCGGCCAACTTGGTATCGGCGGTCGGCGCCTCGACACAGCAGGCGGCAGCCACGTGAAGTGCCGGCGCGGTGCCGTCGGTCGCCGCGGAGTTCGGGGAGCACAACTGGGCGCACGCCTTCGTCGACCTGGGTCTCGCGTGGTGCGACAACCGTGAGCCCGCCCCGTCCGGCCGGACCCGGAACGCGCGGGAGTGTGCCGGGTCCGGCCTTGATCTCCGCCTGCGACGGCACTGCCACCGCGTAGGGCATTGGCCTGCGCGACCGTTCGCGCGGCTTCCTTCCGCACGTCCACAACGAGAAAAGGAAACCCGCAGTCATGAGTCACACCAGGACATCGCTGCTCGCCGCCCTGGCGCTGGTCGCCGGGACGTCGGGGACGGCGCTCCTCGTCGGCCAGGCCGGCGCAGCCACCTCCGCCGTGCCCTGCACCGTCGACTACAAGGTGCAGAGCAGTTGGGACACCGGCTTCACCGCCGCCGTGACCATCACCAACAACGCTGCTGCCAAGTCGGCCTGGCAGGTGAAGTGGGCGTACGCCGGCAACCAGAGGATCACGAACGGCTGGAACGCGAAGATCACCCAGAGCGGTGCCGACGTCAGCGCCGCCAACGAGAACTACAACGGCTCCCTCCCGACCGGCGGTTCGGTCAGCTTCGGCTTCAACGGCTCCTACAGCGGCAGCAACAGCGTGCCCGCCACGTTCACGCTCGACGGTGTCGCCTGCAACGTCGACAACGGCGGGGGCACCGGTGGCGGCACGGGCGGCGGCACTGGCGGTAGCACCGGTGGCGGCGAGACCGGTGGCGGCACCGGCGGCGGAGACGGTGGCGACCCGGGCAACCGCGTCGCCAACCCCTACACCGGCGCCAAGGTGTACGTGAACCCCGAATGGTCCGCCAAGGCCGCCGCCGAACCGGGCGGCAGCAGCATCGCCAACCAGCCCACCGCCGTCTGGCTCGACCGCATCGTCGCCATCAACGGCGTCAACGGCGGCATGGGCCTGCGCGCCCACCTGGACGAGGCCCTGAAGCAGAAGGGCTCCGGCGAACTGGTCATCCAGATCGTGATCTACGACCTGCCCGGCCGCGACTGCGCCGCCCTCGCCTCCAACGGCGAGCTCGGGCCCAACGACCTCGACAAGTACAAGTCCCAGTACATCGACCCCATCGTGTCGATCCTGTCCGAATCCAAGTACGCAGGACTGCGGGTCGCCACCGTCATCGAGCCCGACTCCCTGCCCAACCTGGTCACCAACGCCGGCGGCACCCCCACCACCACCGACGCCTGCGTGACCATGAAGGCCAACGGCAACTACGAGAAGGGTGTCAGCTACGCCCTGGACAAGCTGGGCAACATCCCCGGCGTCTACAACTACATCGACGCCGCCCACCACGGCTGGCTCGGCTGGGACAGCAACCTCGGTCCCTCGGTGACGCAGTTCCACAAGGTCGCGACGACCAACGGCGCGAGCGTGAACGATGTCGCCGGCTTCATCGTCAACACCGCGAACTACAGCCCCACCAAGGAGCCGTACCTCAAGGTCACTGACACGGTGGGCGGTCAGACCGTGCGCCAGTCGAAGTGGGTGGACTGGAACCAGTACGTGGACGAGCAGTCCTTCGCCCAGGCGTTCCGCGAGAAGCTCGTGGCGGCCGGATTCAACTCCGGACTCGGCATGCTGATCGACACCTCACGCAACGGCTGGGGCGGCTCCGCCCGGCCCGCCGGTCCCGGCTCGCAGACCACCGTGGACGGCTACGTCGACGCCAGCCGCATCGACCGGCGAATCCACGCCGGAAACTGGTGCAACCAGAGTGGCGCGGGCATCGGTGAACGGCCGACCGCGGCTCCGGCCGCCGGCATCGACGCCTACGTGTGGGTCAAGCCGCCGGGGGAGTCGGACGGTAACAGCGCCGCCATCCCGAACGACGAGGGCAAGGGCTTCGATCGTATGTGCGACCCGACGTACGGCGGCAACGCCCGCAACGGCAACAACCCGTCGGGAGCGCTGCCGAACTCGCCGCTGGCCGGACGCTGGTTCTCGGCGCAGTTCCAGCAGTTGGTCCGGAACGCGTACCCGCCGCTGTCGTGACCTGCTGACGCGGTACGTACCGCCGGGATCCGTCCCTCGGCCCAGCCGAGGGACGGATCCCGGCGGATCCCGCACGCCCTGGTCGAGAGCGCCCCAGCGGACGGTCCGACCAGCCTGACCGCAAGACAAGGACGCCCGTCCGGTCGAACCGGACAACAGCTGCTACGGAAGTGAAAGGCATGCCGATGACCGATGCCACCCCGCGTGGAACCGAGCAGATTCCCGAACGTCCGGGTCTACCTCTCGTCGGCCATGCCCTCGACATCCCCAGTGATACAGATGGCCCGCTCCAGGTGCGGGAAACGGCCAAGGAGCCGGGCCCGCCGTTCAAGGTCCGCGTCTTCGGAAACGGGAGCAACTTAGCCTCCGGCCTCGACTTCGTCGCCGAACCCGGGGACGAGAGCCGCTTCCACAAGAACGCGCGCCCCGACCTCGTCACCGCGGCCAACGACGAGCCCAACCGGCACAAGGCGCACGACATCCTGATGCCGGCTTTCGCTCCGCCCGAGAAGCGCCCCCCGACGGAACTCGCCTCGGCGGAACCGGCGACTTTCCACGAGCAGGTGACCGTCGCAGGACGTGGCGTCCTGGACCTGTTGGAGCGCTACCGGGCCTGCGGGCTGCGGTTCGAGACCATCCTGGAGCTGGTGCAGATGCTGCGCCCACGTCACTGCCCGATCTCCTCGTCCGCCGAGGCGGTGCCCGGGGAGGTCGACCTGATGGTGTCGCTGCTCGCCGCGCCCCACGGCTCCGGCCAGGGCGCGTTCCGCGGCATCGGCTTGAACTACCTGCAGACCACGACGGTCGGAGACACAGTCCAGGCCCGGTTGCTGCCCTGCAGCGAGGCCTTCCGGCTGCCGGTGGACGACTCGGCACCGGCGATCCCGGTCAGCGCGGGCACCGGTCCCGCTCCCTTCCACGGCACCGTCCTCGACCGCCACCGCACCGAGGCGACCGGCACGCTGCTGTGCCACTTCGGCTGCGACCGTTTCGACGTCGACCATCTGCACCGCGAGGAGTCCGAAGCGGCCGAGGCCTCCCGAGCCTTCGACATGCGGCTTACGATCTCCCACGCTCGCCAGGACGGAGCCCGCTTCGTCCAGGACCGCATCGCGAAGGAGAGCGACGAGGTGTGGGCGGTACTGGAAGGAGGCGGACGCATCTACATCTGCGGCGACGGCTCCCGTACGGCCCCCGCTGTTCGGGAGGCGTTCATGGCGATCTACCGGAAGTACACCGGCGCCGGAGACGACGAGTCCTGTGCCTGGCTGCTCGCCCTCATCGAGTCCGGCTACTACGTCGAGGATGTCTGGGCCGACTGACCGCCTGGGGTGCGACGCCGGGGTGGATGGATTCCGCCGGCGCCGAGCCCCCTCCAACCCGCGCACTCGGGTGCGCCGGTAGCCGCGCTCCGCGGTAGGTGCCGCCTCCAGGGCACCGTGCGGGATGTCGGCCCGTCCCCGCAGACCGACCAGGCCAAGACGGCTATGCGGGCCCTTGGTGACGGTGACTCCGACAGTGTCGCCGTGCTGCCGCAGTCCGATGCGGGGCGTCACACCGGGGGTGTGTTCGCGGACGTGGGGCAACGCCTCCTGGACAGTGCGGTAGATGGTCCGTTGGGCGGGACGGGTGTACCCACGGTGGGCGGATCGTACCTGTCGGCTGGGTGCGGGTGCCGCTGGATTCCACGAGTTTGTGCAGGTCGACAAGGCTTGGGTTGAGGCGCGAGCGCGGTGGCGTGCGGCAGTGTGACCATGGTGCGCAGCCGTCGAGGCGACGCTGAGCAAACGGATAATGCGGGCGGCCTCCTTGGCGTCCGCGTCGTTGGTGGCGACCTGCAGCGCTCCGGCCCGTACGGCGATCAGGCTGACCTGGTGGGAGACCGCATCGTGCATCTCGCAGGCCGGTTGAGCGCGTTCGCAGGCGAGCACGGCCTGCGCGCGCACGGCGTCAAGCGCTGACATGACCATGTGTTGCTCTCTCTGAGTAGGAGTACTCGGATAGAGAGTCGATCCCAAGCGTTCGAAATTGTGAACGCCATTCGATTCGTCTGGCTTCCTCCTGGAATGATAAGAGGTCGACAGCTCCCGTCAATATGCATCGCATGATTCGTGGACAGGTGCGAAACATTTCGACGCTTGAGAGCGTCTGCGCATTGCCGGAGATGTTCCGTCCTTCTCGTTCTGGTAGCCGGTGAGGCGGAGCCAGGCCTTTCTTTGACCGACCGCACGCTGTTGACATGTTCAGGAGTGTGTCTAACATCCGTGACGTCGGCGATCCGAAATCAGATCGAAATGTCGAACGTCGTGCACGTGTCATGCCCGCGACATCAGCCGATCGTATGCGTCTGTCATCCAATGTCTGATGCCGCACCGCGCGCCATGGGCGCCACGCCCCCGGCGTTTCCACCTGCACCGTGCAGCGAATCGACCTGCCGACATCGCACCGCCCGCACCACTGACCGAGCCACTCGCAGGCGCCCCGGGGTCCAGCCCGCGGCGCCCCACCTGAAAGGGAGCCCACGGTGCCCAGACGACCAGGCAGACGACTGCTCCGTCTCCTCGCAGCCGCCGCGCTGACAGTCACCGCGTCCTTCACGGCCTCTGTCCACTCCACCGCTTCGGCTGCGCCCGGCAGCCCGGCCCTCACTCCACCGCTGGGCTGGAACAGCTGGAACAGCTTCGGGTGCGGGGTCACGGAGGCGCAGGTGCGCCAGGCCGCCGATGCGATGGTGTCCTCGGGTATGCGGGACGCCGGCTACCGGTATGTGGTGGTCGACGACTGCTGGTTCGACCCGCAGCGCGACGCGGCCGGCAACCTGCGGTCCAACCCGACCAAGTTCCCCAGCGGAATGAAGGCGCTCGGGGACTACATCCATGGCAAGGGGCTGAAGTTCGGCATCTACCAGGTGCCGGGCGAACGCACCTGTGCCCAGGGCACCGGCGCCTATCCCGGGTCGACGGGCAGCAGGGGCCACGAGGTCCAGGACGCCAACACGTTCGCCTCGTGGGGCGTCGACTACCTCAAGTACGACTGGTGCTCCTCCAGCGGTACCCGGGACGAGCAGGTCGCGCGGTTCACGATCATGCGCGATGCCCTTCGTGCCACCGGGCGGCCGATCGTCTACAGCATCAACCCCAACAGCTTCCACGCCATCACCGGCGCCACGTACAACTGGGGTGAGGTCGCCGACCTGTGGCGGACGACCGAGGACCTGCTCGACATCTGGCAGAACGGCAACACCAACAGCTATCCGATGGGCGTCGGCAACGTCCTGGACGTCACGGCGCCGCTGGCGGCGCAGTCGGGCCCGGGTCACTGGAACGACCCCGACATGCTGGTCGTGGGCCGCCCCGGACTGACACTGGCCGAGTCCCGCTCCCACTTCGCCCTGTGGGCGTTGCTCAGCGCCCCGCTCATGGCCGGTAACGACATCCGCACCATGTCCGCCGACGTGAGCGCGATCCTGCGCAACCCGCGTCTGCTGGCGGTGAACCAGGATCCGCAGGGCGCGGGCGGGCGCAGGGTGCGCGACGACGGCAACACCGAGGTGTTCGCCAAGCCCCTCTCCGACGGCTCGGTCGCGGTGGGCCTGTTCAACCGGGGAGGAAGCACCGCGACGGTCAGTACGACAGCGGCTCAAGTCGGCCTGTCGGGCGGGCCGTTCACCCTCACCGACCTGTGGACCGGCGGCACGTCGAGCACGTCCGGACAGATCTCCGCGAGCGTGCCCGCACACGGTGTGGCCGTGTTCAGGGTGGCCGGCGGCAGCCCGCTGGCCGCCACCACCTCGCGGCTGCGCGGCACCGGCTCCGGCCGCTGCGTGGACGTGGACAACGCCTCAACCGCCGCCGGGGCCACCGTACTGCTCTGGGACTGCCACACGGCCGCCAACCAGCTGTGGACCACATGGGCAGGCGGCGAGATCCGCGTCTTCGGCGACAAGTGCCTCGACGCCTACAACCAGGGCACCGCCAACGGCACCCGGGTCATCACCTGGTCCTGCAACGGCCAGAACAACCAGAAGTGGACCGTCGGCTCCGACGGGTCGGTGCGCAACGTCCACTCCGGACTGTGTCTCGACGTCGACCGGGCCGGCACCGCCAACGGAACCCCGCTGGTCCTGTGGGCCTGCGACGGCCGGGCAGGGCAGAAGTGGAGCCGGCTGTGAGGGAGTTGAGCCCCTCGCCCGACCGGCGGCGATCACCCCTCAGCCACTACCTCCCGGAGGCGATGGTCATCCCGGTACGGATCCCACCCACCGCCGGCACGAGGCTCACCCGGGTGGCCGTCTGGACCATTGCCCTCGTGCTGGTGTTCGCCGTCGTCCCCGCCGCTGTGCAGCCCACGGCGGCCAGGGCCGACAACCCGATCGTGCAGCACGTCTACACAGCCGACCCGGCCCCGCTGGTGCACAACGGGCGTGTCTACCTCTACACCGGACACGACGAGGACGGCTCCACCTACTTCACCATGAAGGACTGGCGGGTGTGGTCCTCCGCAGACATGGTCAACTGGACCGACCACGGCTCGCCGCTCGGCCTGACCACCTTCGCCTGGGCGTCCGCCGACGCGTGGGCGGGCCAGGCCGTCCAACGCAACGGCCGGTTCTACTGGTACGTGCCGGTGAAGAACCGGGCGACCGGCCGGATGGCCATCGGCGTGGCGGTGTCGGACAGCCCCACCGGACCGTTCCGGGACGCCCTCGGCCACCCGCTGGTGGAGAACGGCGAGATCGACCCGGCCGTCTTCGTCGACGACGACGGCCAGGCCTACCTGTACTGGGGCAACCCGAACCTGTGGTTCGTCAGGCTGAACGCCGACATGACCTCCCACTCGGGCAGCCCGGCCAAGATCCCGCTGACCACCGCGGGATTCGGCACCCGCACAGGTGACCCCAACCGCCCCACGCTGTACGAGGAAGGGCCCTGGGTCCACAAGCGGGGCGGTCTGTACTACCTGGTGTTCGCGGCCAAGTGCTGCTCGGAATTCATCGCCTACTCCACGGCGCCCGGTCCGACCGGCCCGTGGACCTACCGGGGAACGGTGATGCCCACACAGGGCGGCAGCTTCACCAACCACCCGGGAATCGTGGACTTCAAGGGCAGCTCGTACTTCTTCTACCACAACGGCGCACTCCCGGGCGGAGGCGGCTTCACCCGCTCCGTCGCCGTGGAGAGGTTCTCCTACAACGCCGACGGCACCATCCCGACGATCACCATGACCACCACGGGTGCCCCGCAGAGCGGCACGCTCGACCCGTACGTACGCCAGGAGGCCGAGACGATCGCCTGGGGCTCCGGGATCGAGACCGAACCGTCCAGCGAAGGCGGAATGAACGTCGGCTGGATCGACAACGGTGACTCCATCAAGGTCAAGGGCGTGGCCTTCGGGGCCGGTGCCGCCTCCTTCACGGCACGCGTGGCCTCGACCGTCGGCGGCAGCACCGTCGAAGTGCGCCTGGGCGGTTCGAGCGGGCCGGTCGTGGGCCGGTGCGGCGTGCCGAACACCGGTGGCTGGCAGGCCTGGACGACGGTGACATGCCCGGTCAGCGGCGCGACGGGAACCCAGGACCTCCACCTTCGGTTCACCGGCGGCAGCGGTTACCTGCTCAACATGAACTGGTGGCAGTTCACCCGCAACGCCGCCGCGACGGCACGGCGGTGACCCGGACGCCCTGTCTGTACATGGCGATGATCCAGCAGGGAAAGGGGAGTTGACGATGACACGGACAAGGTTCCACCTATGGGGCGCCGTGCTGGCCGCGCTGCTCGTCCTGACCATGGGAGGAACGGCACTTGGCAGCGATCACGGCGAGAACGCACGGCTCACGGACTCCGGCACGGCCGCCGTCGCCGCGCCGACCGCGGGGTGCGGCAAGGCCCTCACCCTGACGAGCGGAACGTACACGATCCAGAGCAACGGCAAGAGCCGGACCTTCATCCTGCGGATCCCGGACGGCTACGACCGAAACCGAGCGTACCGGCTGGTCTTCGGGTTCCACTGGCTGGGCGGCAGCGCGACCGACGTCGCGACGGGGCGAACGGTGGAGACGGGCACCTGGGCCTACTACGGGCTCCAGCGGCTGGCGAACAACAGTGCCGTCTTCGTCGCGCCCCAGGGCCTCAACAACGGCTGGGCCAACAGTGGCGGCGAGGACGTCACCCTCGTCGACGACATCCTCAGGCGCATCGAGGCGGACCTGTGTGTCGACACGACACAGCGGTTCGCCCTGGGCTTCAGCTACGGCGCCGCGATGTCGTACTCGCTCGCCTGTTCCCGGGCGACGGTCTTCCGCGCGGTCGCGGTCCAGAGCGGCGGGCTGCTCAGCGGCTGCAGCGGTGGCACTCAGCCCATCGCCTACCTCGGAGTGCACGGTCTCAGGGACAGCGTCCTGGGCATCTCCGGCGGACGGACCCTGCGGGACAGGTTCGTCAGGAACAACGGCTGCACCGCCCAGAACCCGCCCGAGCCGGCACAGGGCAGCCTGACGCACCGGATCACCACCTACTCGGGGTGCTCGGCCGGGTACCCGGTCGCCTGGGCAGCGTTCGACGAGGGACACATCGCCGCTCCGCAGGACGGGGCCGGCGGTGACAGCGGGTCCAGGACCTGGCTGCCCGCGGAGGTATGGAAGTTCTTCACGCAGTTCCAGACCTCCACCCCGTCGCCCGGCACCGCAACCTGCCGGGTCACCGACACCGTCAGCGCCTGGAACTCCGGTCTGACCGCCAACATCACCCTCACCAACACCGGTACCAACGCGATCAACGGCTGGTCCCTGGCCTTCACCCTGCGAGGCGGCCAGACCATCACCTCCGGCTGGAACGCCGGCTACTCGCCCGCCTTTGGCCGGGTGACGGCAACGAGCGTCTCCCACAACGCGAGCATCGCCCCCGGAGCGTCGGTGGACATCGGCTACCAGGCCACCCACACCGGGGACACCGCGTCCCCGGACTCGTACACCCTCGACGGCACCGTCTGTGCCGTCACGGGAGTCAGCCGAGGCGACCTGGAGGATCAGAGCCGAGGATGACAGTGTCCCGGCGCCGGGCGGCGAACGGCCGCTCGGCGCCAGGGAGGGCATCAACTACGAGCACTCCCGTTGAACTTACGACGATTCGCGTACCACGAGTTCGGTGGGAAGGACGACGTGCTGACGCGGCTCCTCCGGATTGCCGATCTCCTTGAGGAGGAGGCGGGCGATCGTGCTGCCGATCTCCTCGATGGGCTGACGCACGCTGGTGAGGGGCGGGTTGCTGTGCCGGGCAATGATGGAGTCGTCGAATCCGACCACCGCCACATCGTCGGGGACGCCGCGCTTCTGCCTGCGCAACTCCGCCAGTGCCCCCGCCGCCATGACGTCCGAGGCGACGAACACCGCGTCGAGCCCGGGAACCTGTCCAAGGAGTGAACGCATGGCGGCCTCGCCGCCCTCCTCGGTGAAGTCGGCCGAGGCCACCAGCCGATCGGTGACCTCGTGCCCCGCCTTCTCGAGGGCCTCCCGCCAGCCCTGGAGGCGACTGCGTGCCACGTCCATGTCGAGGGGACCGCTGATGGTGGTGATGGTCCGCCTCCCTCTTGCGAGCAGGTGCCTGACGGCCGCCTCGGCTCCACCCGCGTTGTCGGAGTGCACATGGCTGAGCGACTCGGCGGGGGAGCGGCGGCCGGCGAGCACCGTGGGCAGGCCCATGTCCTCCAGCAGTCCAGGCAGCGGGTCGTGCTGGTGCACCGAGACCAGGAGCACTCCGTCGACGCGCCGCTCCGCCACCGACTCGGTGAGCTGGTCCCGCTCGGCCTGGTCGCGTACGAGCACCAGCTGGAGCTGCGTCCGGGTTTCCGCGAGGGCGGTGCTGACCCCGCGGATGACCGCCGAGAAGTACGGCTCGGAGCCGAGTCTGCTCGCCGACTCGGGAATCACCAGGGCCACGGAGTTGGTCCTGTTCGTCACCAGCCCCCGGGCAACCGAGTTCGGTACGTAGTTCAGCTCGGCGATGGCGGCGAGCACGGCGGCCCTGGCCTTCTCGCTGACGAGCTCCGAGCCGTTGATGACTCGTGAAACCGTGGTGCGCCCGACACCGGCACGCGCGGCCACGGTCTTGATGGTCGGGCGCTGTCTGCCCCCCATGACGCCTCCCTGGCTTGCGCGCTGCCTGACGGCTTTCACCTGCGCATTGTGCCAGACCTGGGAAGGGCGACAGGGAGCCCCGAACGAAGCGGTCCGGCACCCTCCGGCAACGAAGTGAGTTCGACTTCTTGACAGACGCCTTTCGCGGCGGCGAGGCTTCGGGCTTCCGAGTGGGCACGTTCCCATCGCGATATGGGAACGTGCCCACCAGACAAATCATGCCTACGGGGTCGACCGTGGGACTCGAACTCCGGTGCGTCAGCGCCGCCGCCAGGAGGACCAGATGGACAAGTGCCGAAGGACGTCACGCACGAGAGTGGCCGCCGCCGTGTCTGCGGTGTCCGCTCTCGGGCTGATCGTGAGCTGTGGGGGCAGCGACAGCGGAGGGACGGGCGGGGGAAAGAAGGACGGCACGGTCACCATCACCATGGGCCTGTTCGGCGTCATGGGCTTCAAGGAGACCGGGCTGCTCGACACGTACATGAAGGAGCACCCCAACGTCGTCATCAAGGCGGACGTCGCGGGTGACGAGCAGACCTACTACACGGCCCTGCAGACCCACCTTGCCGCCGGCAGTGGACTGAAGGACATCCAGGGCATAGAGATTGGTCGGGCCAAGGAACTGTCCGACACCCAGCAGGACAAGTTCGTGGATCTGGCCGGTGTGGCCGGCACCGACCACTTCCTTCCGTGGAAGCAGAGCCAGGTCACCACAGCGGACAAGAAGGTCATCGGCCTCGGCACCGACATCGGCCCGATGGCGGTCTGCTACCGCAAGGACCTCTTCGAGCAGGCCGGCCTGCCCACCGACCGCGAGGAGGTCGCCGAGTTGTGGGAGGGCGACTGGTCGAAGTACGTCGACGCGGGCAAGCGGTTCAAGCAGAACTCGAAGGCCGACAAGGTCGCCTTCATGGACACCTCCAGCGGACTGTTCAACGCCATGATCTACGGCAACTCCCAGCAGTTCTACGACAAGGAGGGTGAGCTGATCTACGCCACCAACCCCGCCGTGAAGGACGCCTGGAAGCTGGCCTCCGAGGCGGCCACCTCCGGTCTGACCGCCAAGCTCCGTCAGTTCCAGCCCGGTTGGGACCCCGGCCTGGCCAACGGCACCTTCGCCACCGCCGTCTGCCCGGCGTGGATGCTCGCGCACATCAGTGAGAAGGCGGGCCCGGCCAACAAGGGCAAGTGGGACGTCGCCAAGGCCCCCAAGGGCGCCAACTGGGGCGGATCCTTCCTCGGGGTGATGGAGAAGAGTCCCGTCAAGAAGGAGGCACAGGAACTCGTCGCCTGGCTCACCGCCCCTGAGCAGCAGGCCTACCTCTTCAAGGAGATCGGCAACTTCCCCTCGTCGCAGACCGCGCTGGGGCTGCCCGAAGTGGTCGACGCCAAGTCGGACTACTTCAGCGGCGCACCCATCGGGAAGATCTTCGGCGCCGCGGCCCAGGAGATCCCCGACGAGCAGGTGCTCGGCCGCAAGGACGGCACCATCAAGGACATCTTCTCCCAGGGTCTGACCTTGATCGAGGCGCAGAACAAGAGCCCGGAGCAGGCGTGGAAGACCACTGACAAGCGCATCGGGAAGGCCGTCGGCTGACCTCGGGTCCCCGTCGCCCGTCTCCGCAGCTGCCCGGCGCCCCACGCGCGGCCCGTGTGGACCGCCGGGCCCCTGCCCGCCTCCTCACCTTCCAGGAAGGACGCCTTCCGGTGGCCATCTCCACCTCGACACCCTCAGACGGTGCGCCCGGCACCGCCCCGTCGGCCGGGACCGGCACCGGCGGGGACGGTCAGCGGCGCAGTACGCTGCTGCACCGCCTCGACGTCCGGGGCGCCCCGTACGCCTTCGTCGCCCCGTTCTTCGTCGTCTTCGCCGCCTTCAGCTTCTACCCGCTGATCTACACCTCGTGGATCTCCCTGCACCGCGTCGAACTGTCCACCCTGAACCTCATGGAGTGGGTCGGCTTCGACAACTACACGGCCCTGTGGGACGACGACCGCTTCTGGAACGCGCTGCTCAACACCATCACCATCGGTGTCCTGTCGACCGTGCCGCAGTTGCTCATGGCGCTCGGCCTGGCCCATCTGCTCAACTACCGGCTGCGCGGCTCGACGTTCTTCCGTGTCGCCGCCCTGACGCCGTACGCCACCTCGGTGGGTGCCGCGGCCCTCGTGTTCACGATGCTCTTCGAGCGCGACTTCGGCATGATCAACTGGATGCTGAGCCTGTTCGGTGTCGAGAACATCGACTGGGAGAACAACAAGTGGGCCGCGCAGACGGCCATTTCCTCGATCGTCATCTGGCGCTGGACCGGCTACAACGCCCTGCTCTACCTCGCCGCGATGCAGGCGATCCCGCGCGACCGGTACGAGGCCGCGGCCATCGACGGCGCCTCGCGGTGGCAGCAGTTCCTGATGGTCACCGTCCCCGGCATCCGATCCACCATCGTGTTCACCATCGTCCTGTCCACGATCGGCGCCACCCAGCTCTTCGGTGAGCCCCTGATCTTCGGCCAGGGCCCCAACGGCATCACCGGGGGAGCGGACAACCAGTACCAGACGCTGGGACTGCTGCTGTACGAGGAGGGCTGGAAGAACTACCAGATGGGCCGGGCCGCCACGGTCGCCTGGGCGATGTTCCTGCTGCTCATCGTCGTGTTCGTCGTCCAACGAGTGGTCCAGCGCGTCGCAGCGCGCAAGGCCTGACCGGGAGATCTCCATGACCACAGACAGCATCCCGGTCCGGGCGGCGGACGCACCCCCCGAAACCGTGCGGATGAAACGCGGGGCCACCCCTTCCGGGGCACGGCGCCGACGACTGTTCGCGCACCCGCGCGCCGGACGACAGCACCACGCGGGTCCCCTCGCCTACATCCTGCTGGGAATCGCGGCACTGTTCTCCCTCTTCCCGCTCTACTGGACGATGGTGGCGGCGTCGACCGACAACACGCGGGTCACCCAGACACCGCCGCCGTTCCTGCCCGGCCCACACCTGCTGGAGAACCTCGGCAAGGCGTGGCAGGACGCCGCGTTGGGCAAGGCCATGCTCAACAGCCTGATCGTGGCCGGTGTGATCGCCCTGTCCACGGTGCTGTTCGCCACCCTCGCCGGCTTCGCGTTCGCCAAACTCCGCTTCAAGGGCCGCAACATCCTGTTGATGCTCGTCATCGGCACGATGCTGGTGCCGCCCCAACTCGGCGTCGTACCCCTGTTCATGATGATGACCGAGCTGGGCCTGGGCCAGAAGCTGCCCGCGGTCATCTTCCCCACGCTCGTCAGCGCGGTCGGCGTGTTCTTCATGCGGCAGTACCTGAGCGAGGCGCTGCCCGACGAACTCGTCGAGGCCGGGCGGGTGGACGGTGCGCATTCCCTGCGCATCTTCTGGAGCATCGTGCTGCCGATCGCCCGGCCTCCCATGGCCGTACTGTTCATGATCACGTTCGTGCACGCCTGGAACGACTTCTTCTGGCCGTTCATCGTGCTCGACATGTCCAATCCGACGGTCCCCGTCGCGCTCACCCAGCTGAGCGCGGGATATGTGCGAGACCAGTCGCTGATCATGGCGGGCGCCCTGCTCGGCACGTTGCCGCTGCTGGCCATGTTCATCATCTTCGGCCGTCAGATCGTCGGCGGAATCATGCAGGGAGCGGTCAAGGGATGAGTGCCCCGCCGTCACCCCGTAGCCGGGACCCGTCCCGCGCCCGCCGCCCAGCCTCAACTCGCCGCTTCCGCCCCGCCGTTACCGCTGGAAGGATCCACGTGACCACCACCGCCCGACGTGTCGCGCCCGCCCTGGAGAACACAGCCGTCACCAGTTTCCCGCCGAGGTTCACCTGGGGCACGGCGACCGCCGCGTACCAGATCGAGGGTGCCGCCTCCGTGGACGGACGCACCCCTTCGATCTGGGACACCTACTCGCACACGCCCGGCATGGTGCGCAACGGAGACACCGGTGACGTGGCCACCGACCACTACCACCGCTGGCGCGAGGACGTCGAGATCATGGCCGACCTCGGCGTGAGCGCCTACCGGTTCTCCCTGTCGTGGCCGCGTGTGCAGCCGACCGGCCGCGGCCCGGCCGTCGAGAAGGGGCTCGACTTCTACCGCGCCCTGACCGACGCGCTGCTGGAGAAGGGAATCGAGCCGGTCGTCACGCTCTACCACTGGGATCTGCCGCAGGAGCTGGAGGACGCGGGCGGCTGGCCGGAGCGCGTCACCGCCGACCGGTTCGCCGACTACGCGGCCCTGGCGGCCCGTGCGCTGGGGGACCGGGTGAAGACCTGGATCACTCTCAACGAGCCCTGGTGCAGCGCCTTTCTCGGATACGGCTCGGGCGTCCACGCGCCCGGGCGCACCGACCCGGTCGCGGCCCTGCGCGCGGCGCACCACCTCAACCTCGCGCACGGCAAGGCGGTTCAGGCACTGCGCGCCGAACTGCCCTCCCGCACGCGGGCGTCCGTCACGCTCAACGTTCACCACGTGCGTGCGCTGACCGAGTCCGCCGCCGACCTCGACGCGGCGCGCCGGATCGACGCGCTGGCCAATCGCGTCTTCACCGGTCCCATGCTGGAGGGCGAGTACCCGCAGGACCTCCTCCAGGACACGGCCGGCCTGACCGACTGGTCCTTCGTACGGGACGGCGACACCGCCACGATCCACCAGCCGCTGGACTTCCTGGGCGTCAACTACTACTCACCCACCCTCGTTTCCGCCGCCACCGGCGACGCGGGCCACAACTCCGACGGCCACGGGGCGAGCGAGCACACTCCCTGGCCGGGCGCCGACCGGGTCGCCTTCCACCGCCCTCCGGGCAACACCACGGCGATGGGCTGGGCGGTGGACCCGAGCGGTCTGTACGACCTGTTGCTGCGTCTCAGGGCGGACTTCCCCGCGACACCTTTGATGATCACCGAGAACGGGGCCGCGTTCGACGACTACGTCAACCCGGAGGGCGAGGTGGCCGACCCGGAACGCATCGCCTACCTGCACGGCCACTTGTCGGCCGTGCAGCGCGCGATCGAGGCCGGCGTCGACGTGCGCGGCTACTTCCTGTGGTCCCTGCTGGACAACTTCGAGTGGGGCTACGGCTACAGCAAGCGCTTCGGCGCGGTCTACGTCGACTACCCGACCGGTAAGCGCATCCCCAAGGCGAGCGCGCGGTGGTACGCGGACGTGGCCCGCACCGGCACCCTGCCGGACGGGGGTGACGGGAACCGGGCAGTCCACAGATGACGTCACAGCCCAGCGTGGTCTCGGCGGAGCCCTGATCTGGCGTCCAGGCGGCGGCCTGGACGCCATCGCCCACGAACTCGACCGTCGTCCGGGCGGGACCCCTGGCCACCGTGCTCCGGCCGGTGGGAGGCGGAGATCGGCCGCTGACCGCTCGGCCGAACTGGGCGGCCTCGTCCGGCAGTTCAACCCTTGAACAGAGAGTCGGCGGCACGGCGCTGCAACTGGTTCAGGTGAATCTCGAGGCTCAGGACGACTCGGCGCTGGGCCGGTTCTGGGCCGAGGCACTCGCCTGGCGTGCTTCCAGCGCGGAACCGGGTGCGACGCGTCGAGCCCGGGGGCTTCGCCTGGTCGGATCCCACCACCACCGTCGGCGTCGGTGTCGACGTCATCGCCGTCCCGGACCCCGAAACGGTGGAATACCGTGTACACATCGAACTCGCCACCACCTCCGCGACCCATCACACTGAGTTGGTCGCGCACCTGAAGGAACTCGGTGCGACGCACGCCGATGAGGGTCGAGGCGACCTCCCGCGGACGGTTCTGGCCGACCCGGAGGGCAACGACTTCTGCGTCCTCGGCCCGGCGTGATGCGGCACCTCCCCGCCTGATCCGCCACGCCCGCGCCACCGACGCGTCACTGACGGCGTCCCCATCGAAACCGTCCGTAGCCTCGGCCACGCCCTCGACCTCGCCTCGTGCAGCAGCCGCACCCACGGGTTCGCCGCCACAGCGTCGGGAGGTGGCGCACCGTGCTCAGGACGCGGTCGAGTCGGCACCACGCCGGACGCGAAGCGAAGGAGCCGGTCTGTCTGCGAGGCCCGTCGTCCGACGGGCCTGCCGCGGTCGGGTTGAGCGTCGTGTGCCGCGGCGGGATGCTGGAGGCAGCGCCCCTGACGGGCGACGCGGCGCCGTGCCGGTTCGCGGCAGGTACGAGGTCGGGATGCACCCATGGACAACGAGCCCGACACGACCACGGAAGCAGGGGGCGCTGGGGCGCCCGAGGACTTCGCGGTCGTCATCGATGCCCGCGGAACCGTCATGGCCTGCAGCGCCGGAGCCGGGCGACTGCTCGGGTACGAGCCCGCGGACGTGGTGGGCCGGCCGGCCGTCGCTCTGCTCGGAGCGAAGCCGCCCTCGGCGATGCGTCGGCGCCTGGCCGCCGGGGAGCTGTGGACGTGCAGGCTGGCGCTGCGAGACCGGCACGGAGACCGTGTCACCGTGGAGCTCCGGGGTACGCCGCTTGCAGATGGGGGAGGCAGGACGCACTGGGTCGTCACCCCGGCGGCGGTGACCTACCCCTCCGGGCCGACGGACGCGGGGACGGCGGAGTTGTGGAACCTCACGCTCGCGCAGCTCCCGCTGCCCGTGGCCATCTACGACAGTGAGGCGCGGTTCGTCACCTGCAACCAGGCGATGAGCCAAGCCATGGGACTGAGCCCGGAGGAGATGCGGGGCCGGACGTTGTGGGAGATCTATCCCGCCCCGCCCCTGGACGAGATCGACCGCCTTCAGCACCAGGTGGTGCGCACCGGTGAGACGATCTTCCGCGAGGAGCAGCCCTTTCGAGCCTCCGGTGAGGTCCGGGATCACGCGTGGTCGCTGTTCCTCTCCCCGCTGAAGGACCCGGCCGGCACGGTGCTGGGGGTGTCGGCGCTGGTGATCGACATCACCGAGCAGTACCTGGCCCGGCACCGTCTGGCGGTGCTGAACGACGCCAGCGTGCGCATCGGCACCACTCTCGATGTGACCTGGACGGCCGAGGAACTGGCCGAGGTGGCCGTGTCGGGATTCGCCGACTTCGCCATCGTCGACCTGCTGGAATCGGTCGTCCAGGGACACGAGCCCCAGCCGGTACCGCCCGCCACACCGGTCGTGTGTCGTCGTACGGCGCAGCGGTCGGTGCTTCCGGGATGCCCGGAAGCCGTGGTTTCCGCGGGCAGCACCGACGTCTACCCGCCCGGCTCACCGCCGGCCGAGGTGCTGATCACCGGCCGGGGCGCCTACTACCGTGCCGGGGACCCGCTGCTGCGCGCGTGGACGACGGCCTCCGCGGCCCGTGCCGAGAGTATGAGGCGTTTCCGGATTCACTCGGTGATGATGGTGCCACTGCGCGCGCGGGGGATCACCCTCGGTGTCATGCACCTCATGCGGCACCGGACCGCGGACGTCTTCGGCCCGGACGATCTGGTGCTCGCCGAGGAGATCGCCGCCCGGGCGGCCGTGAGCATCGACAACGCCCGCCGCTACACCCGTGAGCGCCGGACCGCGCTCGCACTCCAGCGCAGTCTGCTGCCCGAGCGGCTGCCGCAGGTGGACGCGGTGGACCTCGCCTACCGGTATCTTCCCGCCGGTCCGGGGGACGAGATCGGCGGGGACTGGTTCGACGTGATCTCCCTGTCCGGGGGACGGATCGCGCTGGTGGTGGGCGACGTGGTGGGTCACGGCGTGCACGCCTCGGCCACGATGGGCCGTCTGCGCTCCGCGGTACGGACCCTCGCCGACGCCGATTTCGCCCCAGACGAACTGCTCACGCGGTTGGACGACCTGGTGATCCGCCTCGACCGCGAGGAGGGCCCGGATGCGCGACGACAGACGGAGCGGGCCTCGGGCGAGGTCGGGGCCACCTGCCTCTATGCCGTCTACGACCCCGTCACCGGCTGCTGCGACCTGGCGCGCGCCGGGCACCCGCCGCCTGTCCTGGTGACCTCCGACGGCCGTGCGCAGGTGCTGGACCTGCCGGCCGGGCCACCGCTCGGCCTGGGCGGACTGCCCTTCGAGGCCGTCCGGGTCGACATGGGCGAGGGCAGCCTGCTCGCCCTCTACACCGATGGTCTGATCGAGGCCCCGGGCCGCGACATCGACGTCGGGCTGGACCTGCTGGGCGAAGCGCTCAGCCGCCCCGCCGCCAACCTGGAGGAGGCCTGCGACGAGGTGCTGCGCAAGGTGCGGCCCGACCCCCCTGCCGACGACATCGTCCTGCTCCTGGCCCGAACCTCGGCGCTCGGCGCGGACCAGGTACACACCTGGCAGCTGCCCATGGACCCCGCGGCCGTCGCCGGGGCCCGCCGTATGGCGGGCCGCCAACTGGCCGACTGGGGGCTGGCCGAGCTCGAGTTCACCACCGAGCTGATCGTCAGTGAGCTGGTCACCAACGCCATCCGTTACGGCGACGGCCCCATCCAACTGCGACTCATCCGTGCCGATGCGCTCATCTGCGAGGTCTCCGACTGCAGCAACACCGCCCCGCACCTGCGGCGCGCCCGCACCTTCGACGAGGGCGGACGCGGCCTGCTGCTCGTCGCTCAGATGGCCGAACGCTGGGGCAGCCGCCAGACGGCCGCCGGCAAGACGATCTGGGCCGAGCAGTCCCTGCCGGGCGAGGGTGCACGCGAGCACGACCGCTGACATCCACGCGGACAAACATGCCATGTATGGCCGTGAATCAATGACGCCATACCGTCTATAGCGGTCAACTCGCGTTGCGGCATTGGCTTTTGATCCATTCAAACCGTTGACATGCTGGTGTCACGTGGTTGAACTTCATGCGTAACATCTCGCGCCTGAGGCCCCATGCGTGCCGCGGCACTCGTGGGTCTTCTCCGTGCTGGGGCCACACGAATGGGAGTGAGCGCATGTCGTCAGGAAGTCTGTCCCGCCGTACGGTGCTTGGAGCGGCGGGCGCCGCTGCCGCCGCGACGGTGCTGCCCGTCGTCCCCGCGTTCCCGGGCCTGGTGTCCGAGGCGGCAGCCGCCGACAGCCAGGCCGGCCTGAGCGACATGGTGAACCTGCGGTTCGGCATGTTCAACCACTTCAACATGGGCACGTTCACCAACGAGGAGTGGGCCGCCCCGAATCAGAACCCCGCTCTGTTCGCTCCCACGGCCGTGGACTGCGCCCAGTGGGCGACCGCCGCCGCGACGGCGAAGATGAGCTACGGCGTACTGACGACCAAGCACCACGACGGCTTCTGCCTGTGGCCGACCGCGTACAACGACTACAACGTCGCCAACAGCCCCTACAAGCAGGACGTCGTCGCCCAGTACGTCGACGCGTTCCGGGCCAGGGGCCTGAGGGTCGGCCTGTACTACTCGATCTGGGACCGCACCTACAGCGTGCAGGCGTACGACAGCCGGCACGGCGTCGCCGCCGACCAGACGATCCAGCCCGGTGACCTCACCTACATGCTGAACCAGATCACCGAACTGCTGACCGACTACGGCACCATCGACATGTTCATCACCGACGGCTACGCGTGGCAGATGGGCCAGCAGGCCGTCTCCTACCAGCGGATCCGCGAGCACGTGAAATCGCTCCAGCCGAATATCGTGATGATCGACCACGGTGGGCTGTCCGTACCGTTCCTAGGCGACGCGATCTACTTCGAGGAACCGCTCGGCATCACCTCGCCGGCCGGAAACACCTTCGCCTCCATGCAGGGGCAGACGATCAGCAACGGGTGGTTCTGGCATCCGTCCACGCCGTCCGAAGGCCTGATGAGCAAGGCATCGATCCTGACCCATCTGTCGGACCTGGAACCGAAGTACACCTCGTTCATCCTCAACTGCCCGCCCAACCGCAACGGCCTGCTGGACACCAACGTCGTCGACCGGCTCGCCGAAGTCGGGGCGGCATGGAGCCCCAACACCTCCAGGGCGCCCTTGCCGGCGCAGATGCCACGCGCCGAGCACCCCGTGACCCCGGTCAGCGCCTACGCGAGCGGATTCCATACGGGCGAGGGCCCGATGAACGCGATCGACGGGCTGAGCGACAAGGGCTTCGAGACCTGCTGGTCGACTTGGGGACTGTCCCCGTCCCTGCCTCACTCGATCACGATCGACCTGGGTGGGGTGTGGAGCAACGTCTCCACTCTCGAGTACCTGCCCAAGCAGTGGAACCGCAACGACTCCACCGACGGCGACATCACCTCGTACACCATCTCCACCAGCACCGACGGTACGACCTTCACCCAGGTCGCCACCGGTTCCTGGGCCGCCGACCGCGTCACCAAGGTGGCCGAGTGGAGCGCCAGGAACGTTGCATTCGTACGGGTGCAGAGCACTGCCGGCACGGGCGGATACGTCAACGTGGGCGCCGTCCGGGTAGGCGGCAGGGCAGCCAAACCGGCCCTGGTGTCGCGTGTCCTGCCGGGCGACGGAACCGTCTACCGCCTGGTCAACCGCAACAGCGGCCAGGTGGCCGACGTGAGCGGGAACGGCACCGACAACGGCACCGGCATCCTCCAGTGGCCGTGGCTGAACCAGGCCAACCAGAAGTGGACCTTCGTCTCCACCGGCGATGGCTACTACAAGATCAAGAGCGTCAGCAGCGGCAAGCTCATGGAAGTGGCCGGCCTCTCGCGCGTGGACGGCGGCAAGGTGGGCATATGGTCGGACGACAGCGTCTTCCAGCAGCACTGGGCCGTGACGCCCACCGGGGACGGCCACTACTACCTCACCAACCGACTGAGCGGACTGTCGCTCAGTGTCGACGGCGCCTCCACCACCAACGGCGCCGGCATCGAGCAGGAGACGTACAACCGGGCGGCCCGGCAGCAGTGGCGGATCATCGCCGTGTGATCCGTCTGCTCCGCCAGGAGGCGATCAGCGGCGAAACGGTCCGCGCAGGCAACGACCAGACCCTGCCCAGCGATCCGCGCCGACTGCGGTACGTCTACCAGGGGATCGACTCCGGAGCCTGGGGCGCACCCGGCGGCGCCTCGTCACGACTGCCGGAGGGCAACCGGCCGGGACGGTTCGGCTCTCGGCCACCTCAACGGGCAGTCGTCGAGTTCTCTGCGGAGCGGCCTGTCGAGGTGGTTCATGGAGATGCGCAGCGCGGCCCGCATCCCCGGCTGGACGGCGTTCAGCGGCGTACCGCGGGCGTGTACACATCCGCGAGTTCCCGACCGTCACCCCGTGGCGCACCAGCCCTTCGCATGCGGACTGCTGCCCGAACGTGACGACGGAGCTTCTGGTTAGGAGAGTTCACGGGCCCTCCCTCATGTGATGGGGATCACGCCAGAGGGAAAACCTGCGGCCCGACTCGGGCGTCTACCGGGTGTGAGATCAATCAGGGCAGCGCTGCACGAGATGGACGAGGAGCGTCTCGTCCGGCTGGTGGCAAAAGGCGACCGTGCCGCGTTCGAGGAGCTGTACCGGCGTACGTCGCCGTGGATGGCGGTACGGCTGCGCCGCCGGTGTGTGGACGAGCAGATCGTCGCGGAGGTCATGCAGGAGACCTACTTGGCGGTGTGGCGCGCGGCGGGTGCGTTCGCCGGGGCCGCGGTCGGGGGGACGGCCATCGGTTGGCTGTGGACGATAGCGGCGCGCCGCCTCGTCGACGCGTTCCGGCGCAGGGCTCACCACGCGGAGCCGCCGCCGGCCGCCGCTCCGCCCGACGTGGCGCCCGCCGCCGAGGAGTTGGCGCTCGCGGAGACCGTCGGCGGCGATGTCGGGGACGCACTGCGGTGCCTCGCGCCGGAGTTGAGACAGGTACTGCAGGCGATGGTGCTCGACGGGTTGTCCGTCCGGGAGACCGCGGTCCTGCTCGGGCTGCCCGAGGGCACGGTCAAGACCCGTGCCCGCCGGGCCCGTATCGAGATGCGGAGGGCGCTGGCATGAGTGTCGAACACGCGTCGAAGCGGATCATCGAGGGGTATGTGCGCGGCGGCGTGGATCTCTCCGCCGACGAGGTGTGGGCCGTGGAGGCACATCTGGAGATGTGCCGGGTGTGCCGTGACCGGTTGTCTGCCGCTGTCGGTGCCGGGGTGCCCGCCGTGGCGTCGCTCGTCGACACCGTGTGGTCCGGCCTCGAACCCCAACTCGCGGTCACTGCCACGATGCCGCGCCGACGGCGCCGGTCGGCGCCGTTGTCGAGGTGGATGACGCCCACGATGGTGCCGTGGCTGGCCATGGTCGTGGGCGTGACGCTGCTGGCCCTGCTGCTCGACCTGTCCGGCACCGGCTCCGGCGAGGTGTCGTTGGTGCTGCTGCTCGCGCCGGTCCTGCCCGTGCTCGGTGTCGCGGCGTCCTGGTCGCGCGGTCTGGACCCGGCGTACGAACTGACGGCCTCCGTGCCCAGGGCCGGGCTCTACCTGGTGCTGCGGCGCACCGCGTCCGTGCTCGCCGTGGTCGTCCCCTTGCTGCTGGTGGGTGGTTGGGTGACAGGGGTGATGGTGGCCCAGTGGCTGCTGCCCTGTCTGGCCTTCACCTCGACGACCCTGGCGCTCGGCGGTGTCGTCGGTGTGACCCGCGCCGCCGTCGTCCTGGCCACTGTCTGGGCCGTCTTGGTCGTGGCGCCGACCCTGGCCACGAGCCGTACGGCCTTCGCCCTGCAGACGGGCGGTCTGCCCGCGTGGGGGCTGATCCTCGCGCTCGGTGTCGGTGTCGTGATCGCCCGCAGAGGGGCGTACACCGTGCTGGGAACTCATCAATGACCACCGGAAAGAACATGGGAAGGGAACACCACATGACGTCCGCCGTGAGCGCGGCCGACATCGCACCGACGGCCTATGCCTGGGAGATCCGGGCGACAGGTCTGAAGGTCAAGGTCGGCAGGAAACGGATGGCCGTCGACGGCCTCGATCTGTCGCTGGGTATCGGTGTGCACGGTCTCCTCGGCCCCAACGGGGCGGGCAAGACCACCCTCATCCGGGCGCTGGCCACCGTGCTGCGCCCCACCGAGGGCAGCCTGGAGCTGCTCGGCGAGTCCGTGGGCGGCATGGGGGAGCACCGTGCGGTGCGCCGCCGGATCGGCTATCTGCCACAGGAGTTCGGCTACTACAAGCGTTTCACGGTGCGCGAGTTCGTCGAGTACATGGCGTGGCTGAAGGAGGTGCCCAAAGCGGACATCCCCGCCGCCGTGCAGCGCGCCGTGGAGCGGGTGGGTCTGGCGGAACGGGCCGACGAGAGGATGAAGGCCCTGTCGGGCGGCATGGTGCGCAGGGTCGGTATCGCCCAGGCCATCGTCAACGACCCGACGATCCTGCTCCTGGACGAGCCGACGGTCGGCCTGGACCCGGCGCAGCGGCTGCGCTTCCGCGAGCTGCTGCAGGAGTTGGGTAAGGACACCTGTGTCCTCGTCTCGACCCATCTGGTGGAGGACGTCGCCGTTGCCTGCACCGACGTGGTGGTCTTCGCCGAGGGGCGACTGGTCTTCCAGGGCTCTCCGGACGAACTGGTCTCGGTGGGCGGCCCGGAGCACGTGGGCGACAGCCCGCTGGAGCGCGGCTACTCGGCGCTGCTGCTCAACCCCGAGCAGGGAAGGGGTACATGGTGAACGGCCGTGTCCTGCGTATTGAGTTGAGGCGTTCGGTCGCTCCCTGGGCCGGCGTCGTGGTCCTGGCGCTGGCACTGGCGTTCCTGTATGTGCTGGGCGGCACCTGGTGGAGTGGCACCACGGCGTGGACGGCCCAGTGGACGCCACTGGCCATGTGGACCCGCTCCCTGCTGTACTACCTTTGGCCGCTCGCCATCGGGCTCGGGGCGCTGCAGGGACTGCGCGACCACCGCTCGAAGATGTCCGAACTGCTGACGAGCACCCCGCGGCCCGCCCGGCACCGCGCGGCCACCCTGGCGGGCGCGACGGCCATCACGCTGGCCTCGGCTTTCGCGCTCCTCGTCCTCTTGGGCGGGGTCCAGGTGCTCGCCCACACCGAGTACACGCACCTCGGGTGGCTGCCGATCTCGCTGGTGGGAGTGCTCTTCCTCGTCGCGGGGGCCGTGCTGGGCATGGGGGCCGCGAGAGCCCTGCCGTCCCCGCTCACCCCGCCCGCGCTGGCCATGAGCGTCTTCGTGTTCACAGCCCTCATGCACATGTCGCTGGGCCGGACGGAGACGGCCACGGCGGACGGGTTCACGATCACGGAACCGAACCTGGTCTCACTGCTGTCACCGACGGTGGACGACGTGCGCGAGGCGTTCGTCACGCTCTCCGCCTCCGTGCACGTCGGGCAGACCCTCTGGCTGCTCGGCATGGCCACGACCGGCTTCGCGCTGCTCGTCGCCGCGACCCCGCGCGCGCGGCTGACCGCCCTGACGCCCGTCCTGGCGGGTGCGGCGATCGCCCTGCTCGTCCTCCCCGCCGACCCTCGCCGGATGTACGTCGTCGACGAGGCCGCCGCGGAGATGGTGTGCGACGGCCCGGTGTGTGTGACGAAGACGCAGCAGGCACGCCTCGCGGACCTCGCGGGTCCCGGTGAGGAGGCGTTGCGCCTGCTGCACGGCGCCCTGGGCAGTCAGGCGCCGGTCTCGGTCCGGGAGAACACCGCCGTATTGCCGGAGGGCTCCACGCCGCGGTGGTCCCGCGAGACCGTGCTCCTCGACTTCGACGACGACATCATCGCCGCCGCGAAGGGCGAGCAGCTGACCTGGGCCCTGATCGCCAAAGGCATGGTGCCAGGGTGCACCCCGGTCGGCTGGAGCGGCTTCGGGGGAGATGAATACGCGCAGACCGTCGCGGTGGCCTGGGTCCTCGGCGACCTCAAGCCGCTCGGCGGCACGACGGCGAGTATGCGCGGAAAGGTCGAAGCCGAGACTCGCCCCGTGTGGAAGGAACTCAAGGCGCTTCCACGGGCCGGGCAGCTTTCTCGGATCAACGCGATGCGCGCCGCCGCGCTCTCCTGCGAGGGCGATCCGTTCGAGGTGCTGTCCGGCGGTGCGTCCCGGTGAGATGGCTGACGCTGTACGCGCGCTCGCGTCAGATACCCGCGTCGCTCGCCGCGGTGGTGATCGGCGCGGTGGCGGTGTGGGCACTCGCCCGGGACGAGGGCGCGGGGCCCGGTGATCCGCGGCTGCCCGTGCTCGTCCTCGCCACGGGGGCGATGGCCTTCTCGATCGGGCTCGGCGGGCAGGACCTCGCGCTGGACCGGACGGCCGCGATCCGCTGGATGCCCCGCAGAGCGGCGCACGTGCTGCTCGCCGGTGCGGTGATCGCCGCGGCGCTGCTGACACTGCAGGCGGGCGCGGCCATGGCCACCACCGCGTTCGTCGTCCGGGACAGCGCGGGCCTGATGGGACTGGTCGCTCTGGGCGCGGCGCTCTCCGGCGGCCAGTACGCGTGGACGCTGCCGTTCGCCTGGCTGTCGTTCTCGTTCTTCGCCCCGCCCCCGACGAGTGTGCCGCTGGAGGTGGCGACATGGATGCTGCTGCCTCCCGGCACGGCAGCGGGCACCTGGACAGCCCTGGTCCTCACGGTTGTCGGCACCGTGGCCTACGCCGTCGCGGGACCGAGACGGTGACCGGAGGGACAGCGACGTGACCGTACGACTTGCCCGGGCGAACGGGCTTACGCCTCGAAGGTGTCCCCGTCCGTGCCACGCTGGACGTCGTGCTCCCGCTGTCGCGGGTCACCTTCAGCAAGGCGTTTCGGCAGGGCTCCCGCCGAGCGGTTCCCGACCTAGTGCTGTGGCCGCATAGGTTCGCCGGGTCGGCGGTCGTGGCGGTTGGATGTGCGGTGACATCCGATCCGACCGCTGGAGGCGCGGTGGCCGAGCCCGTCCGTGTGCGCAGACTGACCGACCAGGAGGGGCAGAAGCTGCAGCAGGTCGTCCGCCGGGGCAGCGTGAGTTCGGTGCGCTACCGGCGGGCGATGATGCTGCCGGCTTCGGCCGGCGGGAACCGGGTACCGGTGATCGCCCAGCTGGTGCAGGCCGACGAGGACACTGTCCGGGATGTGATCCACGCGTTCAATGAGGAAGTTCCATCGTGATTGATCCAGGTCAACGGTCCTGGTGTGATGAGTCGCTGGGGTGCTCGCGCAGCTCATCACGGTGATCATTGCGGGGAGATCATCGGTCATGAGCCACCTGGTGGTGCGTCAGCACCAGCAGGACCCGTACCAACGCGGTCGCGTGCCGCGGATGCATGCGCACCTTGGTCACGATCCGGAAGGTCTTCAGGCTGGCGAAGCCGTACCCAGCCGGCGCCGCAGGCTGCTGATCAGCCGGTTCACGACCTTTGTCGGTGACGATCACGAGTCTGGACACGGATGCGGTACGACCGCTCCAGGGGCTGGAGGACGACCGCTTGGGTGCGTAGTCATCGCGAACTGGTACCGCCAACTGGTTACAGGGCAGTAGTTGCCGGAGTCGCTCTCCGATAACGTACCGACCAGATGGTACGGCTGGGTGTGCCCCACGCGCCGTCGTGTGCTCGATGAACAGCAACGTTTCATCCGCCACAGCACGGAGAGGCCCTCATGACGCAGAACACGGACCGCGACAGCCTGTCCTTCGCACGCCAGACCTGGAGAACTCTTGAGCCCTACCACGGGGCTGTCTACTTCTCGCCCGAAGCCACAGGCCAGTACGCCGAGTTGGGCGTGGACGCCAGGACGGGGTACTTCGCGTCCCGCTCCGCCGCGCTCGGCGCCGCTCCGGCGGACCTGGTCATCGCCACGTTCTACAACTTCAATCCCCAACTGGTGCGCCGAGCCATACCCGCGGCATGGGAAGCCGCCACGCCCCAGCGGTTCACCGCCGCACGGCTCACCGGGATCGATACCACGCTCCGCCGCATCCTCGGCGCGGACGTCTCCTCACCGGCGATCGCCCGCGCGGCGGAATTGGCCCGTACCGCGGCTGAAGTGACCGTGCGCCATCCCCAAGGCCGCCCCCTCTTCGCCGCGCACGCCGCACTGCCGTGGCCGAGCGCACCTCACCTCGTCCTCTGGCGCGCGCAGACTCTGCTCCGGGAGTTCCGTGGCGACGGTCACGTGGCAGCACTACTGACTGCCGGACTGAGCGGGCTCGAGTCTCTCGTCACGCACGCCGCCACAGGCGACATCGACGCAGGGGTGCTGCGCGACTCGCGGGCATGGACGCCGGAGGAGTGGGGACAGGCCGTGCAGAACCTTCGTGAGCGTGGATGGCTCGACGACGGACCTCACCTGGCCTTGACCGAGGACGGTACTCGGCGCAGGGCGGAGATCGAGCACACCACCGACAGACTTGGCGCCCTCCCTTACATCACGCTCGGTCCTGCCGCCTGCGCCGAACTTCGTTCGCTGGTACGGCCGTTCAGCCTTGCGGTGGCCAAGGAGCTCCTGCCGTGGGCAGCCAACCGCCTCAGCGAAGAGAGCACATGAGAGATGAGAGCGAGGTCGGGCTTTCTCGACGGCTGAAGACCTTCCGGATCGTGATCAAGGTGCGCATGCATCCGCGGCACGCGACCGCGTTGGTACGGGTCCTGCTGGTGCTGACGCACCACCAGGTGGCTCATGACCGATGATCTCCCCGCAATGATCACCGTGATGAGCTGCGCGAGCACCCCAGCGACTCATCACACCAGGACCGTTGACCTGGATCAATCACGATGGAACTTCCTCAATGAGAAGGGCCTGGCCTGCCTGGACCCGTTGACCTGCCCTGCGGTTCTCCCTATCCGAACCACTCTTCCGGACTAGATGTGTTGAGCCAACCATTGCTGGAACTCACGGTGCCGGAACTGGTAGGCGCCGCCGGAGGTACGCAGCAGGCCGCCCTTATGCGACCACCGTAGGAACCGTCCAAGCCGATACGGGAGTCGACCACGTAGGCACAGGAGGAACACCAGGTACCTCCGACCGCCACCGAAGTCCACCACCCAGCGCAGAGCCGCTCCTATCAGTCCGAGCGTTAGTGCGTCTAGAGCCGGCATCGAGGAGAGCGCCATCACGTCCGAGAAGGACAGTGCCCACCAGGCCACCGCCATGGAGAGCCCTGCGACGACGATCGTGAAGCATCCGTATAGAAGATCGCCCCTCAGTACGTGGTGCCACCTCACAGCTGTGTTGACATCAGGCGGGTACGTGCCGGTGAAGGTGTGGGTGGTGCCAACTCCGCGTACGAGCAGCAGCCCTAGAAGGACCGACCAGAGCATGGCGAGAGCGGGCAGAACCGAGACGATCGAGTCCAAGCTCAGCGCGTTGGCGAGCCATCCGACGGGGATGGCGGCCAGCCCGCCCAGTCCGCCGAGCACGAGCCCCACTGGCACGATGTCGATGACCAGGTTCAGCGTCGTCGTTGAGAACACCCGCCCCCAGGGCGCACACATGGGGAAGTCGCCCCCTTGCCGCGAGACGTCCCACGCCACCGCTAGGGCACCGAGTCCTGCAGTGGCGATCAGCCAGGACTCCGGCCTCTCTCTGAGGAACACTAAAGGCAGCACGAGCGCGAGGTAGACGAGGGCTGCCGCCACAGCGTCCGTGTGGCGTACGCGGTCGACGCCCGCGATCGGCCAGAGCCGGGGCTGGTGAATGTCGACACTTTCCCCTGCAGGTAATCCGTCGCGCAGATGGCAGGCGATCATTGTGAGCCAGCCTTGGACCCGCTCGGCGTGATACGGCGACGGACGGAGGTCCACGACGGCTGGGATGAACAGGGAAAGCAGGTGGTCCTTGAGTGCTGGCGCCGTGGAGTGTGCAAAGAGTTCCGACGGGTCACCGCGCCGGTGGTAGACCGCCTTGACGAGGAAGAGCCACCACGGCGTCGCCAAGATCTCGCGGAGAACCTCGGCCGCGGGCAGGCCAAGGACGAACCTCTGCCACCGCTCCTCGTCCTTGAACACCTTGGACAGATGCGCTGCCACATGCTCCTGGTCCAGAGGATCGAAGCACCGCGCGGGGAGCCGTGTACAGCCAAGCGCGGGAGACTGCGAAATCGCCGGAGCCCGCCTTCCATCGCAATGCCTGAACCATCACAGCTGGAGTGAACGCCCACGAGCAGGAGTTTCGGTCGGGGCCGGAAAACTGCCAGTGAGAAACGCGCGTACGGCCCGTGGGCCGGTCGGTCTGCTCCGCACAGCTGTCGGGCGGAGCAGACCGATGGACGGGAGGCTGCGAGGACGTCGAGCAGCGGTCAGTTCCGGAGCAGCGCGCACACGAAGTTCTCCTCGACCTCGCGCAGCTTCTCCAGGAGTTGCGGCTTCGTCGCCTCGTTCACCTGCGTGGTGAGCGAGAAGGTCAGCGACCGCTCGCCGTCCGGTGTCGCGGCGATCAGCTGGGTGTAGCCGGGCGTGTTGCCGGTGTGGCCGAGCACCACTCCGCATCGCGTGGTGTAGCGGAAGATCGCCGCCCCTGCCTTGTTCCTGCCCGGACCCGCCGGTTCCGAGGCGCCGTCGACCCAACGACGCTGCTCGCGCAGTGTCGCCCGGGAGATCAGCGCGCCGCCCGCGTAACCGCGGATGAACCTGGTCATGTCCCTCGGAGTGGAGACGATTCCGCCCGACGCCCACACCCCCGAGGCGCCGACCAGCTCACTGACGTCCTCCGGTGCGGCCGGCGGCTGGATGGGGACGTCGTAACCGCGCATGTACGGTTCCGGCAGCTCGAAGCCCTGGGGGAGACTCGTGTCGCGCAGGGCGAGCGGACGGTACACCAACTGCCGCAGCAGCTCCTCGTAGCGCTTCCCGGTCGCCGCCTCGGCCATGAGGGCCACGGCGATGTTGTCCGAGTTGGAGTACTGGTACCGCGAACCGGGGCGGAACAGCAGCGGCTCGCCGGCCACGAAGTCGAGCAGCCGCCGGGAGTCGAAGCGGTGGTGCAGATCGGCCATGAGAATCCTGATGAATTCCGGACTCCGGCTGAAGTCCGGCAGGCCACTGGTGTGGGTCAGGAGTTCGCGCAGGGTCACCGCGTGCCAGGCTTGTGGGAGAGCGGGCAGCCGTCGGCCGATGGTGTCATCGAGTCCGAGTACGCCCCGGTCGACGAGCCGCAGCGCTACGGCGCCGCTGAACGCCTTCGCCGTACTGGCGATACGCATGTGGTCGGTCGGTTCGATCTGCCTGCCGGTTTCGAGGTCGGCGACTCCGGCCCGCAGGATCCGGCGTGACTCTCCTCGCTGGAGCACGGCGATGACGCCGGGCGGGCCGCCCGGAGCGTGGACCAGTTGTTCGAGCTGGCTCTGAAGTGCGCGGTCCGTCGCGGGGCCGGGAGTCCCGGCTTCGGCGGGCGCGGCCACCAGCGCGGCGAGACAGGCGCCGGCCAGCACGACGCTGACCGGCAGACGCAGGTGGGGGAGACGGGACAGCGGCATGGGAACTCCTCGGACGGGCTGGGGGAGGGGCATGCCCAGCATCGGCCGCGTGGCGCCCGTTTGCTTGTGCCGCTGCTGCATACGGCCGAGCGGGTCGTCTGACGGTGAGAACTCGGAGCCTCGAAGGAGGCTCGGGCCGCCCGAAGCGACTACGACCAGCCGGTGCGGCACCTCCCGGGCTGGGCCGTCCACGCCACCTCCGAGAGCTACCGCGGCGAGCGCGGAACCGACGTCGAGGACGCCGCCGACGTCACCACCCGTGGTTCGTTGGGCAGCCGGATGTCCCGGACGGTTCGTAGGCCGACTGGGAGTCGTCGGCCGGCGCGGACCGCTCGTTGTCGTTGGTGGCGGCGGCTCTCGCGTCGTCGGCGGCAGCGCCGGCAAGGTGAAGACCGCGGTCGAAGGCTCGCCACTGCGGCTCGGCACCGGCCACGTCGACCTCTACTGCCAGCACCGCGTCGACCCGAACACGCCGATCGAGGAGACCATCGGCGCGCTGGCCGAACTGGTCACAGGGACGCCGCTCCGGCAAGGACCTGACCACCGCTGCCAAGCATGACAACAATCCCTGGGTCCTAGGCCGCCTGATCGTGCCCGCGCCACGGCGGCCCGGCAGCTCTCATCGATCGCGACGCAGGGCTGAGGGGTCCCGTCGGACCAGATCCCTGGTCGCATGCATGACGCCGTCGCGGGTACTGGCATGCGTGAACGGGGGGAGTGAGGGCGAACACGTGGGATGTCATGCCGGCGGTGAGGCCTGTAGGGCGCTGAACGCATACCTGATGCGCGCCGGCTACGCCCTGGGCGGGGATGACGGTTGTATCTCCGATGCCCGCCACCACGCCGTTGCCTTTCTCGACCAGGCGCGCGCCGACCATCACCTGTACGCGCCCACGGACGTGAGGGATTTCGTCCAGTTGGTGGTCAGCGAGCTGGTCACCAACGCCCGCAAGTACGCTCCGGGCCCCGTTCTGCTGGAACTGCGCATCAACGCCCGCGCGGTGGAAGTCGTCGTGTGGGACAGCGAGCCCAGCGTTCCCGCGGCCCGGGCGGCTGATCCCGGCAGGATCGGCCAGCACGGCCTGGAGATCGTCAAGGCCGTCACCGAGGACCTGTTCATCGAACAGGAGTCGGTCGGCAAGCGCATCACCGCCCGCATCGCCCTGTCCGAAAGGGGCGAGCGGGTCACGACGCCCTGGGCCTGACTCGGGCGGACGTGAAAATCTATGGTGGCGAGAGTAGACATGGGGCGATGGCGTAGCTATGGTTTCTCTCGTAGCCCAGAGAGACGGCAAGGCCCGGCAGACAAGAACTGGCGGGCAGCAGTAATGCAGTTGATGTTCGCAGGACGGTGCGGTGGTGGAGTCTCGAAGCCAGGGTTGTTGCAGGACGGCGACGGGGCTGGCGACCGGACCGGGTGGCCCGCAGTGATCAGGGGTCGCCAAGAGCAGGATCGCAGTGCCAGTACCCGTAGGTGCAGTTCGCAGTACCCAGTAGTTTGCAGTCCCCGTTGGGCAAGCAGTTGATCACCAAGGGAAGAACGGAGGAGTTGACCGCCATCAGGATCGCCCGGGCGAAAGCCTTGAACCCGGGTACCGCAGGACATCGATAGTGAGGTGGTCTCCGGTCGAGCAACAGCGATCCCCGTATCCCCGACAGCATCCAGGTCGGGTCCGCGGAGTCAGAAGGCCGGCGCGGTACGAGGGTCGGCAGATGGTGTAGCAGTTCCTTCGGGCCCTGGCGCCGCACGGCGCCAGGGCCCCTCCATGCGTTCGGCAGAGAACAGAGAGGTGTACGTGACAGCAGAGGATTCGTACAGCCGTATCGACGACGATGACTACCCCGCCTACACCATGGGCAGGGCGGCCGAGATGCTCGGCACCACGCAGGGCTTCCTCCGTGCCATCGGTGAAGCCCGCCTCGTCACCCCGCTGCGCTCGGAGGGCGGACACCGCCGCTACTCCCGTTACCAGTTGCGGATCGCCGCCCGAGCCCGGGAACTCGTCGACCAGGGGACCCCCATCGAGGCCGCCTGTCGCATCATCATCCTTGAAGACCAGCTAGAGGAAGCCCAGCGCATCAACGCCGAGTACCGCCGCGCCGCATCCCGGCACACGGCAAGTGTCTGACCCCCGGCCCGCGCAGACCCGCCGGGCCGACTCATCCGCCGATGCCAGAATATGAGCGCATGATCGCCGAAGACATCGAACCGCCGGCACCCGGACGGAATGCCCAGCCCGGTCCCGGAACCACTCCCGACTCCCTGCCCACCCGGGCGGTCGACGCGTCTGTCGGCGCAATCGGCCGGCTGACCGGCGGGCAGGCAGTCGCGGGCCTGGAAGCCGGGGTGGAGCGCGCGGCTGCGGTGCTGAAGCCCAGGATGCGCGGCTGGCTGCACGCCGGCGTGTTCCCGCTCGCACTGGTCGGTGGCATCGTCCTGATCGCCGTATCCCGCTCGGCGGCGTCAGTGGCTGCCTGCTCCGTCTACGTGGTGTCGGCCTGCCTGCTGTTCGGAACCAGCGCGGTCTACCACCGCGGAACGTGGGGTCCACGCGGGGAAGCGGTCCTGCGGCGGCTGGACCACGCCAACATCTTCCTGATCATCGCCGGCACCTACACCCCGCTGGCGGTCCTGCTGCTGCCCGCGCGCCAGCAACTGGTGCTGCTGGCCGTGGTGTGGTCGGGCGCCCTGGCCGGCATCGCCTTCCGCGTCCTCTGGATCGGGGCTCCCCGGTGGCTGTACACCCCGTGCTACATCGCCCTGGGCTGGGTCGCCGTATTCAACCTGCCCGAATTCGAGCGCACCGGCGGCACCGCGGTCGTCGTACTCGTCATCGTCGGCGGTCTGCTCTACACCGCGGGCGCCGTCGTCTACGGACTCAAGCGTCCCGACCCCTCACCGGCCTGGTTCGGCTTCCACGAGGTCTTCCACGCTCTGACCATCGCCGCCTTCACCGCGCACTACACCGCCATCCTCCTCGCAGCCACCTGACCGCGTCCGGGGCATGCCGAAGCGCGGAACCCGGGCCAGACACGACCCTGGCCGCACATGGCCCGGGAGTGGTCGGCGGGCGGGCGACCCCGGGCGCCGTGATGCAATGTGACCTGTCCGGCACCGGGCTTGGCACAGGTCTTTCTCGCGCATCCGGGGCGGAGACCCGAGCGTCATCGAGCAATGTTAGGGAGTCGCTGTGACCGCAAGAGGGCCTGACGGCGAGCAGGCCTCTCGTCTTCCCGGGGGCGGGAGTCGCCCGGGCGGGGCGATGACTCTGGCGGGGACGTTGGAGGCGGCGGAGGCCGCGGCGCCGGTGGAGTCGCTCGACGTGGTCGCGCGCATGCTCAAGGAGCAACTCGGGGCCGTGTCGGTGTCGTTCCTCATCACCGACTTCACCGGCAGCTCAGTCGTACGGCTGGGGGCGGCGGGCAGCGTCGACACCGATGAACCCGCCCGGCGGATCAAGCTGCGGGGCACCCTGTACGACGACGTGATCCGCACCCAGCGGCCGGGCGTGGAGGACAAGTGCGAGGGCGCACTGGTGCGCGTCGTCGCCCCGGTGACCAACCGCGGGGACGCCATCGGGCTCCTCGAACTGTTCCTGCCGGTGGCGCCGGACGAGGAGGTGATGCGGGAGATCGGCGAGACCGCGCACGCCCTGGCGTACATCGTCATCGCGAACCGCTCGTACACCGACGTGTACCAGTGGGGCCGCCGCACCACCCCACTGAGCCTGGCCGCGGAGATCCAGCACCGGCTGCTTCCGGCGTCGCTGGCGTGCGAGGCCGCGCAGTTCGCGGTCGCCGGGGCGCTGGAGCCCGCCGACCACGTCGGAGGTGACACCTTCGACTACGTGGTCGACCGGGACAGCGTCCAGCTCTCCGTCACCGACGCCATGGGACACGATGTCGACGCCGCACTGCTGGCCACTCTTGCGGTGGGCGCCCTGCGGCGAGCACGGCGAGCCGGTGCCAGCCTCGCCGAACAGGCCCGCCAGGCCGACCAGGCCATGCGCGAGCACGGCCGGCAGGGCTACGTCACCGGCCAGCTCCTGCGCATCAGCCTGATCGACGGCAAGACCGAGTTCATCAACGCCGGGCACCCCTGGCCGCTGCGGATGCGAGACGGACAGGTACGGGAGATCACTCCGAGGATCGACACACCCTTCGGCTTCCCCCTCCCTCACACCTACCAGGTCCAGTCGCTGGACCTGCGGCCGGGCGACCGGCTGGTGATGCTGACCGACGGCATGCTGGAGCGCAACGGGGGCCGCCTCGATCTGTCCGACCTGATCGTGAGCACCCGCGCGCTGCATCCACGCGAGGCCGCCCGCAACCTCATCGCCGGGATCGTCGACGCCAACGACGGTCACCTGCAGGACGACGCGACCGTCATGTGCCTGGACTGGCACGGCATCGGACAGTCCCATCGTGACGCCGCCACCGGAGCCGACCTCACCGACGCCTCACACGCGTCAGGAAGAGGACGGACCACTGCCGGGGGGTGACCCTGGGCGCATACGGGGCGGGGCCCGGCAAGATGACGAGGGGGCCTGGCAAGGGCTGCCCCTACTTCTGCGACAAGCGTTGCGCACACTTCTCCACCGGCTGGTGGGCCCGATACCCGGACATCCGACTGCCTGCCTCCTGCCTGCCAGCCATCCGGAAGCAGTCGTGAGGTGTTCGGCCAGGCCCGCCGGGCGTGGCCGGGTCATGGCGGTGAGTTCGATGGTTGCCGTCGCGTGGCGCCGCGCCCGGAACCGACCGGCGGGACGCGGAGGCCGCGGCGGGTACGTCGGTGACGCCGGGGCCGCACTCCACCACGGCGATCTGAGAGGTCACCGAGCGCGCCCAGCCCACGGCTGGTCGAGCAGCGCCGAACGCGCCGGGTTGCTCCTGGACACCGCCCATGTCGCGGTCGTATCCCGCGAGGCGTTCCACACACCCGGTCACAGCCGCGTCTGCTTCGTCGCCGCCGGCGACCACACATTGAGCCACGCGATCGCCCGCCCACGAGTTGAGGAACCCGCGCTGCACCGCCACCCGCATCGCCGCCTTCCTGCGCACCTGGAAACCCTGATCCCGGATCCGGGTGGCTGTCGACCTGGGTCTCCCGGCGCCGCGGCGGAGCCGGACGTGAGTCTTAGACCTGCTCCAGTTCCTCCGCCAACAGGTCCATCAGCAAGCCGTCGTGCCAGCTGCCGTCCGGGCCGCGCTCGTACTGCCGCATGATGCCCACCGGCCGGAAGCCGACCTTGCGGTAGCACCGGATGGCAGCGGTATTGTCCGCGGCCGGGTCGATCACCAGTCGGTGGTGTCCGTGATCGTCGATCAGATGGCGTGCCAGGGCTCGGACGGCGTCAGTGCCGAGGCCGCGCCCGTGCACCGCCGGGTCGAGATAGATGTCGATGTTGGCATGCCGGTAGTCCGGCTCGTCCTCGGCACCCCACTGGATGGCGCCGACCACCCGGCTGCCGTGCTCGATGGCGAACGTCCGGGTCCCGGGATCTTCGAGCTCCTCGGCCACGGTGACCGTCAGGTCCTCGCCGCCCCGCCAGCGCGTGTACACCTCAGGCGTGCTCCGGATCGTGGCCAGAGCGGGGATATCGGCCGCCGTCGCAGGCCGCAGCGTCACCAGGGTTCCGCGCAGGACTCTCCGCATGCCACTGATCATCCCTGACTGTGGATCCCCTCGTCCAGGGAGTATGGCGCGGCTCGGGCCCCTTCGTAGAGGTCACCTCATGTGGTGAGGCTGCGGTATCGGACGAGGACGCGGGCGTTGCTGGTGACTCGACTCGTCTGCGTCGACCGTCGCACTCCACATGGCCACCGGCGGGAGTTCCTTGTCCCGCTCGAGCGCCGGGCGGCGACCAGGCCCCGATGAAGCAGGCGCTCGCACGCCGCGGTGTGCGGCCGCACGTCGTGTGCCGCACCGCGGGCAATGAAACCGTGCTGTCGATGGTGCGCGCCGGCCTGGGCTCGGCGATCCTGCCGCGACTCGCCCTCCACCACGCAGACATCGGCTCCGACGCGTCACTGCGGGTGCACGAGCTCAAGCCGGGACTACCGCCGCGCGAGATCTTCCCGCTGTGGGCAGGCGCATCGCACTCACTCCCCACTCGCCGCACGGGCGATCGAGATCGCCGTGGAAGCCGCGGGCAGGATCGCGAGGGCACGTGACGTGCTCGGGGCGGCGCTGCTGCGGTCTTACGGGACTTTTACGAACCCGGGGACCTGTTTGAGAGAGGAATCTCAGGCGACACGGGGGAAGAAGGTTCCTTCGAGCGAAACAGGAGTGAGTGACTGTGGCTGCGGACGAGAAGAGCCAGGCCAAGGGCGAGCAGGCCAAGGGCAAGGTCAAGAAGGTGGTCGGCGGTGCCGTGGGCAACGAGTCTCTGAAGGCCAAGGGAGAGGCCGAGGAGACCAAGGGAGACCTCCGTGCCGCCAAGGAGAAGGCCAAGGACGCGATCAAGCCCAAGTAGGCGCACGTCCACCGATCCCGGCAGCCGCCTCCTGCGGGCTGCCGGGATCAGTGCTGTGGTGTCACTGCTGAGGATCAATCGCGGGGGTACTCGCCGAGACATGACTGTCTACGGACTACACGCCTCACACGAACAGATCCCGCCCGCGGACCTGCTCGACGCCGTGGTGCACGCCGAAAGTGCGGGATTCACCGCCGCCATGTGCTCGGATCACTTCTCGCCCTGGAGTGTGCGTCAAGGAGAGTCGGGATTCGCCTGGTCCTGGCTCGGTGCCGCTCTTCAGGCCACCGACCGGATGCCGTTCGGCGTGGTCAACGCGCCGGGGCAGCGCTACCACCCCGCGATCGTCGCCCAGGCCATCGCCGGCCTCGCGTCCATGTACCCGGGCAGGTTCTGGGCGGCGCTCGGCAGCGGTGAGGCCTCCAACGAGCACATCACAGGCGACCCCTGGCCGCGCAAGGAGCTGCGCAACGCCCGGCTGCGGGAATGCGTCGACATCATCCGCGCACTTCTCGCGGGGGAGGAGGTCAGCCACGACGGACTGGTGACCGTGGACCGGGCCCGGCTGTGGACGCTGCCGCCCGATGTGCCGCCGCTCATCGGAGCCGCGTGCAGCACGGCCACCGCGGCCTGGTGCGCCGAGTGGGCGGACGGACTCATCACGGTCAACGCCCCGCCGGAGCGGTTGCGCGAGATCACCGGCGCATACCGCGATGCAGGCGGTCGCGGACCCCTGCATCTCCAGGTGCACCTGAGCTGGGCGCCCGACGAGGACCATGCCCTGGCGCTGGCGCACGACCAGTGGCGCACCAACGTGCACACACCCCCGGTCAGTTGGGACCTGGACTCCGTGGACCTGTTCGACATCGTCAGCGAGCACGTCACGCCCGAGCAGGTGGCCGGCACGGTCAACGTCTCGTCCGACCTAGGCCGGCACACGGCCTGGCTCCAGGAGTACGCCGAGCTCGGCTTCGACGCGGTGATGCTCCACCACGTGGGCCGTGAACAGGCCTCCTTCATCGACACGTTCGGTGCCGAGGTGCTGCCCCGGCTCGACGTCACCCGCCCGCTTCCCGCCACGGCGAAGGAGTTCCGATGCGTCTGACCCGCACATCCGACCTGTGGTGGAAGAACGCGGTGGTGTACTGCCTCGACGTCGAGACGTACCAGGACGGCAACGGCGACGGAATCGGCGACTTTCCGGGCCTCACGCAGCGCATCGACCATCTGGTGCGCCTCGGTGTGACCTGCGTGTGGCTGATGCCCTTCTACCCGACACGGGAACGCGACGACGGATACGACATCACCGACTTCTACGGTGTCGACCCCCGCCTGGGCACCCTCGGCGACTTCACCGAGTTCGTCCGCACGGCCAAGGACCGCGGCATCCGCGTGATCGCCGACCTCGTGGTCAACCACACCTCCGAGGAGCACCCCTGGTTCAAGGACGCCCGCTCCGGCCGGGACTCCGCCCACCGCGACTGGTACGTCTGGCAGGACGAGCCTCCCGAGGACAGTCCCAAGGGCGTGGTCTTCCCCGACGCGGAGGACAGCCTGTGGGAGTACGACGAGGGCAGTGGCCAGTACTACCTGCACCGCTTCTACAAGCAGCAGCCCGACCTCAACGTCGCCAACCCCGAAGTACGGGACGAGATAGCCCGCATCATGGGCTTCTGGACTCAGCTCGGGTTGTCCGGGTTCCGGGTCGACGCCGTGCCCTTCCTGCTGGAGACGGACGGGCAGGACGACGCAGGCGCGCTGCCGGACCCGCACGCTTACCTCGCGGACCTGCGCGCCTTCCTGGGCCGCCGCAACGGCGAGTCGGTGCTCCTCGGCGAGGTGAACCTGCCCTACGGCGACCTCGCCCGGTTCTTCGGCGACCCCGACTCGGACCGCGGCGACGAACTCACCATGTGCTTCGACTTCGTCGGGATGCAGCAGATGTACCTGTCGATGGCACGCGAGGAGGCGGGGCCCCTCGCCGCCTCGCTGCGTGATCGCCCAGCCGCCCCGCGCGACGCCCACTGGGCCACGTTCGTACGCAACCATGACGAACTGACCCTCGACAAACTGAGCGACGACGAACGCGCCGAGGTCTTCGCCGCCTTCGGCCCCGACAAGGACATGCAGTTGTACGACCGGGGGCTGCGCCGCAGGCTGCCTCCCATGGTCGACGGCGACCGACGCCGTATCGAACTCGCCTACAGCCTGCTCTTCACCCTGCCGGGCACCCCCGTGCTCTTCTACGGCGAGGAGATCGGCATGGGTGAGAACCTGGCCGCCGAGGGCCGCCAGGCCGTACGCACCCCCATGCAGTGGACGCCGCAGGAAGGCGCCGGCTACTCCACCGCCGAACCGGACACCTTCCCCAACCCGCTGACGGACGGGGCGTTCGCACCCCAGAAGGTGAACGTGTACGAGCAGAGCCGCGACCCCGGCTCGCTACTGAGCCGCATACGGCTGTTCGTCGAGCGTTACCGGGAGGCTCCCGAGCTGGCCTGGGGCGAGTACAGCCTCGTGGAGACGGGAGAGCCCGCCGTGCTCGCCCACCTCAGCTGCACCCCGGACGGGAGGGTCCTGGCCCTGCACAACTTCGCGGGTCGTCCGCTCACCGTACGGCTGCGGCTCCCGGAGACCGGACCAGGCGGCAGGCTGACAGACCTCCTCGCCGAGGACCACGCGGGTCTCACGGTGTCCGAGGACGGTCTCCTCAGCGTCGAACTGCCCGCCTACGGCTACCGGTGGCTGCGCGCCGGGACCCCGGCCGACGATCCGGAGAGGGTTGCCGTCGGCTGAGAACCCCAGCGGGGGCGTCGATCGGAGGTGCTCGGAAGGGCACGCACCGGGGGTGAGGCGCTCGCGGTCGTTGGTGCGAGGTGAAGTGTCCTCCAGGACCCTCGCCAGATCGCCGTATTACCGGCGTTCCGCATGGCCGGGGTGGAGGGGCCGAGTAAGGCCCCCTCTTGCCTCGCCGCCGCAGCGCGTCACAGCGTCGCGGTCGTCTCCTCCCCGGAGGCGCTGCCCGCGAGCCACTGCTCCCATCCCAGGTTGAAGTCCGCGTAGCCGTTGTCGGCCGCGGCCTTGGCGCGAGGTGAGCCGGTGACGGTGACGGGATCGCCCTGCTTGACCTGGCCGTAGAACCACTTGGCGTCCGACATGGACAGGTGGACGCAGCCGTGCGAGCCGCGGGCGCTGCCGGTGCCCGGATTCGGGTCACCGGTCGAGTAGTGCACGTAGGTGCCGGACCGGGTCAGGTGGACGTCCCAGGGCAGTGTCAGGTCGTAGTAGTCGGGGCTGCCCTTGTCGCAGCTGATGCCGACGCTGCAGGAGGTCATGTGGACCTTCTCCTGCTTGTCGATGACGGCCATCGTGCCGTTCCATGTCGGATACTCGGCGCTGCCCGCGTTGATCGACAGGGTGCGCACCGGCGAGCCGTTCCGGGTCACCTTCATGGTGTGGCCGGTCACCGAGACATCCGCGCGCACGTCGTCACCGATCGTGAAGGTGTGCGTGTAGCCGTGTACGCCGAAACGTCCGTTGCCGTTGCTGACGCCCTTCATGTCGGCGTCGATCTTCACTGTCGTGCCGGAGGGCCAGTACGTCTTGGGCCGCCAGTCGGCGCGCTGGTCGCCGAACCAGTGCCAGGCGCCGGCGACCGGCTGCGAGGCGCTCACTTTCATGTGCTTCTCGACCGTGGCCCGTGCCTCGGCCGCCACGGGGTTCGTGAAGACCACCGAGATCGGCATGGCCACGCCTACCGTGGCCCCCGACCGCGGAGTGATCGTCTCCAGCAGCATCGGGGGGCCCGCGGGCTTCGGCGGTGACGGCGAGGAACTCGCTTCGGGGTTTCCCGACGCCTTCGCGTCGTTGCCGCTCGCCTTGTCACTGCCGCCCCCGCCGCAGGCACTCGCGCCCACCAGCATCGCGCCCGTGACGAGTGCGATCCCTATGCTGCCCTTGCGCCGTCGCACGAAATGCCCCGCTCTCTCGCTCTTCGGCCCTGACGGGCCCGCCGCACTGGAAGATGGCGACGGCGTGGGCCGCAGTTGCGCGTGCCGCGTAAAGCGTCTTTCAAAACTCGGTGCCCTGGGGCGGGGGCGAGGAGAATCCATCCCCGCCGGGGACCTAAGGGCGGGCGTGCCACGCGCCGCAACGGCGGGGTCCGCCAGGTGCGGGCCGCAGGCGGCCCCGAGAGAGCGCGGATGAGCCGACCGCAGGGACTCCCGGGGGAAAGAGTGGGGGCAGGCCCGAGCTACTGCTGCGCATGCACGCACGCATGGCGTGAAGGCGTGGTCAGGCGGGCTGCCAGAGTTCGATTCGGTTGCCCTCGGGATCGGTGACCCAGCCGAATCGACCGACGCCTTCCATGTCCTGCGGTTCTTCGGCGATGTCCACTCCCTTGGCGCGCAGTTGCGCGAGCATCGCATCCAGGTCGCGGACCCGGAAGTTGATCATGGCCTGCTGGGAGCGGGACCCGAAATAGTTGGTCTCGGACTCGAACGTCGCGAACACCGTCGGACCGGCCCCCTGGTGCCACAGACCGTTCTCATCGGCGTCCAGGCCCAGGCAGTCGCGATACCACGCGCCCAGGGCCGCGGGGTCGGCTGCCCGCATGAAGTACCCACCGATTCCCAGCACACGTTCCATGCCGCCATCCTGTCAGGCCGGCAATCGGGTGGGCCGGCACCACACCATCGCCCGGTTCCCACCGTGCTGTGTCCGCGTGCACGCCGGCAAAACCGCTTCTCGTGCCGGACCGCCGCGGGTTAGTGTCTGACCGCAGCGAGTGACCCACGAGGAGCTAAGACATGCCCGGTCGTCCGAGCGCGCGTTGACGTCGTAGGCCCAGATCGGCCAGTCATCGCGTGCTGCCCTTGATGTTGCGGCACAGCGAACCTTTTCCGCGTGTTCCGGTGCGTCTTCATGTGCCGGGCAGCGGACGTCGTTTGAGGCAACCAAGGGGATCGTCTTGCCGTCCGTTCCTTTCGCCGTACCCGATTCCGGTCGACCTGTTCCGCCGAGTCTGTGGCGCGACCGCGACTTCCGCAGACTGTGGGTGGGCCAGACGGCCTCCCAACTCGGCGAGCACACAACGCTGGTGGTTCTCCCCCTCTTCGCCGTCCTGACGCTCGACGCCGGCGCCGGCCAGTTGGGTGTCCTCCGCGCGGTGGGGCAGACGCCGGTCCTGTTGCTCGCGCTCGTCGTCGGCGCATGGGTCGACAGATGGCGGACCCGCACGGTGATGGTGCTGACGGACATCGGCCGGACCCTGGCACTGGGCGCCGCCGCCATGGCCGGCCTCTTCGGCTGGCTCGGTCTGCCGGCGCTGTTCGTGGTCGCTTTCGCTGTAGGGGCCCTGTCCGTGTTCTTCGACGTGGCGTACCAGGCGTGTCTGGTACGGCTGGTGAAGCGCGAGCAGTTGGTGCGCGGCAACAGTGCGCTCGAGGGCAGTCGGTCCGCGGCCCAGATCGGCGGTCCCGCCCTCGGCGGTGCGTTGGTCGCCCTCCTGTCGGCGCCCACCGCTGCCGCCACCAGCGCGCTGTTCTTCGGACTGTCGTTTCTGTCGATCCGACGCATCCGACGGATCGAATCGATACCGGAGCACTCGGAACGCCCCTCGCGGTTGGGGCGGCGGATCCACGAAGGCCTCCGCTTCGTCGTCGGTGACCCCTGGTTGCGAGCCGTGTGCCTCGCCTCGGCGGCCTTCCAGTTCTCCTTCGCGGCCGTGATGACCGTCTACCTGCTCTTCCTGCCCCGCGAACTGCACCTGTCGGGCACCGCCGTCGGGCTCGCGCTCGCGGCGACGGGGCCCGGCGCGCTCCTGGGCTCGATGCTGGCCGCCCGCCTGCCGAGCCGGTTCGGCCATGGCACGGTGCTCGTATCCGCGGCGGTACTCGGCGACGGCGTGTTCCTGTGCGTGCCAGCGCTGGGCGGTTCCCCCGCGGTGACGGTCCCCGTGCTCCTGCTGGCCGGCTTCGTGTTCGGGACCGGCAGCCAGTTGGTGACTGTCACGGTCATGGCCGTCCGCCAGGCCGTCACTCCGAACGGGATGCAGGGGCGCGCGGCGGCGACGATCACGTTCGTGGGCATGGGGCTGGCCCCGTTCGGCTCGCTCCTCGGCGGATTCCTCGCCCAGGAGTGGGGGCTGCGCACCAGTCTGCTGGTGACAGCCGCAGGGATGATGCTGTCGCCCGTGCTGATGGCCTTCTCGCCGCTCGGGCGTCTGGGACGGAAACTTCCAGCCTCGCACGACGACGTGTCGTGACGACCGACGGTGTTCGCCTCGCCCGGAGGGCTTCCTCAGGGCGAGGCGAACACCGTACGGACGGCGAGGGCCCTGCTCCTTGTCGGGGCGGGGCCCGGGTTGTACGTGTGCTGCGGCCCGGCCCTCCGCGCAGGAGGCCCAGGCGCGGAGGGCCGGGCCCCTGGGGCAACGGCTCGGGTGCGAGTGACCTCTGCCGAGTCCCGGATCAGGCTCGTTTCAGCTGGACCGCCACCGTCTCGCTGACGGTCACCGCCCGGGCGTAGTCCGGGTCCGTCGCCGTCGCTCGTGCCTCGACCTCGACGTCGCCGCGCTGAAAGGGGACGTCTCCGGTGGGTACGGCCGTCCCGGTCCAGGCGACCGGAGCGCCCGGCGTGCAGGACACCGACGTGGTGTAGGAGCCGCGGATGAGCTTCTGCCGCTTCACCTGTGTGACGTCGCCCGACACGTCCACCTTCACCGGCTTGTTGCAGCTCACCGTTCCGTGCAGGGTGGCCTTGCCGTTCAGGGTGCTCGCGGTGCCGTCCAGGGCTACGGCGAGGCCGAGCTCGGCAGGCGGGGCCGGGTTGTTGATGTGGACCTCGCCGCGCGCTGCGGTGGTGCCTCCCTCACAGTGCTGCTCGAAGGTCGCGTCGAGCTTCTTCACGTAGCCCTGGGGGCCGAACTCCACGTCGGAGATGGTGAATTCACCGGTGAGTGTGTTGCAGCCGCGCCCGTTTCCGCTGAGGGCCAGCCCCGGCTCGGTCGGCTCGTTGAAGGGGTGGCGGGTGGCACCGGTGTACGTACCCGGTGCGAGGGCCTGGCCGGACGGCGCCGCGAGGTCCAGATACCACCAGTCACCGTTCGCCCCGTCGACCGAGAGGTGGACCGCGTTGTGGGCCTCGTCGGCGGAGCTGCTCATACGGTCCTGGGACGCCGTCGAGTAGGCATAGGACTGACCGCCGCTGATCCAGTCACCCTCGTCGCCGCTGAAGCTGAAGGACCCTTCGGTGACGGGCAGAGCGTGCGCGGCGGGGCCGGACAGCAGGCCGGTGGTGCTGGTGGCCATGCCCAGGGCCAGTACGAGGACGGCCGTGGCGCGGGCCAGGACGCGTTTGGGCGCGCTGAGTCTCATTGTTTCCCCCTGAGAGATGAAGTACCCCGTTGCCGACCTGACCGTGCTCCACGCGTCGGCGCAGCGAGTCTGTCAACCAGTGGGACGTGCGACAACCACGTTTACTGCGTCGGCAGTTGTGGTTTCGGCCAACACGTGAGCAATGTCGGGTGCGGTACGACGCGTGGAGTGGGGAGCGACTTGTAAGGCAGTCGATCCGTATGCGGGACCCTGGCGAAGCCGTGCCTGTGGGCCCACTGCCCGGCTCTCAAGGGGCCTGCGGATAGCCGATTTCGGCGATGTCCTGAGCCAGGTCCGTCAGGGCGACCTCTGCGTTCAGCGCCGACACATGCGCCTGGTCCAGCGGCCGGAAGGCGTACAGGTCACGCACCGCTTCCAGGTCCACGGAGACCTCGTAGTAGTCCTCGGCGAAGCGTTGGAACGCCTCAGGGGTGCGCTCGACCAGACGGCCTGAAGACATCGGGAACGTCGTCGATCACTCCGGGCCAGGGCTCGCCGTCGTTGCCGTACGGGCTCATCGGTGATTCGTGGCCGAAGCCGCGTATGCAGGCCCCGGCCGCCGAGAAAACGATGGAGTAGTCGTCTCCCGACCCGTTGCCCATCGAGGCCGGCTCCGCGCCTTCAGCCCATATGGCGTTGAAGGAGTAGTACCGGCGTTCCCGGTCGGGGCTCAGGATCGCGTCGAGGATCGCAAGCGAGCGGCACAGGTGCCGCAGGGTCGGCGATGTCGGGAAGCCGGCGGGCTACGTCATGGACACTCACGGGCCCATCCAACCGGATCCCACTGACATCCTCCTGCGCCAGGCGGAGACATGACCGATCGTGCCCTTCTCTCCGCACCCGCTTGCCCGGGGTGTGCGGCGCCCTCCGCCGGTAGGTGCTAGGCGGCCGGTCTGGGCAGGCGCAGGCAGGCGACGATCTGTTTGCCCGTCTCCAGGCCGATGGTCTGCAGCTGGTCGCACAAGCGGGTCACCAACTGGAGGCCGTGCCCGCCGACGCGGCGGACGTCGTACGCGCGCAGTTCGGGCCGGCTGGGCGAGCTGTCACGCACGGTGATGCGCAGCAGGGCGGCGTCGGGTGTCACCTCCAGCGCCAGGCCGCCTGGTCCGGGTGCGTGGCGCAGCGCATTGGTGACCAGCTCGCTGACGACGAGCTGAGCGTCCTGACTGGGACGCTGGTCAGGATGATGGCCGGCATCGGCCAGCAGTACGCGCACGGCCGCTCGGGCGTCCGCGATCGAGGCGTCCGTCGTCTCCCAGGCGGCGCTGTATCGCAGGGCCGCGGGGTCCGGTTCATCCGATGCCCGGGGTTTACGCGGGATGATCATAGAACTCTTCCCGTGGATCGTTTTTTCTTCGTCACAGGTTTTCGTTATCGCGTAATTTCGCCTACCCGCTGTCGTCGCGTTCATGGGGAATCCATCGGTCCGAATTGATCGGCGTCGTGCCGGTACCCGTGCGGGAACTGGCCGAGCGTGCCGTTGGCAGTGCTCAGGAAATGCCGGTGCGGCCGACTGCCCGATGTGGCGGAAGTGTGCAGAAAAGACCGCCTCACCACGAGCCGATGGTGAGGCGGGAAGCGTGTGCGGGGCGAAACCCACGGTCACCGCGTCGAGAACCGAGTTCGCGGGACGGCCGACCGAGGAATGGCGAGCGGCGCCGAACCGACGCACTATCCTTGCTGCTCAGACGGTCGCACCCGGCAAACGCACAGCCGTTCTGCCCGGAGACCGAACCGGCGTGAACCATGACACAGATCCTGCTGTTGTCACCTATTGCGTTATGTCGTGGCGTGCCCGCTTCGATTTTTCCCGCCGTCCTTGTGGGGGCGTTGTACCGGTCGCGCAACCGGGGGGTGGCCGCGGCGGAACGGCGAGCCGGACCTGGGAGACTGGCCGGATGGATATCAGCCGCAGGAACAATGTCAACGTCATCGGCAACCCCCAGGGGCCGACGGTGGTGCTGGCTCACGGATTCGGCTGCGATCAGAACATGTGGCGGCTGACAGTGCCGGCTCTTGTCGAGGAGTACCGAGTGGTGCTGTTCGACTACGTGGGTTCGGGCCGCGCCGAGCCGTCCGCTTTCTCGGAGGAGCGTTACGCCTCCCTCGACGGCTACGCCCGGGACGTGGTCGACATCTGTGAAGCACTGGACCTGCATGAAGCGGTGTTCGTGGGGCACTCGGTGAGCGCGATGATCGGAGTGCTGGCCGCCGGCCTGGCTCCGGAGCGCATCGGGGCGCTGGTGATGGTCGCCCCGTCTCCGCGTTACATCGACGAGGAGAGCTACCGGGGCGGGTTCAGTGCGGAGGACATCGATGAGTTGCTGGGGTCACTGGAGTCCAACTATCTGGGCTGGTCGGCGGCGATGGCACCGGTGATCATGGGGAACGCGGAACGGCCCGAGCTCGGTGACGAGCTGGCGAACAGTTTCTGCGCCACCGACCCGGCCATGGCGCGCGTCTTCGCCCGGGCCACGTTCCTGTCGGATTCGAGGGACGACCTGAAGAGCGTGAGCGTGCCGACGCTGGTGCTGGAATGCGCCCAGGACGTCATCGCTCCCAGGGAGGTCGGCGCCTTCGTCCACCAGGCGATCCCCGGCTCGAAGCTGATCACCCTCGATGCCACCGGCCACTGCCCGCACCTGTCCGCACCGGAGGCCACCAACGAAGCACTCACCGCCTTCTTGGCGGGCCTGCGTTGATGTGCCCCACCGGGCAGCAGCCCGACCCGCATGGCACGAGCGAGGAGAAGACAGCGAATGCGGCGTTCGCCGCACTACTGGAGGACAGCGCCGAGGAACTGTACGAGAGCGCACCGTGCGGATACCTGTCCACGCTGATGGACGGCACCATAGCGAAGATCAACTCCACGCTCCTGGGCTGGCTCGGCCTGGAGCGGGACGCGGTGGTGGGGCGGATGCGGTTCACGGACCTGCTGACAGTGGGCGGCAAGCTCTACCACGAGACGCACTTCGCACCGCTGCTGCGGATGCAGGGCCAGATCGGCGGAATCGCCCTGGAGATGAAGCAGGCCAACGGCACCCGGATGCCCGTACTGGTCTCCTCCGTCATCAAGCACGGCGCCAACGGCGAGCCCCTGCTGATCCGCACCACCTCCTTCGACGCCCGGGACCGCCGCGCCTACGAGGAGGAACTCCTGCGCGGCCGGAAGGTGGCCGAGGAGGCGCGCAGACAGGCCGAGGCCGACCGCGCCCGCCTCCAGGAGGCCCTGGCCGTGCTCCAGCAGTCGCTGCTGCCCGCCACCCTGCCGCCGGTGCCCGGCGTGGAGACGGCCGCCCACTACCACACCGCCTCCCCCGACCGGCTCGGCGGCGACTTCTACGACGTCTTCCCCGTCGACGACAAGCGCTTCGCCTTCTTCCTCGGCGATGTGTGCGGCAAGGGCCCTCAGGCCGCTGCCGTCACCTCGCTGACGCGCTACACCCTGCGTGCCGCGGCTCTGCACGACTCCGACCCGGTCGCCGCGCTGTCGACGCTCAACAAGGTGCTCCACGAGCGATACTCCGGCAGCGGCGACCCGCGCTACTGCACCGCCGTGTTCGGAATTCTCGACCCCGACCCCGTGACCGGGCAGGTCGCCGTCCGGCTCGCCGCGGGCGGCCATCCGCCGGTTCTCGTCCTGCGCGCCGACGGCGCAGCCGACTTCCTGCCCACCCCCGGTGGTCTCCTCGTCGGCATCCTGCCCGACGCGCACTTCGTCACCGCCACCACCGTTCTCGCCCCAGGCGACACCCTCCTCCTCTACACCGACGGCCTCACCGAAGCACGCACCGGTCAGGACCGCACCGACCTGTTCGGGGACGAAGCACTTCGCGCCTTCGCAGCCGACCACGCCGGCACATCCCCGCAAGCCGTCGTCCAGGCCCTGATCGGCCTGCTCCACAGCTTCGCCGACGGACTCGACGACGACACCGCCCTGCTCGCCCTCGGCGTCCCCGCCCTCAACCCACAGACGACGAATCCATCATGAGCCCGCTGAAGATCACCACCCGAGACGCCGCCACCGGTCCCGTTCTGGAGATCACCGGCGAACTCGACTACACGAGCGCCCCCGCACTACGAGAGCTGCTCACCACGCTCACCCTCCAGCCGGGCCAGCGCCTCGTCCTGGACCTGGCCGGCATGGAATTCTGCGACTCAAGCGGACTCACCACCCTGATCGCAGCCCGCAACCACGCCCACGCGGCCCAGTCGGACATCGCCCTGGCAGCCGTGCCTGATCACACTCTGCGGGTGCTGCGCATCGTGGGTCTCGATCAGATCCTTCCCATCCACCCCGACAGCCGCTCCGCTGCTCGGCCCTGACTGGCGACGTCAGCGGGCTACGGCTTGGCCCTGACCAGTCCGGCGTCGTACGCCATGATCACGGCCTGGATGCGGTCGCGCGCCCCGATCTTGGCCAGGACCCGGCCGACATGCTTCTTCACCGTGGACTCGGTGAGGACGAGCCGTTCGGCGATCTCGGTGTTCGTCCAGCCCTGGCCGATGGCGACCAGGACCTCTCGTTCGCGGTCGCTGAGCGTCCGCAGCCGGGAGTCCTCGGCCTCCGGGACGCCGGGCGGGGCGAGCACCTGGTGGGCGTAGGCGTCCAGGAGCCGCCGGGTCAGGCTCGGGGCCACGACGGCGTCGCCGGTCGCCACCGCGTGGATACCCGCGATGAGTTCCTCGGGGCGGGCGTCCTTGAGCAGGAAGCCGCTGGCGCCTGACCGCAGTCCTTCGTAGGCGTACTCGTCGAGGTCGAAGGTGGTCACGATGAGCACGCGCGTACGGCCGCCGGCGGCGATGATCCGGCGGGTGGCCTCCAGACCGTCCATGCCGGGCATGCGGATGTCCATGAGGACGACATCGGGGCGGAGTTCCGCGGCCAGACGGACGGCCTCGGCCCCGTGCCCGGCCTCGCCGACCGGGGTCAGTCCGGGTGTGCCCTCCAGGAGCATGCGGAACCCCATGCGTTGCAGGGGCTGGTCGTCGGCGATCAGCACGGTGGTCACGGCAGCTGCTCTCCCGACACAGGCATGGTGGGCGCGGAGGATGGCAGGTCGAGCACGACGTCCACGAGCCAGCCGGGTCCGGTGTCACGGGGGCCGGCGGTGACGTCACCGCCGTACATGGCTGCCCGCTGCCGGATTCCGACGAGGCCGTGACCGGAGTCGACGCCGGCCTGGGACCCCGGCACTTCGCGTACGGGGGTCCCCGGCGCTGTTCCGGTGTCGGTGACCCGGATGCGCAGCCGGCCGGCTGCGGCGGCCACGGCGACCTCGGCGGTGGAGCCCGGCCCGGCGTGTCTGAGCGTGTTGGTCAACGCCTCCTGGACGACGCGGTACACGGTGAGCTGCACACCGATGCCGAGCGAGTCGAGTGAACCCTCGGTCCGGTAGGTCACACTCAGTCCCGCCGCGCGGACCCGTGTCAGGAGCGGGTCCAGGTCACGGATGCCCGGCTGCGGACCGAGCAGCCGTTCGTGCTCCTGTTCCTGGCGCAGTACGCCCAGCACACGGCGCAGTTCGCCCATGGCCTGGCGCCCGGTGTCGCCGAGGATGCGCAGGGCCTCGGCGGACTGCTCGTTGCGGTTGGCGGCCAGGGTGGCGGCGCCGTCGGCGACGCTGACCATGACGGAGAGGTTGTGGCCGACGATGTCGTGCATCTCCCGGGCGACCCGGGCGCGTTCGGCGGCGGCGGTGAGCCGGACGCGTTGGTCGCGCTCGATCTCCAGACGGGTGGCGCGGTCCTCCAGCGCGGCCAGGTACATGCGGCGGATGCGCAGGGTCAGGCCGATGGCGACGGCCGCTGTCGTCGTTCCCAGGAGGAAGAACAGGCCGAGGAGCGGGTGTTCGACCTGTTTCAGCAGGAGGAAGACCGCCAGGGTGAGGCTGACGAAGGTGAGCGCGACGGCCCAGCCGAGCACGCGCAGGGAACCGCGCACCGCCAGGGTGTACAGGGTGATGAGGGCGCTGACGCCGGCTTGCTGCCAGACACCCAGCGACCACTGGACCATGGACACCAGCAGGATCACGAAGAAGCTGATGGCCGGGGCCCGGCGGCGCCACCACAGGGGCACGACGAGCGCGATGGCGAACGCGCACATGACGGCGGTCGGAAGCTGACCGCGGCTGCTCGCCTCCCCGAAGGGGCCGTTGCTGTCGGGGGAGAGCAGGTCGGGCAGGCTGACGAGGGCGACGATCAGTACCACCGCGGTGTCGAGCAGCCATGGATGGCGTACGTCCAGTTCGCGATGGCGGGTCTGTCCGCGCAGCAGACGGCCCAGGAGCGGGTGTGCCCAGGCATCGTCGAGCCCGGAGGACGGCGGGAGTGCCCTCCGGGCGGTCGGCGCGGCGGCTGCCGCGCGCTGTGGACTCATGGACCTCATTGTCCCTGGTCCTCGCAGCTCAGGCGTCGGTCCGGACCAGGCGGAAGGCCGCACCGGCGAGGGTCAGGGCCACCCAGCCGGCGAAGACCGCGAGTCCCGTTCCGGGCGACAGGGAGTCGGAGGACTGGTGCAGGGCGTAGACAGCCGAGCCCGCGTTGCCGGGGAAGTAGGGGTTGATGTTGTCGTACAGCGAGTCGGGCAGCAGCGAGGCGAGGCCGGGGAGGATGAGAAGGATACCGACCAGGGCGGCGATGGCTCCGGCGGAGGAGCGCAGCAGCATCCCCAGCGCCACGCCGAAGACGGCGACCAGAGCGAGATAGACCCCGGCGCCGGCCAGGCTGCGCAGCACACCGTCGTCACTCAGGGAGAGCGCGATCTTCTCGCCGTCCAGGCCCAGTGTGCCCAGCTGGAACGCCGCCAGCGCGGCGATCGTGGTGAGGATCAGTGCGATCGGCCCGATCACGGCGCTCTTCGCCCAGAGCACGGGCAGTCGGCGTGGCACCGCGGCGAGGGTGGAGCGGATCATGCCGGTGCTGTACTCGCCGGCGGACAGCAGCACGCCGAGTACGCCCACGGCGAGCGACGCGAAGGTCACGCCGGTCAGGGCCAGACTCACCGCGTCGCTGATGCCGGTGCTCGGACCTGGCCCCTGATTCGTCGCGGCGTCCGGACTGTAGGTCGCGGACGCGATCGCGCCGAAAACGATCAGCAGGACCACGCCGACGGCCAAGGTGATCCAACTCGAGCGCAGCGACCAGAACTTGGCCCACTCCGAGCGCAGCACCCGGCGGCTGGTCACTGTGCGAACCGGCGTGCCGGAGAATTCCGGGGCGAGGGTGGTGGAGGTCATCAGGCGGCCTTTCGCTCGGTGTCGGCGGGAGCGCTCTGGTACTCCACGGCGTCGTGGGTGAGTTCCATGAAGGCCGTCTCCAAGGAGACGGCCTGCGGGGTGAGTTCGTACAGTGCCACCCCGTGCTGAGCGGCGATCACCCCGATCTCCCGGGCGTCACGTCCTACGACCACCAGTTCCTCGGCGGAGGAGGAGCTGATCGTGACCTCCGGGCCGGCCAGCAGCGAACGCAGTTTCACGGCTTCGGTGGTGGCGACCTTCACGCCGGAGCCGCCTGCCTCGCGGGTGAAGTCGTCGACCGTGGTGTCCGCGAGCAGCCGGCCGCGTCCGATGATCACCAGGTGGTCGGCGATCAGCGCGGTCTCGCTCATCAGATGGGAGGAGAGCATCACGGCACGGCCCTCGTCGGCCAGGCCGCGCAGCAGGTTGCGTACCCACAGCACGCCCTCGGGGTCGAGACCGTTGACCGGTTCGTCGAGCATCACGATGGCCGGGTCGCCGAGCAGGGCAGAGGCGATGCCGAGCCGCTGGCCCATGCCCAGGGAGAAGGCCCCCACCCGTTGGCCGGCCACGCTGGTCAGTCCGGCCAGCTCGATGACCTCGTCGACCCGTCGGCGCGAAATGCCGTGGGTGTGCGCGAGCGCCATCAAGTGGTTGAACGCGGTACGGCCCGGGTGGACGGATTTGGCCTCCAGCAGGGTGCCGATCTCCTGGAGCGGAGCGGCGTGCCTGGCGTAGGACTTGCCGTTGACGGTGACCGAACCCGCGGTGGGCGAGTCCAAACCGATGATCATGCGCATGGTGGTGGACTTGCCCGCGCCGTTGGGGCCCAGGAAGCCGGTCACCTCACCCGGCTTGACGATGAAGCTCAAGTGGTCGACGACCGTCTTGTCCCCGTACCGCTTCGTGAGTTCACGTGCTTCGATCATGGGAAGGCCCTTCTCGCTTCGAACGCGGCCGCGAACGCAGCGCGGCATCTGTGTTCGAAGTTACGGGCGTCGCGGCCCGGACCTCTGGGACCACAGGAGAATCTTGGCTGCCCGGCTGGTACCGCGGTACCAGCCGGGCAGCCCTACGGGTCATCCTTGTGGCGCAGGGATGTCGTGGCTCTGCCGACCGTCGGCCAGGGTGGTCGCCGGCGATCACGGTGTGCTGCGGGGCTGTTGCGGGTCCGTGAGCGACTCGCACGTGGACGACGGGTGCCGCGCCGAGGACCGGTTCGGGCCGCCGTCCGGCCGCGAACGCGGCACCCACAGCTCGTCGAGGCAGTCGCTCCACCGGTCGCAGGCCCTGGTGGCCGTTCGGCGACGACCTGGTCAGTCTGTGGTGAGGGCGAGGCGTTCGCTGATCTCGTTCGCTGTGACGCGGACTTTCTGGGCGAGTTCGGTTTCCGCTTCCGGATAGATGCGGGAGGCGAGGGCGGCGATGCTCACGGCGGCGGTGACCTGGCCGTCGGGGGTGGTGATGGGGGCGGCGATGCCGACGATGTCGGGGTCGAGTTCGCCGCGGGTGATGGAGTGGCCGAGGCGGCGGATCCGGGCGAGGCGTTCCATGAGGGCGTCTACGTCGGTGAGGGTGGCCGGGGTGAAGCGGTGGAGTTCGGTGGTTTCCAGCAGTCGGCGGGCTTCCGCTTCGGGGCTCCAGGCGAGGAGGACGAGGGCGGAGGCGCCGGCGTTGAGGGGGAGGGTGCTGCCGCGTTCGTAGGAGATGCGTACGGCGCGGGTTCCGCTTTCGGCGCGGTCGACGCAGACGACGAGGTCCCCGGTGCGCCGGGTGAGCAGGACGGTCTCGTGTACTTCTTCTGAGAGTTCCTGCATCGACGGCAGGGCGATCTCGGTCAGTCCGTAGCTGCGGCGTGCCAGTCGTGCGATCTCCAGGACCCGGAGGCCGAGGCGGAACCCGCCGCCGGGCGCTTCTTCGAGGAAGCGCCCGGCCACCAGGCTCTGGAGGTAGCGGTACGCGGTGGACCGTGCGACGCCGAGCCGCTCCGCCACCGCCGTGCCCGTGACGACGAGATGCGTGTCGTCGAACATGGTCAGGATGTCCAGTGCCCGGTCGGCGGTGGAGTTGCGCTCACGGTAGTTGGGGGATGTTGTTCCTGACATGCCGGACACCGTAGTCGTGGGGTGGGGGTTCCAGGAAGCGGTGGGCGGGCCTTTCACGCGTTCACATGCTGTCTTTGACGACGGTGTTGCGCAGTTCGCCGATGCCTTCGACGGTGGTGAGGAGTTCCTGCCCCGGCTGCAGGAAGACCTTGGGATCGCGTCCGGCGCCGACGCCGCCAGGGGTTCCGGTGAGGATCAGGTCGCCGGGCTTGAGGGTGATGATGGTGCTGACGTAGGCGATGATGTCGGCGACGTCGAAGAGCAGGTCGGCGGTGTTGGACTTCTGCATGGTGTGGCCGTCGACGCTGCAGGAGATGGTCAACCCGGAGGCGCCGGGCGGGAGTTCGTCGGGGGTGACGAGGGTCGGCCCGACGGGGGTGGTGGCCTCGAAGGTCTTGCCGGAGAGGAACTCGCGGGTGCGGTGCTGCCAGTCCCGGACGGTGACGTCGTTGGCGACGGTGTAGCCGGCGACGTGTTCCAGGGCCCGACGGTGGGGGACATGCCGGCCGGGGCGGCCGATGACGACGCCGAGTTCGGCCTCCCAGTCGAGATCGTCGCTGATCGGCGGCATGCGGATGTCGTCCTGGGCGCCGATCAGGGAGCCGTCGAACTTGGCGAAGAGGGTGGGATGGGTGGGCGTCGGGCGGCCCATTTCCCTGATGTGGGTGGCGTAGTTGAGGCCGAGACAGACGATCTTGTTCGGGTGTGGGACGACGGGGGCGAGGGTCACCTTGTCGAGCGGGACACGCTCGCCGTTCCAGGCACCCCGTTCCTGCCAGTTCTCACCGGAGGCGAGCAGGGCGCCGACATCGGTGTACGGCAGCAGGACGAACTCGTCGCCGTCCTGCCGGGCGGCCGTCGTGGTGCGGTCTCCGTCCTCGAGACGGACGGTGCTGAGCCTCATCGGTGTACTCCCTGGATGTGGGGCCGGGCTTGGGGTTCGAGAAGGGAAGGGACAACAGCCGGCTCTGCGGAGGCGTCGTTGTCGGTGCCGCCGCCGGTCGAGTGCGTCAACTCCGTGGCAACGCTCTCTGCCCGGTCGGGGCTGAACACGGCGGCCACCAGCCGGTCCGGGCGCACCAGTACGAAATGGCCGGCCAGCCCGGCGAAGAGGGCGTCGAGGCGGCCGTCGGCGTCAGCGATCCCCGTGCGGCCGACGTGGTCCCGCGGCGCACGGTCGTCGAGGCAGACGTCCACGAGAGTGGCCTTGGGAAGGCCGGGCCTGACGGTGACGGTCGCCCAGTCGTCCTCGGTCACGCCGATGCCCAGCAGGCTCCAGCCCCGGCCGAGGACGTCGTCGAGCCGGGTGACCTCGTGCCGGGGTGCGCGCAGCACACGGGGCTGGCGCAGCGGCGTGCCGACGAGTGACTGGTGCGGGCCGGCGAGGCGTACGACGGCACCGGAACGCACGCGGGTGTCGGGGCGGTAGCGCATCTCGGTGAGGTACCTGCGTCCGGGCGGTGTGCGCATGGCGGTGCGCACCAGCAGGTCGCGCAGACGGGCGCGGCGACGGCTGGTGGTCATGACGATCCGGCCGAGCCGTACGGACAGGTCGATCACGGCTCGGGCATGCGGGCGGCGCTCGGTGTCGTATGTGTCGAGCAGGGCGTCACCGGCCCTCCCCGCCCAGACCTCGGAGATCTTCCAGCAGAGGTTGGCCGCGTCCCGGACACCGGAGTTGAGACCCTGCCCGGCGAACGGGGGCATCATGTGGGCTGCGTCCCCGAGCAGGAAGCAGCGGCCCTCGCGCAACCGGTCGGCGAGGAGTGCGTGGAAGCTGTAGGCGACCGAGCGCTCGACCTGTTCGGGCGTGATCTCCCGGTAGGGGCGCAGGAGTTGACGCACCAGCTCGAACATAGGGGGCGCGCCTGCCTCGCACTCGCCCGGCCTGAGCAGGAACTCGTAGCGGCAGCGGCCGGCCCGGCCCGGCACGATGACGACGGGCCGCTCGGGGTCGCCGTGGTGCATGCCGTAACGCTGGTCGTGGCCGTCCTCCAGCGTGTCGGCCACCAGCCACACCTCGGGGAAGCTGCGCCCCCGCATGGGGATGGACAACAGGTCGCGTACGGTGCTCCGGCCGCCGTCGCAGCCGAGGACGTAGGAGACGTCCACCTCCTCGACGATGCCGTCCTCGCCGCCGGTCCGGAGGGTGACACGCACCCGGTCGGAGTGGTGGCTGAGGTTCGTCAGCCGGGTGTCGAAACGGACGTCGACGTCCGGGAGGCGGCGCAGCTGCTCGCACAGCACCCGTTCGAGGTCGGGCTGGGCGAAGGGATTCTTGAAGGGGTGGCCGTACCGCTGGTCGCCGGCGCCCCGGGCGTGCACGAGGGGGCGTCCGTCAGCGCCGAAATACCTGGTCCCGGTGCCCGGCACGATGATCGGGTACACCGCCTCGTCGAGACCGGCTGACTGGAGGGTGCGAAGGGACTCGTCGTCGAGGCTGATCGCCTTGGCCGCGTCGCTGGTGGTGGTGTTGCGTTCGACCAGCAGCACCCGTACCCCCCGGGAGCCGAGAAGGTGGGCGGCCGTCAGACCGGTCGGGCCGGCGCCGACGACCAGTACGGCGGGCTGGGGGTGGGACGGGGATCTCGGCTGGGGCGCCGATGGTGGTTCAGTCATGAGGGTGCTCCGTCGCGGAACGTGGATTACTGGACGGGCTGGTAGGCGGGGCCGCCTTCGGTCAGCAGCCGCTCGGCCTCGGCGAAGATCTCCTCCGGGGACTGGTCGAGGTTCAGCGTCTTGCGGAACGGCTGGCGCACGTCGCGCGCGATGCGCAGGTAGACCTCGTTGCGGTTGCCCTCGGGGTCGAAGAAGTAGATCCCGATCGCGTTGCCGTGGGTGACCTCCTGCTGGACCTCGATGCCCTCGGCGCGGAAACGGTGGTGGAAGTCGACGATCGTCTCCAGCGAGTCCACCCGCCACGACACCTGGTGCGTGAGCTTGCTCCCGGCGGGTGCGGTCCGGCCCTCCTGGAGCACGAACTCGTGGTGCTCCTCGTCCGGGCGGGACGAGAAGAACACGATGCGTCGCTCCTCGTCCTCGTCGGTCACGGTCAACCCCATGACCCGGCTGTAGAAGTCGCGCATCTTCTCAAGGTCGTCGACCCAGAAGCCGGTGTGTCCGAGCCCAGTGATGCCCATGTCGTCTCCATATTCAGGATCTGATTTCCAGTAGTCAGGACAGTAGTCAGCTGCCGTTCGCTCGTCAATCGTCCATTTTCTGCCGTCAAGCCTCTTGACTGAGTCGATGTCGGCAGTGCACGGTCCTGCTGAATGAACTCGCTGTCCGAGTATGCGAGACAGAATGTTGGGGGCGTCGCCCAGTCAGCGGCGTCCACCGAGCACCACCGGAGGCATCCCTCATGACCGATCCCGATGTCGAGAGCCCCACGCCCTCTCCGAACACACCCGCTCTGCTGAGCCGCGCCACGCTCGTGGCGGCCTGTTTCGCCATCTGCGTGGCTCAGATCGGCATTCCGCTGGCCTCCCCGCTCATCGGGGAGATCCAGAAGGACCTCGGGGCGTCGGCCGCCGCCCTGGCCTGGATCCCGGCCGCGTTCATCCTCCCGACGGCCATCCTGGAGCTGAACTTCGGCGTCCTCGGCGATCTGTTCGGACGCAAGCGCCTGCTCGTCCTCGGCGGACTGCTGATCACGGTCGGCTGCCTGATCGTCGCCACCGCGGCCTCCATGACCCAGCTGATCGCCGGCCAGGCGGTGGCCGGCCTGGGCGCCGCGGCGATCTTCCCCTCGTCGCTGGCGGTGATCGTCGCCGGTACGCGGGAGCCCACCGCCCGTGCCAGGGCGCTGTCGTACTGGGCACTCAGCCTCGCCTTCGGCGCCATGATCGCCCCGCTGATCAGTGGCTTCATCGCCGAACACGCCCACTGGGGCTGGGCCTTCGTGCCGCTCGCGGTGCTCGGCCTGGTCACCTCGGCCGTCAGCGGTCGCTGGATCGTCGACTCGCGCCAGGTCACCGCCGACCGAGGCCTCGACCGGCCCGGCCAGCTCACCATCGCCGTGTCCCTGCTGGCCCTGCTCTACGCCGTCATCGAGGGCGCGGGCGACGGCTACTCCGAGCCCCACATCGTGCTCGCCTTCGTCCTCGCCGCCGCCTCCTTCGTGGCGTTCATCGTCGTGGAGCGCAGATCGCGGAAGCCGATGCTGCGCCTGGACCTGTTCCGGACGCCCGCCTTCGCCGCAGCCGCCGCCATCGGGCTGCTCGCCCTGTTCGGCTTCATCGGCACGGCCTATGCGCTCAGCATCAAACTGGAGTCCGTCAACCACGTCTCCCCGTTGCAGGCCGCCCTGCCGCTCTCGCTCATCCAGGCGGTCCCGTTGCTGCTCACCCCGTTCCTGCCGAAACTGCTGCAGGGCGTGCACCCCCGTACCCTGCTGGTCGGCGGACTGCTGTCGCTCGCAGCCGGAGAGTCCTGGATGGCACTGCTGCCGGGCGACGCGACGAGCCTCTCGTCGATGACCGGACCCATCCTGCTGATGGGAGTCGGCTTCATCACGATGTTCTCGTCGCTGACGGCCGTCGCGGTCGGCACGGTCGACATCACGTACGCGGGCATGGCCAGCGCGGTCACCAGCCTCGTCCGCGAGACCGGTCAGGCCCTCGGTCCCGCGGTCGTCGGCGCCGTCGCCCTCGGCACGGCGGGCAGCGCGCTGGCCGACAAGCTCGCCTCTTCCGGCCTTCCGCCGCAGGCCCTGGGCGTTGCCGACGCGGTCAATGCCGAAGGAGGCGCACTCGCGGTCGCCAACGCCGACCTCGGCAGCCTGTCGCGCACCGTGGCCCCGCTCGCCCGCGAGGCCATCGAATCGGGCCTCGACCTCGGCATGTACATCTGTGCCGGTGCTGCCCTGGTCGGTGCGGTGATCGCCGCACTCGCCCTGCGGCACAGCGGAGCCGGTGCCGCCATGGCCGTCGGCGCGTCCGTCGAGGAGGCGGTCACCGCGCCGGCCACGCAGACCAGCACCTCGGTCGCCGTCAAGGAGCTCCCCAGCACCTGACCGCCAGCTCTGAGGACATCGCCGTAACACCCCCTGACATGGAACGGGACACCATGACTCTTCTGGACAGCAGCACCTGGGAAGGCCGGATCTTCTCCGGCGAGTGGATCAGCGGCTCCGGTGAGGGGTTCGACGCCATCGAGCCCGCCACCGGCAAGACGCTGGGCCGCGTCGGCACGGCCACACCGGCCGACGTGGACAAGGCGGTGAAGCGGGCGGTACAGGCCCAGCGGGAGTGGGCCGCCCGGCCGTACTCCGACCGTGCCGCGGTTCTGCGCCGTGCCGCGCGCCTGTTCGAGGAACATCAGCAGGAGATCGAGACCTGGCTGGTACGGGAGTCCGGCGCGATCCGGCCGTTCGCCGCCCTGCAGGTCAGCAGCGGTGGCGCGGAGGAATGCCATGAGGCCGCCGCCCTCGCCGGAGCGCCCTACGGCGAGCTGCTGCGTTCCGGGCAGGAGCGCCTGTCGTTCGCCCGGCGCAGGCCCGTCGGAGTGGTCGGCGTCATCGCCCCGTTCAATGTGCCGGTCACCCTGGCCATGCGGGCGGTCGCCCCGGCGCTCGCGCTCGGCAACGCGGTCGTCCTCAAGCCGGACCCCCGTACCGCGGTCAGTGGCGGTGTGGTCTTCGCCCGCGTGTTCGAGGAGGCTGGCCTGCCTCCCGGCCTGCTGCACGTCCTGCCCGGCGGCGCGGACGTCGGAGCCGCCGTGGTCGACCATCCGCAGGTCCCCGTCATCGCGTTCACCGGCTCCACCCGGGCCGGTCGCGCCATCGGTGTGGCCGCGGCCCGGCACCTCAAGCGGGTCCACCTGGAGCTGGGCGGGAACTCGGCGCTCGTGATCATGGATGACGTCGACCTGGAGAAGGCCGCATCGGTGGGCGCCTGGGGATCCTTCGTCCACGCCGGCCAGATCTGCATGGCCAGCAGCCGCCACCTCGTCCACGCCTCGGTCGTCGACGAGTACACGGCACTGCTCGCCCAGCACGCCGACGCTCTCCAGGTCGGCGACCCGGCCACCGAACACGTCGCCGTCGGACCGCTCATCGACGGCGGACAGCGCGACCAGGTCCACCGCATCGTCCAGGAGACGCTCGCGGCCGGCGCCCGGCTGGCCGCCGGCGGTGAATTCGAGGGCCTGTTCTACCGGCCCACCGTCCTCGCCGACGTACCGCTCAACGCGCCCGCCTACGCCGACGAGATCTTCGGGCCGGTCGCGCCCGTCGTACCCTTCCAGGACCTGGACGAGGCGGCCGAGCTCGCCGCGGGCACCGAGTACGGACTGTCCCTGGGCGTCCTGACCCGGGACGTCATGAAGGGCCTCGCCCTGGCGGAGCGCGTACCCAGCGGCCTAGTCCACATCAACGACCAGACCGTCAACGACGAGCCGCTCATCCCCTTCGGTGGGGTGGGCGCCTCCGGCACCGGCTCCCGCCACGGCGGCAGCGCCGCCAACCTCGAAGCCTTTACCGAACAGCAGTGGGTCACCGTGCGAGGCGAGGTTCCGAACTACCCGTTCTGACCCCGCCCGCTTCGTAGACACCCCACAGGAGAACGCCCATGAGCACCGACTGGCCCACCGACAACAAGTTCCTGCGCGGCCCCTTCACGCCGTGGACGCAGGAGAACGAGGCCTACGACCTGGAGGTGGACGGGGAGATACCGGCCGATCTCGCGGGCGCGCTGTTCCGCGTCACCTCCAACCCCCGCTTCCAGCCCCGCAACACCGACCGCTACCACTGGTGGGAGGGCGACGGCATGGTCTGCGGCATCTACCTGCGCGACGGCCGGGCCGCCTACCGCACCCGCTGGGTCGACACCGACTCGATGAAGATCGAGGTACAGGCCGGGGAAGCCGTCTACAGCGGCTTCGTCAACGGTGGCACCCCCGGACGGCTGCCCGACGGAGCCCCGCCCGCCAAGAACGTCGCCAACACCCACGTCGGTGTCTTCGACGACCGCCTTCTCGTCTACTACGAGGGCGGACTGCCGCACGCGATGGACCCGGAGACCCTGAAGACCATCGGCACGTACGACTTCCACGGCGGCATCGACGTCCTGTGCACCGCCCACTACAAGATCGACCCGGACAGCGGCGACATGCTGTTCTTCGCCGCCACCGGCCCCACCATCACCTGGTACCGCGCCGACGTGAAGACGGCCGGGATCATCGACTCGCACTCCTTCGACATCGGCGTGCCCGTCCTCATGCACGACTTCGCGGTCAGCGACAACTACGCCATCTTCTTCGTCACGCCCGCTCACTTCCGCTTCGATCTCATCGCCCAGGGACGGCCGGGAGTGGTCTGGGACGAGAGCGGCCTCGACCACGGCACGCAGATCGTCCTCATGGACCGCCGCACCCATCAGGTCACCTGGCACGAGGTCGGAGGGCAGTTCGCCAACACCCACTTCTTCAACGCCTATGAGCAGGACGGCGAGTTGATCGTCGACGGGCACCGGATCACCCGGCTGGGCAACCCCGTCGAACGCCTGGGCACGCCCCTGGACTCCCACACGTGGTTCCCGCCGGCCCTGCCGTACCGCTGGCGCGTCGACCTCGCCACCGGACGCGCCACGGAGGAGATGATCAGCGGGATCGCGGGCGAGTTCCCCAAGATCAACGATGCCTGTACGGGACGGCCGCACCGCTACGGCTACTTCGTCACCACGCGCGGTCTGGCCGACGACACCATGAGTGACGGTCTGGCTCGCCACGACTACCTCCTCGACAGCACGACCGTCGTCGAGGGGCCGCCCGGACTGACCAGCCCGGGCGAGCCGGTCTTCGTCGCACGCGAGAGCGCCCGCTCCGAGGACGACGGCTACCTGCTCTCGCTCTGGTGGAACCGGGCCACCGGCCTCAGCGAACTCCTGATCCACGACGCTGCCGACCTGCGCCGCACCCCGCTGGCCCGGGTCAAGCTCCCCAGCCGGGTGCCCTTCGGCTTCCACGGCAGCTGGGCCGACCACCAGACCCTGGACAGGGCTGTCGCGGCCTGCCGGAACGCCGAGTGACCGCCCGCAGCGGTGACTTGACCTCTGTGCCGGCCGAACAGGTCGACAGGGAAACTCGGCCTGGGCACCGGCAGCCGCGGCGTGATCCGTCCCCGGATGCGGCGGGCGGCTTGCCGGAGTAGTCGCACAGGGGTGGACACCGTCGGCGCGGGCGACGCGTTGGGCTTCCCCGGCCCGCAGACACAGCGCTGTCGCAGGTCCGCTGAGCCGCGCCGACAGTGCCCACCCATGCCACGGCCGTGCGCGGCGCGGTGTGCGGCCCCGCCCGCAACTGTGCCGACCGCGTCGACTTGGACCCGTGCGCCGCGCTTCTCGTGTGCGCGGCAGCGGCCGAGAGCTGGACACCGAAGGAACGGACGACGCCGGTGTCGGTGGGGGAGGGGTGTCAGTCTGTCGTGAGGGCCAGACGGTCGCTGATCTCACTCGCTGTGGCACGGACCTTCTGGGCGAACTCCGCCTCTGCCTCCGGGTAGACGCGGGAAGCGAGGGCCGCCACGCTCACCGCTGCGGTGACCTGGCCGTCCGGAGCCATGATGGGGGCGGAGATGCCGACAACATCGGGGTCGAGTTCACCGCGGGTCACCGAGTGGCCGAGGCGGCGGATCCGGGCGAGGCGTTCCATGAGGGCGTCGACATCGGTCAGGGTGGCCGGGGTGAAGCGGCGCAGTTCCGCTGTCTCCAACAGCCGTCGGACTTCCGCCTCGGGGCTCCAGGCGAGCAGGACCAACGCGGACGCGCCCGCGTTGAGGGGAAGGGTGCTGCCGCGTTCGTAGGAGATGCGTACGGCGCGGGTTCCGCTTTCGGCGCGGTCGACGCACACCACCAGGCCCTGGGTCCGGCGGGTGAGCAGGACGGTCTCGCCCACCTCCTCCGCGAGTTCCTGCATCGACGGCAGGGCGATCTCGGTCAGTCCGTAGCTGCGGCGTGCCAGCCGTGCGATCTCCAGAACCCGCAGGCCGAGGCGGAACCCGCCGCCGGGCGCTTCTTCGAGGAAGCGCCCGGCCACCAGGCTCTGGAGGTAGCGGTACGCGGTGGACCGTGCGACGCCGAGCCGCTCCGCCACCGCCGTGCCCGTGACGACGAGATGCGTGTCGTCGAACATGGTCAGGATGTCCAGTGCCCGGTCGGCGGTGGAGTTGCGCTCACGGTAGTTGGGGGACGCTGTTCCTGACATGCCGAACACTGTAGCTGCGGGGCGTGGCTCCCCGGAATGCGTGTTCCTCGTCGCGCCGTCACAGGCTGTCTGCGATGACGGAGGGAGTTCGTCCGGGTTGGCAAGGGTCGGCCCGACTGGGGTGGCGGCTCAAGGTCTGGCCGGCGAGGAACCCGTAGGTGCGGTGTTGCTGGTCGCCGAGGAGTCGTCGTCGGTAACGCCGGTCGCCCCGCGATCCCGCGGTCACGTCCTGTTCGTATGTGGAGCGCAGTCGTCGAGTCGGCGGGGATACAGGTGGTGGCGCGGCAGCTGGGGGCCGCCGCGCCATCTGTGCGGTAGAGCGAGTGCGGGATACCGCTGTACTCGGAGCGTCCTGGCTACGGGGCTACGGCCCGTCCGGTCGCCGGGGAGATCTTCCCGGCACACAGGCCGCGGCCGGTCAGGCCTTGTGCGATGCGTGGAACCGCGGCGAGTGAGTTGGCGGACCAGTCGTGCATGAGGATGACCTGCCCGTTGGTGAGGCGGGCCGCGGCCTGCACGATCGCGTCGGTACTGGCGCCGTTCCAGTCCTGCGAGTCGACGTCCCAGATGATCTGGGTCAGACCGTACTTGGCGGCGGCAGCCTTCACCGTCGCGTTGGTCTCGCCGTACGGCGGGCGGAACAGCACGGGAGTGCCACCGCCCGCGTTGGCGATCGCCTGCTGGGTCCGGGAGATCTCCGAGTCGATCTGTGACGGGCCGAGCTGGGTCAGATGCGGGTGGGTGTAGCTGTGGTTGGCGACCCACATGCCGGCGTTCACCTGGGCGCGGACCAGGCCCGGGTTGGCGGCGGAGTACTGACCCTGGTTGAACATCGTGGCCCGCAACCCGTTCCGGGTGAGGGCGTTGAGGAGGGCCGTCGTGTTGGAGGACGGGCCGTCGTCGAAGGTGAGTCCGACGTAGCCGTTGCAGGCGGCGGCCTGCGCCGGGGCGGTGGTGTGGCCGGTGAGGGCGGTGGCGGCGGCCAGAGCGGCTGCCACCAGTAACGGGAGGCGCCTTGCTTTCATGGGGGTCATGGCTAGCCCACCGTGATGTTGGAGTTGCCGCTGCTCCGGTAACCCTCGGTGGCGAGGATCATGTAGTAGTTGAAGCTGCCCATGGGCATTCCGGCGCGGGCCCAGGCGTCGAAGTGGTTGCCGGTGGTGATGGTGCCGCCGGTCCGTTTCGACTGCCGGACGCTCCAGTACTGGTTGAATGTGCGGGTGCCTTCCACGGACGGGGCGTTGTAGCGGGTGGTCTGGTAGATGTCGTACGTACCGCCGTCGCTGGTGACGGTGCCCTTGTACGTCCCGGTCGGCCGGTAGGTGCCCCAGTTGTCGACGACGTAGTACTCGACCAGCGGGTTGGCCGTCCAGCCGTACAGCGTCAGGTAGGCGTTCCCGGACGGGTTGAAGCTGCCCGAGTAGCGCACGGTCCTGCGTGAGCCGTTGCTCCAGCCCTTGCCGGCGACGAAGTTTCCGGTGTTGCTCCACGAGGTGCTGTAGTTGCCACCGGAGTTCAGGGTCATGGAGACGCTGCCCGGTGCGTCGGTCCAGAACGAGTAGTAGTAGCCGTTGTTGGTGCCGGTCTGGTTCGTGGTGATGACCGTGGCGGCCTGGGCGGTGCCGGGCAGGGTGAGTGCGGCCACGGCGACCAGCAGCATGGTGCAGACGCCGCTGATGAGCAGCCTGAGCCGGGATACGGATGCGGGTGCTTTGTTCATGTGCGTGTTTCCTCCTCGTCCTCATGGGATCGATGGGGGCTGCTGAACACGCGACAGTGTTGGCCGGGTCACGTCAGGTGTCAATAGTTTCGGTATTGACTTCGAAACATTCGAAATGGGCAATGATTGTCTGTGGGGACTGTATTTCCTGTTCAGTGGCACCGTGTGCTAGATCGATAGAGGTGGTCGTTGCTCATATTGATGTGTCCCCAAAGTGTGGAGTAAATGCTTCAGGACCATTTTCCCGAATGTTTCGAACTATTTGCCGATCTCTGTGTGTGCTGTGAGGCGCCGAGATGGGGGTGCTTCCACTCGGGCCCGCCCGTGACCGTTCGGCCATATCTCGGCGGTGCCGGGTCTCGGCGGCGATCCAGCCGCCGAGCGAGGGGCCGATGGCCAGCTGGTGACGTGGTCGGGCCTGGGGGTGCCGTTCCGGCCCGGGGCGGTTGGGCAGCAGGGTCCGGGCCGTCGTACCGGAGTGATCGGTGATCGGAGTGATGGTGACGGGACCACGCCGCCGTGCAGGACGAGGACGGGACGGCCGGCGGTGGGGCCGGATTCGGTGAGTGTCAGTTCTTGGGACGCGCTGCGCGCGATCGGCCGCAGGCCCGGCGCCGGCGCGCGGGAGCTGGCGGCGTCGGCATTCCGGAGCGAGCAGGCGTTCGGCACACTCGCCGGACGACTGGTGGCGCAGGGGCTGGTGGACACGGACCGCCGCCCCGGGCATGGCCGACGGTTCGAGCATCACCTCACTCAGAATTGGCGAGCGGCTGCCGAAGGCGGGTCATGAGGTGGCGAATCCGGTGCTCGCGGAGTGCTTCGATGGTCTGGCGGAGACGGAGCGAGAGGCGCTGCTGGGACTGCTGCGGAGGATCGCCGACCAGGATCACTGCCGCGGGGGTCGCGGCCGGCACGGTCAGGAACAGGGCGAGAGTGATCCAGGCCTGTGCGAGATCGGTGCGACGGCGCAGGGGATTGCGTCGCCATCGCCACAGCAGGACGCGTGGGAGTTCTTCGGGAGGGTGCGCCGGGGGTATCGCGCGGTCCACGGTGTCTCTCCTTCCGTATGAGCGTGGCAGTTTCGCCGAGGGTTTGCCGGGCTGGGGGTGAGATGGAGCGGGGTGCGTCAGCAGGGGGGCGCGGCGTCGGTCACCGCGGTGGCGGAGGGGTGGGTGTGGGCGGCCTGGAGAAGTTTCGCGGCGCCGCGGACCGCTGCGGTGTGCGGGGCGGGGACAGGACGTACGGGAGCGTGCAGTTGCCCGGTGAGGCGGTAGGTGATGTCGGGTCGCAGCGCGCCCCCGCCGGCGAGGAGAGCGCCCCGCTGGAGGGCGTCGAGTGCCTGGGCCGTGTGGTCCTGGTCCAGCATGGCGGTCACCATGGCGACGACCGCTTCGGTGATCCGCGCGGGCGGGGTGCGGCTGTCCAGGTCGCTGGTGCCCAGGGCGGTGTGGCGGGCGTCGGTCACCGCGCCGTCGGTGAGGAGCGTGACCTCGGTGAGATGGGCGCCGAGGTCGACGACGAGCAGGGGGCGGTTCAGGTCGGCGTCCGCGGCCATCGCAACGGCGCGCGCGGTGGGGACGGTCAGGACCGTGTGCGGGCGCAGGACCTCGACTGCCGCGCGGGCTTCGGCCCGGTAGGCGACTCCGCCCAGCGCGGGCGTGGTCAGGATGAGCAGAGGGCGGCCGAAACGGGGCAGTCGGTGGCCGATCAGCCGGTCGAGCATCCGGGCGGTCGCGGGGGTGTCGACGATGGTGCCGCGCTGGATGGGGTGCGTGGCGCCGTCGCCCGGGAGGGCCACCGTGGGCACGTCGAGGATTCTTCGCTGCCCGGAAGTCCAGGCGCGGGTGCGGGCGCTGCCCAGATCCAGGGCGATGCCGGTGCACTGCCGGCACCGGGGCCATGAGCGGTGCCGGGCGGCCACGGGGCGCGAAGAACCGGGTGCGGTGGTCACCGGCCGGCCTCCCTGACCTGCTGGCAGCGGGCGCAGTAGCGGGCCTGCGGCACGATGACCAGCCGTTCGCGGTCGATGGGCCTGCGGCACAGATGACAGGTGCCGTAGCTGCCGTCGTTCATACGGGTGAGGGCGGCTTCGACGTCGGCGAGGACCATGCGGGCGGAGGCGGCGAGCTTGACGCGCACCTCGATCTGGGAGGTGGCCTGCCGGTCGAGAAGCGCGTCGTCGCGGGTTGTGGCGGGGGCCGAGAGCTGCTGGAGCTGCTCCTGGCGGAACAGACGTTGTTCGTGCAGGTCGTCGCGCAGTGCGGCGAAGTCCTCGATCGACAGGGCGGCGGTGCGGTCGTCGACGGTCTGGTGGTTCACCAAGTCACCCCCTGGGCAGGGCGGAAGCGGGAAGGCGGACGGGCGGTCGTCAGGCGCCGCTGCGCTGGCAGGGGACGCAGAACGGCGTGTACGGCAGGATTTCCAGGCGCTCGACGGGGATCGGTCCCGCGCAGGTGCGGCAGACGCCGTAGCTGCCGTCCTGGACTCGGGTGATGGCCGCCTCCACCTCGGCGAGAACGCGCTGGACGGTGTCTTTCTGCGTGGACAACATCTGTTTTTCCGCGTCAGGCCCGGCCTCGTCGAGAGCCCGGAGCTGGGTGAGGCGGGAGGCGCGTTCGTGTGCCAGGCGCCGGAGGGCCTCGTGGGCTGTCAGCCGCTCACGACGGGTTTCTGTCCGGGGCGTACCGAGTGACATGGCGGTTCCTTCTTTCAACGACGAGGCGGGGCGCGGCGGTCTGGACGCCGGCGGGGGAGAGGGCCGGGGGATTCACAGGCGGCGGTTCATGCCTCCCACCATTGCCGCAGCGCCCCGTAAAACCCATCGGGCGCGATACCCATTCGCGGCGCGCCCCCTACCCATCGAGGGGGCGGGCTGGGCCCGGGAAATGGGCACTGGAGCCCATCGACGTGGGAACCGGCAGCGGGCAGCCTGGACAGCAGGCCGGTCGAGACCAGTGGCCGCAGCTCACGCTTGGCGTGCGCGGTGACCGACAGTAGAGACACAGCCGTGTCACACGGAGAAAGGCGTCATCCCGTTGTCACTGTTCTGGCGGATCTTCGCGCTCAACGCGGTAGTGCTGGGAAGCGCCACCGCGCTCCTGCTGTGGGCTCCGGTGACCGTCTCCGTGCCGGTGCTCCTGACCGAGGCGGTCATCCTCGTGGCAGGCCTGGGCGTCATGCTGGTCGCCAACGCGGCTCTGCTGCGGATCGGTCTGGCCCCGCTCGACCGGCTCACCCGGCTGATGGCCACCGTCGATCTGCTGCGTCCCGGACAACGGCTGCCTGAAGGGGGTCGCGGCGAGACCGCCGAACTGATCCGCACGTTCAACGCCATGCTCGAACGCCTCGAACACGAACGGGCGTCCAGCAGTGCCCGTGTCCTGCTCGCCCAGGAAGCGGAGCGGCGCCGTATCGCCCAGGAACTGCACGACGAGGTGGGCCAGAGCATGACCGCGATCCTGCTGGCGCTGGAGCGGGCCGCCGCCGACGCACACGAGCCTCTGCGCGGTGAACTGCGGCAGGCGCAGGAGATCACCCGGGGCAGCCTGGACGAGGTACGTCGTCTGGTGCGCCGACTGCGGCCGGGCGTGCTGGAGGACCTCGGTCTGGTCAGCGCACTGACCTCGCTGACCACGGAGTTCGCCACTCACGTCGGACTGCGTGTGGTGCGCCGCTTCGACACCGGCCTGCCGCTGCTGGACCAGCAGACGGAACTGGTGCTGTACCGCGTCGCCCAGGAAGCCCTGACCAACGCGGCGCGTCATGCCGAGGCCGGCCAGGTCGAGGTGAGCCTGCACCACGCCGGCGAGGCGGTGGTGCTGGCCGTCGTCGACGACGGCCGTGGCACCGGCGTCGCGCGTGAGGGGGCGGGAATCCGCGGAATGCGCGAGCGGGCCCTGCTGATCGGCGCCACGCTGGATGTCACCTCCCCGCCGCAGGCCGGTACGACGGTCCGGCTGACCGTGCCCCTCCTCAGGAAGCAGCCATGACCACGCCGCACACAGCAGTGATCCGCCTCCTCCTCGCCGACGACCACGCGCTGGTACGTCGCGGGGTGCGGCTGATCCTCGACCGGGAGCCGGACCTCGAAGTCGTCGCCGAGGCCGGGGACGGCGCGGAGGCCATCGAGATGGTCCGCGCCCATGAGGTCGACCTCGTGGTCATGGACATCGCCATGCCCCGGATGACCGGCCTGCAGGCCACCAGGGAACTCCTCGCGCTGAAGCCCGGAGTGCGGGTGCTGATGCTGACGATGCACGACAACGAGCAGTACTTCTTCCAGGCGCTGAAGGCCGGCGCCAGTGGGTACGTGCTGAAGTCCGTGGCGGACCGGGACCTGGTGGCGGCATGCCGCGCGGCCATGCGAGACGAGCCCTTCCTGTATCCCGGTGCGGTCACCGCGCTCATCCGCAACTATCTCGACCGGCTCCGCCACGGCGAGGAGTTGCCCGAGCAGGTACTGACCGCGCGCGAGGAGGAGGTCCTCAAACTCGTGGCGGAGGGCCACTCCTCCAAGGAGATCGCCGAGATGCTCTTCATCAGCATCAAGACCGTCCACCGGCATCGGGAGAACCTTCTGCACAAGCTCGGCATGCGTGACAGGCTGGAACTCACCCGCTACGCGATCCGCGCCGGCCTCATCGAAGCATGAGCCGGCCGACTGCCTGAGGACTCCGGCTGCCCACTCCCCGACAGGGGCTTTGAGGCATCCGGACCGCTCCGGGCAGACCGCCACCGACAGGGAAGGGGAACGGGGGGAGGTGGCCCGCTTCGCGCACGACGTTCCGCGCACCCGTGGCCAGGGTCTGGCAGCAGTGTCGGCTGCCCTGCTCGCCGTCCTCATCATCCTGCTCAGCTCGTCTGTCCTCGGCAGCGAGCACCGCCGTGTACAGAGCGGCGCGGTGTTCGTCGCCGAGGCCGTGTCGGCACAGAGCGAGCCTCACGCGGACAACGCGGACGCGGCCGTCACCACCGCTGCCGTGCGGCCTCATCGGGATGTCACGGGCGATCATCCTGCTCCGCCGGTCCTCGACCCGGGTGCGTCACGTGGCACAGCGGCCGGTCCGCTCCGGCCCGCGCAGCCTCCGTTCTCGACGGTGGGCGCACCCGCATCGGCGCAACCGGCCCACCGTCACGGGGTTCGGGCACCCCCGTCGCTCTCCGGCTTCTGAATCTCTTCCTCTCCCTTCTTGACCGCTGCCACTGTCCTGGCCGCGGTGTGCCTGCCGGAGGCCCGCTGTGAACCGATTCCCGAACATCAGAGCGCTGATCGCCCTCGCTGCCGTTGCCCTGTCCCTGTACGTTGCCCTCACCGTGCCCGTCCACCTCGGACTCGATCTGCGGGGCGGCACCCAGATCGTGCTCGAAACCCGCCCCACCAGCGCTGCCGACGCCGACGGCGAGGCCACGGACCGCACCGTGGAGGTGCTGCGCGGCCGTATCGACGCGCTCGGTGTCGCCGAACCCACCATCGCCCGCTCCGGCAGCGACCGGATCGTCGTCGAGCTGCCCGGCCTGCAGGATCCCCGGAAGGCGGCCGACGTACTGGGCCGCACCGCCCAGCTCACCTTCCACCAGGTGGTCGGAGTGGCGGCCGGAGCCGACGACATGCGCGAACCACTGCCCAAACGGCCCCGGGAGCAGGTGCTGGCCGATGAGACCGGCCAACTTCTGCGACTTCAGGCGGCTTCACTGACCGGCAAGGACGTCGAGAAGGCAGCCGCCCGCTTCGACCAGCAGGGCGGCGCCGGGTGGCACGTGACCGTCGACTTCAGGGGATCGGGTGAGAGGGGGTGGGCCCGCCTGACCGGCGAGGCCGCCTGCCATGCGGCAGGGGATCCGGCCCGCCGGGTCGCCATCGTCCTGGACGACAAGATCATCTCTTCGCCGCAGGTCGACCCGTCCGTCGCCTGCCGGTCAGGCATCGGCGGCGGCTCCACCCAGATCACCGGATCCTTCGGCGGCAGCGAGGCGAAGGAACTGGCGCTGCTCATCAAAGGTGGCGCGCTGCCGGTGCCGGTCGAGACCATCGAGCAGCGCACCGTCGGACCCACGCTGGGCGCCGAAGCCATCACGGCCAGCGCCTGGGCCGCTGTCGTCGGCACCGCTTTGACCTCGCTGTTCATCATCGCCGTCTACCGGATCATGGGCGTCCTGGCCGCCATCGCCCTGGCCTGTTACGGCCTCCTCTCCTACGCTGCCCTCGCGGCCCTCGGTGCCACCCTCACCCTGCCCGGCCTCGCCGGCTTCGTGCTGGCCATCGGCATGGCGGTCGACGCCAACGTGCTCGTCTTCGAACGCGCTCGCGAGGAGTACGCCTCCCGTCACCGGCCCACCCCGCGCTCGTCCCTGGCCGCCGGATTCCGCAGGGCCTTCAGCGCGATCGCCGACTCCAACATCACCACGCTGATAGCGGCCGGCCTGCTGTTCTTCCTCGCCTCCGGGCCCGTGCGCGGGTTCGGTGTCACGCTGGGCATCGGCGTCCTCGCCTCCATGGTCAGCGCCCTGGTCATCACCCGTGCCCTCGCCGACTACGCCGTCGCCCGCCCCTGTCTGCGCCGCCGCCCCCACCTCACCGGCATCGCCCACACCGGCACCGTCCGCGACCGCCTCACCCGCACGAATCCGAACCTGATGCGCCACCCGCGCCGGTGGCTGGCCGCCTCCGCCGCCGTGCTCGTCCTGGCCGCCTCCGGGATCGCCGTACGCGGCCTCGACTTCGGCGTCGAGTTCACCGGTGGCCGTCTCATCGAATACGCCACGGCCACCCCCGTCGATCCCGACCGGGCCCGAGGCGCACTCGCCGACGCGGGATTCCCCCGAGCCGTCGTCCAGACCTCCGGCGAGAACCGGCTCACCGTCCGCACCCATCACCTGAGCAACACCCAGGCGGCGACCGTCACCGACACCATCACCGGCCTGACACGTCAAGGCGACAAGGTCCGCGACGAAGCCATCGGGCCCAGCCTTGGCAAGGAACTGCGCCAAGGCGCCCTCATCGCTCTTCTCATCGCTCTCGGCGCCCAGCTCATCTACCTCGCGGCACGCTTCCGCTGGCTTCTGGGAACCTCCGCGGTCGCCGCCCTCTCCCACGACGTCGTGATCCTCATCGGCGTCTTCGCCTGGCTCGGCAAGCCCGTCGACGGTGTCTTCCTGGCCGCCCTGCTGACCGTCATCGGCTATTCCGTCAACGACTCCGTCGTCGTCTTCGACCGGATCAGGGAACTGGGCCGAGGCGACCACAAGGAGCCCTTCGCCCGGATCGCCAACCAGGCCCTCCTGCAGACCCTGCCCCGCACCGTCAACACCGGCATGGGAGCCGCCTTCATCCTCACCGCATTGGCCGTCCTCGGCGGCGAAACTCTGACCGACTTCGCCCTCGCCCTTCTCATCGGCCTCGTGGTGGGTACGTACTCCTCGATGTTCACAGCCACGCCCCTGGCCATCGAACTGGACAAGCAGCGCACATAGGCGGCGGTCGGTTCGTCTCCGTCCATGACGACGTCGCGCCCCGCAAGGGCGACGTCGTGGTCACCAAGAGGCGGGGGAGCGCGTTCTCGGGCAGTGACCTCGACCTGGTACTCAGGGCTCGCGATGTCGACAGCCTGGTTCTCACCGGCATCGCCACCAGCGCCGTAGTGCTGTCCACCCTGTGGCACGCCATCGACCTGGACTTCGGCCTCACCGTCCTGGCGGACGCCTGCCTCGACACCGACCCCGAGGTGCACCGGATCCTCACCGAGAAGCTGTTTCCCCAGTGGGCAGATGTCGTCGACGTCGAGGACTGGCTCAAAGCCATCGCACCGCGATAGCGGGAGGCCGTCCGGACCCTCGTGCGCGGGGCCGGACGGCATCGCCTCCCCACGTCTCGCAGCCGACGTCGCTTTCCGGACCGGCGGCCAACCGCGCCCCCGTAGGCAGCCGTGAGGAGGTCGTCCCCATCCGGCCGGAGCGTAAGGCGACAGGCTACGGGCACATGGAGGTGATTCGCTCGACGAGTAGGGAGCCCATGTCCAGTGCCACCGCTCCGGCCGGAACCGGCCGCACCATCACCAGCTCGATCCCTGCCCGACTCGACCGCCTCCCGTGGTCACGCTGGCACTGGACGATTGTCATCGGTCTCGGCACCGTCTGGATCCTCGACGGCCTAGAGGTCACGGTCGTCGGCAACATCTCCGCCCGGCTCTCGGAGCCCGGCAGCGGCCTGCCGATCACCTCGGGCCAGGTCACCGGTATCGCGGCAGCCCTGTACGTGGCCGGTGCCTGCGTAGGAGCCCTCTTCTGGGGGCGCATGACCGACCGCTTCGGCCGCAAGAAGCTGTTCATGATCACCCTGGCGGTCTATCTGGCCGCCACCGCGCTGACCGCGGTGTCCTTCTCGACCTGGTGGTTCTTCGCGCTGCGCTTCCTCACCGGCTTCGGCATCGGCGGCGAGTACGCGGCCATCAACTCCGCGATCGACGAGCTCATCCCGTCGTTCTACCGAGGCCGCGTCGACCTCATCATCAACGGCAGCTTCTGGATCGGCGCGGTCGGTGGTTCGCTGCTGTCGATCGTCGCGCTGAACACCGACCTCTTCGCGAAGGACGTGGGCTGGCGGCTGACCTTCGCGCTGGGGGTGGTCCTCGGCCTGGTCATCCTCGTCGTACGACGACACGTCCCCGAGAGTCCACGCTGGCTGCTGATCCACGGCAGGGAACGGGAGGCGGAGGAGATCGTCTCCGCCATCGAACGGAAGATCGAGGCCGAGAAGGGCGAACCGCTTCCGGAGCCCGAGAACGAGATCACCATCCAGCAGCGCAAGTCGATCGGCTTCGGCGAGATCGCCCGCACGGTCTTCGCGACCTACCGCAAGCGCAGTGTGCTCGGCTTCTCGCTCTTCATCGGCCAGGCGTTCCTCTACAACGCGATCACCTTCGGCTTCGGTGCGATCCTGACGAAGTTCTTCGACATCCCGAGCGGCAACACCGGCTACTACTTCGCCGTGATCGCGATCGGCAACTTCTTCGGCCCGCTGCTGCTCGGCAAGCTGTTCGACACGGTCGGCCGCCGGGTGATGATCTCCTCGACGTACCTGCTCTCCGGCGCGCTGCTGTTCGGGACGGCATGGCTGTTCGACCGTGGCTCGCTGACCGCGACCACGCTCACGGCCTGCTGGTGCGCGGTGCTGTTCTTCGCCTCGGCGGGCGCCTCCAGCGCCTACCTGACGGTCTCCGAGATCTTCCCGATGGAGACGCGGGCCATGTGCATCGCCTTCTTCTACGCCATCGGCACCGCCGCCGGTGGCATCACCGGCCCGCTGGTCTTCGCCGACCTCACGGCGTCCGGCGTGGTCGGGGACACCGTGCTCGCCTTCCAGATCGGCGCCGGCCTGATGTGCGCGGCCGGGATCGTCGCCGCGTTCCTCGCGGTGAACGCCGAACGCCGCTCTCTTGAGGACATCGCCAAGCCGCTGTCGGCGTTGGATCGCCCTCGGTGAACGCGAGGGAGAAGATGTCGAGCCGGCAGGGCCCGGGAAGGCCCCGGCAGACCGTCGACGGGCCCGTCTGGCTCCCCTTTCCAGGGACCTGAGAGGGAAGAGTGCCTCACGGCATGGGCCCAGTTGACGGAGTCGCTGGTGGCTGAGCGCCGCCCCGACCGGTGGGTACCGCTGGTGGCCGGTACCGCTGCGATCGGGGCGGTACATCTGCTGGCCCACATCGCCTACGCCCACCACCCGCTGCCCACTGCCTACCGTCTGCTGACGGCCTGACGGTTCGGCCTCACTTCAGGTGCCGTCCGAAGAACCGGCCCCCGTCCTCCAGCTCGAACCACGGGGTGCCGAGGTGTCCGCCCACATTGGCGTGCAGAGTCTTCTCCTTGCTGGCGAAGGTGTCGAACAGGTCCAGAGCCCGCTGCCGGGGGTTTCCTTCGTCGTCCCACTGCAGCAGGAGCAGCAGCGGAATGGTGATCTGCCGGGCTTCCTCGCGCTGCGCGCGGGGCACGTAACCCCCGGCGAAGAAGCCGGCGGCCTCGATGCGCGGCTCGACAACCGCCAGCCGAATGCCGACGGCGGTCCACCCCGAGTACCCGACCGGGCCGCCGATCTCGGGCAGCGAAAGGAGGGCGTCCAGGGTGTTCCGCCAGTCCGGGACCGCGTTCTCGACCAGCGGGCCCACGAGGGACTCGAAGATCTCGTCGACCGGCTCACCGGCCTGCATCGCCCGGCGGAGGTCGGCGCGGGCCTGCTCGTCGCCGGTGGAACGGGGCCGGTCACCGCATCCGGGGGCGTCGATGGAGGCCACGGCGTAGCCGTACGCTGCGGTTTGCCGGGCCCGGGCCACCAGCCGGGAGTCCCCTTTGGGCAGGCCGTTGTTGTGGGCCATCAGGATCAGTGGGGCCGGTGTGGGGGATTTGGGCGTCCACAGAGTGCCGGGGATCTCGCCGAGGGCGAATTCGCGTTCGAGGATGCCGTCGTCGAGGCGCTGTTCGGAAGTGAATTGCATGGTCGTGCCTTTCGGGAGTGCACAGAGACGGCGCTCCCGGACGACCTATCGCCCGACCGTGACCCCGGAGAGGAGCACCCGTGTCGATACTGCGTTCACGGGTACCACCTCCTCTTTCTCTCGCACGGCCTCCAGGAAAGTAGCAGCGGTCGCATGCGGTCCGCCAGCAGGTTTTCGCGGCAGCTCCGTGGCCGGATGCCACGGAGCCACTCTCTTGACTGGCTCAACTGGGCGCTTCTGAAGAGCCGCTCGCCGACGGGAGGGCTTTCGCCTGGGCCGAGCCCCCGTTCGGTGAGACAGTGCGCCCAGGCGATGGTGGCCCCGACGAGCTGGGCCACGAGAGACACAAGGACTGTGGCGTCCCTGCCGGGTTGGGCGAGGGTTTAGCTCGTCCAGCTGTGGGCCACGTCGACCACGACTCGGTCGTCCAACTGGATAACGCGGAACGGCAGTCGGGCGCGCACACCGAGACCGACCTGCGTCTGGCCCTCGAAGGTGCCGCCGAACCGGGTGTCGCGGAAGGTGCTGTACCCGCTGATGTTCACGCCGGGCAGGGGTTTGCCCACCTTGCCCGGGTAGGTCGGCACGCCGGCATCCAGGTCGTAGCTCCACGCGCCGATGCGGATGTCGAGAATCGCCCCGCCAGCCACCGGTATGTACTGGTCCGAGGGGTCAGCGTAGAACCGGTCCACGTACTGGACATGGAAGTCGATCTGGTCGCCGCCGGGCACGTCGAACACGATGCGGTCGTAGCACTCATGCCGTCCGGTCCTGATGTCCGTCAGGTGATCGGCCCCCGTGGCGCCACCACCCTTGGCGCCGCTGCCCCAGCCCGTCGGGCAGGCCGCCGCCGCGCGCGAGCCCTCCGCCGGGGCCGCGCCCGCGGTGCTCGCCGCCGTCCCCAGCATGGCGCCCGTGAGTATGAGCGCCGCCATTGCCGCTCTGATACCTCGCATCATGTCCCCCTTGGTTGCGCTTGGTCGCGTAACTCTGACACCGGGTAGACGGCCCGCGGTACCGGAAGGTTGTACGCCAGACGGGGCAAATGGGGAATCCTGTCATCCGCAGGGTTCCCGCGAGGACACCAGGTTCGGCGCTCGCCGAGCAACGGGGTGCGGGGCTCCCGGCGTTCAGCTGTAGTAGGCGATCTTCTCGTCGAGAACTTCCATGGCCCGGCACAGAGCCGCCACCCGCTGCTCCAGGGAGGCACGGCGCTCGCGCAGGAAGGCGACCCGGTCCTGCGGAGAGTGCTCGGCACGCAGAATGGCGACGAACTCCCGCAGGTCCGCGATGCCGAGGCCGGCCTCACGGAAGCACGTGACCAGGCCGATCCAGAAGAGGTCGTCCTCGGTGTACTGTCTGCGCCCGCCGACGGAGCGCCGGATCGGACCGATGAGCCCTTCGCGCTCGTAGTAGCGCAGCGTGTCGATGGAGACACCGGTACGGTCGGCGGCTGTTGCCGGGGTGACGGTGGTCATGGGGCTCCTTCGGCAGCTGCTACCGCGCTTCGTCGAAGCGCGCCAAGTGCTCGTCGCTGAGCCGCACGCGGCGTGCGGCGAGTGCCTCCTCGATCTGCTCCACCCGGCTCGCGCCGACGATGGGATCGATCCCCTGCCGCATCAGCCATGCCAGGACGACCTGGTTCCTCGTGGCCGAGAGCTCGCCGGCGACGTCGTCCAGGACCGCGAGCACCTGGGCGGTCCCGGGGTGATCATATGTTTGCGGAAGCGGCTTGTCCGCGCGCACGTAGGAACCCCACATCAGCGAGCTGTACGACCACACGGCGAGTCCCTCCGACCGTGCGAGGTCCAGGTCCTCGGCGGCGAGCATGCGATGGCCGGCCTCCGCGAGGGGGGTGAGCGGGCGAGGCTGGACGAGTGAGTGGCGCAGTTGCAGGGCCGTCCACGGCTCCACGCGCTGCTCCCGCGCGAGTGACCGGGCGCGCTCGACGCGCCAGGCGGCGTGGTTCGCCGCGCCGATCCGCAGCGCCACACCCTTTGTGATGAGTTCACCGAAGGCGCCGACCGTCTCCTCCAGCGGCACGGTGCGGTCCTCGGCGTGGGCCCACAGCAGATCGATGTGATCGACTCCCAGACGTCCCAGGCTTTCTTCCGCACCGGCGTGGACTGCGCGGGCGGAGAGCCCTTCGGCGCTCTGGGGCCAGGAGTGCGGGACGAGGGGGTTGTGCCGGACCTTCGTCGCGATCCGTACCGCGTCGCGCACGCCCGGGCGGGCCCGAAGCCATGCGCCGATCAGGCGCTCGCTGGCGCCGCCGACGCCACTGGGGTCGGTCCAGAAGGAGTAGCAGTTCGCGGTGTCGAGCCAGACACCGCCGCCGGTGACGAAGGAGTCGAGGATCGCGAAGGCCTGGTCGGGATCGACGCGGGTGCCGAAGTCCATTGTTCCGAGGACGATCTGCGGGTCGGTGATGTTCATGCCGCCCATGCTCGTATCTGGAGCGCGCTCCAGGTCAAGAGAGCGGTTGTGACGGGCGGTCAGGGGCCTGACGGCCCGGTCTCCGGGAGCCCGGCGCCGCGTGCGACGGACGCGCGTGACGATGCCCGCGTCGGCGGCGATCCAGGACGGCGGTCTGCCGAACAGGTCGCGCAGCGCTGCCGGACCGTGACTCCGCGCGGCTCGGCTCATGTTGCCGACGGAGTGCCGAAGCCGGTGACCACAGCGGTGCATGCCTTGCAACTGGTCACACGTAGCACGCCGACCTCGTGGCAACTGCCGTGCCCTGCCTCGCGGCGCCGAAGGCGCAGGTCGGTGACGGCCGTTGGTGACAACCAGCCCGCTTTGACTCAGGTGTGACGGTGCGTTTCGCTTGGCGGGCAAAGGAGTTGAGCGGGCTGCTGTCGGGGAGGCGGTGGGGCAGCCGGCGGAACGGTGTCCGCGTGGATCGCGCGTCGGGTGTTGAGAGCGCCGGCCAGAAGGTTTTCGTCCAGTCTCATCTCGGCGTCGCGGGTGGAGTCGTTGACGGGGATGCGGGTACGTCTGTCGATCGGCGCGGTCACGGCCGGTAGCGCGGGGCGCGCGTGGCTGCCCATCCGGGCGAGACCCGCCAGGTAGTACTCGCCGATCGCGTAGTCGCCGAGGTGCGGTGTCATGAGGGCGAGCAGCCGGGACAGTGCGGAAGGCCCGGCGTGCCGTAGCCACAGCGGGGCGCATTCGGCCTGTGAGCGGCCCGGGCGGCGGAAGGCCAGGTTGTACAGCTGGGCCGCCTGCCGGAAGGTCAGCGGGCCGGCGTCCAGCAGGGCCTCGAAGATCTCGGAGGCGTGGGCGAGGCGGGTGATGCCCACGGGCTTGGCGGCGAGGAGCGCGTCGGCGGATGCGCTGTCGTACGCCGTCACGGTGGACGGGATCCGGCGGGCCCTCGGAGACGGCGTGGAGGGGACTTCGGCGAGGAGAGCTCCGTGCGCCCGCATCGCCGCTTCGGAGATCGAGGCTGTCGTGAGGGCCGCACCAAGAGCCGGGGTGACTGTCCGGCCGCGGTGCTGGACGAGCAGCGGCAGCAGCATTGTCGGGGCCGCCCGCCAGTCGTGGCACGCCGCGCGGGCCAGGTCGGCGCCGATGTCCCGGGTGGCGGGGTCGGCGAGGAGGTGGGCCACGAGAGTGTATGTGTCGTGCTCGCGCCCCAGTCGGTACAGGGTCTGGCCCCAGATGAGCCCGAGGTCCTCCAGATGGCGCGCGGCCTCCCGGACGTCGTCGAGGAGTGCGGCGTCCAGGGAGCGCCATCGCACGGGTGGCGCTGCCCGTAGCGTCTCCAGGTGGGCGAGGAAGCGGACTGACGCGAGGCCATCGTCCGTCAGGTGGGCGGCGGTCGGGCCAAGCGCCCTGGCCAGGATGGTGCGCACGAGTGGATCGGCGAGTTCGCCGAGGGCCGCGAGGACCGAGCCGGACTGCCCGCGGTAGCCGAAGAGGCACGCGGCTCGGCGCCGTACCTCCTCGTCGGGGTCACTGAGCCGGGCCACTGCGGCGTTGACCGCCTCTGGCCAGGGCTGTTCGTGCGCCATGCTGTGGAGGAGGTCCAAGGCCTCCCGGCGTACGGAGGGAGTGTCCGCGCGGGCGAGCCGGAGCAGCCGGGCGGCGACGGGGCCGGTGCGGTCCGCTCGTATCGCCTCGAAGAGCGCGACACGGGAAGGGTGGGCGGGTGTCGTGGCGGTGCTGTCGGCCACGGCCTCGTCCGGCCACGTCATCGGGCGGGGCGGAGGCCGCCCTTCCGTGCTGGAGCTTTGATCATGGCCGATCATCCCACACGACACAGGACGACGGCTCGGGCGGCACTTCGAAAGGAGGGCTGCCCTCGGCGGCCAGAGGGTCTGTCAGTGCCGCGTGCTTCGATGGCCTGCCCAGTGCATGCGAGAGGTGCGGAGATCCCATGACGCGTACGACGCCGCCGAGGCCTCTGGAACTGGCCGAGGTGTTCCCGGAGTTGGCCAGGATGTCCAGGAACGTCACCCGGCTGCATCCGCGGGCGGGCTTGCCCACGGTTGAGGACAGTTCGGTGGGTGGCCCACTGCTGTGGCCGCAGGACGAGCCGTGGCCGATGTGCACACGGTCGCACGAGGTGTACGAGGTGGTGGAGCTGGAGGCGGTGCGCGCCGCGCATCACCTCACGGTCGCCCGGTGGTCACGGCCGGAGGATGAACCGCCCACGCCCGAGGAACAGTCGCTCCTCAGCCGGAACAAGCCGAAGAAGACCGACAGTCCACATACGGATCCGGTGCCGCTGCTGCCTGTGGCTCAGCTCTATGCCCGGGACGTTCCCGGCCTGCCCTGCCCCGACGGCGCGAACCTGCTGCAGATCTTGTGGTGCCCGTTCATGGACCACGACGACGACGTTCCGGCCGTCCACGTGCGCTGGCGCAGTGCCGACCAGGTCACCGCATTCCTTTCGCCGCCGCCGGAGCCGCCTGTCATCGAACGGGAGGACTATTGGCCCGCCCCCTGTGTCCTGCATCCGGAACAGGTGACCGAGTATCCGGCGCCCGAGCAACTGCCCGCCGCGGTGAGCGCACGCGTGGACGCGTGGCAGGAGGACACGGGCCATCACTACACCGAGTTCGCGGTGGCTCCGGGCTGGAAGGCAGGCGGCTGGGGTGTCGTCTCGTCGGATGAGGACGATGCCGCCGACCCGCCACGATGCGGATGCGGCGCGGTGACCGCGCCCCTGTTCACCGTTGGCCTCAGCGAATGGAACGAGGACGACGAGGGGGGTTGGCGCCCGCTGGAGGATGCCGATGCCGATGACCGGCGTTGCTACCCACCGGTGGGCGACCCGACCGGGATCGAGCTGGGGGACGAGGAACTGCAGATCTACTACTGCCCGGAGTCCTATGAGCACCCGCCGGTGACCGTGCGGGTGTACCGACTGCTGTAGAGCGTCAGGATCGCCATCCGTTGGCCAAAGGCGGTGTGTCGAAGAAGTGCCCCCTGGCGTGCTTCGACGTGGTGGAGCCGCAGTTCAGCGTGGCTTTCCCGGCGGGCCGGCCGGGCACGAGCCGGCCCGACGCACTGCTCCTCGTGCGCCGCCTCGCTGACAGAGTTTCAGTCACCCTTTATGGGCGTGCAGGTAGCCTTCGCGGGCGCGGAACCGGCGAGCGTCTGGCAGGTTGGGTACCCGGCCTGTGCTCTGGAAGCGCTGGGCGCAGGCCTAACGGGTCTTCGAGGTCGGCGTGCCCGTGGCGTCGTGACGCGGAGTAGGTCGGACGTCGGCGCGGGACGCAGGCGGGGATGCCTGAAGGTGAACGAGAGCTCATGCCGGGCTGGTTGGGAAGGTCATTCGCAGCCGCGTCGCCCGTCAGGGGTTGCGTGCACCTGGCTGCGCAGCGAGTTCGGGCTCAGTGGCCTTTCGGGGCGCCGAGGAGGTAGGAGGCGACCGAGGCCTGGAGGTGGCTGCGTAGGTCGGTCCAGGGCAGCGGGCGGTCGGACTCCAGGAACTCGCCCTGGGTGATGCGGTGCGAGACCGTGGCATAGATCAGGCGGTACGCGAAGTCCAGCGCGGCCTCGGGATCCGGATGGGCGACGGGCGTGGAACGCAGCGCCTCGGTGAAGTGGCGGTTGCCCTCGATGCTGACGCGGGAGCCTTCGGCGCGTACCGCTTCGTGCCGGATGCCGAGCAGCAGGAAGACGCGCAGCAGGGCCTCGTGCGCCTGGAAGCTGTCGGTGATCGCACCCACGGCCTCGGCGACCGCCACGGCTGGATCGCGCAGGGTGCGGAGCCGCTCCGCGGACATGCGTCCGGTGATCTCGGCCTGGAGGTTCTCGGTGAAGGCGCGCTGGATGGCCAGCAGGAGACCTTCCTTGTCGCCGAACCGTCGGTAGATGCTGCCGACCGCCATGCCGGCCCGCTCGGCGACGGCGGCCACAGTGAGCGCGTCCACTCCTCCCTCTTCGAGGAGTGCGTACCCGGACCGCAGGATGTCCTGCTGTGAACGGCGGCTGCGTTCCTGGAGAGCGGCGGGTCTGCCGGTGGGGGACTCGGTCACTCACGCAGTTTATCGACCGGCCTCTTGACGTCCATCGAGCCAGTATGTGAATCTCGACTCACATTAAATGTGAATCAAGCTTCACATGCGGATCGCGTCGCTGTGCACGGTCGACCCGCGTCCCTCTTGTCTTCCCGCCTCACCCCTCGCAACGGCGCGGGGCTGTTCCTGGAGGTGCCTCATGGCTCCCCTCTACGACATCGCCGTCGTCGGCTACGGGCCGACCGGTCTCACCGCCGCTTCCCTGCTCGGCCGGCTCGGCCACCGGGTGGTGGTCTGCGAGCGCTGGCCCGGCCTGTACGGGCTGCCCAGACTCACCCACATCGACGACGAGACCGCCCGGACCGTCCAGGCGGCCGGTGATGTCGACGAGGCACTGCGGGACTCGTCGATGTGCGAGTACGTGTGGGTCAACGGCAAGGGCGAGAACCTGGTGAACATCCCGGCGAACCCGGATGGCCCGATGGGGTATCCGGATCACATCTCCATGTACCAGCCGGATGTGGAGAGCGCGATCGACAGGCGGTTGCGCGGCTACGGCACGGTCGACGTCCGTCAGGGGTGGGCGGTCACCGGCCTCGACCAGGACGACGACGGAGTCCGCCTGCGCCTGCGCGGCTGGAACGCCGACGCCCTGTGCGCGGACGGACAACACGACAGCGTCCGCGCCCGCTATGTGATCGCCGCAGACGGCAGCCGCAGCGGGATCCGTGAACTGCTCGGCGTGGAGCGACGGGACTTCGGCTTCAACGAGCAGTGGGTCAACGTGGACGCCGAGTGGCTGCGCCCCCAGCCGCCGGAATTCGCGTGCGGCACCCAGTACTGCGATCCCGCGCGCGGGCACATGACCATCAACATCGGCGCGACGCGCCAGCGCTTCGAGTTCGCCCTGCTGCCGGGCGAGACCCGTGAGGAGATGACCACCCCAAAGAGCGCCTGGCGGCTCCTGCGCGAGTACCACGACCTCGGCCCGGAGGACGTGCGCATCATCCGGCAGCTGGTCTACGGCTTCGAGGCCCGCATCGCCACCCGTTGGCGGGCCGGCAGGGTCTTCTTGGCCGGGGATGCCGCCCACACCATGCCGCCGTACCTCGGCCAGGGAGCGTGCAGCGGCCTGCGCGACGCCACCAACATCGCCTGGAAGCTGCATCTCGTGCTCCGAGGCCTGGCACCCGACGCCCTCCTGGACACCTACGAGAGCGAGCGCCGCCCGCACGTCACCGCCCTCACCCACGCGGCGATCGGCCTGGGCAAGGTCGCCAACACACACGACACCGAGGCCGCCGCGGCCCGGGACGCGGCCTTCTTCGCCGGCAAGGTGCCCCCACCGCCCCCGTTCCCACCGCTGAGCGGCGGAGTGCTGCGCAAGGAAGCCGGCACGCCGGTCGGCACCCTCACCCCCCAGGGCCGGATCCGTCTGGCCGACGGCCGCACCGGACGCCTCGACGACCTGACCGGCTACGGCTTCACCCTGGTCACCGCCGGGGATCCCACCGATGCCCTGGGGCCCGAGCGCCTCGCCCGGTTGGAGCGCCTGGGCTGCGCAGTGGTCGCCCTCGACACGGTCGACGACCTCGACGGACGGCACCGGGAGTACCTCCACCTGCTCGGCGCGGTCGCGTATCTGGCGCGCCCCGACTTCGTGCTGTTCGGTACGGCGGCCGACACCGCGGGCCTGGGCGCTCTGGTGGACGACCTCGACGCCGCGCTGTCCGCAACAGTGGGTGCGGCCGTATGACGACCGGAGATCCTGGAGCGGGGGCCGGATTGCCGCCGCTGGTCGCCGCCCAGCACCGGGCCATGCCTTTCACCCGGCTCACCGACTGTGGCATGGATCCCGCCGACGCCCGACGGCTGCTCACCGACACCACCGCCGGAATCCCGTGGCCGGATGCCGCCGCGGCGATCGCCGACACACAGCTGGAGCGCGCGCGGTCGGCACAAGCCGCCGGGCACCACGCCACCGCCCGGCAGGCATACCGGTTCGCCTCCGCGGCCCTGATGTTCGCGCAGATGGCGTACCAGAACGACACCCCGGAGAAACGGGAACTGTATGCCCGGCACACCGCCGCGACCGCCGCCCTCGCACCCGGCGTCGAGCGGGTCGAGATCCCTCACCGCGACGGCGTCCTCGGCGGCTGGCTGTCCCTGCCGGCGACCGTGCCGCCCCGGGCCACCGTCCTCGTATGGGGCGGGCTGAGCGGTTGGGGGGCCGCGTATCTCGCCCTCGCCGACGCGTACACGGCGCGCGGCCTGGCCTGTCTGCTTGCCGAAGGCCCCGGCCAGGGCGAGTCACGGCTGCGCCACGGACTGTACGTCGACGAGCACGTCACCGACGGCTTCGCCCGCTTCGTCGACCTGGCCGAGGCCGATCCCCGCCTCGGCGGTGCGATCGGCGTCCAGGGCGTCAGCTTCGGCGGCCTGTTCGCCGCCCACCTGGCCGCCGCCGATCCGCGCGTCGGCGCGGTGGTCGTCAACGGTGCTCCAGCGGTGCCGGCCGTCCCGGAATTCCGTACCGCCCGCGAGCAGATGGCCGCCGTGGTCGGCAGCGACGACCTGGGCCGGGTGGCCGAGGTCATGGACAGCCTGCGCTTCGACCCGGACAAGCACCGCATCGGCTGCCCACTGCTCCTGCTGCACGGCGGTCGCGACCCCCTCGCCCGCCACGAGGACCAGGAGCCGTTCCTCCGCGCCGCCGACCCCGCCACCTCGGCGGTGCGGATCTGGCCCGACGGCGAACACACCCTGTACAACCACGCGGCCGAACGCGACGCGCTCACCGGTGACTGGTTCAGCGACGTCCTCGCCGGCCGAGCCACCCCGAAACGATAGGAACACCACGTGGACTTCACCGTCGAGACCGCCACCGACGCGGTGGTGGAGAGCTTTCGCCAGACCAAGGACCAGCGGCTGCGGCAGGTCATGGAGAGCCTGACCCACCACCTCCACGACTTCGTGCGGGACATCGAACCCACGATGGAGGAATGGGAAACCGCGATCGGCTTCCTCACCGCCGTCGGCCGGACCTGCGACGACACCCGCCAGGAGTTCGTCCTGCTCTCCGACGTCCTGGGCGTCTCCATGCTCGTCGAGACCCTGAACGGGGCCGAGGAGGGAACCGGGAGCACCGTCCTCGGCCCCTTCCACATGACGTCCTCGCCCCGCCGCGAGCTCGGCGACTCCATCGACCTCCTCGGCACCGGCCGCCCGTGCGTGGTGTCCGGCCGACTGCTCGCCGCCGACGGAACCCCCCTGCCGGACACCGAACTCGACGTGTGGCAGTGCTCCAAGGACGGCTTCTACGACGTGCAGCAGCCCGACGAACAGCCGCCGGGAAACGGCCGCGGGCTATTCCGTACGGACGGCGAGGGCCGCTACTGGTTCCGTACCGTCGTTCCCTCCCACTACCCGATACCCGTCGACGGCCCCGTCGGCCTCCTGCTCGAAGCCACCGGCCGGCACCCCTACCGGCCCGCCCACATCCACTTCATCGCGAGTGCCGAGCACCACCGGCCGGTCACCACGCACGCGTTCGTCGCGGGCAGCCCGTACATCGACTCCGACGCGGTCTTCGCGGTCAAGCGAGGCCTGATCACGGACTTCACCGATTCGTACGAGGAACGGGACGCCGAGCGCTTCGGCGTGACCGTGCCCTTCACCCACGCGAGGTTCGACATCGTGCTGGCCCCGGAATCCGAGTCGGCACGATGACCTTCACCTACGAAGCCCTGCCGATGCGAGTGGTGTTCGGCACCGGCAGCCTGCGTCAACTCCCGCAGGAAGCCGAGCGGTTGGGCCTGCGGCGGCTACTGGTGCTGTCCACCCCAGAGCAGCGCCCGCTCGCCGAGCGCGCGGCCGGTCTGCTGGGCGACGCATGCGTCGGGCTGTTCACCGGGGCCCGGATGCACGTGCCGGCCGAAGTCGCCGAGGCGGCCCGCACGGCAGCACGCGATGCCGGCGCGGACGGTTGCCTGGCCATCGGCGGCGGCTCCACCATCGGTCTGGGCAAGGCGATCGCCCTGAGCTCCGGCCTGCCCGTGATCAGCGTGCCGACGACCTACGCCGGCTCGGAGATGACCACCGTGTGGGGACTCACCGAGGACGGACGCAAGCGCACCGGCCGCGACCGTGCCGTCCTGCCCCGCAGTGTGGTCTACGACCCCGCACTCACCGTCGGCCTCCCCGTGGACATGTCCGTGACCAGCGGTTTCAACGCCATCGCCCATGCCATGGAAGCCCTGTACGCGCCGGACGCCTCGCCGATCGTGTCCCTGATGGCCGAGCAAGGGGTGCGCTCGCTGGCCGCGGCGCTGCCGGTCATCGCCGCGGACCCCGGCGACCTGCCGGCCCGCACCGACGCGCTGCGTGGAGCGTGGCTGTGCGGGGCGTGCCTGGGGGCCACGACCATGTCGCTCCACCACAAGCTGTGCCACATCCTGGGCGGCACCTTCGATCTGCCCCACGCCGCCACCCACACCGTCCTCCTCCCGTACGTCGCCGCGCTCAACCTCCCCGCGGCACCGGCCGCCGAGCAGGCCCTGCGCCGCGCGCTGGCCACGGACGACGTACCGCAGCACCTCGCGCGAGCATCCGCCGAACTCGGAGCCCCGCGCTCGCTTGCCGAACTGGGCCTCACCGAGCCCGACTTCGACGAGATCACGGCCCAAGCACAGGCCCAGCCCTACGCCAATCCACGACCGGTCACCGAGGGCGCCCTCCGTGCCCTCCTCTCGGACGCTCTGAAGGGAACTCTCGCGCCCTGACCGACCCTTCCCGAGCATCACGGATATCCGTCATACATCGCCGCACCAGGAGACTCAAATGATCAAATTGGTGGCCGCCGCACGACGCCGTCCCGGCATGACGCACGCCGAGTACGCCGAGTACGTCGAGAACGTGCACGGCGCGATAGCGCGCGCCGACAAGCTGACCGTGCGCAAGTACGTCCAGAACCACGTGCTCGACGGCGCCTACGGCGCGCTCGGGGACGTGGGCTATCAGGTGACCCTGCCGCGCGACTCCGTGACCGAGCTGTACTTCGACGACCTCGAGTCCATGGCGCAGACCTTCGCGGACCCGTACACGCGCGAGGTCGTCGGCCCGGACGGGGCCAACTTCAGCGACCAGCCGGCCGCGGTCAGCATGCTCGTCGAGGAGAGCGCGGCCGAGACACCCCGATCCGCAACCGGCACGGTGAAGATCCTCCACTTTCTCAAGGCCGCAGACGGGCTCGCCCCGGAAACCTTCCAGCAGGACTTGCGACAGGCCTACGAGGAACTGCTCGCCGACCCGGCCGGGCCCGCCCAGTACCTGCGCGGCCACGCGTGGCACACGCCCCTCCCCGGGGACGGTATGGCCGCGTACTTCGGAGGCACGTCGGAGCAGCCCGCGTACGACGCCTACTTCGCCCTGTGGTGCGACGAGGCGGAGGCTCTGACCGGTTTCCGCGCCTGGCAGGAGGCCTTGGCCGGGCAGGCGGAGAAGCACGGTGCGCACTTGCAGCCCTCCCTGTCCTTCTTCCTCCTCACCCGCGAGGTCGTGATCTTCGACGACCTGGCCGACGACGGGACCTCGGCTTGACCTCGTGGGACACGCGCCGGACGGATCGTCATGGATCCCCAGACGGAGATCGCAACACGTCCACTGTCCGGCGGAGGGGCGGCGCAGCCGCGGCCAGGGTCGGGGCGGCGAGCTCAGCTGGGTGCTGTGTCCCGCGCGTCATGGGACACACCACCTGCCGCCCAGAGTCTTTCTGGCGTTCCGGAGTTCGTCCAGGTCAGCACTGTGAGGCCCTGATCGCGTGGGCGTCGATCACGCTCATGGCCGGCCGCCTCACACGCAAGCCTGCCAGCCGTGCCAGCCGTGCCAGCCGTGCCAGCCGTGCCAGCCGTGCCAGCCGGGCCGAACGGCCGGCGCCCCGTCCGGACGACCTCACGCAGGCCGCCTGAGCCAGGAAACGTCGGCCGCTCTCGAGCTCCTCGACCAGCCGAGTCGGCACTGGCGCCAGTCGCCGAAGGTCCACCCTCGGTGCGGGGTGTGGAGCCCGACTGGCTCAGCGCAAGGGACCGTCGGCCGCGAAGGCGTGGGCCGCGAAGCGCTTGCCCATTCGCCGGTATGCGGCGGCGGTGGGGTGAAGGCCGTCGGGGCAGGTCATCTGCCTCTTCAGGGCCGAGCAGCTCGCGTCCGTCGAGATGGTGGAGGTGGGGATCAGTCGCCTGTCGTGCCGCAGCTATCCGGGCCAGCTCGGCACGGACCACCGCCAGCGACAATGCCCCGGCGGCCACATCGGCCCGATCGCCCAGGGCCACGAGCCTCCCGTCCGGGCCGGTAGCGGTCGGGCCGGGGGTCTCCTCCAGGGCCGGACAGCTCACCGGAGAGATCAACAGCAGCGGGGTGTCCGGGTGTCCATCCCGGATCGTGTCCAGGAACCCGTGTACCGCCGGGCCGAACGTCCGCAGCCGGAAGGCGGACAGGCTCACGATGTTGATCCCCACCTTGAGGCTGATCAGGTCGGCGGGCGTATCGCGGATCGTCCTTGCGACATAGGGATCCAGCAGCGCGTTGCCCGCCTGGCTGAGGTTGATCACCTCCACCCCTCCGAGCGCGGCTGCCACCACCGGCCAGGTCCCGGTCGGGCCGTCAGCCTCGATGCAGTGACTGATGGAACTCCCGTGGTGCACCCAGCGGCGCCGCCCGTCCGGCAGTGATGCCAGCACGTCGCCGTCAGCGCGCAGGGCCACCAGTTCCGTTGGGGTCTGCTGTGGCAGCCACAACTCGACGTTCTTCATGCCGGCCGGCAGCCCGGCGAACCGTACGGTTGCTGGCCCGCCCGGGACGAGTTCCTGTACGGACCCGGGGCCCGCCATCCGCAGCACGTTGCCCACCGGCGCCTGCTGACGGCCGGCCAAGGCGCCGTCCACCAGCAACTCCAGCATCCCGGTCGGGCGAGGGTGGGGGTCGCAGGCGAGCTGGCCGGTGAAGGTGAGTACCTCGAACTCCAATGCGCGCGCGTCGGTGCGGAACACCAGCCGGACCCCCGAAGGCATCACGGTCACTCCGTAGACCGACGGGTCCTGGTACTGCGCCTTGGTCCACGCGGGCAGCCGGCGCGGCATCACCCCTGCCTGCGTGGTCTCCAGGTCCAGCGCTCCCCGTAGCTCCACCGGCCCGCCGACCAGTGGAACGGTCCGCAGCGCCACCGTCACCGCTCCTGCCCCAGGTCGATGTGGTCCGGAGATGACATCAGGGCGGTGCCTTCGTGGCTCATCGGCGCCCGCCGAACTCCCAGTCGTGGACCTCGATGTCCGCGTACCGGTCCGGAGTCAGGACGGCTCGTGCCGTGTCCGGATCCGGGGCCCTGAGCAGCGCCGCCGTACCCAGCCAGGTGTCGCCGTCGTCGGACAGCAGCGGCCCGTACGCGACGAGCTCGTCCCGGTCGAGCGGCAGGGCGAGGTCGGCGGCCGGGCCTTCGCCGAGGCCGAGCACCAGGTACCGGTTGCCACCGGTCCGGCCACCCGGGAATTCCCACATGGTGCGTCCCAGCACGTTGCGCCACCGGCGCAGCAGCACGTCCCGGTACGCGCCGGCCCGGTAGTTGGGCTCGTCGAAGACGAACGCGCGGGCGGCGGCGGGATCGGGCAGGTCGACGATGTGCACGCTGCCGGTGGGTGTCTCACCATCAGCGGCGAAGGTCGGGCCGCGAGCGATCAGTTCCTTCGCGTACCGGTCCACGTAGGACCAGTGCGTCTCCAGCAACTCCTCACGTAACGCGAGGGAGCCGGGCCGATCACGGTGATAGCAGAAGAACTCCATGGCCACAGACCCTTCCCTATCAAGGGCACCGTCTCAACTGTCTTTCGGCGACGACGACTCCGCGCTCCAGTCGAGGCAGCACTCCACCAAACGGCGTAACCGTCACGGCCGCGCGGTCACCATCACGTGGGGAGCGGCCGGGGAGCCGTGACCGTGCGGCACGGTCGCCGCTCTCGTCTCGCGGACCTTGCGTTTCTGCCGGTCCCTCACCGAGGGCCGGTAGGCATCGTCCAGAGACGCAGGGCTCCCTCCCGACCGACGCCCGCGTCAGCCACTCGCGCACGACACAGGCCTCGTCGGCAGACGGGCACAGGGCCTGCACCGCCCATCCCACAGCCCAGTGAGTGGCGAGCACGGACTCCAGCGCGGCCCCGCGCCGCCGGTACGGCCACCCGGTCGTGTCCGTCCCGGCCGGCCGCAACGGATCGAACGCGACGGATCGAACGCGACGAAGTGGGCGGGCCACTCCTGGGTCGCCCGGCCCGCCCTGGTGCCGCGCCGGGCCAGCCGGTTCTGCAACCGCTCGACGCGAGGCGGCCCGGCGACGTCCCGTACGCTTTCCTCGCCGTTTGTGTGAGCTGCACCAGGTGTCTCATGAGTGCATGTGCAGGTCTGAGCGGGTGTCAGCCAGGGCCTGTCACCGCGTAGGCCGCCTCTGGCGGTCGAGCCTGGTGACCTTCGTTCCTGTTGCTCCGCGACTTCATCGTCGGGCGGGAACCCGGGGCGCCCGGTGCCGGGTCCCGGGACAATGATCGGCATGACGTCTCTTCACTCCAACCCACTCTTCAGCCGACTTGCCGATGCCGAACGGATCCTCGTCGCGGGCGCGGGTGGTGGATTCGACATCTACTCCGGTCTGCCGTTGGCTCTTTCCCTCTTGCACCAGGGCAAACAGGTGCATCTCGCGAACCTCTCCTTCAGCGCACTCGAGGGTCTTCCGATCGACGACTGGGTCGCCCCCGACCTGGCCGCGATCACTCCCGACTCGGCTTTGCACCAGAGCTATTTCCCCGAGCGGACCCTTGCCCAGTGGCTGAGCCGGAACGGCTACCCGTTCACCGTGTACGCCTTCCCCCGGACCGGGGTGCGTCCGCTGCGCGCCGCCTACCGAGAACTGATCGAGCTGCACCGCGTCGACGCCGTGGTGCTGGTCGACGGCGGTACGGACATTCTGATGCGCGGCGACGAAGCCGGGCTCGGTACTCCGGAAGAGGACCTGGCCAGCGTGGCGGCGTTGGCCGCGCTGGACGATATACCGACCCGGCTCGTCGTCTCGGTCGGCTTCGGCGTGGACGCGTACCACGGCGTGAACCATGTGCAGGTACTGGAGAACATCGCCGCGCTGGAGCGCGACGGCGCGTACCTCGGCGCGTTCTCGATACCACGTACCACCCGTGAGGGCGCCCTCTACCTTGACGCGGTGACGCACGCACAGCAGCACACCCCGGAGCACCCCAGCATCGTGAACGGATCCATCGCGGCAGCCGTGCGCGGCTCGTTCGGCGACGTCCGGTTCACAGACCGCACCCGGGGCAGCGAGTTGTTCGTGAACCCGCTGATGTCCCTGTACTTCGCCTTCGACCTCCCGGGCCTGGCAGCCCGCTGCCTCTACCTGGACCGGATCGAGGAAACCCACCTGATGCGCCAAGTCCATTCGCGGATCGCCGAGTTCCGCGGATCGATAGTCACCCGCCCACCCCGCCGCTTCCCGCACTGACGGCCAGGCCGACGACGCGCTGCCCGGCGCCGTCACTGAGTCCGCCGCTGCGTCCGCCAGGAACGGGCCCCTTGCAAGAGCGTCCGTGCCCCTGTCCTCCGGGGTCATTTGCAGTCGGACCCGGTGGACAGGCCAGGCACCGGCTGGTCGTTGTCGCCGCCGCGCACGTACACCGCGCTGATCCAGCCGACCGGGCCGCCCGCGTTTACCTGCACCCACCAGTTGTTGCGGTAGGGGCCGTCCACCACCTGGGTGCCCTGGCGCTGGCAGAACGCCGTCACCCACCGCTTGCCGATCTGCGCGCCCGCGATCGCCGGGCAGGCCGCGGAGACCTCCGGGCACGCCCGTACGTTCACACCGGTTGCCCACACGTACAACTCGACTTCCGGCGTGGTCGCCTGGGCCGGCGTGGGGAGCAACAGGGGAAGCGCTGCGGCCGTCGCGATGGCCGCGGCCGGGATTGCGCGCCGCAGTGAACGCGCTGCCGCGCGCAGGGTGCTCGTCATGGTCGTCTCCTCGCTCGGTGGTTGTTCGTCAGAGAGCGGACGGAGCGCACATCCGTCCCGTATGAGCGCCACGTGTGCGAAGTCATACGGGGGGCGGCAGGCGCGTCCCCCAGATGTCCGCGCCCCGCGTCGGGGCATCACCGGAACCGGCCAATACCCGCTCACGCCGAGAAGGAGAGGGGAGCGCTCCCGCCCGCGCCTCGGCCGCGTCCCGTGCCACCGGACCACTCGAAGCCGGACAGCGGCCCGGCAATCCGTGACGCCTGCTCCGGGCCTGCGGATATCGTTGCCGGGCCTCACTCGCGAATCGACCGACGCTTGCTGGGGAGCGATGATCGAAGTGCGCCTGCTGCGGCCGGTCGAGGCGGGGGACGATAGGACCCGAATTCTGCCCCTGGGCGGATCGAGACCCGTGGTGCTGATGTCCGCGCTGGTCCCTTCGCACGTCGCCGCCGCCCGCCGTGCCTTGGCGTAGACCGGCGCCGCCTCCGCGACCCGGCCGAAGGATCTGCGGCTCGTCGCGTACGAGCACCTGTACGCAATGCGGTTGAGGATTGGGCACGACGCCGAGGTGGTTGCCCCGCTGCTCTCCCCCGCCTGCGCCCATCCGCTGATGGCCGCAAGTTGGAGTGCGGCCTGGTGAGCGATGGCGCGATCGGCAAGGACGACCACAGGGCGGGTTCTCGGCCTGCCGAGCCCGCTTCGCGGGATCCGCATTCCGGCCATGACCACCTCGAAGGCCGACGCGTCACCGGCCTGGCGGGCATTGACATGGATGGATGTAGCCGTGCGCGGTTGTCACTGGCCAGGTGGACCTTCGTGCTCATCCCATCGGGGGAGCGTCCGTGTGACGACGCAGCACAGTTGGCAAACGCCGAGAGCCGGGCCTTCTGCGTCGCCCATGTGACGAGGGCTGATGGGGACCCGCCTACGGTTCGAGGATGTGCCGTAGATAGGAGTGCGGGTCGGCGAGATAACGGCGCCAGTGATCCACGACGCCGAGCTCCTGCCAGGCGACCCTCCGCATACCGTGCTCACCGACCTCGATGATGTCCGCGCCCGGCAGCGCGGTCAGCAACGGGGAGTGCGTGGCACAGATGACCTGGCCGCCCTCCTTGGCCAACCTGTCGATGTGCCCGATCAGCTCGAGGCACGAAGAGAAGGAGAGCGCTGCCTCCGGCTCGTCGAGAACATAGAGCCCGGCGTGAAGGAACTTCCCGCGGAACGCCGCGAGAAAGCCCTCACCATGACTCACGGAGTCCGGCGAGAACCCCTCCCTGCCCAGGGCGTCCATAGCGGTCTCGGCACGCAGGAAGAAGCCCTTGCGAGCTGACCAGCTGGTGACCATACGGCGCCCGCGTCCCGAGGCGGCGTCGAATTTCATACCCTCTCCGAGCGCCGACTTGCCGCGCGGGGAAGCGTAGCGCCAGTCGTGGGAGCCACCGTAGGAGTCCAGGCCGAACCCCTCCGCCAACGCCTCGACCAGGGTCGACTTCCCCGAGCCGTTCTCACCGACCAGAAAGGTCACCGGCGCGGTGAACCGCAGCCCTTCGTCGAGCAACTGCCGGACGCAGGGCACCGACCAAGGCCAGGTCTCCGCGTCGTACGAGGAGAAATGGGCATACGCGCGTTCGATAATCACGCAATCAGTGTCGCCTGAACTCGGAAACCGTACGTGCACGTCCAGTACGAATCCCCGGGACACGACAACCGCTCCAACCGCTCGCCGCACAAGGCGTGGGTGGACGCCAACAACACCACCGCAACATGGTCAACCTCGACGGCTGGGCCCTTGAGGACGAGTCCGGTCGCACCTGTACCTTCCCGCTACCGTGGCCGGTCGTGGCACGCTCCGTATCAACACCGATGAGGGCCGCGGCACTCGCGCCAGCCTTTACCAGGACCGTCGTCAGTACGTGTGGAACAACGACCGCGACACGGCCACCCTGCGGAACGACCACGACCACGACCACCGCCACGGCGGCGCCCGCCGCTGACACCGCACACCGTCAGCGGGCGGCTGGGCATTTCACCCGTCCCCGCACGTGATCGGCCGGCGCGCTGTCGGTGTGAGGTGGGACACTCCACGGGGCCGACGGGGCCGGTGCCCTCAGGCCGGCCCGGCCACGGCCCAGCCCATGGCTCGTAGCGAGGTGCTGCTTCCGGCTCCGCATAACAACGGCCCCTCCTTGCCGGAGCTGTCCTGGGCGACGTCGACACCGACTTTGACCACCGGGTCGGGCCGCACCAGCGTTCCTTTCAGCCTCTCCCCGACGCTGCCCCACCCGGCCGGCGCGGGAAGCGATGGTCGTACCGGAGGCGACGGAGGCGACGCCGAGTACCGCGGGTCTGAAACCATGGTGGAGAATCACTGCATGAGTGAGAACGTCTATTTCCAGGTTTCCGCGAACGGCGAGGACCTCGGCCGCATCGTCTTCCGACTGTTCGACGACGTCGTGCCGAAGACCGCCCGCAACTTCCGTGAGCTGGCCACCGGCCAGAACGGGTTCGGCTACAAAGGTGCGCCCTTCCACCGGGTCATCCCGGAGTTCATGCTGCAGGGCGGTGACTTCACCAACGGCAACGGCACGGGCGGCAAGAGCATCTACGGTGAGAAGTTCGCCGACGAGAACTTCCAGCTCAAGCACGACCGACCGTTCCTGCTGAGCATGGCCAACGCGGGTCCGAACTCCAACGGCTCGCAGTTCTTCATCACCACCGTGGTGACCTCGTGGCTCGACGGCAAGCACGTCGTCTTCGGCGAGGTCGTCGAGGGCGCGGACATCGTCAGGACGATCGAGACTCTCGGCAGCCGCTCCGGAGGCACCGCCAAGAAGATCGTCATTGAGGAGAGCGGCATCGTCCCCGCCGTCTGACCATCGTTCGTCTGGGGCGCCTGCCGGCGCCCCAGACGGGTGTCCACATGCGCGTGCACCACGGCGCTCCTCCGGGTACAGGGAGCGGCAGGCGGTCCGGGGTTGCCGAAGGCACCTCCCGGCCCGGTGACACCACCCCCAGGTCATCCGTTCGACAGGGCGCAACAGTCATACCGGGCCCGGAGGCCAGCGGCCCCATTGCAGGACCGCGAAACACATTAACGGGGCTGCCTGGCCTGACGTCGTCCCGCCGCATGCCCACACCAGCAGTGGTGCGGGCATGCGGTGCCCCTGGCCGCGTCTGGGGCTGTCAGCCGGCGACCCTGCCGAACAGGTGGTTGGCAGGAGCGTCCGGGTCGTTGCCGTAGAAGAACTCCGCGACGGCCTGGTGGAATTCGGCGCGGTCCAGCGCACCGGAGCCGTCCCGGTCCAAAGCGGCGAAGACTGCGGCGCAGTCCTCGCCGGGAACGCCGGCGACCGAGTAGTACATCTGCTGGAACTCCGCCTGGTCGATCTTGCCGTCTCCGTTGAGGTCGGCGAGGTCGAAGAAGTAGTTGGTCACCGGCTCGATCTGTTCCGGGTACTGGGCGGGGTCGGTGAGGACCCGCCTGAACCCCTCGGTCATCTCCCGTAGATCGATCTTCCCGTCACCGTCCTGATCCATGGGGGCGAGCACGTTCGTCCAGAACCCGTCCATCCCCTCGGTGAGCAGGCGGGCGGTCGCGGCTTCCGGCGCGGTGCCGCGGGCGGCGATGTAGCGCTCGCTCATCATTCGGACGTCCCGCTGGGTGATGAACCCGTCGCCGTCGACGTCGGCGCCCCTGAACCACTGGCCGTACTTGAGGTCTTGAAGTGCAGTCACGACTACGTACAGTATTCATTCCATCACGCAAGTGCAAACCCCAAGTGGAGAGCCTCTCGTCGGCCAGGGCCAGCCTGCTGCGCGATCGACGATGGCCTACACGAAACTTGCCCGAGGCGGCAGGAAGCCTTCGTGTCAATGTTCGAGGTGTGGCGGGGTGAAAGCGAGCACATCAGGAAGGGGATCGTCGTATAACGCGACGTCGACCAGTGCACTGAGAGCACTCGGTCCTTGGGACAGGCGCGAGCACGGCCGATCCGCCGTGAGAACGTTCGGATTGCCGTGGCGGTCCAATGTTCCGCTCAGGCCCGGCTGGACCGGATCCCACCACGCTCCCGTGGGCAGTTGTACGACGCCTGGCATGACGTCGTCCGACAGGACTGCGCCCGCCAGACAGCTACCTCGGTCGTTGTGGACGCGCACGATCATGCCGTTCTCGATGCCGCGCGACGCGGCGTCCAACGGGTTGATCGTCACGGGCTCGCGGCCACGGATCTTTGAATTGAGGCTGTGGCCACCGTTGTCGTACTGGCTGTGCAGGCGCGAGGCGGGCTGATTCGAGATCAAGTGCAGCGGGAACCGGTCCGACACGTCAGCACGAAGCCACTCCACGGGTTCGAACCATGTCGGATGCCCGGCGCAGTCGGCGTAGCCGAACGAGTCGATCTCCTCGGAGAAGATCTCGATCCGGCCCGAAGGCGTCGGCAGGGGGAAACGCTGCGGATCTTCGCGGAGCGCCTCGAAGCTGCCGGGAAACGGTCCGGTCAACGCCGGCAGCTCAGCGGTGGAGCTGCGCCAGAAGTCGTCGAAGTCCGGCAAGGCGGCATCGTCGCCGAGCTCGGCCCTTGTCTGCTCGTAAAGGTGCCGGACCCATTCGATCTCGGAGCGCGACTCCGTGAACTCCTGCTCGAATCCGAGCCGGGAGGCCAAGGCGGCGAAGATCTGGTGGTCGGTGCGCGAATCGCCCTCCGGCTCACGGACCTTCGGCATCGCGACAAGGTGGGGATCGGCGAATCCGGCGGCAAAGTCGTCGCGCTCCAGGCTGGTGGCGACGGGGAGGACGATGTCCGCGAACTTGGCCGTGGTGTTCCACCAGGCTTCGTGAACCACCACCGTGTCAGGGGTCTGCCAGGCGCGGGCCAACCGGTGCAGGTCCTGGTGGTGGTGGAACGGGTTGCCTCCGCACCAGTAGACCAGGCGAAGCTCGGGCAACGTGAGGCGCCGGCCGTCGTAGTCGATGGTCTTCCCCGGGTGCAGCAGGGTGTCGGCGATCCTTGCGACCGGGATGAAATCCGGAACGGGGTTGGAAACCTTGGGCACCGTCGCCACGGAGGGGCGGCCTCTGGCAACGCCGGTCGCGTCCATCGTCGCGTAACCTGCGCCCCAGCCGCAGCCAGGCCGGCCCATCGAGCCCGTCATGGCGGCCAGCACCACAGACATCCACATCGGTTGTTCGCCGTGGTCTGCCCGTTGCACCGCGTAGTTGACCATGATGAGAGAACGCTGGGTGGTGAGGCGGCGGGCGAGGTCGCTGATCGCGTCGCGGCTGATGCCCGTGATCCTCGCTGCCCAGGCAGCGTCCTTGGGGACGCCGTCGAGCTCGCCGACCAGATAGGAGGCGAAGCGGTCGAAGCCGACGCAGCACCGGCGAAGGAAGTCCTCGTCGTGCCACCCGTTGACCAGCATCGTGTGGGCGATGCCGAGCATAGCGGCGGTGTCGGTGTTGGGGATGACGGGCAGCCACTCGGCGCCTAGGAAGCCGGCGGTGTCGCTGCGGATGGGGCTGACGTTCACGAACCGCACCCCGGCCTCACGGCATTGGCGCTGCAGGTTCTGCGTCTGGTGCCTGGCCAGCCCACCAGGGTTGATCTGGCTGTTCTTGAGGGCCAGCCCGCCAAACGCCACCACGAGCTCGCAGCTCTCGGCGATCTCGTCCCACATCGGCATCCGGGACTGGTAGCTCCACGGATGCCCGCCGATCACATGGGGGAGGATGACCTCCAAAGCGGCGGTGCTGTACGTGTTGCGCGAGTCGGTGTATCCCCCGCCCAACGCCAGGAACCGGTGGAGTTGCCCCTGCGCGTTGTGGAAGCCGCCCGCACTCGCCCATCCATAGGATCCGCCGAACACCGCGCTGTCTCCGTGCTGTGAACGCACTCGACGCAGTTCATCGCTGACCAACGTGATCGCATCGTCCCAGCTCACCTCCACAAAGGCGTCTGCGCCTCTGGCCGTGTCGTGGACGCGCGGCAGGCCGTTCAGCCAGCCCTTGCGCACCGCCGGGCGCAACACGCGAGCGCTGTCGTCAGCGGCCGTCACCATCCCGGGGCCGATAGGCGACGGCGCGGGGTCGTCGCCCCTCGGCTCAATTCGCACCAACCGACCTGAATCGACCACCGCGACAAAACTGCCCCAGTGGGTCGCAACCGTCATACGCCGTTCCACCACGCATCAACTCCATCCCTGAAGTTCCCCTGGCTCTCGGACAGCGGTTGCTCACGTCACAGGAGCTCCATTTCAGTCGACGGTCCGCGGGACGGAGACTTCCCCTGGGGCCTGCTGCCCAACCCCGTCGGTGCCCGCGACTGCCAACGGCCGCACGGAATCCCCGGCGCCAAGTGCGTGTCGGCAGCCGGGGTCCGGGTGGCGGTCCATATGTCCAGCCGAGGGCGCAGGCTGTCGGTGGCGACAGTGATGAGGCCGAGGGTGTCCCTGATGGACACTGGGCTGGGGTGGGTGTGCAATGTGGCCTGCCACCATGCGGTCCAGACGGTGCGAAGCGCGTCGGCCAGGGGCGCGTCCCAGGTGCTCCAGCCCGTTTCGACCAGGCGGGTGGCGATCAGTTCCTCGGAGACGTGGAACTGACCGGCGACAAGGGGGCGGATGATGCGCGGGACGAGACGGCGGAAGAGACGCGGGAAGTCGTCCCAGTGGCTGGGCACCTCTCCGGCGGTCGCGGACACCAGGTCGTCGGGTATGAGGTGCAGCGGCCTGGAGAGTTCGGTGAGTCCCTCCTCGCCGTAGCAGTACGGGCAACCACCGATGGGGAACGGCTCTTCAGAGGCGAAGGCGCGGTCCAGTGCATCGAGGGCTGTCATGAGCTGCTGATGGTGTGACATGGCGACCCGCCGGGGGACTCGGTCCCAGTGACCGGCGAAGACCGTCGGCTATCAGGCTGGGCCGGAGCTGATGCTGCGGACCGAACCGTCATTACCCGACGACAACTCGAAATTCTCAGTAGTCAGCGCGCGGTCGAAGTGTGTGTCTCGCGTGACGACGAATTCGAGACCTGACCTGGGCAGGCTGTTTCGTCGGCGGCGCGGGCAAGCTCACGGTGTTCCTGGCAGCCCGCGTTGATGTCAGTGGCGGCTGGAAGGCTGGACCGCATGAACGGCGATGATGAGCAGTTGCTGCGTGGCCGGGTCTATGGTGCCGACCACGATGACCCCGCCCCGGGACCGCGCCCGGGCCAGACGTACGTCGAACTGGTCGGCGGACCGCTGGACGGGCTGCTGTTGGACATCACGGGTTGGTCGCAGGACGAGATCGACACAGGCGTCTCCCTCCAGACCGAGCTGGGGCAGTTCGGGCCTGGCGGGCGGGCGCTGTACGATCCGCGCCCCGGCAACCCGGCCTGCTGGGACTGGGGCGGCGACAGCCCCTGATCGCCTTCCTGGCCTCCACGGCTGGAAGTGGCCACTGCGCTGGCGGTGATGCGGACAGTGTGGGGTGAAACGCTTCCGGGACTCCGTGCCTCTGACAGGTTCGGCGCGTGGATCAAGAGTGGGCAGCCGTTGTCGCAGGCATCGCCGGGCTTGTTGGCGCGGTCGTCGGCGTTCTCGTCGGCGGGTGTGCCACGGTACGCGGCGCTCGGATCGGCGCGAAAAGGCCAGGAGACGCGGGGTGCCTACCTGGACTTCATGCGCGCCGGCCAGTCCGTGCTGTTGCCAGACTGATCGCTGAGCACTGACCGGGCAGGGGCCGAAGCCGGTGAACGTGCATGCCTATTGCGGTAGTTGTGGGCAAGGCGACTGAGAGAGGGAGGCGCATATGGAGCAACGCCCGGATTCTCATTCCCACGTCCCGCCGGCATGGGCCAGGCCAGGTAACCGGTGGGGGCCGCGGGTCTACTGGCCGATGCTCTGCCTGAGCATCGGCCTGTTGGCGTGGCGGGTGATCGATGGCGACAGTGCAGGACGCATCGCGGTGACGGCCTGCCTGGTCCTCATGTGGACCTGTCTCATAGCCGCCAACCAGGCCGCACGGCGCAAGGAGGCCAGAAGAGAGACATCCGCATAGTCAACCTGGCCCGCGCCGGGAGCCCCAACGTCCTGGAGACGTAACCAGCACGCCAACGAACGCCATCCGCAGGGTCCGCCATTTCGGCAGCGACGGGCAGTGCTTCAGCTGGACGCGATCGGCTCCCCGGCCGTCGTCCTGAACCCGCGCCGCGATGATTTCCCGGCCACGGTCAGGTGGAAGCGGCACGGGGGCAGACCGCCTGGGGCGCAGGCATCCTGCCGCACAGCAGCTCGGCGGACCAGCCACGACCCAAGACGGCGTGTGGCATGGCGCCGCGATCCGCCCCGAAGGATGGCGCCCTCCCGTTCATCGTCAACTTCGATCCGAGCGAGTCCTTGGAGATCGCCCCGTGGATCCGGAACAGCGCGGGCCCTGGAGCCGACCACCACGCCTCTGCGGATCCGCCAGGAGATGGGGGAGGGAGGTGAAGGAAAACCCACAGGTCGTCCTCCTGCTGGACATGGTGTGCGACGAACTGCGCCAGTGCGCGCCGGACTCCGGGGAGTTTTTCGCACCCGCCTGCGCAGAGGTGATCCTCACGGTAAGGACGAGGAGGCGCCGTTGGACCTCCCCAGGCATCACGACGCCTCCTCGTCAACGTGCAGCCTCTACCCGCCCTAGCTCATCCCATGCCAGCAGGTGCATGACCCCTTGGCGACCGTGCCGCCGGCACCTCATTCGCGCCGATCTCGCCGATCACAGAAGAAATGAGACCGAGTAAGCCCTGACCCCCGGTCCTTCTGTCGGGAAGACGATGCTCGCCGAGGCATGCGGTGCTGCGGACAGTCCCGTCGGATGCCCCGGTCGGCGGATAACAGTCCCTAACAAAGCCGTTGGACGTGGCGGTGAGTGATCAGGCAGACGGCGAGTCCGAGGAATGCTTCGTGGATGTCGTCGCGGCGTTCCCAGC
>NZ_BMMU01000013.1 GCF_014646095.1 Streptomyces lacrimifluminis | reverse complement strand
CCTGTGGAAGCAGACCCACCCGGACCGGGAACCCGACGCCTGGCTGACCGACGGCCAGGTGCTGACGGTCGCCGGGGTCGGGCTTACCGTGCTGCACACTCCCGGCCATGCCCCGGGCGCGGTCTGCCTGTACGCACCCGCCCTGAGCGCCCTCTTCGGCGGTGACACCCTCTTCGCGGGTGGCCCCGGGGCCACCGGTCGCTCCTACTCCCACTTCCCGACCATCGTCGACTCGATCCGCGACCGGCTGCTGACCCTGCCCGGCGACACCGTCGTATACACCGGGCACGGGGACACGACAACCGTCGCCGCCGAGGCCCCGCACCTCCAGGAGTGGATCGACCGCGGTTTCTGACCGTCCGGGCCGTCCGGGCCCTCCGGCGATCCGTACGCCCCCGGAGTGGGGGCGTTGCTGCCCGATGCCTGCCCGATGCCTGCCCGAGCTGCCCTGACGCGCTCGGACAGGCATCGGGCTCGCTTGGTTTTTGGTTGTGCAATATGCGTTGCGTTGTTCAGGGCGCAACCCGTGTATTGGCTCATCCCGGCCTTCTGGACTTCTTGACAAGGGTTCAGGGCGCCCTCAAACTGGCGTTGCGCTTACCGCAATCCGTTTCGCTATACGCACCGAGGTGTCATGATGATTCCCGCGTGCCGTCTCGCGGATCTCCCGCGAGGTGAGGCCTTCCGGCTCGACATCGACCCGCCCGTCTCGGTGTTCCACACCGACGACGGCGAGGTCTTCGCCATCGACGACACCTGCACCCACCAGGATGCCTCGCTCGCCGACGGCTGGCTGGAGGGCTGCGAGGTGGAATGCCCGCTGCACGCCTCGAAGTTCGACCTGCGCACCGGTGCGGTCGACTCCCCGCCGGCCAGGCTGCCGGTGCGGACGCACGAGATCGTCGTCGAGGACGGCATGATCCATGTACGGGTGTCCACGGACGCCCCCAACCTGCCGCCCTGTATCGCGTCCCGGCTCGCCGGGGGTCCCGCGTGAGGACGGTGGCCGTGGTGGGCGCCTCACTGGCAGGACTGTCGGCGGCGCGCTCCCTGCGCACACAGGGGTACGACGGACGGCTGGTCCTCATCGGCGACGAGGCCCACCGCCCGTACGACAGGCCGCCCTTGTCCAAGGAGTTCCTGGCCGGAACCCTCGGCGAGGCGGATCTCGGACTGGAGACGGACGGCGAGGACCTGCGCGCCGAGTGGCTGCTCGGCACCCGCGCGACCGGCCTCGACCGCACCGACCGGTCCGTCCGCCTCGCCGACGGCCGGGACGTCCGCGCCGACGGAGTCGTCATCGCGACCGGCGCCGCCGCCCGCACCCTGCCGGGTGCCGACGGACTGGCCGGCGTGCACACCCTGCGCACCCTCGACGACGCCCGCGCCCTGCGCGACGAACTGGCCCGTGGCGGACGGCTGGTGGTGATCGGCGGCGGCTTCATCGGCGCCGAGGTCGCCTCCACCGCGTACGCCCTCGGCCTCGACGTGACGGTGATCGAGGCCGCCCCCACCCCGCTCGCCGGACCGCTCGGCGAGACCATGGGTGCCGTCGTCTCCGGTCTCCACGCGGACCACGGCGTACGGCTGATGTGCGGGGTCGGGGTCAAGGGGCTGAGCGGGGAGCGCCGGGTAGAGGCCGTTCTGCTGGCGGACGGGCGCGGTGTTCCCGCCGACATCGTCGTCGTCGGGGTGGGCGCGCGGCCCTGCGTCGACTGGCTGGCGGGGTCCGGCGTCGCCCTTGAGAACGGCGTCAAGTGCGGCGCCGACGGCCGCACCAGCCTGGCCGGTGTGGTCGCGGTCGGCGACTGCGCCAACTGGTACGACCCCCGGACGGGGACCCATCGCCGGGTCGAGCACTGGACCGGTGCGATGGAGCGTCCCGCTGCTGCCGTGGCTGCCTTGTTGGCCGGGGGTGCGGTGGAGGCGGGGGTGCCCCGGCCGCCTTATTTCTGGTCCGATCAGTACGGGGTGAAGATCCAGTTCGTCGGTCACGCGGGTGTCGCTGACAGTGTGACGGTCGAGGAAGGGGCCGTGGGCGACCGTAACGTCCTGGCTGTTTATCGGCGGGGCGGGGAGCCGGTTGCCGTTCTTGGGATGAATCAGCCCCGGCTTTTTGTGCGGTGGCGGAAGCAGTTGGCTCTTCCGGGGGTGCGGTGATTTCGGCTGCTGGCCCGGTGGGGGCTGGTCGCTTCCCCACTCTCGACTTCGCCCGACCGGGGGGACCCCCATCGTGGCGGAGCCGCAGATCAGATACAGCCCCGCGCCTCTGACGTGCGCGCCCCTGCGGGGCGCTACGTCATATCCGGTTGACCGATCCACACGACCACGACGTTTCTCCGAGGAGTGCACCGTGACCTCGACCAGCCTGCCCGACAGTCTGATCGCGACCCTGCCCGGCTCCTCCTACACGGACGCGGGGATCTTCGCCCAGGAGCAGGAGCGCATATTCGAGACCATGTGGTTCTGTGTCGCGCGCGCCTCCGAACTGGCGAAGCCCGGTGCCTTCCGGACCGTCGACGTGGGCCGCGAGAGCATCCTCGTGACGCGGGCGCGGGACAACTCGATCCGCGCCTACTTCAACGTCTGCCGGCACCGTGGCGCCAAGCTCTGCACCGAGGAGTCCGGCGAGGTCAAGCGGGCTTTCCAGTGTCCCTACCACGCCTGGACGTACGGCCTGGACGGCAAGCTCGTCGCCGCGCCCAACCTGACCAAGATGCCCGACGTCGGGCGTACCGAGTACGGCCTGGTGAGCGTGGCCGTCCGGGAATGGCTCGGCTATGTCTGGGTCTGCCTCGCGGAGAACCCGCCCTCCTTCGAGGAGGACGTCATCGGCGAGGTCATCGGCCGGCTCGGTGACGTCGAGTCGATCGAGCACTACGACATCGACAACCTCTCGGTCGGCAAACGGATCGTCTACGACGTGAAGGCCAACTGGAAGCTCATCATCGAGAACTTCATGGAGTGCTACCACTGCGCCACGATCCACCCCGAACTCACCGAGGTGCTCCCCGAGTTCGCCGACGGCTACGCCGCCCAGTACTACGTCGGCCACGGCGCCGAGTTCGGTGGGGAGGTCCAGGGTTTCACCATCGACGGCTCCGAGGGACTGGACCGCATCCCGGGTGTCGCCGAGGACCAGGACCGCCGCTACTACGCGATCACCGTCAGACCGCAGGTGTTCATCAACCTCGTACCCGACCACGTGATCTTCCATCGCATGTACCCGGTGGCCGCCGACCGCACGATCGTCGAGTGCGACTGGCTGTATCTCCCGCACGTCGTCGAGAGCGGCAAGGACGTCAGCCGGTCCGTGGAGCTCTTCGACCGGGTCAACCGCCAGGACTTCGAGGCCTGCGAGCGCACCCAGCCCGGGATGCACTCCCGGCTGTACGCGAAGGGGGGCGTCCTGGTTCCGAGTGAGCACCACATCGGGGCGTTCCACGACTGGGTCAACGAGCGCCTGGGTACACGCCCTTAAAGGGGGCGCAGCCCTCCTTCAAGGGGCGCGGGGAACTGCGCGACAAGCCCCCAGACCCGCACTCGACGAACTCACCCCAGATACCCCATCCGGTGACTGATCTCCGCCGCCCCCTTCACCAGCACCGGAGCCAGCTCATGCAACCGCTCCTCCGTGAACCGGTAAGAGGGCCCGGACGCACTCACCGCCGCGACAACCGTCCCGGTGTGGTCGCGGATCGGCGCGGCCATCGCGTGCAGGCCGAGCTCCAGCTCCTCCCGCGTCCACGCGTACCCCCGCTCCCGCGCCTCCCCGAGATCCTTCTCCAGCTTGGTCTTCGCGGTGATCGTGTGCGGGGTCACCTTCTTCAGCCCGGCCCCGTTCAGCAGCGCGGCGCGCTCCTTCGTGGGCAGGTGGGCCAGCAGGATCTTGCCGCTGGAGGTGGCGTGCAGCGGGGTCAGCTGGCCGACCCAGTTGTACGCGCTGACGGCGCCGGGGCCGCGTGCCTCGAACAGGTTGACGGCGTAGTGCTCCTGCATCACGGCGATGTTGACGGTCTCGCCGATCTCCTCGGCGAGCTGCTCGCAGACCGGGCGGCCCTGCTGGGTGATGTCGATACTGCCCGTCACCGCGCCGGCCAGCCGCACGATGCCGAAGCCGAGCCGGTACTTGCCGCGCTCGCCCGCCTGCTCCACCAGACCGCGCGCCTCCAGGGCGCCGAGCAGCCGGAAAGCGGTGGATTTGTGAACATCGATCTCGGCGGCGACCTCGCTGACGCCTGCCTCGCCGCGCTGGGCGAGAATCTCCAGGACGCTGATCGCGCGGTCGACCGACTGCACTCCGCCGGCCTGTGAATTGGACGTTTCGGTGTCTGTGCTGTGGTTGCTCACGGCGAAACTATACGCGCAGTAAACAACGCCATTGCAAGTAACAGCCCGGAAACCAAGAGCTTGCATGTTGCGCGTCCCGCAACCTGGTGCGTATGGCGCTACTGGATTAGCATGCCTCGCGTATCTACGGCGCGAGCGAGACGAGACATCATGGCTCCCCTGCAATACGACTTCGTCATCGTCGGCGGCGGATCGGCCGGCAGCGCACTTGCGAACAGGCTCTCGGCGGACCCGGCGAACCGGGTGCTGGTCCTGGAGGCCGGCCGGCCCGACTACCCGTGGGACGTCTTCATCCACATGCCCGCGGCGCTGACCTATCCCATCGGCAGCCGTTTCTACGACTGGAAGTACGAGTCCGAGCCCGAGCCTCACATGGGCGGCCGACGCGTCTACCACGCGCGCGGCAAGGTGCTCGGCGGCTCCAGCAGCATCAACGGCATGATCTTCCAGCGCGGAAACCCCATGGACTACGAGCGCTGGGCGGCCGACCCCGGCATGGAGAGCTGGGACTACGCGCACTGTCTGCCGTACTTCCGGCGCATGGAGAACTGTCTCGCCGCCGACCCGGACGACGAGTTCCGCGGCCACGACGGCCCCCTCGTCCTCGAACGCGGCCCGGCCACCAACCCCCTCTTCGGCGCTTTCCTCAAGGCCACCGAGGAAGCGGGGTACGCGCCCACCGACGACGTCAACGGGTACCGGCAGGAGGGCTTCGCCAAGTTCGACCGCAACGTCCACCGGGGGCGCCGGCTCTCGGCGTCCAAGGCGTACCTCAAGCCCGTCCGGAAGCGTCCCAACCTCACGGTCAAGACGCGCGCCCTCGTCACCCGCGTCCTCTTCGAGGGCAAGCGGGCCGTCGGTGTCGAGTACCAGCGCGGCAAGGGCGCGCTCCAGCAGGTACGCGCCAAGGAGGTCATCCTCTGCGGCGGCGCGATCAACTCCCCGCAGCTGCTCCAGCTGTCGGGCGTCGGCAACGCGGAGGAGCTGAGCGCTCTCGGTGTCGACGTCGTCCACGACCTCCCGGGCGTCGGCGAGAACATGCAGGACCACCTGGAGGTGTACGTCCAGTACGCCTGCAAGCAGCCGGTGTCCATGCAGCCGTACATGGCGAAGTGGCGCGCCCCCTTCATCGGCCTGCAGTGGCTGTTCCGCAAGGGACCGGCGTCCACGAACCACTTCGAGGCCGGGGGCTTCGCGCGCAGCAACGAGGACGTCGACTACCCCAACCTGATGTTCCACTTCCTGCCCATCGCCGTCCGCTACGACGGCTCGTCCCCGGCCGGCGGCCACGGCTACCAGGTGCACGTGGGCCCCATGTACTCCGACGCCATCGGCTCGGTGAAGATCAAGAGCAGGGACCCGCGCGAGCATCCGGCGCTGCGCTTCAACTACCTCTCCACCGAGCAGGACCGACGGGAGTGGGTCGAGGCGATCCGGGTGGCGCGCAAGCTCCTCAGCCAGCCCGCCCTTGCCCCCTACAACGACGGCGAGGTCTCCCCGGGAGCGAAGGTGACGACGGACGAGGAGATCCTCGACTGGGTCGCCAAGGAGGGCGAGACGGCCCTGCACCCGTCCTGCACCTGCAAGATGGGGCCCTCGGCGGACGAGATGGCTGTGGTCGATCCGGAGAGTATGCGGGTGCACGGGGTGGAGGGCCTGCGGGTCGTCGACGCGTCGGTGATGCCCTACGTCACCAACGGGAACATCTACGCGCCGGTGATGATGATCGCCGAGAAGGCCGCCGATCTCATCCTCGGCAAGCAGCCGCTGCCGGCTTCCAAGGCCGCGTACTACCGCCACCGTGACGCCGACGCCCAGCAGGCCGGGTAGGGGGAGACGTTGGGTGCCTCAGGGCTGAGGGCGCTGCTGGAGCGCGTCCGCTACGAGGTGCTGCCCGCCAAGTCGACCGAGGAGAAGGTTCTCGCCCACGTTCCGCGCGAGGTCGTCGTCACCGTGACGGCGTCGCCGGTCAAGGGGCTGGAGCCGACGCTCGACCTCGCGGGTCGGCTGGCGGCGCAGGGGTACCGGGTGGTTCCGCATGTTCCCGCGCGGCTGCTGCGGGACGACACGCATCTGAAGGACGTCGTCGACCGGTTGCGGGGGGTGGGGGTGGAGGACGTCTTCGTGCCGGCGGGGGACGCGGATCCTCCGGCCGGGGCCTACGAGGGTGCCCTGCCGGTGCTGCGCAGGCTCGGTGAGCTGGGCAGTCCGTTCACGCGGGTCGGCATCACCGGATACCCGGAGAGCCATCCGCTCATCCACGACGACGTCACCGTCCAGGCCATGTGGGACAAGCGCGAGCACGCGACGTACATCGTCAGCAACCTGTGCTTCGACGCGCGCGTGCTGGGGGAGTGGGTCGGTCGGGTGCGGCGCCGGGATGTCGCGCTGCCCGTGTACGTGGGGGTCGCGGGGCCTGTGGAGCGGGCGAAGCTGCTGTCCATGGCGACGAAGATCGGGGTGGGCGAGTCCACGCGGTTCCTGACGAAGCACGCGTCGTGGTTCCTGCGCTTCGCGGCGCCCGGGGGGTACTCGCCGGAGCGGCTGCTATCGCGGGTGGAGGGGGTGCTTACGGCGCCGGGCGCGGGGGTGGCGGGGTTGCACCTGTTCACGTTCAACCAGGTCGCGGAGACGGAGCGGTGGCGCCGGGCTGTGCTGGATCGGTTGGGCGGCTGAGAAGCTGTATCTCTCCACCGAACATGAGCAGCCGAGTTGAGACCAGCGTGCGTGAGCGCGTACAACCGCGCCGACAGGGCCTCCTGGTACTGCTCGGTGTGCTGCTCGGTTCGGTTCGCATCCCCGAGCTACCGAGAGGCCCTGCCCTCATGCGCCGCCTCCGCTGCGATCACCCGATGATCAGGCTCCCGTTCGACCGGTCAACCCCGCTGATCGGTACGCGGATGGTGTCCGGGTCCAAGCCAAGAGGCTTACGGACAGCTCCTGTTCCCAGGCATGGGTGACGTGCGCTGACTTGCGCGGGTTTCCTGGCGACGGCCTACCACCAGGGACTGCAGGTGGCGCCGGCGATCTCTCCGGGGCTGGAGAGGACCGCGCAGACCTGGAAGGCCCGGCTCGCCGAGCTACTGGTCGGGTAGGCCGGGGTCGTGATCCTGGTGCCGGCCGACTGCACCTCGAACGGGCCGCACAGGATCGTCGTCGCTTTGTTGTCGTTGGTGACATACATCCAGACGCTGGCCCTGACACGGGGTCCCCAATCGCCGGCTCCTCCGGTGCTCAGGACGCCCCACCCCATCTGTCTGCCGCCGACGGTGCCGGACTGCATCGCCCACGAGGCGACGGCGTGGGGATCGCTGATCACCAGCGCTCCCGCCCCCGCCACACCCCGGCCGCTGAGACTGTCGGGGATGTCGGTGAAACCGTTGGCGCCTCCCGTGCAGTCGGACGCCGCAGCCTGAGCCGCGCCGGAGGAACCGGCCAGAAGCCCTGCCCCGAGTACGAACGCGGCCGTTCCCACGCTGAAGATCCGGCGGATGCTGTGCATGTCTTCTCCTTGGTCGAAGAGTTGACGGCTCCCGCAGACCTGCCCTTTGCGGTCATGCCCGCCTGCCGGAACCTTCGTCATGTCGTCACGACGGTTCTGGACGACTCGCTGTATGAGTACGAAGGCGGAGGCCGGCGACACTCGCCATGGACCTGAGTGTCGAGCGAGCACGGTGTGGTGGACGCCTCGCCTTTGAGGCGGCAGTCGGCAGGATCTTCGGTTGGCATGCGCGGCCACCGATTGGTCGCGGGTGAGAACCAGGGGTGCCGTCCACAGTGAGTACGGTGTCCCTGCGGAACCTCTACGGTCGGCCCCGGCGGACCGCGTCTGCCCCGGTGCGCCGCAGGGTGGTCACCAACTTGCCGAAACAGCGCGGTTCCAGCCCGGTGACGGGGGCTATCGAGGACGGCTCCGATGACGTGATCACACCCGTCACGCCGGGATCAGGATCATCAGATCAAACCAGGCCGAGGCCGAGGCGATCGCTGCAGATACGCTTCCACCGCGCAGCCGGTGTTGAACAGAACCGGGGGAGACCGTGAACCGACCACTGCTGTTCCTCGACGTGGACGGGCCACTCAACCCCTATGCGGCCAAGCCGGAGAAGCGCCCCGACGGCTACACCACACTCAGAGTGCCCCAGGACGGCGGAACTTCAGGCGAACACGGACAACTCTCGGCGCGGCGGCGACCCTTGCGGGTCTGGCTCAACCCAGAGCACGGGCGGCACCTGCTCCAGCTCGGCTATGAGCTGTGCTGGGCCACCACATGGATGGACCAGGCCAACCGGTGGATCGCCCCGGTGCTCGGCCTTCCCGACCTCCCCTTCGTCGACTTCGGCGACGCCTTGTTTCGAGAACGCCCGGACGGAGTCCACTGGAAGACCGGTCCTTTGGTGGACTACGCCGACGGCCGCCCCTTTGCCTGGGTGGACGACGAACAGAGTGATCTGGACCAGTCGTACGTGACCGCCCACCACCGAGGCCCTGGACTTCTGCACCACGTCAACCCCCGAATCGGACTGCGCGAGAACGACTTCCACGCGCTCGCCGACTTCGCCCGATTCATGGACACTCCCCGGCAGGACTCCGTCGTTCTCCCGGTTGGCCCGACGCAGCCGGTGTGGCCTGACGCCTCGACTCGGCCGTGATGGAAGGTCGAGAACTCGCTGCCCACGTGCGGCTGTTGCCGGAAGCGGTCCGTCGTGCGCACCTGTTCCCATGCCTTGAACTCTCCTGGTTCGCACGTCTCAACTGAGTTTCCACTCAACCAGCCGAGCGGACTTGCGTCGGGTGAACCAGGACGCCAACCGTAAGAAGGGGCAGCGAGGGCGGCCGGCCGTCAGTCACGACGCTGGCCTCTACTCTGACGACCCGCTCGTGGGTATGGCGACACTGGCCGCAGACCTCAAGGCGCCGGGGGCGGTGTGGCCAGGGACCACACACCGAACCACTGTTCGGCACCCCACTCCTCGAATCGTTGCACCTCGGTGAAGCCCAGCTTCGCCGCGAGGCGCATCGAGCGGTTGTTGGCGGTCTGGGTGCAGAGCACCACCGGCTCGCCGGGAAGCGCGTCGGCGAACCAGCCGAGCGCCGCCGCGCACGCCTCGGCGGCATACCCGCGTCCCCACGCCTCCGGCAGGAACATATAGCCGAGCTCGGCCTCCCCGGCATCCGGACGCACGCGCCCCGGACGCTCCGCGTCGCGCCGATCGAACGTAGTCGTGCCGATCATCGACCCGTCGAGCTCGATCACGAAAAGGCCAGGGCGCCGCCCGGGCAGTTCAGGCACGGCGCGTTCGAGCTCGTCACGTGATCGAGGACCACCGAGGTAAGTGAGCACTTCCGGCGATGCGAACAACTCGATGAACGCCGCACGGTCCCGGGCCTCGGACTCGCGGAGCACGAGCCGCTCGGTCCTGATCGGGGCAGGCGGCCAGGCGACGGACCCCAATTCAGTCATGGCGGGCAACCTATCGCGCGCCCTCAAACGCGTTTCTCTCACGAACCAAGCCACGGCTCGGCTCCTCGGCGCCGGATACCGCTGATGGTTCGGCGACGCGAAGCGCGGACGGTCACCCCTTCGACGTGACCGGCGAACATGCCGAGACAGGCGGGTGGGTGGGAAAGGAGCCGTATACGAGCCGGGCTCAGCGGAAGACCACCGTCCGGCTCCCCTCCACCATCACCCGGCTCTCGCTGTGCCACTTCACCGCGTGGGCCAGTACCTGTGCCTCCACGTCCCGGCCCACCGTCACCAGTTCGCCGGGGTCGAGCGAGTGGTCCACCCGTACCACGTCCTGCTCGATGATCTGGCCCTCGTCCAGGTCGGACGTCACATAGTGCGCCGTCGCGCCGACGAGTTTCACCCCGCGGTCGTAGGCCTGCTCGTACGGGCGCGCGCCCTTGAAGCTGGGCAGGAAGGAGTGGTGGATGTTGATCGCGCGCCCCTCCAGTTCCTTGCACAGGTCGTCGGAGAGGACCTGCATATAGCGGGCCAGCACCACCAGGTCGATGTCCAGCTCCCGTACCAGCTCCAGCAGTCGCGCCTCCGCCTCCGGCTTGGTGTCCCGGGTCACCGGGATGTGGTGGAAGGGGATGCCGTAGCTCTCCGCCAGGCCCTCGAAGTCGCGGTGGTTGGAGACGATCGCCGGGATCTCGATGTTCAGGCCACCCGTGCGGCGGCGGAAAAGCAGGTCGTTCAGGCAGTGGCCGAACCTGGACACCATGATCAGGGTGCGGGTCGGCGTCGACGCGTCCCGCAGGGTCCAGGAGATGCCGTAGGCCTCGGCGACGGGGCCGAATCGGTAACGCAGGTTTTCCAGGTCCGCGTTCGGATCGGAAACATCGAAGTGGACCCTCATGAAGAAACGGCCCTGGAGACGATCATCGAACTGCTGGCTCTCCAGGATGTTCCCCGAGTTCCGGACGAGAAAGCCGCTCACGGCGTGGACCAGTCCCGAGCTGTCGGGACACGAGAGGGTGAGGACGTACTCACTGCCAGGTACCGGTCGAGGAAACTTAGGGGACACGTCGGCCTCCGTTGGTGCGTATTGCACAACATGGTGAGCGATACGCAACATGGTCGGCTCGGTGGCCGCTCCGGTCAAGGGCTGCCGGGTAGCTGTGCCCGTCCTGCTGAGCCCCTACTGAGCCCCTGATGGGCCCCTGTCGAAATCGTCATCCGCCAACTACTTGACGTATGTCTGCACATTCGCGAGGGTGTTCCACCACAAGCAATTGGGTGCACGATGCGCAACGAATTCCCCTGGAAAGGCTTGGCGCGTGGCAGACCTGTATGTGGACGGTGAATGGCGGGAGCCGGTGGCCGGTGGCCGCCGGGACATACGATGTCCCGCCGACGGGAGGCTCGTCGCCACCGTCTCGGAGGGGACACGTCCCGACGCCGAGGCCGCGATCGCCGCCGCCCGCCGTGCCTTCGACACAGGACCCTGGCCGCGTACCCCCGAACGGGAGCGCGGCCAACTGCTTCTGCGCACCGCGGATCTCATCGAGCGGGATGCCAAGGAGTTCGCCCGCGCCGAGTCGCTGGACACCGGCAAGCGACTGGTGGAGAGCGAGTACGACATCGCCGACGTCGTCTCCTGTTTTCGCCACTACGGCGGGATCGGGGGCACGGATGCCGGCCGCGTGATCGACACCGGCCGCGACGACGCCGTCAGCAGGGTGGTGTACGAGCCCATCGGTGTCTGCGGGCTCATCACTCCCTGGAACTACCCCCTCCTGCAGGCCAGTTGGAAGGTCGCCCCGGCCCTCCTCGCCGGCAACACGATCGTTCTCAAGCCGAGCGAACTCACCCCCTCCACCTCGATCCTGCTCATGAAGGCGCTGGCCGAGGCCGGGCTGCCGGCCGGTGTCGGCAACCTCGTGCTGGGGGCCGGGCCCGAGGTGGGCGCTCCGCTCTCCGAGGACACGGCCGTCGACATGGTCTCCTTCACCGGGGGCCTGGAGACCGGCAAGCGCGTCATGGCCACCGCCGCCGCGGGGGTGAAGAAGGTGGCCCTGGAACTCGGCGGCAAGAACCCCAACGTCGTGTTCGCCGACGCCGACTTCGAGACGGCCGTGGACTTCGCCCTCACCGCCGTCTTCCTGCACTCCGGGCAGGTCTGTTCCGCCGGAGCGCGGCTCATCGTCGAGGACTCCCTCCACGACCGGTTCGTGGACGAGGTGGTGCGGCGGGCCCGGCAGATCCGGCTCGGCGGACCCTTCGACGCCGAGGCCGAGACCGGCGCGCTGATCTCCGCCCAGCACCTGGAGAAGGTCGAGGCGTATGTCGCGGTCGGGCTCGCCGAGGGCGCCGTGCTGCGTTGTGGTGGTGAGCGGCCGGACGATCCCGCGCTCGCCGACGGCCACTACTACCCGCCGACCGTGCTCGACGAGTGCACGCAGGACATGCGGGTGGTGCACGAGGAGTCCTTCGGGCCCGTGCTCACCGTGGAGCGCTTCAGGGACGGGGACGAGGACGACGCCGTCCGCATCGCCAACGACACCGAGTACGGACTTGCCGGGGCCGTGTGGACACAGGATGCCGGGAAGGCCCAGCGGGTCGCCCGGCGGCTGCGCCACGGCACCGTCTGGATCAACGACTACCACCCCTATGTGCCGCAGGCGGAATGGGGTGGTTTCGGGCACTCGGGTGTGGGCCGGGAGCTGGGACCGAGCGGCCTGGACGAGTACCGAGAGCCCAAGCACATCTGGCAGAACATCCAACCCCGGCCGCAGCACTGGTTCCGCGGCTGAACGCCGAAAAGAGGTCGATCGTGACCCCAGTACAGACCGAGGTGCCGCAGCGGCGCGGCACGCCCCAGGACTCGGACGGCACGCCGGTCATCTCCGTGCGCGGCCTGTGGAAGGTGTTCGGTCCGAAGGCCGAGCGGGTGCCGGAGTCGGAGGAGCTGTGCGGGCTCACCCGACGCGAGCTGATGGACCGTACGGGATGCACCGCCGCCGTTCGCGACATCGACTTCGACGTGGCGCCCGGCGAGGTGTTCGTGGTCATGGGTCTGTCGGGTTCCGGCAAGTCGACCCTGGTGCGCTGTCTCACCCGGCTGATCGAACCCACCGCCGGTGAGATCGTCTTCGAGGGCGAGAACATCCGCGACGCCGACGACAAGCGGCTGCGCGAACTGCGCCGCCAGAAGTTCTCCATGGTCTTCCAGCACTTCGGGCTGCTGCCTCATCGGCGTGTTGTCGACAATGTCGCCTTCGGCCTTGAGATACGCGGGATGGGCCGGGCCGAGCGGATGAAGCGGGCCCTGGAGGTCGTCGAGCTCGTCGGTCTCTCGGGGTACGAGAACTCCTACCCCGACCAGCTCTCCGGCGGTATGCAGCAACGCGTGGGCCTGGCAAGGGCGTTGGCGGGCGACCCGGAGGTCCTCCTCTTCGACGAGCCGTTCTCGGCGCTCGACCCGCTGATCCGCCGCGACATGCAGAACGAGGTCATCCGGCTGCACCACGAGGTCGGCAAGACGATGGTGTTCATCACCCACGACCTCTCCGAGGCGCTCAAACTGGGCGACCGCATCCTCATCATGCGCGACGGCAAGATGGTGCAGTGCGGGACGGGGGACGAGCTGGTGGGCGCCCCGGCCGACGACTACGTACGCGAGTTCGTGAAGGACGTGCCGCGCGCCGACGTCCTCACCCTGCGCTGGATCATGCGCCCGGCGGTGGACGGTGACGCCCTCGACGGCCCCGAGCTGGGTCCGGACGTCGTCGTACGGGAAGCCACCCGGGCCGTCCTCGCCGCCGAGAAGCCGGTCAAGGTCGTCGAGAACGGCAAGCTGCTCGGCATCGTCGGCGACGAGGAGATCCTCGCGGTCGTCGCCGGACAGGAAGTCGCCGGGCAGGGGCAGGGACCGGGGCAGGGACAGAAAGGCGACGCGCGATGACCGTCGCCATGGAGAAACCCCCGACGCCGGAGCCGCCGCAGCCTCAGGACGCGGTGCCGGAGGCCGCCGTGCCCGTCGCGGCCGTACGCCGGGTCAGCCGGCGCATGGTGGTCGGGGCGATCCTGGTCGTCTGGCTGGTGCTGTTCGCCGTACTGCGCGGCACGCACACCCTGACGCTCGCGGCGGCGGATCTCACCGATCTGCACCGGTGGCTGAACGACGTCAACGACTCGATCGGCGCGAACCGCAACTCCAACCCGCTCTTCCTCTACTTCTTCAACGAGATCCGCCTGGTCATCGACACTCTGGTGACCTTCGTCCAGCATCTGATCTCCCAGCCGTCCGACTCCCGTCCCCTGCCGCAGATCGGGTGGCTCGGCGTCGTCGGCATCGCCGGGTTCGTGTCCTGGGCCGTGGGCAACTGGCGGGTGGCGCTGCTGACCGTGGCCGGGTTCACCTTTTTCGGGCTCCAGGGCCTGTGGCAGGAGAGCATGGACACGCTCGCCCTGACGCTCTCCGCGGTGTTCGTGGCGCTGCTGTTCGCGATCCCGCTGGGTGTGTGGGCGGGGCTCTCCGACCGGGTGCACCGGATCATGACGCCGTTCCTGGACTTCATGCAGACGATGCCCACCTTCGTCTACCTCGCCCCGCTGACCCTGTTCTTCCTCATCGGCGGCGCCTCCGCGACCATCGCCACCGTCATCTACGCGGCTCCGCCGGCGATCCGTATCACCGCGCACGCCATCCGTTCCGTGCCGGAGACCACCGTCGAGGCGGCCGACTCGCTGGGCGCGACCCGGTGGCAGTCGCTGCTGAAGGTCCTGCTGCCGATGTCGAAGCGGACCGTCGTGATGGGCGTCAACCAGACCATCATGGCCGCCCTCGCCATGGTGACCATCGCCGCCCTGATCGACGCGCCCGGCCTCGGCAAGACCGTCATCCAGGCCCTCCAGTCGCTCGACGTCGGTACGGCGTTCAACGCGGGCCTCGCCATCGTCGTCATGGCCATCGTCCTCGACCGGGTCACGACCGCGGCGAGCGTCCGCGAGGAGGCGGCCCGGCGCTCGGGCGGCCGACTCCTCGCCAGGCGGCGGCAGTTGGTGGTGGCGGGAGCGGCCGTCACCGCCGTCCTCGTCTACCTGTCGCACACCTACGTGTGGGCGGCGGAGTTCCCCGGCGAGGGCAGTGTCGGCAGTTCCGTCGCGAGCGGCGCCGACACCGCGAGCACCTGGGTGCAGGACCACCTGTCGGGCCTCACCAACACCTTCCGTGACGCCCTCACCAACGGCCTGCTCAACCCGTTCCAGACCCTGCTCACCGACTCGCCCTGGTGGCTCGTCGGCGCGGTCCTGGTCGGTCTCGGCGTGGTGCTCGGCGGCTGGCGGTCCGGGGTCACCACGGCGGTGTGCGTCGGCCTGCTGGTCGCCACCGGTGTCTGGTCGGACAGCATGACGACACTGGCGTCCACGCTCGTGGCCACGGTCATGACGATGCTGCTGGCCGTCGTGGTCGGCGTCTGGATGGGACGCAGCCCGCTCGCCGACCGGCTCGTCCGGCCCACCCTGGACGCGGCGCAGGTCATGCCGCCGTTCGTCTACCTCGTACCGTTCCTCGCCCTGTTCGGCGCGACCCGCTTCACGGCGATCGTCGCCGCCATCGTCTACGCGGCCCCCGTCGCCATGAAGATCATCGCGGACGGGATACGGAACGTGCCCGCGACCACCGTGGAAGCGGCCACCTCCGCCGGGTGCAACACCTGGCAGATCATCACCAAGGTCCAGCTGCCGATGGCACGCGGCGCCCTGACCCTGGCCACCAACCAGGGTCTGATCTACGTGCTGTCGATGGTTGTTGTGGGCGGCCTGGTAGGCGCGGGCGCCCTCGGCTACGACGTCGTGGCCGGCTTCTCGCAGGGGCAGCTGTACGGGAAGGGGCTGGCGGCGGGGCTGGCCATCGTCCTTCTCGGAGTCATGTTCGACCGGATCACTCAGGCAGCGGCGCGGCGTACCAGCGCGTAAGGAGCTAACCCACCATGGCAAGGCAAGCAACGAAGTGGAGAGCCGGCGCGGTCGGCACAGCCGTCCTCGCCCTCACCCTCACCGCCTGCGGCGGCGCGAAGGTCGGCGACGACTCCTCGGGCTCCGACACCTCCTCTTCCGGGTCCGCAGGGTCCTCGGGGAAGTGCGGCACCTTCAACCTCGCGGTCAACCCGTGGGTCGGCTACGAGGCGAACGCGGCGGTCGTCGCGTACGTCGCGGAGCAGGACCTCGGCTGCAAGGTCACCAAGAAGGACCTCAAGGAGGAGATCGCCTGGCAGGGCTTCGGGACGGGCGAGGTCGACGCCGTCATCGAGAACTGGGGCCACGACGACCTGAAGAAGAAGTACATCACCGACCAGAAGACGGCTGTCGACGCCGGCGCGACCGGCAACGAAGGCCTGATCGGCTGGTATGTGCCGCCGTGGCTGGCCAAGGCGCACCCGGACATCACCGACTGGAACAACCTCGACAAGTACGCGGCGAAGTTCAAGACCTCCGAGTCGGGTGGCAAGGGCCAACTCCTCGACGGCGACCCGTCGTTCGTCACAAACGACGAAGCGCTGGTGAAGAACCTGAAGCTGGACTTCAAGGTGGTGTACGCGGGCAGTGAGACCGCGCTCATCCAGGCCTTCCGCAAGGCCGAGAAGAACAAGGAATGGGTGATCGGCTACTTCTACGAGCCCCAGTGGTTCATGGCCGAGGTGCCCCTGGTCAAGGTCAAGCTGCCCGAGTACAAGGCGGGTTGCGACGCCGACGCGGAGAAGGTCGCGTGCGACTACCCCGTGTACAAGCTCGACAAGATCGTCAGTGCCAAGTTCGCCAAGTCGGGCAGCCCCGCCTATGACCTGGTCAAGAACTTCACCTGGACGAACGACGACCAGAACACCGTGGCCAAGTACATCGCCGTGGACAAGATGACGCCCGAGGCGGCGGCGAAGAAGTGGGTCGACGCCAACCGCACCAAGGTGGACGCCTGGATCAAGTAGTGCCTGAGGTGAAGTGAGTTGAGCATGACTGCCCGGTGGGTGGTGCGCGTACGCGTGCGCCGCCTGCCGGGCATCGCTGTGTTTCGCCCCCGCCGCCCTTACCCCGTTCCCATCCTCGGGGCGCTGCCCCCGAACCCCCGTATCGCGCTGAACGCGCTCGTCCTCAACGCCGGACGGGCTGGGGGCGGGCCCTTGACACCCACCTGCACGGCAGGCACATTGAGTTGCGCAACCTGAGTCATGTTGCGTAGACAGCAACTGACGCTGAGGGCCTGGACTGGTTTTCAACCGGAGGTGCGGCGATGGCGGGACCCCGAGTGGTCATCATCGGAGCGGGCGTCGTCGGCGCGGCACTCGCGGACGAGATCTCCGCGCGAGGCTGGACCGAAGTGACCGTGGTCGACCAGGGCCCGCTGCCCGCCACCGGGGGATCGTCGTCGCACGCCCCGGGCCTGGTCTTCCAGACGAACTCGTCCAGGACGATGACCGAGCTGGCCCGCTACACCGTCGAGAAGTTCTGTTCCCTGGACGTCGACGGCAAGCCCTGCTTCCTCCAGGTCGGCGGCCTCGAAGTGGCGACCACCCCCGAGCGCCTCACCGAACTGCACCGCCGCCACGGCTGGATCACCGCCTGGGGCATCGAGTCCCGCCTGCTGACCGCCGACGAGTGCGCGCAGCAGCACCCGCTGCTGAACCGCGACCGGGTCCTGGGCGGCCTCCTGGTCCCCACGGACGGTCTGGCGAAAGCGGTCCTCGCCGTGGAAGCCCAGATCCGCCGGGCCACCGGGCGAGGCGTGACCTTCCTGCCCCGCCACGAGGTACTGGACGTCCAGCAGGCCGACGGCCGCGTCACGGGCGTCCTCACCTCCGAGGGCGAGATCCCGGCCGACATCGTCGTGTGCTGCGCCGGCATCTGGGGCCCGAAGATCGCCCGTATGGCCGGCCTCAGCCTCCCCCTCACCCCCCTGGCCCACCAACTGGCCTGGACCGGCCCGGTCCCCGCCCTCGCGGGCCAGACGGAGGAGGCGGTCCGCCCGATCCTGCGCCACCAGGACGCCGACCTCTACTACCGCGACCGCTTCGACGCCATCGGTATCGGCTACTACGGCCACCGCCCGATGCCGATCTCGGCCGACGACATCCTCTCCGTCGACGAGGCCGACGCGGCCGGGGCGATGCCCTCGGTCCTGAAGTTCACCGAGGACGACTTCGCGGACGCCTGGACGGAGACGCAGTCGCTGCTCCCCTCCACGAAGGACGCGAAGATCGAGGAGGGCATCAACGGCCTGTTCTCCTTCACCACCGACAACTTCCCACTCCTCGGGGAGTCCCCGGACGTCAAGGGCTTCTGGGTCGCCGAGGCGGTGTGGGTCACCCACTCGGCGGGCGTGGGAAGGGCGATGGCCGAGTTGCTGGTCGACGGTTTCTGCTCCTCCTTCGACCTGCACGAGTGCGACCTCAACCGCTTCGAGCCGCACCAGCTGTCCCCGGAGTACGTCCTGGCCCGCGACTGCCAGAACTTCGTGGAGGTGTACGACATCCTCCACCCCCTCCAGCCGTCCGGGCACCCGCGCCCGATCCGCACCAGCCCCTTCCACACCCGTCAGCGGGAACTGGGCGCCTTCTTCCTGGAGGCGAACGGCTGGGAACGCCCGCAGTGGTACGACGCCAACGCCCCTTTGGTGGAAGGCCGTTCGGTGCCCACCCCGAACGACTGGGCGGCGCGGTACTGGTCGCCGATCGTCGGCGCGGAGGCCCAGGCGACCCGCGAGACGGTCGCGATGTACGACATGACGGCCCTGAAGCGCCTGGAGGTGACGGGCCCGGGTGCCGCCGCCTTCCTCGAATCCCTCACGACCAGCAAGGTCGCCAAGTCGGTCGGCTCGGTGACGTACACCCTGCTCCTGGACCACGACGGCGGCATCCGCAGCGACATCACCGTGGCCCGCCTCGGCCGCGACCTCTTCCAGGTGGGCGCCAACGGCAACCTGGACCTCGACTGGTTCACCCGCCACCTCCCTGCCGACGGGACGGTCCAGGTCCGGGACATCACCCCGGGCACGTGTTGCGTCGGCCTGTGGGGCCCGCTGGCCCGCAAGGTCCTCCAGCCCCTGACGGACGAGGACTTCTCGAACGACGGCCTGAAGTACTTCCGCGCCAAGCGCGCCTACATCGGCAGCGTTCCGGTGACGGCGATGCGCCTGTCGTACGTCGGCGAACTCGGCTGGGAGCTGTACACCACCGCCGACCAGGGCCAGAAACTCTGGGACACCCTGTGGCAGGCGGCGCAGCCGCTGGGCGGGATCGCGGCGGGCCGCGGCGCCTTCAACAGCCTCCGCCTGGAGAAGGGTTACCGCTCCTTCGGCACCGACATGACGTACGAGCACGACCCGTACGAGGCCGGCGTCGGCTTCGCGGTGAAGCTCGACAAGGGCGACTTCGTCGGCAGGGCGGCACTGGAACGCCGTAGGACGGACGTACGCCGGAAGCTCACCTGCCTGACGATCGAGGACCCCCGGTCGGTCGTCATGGGCAAGGAACCGGTGTACCAGGGCGACCGGTCCGTCGGCTACGTCACCAGCGCCGCCTACGGCTACACGATCGGCAAGGGCATCGCCTACGCCTGGCTCCCGGCCGAACTGGCCACCCCCGGAACGACGTTGCACATCGGCTACTTCGACCAGCGCGTAGCGGCGGTGGTCGCCGAGGAGCCTTTGTTCGACCCGACGATGTCCCGCCTCCGTGGGTAGGCGCTCCGCTGGGAGGGCGGCGCCGGACTGTCGGTTCGCTGCGGCGCCGTTGTGGCTGGTCGCTCCCCCACTCTCGGCTTCGCTCGAGCGGGGGGACCCCCATCGCGGCGGAGCCGCAGATCGACACAGCCCCGCGCCCCTTTGGGGTGCTCCACTCACCGTAGAAGACGGAGACGCGCGATGAGCCCCCGTACCCCCGGTGCCGAGCTGCCGGAGCATCCCGACTGGCTGTGGCGTACGCCCGAACCGAAGCGTTCGTACGACGTGATCGTCGTGGGCGGCGGTGGACACGGTCTCGCCACCGCCCACTACCTGGCGAAGAACCACGGCATCACCAACGTCGCCGTGCTGGAGAAGGGGTGGCTGGCGGGCGGCAACATGGCCCGCAACACCACGATCATCCGCTCCAACTACCTGTGGGACGAGAGCGCGGGCATCTACGAGCACGCCCTGAAGCTGTGGGAGGGACTGGAGGAGGAGCTGGACTACCCGATCCTCTTCTCCCAGCGCGGAGTGCTGAACCTGGCCCACAGCCTCCAGGACGTCCGCGACAGCGTGCGCCGGGTGGAGGCGAACCGCCTGAACGGCGTGGACGCGGAGTGGCTGGACGCCGAGCAGGTCAGGGAAGTCTGCCCGATCGTCAACATCTCGCCGGACGTGCGGTATCCGGTGCTGGGCGGCACCTACCAGCCGCGCGCGGGCATCGCGAAGCACGACCACGTGGCATGGGGTCTGGCCCGCTCGGCGGACGCGGCGGGCATCGACATCATCCAGAACTGCGAGGTGACCGGCCTGGACGTGGTCGCCGGCAGGGTGGTCGGGGTGCAGACGACCCTGGGCCCGATCGCGGCGGGCAAGGTGGCCCTGTGCTCGGCGGGCCACACCTCGGTCCTGGCCGCGATGGCGGGCATCGAACTCCCGTTGCAGAGCCACCCGTTGCAGGCGCTGGTCTCCGAACTGCTCGAACCCGTGCATCCGACGGTGGTGATGTCCAACGCGGTGCACGTGTACGTCAGCCAGGCGCACAAGGGCGAGTTGGTGATGGGCGCGGGCATCGACTCGTACAACTCGTACACGCAGCGCGGCGCGTTCCACATCATCGAGGAACAGATGGCGGCGGCCCTGGAACTCTTCCCGGTCTTCGCGCGGGCCCATGTGCTGCGCACGTGGGGAGGCATCGTGGACGTGAGCCCCGACGCCTCACCCATCGTCGGCCTCACCCCGGTGGACAACCTGTACCTGAACTGCGGCTGGGGGACCGGCGGTTTCAAGGCCACCCCGGGCGTCGGCTGGGTCTACGCCCACACGATCGCCCACGACACCCCCCACGCCCTCAACGCCCCCTTCTCGCTCGACCGTTTCACCACCGGCGCGCTCGTCGACGAGCACGGCGCGGCCGCGGTGGCCCACTAGGGACCCTCAAGGGAGCCGAACGACATGCTGCTCATCCCCTGCCCGTGGTGCGGGCCCCGCGACGAGGCCGAGTTCCACTACGGCGGCCAGGCACATGTGCCGTACCCGCAGAACCCGTCGGCCCTCACCGACGAGGAGTGGGCCCGGTACCTGTTCTTCCGCGACAACCCCAAGGGCCCCTTCGCCGAGCGCTGGAACCACGGGGCGGGCTGCCGTCGCTGGTTCAACGCGGTACGGGACACGGGGACGAACGAGATCCTGGCGGTGTACCGGGCGGGCGAGGAGCCCCCGGCGATCGAGGAGACGAGGCGAGCGGCAACTCCGAATCCGGTCTCGGCTGTTACTTCCCCTCGGGTCACTCCTTCGGCAACTGGTGAGCCCCGGACGGCATCTTCAGCCCCTCCGGCGCTTGAGGACGAGGCCCCTTCAGGGCCGACCGGGGGCCTGGGGGCGGAGCCCCCAGAACATTCGGGAAGGGGTGGGGCGGGGGAGGAATCCCAGCCGTTCAGACACCCCACTCGAGGCCGGGTCAACCGCGACGCCCCCCTGGCGTTCACCTTCGACGGCACCGAATACCAGGGCTACGAGGGCGACACCCTCGCCTCGGCCCTCCTCGCCAACGGCATCATCCACACAGGCACCAGCATCAGACTCGGCCGCCCCCGAGGCATCTTCTCCGCCGGCCCCGAGGAACCCAACGCCGTCATCCAGATCGAGGCCCCGTTCCCCGAACCGATGCTCCCCGCCACCACCGTGGAGCTGTACGACGGCCTCGCGGCGACCGGCCTCCCCGGGCAGGGCCGCCTGGCCACCACCCCCGACCCCGCCCGCTACGACGCCGTTCACGCCCACTGCGACCTGCTGATCGTCGGCGCGGGCCCCGCAGGCCTCGCAGCCGCCGCCGCAGCCGCCCGCACCGGCGCCCGGGTCATCCTCGCCGACGACCGCCCGGAGCCGGGCGGCAGCCTCCTGGGCACGGCCGAACACCTCGACTGGGTGGAAGCGACCTCCGCACACCTGGACGCGGCCCCCGACGTACGGGTCCTGCCCCGCACCACGGTCTTCGGCTACTACGACGACAACCACCTCCTCGCCGTCGAACGCCGCACCAACCACCTGGGCGCAGCCGCCCCCGAGAACGTCTCCCGCGAACGCGTCTGGCGTATCCGGGCCCGCCGCGTCGTCCTCGCCACCGGCGCCCACGAACGCTCCCTGGCCTTCGCGGACAACGACCGCCCCGGAGTGATGCTGGCCGCCTCGGCGCGTACGTACGTCAACCGCCACGGCGTCCTGCCCGGCCGCAGGGCGGTCGTGTTCACCACGAACGACAGCGCGTACGCGGCGGCACTGGACCTCACCGCGGCGGGTGTGGACGTCACGGCGATCGTCGACACCCGCCCCTACCCGGGGGAGTGGGCGGAGCGCGCGAGGGCGGCCGGTATCGAGGTGCTGGCCGGACACGCCGTCGTCGGCACGGAGGGCACCGTGGAGGGCACCTCGGAAGGCGACCCGCGCCTGACAGCCGTTACGGTCGCCCTGTACGAAGGAGAGCCCACAGAGGCCGGACGAACCGCGGGCCAGCGGGAGTTCGCCGCCGACCTCCTCCTCGTCTCCGGCGGCTGGAACCCGGTGGCGCAGCTGTTCAGCCAGGCGGGCGGCAAGCTCCGCTACGACGACGCGCTCGGCGCGTTCGTCCCCGACACCTGCCGGCAGGCCGTCGAGGTCGCGGGCAGCGCGGCCGGTGCCATGGACCTGCCGTCGGTTCTCGCGCAGGGCGTGGGCGCGGCCTCCCGCGCACTCGCGGCGGAGGGCTACGCACCCGAGGCGCCCCGCCTCCCCGTCCCCGACCCGGCCGCCCGACCGCACACGCCGCCCATGCACGTGTACGCCATCCCCGACGCCTCCGACACCCGCTCCTTCGTCGACCTCCAGCGTGACGTCAGCGTGGACGACCTGGCCCGAGCCACCGGCGCCGGCATGCGCTCGGTCGAGCACACCAAGCGCTACACGACGGCGGGCACCGCCAACGACCAGGGCAAGACGTCCGGCCTCCTGGCCGGCGGCATCGTCGCCGCCCTCCTCGGCGTCGACATCTCGGCGCTCGGTACGACCACGTTCCGCCCGCCGTACACCCCCGTCTCCTTCGCCACCCTCGCGGGCCGCGACCGGGGCGCGCTGCACGACCCCATCCGGACGACCGCCCTGCACGCCTGGCATGTCGAGCAGGGCGCGCTGTTCGAGAACGTCGGCCAGTGGAAGCGCCCCTGGTACTACCCGCTGCCCGGCGAGGACATGGAGACGGCCGTCCTGCGCGAGTGCGCCGCCGCCCGCGACAGCGTGGCCTTCATGGACGCCTCCACCCTCGGCAAGATCGACGTACAGGGCCCGGACGCGGGCGTCTTCCTCGACCTGCTCTACACCAACATGATGAGCACCCTGAAGGTCGGTATGATCCGCTACGGCGTGATGTGCCGCCCCGACGGCATGGTCTTCGACGACGGAACCGTCATCCGCCTCGCCCCGGACCGCTTCCTGGTCACCACGACGACGGGCAACGCCGCCGCCGTACTGGACTGGATGGAGGAGTGGTCCCAGACCGAGTGGCCGGACCTGCGCGTCCACTGCACCTCCGTCACCGAACAATGGGCCACGGTGGCTCTCGTCGGCCCGCGCTCCCGGGACGTACTGGGCTCCCTCGCCCCCCAACTGGCCGTGGCCAACGCGGACTTCCCCTTCATGGCCTGGCGCGAGACGCCCGTCGCGGGCATCGACGCGCGGGTGTGCCGGATCAGCTTCTCCGGCGAACTGGCCTACGAGATCAACGTGTCACCGTGGGAGGCCCGCGCCCTCTGGGAGGCGCTGTACGAGGCCGGCGCCCCGTACGGCATCACGCCCTACGGCACGGAGACCATGCACGTCCTGCGCGCCGAGAAGGGCTACCCGATCATCGGCCAGGACACCGACGGCACCGTCACCCCGCAGGACCTCGGCATGAGCTGGGTGGTGTCCAAGAAGAAGCCCGACTTCATCGGCAAGCGGTCGTACGCCCGCGCCGACGCCGTCCGCCCCGACCGCAAGCACCTGGTCGGTCTGCTCCCGGACGACCCCGGCACCTTCCTCCCCGAGGGCACCCAACTGGTCGCCGACAGCGTGCTGCCCGCGCCGCCGGTCCCGATGCTCGGCCATGTCACCTCAAGCTACCGCAGCGCCGCCCTGGGCCGGACCTTCGCGCTCGCCCTGATCAAGGGCGGCCGGGAACGCGTCGGCGAACGGCTGTACGCACCCGTGGGCGACCGTCTGGTCCCGGTGACCGTCGCGAGCCCCGTCCTCTACGACCCCGAGGGAGCCCGCCGAGATGGCTGACACCACCACCCTGAGCGCCGCCCGGCCGCACGGCGCCCCGACCTCCTTGCCCTCCCCGTCCCCCGTGTCCGCCCTGTCGCCGGTGTCTCCGCTGGCGCACGAGGCCGGCCGCCTGGCCGCTGCCACCCGCACCTCCGGGGGCGCGATCCGGCTGGCCGAACTCCCCTTCCTGACCCAGCTCGACGTACGCCTCGACTCCAAGGGAGCGGCGGCGGACGCCATCGGCCTCGCGCTGGACCTCCCCCTGCCTCTCGCCCCCAACACCGTCGTACGCGCGGGGAGGTCGGTCGCCCTGTGGCTGGGCCCGGACGAGTGGCTGCTCGTGGGCCCGCCCGGCAGCGAACGGGACCTGGAGAGCCGTATCAGAGAGGCCGCCGGAGACGAGCCGGTCTCCGTCACCGACGTCTCCGCCCAGCGCACCACGCTCCTCGTCACCGGCCCCCGCGCCCGCGACCTGCTGGCCCACGGCTGCGCCCTGGACCTGCATCCGCGCGCCTTCGGCCCCGGCCGCTGCGCCCAGACGACCCTGGGCCGCACCCAGGTCGTCCTGGTCGCCCGGGACGAGCCCAGGGCCGGCTTCTGGGTACTGGTCCGCTCCTCCTTCGCCGGCTATCTGACGGACTGGCTGCTCGACGCGGCGACGGAGTACATGGGCTGAGGAGCCCGACACGGACGTCACCGACCGGACAGCCGCCCGCGACGTCAACCGGTAGCGGACAACTGTCCGCTACCGGCCCACGTGCCTGGAGACTCCCTCGCCGGGAAGCAGCTCATCCTCGGTGCGACCGGTCCCACGGGCCGCCATGTCCTCCGCCCCCACTGTTCAATTCGCCAGGAATGCAGGAATGCTCAGCCGAGAATGTCGGGCTCGTACGGGTCCCGTCCCCACTCGGAGGAACCGAGGGGATAGTTGTACGCGGGCCGTCCCACGTTCCCGCTGGTCCGGAACGGGTTGCCCTTGTCGTCGACGCGTACGACACCCTGCTCGTCTCCGCTGGACCAGGTCAGCTCCAGATACCAACTCACGTTGTGGGCCCGGGCGTCGGCGAAGACATAGAAAACCTCGGGATCGGACTCGCTCACCTTGTACGGGAAGTCCCGCTGCCCCGCCCTGGGCGAGACCGAGGGCCGCCCGGCATCGAGATCCACCCCGAACGACGTCGTCTCCACGCCGCCACCGCACCCGACCCCCATCTCGTAGTCGTTCCAGGCGAGCGGCGCGCTCTTCTCCACCACCCGCACATGCAGCGCCTCCAGGACGACCGTCGCCTTCCCGGTGCCCTGCACGGTGAGGGCGAGCATCTGCCGCCCGCCGGTGATCCCGCCGAGCGCGCTGACCCACCCACGGGCGTCCGGCTCGGTCGGCGGCGGTGGCACCTGCCCGGGCTCCTGGTCGATCAGGAAGTGGGGACCGCACGGGTCCTCCCACTTGTACGGGTTGACCGCCACGTTGGGCGCACCCGCCCCGTCCGCGGAACCGTCGCCAGGCGCCGCCCCGACCCCACCGGTCCGGGAGGCGGAGACGATCGGGGAGGCGGACGGCGAGGGTGAGGGGGAGGCCGTGGGACGGCCATCGCGCGAGGCGGACGGTGTGGCCGATCCGCCCTTCGCACCGGCCGGCGCGGAGGCGACCGGGCTCCGGCCGAGCGCCCCGGAGCCCGCGACCCCCACGGACCGCTCACCACTCCGGTCGTCATCCCCCTTGCCGGGTACGAGACTCACCACGAGCGCGGCGGCGGCGACAGCGCCGACCACAGCGGCCCCGGCGAGGACGACGGTACGCCGACGCCGAGCCGAGGAAGCCCCCACCGCCCCGGTCACCACCCCGGCTTCGTCGGCGGCGGGCGGGACGGGCGTGGCGGGCGTGGCGGGCGTGGCGGTCGTGGCTGGCAGGACGGGCGGGACGGCCGTGTCAGCCTCGGCAGCCACAACTACAGCAGCAGCGGCCTCCTCCACCACCACCGGAGGCCCGCCCGCCTTCTGCTGCTGCCCTCGCATGGCGTCCGCGAGAATCCACCGGCGATGAAGCTCCACCAGTTCCTCGGGCGTCGCCCTGCACACGCGGGCGAACCGTTCCAGGGGTGCGTAATCCGTAGGTACGGCGTCCCCGTTGACGTACCGGTGAAGCGTGGACGCACTCATGTGCAGCCGCTTCCCGAGCACTCCGTAACTGAGCCCGGACCGCTCCTTCAACCGGCCCAGCAGCTCCGGGAACTCATCCCCCGTCACCGTTCCTCCCTCTCTCCGCGTCCCGGACCGCCGTTCCAGGCGACGGTCGTTCCCCCAGGTCAGGGGGGTGTGAGCGTTCCAGCGTTCCAGATGTCCCGGCGTGTGTGGCGGCTGGGACGGATCACGGAACAAGCTCTGGCCATCCAAGCACGCCGCTTCCGGCACCCGGTCAAGTGGCCTGCGGGACAGAGCCGTATCGCCTCGACTCCATCGCATCAATCGCCTCAGGGGAATCACATGTCCGCACGTACCGCCCGCACCCGCCTGCTCGCCGCCGCCGCACTCACCGCGGTCACTCTGACTCTGACGGCGTGCAGCAGCGCGGAGGGCACTCAGGACGAGGGAGCCGCGACGGTGTCCTTGTCCGCCGCGTCCGACTCCTCGCCCACGACGACCGGTGGAACTTCGACGGAGGCCGGACAGGCCGGCGCCAAGGACTCGACGGGCGGTACCGGAAGCACGGGCGGCACCGGCTCAAGCGGGACGACGGGCTCCACAGTCTTCACGGGCTCCACAGGCTCGACGGGCTCGAACGACTCCCAGCCCGCCTCCGGATCAGACTCCGGCTCCGCCTCCGACTCCGGCTCCCAGTCCGCCTTCGCCCCCTGCACGCCCGCCTCCACCAGGACGACCGCCACGAAGGTCACCCGCCCCTTGAACCATCTCCTGCTCACCGTCACCAACACCGGCTCGAAGGACTGTGTCCTCGTCGACTACCCGGCCCTGCGGTTCGGTGCGGCGCAGTCCGTCCCGCCGGCCGTCGAGGAATCCAAGCCGCAGGCCGTGGTCACACTGGCCCCCGGTGAGTCGGGCTACGCGAGCGTCCTCCTCTTCGCGGCGGACGGCAGCGGCTTCGCCGGCTACACGGCCAAGACCCTGGACGTCTACTTCAACGTCAAGAGCCCGAGCGCCGCCCGCCCCTCGCTCCCCGCGAAGGGCGTGTACGTCGACAGCTCGATCAGCGTCTCGTACTGGCAGTCGGACATGGGCGACGCCCTGGCCTGGTGACACCGCGCCTCATGGACACCCGGCCACCGCGGTGACGCTGGGCGCCGACACCTCGTCGTGCCTGATCCGGCCGGACGGGTCCAAGGAGTCGGGGCTGCTGAGCCGCGGTCTCGGAGTGGAATGGCTCTTCGCGAGCCGAGGAACGCTGGACGGCTGTCCAGACGACTCCGGCCCCTGCCCTGCGAACAACGCCCCTCCACAGTGGCTGGCTGGGTCCCTGCTTGATCAGCCAACGGCCACCCGCGAAATCCCGGTGACAGCCGGACAGCCCCGGAACCTGCCCCTTGATCGTCGGGGGAGTGTCCGGGGCTGTGGCGTACGAGTGAAACCTGTTCTGACCAGCAAAAAGGCCCTCCCGAAGGAGAGCTGAGACTTGCGCCCCCGGCAGGACTCGAACCTGCGGCCAAGCGCTTAGAAGGCGCCTGCTCTATCCACTGAGCTACGGGGGCCGGGTGTGGTGGCCTCGGTCAGGGTGGGCCCGGGTGTGGGCTGGTCCCTGATGTTGCCGGGGACAAGGATAGGGCTCTCGGGTCCTTGTCCTGGTTGCTTCGCCTCCGTGGCTCAATGTGGAGGTTCAGTGAAGCGGTCCTGATAATCGCAGGCAGGTACGAATCGTGCACCGCTTTTGCCTTCTCGCGCATCGGGTGTTGTGCACTCGTTATGCCTGGACTGTGCCTACGTCCCAGTCATCCCTTCCGTCCCTTGTGTTCCGTCGGCGCGCAGGCGTGCCCATATGCTTCAGAATTCCCCCAAAATTGGGCATTCTTCACATGTGGTGACCTTGGACGTACGGCCTCAGCTGCTCGACGCACTCTCCGCCCTGCGCGACCGTGTCGCCGCCGCACGCTTCCCGCTGCCCCTGCCTGGGGCTCCACGCGCGCGTGCCAACCGCGACGAACTGCTCGCGCAACTCGACGACTACTTGGTGCCCCGCCTGAGGGAACCTGAAGCGCCCTTGCTCGCCGTTGTGGGCGGGTCCACCGGGGCCGGCAAGTCGACCCTCGTCAACTCCCTTGTGGGACGCCGGGTCAGCGAGGCCGGCGTACTGCGGCCCACGACCCGGACTCCGGTACTGGTCTGCCATCCCGAGGACCATCACTGGTTCAGCGGGATGCGCGTACTGCCCGACCTCACGCGCGTGTGGGTGCCCCACCAGGAGCCGGGGCAGGACCCCGGCGACGATCTGCTGCTCCCCGGTGAGGACGGGGCGCGGGTCCTGCGCATCGAGACCGCCGAGAGTCTGCCGCGCGGACTCGCCCTTCTCGACGCCCCCGACGTCGACTCCCTCGTCGCCGACAACCGTGTCCTCGCGGCCGAACTGATCTGCGCCGCCGACATCTGGATCATGGTCACCACGGCGGCACGGTACGCCGACGCCGTCCCCTGGCATCTCCTGCGCACCGCCAAGGACTATCAGGTCTCCCTCGTCACCGTCCTCGACCGGGTGCCCCACCAGGTGGTGTCCGAGGTGTCCCGGCGGTACGGCGCCCTCCTCACCAAGGCCGGACTCGGCGACGTACCGCGCTTCACCGTGCCCGAACTGCCCGAGTCCGCCTGGGGCGGTGGGCTTCTTCCGGCCACCGCGGTGGCCCCGCTGCGCGCCTGGCTCACCCAGCAGGCGCAAGACCCGGCCAGCCGCCAACGGGCCATGGCCCGTACGGCGTACGGCGTCCTCGACTCCCTCAAGTCCCGCATGCCCGAGCTGGCCGGCGCCGCGGCCGCGCAGTACTCGGCCGCCCTACGGCTCACCGCGGCCGTCGACGGGGCCTACGACAGCGAGCACGCGCGCGTACGGGGGCGGTTGCAGGCCGGTGCCGTCCTCGCCGGGGACGCGCTGAAGCGGTGGCGTGCCTTCCCGCTCGACTGCTCCGCGAGCGAACTCCTCGACGCCCTCGTGGAGAGCCTCTGCGCCCTCCTGCTCTGCTCCGTCACCGCCGCCGACGAACGCGTCGACGACGCCTGGCGCCGCGAACCCGCCGCGGACGCCCCGGAACTGACGGGCCGCGACCCGTCCCAGGAGAGCGTCGAGCACCGCATCGGGGTGGCCGTACGGCGGTGGCGGCGCGAGCTGGAGGAGTACGCCGAGGAGGAGCTGCGGAACCTCGACCGGAGCGCCGCCACGGACGTCGAGGCGGTCGCCGCGCTCGTCGCCACCGCGCTGCTGGGCGGCAGGCGTGCCCGGTCCGCGGGCGAGGGGCTCGCCGAACGCATCAGCGCCCATGGCGCCCTGCGACTGCGTGACCGCGGCGGGCGGCTGCTCGCCGATCACCTGGACCGGGTCATGCACACCGAACGCGAGCGCCGCCTAGCCCCGCTCGACGCCCTCGACGTCCATCCGGAGCCCCAGGCCGAACTCATCGCCGCGCTGTCCGTACTGCAGAAGGAGAGGTGACCGCGGTGACCGACGTCACTGACCACGACCACCACGACGCCTCGGCCGAAAACCCGCCTCCACGGGAGGGTCTTTCCGGCAGCGACACAGCCGAGGAGCAGAAAAAGCAGAAAAAGGAGCGGAGGGCAGAGCAGAAGGAGAGCGAGGAGCAGCACACCGCGGGCGAGGCGCCCGAAAGCGACGCCCCCGGGAAAGCCTCTTCCGCCGATACCGATACCGATACCGATGGCGGTGCAGACGGAAACGGAAGCGGAGACGGCCACGCGCGTGTGGCGGGCGGTGCCGAGTCCGGTGTCCCTGCCGACCACAAGGGCGTCCCCAAGGGCATCCGTACCGACGACCCCCGTACCGACGACCCCCGTACCGACGACCCCCGTACCGGCCCCCGCCCGGAATCCGAGTACTCCGGCGCCTGGGACGACGGACTGATCGCGCGACGTGTGTCCGAGACGGACCCTCCCGCGCGCGAGACGGTCGTCGAGCCCCGGGTCTCCAGCAGCGTCTCCCAGCCCGTGATGCCCCTGGCGTACGACGGGCCGCTGCGCTCGCGGCTCGACGCGCTCCGCGAGCTCGTGGGGCTGTCCCGTACCCGGCTGGACAGCAGAACGCTGGCCGAGGCCGGCCGGGTCCTCGACGAGGCGGCGGCCCGGCGCACGCTCTCCGGGCAGCACACCGTCGTCGCCATCGCGGGCGCCACCGGCAGCGGCAAGTCCCAGCTGTTCAACGCCCTCGCCGGAGTGGCCATTTCGGAGACCGGGGTACGTCGGCCGACCACCGCCATGCCCATCGCGTGCAGCTGGAGCGACGGCGCGGGGACCCTCATCGACCGGCTCGGCATTCCGGGACGGCTGCGCCGGCGCCCCCTGCAGAGCGCGGAGGCCGAGGCGCAACTGCGCGGCCTTGTCCTGGTCGACCTGCCCGACCACGATTCGGCGGCCGTCCAGCACCGCGAACAGGTGGACCGCGTCCTGGCACTGGTCGACGCGGTCATCTGGGTCGTCGATCCCGAGAAGTACGCGGACGCCGTCCTCCACGAGCGCTATCTGCGGCCCATGGCCGGACACGCCGAGGTCATGTTCGTCGTCCTCAACCAGGTGGACCGTCTCCCCGGGGAGGCCGCCGACCAGGTCCTCGACGACCTGCGGCGACTGCTCGACGAGGACGGCATCGCCCTGGGGGAGTACGGCGAACCGGGCGCCACCGTACTGGCGCTGTCCGCGCTCACCGGGGACGGTATCGGCGAACTGCGCGAGGCGCTCGGGCAGTTCGTTGGCGAGCGCGGGGCAGCGGCACGCCGGATCTCGGCCGACCTCGACGCCGCCGCGTGGCAGCTGCGGCCCGTCTACGCCACCGGACGGCGCGCCGGGCTGAGTGAACGGGCCCGGGACGAGTTCTCCGACCGGCTCGCCGACGCGGTGGGCGCCACCGCCGCCGGCCAGGCCGCCGAACGTGTCTGGCTGCGCAATGCCAACCGCGCCTGCGGCACCCCGTGGCTGCGGCTGTGGCGGTGGTGCCAGGACCGGCGCGAATCCTCCACCGGCCGGTTCGCCGTGAGCGAGCAACCGGACGAGGAGGCCACGGCCCGCCAGCGGGTCGAACAGGCGGTGCGTACGGTCGCGGAGCGGGCGTCGGCCGGACTGCCCGCGCCGTGGGCACTGGCGGTGCGTGAGGCGGCCGTACGCGGGGCACAGGGCCTGCCCGAGGCGCTGGACCAGCTGGCGACACGCGCCGGGACGCCCTCGGGACGGCCGCCCAGGCCGGGCTGGTGGCCGGTCGCCGTACTGGCGCAGGCGTCCATGACGGTCCTTCAGATCGTCGGTGGGCTGTGGCTGGTGGCCCAGATCGTCGGCGTCATGGCGCCGAACCTGGGCGTGCCGGTGCTGCTGATGTCGGTGGGCATCGTCGGAGGTCCGGGCGTGGAGTGGAGCTGCCGACTGGCGGCGCGCGGGCCGGCCCGCCGATACGGCCTGGAGGCGGAACGCCGGCTGCGGGAAGCGGCGGCAGGCTGCGGCCGGGCCCGGGTACTGGATCCGGTGGCGGCGGAACTGCTGCGGTACCGCGAGGTGCGGGAGCAGTACGGGCGGGTCACGGGGGCTCGGGCGGTGGTGGGATGAGGCCGGGGGAACCGAGGTCGGGCATCAGCGGGTTCGTGGCTGTGTGTGCGTGTGTGTGGCGCGTGTTCGGCCGGAGAAGTGAGGGAACCGGCAGGTCACAGGGGCCCTGGATCCCGGAGGAGTGAGGTGGGGAGGAGACATGGGTACCTCGGACGGGTGACGGAGTTTTCCACAACCGGCCGGTAGTCCACAGGGCTCAGCGGGCTCGGACCGACGGATGCATTCTGGCTTCGCGGCGATCACGACGGACGCGATCGCCGCGCGGCGGTGACCGGCACGTTCTCGCGGTCACCGTGTCGGAGGCAGCCGTACGGGATGGGCCCGTACGGGTATCCGCCCGGCGCGAGTGCGCCGGGACCGGGAGGGGTGGTTCGCGTGAACGAGACGATGGTGTGCGCGGTCGGCAACGTGGCGACGCAGCCGGTGTACCGCGACCTGGCGTCGGGGGCGTCGGCGAGGTTCCGGCTCGCGGTGACCTCGCGCTACTGGGACCGCGAGAAGAACACGTGGACGGACGGACACACCAACTTCTTCACGGTGTGGGCGAATCGAGCGCTCGCGACGAACGTCGGGGCATCACTGTCGCTGGGCGAACCGGTCATCGTGCAGGGCCGGTTGAAGGTGCGCACGGAGATGCGCGACGGGCAGAGCCGGACGTCGGCGGAGATCGACGCCGTGGCGATCGGCCACGACCTCGCGCGCGGCACATCGGCCTTCCGGCGCTCCGCCGGCCCACCCAAGGGCGAGGCGTCGGCACCGCCCCGTCCCGAACCCAGTTGGGAGACACCGGTGGCCGACGAAGGCGGCACCGGGGCGCAACAAAGGCGGGAGCCCGCGGCGGTGACGTGACCTCAGGCAGTGGTGGGCGCGGGTGCCGACCGAACTGAGGCATATCGGTGGACTGACCGGCATACGGATGATCTTGGCGATAACGATTCCGAGTCGGATCGGTTATCCGATGACAGGACTGGGAAGTGCGGTACGCCACGTCCCTAGGATGCCGGGCATAGCTCACGGGGCTTCTGACGCTGCTGGTGGGACCGCACCCCCCACGTCAACGAGTCCTGCTCGAAGGGGAATTCTGTGTTTTCTTCGTTCTCCGCGCTGTCCGGGCGCCGGCGAGCGCCGGCGGCCCGGCTCGCCGCCGCGACGATGGTGTCCGGCCTCGCCGTCACCGGCACACTGCTCACCGCGGGTCCGGCCGTCGCGGACGCGACCCCGCAGCAGCAGGGCGGGGCGACCGCCACCATAGGCGGGCTGAAGACGTACGGCGCGGCCGTCGTCCACGGGGACGACGGGGACCAGCAGCTGTCCGCGGGCCTGTTCGAGATGTCCGTCGACAACGGCGGCACCCTGCAGACGTACAGCGTCGACCTCCACAACCCGACACAGAAGGACGCCAAATACCAGGAGACGTCCTGGAGCGGCACCTCCCTGGGCGGCAACAAGGACGCGGGCCGGATTCGCTGGATCCTGCAGAACTCCTATCCGCAGGTGAACGACCTCGCGACGCTGGCCGCCCGGGCGGGCGCGGCCGGTCTCACCGAGCAGGACGCGGCGGCGGGCACCCAGGTGGCCATCTGGCGCTACTCGGACGGCGCGGACGTGGACGCCATGGACCCGCGGGCCGAGAAGCTCGCGGACTACCTGGAGAAGAGCGCGCGGAACCTCGCGGAACCCCACGCCTCACTGACCCTCGACCCGCCCGCGGTCTCCGGTCACCCCGGAGAGCGGCTCGGACCGGTCACGGTGCACACCGATGCGGACAGCGTCACCGTGATACCGCCCGCCGACGCGGCGACGAGCGGGGTGCGGGTCGTCGACCAGGACGGCGAGGCCGTCACGTCCGCGGTCGACGGCGGCCAGGTGTTCTTCGAGGTGCCCGAGGACGCGCCGGACGGTTCGGCCGCGCTGAGCGTCCAGGCCTCGACCAGCGTGCCGGTCGGTCGCGCCTTCACCTCCGACAGCAGGAGCCAGACCCAGATCCTCGCCGGCTCCAGCGAGTCCACGGTCTCCGCGACGGCGACCGCGAACTGGGCGGCCACAGGTCCCGTCCCCGCACTCTCGGCGCGGAAGAACTGTGCCCAGGACGGCGTGGACATCACGGCCACCAACAAGGGCGACGAGGCGTTCACCTTCGAGCTGATGGGCTTCGAGCACACCATCGAAGCCGGGGAGTCGCGGACGGTGACGATCCCCTTGCAGGAGGACCAGCCGTACGACTTCACGATTCTGGGTCCGAACAGCTTCGAGCAGCGGTTCGCGGGTGTCCTCGACTGCGAGACCCAGGGCAGTGCGGGCGGCGACGAGGTCCAGACGCTCAGCGAGCCGAGCCCGGCCCTGGCGGGCGACACCTCCGCCGACGGCGTCAACCTGGCCGAGACCGGCAGTTCCAGCGCGACGCCGATGATCGCGGGCATAGCGATCGTCCTGCTGGTGATCGGCGGCGGCGTGGTCCTCCTCGTCGGCAAGAAGGAACCGCACGGGGCAGGCCCCCGGGAGTGAACGTGAGCGACATCGCACCTTGACAACTCAACAGTGTGTGACCGCACGGTGACCCACTGGACCTCGCGGCCCAGGCCCCGCCTGCCAGGCGCCCGGGGCCGCTGACGTACTCGTTTCCCCGCAAGGGTGGCGGTACGGCAAGATGGGGTATTTCTGGCGAGTAGGGGCCCACAAGTGGCCCCTGACCAGCGGCGGAGCCGCCTGGCAAGGGCCACTTGTGGGCCGTGGGCCGTCTGTGGGCCGTCAGGCCGCTGAGGCGAGATCCATCGGGTGGATGGGCCCGAACACGGCTGACACTGCTGCTCGTGTCCGCTCCTCGCTGCTCGGCATCAAGTGCGTGTAGATCCGCAGAGTGAAGCCGGGGTCGGAGTGTCCGAGGTAGATGCTCAACGCCTTGATGTTTTCGCCGGCGTCCAGGAGCACCGACGCGTAGAAGTGCCGTAGCGCGTGCATGCCATCTCTCGGCGCGGAAGCGTAACGCTTGCCGGGTTCCTTGGGCGGGATGACGCCAGCGTGCGACAGTGCGGGCTTCCATACGTGGTCGTCGAAGTAGCTTCGCCAGATGGCCTTGCCCACGGCGCTGGTGAAGACAAGCTTCAGTGTCACCAACGGCCCGTCCGGAGTCTTCCACGGCAACGTGACTTCGACGGGCGGGAACTGCCGCATGTGGTCGCGTAGCCCCACCGCTACCACCGGGCTGAGCGGCGTATCTCGGAGCTTGCCCCTCTTGGGCGGGGCAAATACCAACGAGCCGCCCACGCGCTTGACCTGCTGACGGACGTGCACCCACCCCGTGGCGAAGTTGATGTTCTCTTCAGCGAGCCCGAACACCTCCCCCTGACGGAGCCCGCACCCACCGCCGGCGTCCACGGTGGCCTCGTACCGGTCGGGTAGTCCCGAGCGCACGGCGAGTACGCGCTCTGCGGTCCATGGCTGGACCAGTCGGGGCTCAGCCGTCGGAGCCTTGACCGATTGGGCGTGGCAGGGGTTCTTTTTGATCACTCCGTCGTCAGTGGCAGCGTTGAACAGCGACGACACCGAGTCGTAGATCCCGCGACGGTAATTCGGGTTCGGCACCGCTTCCTTGAGCTTGTTCAACCAGGTGCGCATGTGCTCGGGCTGGAACGAACCCATGGGACGCGTACCCAGGTAGGGGACCGCATGCAACCGGATACGTCGGCGCACGACTTCCTGACTGACCACGTCCGTTGTCAGTCCGCCCAACCATTTCGCGGCGTACTCCCGAAACGTGATCTGTCCGGCCTTCGGGTCGATGAAGTGGCCCGAGTCCATGTCTGCCTTGATTCGGTTCAACCACTTCTCTGCGAGCGTCTTCTGACGGTCAGGGAAGCTCTTGGACTGCTCTGTTCCGTCGGGGCCGACGTAGCGGGCGCGGTAACGGAGTCCGACGCCGTAGCGGTCGCTCTTGACGCGGACGGTCTTGCCGTCGGCATTGGTCAGCCTCTGGCCAATGAATTAGACGAACGTAAGAGCGCCGCGCACCTTGTATAGGTGGGCGGCGCTCTCGCGCGGCTACTGTATTGCTGAATTCCAGGAAAAACTAGTTTCTGACCGTTCCGCTGGAATCTGGAGCTCTACGTTTAGCGTCCACGTGAAACCACTCGATCAAGTGAGTTTCGAACAATATGGCCGCAAAATCTGGGTCCCATTCCGAACTCAAGTCCGGCATTACCCGTTGGCTACGGATGAACGTGACTGAGGGGACCGATTCCATCACGAATGTGACAATCGCCCAAACGCCGTCCTCGCGGTGAGCAAGGACTAGGTCACGAAGAGAGCCGGCGTCCTCTTCGGAGGCAAGTTGGTTGCGAAGTTTTTCTTCTGCGTAATCCTGGAATCTGGCGAGCCACTCGTGCGGTGACAGTCCACCGCGAGGCTCTTGATCTGCCAAACTTCCGCCCCCCTTTCGAGGATCACTCCATGAAGGCTGTGATGATGCCTACCGGGCGACCGTCCCCGGATTGACTGTCCTCTCGTTCCGAAAAGACTACCCGGAACGTCCCAGACCCGGTGTTGTACCTGACGGTCACCTTGCCGCCTGAGGGGCTTCCGTAGTTGCCGGAGTCTAGCGTCTTGTCGATGTACCCGTACAGGGAGGTGTCGTTGATGGGGTGCCCGTCTTGGATGTGCACGTAACCGAAATTTAAGTCCCCCTGCCTCAGTGGAATATCTTCGCCCGACCGTCCGAAGAATGTAACCTTGACCTTCCACTTGCCCGTCGGTGCCGCAACGTGCCCAGCATCGACTACTTGAGAAGCTGTCGTCGGCTGGAACGCCTGAGCTGGCGAGCTCATCTGGTTGTACTTCTAGATTCAGGGTTGGTGTGTCACCTGGGATTCCTGTTGTGTCCACGCGACGGCCTGACGTCACTAGTGGGGAAGTGCTGGCTTCTTCGCCCTCTTGCTACGGATATAGGCTTTTGCTACGTCTGTTCGCGCTGCGGCGGGCGACCGCTCGTTGTCCTGTGTCTTTGCCTAGGTGCGTTGTCAGGCGCCACCGTTCACCGCCATACGCGCACCCAGCCCCACGTGCCCTGAACCCCCACGGACGCCCCCCGTACGGCCTACGCACAGTCGGAAAGCATGTGGAGAGCATTGCGCTTCGGTGCTGGCCTGCCTGAGGTGAATCTCTCTCCTCCCGGGGGGGACCCGCCGCCGAGACCCTCGCGGCCATCGGCCGTGAATGTTCGCCGGGCACCGTATCGCAGCAGGTCGGAGCCCATCTCTCGGGCCGTCTACGGGCCGTCCGAGGGCGGCCAGCGACGGCCAACAACGACCAACAACGACGGGTACCGAGCGCGCGCCCGCCCGCTGCGCCCCTGGTCACGGCCCCTCCGCCATACGGGTTTCCCCCCAGGGGTGGCGGTCAGGCAAGATGGGGTGTATCCCACCACTGCCAGATTTCAAGCTGCCGGACGGTTTCTCTTGGCTGAGTACATTTACACCATGCGCAAGACGCGCAAGGCGCACGGCGACAAGGTCATCCTTGACGACGTGACGCTGAGCTTCCTGCCCGGCGCGAAGATCGGTGTGGTCGGCCCGAACGGTGCCGGTAAGTCCACCGTTCTCAAGATCATGGCGGGCCTTGAGCAGCCGTCAAACGGCGACGCCTTCCTGTCGCCCGGATACACCGTCGGCATCCTCATGCAGGAGCCGAAGCTCGACGAGTCCAAGACGGTCCTGGAGAACGTCCAGGACGGCGCAGCCGAGATCATGGGCAAGCTCAACCGCTTCAACGAGGTCGCCGAGCTGATGGCGACCGACTACTCCGACGCGCTCCTCGACGAGATGGGCAAGCTCCAGGAAGACCTGGACCACGCCAACGCCTGGGATCTCGACGGGCAGCTGGAGCAGGCCATGGACGCGCTGGGCTGCCCGCCCGGCGACTGGCCGGTCGTCAACCTCTCCGGTGGTGAGAAGCGCCGCGTCGCACTCTGCAAGCTGCTGATCGAGGCTCCGGACCTGCTTCTCCTCGACGAGCCCACCAACCACCTCGACGCCGAGTCGGTGAACTGGCTGGAGCAGCACCTCTCGAAGTACGCGGGCGCCGTCGTCGCCGTCACTCACGACAGGTACTTCCTGAACAACGTCGCCGAGTGGATCCTCGAGCTGGACCGCGGCCGCGCGATTCCCTACGAGGGCAACTACTCCACGTACCTCGAGAAGAAGTCCACCCGTCTCAAGGTCGAGGGCCGCAAGGACGAGAAGCGGCAGAAGCGCCTCAAGGAAGAGCTGGAGTGGGTCCGGTCCAACGCCAAGGGCCGGCAGACCAAGTCCAAGGCGCGCCTCGCCCGTTACGAGGAGATGGCAGCCGAGGCCGACAAGATGCGGAAACTGGACTTCGAGGAGATCCAGATCCCGCCGGGCCCGCGTCTGGGCTCCATCGTCGTCGAGGTCAACAACCTCTCCAAGGCCTTCGGTGACAAGGTCCTCATCGACGACCTGTCCTTCACCCTGCCGCGCAACGGCATCGTGGGCGTCATCGGCCCGAACGGCGCGGGCAAGACCACACTGTTCAAGATGATCCAGGGCCTTGAGACCCCTGACTCCGGTGCGATCAAGGTCGGCGACACCGTCAAGATCAGTTACGTCGACCAGAGCCGCGCCAACATCGACCCCAAGAAGACGCTGTGGGCCGTCGTCTCCGACGAGCTCGACTACATCAACGTCGGTCAGGTCGAGATGCCGTCGCGTGCCTATGTGTCCGCCTTCGGTTTCAAGGGGCCGGACCAGCAGAAGCCGGCAGGCGTCCTCTCCGGTGGTGAGCGCAACCGCCTGAACCTGGCGCTGACCCTCAAGGAGGGCGGCAACCTGCTTCTCCTCGACGAGCCCACCAACGACCTCGACGTGGAGACCCTGTCCTCGCTCGAGAACGCGCTGCTCGAGTTCCCCGGTGCGGCCGTGGTCATCTCCCACGACCGCTGGTTCCTGGACCGGGTCGCGACGCACATCCTCGCGTACGAGGGCGAGTCGAAGTGGTACTGGTTCGAGGGCAACTTCGAGTCGTACGAGAAGAACAAGGTCGAGCGGCTGGGGGCGGACGCTACTCGTCCGCACCGCGCCACCTACAAGAAGCTGACCCGGGGCTGATCGATCTTGCGGCACATCTACCGCTGCCCGCTGCGCTGGGCGGACATGGACGCGTACGGCCACGTCAACAACGTGGTCTTCCTCCGCTACCTGGAGGAAGCCCGTATCGACTTCCTGTTCCGCCCGGACAAGGATTTCCAGCAGGGGTCCGTGGTGGCGCGCCATGAGATCGACTACAAAAGGCAGTTGGTCCACCGGCACGCGCCCGTGGACATCGAGTTGTGGGTCACGCGCATAAGAGCGGCGTCCTTCACGCTCACCTACGAGGTCAAGGACGCGGACCAGGTGTACGTCCAGGCCTCGACGGTCGTCGTGCCGTTCGACTTCGCGACACAGAGCCCGCGCCGCATCACCTCCGAGGAACGGGAGTTCCTGGAGGAGTACATGGACGCGGCTGAGGACGAGAACGCGGACGACGAGGGCGGGGCCGTCGCCGCATGACGGCTCTGCACCTCGCCGACGAGGGGGAGGCGGCCGACCTCGCCGCCTTCCTCGCCCGGCTGCTCCACTACGACCGTGGGGCGGCGGTGCGTCTCCAGGCGGCGGGCACCGCCGTCGCCGTGTTCGGGCGACCCCCGTCCTTCGAGGTCCTCGCGATTCGCGCGGCCCGGCTCGCCAAGCCGTACGAGAACGGGCTGGACGTCGCCCTCGACGTCACCGTGTCGGCCGGCGAGCTCCTGGAGGCGGTGGACGAGTCGGCAGCCACGCTCACCGTCCCCGGCGCGGTGACCGGTCCGCCCTGGGCCGGGGTGCTGCCCCCGCGCGGCGGCTGGCGACCGGAGGCCGGCCTGCCCGAACCGGAGGCGCTGCGCGCCATGGTCGCCGCAGCGGTCGCCGAATTCCGTTCCCGTACGCAGGAGTTGGCGCCCGAGCTGCGTACCCGCGCCGAACTCGACCGGATCGGGCGGGAGATCTGGACCCGGACGGTGGGGGACACCCACCTGCCCGTACGGGCCGTGCACGCGGCGCAGTCCCTGGGCTTCCTGCGGCCGGCACAGGGCGCCCGGGCGTCCGGTGAGGCGCCGCTCGCGCTGGTCTCGTCAGGGCCCTGGCTGCGGCTGCGCACCCCGTACGGCTCGATCGCCGTGCGCAGGACGGGACTCGGGGCGCTGGACGTCAGCGTCCGCTGAGAACCGCTCAGCTCTCCGTGTTGACCATCGAGGCCGCCGCGTACGTCAGGTAGTTCCACAGCGTCCGCTCGTGCTCCTCGGAGAGGCCGAGCTCCTCGACGGCGACGCGCATGTGCTTCAGCCACGCGTCGTGCGCGGCCCGGTCGACGGCGAAGGGGGCGTGGCGCATCCGCAGCCGGGGGTGGCCGCGGTTCTCGCTGTACGTCGTGGGGCCGCCCCAGTACTGGATCAGGAACAGCGTGAAGCGCTCCTCGGCGGGGCCCAGGTCCTCCTCCGGATACATGGGCCGCAGCAGCGGGTCCTCGGCGACACCCTCGTAGAACCGGTGCACGAGGCGCCGGAAGGTCTCCTCGCCGCCGACCTGCTCGTAGAAGGTCTGCTCCTGAAGCGTGCCGCGCGGAATCTCGTTCACGTCGGTTCGGCCTCACAATGTCGCTCTGGTCGGCCCCAGGCTCTTGCGGCCGGGGGTCCGGGGGTTGTCCCCCGGTAGGTGCAGCACATCACCCATGGTCTCAGACGGACCGGCCGAGGACTGAAGCCCTAGGACCCCCCGCCCGGGGCCGCACTGACCGTCCGCTTCCGTCTCGGCCGGTATCGGCGCTCGCGTCCCGGCGCCGGGCGCAGGACAGTGGACGTATGAGCGCGCACGCTGTCCACGAGGGCAGGGACGACGACCTCGCCGCCTCGGCGCGGGCCGAACTCCTGCGGGTGATCGAGGCGAGCGGGGCCTGGGACGGTGATCCGGTCTGGCGGGAGGCGTTCGAGGCGGTGCCACGGCATCTGTTCGTGCCGTACTACTACGCCGGTGCCGTGTCCGGCCGGCAGCGGCTGTGGGGCGGGAGCCCCGACGCGCGCACGCGTGAGCGCTGGCTGCGCGGCGCCTACACGGACGCTCCGCTCGCGACCCGGGTGCGCGACGGTGAGCTGGTCTCCTCCAGCAGTCAGCCCTCGCTCATGGCCATGATGCTCGCCGCACTGGAGGTCGAGGACGGGCACAACGTCCTGGAGATCGGTGCCGGTACGGGGTACAACGCGGCGCTGCTCGCGCACCGCCTCGGTGACGCGCTGGTCACGACGGTGGATCTGGACCCGGAGATCACCGAGTCGGCCCGCCGGCATCTGGCCGCCGCCGGACACCGCCCGGTCGTCGTCACCGGCGACGGTGCCCGGGGAGTGCCCGAGCGGGGCCCCTTCGACCGGATCATCGCGACCTGCACGCTCACCTCGGTCCCGCGCGCGTGGCTCGCCCAGTGCCGTCCCGGCGCCCGCATCCTGACGCCGTTCGCCACCGGCCTGGCCGCCCTCACGGTCCTGGACGCCGAGCACGCCGAGGGCCGCTTCCTGCACACGTCCGCCTACTTCGTGCCGTTGCGGGGGACGAGCCGGCCGGAACCCGCCGTCCCGCACCTGGCCGCACTCCCGGCCCGGGCACGCGAGCACGAGCTGTTCCGGTTCCTGCTGACGCTCACCCGGGGCAGCCTGGACCCGCAGGAGGCCTACGCGCTGTGGGAGCGCGAGGACCGACCGGTGCGGGAGCGGTACGGGATCACCGTCAGCGGCGACCGGGAGTGGGCCTGGCTCGACGAACCCACGGGTCCGTACTCCTGGCCCCTGTCTGTTTGACAGTACTGTTCCCGGCCTTGTCCCTGGCCCTGTTCCCGGCCGGTCCCCGCCCTAGCCCCGGCGGATCGTGATCGTCGTCCACGCGCCCACGTGCACCCGGTCGCCGTCCTGCAGCGGTACGGGGACGAAGGGCTGGATGGGTTCCTCGGAGTTGTTGACCGTCGTACCGTTCGTCGAGTTCTGGTCGACGATCGCCCAGCTGCCGTCGGGCTGCTGGACCAGTACCGCGTGCTGGTGCGAGACGCCCGGGTCCTCCGGTGGCACCGCCAGGTCGATGTCCGGGGACTCGCCCGTGGAGTGACGGCGGCGGCCGATCGTGATCTGGTTGCCGGTGAGCCGGCGCTGCTGCTCCGGCGAGTACGCGGGCAGGTTCAGGCCCGCGGCTTCGGGGCCGGAGCGCTGCATCATCGCCATGAAGTACTCGCGGTCCGGGCCGATCGTCGCGGACCAGGTCAGCGGCTGCTGCTGGCCGTAGCCGCCGCCGGGCGCGGGCGGGGCCTGCGCCATGCCGGGCTGCGGGTACCCGTAGCCGCCGCCCTGCTGCGGGGGAGGCGGTCCGCTCGGACCGCCGGACGGCGGGGAGATCACCCAGTCGTCGTCACCGCCGCCGAAGCCGCCGCCTGGCTGCGAGCCACCGCGCCGGCCCGTCTCCTGCGGGAACGCGGGCGGGGGACCGGACGGCTGGAACGCCTGCGGCGCGCCACCGGGCCCTCCAGGGCCTCCTGGCGGCTGGTAGCCCTGGGGCCCGCCGGAGGTGGGAGGGAGTCCGGAGGACGGGTACCCCTGCGATCCGCCGGGTCCGCCGTGTCCGCCGGGCGGGTAACCCTGTGGCCCGCCGGCGGACGTACCACCAGGGCCACTAGGGCCACCAGGATTACCAGGACCGCCGGGGGTGGGTCCCGGCGGCGGGGGGACCGGGCGTGAGGGGTCGTTGCCGAAGGGCGGGATCGGTTCGGCGGGGCGGTTCATCTGCGACGGGCGGGAGCCCTGGTATTCGTAGCCGTCGCCGCCACCGCCGTAGGACGGGCCGGGCGGCGGAGACGGGAACCGCTGGCCGGGGGCCGCGCCTCCGGGGCCCGCTCCGTATCCCTGGCCCGGTCCGGGCGCCGGCGGGCGCGGGGCGGCCGGGGTGTACGAGGTCGCCGTGTTCGTCAGGAAGTTCCACCGGCACTCCTCGCAGAACGGAGCGCCCCCCTCACGCGGGGTGCGGCACTGCGGGCACAGCTCCTGCTCGGCGTCCGGCACGGCGGACAGGTGCGAGCGGCTGCCGGGCGCACCGGTGGCGGAACCCGGCGGCGGATAGCCGTAACCGGGCGCCGGGGGTGGCGGCGGGGGCGGGGGCACGGCACCGGCCATGCGGTGACCGCAGACCTCGCACCAGTCGTCGGAACCCGACTGGTGTCCGTTCGGGCAGGTCGGCATGTCGGCGCTTCCCCCTCTCCTCTGAGCAACGTTTGTTCGGTTACTTCTTTACACGAACAGTCTTTGTGGACCGTGTCTCGAGTGTCATCTCGTCGGCCTCTTCGACCTTCGCCTTCAGTCGCACAGTACCTGCCGCGGCGTCGACGACGTCCACCACCTTCGCCAGCAGCTTCGCAGTATCCGCGTTTCCGGAGGCGCTGGCGAGCTGAACGGCCCGCCCCAGCTTGGCCGTTGCGCCGTCGACATCACCCGCTTTGCGGGCGTCCAGACCCTGCTGGATGACTTGTGCCAGTTCGGCCTGACCCGTGTAGTGCGCGACCTGTGGGTTGATCGACGTCGAGGCCGCCATGTCGTCGGTCCACACGGCCCGGACAAGGCCCTGGGCGCCGAGGTTCTGGGCGCTGCCGTCGGGCTGTGGGATCACCAGGGAGACACGGGCTGCCAGCATCTCCTGGCCCAGGCCGGCGGAGGGCACCTCGACACACACGTGGTAGTCACGCGACTCGTCTCCCCAGGAACCGGTGGGGTAGTCACCGGCGCGCGGGCCCGCCTCCGTGCGGCGGTCGGTCAGCTCCGCGACGGTGGGCGCGACCTGCTTGACGAACTTGATCTCCGTGCCGAGCGGGGTCCACAGCCTGAGGGCGACGTCCGCGACCTCCTTGCCCATGGCCGTCTCCATCATCTGCGTGAAGTCGCCGGCGAGGCCGGCCGGGTCGGCGACGATGTCGGCGGTGCCCAGCAGCGCGGAGGCGATGGCGGTGACCTCCTTGACCTCCCAGTCGGTGCCCACGCCCCGCGCGTCGCAGGTGAAGCGGCCGGCGCAGGAGTCCAGGGCGGCCTTCAGGTCCTCCGGCGACTCGTGCTCGTTGCGGCCGTCGGTGAGCAGGATGCCGTGCCGGATGGCGACCTCGGACGAGGACAGCAGCCGGTCGGCGAGGCGCAGCCAGGTGCCGATGGCCGTGCCGCCGCCCGCGCTCAGCCGGCGCAGCGCCTGCTTGGCCTGCTCGCGGGTGGTGGCGTCGGCGACCGCGAGCCGCCCACCGCCCGGATAGACCTCCCTGGCGACGTGTGTGCCGTCGATCACCGTGAAGTGCACACCGTCGCGCACGGCGTCGATCGCGGCGGCCGTCGCCTCCCGGGCGCCCCGCATCTTGGTCGGCGGGTAGTCCATCGAGCCGGAGCAGTCGACCATGATCGCCACGGCCGCGTCCGGACCCTGGCCCGGTGAGTAGAGGTGGGGCGCCGAGACGCCGGTGCCGACCGTGCCGCCGCCGGTCGCGGTGACCGTCACGATCGCGCTGACCTCACGGCCGCCGTCGGGCAGGTACTCGTTCTGGTAGACGTCGACCGAGAACTGCGGCACGTTCGACTTCGAGAAATTGGCCATGCGTGCTTCGCTCCCCCTCGAGAACCCCACATCCGTGGAGCGTTGACTGTATGCGGACCAGTCCCCTCCGGTCCTTCCGCGGACACCCCCGTGTCAGTGCCCTCAGGCCGATCCTGCCCCCTGCGACGGGGCGGGGAACGGCACGACGGCCACTGTTACGTTGTCGTGGCCCCCACCGTCCAGGGCGTGGCCGACCAGAACCCGGGCGGCGTGCAGCGGGCGCGACGCGGCGTCCGGCGGGAGAATTTCGGCCAGTTCGTCCGCCGCCTCCGCGTAGTTCCACAGTCCGTCCGTGCACACCACGACCACACCTGGCCGGTCCGGTTTGAAGGAAGCGGTGTGCGGCTCCAGTTCGTACGCGTCCGCGCCGAGCCAGCCCGTGATGGCGTGGGCGCGCTCGTCGGCGTACGCCTCCGCCTCGTTCATCAGGCCCGCGGCGACCATCTGCGCGGCCCACGAGTCGTCCTCGGTGAGCCGGGCCGGGGCGGTGGAGCGGTCCAGCGGGACCCAGTAGGCGCGGCTGTCGCCGACCCAGCCGACGACCAGCAGCGTCGGGGTGACGACGGAGCCCACCAGCGTGCAGGCCGGGGAGTTCTGGTGCGGGGTGTGTTCGCGGGCCCCGCCGGGCTCGTCCGCCAGCGCGTTCACGGCGTGCGAGGCGGCGATGATCGCGTCGTGCATCGCCTGCTGCGGGTGGGTGCCCTGGGGCAGGGCCGCCATCAGCGAGTCGCCGGCCGCCCGGGACGCGGCGAGCGAGGCCTCGTCGGGGCGGGTCGCCGAGGAGACGCCGTCGCAGACGATGGCGACCAGCGCGGGCGCGCGGTCGGGCAGCGTGGTGTGGGAGATCGCGTACGCGTCCTCGTTGCGGTGGTGGCGCAGACCCCGGTCGGTGACCGCGGCGAGCGGGCCGACCTCGTCCTCCATGTGGTCGCGCTCGCGCGGCTGGGCGTGGCCGCAGTTCTCGCAGTAGCCGTCGTTGTCGACCCGGCCCGCCCGGCAGGCCACGCACACCTTGGTTCCGGCCGGAGGCGTCGCCGTCCCGGCGGGGGGCGGGGCGGGCGCCTGGAGCGGGTACTCGTCGGGCTCGCCGCCGGCGGGACGGTCGAACCGGACGCCCGTGGCCGGGGAGACCGGTGAGCCCGTGGGCGGCAGCCCGGGCATCGGCGGTCGGCCGGGAACCGGCGGGAGCGCGGTCCCGCCCGAGTCGGTGCCCGGGAGGTCGGTGGCCAGGTGCACGGGCGCCGGCTTGCCGGAACCGCTGGTTTCGGGCGCGTGGGGCCAGTCCACGGAAGCGGCCTCCGGAGGCGGGTGCGGCGCGGACGCGAGGGCGCCGCTCAGGGTGAGCGTCGGGGAGTCACCGGGAAGCGGGGGCACGGCCGACAGGTCGTACCCGCACGCGCCGCAGAACCGGTCGCCCGATTCGAGCGGCTCCTCGCAGCTCGGGCACCGGGACAGGGCGGTCCGCTGGGATGGCTGGGGCATCTGGGACATCAACTACACCCACGTCCGGGGGCGGTAACGGTTGGCGCGTTCCACCAGGTCGATCCTCTCCTCGCCGCCCTGCGCGAGCCGGGCCAGCGCCCGGTACGAGCGTTCCAGCCCGAAGCGCAGACCACGCTCGTCCAGGTCACTGCCGAGCAGCACCCGCCCCCCGACGGCAGGAGGGGCGGAACCCTGGCCATGGGAGAGTACCCAGTCCAGCGCGCAGCCGAGGACTTCCACCGACAGCTGCTCCCGCCGGACCGCGTCCAGACCGTATCCGCCCAGGGCCTCCACCTGCCCGGCGGACGCGATCAGATCGTCCAGGAACGGCGCGTCGGCGGCGACCGCGGTCCGCTGCCGCAACCGGGCCCGTACGGCGGCCACGCGGGCCGCCGTGTAGTGGATCGAGGCCTCCGGGACCGACTCCAGCGTCGTCACGGCGCTACGGCGGTCGCCCGCCGCCAACTGGACGCGGGCCAGCCCGAACGCGGCGCTCACATAGCTCGGGTCGGTCGTCCACACCAGCCGGTAGTACTCGGCGGCGTTGTCGAGCTGACCGAGCACCTCCGCGCACAGCCCGAGGGCCAGCTTGGGCGGACTCTCGCCCGGGAAGGCGTCGTAGATCGCGTCGAACGACAGCGCGGCGCCCTCGTGATCACCCGTCACCAGCGCCGCCACGCCCCGGTACCAGACCACCCGCCAGTCGTCGGGCCGCTCCTCCTCCAGCCTGACCAGCGACTCCAGGGCGGTCGCGGCGTCCCCGTTCTCCAGCCGGGCCCGCACCTCCCGCAGCCGGGTCTCCGTCGACTGGGCCGGCACCACCGCGAGGGCGGCGATCAGCTCCCCGGCCGCCGACGCCAACAACCCTGCCAGGAAGCCCGCGTTGGGGTCGGTCGGGTCGACGCGGGGCACGGGCAGCGCGAGCGCGGCGGCACCGGCGTCGATGGCCTTGACGAGACGCGGGGCACCGGTGAGCGCCCTGGTGGTGCCACCGACGGCGGGAGCGGCCGGCGACGTGGACTTCCGCCGGGGCGTCACCACGCGCGCCCCCAACCGGGACACCTCCCCGTCCAGCGCCCCGAACAACTCCGCGTCCGTGACCTTCACTTCCGGCCCGAACAGCGTCGACAGCGCGGGCCTGGCCCGCCCCGTCTGGAGCGATACGACCTCGCGCAGCACGCCCGTCAGCTGCTCGGACATCTCCTGCGCGGACGCGAACCGACGGGCCGGGTCGGGGTCGGTGGCGCGGACCAGGAGCCGGTAGAACGACTCGTACTGCCGGAAGACCTCGATGTGGTCGGGGTCGGGCAGGGAGTCCACGAACACGTTCGTGTAGCCCTGGAAGTCGAACGTCATGACGGCGAGCGTGCGCGCGACCGTGTACAGGTCGGACGCCACCGACGGGCCGACCTCCGCGACCTCCGGCGCCTGGTAGCCGACCGTGCCGTAGATGGCCGACTCGTCGTCGTCCATTCTGCGGACCGCGCCCATGTCGATCAGCTTCAGCTGGTCCTCGGTCTGGATCGCGTTGTCGACCTTGAAGTCGCAGTACAGCAGGTTGCGGCTGTGCAGATGACCGAGGGCCTCGAGCGCCTCGATGCCATACGCGCACGCCTGTTCCACCGGCAGCGGGTCCCGCTTGCCGGCCGGGGTACGGCGGTCGTTGGCGATCTCCTTCAGCGACTTGCCGCCGACGTACTCCATGACGATGTAGCCGTCGAGGGAGCCCGTGCGCTGGTCGAGGTGCTCCACGAAGTTGTAGATCCGCACGATGTTGGCGTGCTCGATCTCCGCGAGGAAGCGCCGCTCGGAGATCGCGGCGGCCATCGCGTCCTGGTCCCCGGTGTCCAGCAGGCCCTTGAGGACCACCCACCGGTCGGACACGGCCCGGTCCACGGCGAGGTAGACCCAGCCGAGGCCGCCGTGCGCCAGACAGCCCACCACCTCGTACTGGCCGCGCACGATGTCACCGGTGTGCAGCTTCGCCACGAACGAGTACGGGTGCCCGCACTTCGTGCAGAACCCCTCCGTACGCCCCGGCCGGCCCTCGCCGCGCGCCCGCCCCACCGGCGCACCGCAGTCGGAGCGCGAGCAGAACCGCTTGCGCTCGGGCACCTCGGGGTTCTCCAGCACCATCGCGCGCGGGTCGGGCCGCGGCACACCCGGCACCTCGACCAGGCCCGCGCCGAGCCGGCCGCGACCGGTGGACCCGGCGGTCGAACCCGAGCTGCGCACCGACACCGAACGGCCCGTCGACCTCCCCGACAGGGAACGCGACAGTCGGCCGGAGACCGAGCGGCGGGACTGCGAGGAACGGGACGAGCGGGACGAGCGGGAGGAGGCGCGGGAACTGCTGGAGGACGAACCGCCGGTCCTCGAACCCCCCTTGCCGCTCCCGGTGACCCCGGTGGACGGTGAGCCCACCAGGCCGCCGGCCGACACGACCGGCGCGAGACCGCACGTGTCGCAGTACAGTTCACCGCCGCCCATGTCCTCGTAACTGCCCTCGCAGTCGGGCCGCTGGCACTTCTGCTGCTCTGTCTCGGTCATCAGTAGTCCCCCCTCCGGTCACTGGGCCCGGCCTGGCCGGGCACCCGCGGGCCGCCGAAGTACTCGGCGGCGGCCTGCTGGTAGCGCAGCACGGCCTGCTCCGCGACCCGCAGGTCGCAGGGCGCGCTCCACAGCATGCGGCGCGCCGCGTCGTACCGCTCGATCAGCAGCGGGTCCTCCGCGAAGCCGTACCGGGCGACCTTCGCCTTGTACGCGTCGAGCCGGCCGCGCAGCTCGGCGCGGACCGCCAGCGGCTGCGTGACCGCAGTCAACGACTCGCGGGCCCGCATCAGTTCGTCCTCCGCCTTCGCCTCAAGCGACTCCAGGAGCGGCGAGAGACGGTGCCACTGGGCGTGTCTGCGGTAGTCGGCGGCCATCGCCAGCTGCTCCTGCAACGCCGTGGGCGGGCCACTGACGGCAGGCACCTCCGACGCGGCGATCTTCGCCAGCACCTCACCGCGCGCGCTGCGTGCCTCGGCGAGCGTACGGTCCGCGCGGGACAGCAGGTCGCGCAGCTTGACGAGCCGGGCCTCCGCGTCCTGGCGGACCGTCAGCACGGCGTCGATCTCCCGGCGTACGTCCTCCAGGGCGCGCGCCTCACGGTCGTACACGGTGGTGTCCGGACGGCCGCCGCCGGGCGCCGAACTGCCCTGCGCGGGCAGCCAGAACGCCAGCGGGTCGGAGATCACCCGCTCGCGCAGGGCGGTCAGGGTGCGGGTGATGCGCTCCAGATCGTCGCCCGCGGGATGTTCGCCCGGGCGTACGCCCACGGAGTGCGCCAGTTGGCGGGTGCGCTGCAGCTCGGCGGCCAGGAGGTCTATCCGCGCGGGCAGGGCCGACCAGACCGCGTCGGCGGTGACGACCATGTCCAGCGAGGTCGCGTACAGCTCGTTCATCCGCTCCACCAGGCCGGCCAGCGAGTACCGGTGGCTGAGCTTCCCGGCGCCGTGCAGGGTGGGCGCGTTGGCCGTCGCCGTCGCGCTGCCCGCGACCGTGACGCACTCGCCGCGCAGCAGCTCCGTCAGCTCCACCAGGTCCTCGCGGCTGGACCAGCGGCGGCGCGAACGGATGTCACGGGCGGAGCGGAACGTGTCCGAGTACGCGTCGAAGTACGCCCACAGCAGCGTGATCGACGCGTCCGCGGACGTCCAGCGCTCCTTGGTCGTGCCGGTGAGCTCGGCGCCTTCGAGGAGTCTGCGGCCCGCATGGTCCTGGAGGGCGAGGAGCGAAGTCTCGATCGCCTCGTGCTCCGCGCCGAGCCGCGCCAGCGCACGGTCCACCTCGTCCCGGTCCATCACCGGCCCGGTGGCTCCCGTGACGCCCATCGATCACCTCGACTACTCGTGTGGTTGGCTCGTTCGGTCGGCTTGTCCGTCGGTCGGTGAACGTCACTTGTAGCGGGGCACCGGCGGCTTCGCCGACTCCGATTTTGTGCCGAGTGTCGGCGACAGCCACTTGTCGTACGACGCCTGCCAGCCGCCGTCCTGGCGGTACTGCTCCAGTATGCGATTGACCCGTGCCGCCAGGTCGTTCGCACCCTTCTTCACCGCCACGCCGTAGTAGTCGGTGGTGAACGCCTCGCCCTTGAGTTCCACCGTCGGGTCCTGTGCCGCCTGGCTCGCGGCGAGCGCGCTGTCGGTCACCACGGCGTCCACCTGGCCGAGTTGGAGGCGGACGAGACAGTCGAGCTGGCTGGGGACGACCGTCTCGATGTCGGCGGAGGCGACCCCGGCCTTCTTCGCGGCCCGGTCCTTCCTCAGCAGCTCCAGCGCCGTGGAGCCCGCCCCCGAGCAGATCCGCTTGCCGGCGAGCGTCTTGTCGTACCCCTTGATCGTGGAGCTCTTGGGCGCGAGGACCTGCTGGCCGGTGAGGAAGTACGGGGCGGAGAAGGCCACTTCCTTCACCCGGTCACAGGTGATCGTCATCGTGCGGACGATCATGTCGACGCGGCCGTCCTTGAGCGCCGGGATGCGCTGGTTGGTCGGGATGGCCTTGAACTTGACCGCGTTCTCGTCGCCGAGGATGTCCTTCGCGATCCGGTGGACCAGGTCGATGTCGAAGCCCTCCAGCTCCGCCGTCTTGCCGCCGTTCGGATCGCGGTAGCCCCAGCGGTAGCTGTTCTGGTCGACGCCGACGATCAGCCGCGGGTCCTTACGGGCCTTGATCGCCTCGATCGTCTTCCCGTCGAGCGAGGACGGCTGCGGGCTCTGGTCCTGCGGGTTCTCGCACTCCGCCGCGACCTTCGCCTGAATGCCCCGGGCGACGCCCTGGCCGCCGGTACCCGTACTGCCGTCGCCGTGCGACTGGGTCAGCGGGAGCAGCAGCGCGAAGGTCACCGCGAGGGCGCAGACGGCCGCCATCGCCCCGACACCGCCCCAGCCCCGCAGTCCGGTCCGCAGAGCCCGGAGTCCGGTCCGCAGGACCTGGAGACCGGTGCGCGGACTCCGCGGAAGCCGCTGTGCGTTCATCGTCCCGCCCCCTCTCATCGCCCGAACTCCCTTGCCGCCGCACTCCCTTGTGCTGCTTCGTACCGCGTCCGTACTGTTCTTGTCTCGTCGTGTCTTGTCTCTTCGTACCGCATCGGCTCGTACCGCATCAGCGGTACTCCGACAGCCTGCGCCCGATGCCGAGCACCGCGCCCGCCGCGCCCAGCACGGCGAGGGCCGCGGCGCCCAACGGGAGGCCGGTCATCGCGTCCCGGCCGTCACCGGCCGCCCGCTGGAACTCCGCCTGCTCATGGACGATGGCCGTCCTCAGCGCCGTGTCGACGCTGTCGAAGCACTCACCGGTCGGCTTGTCGCTCTTGTCCCCTATGACACGGGCGAGCGCCTGCTGGAAGTCACCCAACTCGTACGCCGCCTGCGCCTCCTCGTGGCGCGACTTCCACTCCTCCATGCCGCCGACGGCCGACGCGACCGGCTTCCTGCCCGCCTGGTCGTCGGCCAGCCGCTCGGCCTGGGCCAGGCCCTTGCCGAGCGTACTCATTTCGCCCTCGAAGTCGTGGTCGTACGCGTCGACGACCTCGCCGTTCACCTCGACCGTCTCCGCGCCGCGCGCCACCAGCGTCAGGTTCTCGTTGCCGCGCGCCTTGAGGGAGGCGATCCGGGCGTCGTGCAGCACGTTCAGCGAGCGGATGCCGTGGTCGTAGGAGTCGTTGAGCCCGGAGCGGGCGAAACTCTGCCCGGCGACCAGCCACAGCAGGACGACGGTCGTGGCGGCCGTCGCCGCCACGAGACCGTGGTTCAGCACCCGGTTCGTACGCCGGTAGTTGCGCCGCTGGGCCCAGACGAGGGCGCCGGTCACCGTGACGCCGAGGCCGATCGCCGCCCATGGGTACGAGGTCGCGTCCGCGTAGTCGGAACTCAGCCGCTGGTTCTCCCTGGCGTAGAGCTTCTCCGCCTGCGGGAGCATCTGCTTCTGCATCGTGTCGTTCGCCAGCCGCAGATACGAGCCGCCGACCGGGAAGCCCAGCCGGTTGTTGGCGCGGGCCCGCTCGATGTAGCCCGTGTACTCCGACAGCAGCTTGTTGAGACTGGCGATGGTCGTCGCGGACTCGGAGTCCGGCTCGGAGTTGGTCGCGGCGGCGGAGAGCTTGCCGGCGGCGTTGCGGATGTCCCTCAGGTAGCGCTCGCGGGAGGTCGACGTCTCGTCACCGCCGGCCAGGAAACCGCTGGAGGCGGCGGTGTTGGCGTCCGCGAGGGAGCTGTAGATGTCCGCGGCGGCGGAGCTGAGGGGCTGGCTGTTGTGCAGCACGTCGTCCGCGGCCGACGAACGGTCGGTCATCTGCCAGGCGGTGACGGCACCGAACGCGACGACGCATACGGCGAGCAGGGCGCCGATGATCCGCAGGCGCCCGGGCTCGGTGGTCGCGGCGGCCCGCAACCGGTCGACGCCCTCGGCGAAGGCGGTGCGGCGCGGGGGCTGTGGGACACCGGGAGCAGGACCTCTGCCCGGCTGTGACGGGATGCCGGGCAGGCCCGCCGTGCCGAGCGGGTCCGGCGAGCCCGTTGCCGGTGGTGCCGCGCTGCTCGTAGATGTCACTGTGACCTCCCCCATGGTCATCCGTCACCGCCAGTATCGCCCCCGGCACTGACAATCCGCACCGGCCTTGACTGGATCTTGATCGGATCGCAGCGCGGCGGCGTTGTGTCGCAGCGGGTGGTGTCGTGTCGGGGCGCGCTGCCATGCATTCGGACACATGCGCGCTCCCCGCACCACCCCTCTGCCCATGAATACGCTGGAGGAATCTGTTCGGTTCCCGTACGAAGCAGGTCAGACCTCGTAGAAGTGTCGTACGCGCGCGTGCGCCTCCGCCGGGGCGTTCGTGTGGTCCAGGCCGAGCAGCGCCGCCCCCAGCACGGGCCGTGCCGTCACCACCCGGGCGACGGCCTTGGGCGCCCGCGCGGCCAGCAGTTCGGTGATGCGGTCCGTCAACCGGGCGTGCTGGGCCGCGAGTACACCCCCGCCCAGCAGAACCGGGGTCTCCTCTTCGAGGAGACCGAGGCGGCGGAGCGCGACCGCGGCCATGGCCACCACCTCGTCGGCCAGCCGGTCCACCAGCGCACACGCCACCGGATCACCGTCCGCCGCCGTGGCGAACAGCACCGGCGTCAGCTCGTGGCGCCGGGCGTTGTCGACGCCCCCCAGGTGCAGGGCCTCGATCAGGGCGTACATGGAGGTGAGCCCGAAGTGGGCGGGCAGGGTGGACACCAGGGCCGTCGGACCGCCCCGCCCGTCCTCCGCCCGCGCCGCGTGCCACATGGCCTCCTCCGCCAGGCCCCAGCCACCGCCCCAGTCGCCGGAGATACGCCCCAGCGCGGGGAACCGGGCCGTGCGGCCGTCCGGGGTCATCCCCACGCAGTTGATGCCGGCGCCACAGACGACGGCGACCCCGCGCGGCTCGGTGATCCCGGCCCGCAGGATCGCGAAGGTGTCGTTGCGTACGTCGACACTCGCGCCCCACGCGCGCGCGTGCAGCGCGGCGGCGAACTGGCGCTCCTCCACGGGGAAGTCGGCGTTCGCCAGACACGCCGAGACCCGGTCGACGGAGCGGACCCCGGCGGCGGTGAAGGCCTCGGCGACGGCGTCGGCCAGCCCGGAGACGGCCGTGTCCAGCCCGTCGGCCGGCGGCCGGAACCCTCCGCCCCGCGCGGTGGCCAGCACCTCCCCGTCGGCGGCGACCACCGCCACGTCGGTCTTGCTGTTGCCCGCGTCGATGGCGAGGACGTGTGCGGTCATGCCCACGCGAGATGCTCCCGGTTGTGCGCGATCAGGGTGTCGGTCAGGGTGTCCGCACAGTCGTACTGGCCGACCAGCGGATGTGCGAGCAGAGCCCGGAAGACCCGGTCGCGCCCGCCGTGCAGAGCGGCCTTCAGGGCCAGTTCCTCGTAGGCGGTGACGTGGGCGATCAGCCCCGCGTACAGGGGGTCGACAGCCGGGACGGCCAGGGGAGTGGCCCCCTGCCTGCCCACCGCTGCCTGCGTCTCGATGACAGCGTCGTCAGGCAGGAACGGCAGCGTTCCCCTGTTGTACGTGTTCACCACCTGGTAGGGGCTGCCGCCCCCGCCCAGCAGCGACGCGGCCAGGTCCACCGCCGCCTCCGAGTAGAAGGCACCGCCGCGCTTCGCCAGCAGTTCCGGCTTCTCGTCCAGGGCGGGATCGCCGTACATCCGCAGGAGTTCCTCCTCCATCGCCGCCACCTCGGCCGCCCGGGAGGGTTTGGTGCGCAGTTCCCGCACGACGTTGTCGTGGGCGTAGAAGTAGCGCAGGTAGTAGGACGGGACCGTCTCCAGGCGGTCGAGGACGGAACGCGGAAGACGGAGGTCGTCGGCGATCCGGTCGCCGTGTTCGGCGAGCAGCCGGGGGAGGACGTCCTCGCCCTCGGGGCCGCCCAGCCGGACGCCCGTCTCCCAGGTGAGGTGGTTGAGGCCCACGTGGTCCAGGTGGATGTCGGCCGGGGTCACCCCCAGCAGGGCGGCGAACTTCCGCTGGAAGCCGATCGCCACGTTGCACAGGCCGACCGCCTTGTGGCCGGCCTGGAGGAGGGCGCGGGTGACGATGCCCACCGGGTTGGTGAAGTCGATGATCCAGGCGTCCGGGTTGGTCCGGCGGACGCGCTCGGCGATGTCCAGGACCACCGGTACCGTGCGCAGCGCCTTGGCGAGGCCGCCCGCGCCGGTCGTCTCCTGGCCGACGCAGCCGCACTCCAGCGGCCAGGTCTCGTCCCGCTGCCGTGCCGCCTGGCCGCCGACGCGCAGTTGGAGCAGGACGGCGTCGGCGCCCTCGACGCCCTTGTCCAGGTCGTCGGTCGTGATGATCCGGCCGGGATGCCCCTGCCTGGCGAAGATGCGCCGGGCGAGCCCGCCGACCAGCTCCAGCCGTTCGGCGGCCGGATCGACCAGCACCAGCTCCTCTATGGGCAGGGTGTCCCGCAACCGCGCGAAACCGTCGATGAGTTCGGGGGTGTAGGTCGATCCGCCGCCGACCACGGTGAGTTTCACTGAGAGTTCCCTTGCTGTCGGGCGCCGGTGGCGTCGTTGTTCATCGGCCGGGGGTCCGGGGGTCGTCCCCCGGGGTGACACAGCATGTAGCGATCAACCCTTCACGCCGGTGAGAGTGACGCCCTCGACGAACGCCTTCTGCGCGAAGAAGAACACGAGGATCACGGGGGCCAGGACCAGCACGGTCGCGGCCATGGTGAGGTTCCAGTCGGTGTGGTGGGCGCCCTTGAAGGACTCCAGGCCGTAGGACAGGGTCCACGCGCCCGGGTTCTCGGAGGCGTAGATCTGGGGGCCGAAGTAGTCGTTCCAGGCGTTGAAGAACTGGAAGAGGGCGATGGCGGCGATACCGGGCCTGGCCATCGGCAGGATGACCTTCAGCAGGGTGCGCAGCTCGCCACAGCCGTCCACCTTCGCCGCGTCCATGTACTCGTTCGGGATCGTCGTCAGGAACTGACGCAGCAGGAAGATCGAGAACGCGTCACCGAACGCCATCGGGATGATCATCGGCCACAGCGTGCCGGACAGGTCCAGCTGCTTCGCCCAGAACAGGTACATCGGGATGACGACCACCTGGGGAGGCAGCATCATCATCGAGATGACCAGCATGAGCGTCAGATTCCGGCCCCGGAAGCGGAACTTGGCCAGCGCGTACGCCACGGGCACGGACGACACGACGGTCAGGACGGTGCCGAGACCGGCGTAGATCAGGGTGTTCTTCCACCAGGTGAGGAAGCCGGGGGTGTCGAAGACCTTGCGGTAGTTGGACCATTCCCAGGTGTGCGGGATCAGGTCCCGGCTGAGTGCCTGCGAGTCGCTCATCAGCGAGGTCAGGAACACGAACACGAAGGGCAGGGTGAAGAAGAGGGCCGCCGCGACGCCGAGGGAGTGGACCGCGATCCATTCCAGGAGTGCTCTGCGGCGGGCCGTGCGCTCGGCGGGCGAGGCGGGGGCCTTGGGCTCGGACCCCATGGGCCGTTCCCGTACGTGAACCATGTCCTGGGGCATGTCAGTCACCTGCCTGGATGAGACCGCCCCGGCGCCGCATCAACAGCGCGGTGAACGCCATCGACAGGGCGAACAGCACCAGGGCGACGACACAGGCGGAGCCGTAGTCGAAGCGCTGGAAGCCGAGGTTGTAGACGAGTTGGGGGAGGGTGAGCGTGGAGTGCTCGGGGTAGCCGGGCTCGAACATGGTGCCCGCGCCCTGGATCACACCCGAGGCGACCTTCCCGGCGACCAGGGGCTGGGTGTAGTACTGCATCGCCCCGATGACACCGGTGACGACGGCGAACATGATGATCGGCGAGATGTTCGGCAACGTGACGTACCGGAACCGCTGCCAGGGTGTCGCGCCGTCCAGCTCGGCCGCCTCGTACTGCTCCCTCGGTACGTCGAGCAGCGCCGCCATGAAGATCACCATCAGGTCGCCGACGCCCCACAGGGCCAGCATGGTGAGCGCCGGCTTGGACCAGCCGGGGTCGTTGAACCAGCCCGGTGCCGGGATGCCGATGCTCTCCAGCAGGGAGTTGACCGGTCCCGTACCAGGGTTGAGGAGGAAGGCGAACGCCATGGTCGCGGCCACCGGCGGGGCGAGGTAGGGCAGGTAGAAGAGGGTGCGGAAGACGCCCGTACCCGTCTTGATCTTCGTGATGAGCATGCCGATCCCGAGTCCGAACAGGACTCGGAGGGTCACCATGATCACGACCAGCCACAGGGTGTTGCGCAGGGCGGGCCAGAAGAAGGGGTAGGACTCGAACACGTACCTCCAGTTCTTCGTTCCGCTCCAGGTCGGCGGCCTGAAGCCGTCGTAGTGCATGAACGAGAAGTAGACCGTCGAGATCATCGGGTACGCGAAGAAGACCGTGAAACCGATCAGCCAGGGCGAGAGGAAGGCGAGGGTGCGCAGCCTCGACCGCCGGTGCTTCGCCCGCAGGGTGTAGGTGGTGGCGGCCATGGCTACTTCGCCTGCGCGATGTCCGTGTCGATCTGCGCCGCCGCCTTCTTCAGGCCCGCCCGCAGATCGGTGACCTTGCCGCTCTCGTAGTCGTAGCCGAGCTGCTGGATGGTGGTGAGGTAGACGCCGCCGTTGACCGAGGCCGGCGAGGTGGTCGAGTTGGGGTTCGCGGCGATGTCGAGGAAGGTCTTGAAGCGCGGGTCGTACTTCAGGTTCGGGGACTTCAGCGCCGCGAGCGTGGAGGGGACGTTGTGGATCGCGTTGGAGAAGCCGACCACCGCGTCCGTGTCGGTGGTGATGTACTTCACCAGTTCCCAGGCCGCGTTCTGCTTCTCGCTGGTGGCGGCGATACCGGCGATGGTGCCGGTGATGTAGCCCTTGCCGTACTGGTCGGCCTGGTCGTCGGGCACGGGCAGCGGGGCGACGCCGATCTCGAAGTCGGGCTTCGCGTCCAGTGCCATGCCCAGGCGCCATTCGCCGTCCAGTTGCATGGCCACCTGGCCGGTCTGGAAGGGGTGCTTGGGGCCCCACTCGTCACCGAGGCCGCTGCGGAACTTCTCCAGCTTCTTGAAGCCGCCGAGGCCGTCGACGAGCTTCTTCTGCAGGGTGAAGGCGTCGGTGACGGCCGGGTCGGTGGCGATCGTCGACTTGCCCGACTCGTCGAAGTACGTGGGCCCGAACTGGCCCATGTAGTGCTCGGTGGTCGTCTCCCAGCCGTGGTAGTTCGGCATGAAGCCGAGCTGGGAGTAGGTGTCGCCCTTGGTGATGGTCAGCTTCTTGGCGTCGGCCTCGAACTCGGACCAGGTCCTGGGCGGACTGGTGATCCCGGCCGCCTTGAAGGCGGTCTTGTTGTAGTAGAGGCCGTAGGCGTCGCCCAGCAGCGGGACGGCGCAGCGGTTGCCGTCGTACTGGGTGTACTCGCTCATCGCCTTCGGGAAGGTCGCCGCCGGGTCGATGCCCGACTTCTCGAAGAGCGGGTTCAGGTCGACCAGCGCGCCCGACGAGCAGAACTTGCCGACGCCGTTGGTGGTGAACGACGAGATCACGTCGGGCGCCTTGCTGCCGCCCGCGCGCAGGGCCTGGTTGATCTTGTCGTCGGTCATGTTGCCGACGACGTTCACGTGGATGTCGGGGTGGGCCTTCTCGAAGCCGGCGATCAGTGACTTCACGCCCGCCACCTCGTTCGGCGCGCTCCAGGCGTGCCAGAAGGTGATGGTCGTGTCCTTGGAGGCGTCGTCCTGGGCGCCCGTCGAGGACTGGCCCGTACAGGCGGTGGCGAGGAGGGCTGTCGAGGCGGAAACGGCGAGCACGGCGGCGACTTTTCTGGATGTTCCGGGCATGGCGAGGTCTCCCAGGGAAGGGTGTGGCAGGACGCGGGACGTGAGGGTGTGGTGAAGATGAGGGTGAACAGGCGGAACTGGGGGTTGCAGTTGCTCGCCAAGGAGCGCGGGCGAGGCCGAATGAGCTCGATCGTGTGATGGTCGGCTTCCGGGCTTGCGGTGCCCTGGGCTGTGTGGGTGAGCGTGCCTGTGTGATCAGGGACGCGGAGTACGGCGTCCGGGGGCACCCCCTCTGGGGGAGTGCGGGGGCCCTCCCGGGCCCGGAGCACGCACAGGATGCGTCCCGCCGCCGGGGTCGGGTACGCCGGGGACCAGCTCGCCCAGGACCGTGCGGGGCGCTCGGCTGAACGGACTCACTCCCGCTCGGTCCACGGGAACGGTTGCTCAGCGCGAGGTGTCGAAGACCTCCTCCCGGGTGGTCGCGAGGGCGCTCTCCAGTGCGCCCCGCAGCACGGGGTGTTCGCGTACGTCGCCCACGACCAGCCGGGGCCGGGCCGCGGCCAGTTCCTCCAGCTCGGCCTGGACCAGACCGCGCAGGGGTTCGCCGCCCGCGGTGAGGGAGGCGCCGCTGAGGACGACGAGTTCGGGGTCGAGGACGGAGACGAGCGAGGCCAGACCGGTGGCCAGGCCGGTCGCGTACGTTTCGAGGAGCCGCCGGTGGGGCCCCGCGTCGATGTCGGCGGCCTGGGCGACGAGGGCGGCTGCGACCTCGGCGTACGGGCCGTTCGGGACGGGGCTGATGCCCAGCTCGCGGGCGAGCCGGGGGATGACCTGTGAACCGGCGAGTTCCTGGTAGCCGCCGCTGCCGGCCCTGCTGACCTGCCGGACGAGGGGTGTGCCCGGCACGGGCAGGAAGCCGACCTCACCGGCGCCGCCGGTCCAGCCGCGGTGCAGTCTGCCGCCGAGGACGAGCGCGGCGCCGAGTCCGCCCTCGTTCCACAGGAGGACGAAGTCGTCGTGCCCCCGGGCGGCACCGAGCCGTTGTTCGGCGATGGCGACGAGGTTCACGTCGTTCTCGTACTCCACCGGCATGGGCAGCGCGGCGGCGAGTTCGTCGAGGAGGGCCGGGGAGTGCCAGCCCGGGAGGTGGGAGGCGTAGCGCAGCCGGCCGGTGCCCGGGTCGAAGGCGCCCGGCGTCCCGATGACGAGCCGCCGGAGGTCGGCCGGGGCCAGCCCGGCCGCCTTGACGGCGCCGTCCAGGGCGTCGGTGACCTGTTGGACGACGGGCCTGGCGGGGCGTCTGCCGGGGGTGGGCAGCTCGTACTCGCCCACGGTCCGGCCGGTGATGTCGGCGACCGCGGCGAGGACGCGTTCGGGGGTGACGTCGAGCCCGGCGGCGTACGCGGCGGTCGGGTTGACCTCGTACAGCTGGGCGTTGGGGCCGGGGCGGCCCTCGGTGGTGCCGGTCGCCAGTACCAGCCCCGCCGCTTCCAGGCGGGCGAGGAGCTGGGAGGCGGTCGGCTTGGAGAGGCCGGTGAGCTTGCCGATCCGGGTGCGGGACAGGGGGCCGTGCTCCAGGAGGAGGTCCAGGGCGGCCCGGTCGTTCATGGCGCGCAGGACGCTGGGGGTGCCGGGCGTGCCCGCGGTTCCTGCCATGGGTGTCTGCACCTGCCTTTCCGTGCCCAGCTTTTCACAGCGATGATGACTGTTAGGAAGGTTTCCTATCGGATGGCGAGAAGATAGGACCGGACCAAGGGGGCCGTCAAGGGGCAATGAGAGAGGCGGCGCCCCCGGATCGGGGGCGCCGCCTCTTCACGTACGTCTTCCGCTGTCCCTGCCGGCTACCTCGGCGCGCCCGGCGGAGCGACCAGCGGGGTGGCCGCCTGGGCCTGCGGGGAGCCCGTGTTGGAGTACGCCGACGGGGCCGCCATGCCGGCCGTCGGGTCCAGGGGCTCCTCCTCCGGGATGACCGTGGTGCCGCCGACGATGCGGATGCCCGCCGCGTCCAGGGCCCGCTTGACGCGCCAGCGCAGTTCGCGCTCCACCGTCAGGGACTTGCCCGGCATCGTCTTCGCCGTGAGGCGGATCACCATCGAGTCCAGGAAAACGCTGTCCAGGCCCAGGATCTCGATCGGGCCCCACAGCAGCTCGTTCCAGGGATCCTCCCGGCTCATCTTCTCGCCGACCTCGGCGAGCTTCTCCTTCAGCCGCTCCAGGTCCTCGTCCGAGCGCACGGTCACGTCGACGCCGGCCGTGGCCCAGCCCTGGGAGAGGTTGCCGATGCGCTTGACCTCGCCGTTGCGGACGTACCAGATCTCGCCCTGGTCGCCGCGCAGCTTCGTCACGCGCAGGCCCACCTCTATCACCTCGCCCGACGCCACCCCCGCGTCGATGGTGTCGCCGACGCCGTACTGGTCCTCCAGGATCATGAACACGCCGGAGAGGAAGTCCGTCACCAGGTTGCGGGCGCCGAAACCGATCGCCACGCCCGCGACACCGGCGGAGGCAAGCAGCGGGGCCAGGTTGATCTGGAACGCGGAGAGGACCATCAGGGCCGCGGTGCCCAGGATGATGAAGCTCGCCACCGAGCGCAGCACGGAGCCGATCGCCTGGGAGCGCTGACGGCGGCGCTCGACATTGACCAGCAGGCTGCCCAGCGCCGTGCCGCCGGACGGGCCGTCGGCCGTCTGGACCGTGCGGTTCATGCGCTCTATCAGCTTGGTGATCGCCCGCCGGACCGCCACTCTCAGCGCCACCGCGATCACCACGATCAGCAGCACCTTGAGGCCGATCGCCAGCCAGGTGGACCAGTTCTGCTCGACCCAGCTGGCGGCGTTCGTCGCGCTCTCCTGGGCGTCCTGGAGCGACGGGACCAACGCGGTCGGTGACTCCGAGGGAGTCGGTGACGGCGACGGACCGGCGGCGAGTAGGACGGCGGGCAAGGACACGGGGGGTACCTCCAAAGCGGCCTGCCCCCGGTACGGATGGTTACGACGGTCGGCTCGACGGTGAGCTTGTCATTCAGGTCACGGAAAGGTCACCGGAAGGGCAGATCCACCACACTAACGGGGCAACGTGTGCGGATCGCCGCGATGTTCGAGGGAGAGACCGCGCTCACCTGGGGATGAAGAGGGTGTGGTCCCGGCTCGTGAACGCAAGGTGTGGTCGAAAACACTCCCAGCCCGTTACCGGGACGTGGTGGCGCTGCCGCCGGGCGAGAGGGGAGACTGACTACAGATCGTCCCGGCGCGAGCCACGCGCCGCCGACGCCCAAGGAGGCATCCGTGCCGCATGTCCTGGTACTCAACGCGTCGTACGAGCCACTCGGCGTCGTACCGCTCCGGCGCGCGCTCGTCCTCGTCCTGGAGAACAAGGCTGTCTCCCTGGAGGAATCGGGCGCCTTCATGCACAGCGCGACCGTTACTGTCCCCGCACCCAGCGTGGTCCGGCTGAAGAGGTTCGTACGGGTCCCCTACCGGGGGCCCGTTCCACTGACCCGTAGGGCGCTGTTCGCCCGCGACGGCGGCCGGTGCATGTACTGCGGCGCCGCCGCGACCAGCGTCGATCATGTCATCCCGCGGTCCCGTGGCGGTCAGCACCGCTGGGACAACGTGGTGGCGTCGTGCCGTCGCTGCAACCACACGAAGGCCGACCGCCATCTCTTCGAGATCGGCTGGCGGCTGCGTCACAAACCCGCCCCGCCCACCGGTCTCGCCTGGCGCATCATCGGCACAGGACACCGGGACCCGCGCTGGCTGCCGTATCTGCAGCCGTACGGCGCGGACGACGCGATGGCCCGGATCGACGGCATCTCAGCCTGACGTCCGGGCTTTCTGATACCTGAATACGGACACTTGTGCGGATGCGATCCGGCCCCGGGAACCCCCGTTCCCCAGGGCCGGATCAGTCATGCCCGGCCGCTCACACGTACCTGAGCTCCGCCGGATGCACCGAACGGCGCAGCAACGGCAGGGACGTGGCCGCGGCGAGCAGGCAGCACACGTACACCGCCGGCGCGACCAGCAGCGCCGTGTACGGCACCGAGCGGCTGCCGTCGTGGGCGATCCCGGCGAACCAGCCGCCGATCAGCAGGCCCCCGGAACCCGCCAGCAGCAACGCCGGCGCGAGCGGCAGGGCCGTCTCCAGGAGCAGCGCCCGGCCGAGCACCGCGCGCGGCACTCCGGCGGCGGCCTGCGCGGCCAGGCCCCGGCGCCGGGTCGCCACCGACTCGGCGGTGCCGACGCCGAGCCCGCAGAGCGTGATCACCAGGGCGACCAGGACGGCGGCGCCGGTCAGGTCGATGCCGGTGGTGTAGAAGGACAGGGGCGAGGCCGCCATCTTCTCGCCGCGGTCGCGCAGCGAGGTCAGCAGCACCTCCCGGAGGCCGACGAACCCGGTGCCCACGACGGTCACCAGCAGCACCGCCGCATGGGTGCGGGCGGCGGCCCACGGGTCGTCGCGCAGCCGCTCCGCCGCGATCAGTGTCGCCGGATCGGCGGTACGGGCCGCCAGGATCCGCCCCGTGAACCGGGCGGTGGCGCCGGTCAGCCACAGGGCGCCCACACCGGTGCCGATCACCACGGCGAACACCAGCACCGGGGCGGTCTCGTACCCGCCGAACGTGTCCGGCGCCAGCAGCAGACCCACGAACAGCAGACCCAGGGCCGCCATCGGGACCGGCATCCCCGGGCCACGCCCCTCGCGAGGCGGCACCCGCCGTACCCGGCCCAGCGGCGAGGCGACCGCGCGTCGCAGCGCCAGTACGCTCACCAGCGCCCCCAGCACCGGTACGGCCGCCGCGACCAGCGCGATCCCGAACCAGAGGAGTACGGGCGGCTGCCGCCACTCGCCCTGAAGGAACAGCACGCAGAACACCGCGGCGACCGCCGAGCCGAGCAGACAGGCGAGCCCCGACTCCAGCGCCGCGATCCGCCGCACCTGCGCCGCACCGGCCCCCGCCAGCCGCAGCGCGGCCAGCCGACGGTCCCGGTGCACGGCCCCGACCCGCGCACACTGCCCGAGGAACCCGATCACGGGCACGAGCAGCAGCACGAGGGTGAGCACCACACCTGAGCGTTCCCCGGGCCGGTCCAGGAGTCCGCTGGCGAAGGCGATGTGGCGGTACCCGCGTATCGCGGCGACGGCCAGGGCGGCCAGCGCGAACCCGGTCGCGAGCGCCGCCCCGAGCGCCGTGAGCGCGACTCGCCACCACTCCCGCCGGTCGGAACCCCGCGTGAGCAGCCAGGCGAGCCGCACATCGGCGCGCAGGGAGCCGCTCCTGGAGCCGCCGGCCCCCTTGTCGCCGGCCCTCGTGCCTGAGGAATCCCTGCCGTTGGGCCCCTCGGACCCCGCGGAGACCACGCCGGCGATCACGAGGTCACCTCCGCCGAGGTCTCGGCGCCGTCGGCGGCCAGGGCGCCGTCGCTCAGCCTGAGCTCGCGGTCCGCGTACGCCGCCACCTGGGCGTCGTGCGTGATCAGCAGGACCGCCGTGCCGGACTCGCGGGCCGTGTGTGTCAGCGCCCCCATCACCTGCTCGCCCGCGAGGGAGTCCAGCGCGCCGGTCGGCTCGTCGGCGAAGACCACCTTCGGGCCGGTGACCAGGGCACGGGCCAGCGAGACACGCTGCGCCTGCCCGCCGCTCAGCTCGCCCGGCCGCAGCAACTGCTGCCCGAGCACCCCGAACCGTTCGAGCCACTCGCCCGCCCGCTCGTGCGCCGCTCCCCGCGCGGTCCCGGCGAGCAGTAGCGGCAGCGCGACGTTGTCGAGGACGGTCAGCTCCGGAATCAGCTGCCCGAACTGGAAGACGACCCCGAACTCGGTGCGCCGCAGCTCGCTCAGCCGCCGCTCGGGCAGTGTGTCGAGCCGCTCCCCGGCGCACTCGACGGTGCCCGCGTCCGGCCGGACGATCCCCGCCAGACAGTGCAGCAGCGTCGACTTCCCGCTGCCGCTGGCCCCCGTGACGGCCAGGATCTCGCCGGCCCGCAGCGCGACCGAGGCGCCGCGCAGCGCGGGTGTCCTGCCATACGTCTTGGCCAGGCGGCGGGCCGTGAGCAGGGGTGGTGCGGTGTCCCCGCCGGACGGTTCCCCGTTGGTGGTGGTCATGCCGTGTCGACCTCCGCGGTCAGTGTGGTGAGCCGGTCCGCCGTGGTGGTCATCCAACGGAGGTCGGCGTCGAGGTGGTTGAGGGCGTAGTCCGCCGAGAGCACGGTCGAGAGGTCCGAGCCCGGCGCGGTCTTGACCGCTGTCAGCTCCCGCATCCGCGCCATGTGCGCGGCGCGCTGGTCGAGCAGATACGCGGCCGGGTCCCCGCCGGCCAGGATCGCGACGACGACCTTGGCGAAGATCTCGTTGACGACGTGGGGTGCGGGTGCGCTGATCTGTCGTACCCAGTCGGCGAGTTCATGCTTTCCGTCGGCGGTCGTCCGGTACTTCGTGCGCTCCGGACCGCCGTCCGTGTCGGTGCCGTCGACCTCCGCGAGCCCGTCGCGCACCAGGCGCTGCAGGGTCGTGTAGACCTGCCCGTAGGCCAACGGCCGGGCCTGCGGGAAGCGTTCGTCGTGCCGTCGCTTGAGGTCATAGCCATGGCTGGGTCCCCCGGCGAGCAGCCCCAACAGGATGTGGCGGGTGCTCATGACCTCATTATGCACTCGATACATGTACTGAGTGAATAGTGGAGCCCGATGAGATTCGCCGAGGAGGCGCGGAAAGGTGGGTGAGCGGTCAGTCCGCCACCGCGTACGCCTCCACCGACCACAGCGAATACCCGTACCGGGTCGCCCTCTTGTCCCCCTGCACGCGTACGAACCGGACGTCCCGCTCGTCCATCCGCACCGACTCGTGCCCGCCCCGCCCGACCGGGACCGTGGCCGCCGTACGCCAGGTGCGCCCGTCCGGCGACACCTGGACGCGGAACGCGGCGGCGTGCGCGTCCTGCCAGCGCAGCTCGACCCGGCCCAGCCGCGCCGGCCGGTCGAGCCGCACCTGCCACCAGGCGTCGTCCTCGACCGGCGACGACCAACGCGTCCCGGACTTCCCGTCGTTGGCGGCCGGCGCCGGGAAGTCCGCCGTCTCGTCCCCGGACGAACTCGCGGCACCGCCCAGCGCGAGATCCGGGCCGCCCGTACGAGGGAACGCCCGCACGGTGAGCGTGCGCGTCGCGTCCCCGGCGGTCAGCGCGACGGGGTACGTTCCCGCCCGCGTCCCCCGCTCCACGGCGACCTCGGCCACCGCGTCGACCGGGACTCCGCGCGGCAAGGTCAACGGGCGCCCGGGGAGCTGGACTTCGACGCCCCGGGGAGCCTTCGCCGCGAGCTTCGTGTCCCGGACGTCGGCGGGACGCGACGAGGTCAGCCGCACCGGCACCCGTACCGCCGTACCGCCGATCTCCGCGTCCACCTCCGCACCGGTCCCCTTGCCGTGCCCCAACTCCAGCTCCACCGACGGGGAGTCGCCGAACCAGGGGACGAGGTGCCGTACCCCGGAGGGTGTCGGACCGCTCACCCGGACGGCGTCCGCGTGGGCCCGGACGGGGAGTTGGGTCGCGCCGGTGCCGGACAGCGCCCCGAGGACGCGCCAGCCCTCCCCGGGGACGCGCGCCTCGACGGTGCCCCCGGTTCCCGGGACGCTCAGGACGGTGACAGTGGCCAGGGCGCGGGCGCGCGGGAAACGGACGGTGCGGCCGTCCGACGCGGAGGGTTCGCGGTCGAGGCCGGCCCATTGGGCGAAGGCCCGCTGTGCCCGGAGGAGGAACGGGTCCAGCACGCCCTTGCCGACGGTCACCCGGGACGCGGCGGAGGTCAGGGAGTGCCGTTGGCGGGCGAGGGCGAGGTACGCCTGCCAGGCGGTCGCCGTGTCGCCCGCGCGCTGTGCCCGCAGCATGTCGACCGCTGTCTCACCGGCCTTGCCGTATCCCGCCAACTGCTCTGTCCAGGGGGCGACTTCCTCGGCCAGGGCACCGGGCGCGTGCGCCAGCCGGGCCGGTGTCTCGCGCATCACCGTGAACGCCGACCGCAGTTGGCGCTCGGCCTCCTCGTTCGCCACCCGGTTCGCAGGGCCGTCCGTCGCCGTGCGGGCCTGCCAGAGCGACTCGATCAGCGGGCGGAGATACGCCGACTCGGGTGCGCCCAGGACCGAGGACGCGTCGTTTCCGGCGAGGGCGCGCAGGGCCTCCTCGCGGCCCGGGTCACCGGCGGCGAGGTCGGTGACCGCGGCCCGCCAGGACGCGTCGGGGCGGTAACCACGCGGGTTCCAGGCGTAGTCGGCGGCCGTGAACAGAGGGATACGGGAGGCCTGGGGCTGGACCATCGCGTTGGCGAGCAGGGCGGCCGACCGGGTGGCCACGGCCGGTTCGCGGCCGGTGTAGGGGCCGAGGAGGATCCGGCCCTGCGCGTAGTCGTTCACCGGGTAGTTGTCCATGGTGACCAGTGGATGCGCGAACACGGCCTTCGTGTCCGCCAGTTGGCGTCCCGTGATGGTCCGGGGGACGACACCCACGCCCGTCCAGGCGACCTCGACCTCCGGGGCCAGTGCGTTCGCCAGCGCCTGGCGGTAGGCCGTCGTGCCGTCCTGGAAGTACTCGGTCGGCATCAACGACAGCGCGGCGGCGGACGGGTGATGTGCCCTCAGGTGGCGGGCCACGGCGTTGGTGACCCGCGCCTGGGCCCGGGCCGCCGCCCCGGGGCCGGAACCGTACCGCTCCTCGTCCGCCTCGCAGTGCCACTCGCTGTAGCTGACGTCCTGGAACTGCAACTGGAACGCCCGGAAACCGAGCGCCCACATGGCGTCCAGCTTGCCGGCCAGCGCGCGCACGTCGGAGTCCGACGACAGGCACATCGACTGTCCCGGGGCCACCGCCCAGCCGAGCGTGACGTGGTTCTGCCGCGCCCGCCGCGCCAGCTCCCGGAACTCCGCCCGACGCGCGGCGGGGTAGGGCTCGCGCCAGCGGGCCTGGCGGTAGAGGTCGTCACCGGGGGCGTAGAGATAGCGGTTCTGTTTCGTCCGGCCCATGAAGTCCAGCTGGGCGAGCCGCTGTTCGCCCGTCCAGGGGGTGCCGTAGAAGCCCTCGGTCGTGCCGCGTACGGCGGTGCCGGGCCAGTCGCTTATGACGACACCGGCGAACTCGCGCTTCACTCCCAGGAGTTGACGCAGGGTCTGGACCCCGTGGAACAGCCCGTCCGCTCCGGCTCCCGCGAGGGCGACGGTGCCTCGGCCCGCGACCCTGCCGACGGCGAGCCGGTAGCCGCCGGACGGGAGGTCGGCGCGGGGGTCGGCACCGAGGGCGGTGAGGGCCCGGTCGGCGGCCTCACCGCCGACCAGGATCGTCAGTGCGCCCGGAGCGGCGACGCCCGCGCCGACCGGGCGGGAGCCCGCCTCCCGCACCAGCGCGCGCAGCGCCCCGACCGCGTACGGGTCGGCCTCCGCGTCGGCGACCAGCGCGACCTCGTCCGTGACCGCGACCGGCCCGCCACCGCTCGCGCGCAGGGAATGGGGGCGGGGCCACACCGACGGTGGAGCCGCGGCGGACCTGTCGGCGGACGCGCCGCCGGGGGAGGGCGGGGCGGCGACCGCCTCGGGAGCCGATGCCAGGCTCGCCCCGGTCACGACGGCGATCACGAGGGCGACCGCCCCCTTCCCGCGCCCGTGCAGCACGCCACCACTTCCCGTCTCTCGACCCGCCCCGCGTCTCCCGACGATGCGTCAGGAGACCATCGAGCCCACCATCCGTGCGGTGAGGGTGTCAACGAGAGTGGCCGATGTGCCGGATTTGCCCCAGCGTGGACGTGTCGCGCGGGGGGAGGGAGAGCGGAGAGGGACCGAAGAGGCACGAGAGGTGACGGAAGGGTGGCGGAAAGGGGGCGGGAGCCGGCCGGGGGGCGACGGAAGAATCGCGGAATGTGACCGGAGACGCCGTGGTTCGTCCGTTCCTACACGTCTGCGGGCGCGCCCACTGGGTAGGGCTGCGGATGAAACCCGCCAACCGCCGTCAGCCGTCGTACGCGACAAGGAGGCCTCCGTGGCCGTACCGGCCCACATCTTCAGCGCCGAGAGCGCCGCCACCGAGGCGCCGCTCACCAGCGAGCCGCCGCTGCCCGCCGCCGAGCCCCTCACCAGCGAGCCCCCGCTCGCCGACGCCGAGGCCATGACGAGCGAGCACGCCGACGCCGAAGCGGACCCCACAGGGCTGTACGAGGGCCCGGTCCCGGCGCTGTCGGACCTCGCGGGGCTGTAGATGTCCGCACACGGGCCGGCCGAACCCGCCGAGGGCCACGAGGGCGGCGAGAGCCGGGCCGGGGAACGGCTCGCGCTCGCCCGTCTCGCCGAGCTGCACGGCGTCGCCCCCTCCTTCAGCCCCTCCCCGGACCACGCGGTCGCCGCCTCCGACTCCGCGCTCGTCGCCGTACTGGCCGCGCTCGGCGTCGACGCGGTCACCCCGGAGGCCGTACGGGCCGCCCTCGCCGCCCGGGAACGGGAACTGGCGGCGCGGCTGCTGCCGCCCACGGTGGTGTGCGGCGCCGACGGTTCGGCGAACGCGCTGGCCGGACTGCCCGAGGGCACCCGTCTGCACATCAGCACCGAACAGGGCGGGAGCAGCGACTCGGTCGACGGACTCCCGCCCGGTATCCACGCGCTGGAGGCCGTCGCGCCCGACGGCCGCACCGCCCGCGCCCACCTAGTCGTCGCCCCGGCCCGGCTGCCCACCCCCACCGGACGCTCGTACGGCCTCCTCGTCCAGCTCTACTCCCTCCTCTCCCGGCGCTCCTGGGGCATGGGCGACCTGGGTGACCTCGGTGAGCTGAGCGACTGGGCCGGGCGGGCGCTGGGTGCGGGATTCGTGCAGGTCAACCCGTTGCACGCGGCCGTTCCCGGGGCGCCGACCGACCCGTCCCCCTACCGGCCGTCCTCCCGTCGCTTCCCCGATCCCGTCCATCTGCGGGTCGAGGGCATCCCCGAGTTCGCGTACATCGAGGAGCCGGAGCACCGGGAGCGGGTGCGCGGGCTGCTGGAGCGGGCCGCGCGGCTGCGGGAGTCGGTGCTGGACAAGGGCGAGCTGATCGACCGGGACGCCGTGTGGGAACTCAAGCGCGAGGCACTGGAACTGGTGTGCGCCGTACCGCTCGGGCCCGGGCGGCAGGCGGCGTACTCCGACTTCCTCGCGCGGGCCGGCGAGCCGCTGGAGGACCACGCCACCTGGTGCGCGCTGGCCGAGACCTACGGCTCCGACTGGTCGCGCTGGCCGGCCGGCCTTCAGGACCCCCGGTCGGCCGAAACCGCCCGCGCCCGGGGCGAGCTGATGGACCGCGTCGACTTCCACTCCCGCCTCGCCTGGCTCACCGACACCCAGCTCGCCGACGCCCAGCGGACGGCACGCGAGGCGGGCATGCCGGTCGGGATCGTGCACGACCTCGCCGTCGGGGTGCATCCCGGAGGCGCCGACGCGTGGGCGCAGCAGGAGTACTTCGCGGCCGGCATGTCGGTCGGCGCGCCCCCGGACGCGTTCAACGCGCGCGGCCAGGACTGGGGCCTGCCGCCCTGGCGACCGGACCGCCTGGCCGAGTCCGGCTACGCCCCTTACCGCCAGCTGCTGCGGTCCCTCTTCGGCTACGCGGGCGCCCTGCGCATCGACCACGTCATGGGCCTCTTCCGGCTCTGGTGGGTGCCCCAGGGGCTGGCGCCGACGGAGGGGGCGTACGTCCGGTACGACGCCGAGGCCATGCTCGCCGTTTTCGCGCTGGAGGCCTCGCGTGCCGGGGCGGTCGTGATCGGCGAGGACCTGGGGACCGTGGAGCCGGGGGTCCGGGAGACGCTGCACGAGCGCGGGGTGCTCGGTACGTCCGTGCTGTGGTTCGAACGGGACTGGAACGGCGGCGGGCGCCCCCTGCCCCCCGCGCACTGGCGCGCCGACTGCCTCGCCACCGTCACCACCCACGATCTGCCGCCGACGGCCTCCCGTCTCGCCGGCGACCACGTCGAACTCCGTGACCGGCTGGGCCTGTTGACCACCCCCCTGGCTCAGGAGCGGGCCCTCGCCGCCGCCGACACGAACGAGTGGCTGACCCTGCTCTCCCGTCTCGGACTGCTGACGGGGGGCAGCGGAGGTCTCGCGGAGGAGGCCGAGATCCAGGCCGTCCACCGCTTCCTGCTCCGCACCCCGGCCCGCATGATCGGCGTCTGGCTCCCGGACGGCGTCGGCGACCGCCGCCCGCAGAACCTGCCGGGTACGTGGAACCAGTACCCGAACTGGCGGCTGCCCATCGCCGACGCGGAGGGCCGGCCGGTGACGCTGGAGGAGCTGGCGGGCTCGTCGCGGCTGTGGGCGCTGATGGAGGTGCTGCGGGAAGGGGCTCCCTGAGTGTTCCCGCGGCGCCGACGGGCGCCTCGGGCCCTTCGCGGGGCGCCCGCACCCCTCATACGGCACCCCGGGCGCGCGGCCCCGCAGGGCGTTCGCTACTTTTGCACCGTGGACAAGACGAACGCCCTGCGCGCCGGCGCCCTGGTCGCCGGTACGACGCTGATGATGCTGCTCATGACGTCTCCCGCGCTCGCGCTCACCCGCGACGACGGTGACGACCCCGGCCCTGGCCTGAGCGTCATCGAGACGCTGGGCTATTACGTGGTCGCCCCGATCGCTCTGTTCGCGGTCATCGCGGGCCTGGTGATGGTCCTGGACAAGTCCACGGACCGCGCTCCGAAGGCCGCCAAGCCCGTCAAGGCGAAGGCCTGATCTCCGGGTCCGCCCGGGCCACGGCCTGATCTCTCGTTCCGAGGGCGCCGTTCTCGTCCCACCAGCCATGGGGCGGAAACGGCGCCCTCGGCGTGTGCTCAGCCGTCCGTCGCCGCCAGCAGCTCCCGCAGCAGGTCGGCCAGTTGGCCGGCCCGCTCGGTGCCGAGGGCGGCCAGGGCCTCCGTCTGGGCGGCGAGGCCGGCGCCGACCGCTTCGTCGACGCGGCTCAGTCCCTCCTCGGTGAGGGTGACGTGGAGACCGCGCCGGTCATGGGGGTCGGGGGAGCGGCGCAGCAGCCCGGCTCGTTCCAGCTTGTCCAGGCGGCCGGTCATCCCACCGGTGGTGAGCATCAGCGTCGACGACAGCTGACGCGGCGAGAGCGTGTACGGCTCGCCCGCCCGCCGCAGGGTCGCGAGCACGTCGAACTCACCGCGCGCGATCCCGAACCGCGCGTACGCCTTCTCCGTCCGGTCGCCCATGGCGCGCGCGAGCCGGTAGACACGGCCGAAGACCTCCATCGCGGCGGTGTCGAGGTCGGGCCTGACCACCGCCCACTGGTCGATGATCGCGTCGACGGGGTCCCTGCGCTGCGGCGGCTGTGCACTCATGGGCCGAGTATGGCCGAAAATCCGGGCCGAAGGGTCACTCGCGAGAAAGTAGCTTGACGCTAAGTCGCTTAGGACTAAGCTACTTATTGCCGACCTACTTCGAAGGGTGCGTCCATGCCCGCGAACCGCTCCGCCCTCGTCCCCGTCATCGCCCTCACGGCCCTCGCGCCCGTCTCCTGGGGAACCACCTACGCGGTCACCACGGAGTTCCTCCCGCCCGACCGGCCCCTCTTCACCGGCCTGCTGCGCGCCCTGCCCGCCGGTCTCGTCCTGCTCGCGCTGACCCGGGTGCTGCCGCGCGGCGCCTGGTGGTGGAAGGCCGCGGTCCTGGGCGCGTTCAACATCGGCGCCTTCTTCCCGCTGCTGTTCCTGTCCGCGTACCGGCTGCCGGGCGGTATGGCGGCGGCCGTCGGGTCGGTCGGCCCGCTGTTCGTCGCCGGGCTCGCGGCGGTGCTCCTGGGCGAGCGTCCGACCGTACGCACCCTGCTCACCGGAGTCGCGGCGGCGCTCGGCGTCAGTCTGGTCGTGCTGAAGGCGGCCGGGGGACTGGATGCCCTGGGTGTGCTGGCAGCCCTCGCCTCCACCGCGTCAATGTCGGCGGGCATCGTCCTGACGAAGCGCTGGGGCCGCCCGGACGGCGTGGGTCCGCTCGCCCTCACCGGCTGGCAGCTGACCGCCGGAGGCCTGCTCATCGCGCCCCTCGCCCTGCTCGTCGAGGGTGCTCCGCCCGCGCTGGACGGCAGGGCCGCCGCCGGGTACCTCTACCTCGCGCTGGCGAACACGGCGGTGGCGTACTGGCTCTGGTTCCGCGGCATCGGCCGGCTCACCGCGACCCAGGTCACCTTCCTCGGTCCGCTGTCCCCGCTGGCCGCCGCGGTCATCGGCTGGGCAGCCCTCGGCCAGGCCCTGACGCCGGTCCAACTGGTGGGCATGGGGCTGGCGTTCGGAGCGACCGTGGTGGGGCAGACCGGGGTGCGCAGGGCCGCTCAGGGGGCGGTGTCCGGCTCCGGAGCGGCTCGGGTTCCCGTGGTGGCGTCACGCCGGTGAACCGGCGGTCGGGCGGTCGGACGGTGGTCAGGCGAGCAGGGCGGCGACCTCGTCGCGGATCGACGGCATCGCGGTGTACAGCGTGCCGGGGCAGTCGGTGGCGGCCCAGTGGCGGTGGCCGCCGATGACCGGCGCGGGCCGGCTGACCCCGCTGACGGGATTGACGTAGACCACCTTGCCCAGGGGGGCGAGTGAGTGCCGCCCGGCGAGATCGGCCAGGAGCCGGTCCAGGGCGGTGCGCGCGGCGGTCGACGCGGGCGTGGTGGTCAGCGTTCCCAGCAGGGCTATGCCGATGTTCCCGGAGTTGAAGCCCTGGACGTGCGCCCCCGTGACCATTCGCCCCGAGGCGTCGTGCGCGGGCGTGCCGTCGGTGCCGGACCAGCGGCCCTCGTACACCAGACCGCCCGCGTCGATCAGGTAGTTGTAGCCCATGTCGCCGTATGCGGCGGCGTTGGTGCGGTAGATGGCACGCACCACGGCGGCCGGGTCCGGGTCGGTGCTGCCGTCGGCGGTGTGGTGGACGGTGAGCGTCTGGACCGGGTAGTACTCGGACGGCCAGCGCTCGGTCCCGGCGGCGAAGCGCAGTGTCTCGTCGGCGCCCCAGTCCGCACGGGACAGCAGCGTGTACGAGGCGGCGGTGGAGGCGGCGGGTGCGGCCGAGGCCGGCCGGGACACCGTGCTCAGCGCGGCACCGGCGCCGAGGGCGGTCAGGAACGCCCGCCGGGGCAACGGGGCAACCGGCTGTGCGGTGCTGCGGGAGCCGGGGCGGTCCGGGATTCGCGTCATGGGGCTCTTCCTGTCGGGCTGGTTGACGACAGGCCCTAGAGGGCCGAGATGGCGCAGGCGTCCTTCGGGGCGTAGAGCCGGGACCAGGTGCTGGGGCCCACGACGCCGTCCGCGCCGCCCGTGGTCTCGTTGCAGGTCTGCACCCAGTGGACGCCGTCCAGCGTCCTCGGGCCGTAACCCCCGTCCTCCTCCAGCCAGTTGGGGTAACCGCTGTAGTAGTTGACGAGGCACTGCACCTGACGCACCGCGTTCCCCGTGCTGCCGGGCTCGACGGTGGGCCGGGCGGCGTCGTCGATGTGGTTGCAGTTGGTCTCGGCCGCTGCGGCGTTCGCCGTGGGGGAGCCGGTGAGAAGTGCCGCTCCCGCGGCCAGTACGGCGGCGCCGTGGACGAGAGCCGAACGGTGGACGCGTGTGCGCATGCTGTCTCCCCAGAAAGCCCGGCCGGCCCGGCGGCGTGTCCCGTCCCCCGTCGGGACACGCCGCCCGGCCGGAACTCAGCGTGAGTCGGCGAAGTTCTTGAACGCGGCGCGGGTACCCGAGCCGGCGTCCCCGTCGATGGCCCCCGTGTAGCCGTAGCCCTGCAGCAGGCGCTGCAGCGCCTTGATCGTGTTGACGCCGGGGTCTCCGTCGATCGCGCCGGTGTAGCCCCAGTACGTCTTGAGGCAGCGCTGGAAGGCCTTCCAGCTGTTGGTGCCGAGCTGCCCGTCGATGCTGTCGTTGTAGTCCCAGTACGTCGCCAGCCAGCCCTGGACCCTCTTGGCCTGCGCGCTGCTGAGACCGAAGTTCTGGGTCGCGAGGATGCTGACGGACTGGGCACTCGCCGCGGGCGCGGTGGCCGGCGCGGCAGCCGCGAACCCGACGCTCGTGCCCAGCAGGCTTCCGCCGGCGATCGCGGCGACGGTGGCGGCACTGATGAATGACCTGGTCAAAATGCTCGGTCGCATTCGTTCCCCCAGAGGGTCGTTGGTCGCACGGATCTGTTTTCGGACGATCCGTGAGCGGCTTCTGATACGACCTTGTCAGCCTCCTCCCGGCATCGACATACTTTTCCGCCTGAGCGTAAAAGCCGTGGTCAGCTAGGGGAATTAAATGCTCCGAATCCATTTCACGGATGCCGATCTCGCGCGTGTTCAGGTGGCGACCAGGCCGGATCCGTTCTGGGAGATCTGCTTCAGCCTGCGGCGTTTCGAGAGCCGCAGGGGCCTGTGGGCATACGCCGGTTGGCACCGGAGCGCCCGCGAGGCGCTCTACGCGAAGGGCCTCGCGCCTGTTGTCCGAAACGTGTTACGCCCCCTTTATCCGGGGGGAACCTATTTTCCGGATTTCCTCACGCCCAGTGAGGCGTCCGAAGGCCTGGACGCGGGGCTGGAGGCGATCCTCGACATACCCCGACAGCGCGTACTACGGGAACTGAACATCCTGGACCGGGCGAACGGCGCTCCCGCCTGGACCCGGCAATTGGCCGACAACGGGCCGCGCGAGGAATTTGTCCGAACGATCCGGACGTATTACGACGTCGCCATCCGTCCCCACGCCGATCACATTCAGGCGCACATAGACGCGGACCGCTCCGCCCGCGCCCGAAACCTGCTGGACGGCGGCACGGACGGGCTCCTGGCCGGGCTGGGGCCGTACATGCGCTGGCGGCGTCCGACGCTGGAGGTCGACTACTGCGAGGACCGTGATCTGCACCTGGACGGGCGCGGTCTGACGCTCGTCCCCTCGTACTTCTGCTGGGGCGGCCCGGTGTCGCTGGCCGACGCGGATCTCCCGCCCGTCCTCGCCTACCCGCTGCGCCACGCGGCCTCCCGCACCGACGAGACCGGTGCCCAGAAGCCCCGGGCCGCGCTGCCCGCACTCCTGGGCGACACCCGCGCCGTCATCCTCCGGGCGACGGCGACCGCCGCCACGACCGGCGAACTCGCCCGTGCCGCGGGTGTCTCGGCGGCGTCGGCGACCCGCCACACCACCGTGCTGCGCGACGCCGGCCTCGTCGTCAGCCACCGCCACGGCCCGGTCGTCCTGCACACCCTGACGCCCACGGGCGCCGCCCTGCTGCGGGCCGGCGGACAGAACCCCCGAACGGCCCCGGTCTGACGCGGCGCGGCGCGGCGCGAGCACGAGCACGCGTACGGGGACGGGTACGAGGCGTCGGGGCGCCCTGCCGGGCCCGGACCACCGGGTCCGTGGACCGCAGAGCGCCCCCGACTCCGTACCACCGCCTGCCGCTCCTACGCGGCAGCCGCGTCCGCCGCCTGTGCCCTGAGCGCACGCTCGACACCGGAACGGGACTCCGAGACAAGGCGGCGCAGGGCCGCGCTCGGCTCGGCGGCGGCCAGCCAGGCGTCCGTCTTCGCCAGGGTCTCCTGGGACACCAGGAGGGCCGGGTAGAGGCCGATGGCGATCTGCTGGGCGATCTCGTGCGAGCGCGAGTCCCAGGCCTCCTTGAGCACCGCGAAGTACTTGTCGGTGTACGGCTCCAGCAGCTCGCGCTGGTCGGTCTGGACGAAGCCCCCGATCACCGCCTCCTGGACCGCGTTCGGCAGCTTGTCGGACTCGATGACCGACGCCCAGGCCTCGGCCTTGGCCTCCGGGGTCGGACGGGCCGCCCGGGCGGTGGCGGCGTGACGCTCGCCGGCGGCCGTCCTGTCCCGCTCGTACTCGCCGGCGATCTCGTCCTCGTCGAAGCGCCCGACGGCCGCCAGCCGCTGGACGAACGACCAGCGCAGCTCGGTGTCGACGGCCAGCCCCTCGATGGTCTGCGTGCCTTCCAGCAGCGCGCCCAGCAGGTCCAGCTGCTCCGGCGTACGGGCCGTGGCCGCGAAGGCGCGGGCCCAGGCCAGCTGGTGGTCGGAGCCCGCCTCGGCCGTCCGGAGGTGGGCCAGCGTCGCGTCCGTCCAGCGGGTCTGCAGGGATTCGCGGGCGGCCGGATCGGCGTACAGGTCGATCGCCAGCTTCACCTGCCGCTGGAGCGACTGCACGACGCCGATGTCGGACTCCTTGCCGATGCCCGACAGGACGAGGGAGAGGTAGTCGCGGGTGGCCAGCTCGGCGTCACGGGTCATGTCCCAGGCGGAGGCCCAGCACAGCGCGCGCGGGAGGGAGGCCTCGAAGTCGCCCAGGTGCTCGGTGACGAACGCGAGGGACGCGTCGTCGAGGCGGACCTTGGAGTACGACAGGTCGTCGTCGTTGAGCAGGACCACGGCCGGACGACGCCTGCCGACCAGCTCCGGTACGGCCGTCAGCTCGCCGTCGACGTCCAGCTCGATGCGCCCGCTCTCGTCGTCACGGACCAGCTTGCCGCTCTCGTCGTCGAGGTCGTACAGACCGACGGCGATACGGTGCGGACGGAGCGTCGGCTCGCCCTTGGCGCCCGCGGGAAGCGCGGGCGCCTCCTGGCGGATGGCGAAGGAGGTGATGACCCCGTTCGCGTCCGTCTCGATCTCGGGACGCAGGATGTTGATACCGGCAGTTTCCAGCCACGACTTCGACCATGCCTTCAGGTCGCGCCCGGAGGTCTCCTCCAGGGCGCCCAGCAGGTCGCTGAGCCGCGTGTTGCCGTACGCGTGCTGCTTGAAGTAGGCCTGCACGCCCGCGAAGAACGCGTCCGTGCCGACGTACGCGACGAGCTGCTTCAGTACGGAGGCACCCTTGGCGTACGTGATGCCGTCGAAGTTGACGAGGACGTCGTCGAGGTCGCGGATCTCGGCCATGATCGGGTGGGTGGACGGCAGCTGGTCCTGGCGGTAGGCCCACGTCTTCATGGAGTTGGCGAAGGTGGTCCAGGAGTGCGGCCAGCGCGAGCCGGGGGCGTACGCCTGGCAGGCGATGGAGGTGTAGGTGGCGAACGACTCGTTCAGCCACAGGTCGTTCCACCACTCCATGGTGACGAGGTCACCGAACCACATGTGCGCCAGCTCGTGCAGGATCGTCTCGGCGCGCGTCTCGTACGCGGCGTCGGTGACCTTCGACCGGAACACGTACTGGTCGCGGATCGTGACCGCGCCCGCGTTCTCCATGGCACCGGCGTTGAACTCGGGAACGAACAGCTGGTCGTACTTCTTGAACGGGTACGCGTAGTCGAACTTCTCCTGGAACCACTCGAAGCCCTGCCGGGTCACCGCGAAGATGGCGTCGGAGTCGAGGAACTCGGCGAGCGAGGGCCGGCAGTAGATACCGAGCGGAACGGTCTGCCCGTCCGCCTCGTACACACTGTGGACCGAGTGGTACGGCCCGACGATGAGCGCGGTGATGTACGTGGAGATACGGGGCGTCGGCTCGAAGTGCCAGACGTCGTCCTTGGGCTCGGGCGTCGGCGAGTTGGAGATGACGGTCCAGCCGGACGGCGCGGTCACCGTGAACCGGAAGGTCGCCTTGAGGTCCGGCTGCTCGAACGACGCGAACACGCGGCGGGCGTCCGGCACCTCGAACTGGGTGTAGAGATAGGCCTGCTGGTCGACGGGGTCGACAAATCGATGCAGGCCCTCGCCGGTGTTGGTGTAGGCGCAGTCGGCGACGACGCGCAGCACGTTGCGGCCCGCCAGCAGTCCCGGCAGCGCGATCCGGGAATCCTTGAAGACCTCGTCGGGGTCGAGCGCGTCCCCGTTGAGCGTGACCTCGTGTACGGCCGGGGCCACCAGGTCGATGAAGGACTCCGCGCCGGTCTCGGCGGAGTCGAAGCGCACCGTGGTCACGGACCTGTAGGTGCCGCCCTCCTGTGCGCCGGAGAGATCGAGCTCGATCTCGTACGAGTCAACGGTGAGCAGCTTCGCCCGCGCTTGCGCCTCTTCGCGGGTCAGGTTTGTGCCAGGCACGCGGTCATCTCCTCGTATGTGTGGGTTGCGCCATCCTTCCATGGGATCCGCGGCCGACGCGATGTCCGGAACCCGCCGGTGAGCGGGGTGGACAGGCGCGAACGTGGAGCCATGACGACGCACACGACAACACGCGCGAAGGCACGCATCACATACGCCGTGCGCCCCATTGGTCCACTGATCCTCAAGGGGCTGCGTTCTGCTGACGATGCGGGGCGCGAGTTGGTTCCCGAGACCGACACCGAGGGCGGCTCACCGCTCCGCTGCTGCCCGCGCCACACCATCCCGGGGGAGTGCGTCGCCCTCGTCTCCTACGCCCCGCTGCGTCGGTGGGCGGCACGGGCGGGGGCCGACCTCCGCGCGTACGACGAACAGGGGCCGGTCTTCATCCACGCGGAGGCGTGCGAGGGCCGGCGGCGGGGGAGGGGTACCCGTTCGCGGGGGCGCGGAGGGTGCTGCGGCGGTACGACGGAGCCTTCGAGGCGGCGTTCGGTGATCCGGGGGTGGCGGTGGTGCCTGTGCGCGCGGTGGAGTACGGGTGCTTTCTGTATGAGGTGGGGAGGGGCTGAGTGTGGAGTGAAGGGGCAAATAGTAGTGCGATAAGTAGCCTCTGTTTTCCTACCCTGCTACCGTTGAGGTATGAAGATCAGTGTGAGTCTGCCTCAGGAGGACGTTTCCTTCGTCGACGAGTACGCGCAGAGAACAGAGGCGGCGTCGCGATCCGCGGTGATACACGACGCCATCGAACTCCTGCGCGCCGCCCGGCTGGAGGAGGAGTACGCGGAGGCCTTCGCCGAATGGGACGGCAGTGAGGACGCGGCGTTCTGGGATCAGTTCTCGGCGGACGGGCTCACTGATGAAGCGCGGTGACATCTACCTGGTCGACTACGAGCCGACGCGCGGCAGCGAGGCCAACAAGGCGCGGCCGGCCGTGATCGTCTCGAACGACGGAGCCAATGCCGCGGTGGCGCGGACGAGGCTCGGCGTGGTGACGCTCGTGCCGCTCACCTCGAACACCTCGCGCGTGTACCCCTTCCAGGTGCTGCTGCCCGCGGCGGAGTGCGGCCTGCCCAAGGACTCGAAGGTGCAGTGCGAGCAGGTGCGGGCCCTCGCGCCGGAGAGGCTGTTGCGCGCGATCGGCTCCGTACCCCGGCAGCGGATGGCCGAGATCGACGTGGCACTGCGGCGGCACCTGGCACTCTGAGCCCTGCACGAAGGGGGTGCCCACCGGTTGCTGCGGTCGCCGGTGGGTACCCCCTGAGTCGTACTGACGGTAGCTTCGCTGTTCCTACCTGGTGGGCGGTTACTTACCGCCCAACTCCACTGCCACCAGCTCCGCGATCTGCACCGCGTTCAGCGCGGCGCCCTTGCGGAGGTTGTCGTTGGAGACGAAGAAGGCGAGCCCGTTCTCCGACGTCTCGTCGGCGCGGATCCGGCCCACGAACGACGCGTCCTGGCCGGCCGCCTGGAGAGGGGTCGGGATGTCCGACAGGACGACGCCGGGCGCACCGGCCAGCAGCTCCGTCGCCCGCTCCACCGACAGCGGACGCGCGAACCGCGCGTTCACCTGGAGGGAGTGCCCCGAGAACACCGGCACACGGACACACGTACCGGACACCTTCAGCCCCGGGATCTCCAGGATCTTGCGGGACTCGTTGCGCAGCTTCTGCTCCTCGTCCGTCTCGAACGAGCCGTCGTCCACCACGTTGCCCGCCAGTGGCAGCACGTTGAACGCGATCGGCCGCTTGTACACCTGCGGCTCGGGGAAGTCGACCGCCGAACCGTCGTGCGTCAGCTTGTCCGCGTCGGCGACCACCTTCTGCGCCTGCCCGTGCAGCTCCGCCACACCCGCCACACCCGAACCGGACACCGCCTGGTACGTCGCGACGACCAGCGCCTCCAGGCCCGCCTCCGTGTGCAGCGGCTGGAGGACCGGCATCGCGGCCATCGTCGTGCAGTTCGGGTTGGCGATGATGCCCTTGGGGCGGTCGACGATCGCGTGCGGGTTCACCTCGGAGACGACCAGGGGTACGTCCGGGTCCCGGCGCCACGCCGACGAGTTGTCGATCACGACGGCCCCCTGCGCGGCGACCTTCTCCGCCAGCGCCTTCGAGGTCGTGCCGCCCGCCGAGAACAGCACGATGTCGAGGCCGGTGTAGTCGGCCGTCGCCGCGTCCTCCACCGTCACACCGTCGAGGACCGACCCCGCGGACCGCGCCGACGCGAACAGCCGCAGCTCGGCGACCGGGAACTCGCGCTCGACGAGGATCCTGCGCATGACCGTGCCGACCTGACCGGTGGCTCCGACGATTCCGACCCTCACGGCGACTCCTTCTGTATGGCGCTGTATTGCGTGACCGATTGCGTGACCGGCGCATTTCCATCATGCGTCCCACCCAGGGCACCATGTCCAATCCTTTGCCCGGCATGCCCGAGGAATGGGACGGGACAGGGGCAGCGCCCGGTTGCGATCGTCCGGCCGCACCCACCCTGAGCTGGAGAAACCCGCCCGACACGGACTCTCCGGCGCAAGCTGTACGGGCCTGGGCGACCGGGGACGGGCGAGGTCCTGGTCTCGCTTCGGTAACGGTGTGACGTACGTCTCCGCTGTGGCCGAACGTTTCGGGCTCCCTCGGCGTCGTAGGAAAAACGCGGCGAGGGGGAGGGTGCTGTGCTGCGAAGAAGGGCCCGGCGCGTCCAGGAGGACGACCACGGCGACCCGCTGGACCCCGCGCAGGAGCGCAGGGTCCGAGCGGTGCTCGCCCTCGGGGGCGTGCCGCAGGCGGACCTGCTGGACGGGGTACAGCAGGTCCGCCTGCGGCTGCTGGAACGCACGGCGAACGGACACGAGGCACCGCGTGACGTGTCGGCGTGGGCGGCGGTCGTCGCCTCCAACCTCGCCATGGACTGGCACCGGGCCAAGCGCCGTCAGGAACGGCTGGGGGAGCGGCTCGCCTCCCTGCGCCAGCCGGCGGCCCACCCCTCCGGCGAGGAGACGAGCCTGCTCTCCCTCGCGGTGGCCCGGGGGCTCGACGACCTGCCCGACCCCCAGCGCCAGGTGCTGGTCCTGCGCTTCTACGCCGACCTGCCGGTACGCGGGATCGCCGAGGAGCTGGGCATCCCGGAGGGCACGGTCAAGAGCAGGCTGCACACGGCGGTACGGGCATTGCGCGCCCGCCTGCACGAGGACGAGGTGGTGTGACATGGCCGCCGAATACGACGGTGTGGACGCGTTGATGGCCGCGCTGACGGACGACCCGCTACCCGAAGAGGCCCTCTCGGACGCCGACTTCATGGCCGAGCACTGGTCGGCGGCGGCCGATGTGGCGCTGCTGCGCGAGCAGTTGGGGCTCATCGGGGGAGCGCTGGCGTCGCGGGAACGCACGGAGGCGGAAGCGGAGGCGAAATCGGCGGCGGTGCGAGGGCCGGCACGAAAGTCGGTGCCGAAGCCGGTCCGGGTTCCGGTGCGGGAACGGCCGTACTGGCGTCCGCTGCGCACCCTGGCCCTCGGTGTCGCCGCAGTGACCGCCGCGGGGACCATGGTCACGGGGGCCGGGTGGCTCCTCTCGCAGGCCGGGAACGGGGCCGAGGACTCGGGGGCGTCCACGTCGGCCGACGCCGGACCGTCCTACTCGCCCGCCCCGGACATCGACAGCGGCATGGGTGCCAAGGACGGGGCCGGCTCGGGCGCCCTGACCAGCCCGGGACAGCTCGCCTGCGCCCGCCTGGTCGTCGAGGGCACGGTCACCGCCGTCGACCCCGGACCCGGTACCGGCCAGGACCGGATCACCCTGCGCGTGACCCGCTACTACAAGCCGGACAAGGGCCCGGCCGAGGTGACGTTCGTGATGGACCGGGAGGCCGATCCCCGGCCGGCCGTGGGGGACCACACGCTGGTCGGCATCCCCACGGGCGCCGCGTCCCCCGACACCTGGACCACCGACGAGAAGGAGATCGCCGCCGAACGGGCCCGGATCACGGCCGCGCTCCCGGAATCACGCACCCTGCCCTGCCGGTGAACCGAAAAGGGGCGGGCGCCCGGTACCAGGTACCGGACGCCCGCCCTGTGGTCGTGCCTACCGCTACGGCGTGACCTTCTCGATCTTCACGTTGCCGGTACCGGCGACCGTGCCGTGCGCGTTCACCAGGGACACCTGGCCGAAGAACTCACGGCCGGCCGGTGCGACGGCCGAGGCGACGATGTCGCCGGAGACGGTCGCCGAGGCGCCCGTGCCGAGCTTCACCGGGGCGTCCGTGACCTGGATGGAACCCAGGGCGGCCGAGTAGAAGACGTCCTGGTAGTCGTACGCGGTCGTACCGGCCGGGATCGCGTAGCCGATGACCTCGACGGTGTACGTGCCGGCGGCGGGCGAGGCGATGGAGACCGCCTCCTCCGAGTCGCCGTCGGCGGAGGTGCCGACCGGGGTGCCGGCCGCGTTGTACACGACCAGGTCCAGGTCGGCGGCCGTGTCCGAGACGTTGCCGATGGCCACGTCCAGGGACGCGGCGCCCGCGGGCACCTCGACCGTGGTCGTCTGGGTCTCACCGTCGGCGATGGTCGGACGGGCGTTCAGGGACGAGCCGAGCGGACCGCCGACCAGCTTGCCGTCGACCGGGGCGAGGTCGTTCGTCACCTTCCAGGAGGCGGCGATCGGCGTGCCGACCTTGGCCTCGGGAACGGTCACGACGTCCGGGTCGAAGGTCGCGCCCAGGATGGTGGCGTTCAGCTTGTACGGGTTGTCGAGCAGCGGCGACGTACGACGCGACTCGACCTCGACCTCCCAGACACCCGGCTGCGGGTTCGGGTACGAACGCACGTCGGGCGCGCAGCCGTTGGTGTTCGGGAAGTTGCTGTAGCAGTACGGCGTGCCGGTCTCCTCGACCGCGACACCGTACGGGTGGATCGAGATGAACCGGGTCTGGCTGGTGGCCGCCAGTCCGCTGATCGCGACCTCAAGGGTCTTGGCGCCCTCGGGCACGGTCACGAAGTAGGACTGGTTGCTGTTGCGCTGCACCGAGTTCGACGCGGAGAACGTGTACTTGAGCGGCGCCGACACCACGACCGTGGTCAGGATCTGCTTGTCGATGCCCTCGGTCTTCGGGTCGTCGACCTCAAGGATCGCGCTCTTGATGCCGGCCGTGGCCGACTTCGCGGCGACCTTGACGGTGACCGGCTTGTTCAGCTCCAGCTTGACCTCGTCGGAACCGACGATCCTGAAGGTGTCACCGGCGTTGTTCTCGAAGTGCAGCTCGTGCCGGATCGCCTTGGCGGGACCGGACGTACGCGTCACGGTGATGTCGTACGACTTCTTGACGCCGGCCTTGAGGCCGCCCTCGCGGTCGTAGAGGCCGGTGCCGAAGCCCGGGGTCTTCAGCGCGAAGTCGATCGCGGTGTCGACCGGGGCCTTGACCGTGTAGTCGTGGGCGGTGGCGCCGTCCTTGATGGCCTTCCACGCGTCCACGATGTTGATGAGGCCCGCGCCCTCCTCGTACGCCTGCACACCCTTGATGTGGTCGGCGTTCGAGACCAGGGCCGTACGGAGGTCGGCCGGGGTGAGGGCGATGCCCTTCTCCTTGGCGGCCGACAGCAGCAGCGCCGAGGCGCCGGCGGCCTGCGGGGACGCCATCGAGGTGCCCTGGAGCATCGAGTAGCCGGCCGGGAGGGTGTAGCCCGCCTGGGCGACCGGGGAGCCGGGCAGCCAGGTCTGCGTGGTGTTGATCGCGGCGCCGGGCGCGGTGATCGTCGGCGTGAAGCCGCCGTCCTCACGCGGACCGCGCGAGGAGAACGGCATCATCGCGTACTTCTTCGCCACGACGGAGCCGTAGTTGGCCGCCCAGGTCTCCTTGGAGATGGACGCGCCGACGGAGATGACCTTGTCGGCCAGACCGGGGTCACCGATCGTGTTGGCACCGGGGCCGGAGTTGCCGGCGGAGATCACGAGCTGGACGCCGTACGTGTCGATCAGACGTGTGTACAGCTCGGCGCGCGCGTTGTTGCCGTCGTTCAGCGCCGGGAGGCCGCCGATCGACATGTTGACGATGTCGACGCCACGGTTGACGACGAGGTCGATCATGCCCTCGGTCAGCGCGACGTTGGTGCATCCCGCAGCGAAGAGGCAGGCGCGGGACGACACGAGCTTGGCGCCGGGCGCGGCACCGTTCATCTTGCCGCCGAACAGGCTGTTCGCCGCGGTGATACCGGCGACGTGGGTGCCGTGCTCGGACGAGATGATGCCGATGTTCGCGTAGTCGGCCTTGGCGCCGGCCGCGTTGTAGACGACGTCCTTGCGGACCTCGACGACGAACGGGATGCGCTCGGCGACGTCGGTCGCCGGGTTGTCCGTCCCGAAGTAGCCGACCTGGTAGCCGTCCTTGTACGCCTTCATCGGCGTGTCGTCGGTGAAGTCGTGGTTGTCGTTCACGTCGACGGTGACCGTGCCGGTGGCGGCGTCGTACAGCACGCCCCAGACGTCGGTCGTGTCGCCGTCGCGGTTGACGTCACCGAGCTGGTCGCCGCCGGCGGTGATGGCCTCGGAGAAGTAGCTGAACTTGCGGTCGCCGACCGGCGCCGTGAAGTTCTCGGTGCCCTGGCTGGCCGTGGTGATGACGAAGGCCGGACCGGAGACCGCCCTCGTCATCCGCAGCCAGCTGCCGTCGCCGTCGGCGACCGGGTCGGTGGCCGTCACCCAGTCGACGATCTTGCGCTCGCCGGTGGTGGTCTTCTGCAGCGCGGGGTGCGCGAGGTCCACACCGGAGTCGAGGATGCCGATGGTGATGCCCCGGCCGTCCGCCTTCGGGTTCTTCTTCACGAAGTCGACGGCGCCCGTCTCGAAGGACGGGTTGTACGGGTTCTCGGCGGGGGTCTTCTTGTCCGGCGCCGCGTAGGTCTTGGTGGCACTCGCCTGGGGGGCGGAGGCGGTGTCGCCACTCGGCGTCGGGTCGTCCAGCGGGATGTCCTGGCGCAGGTCGATCCCGTGCACCGAGGAGAGCTTGACGGCGGCGGCGATGGCCGCGTCCGCCTTCGTGGTGGGAACGGTCGCCCGGACGTAGCCGACCTTGTCGAAGGTCCGGCCGACGAGGCCGCCCTGGACCGCGTCCAGCTGCGCGGCGACCTGCTCGGTCTGGCCCGGCGCGGTGGCGATCATCATCGTGACGGCCTTGTCGCCGTCCGCCTTGGCCTCGGAGAGGAGTTCGGCGTCGTCGGAACCGAGCTTGTCGTGTGCCGACTTGACGGAGCCGTCGGCCGGGGCCGCGTCCGTCGCCGAGTCAGCGGAGAAGGCCATGGGTATGGGCCCTGCCGCGGAGAGCGCGGCCACCAGTCCGGCGGCGACGGCTATGCGCGCCACACGTCTCGCGCCCGAGATGGGTGTGCGCTGGGGGGTGAGGGTCATCGGCATCCCTTGTAGGTAAAGGAGCGTGCGTTGAGCGGCCGAGTTGATCGACCTTGGCCAAGAGCGTCCGGAACGAGACACCGGACGATCACACAGCTTTACCTAAGGGGCGGATGTTTGGGGATGGTTGACCGAAACTATATAAACGTGTGGGGATAACCCCCGATGCGCTTTGGTTGGATGGAGTCCGAATCGCGGTGTTTCGTACTCGGCGTCCCGCGTTGCGCCCGGCATCGTTCGGGAACAATTCCACTGAACATTCCCGCCCCGCGCGCTAACGTCCCCATATGCGCAAGACGCTGCGGGTAGCCGCGTACGCCGTCGTCGTCCGCAACGGACAGATCCTGCTCGCCCGCAGCCCCGCCGACGGGGGCGGCCACGAGTGGGTGCTGCCGGGCGGCGGCATGGAGCACGGCGAGGACCCGTACGACACGGTCCGCCGCGAGCTCATGGAGGAGACCGGCTACCGCGTCGACGTGACGGGCCTGCTGGGCATCGACTCGGTCCGCCACACGTTCACCCACCGCCGGCGGCGCCCGGTGGACCACCAGGGCCTACGGCTGGTCTACGAGGGTCTGATCACCGGCGGCGAGCTGCGCCCGGAGACGAACGGCTCCACGGACCTGGCCGCCTGGCACGACCTGGGCGCGGTCGCGGGGCTGCGGAAGGTGCGGATGGTGGACGCCGGGCTGGAACTGTGGCTGGAGCGGCCGGTCACCGGGAGGGTGACGAAGGCCGCGGGGCAGGGCTGGGAGACGGGTCCGGTGGAGAGGGGTTACCCCGGAAAATGAACGCGGAGTGACCGACTCCGGGCCGTTCGCCGTGCTGTCGTGAACGGGCGAGGTGGCCCAAGATCGACGTACGGAGATCGGCGTCGCGCGTTGCTGCCTCGTTCACGCGCAGGTCATCCCCGATGCCAAGCATCCAGAGTGAGCGGGACGTTCGCGACTGCGATCGCCCGTGACCACTTCCGACGCGTTCGCACTCGGGGAGACCGCGCCATGTCGCGCACACGCTCTGTCGCCAGCTCCACGCACGGGGTCAATCGACGTACGGTACTCGCCGCGGCCGGGGCGGTGTCCGTCTCGGCGGGCGTCGGCTATGCCCTGCGGCCCAGTGACAGCCAGGCCGCCACAGCGACCGAGGCCGCAGCCGCGGAAGGGCCGGTGGCGGTGTCCCGCCAGGCGGCGCCGGCCGGGCTCGCCCCGTTCACCCGGGGCACCACGCTCGACACGGTCTCCGTGCCCGTCGGCACGGGCGGCTACCGGCGCCTCGGCCCCGGCGGCTATCTGCGCCTCGGCGAGGGCCCGGCCTGGCAGCGGGTCGTCCGGACGGAACTGGCCGAACCCCGGTCCGCCCGCGCCGCCCGCCGGACCACGATGGCGGCCTTCGTCCAGTTCACGGACCTGCACCTGACCGACGTACAGCACCCGCTGCGCCTGGAGTACATGCGCTCCGCCGACCGGCACGCCTGGCGCCCGCACGAGGCGCTGTCGGTGCAGGGCGCGACCTCGCTGGTCGAGCGGATCAACGCCCTGCGCGGAGCGCCGGTCACCGGCTCCCCGCTGCACTTCGTGATGACCACCGGCGACAACACGGACAACAACGCGCACTCCGAGCTGGAGTGGTTCATGAAGGTGATGAGCGGCGGGCGCATGACGCCGAACACCGGTGACCCGCGCCACTACGAAGGCGTCCAGAACAGCGGCCTCCCGCTCTACTGGCAGCCGGACTCCGCCACCCGCGACTCCGACAAGCAGCACGGCTTCCCGCACATCGAGGGCTTCCTCGCGGCGGCGATACGGGAGGTGCGCAGCCCCGGCCTGAACCTGCCCTGGTACTCGACGGTCGGCAACCACGACTCCCTGCCCCTCGGCTGTTACGCCTCCCACAGCGACCCCTTCCTCACCGACTTCGCGGTCGGCGGCAAGAAGCTGATGGATCTGCCGACGGCACGCAGCAAGGCGCTCCAGGACCAGATCAGGAGCTCCGACGACCCGAGGGGCATCGGCTTCCGGGAGCTGATCCAGGCCCACGCGCGCGACCTGCGCTCGGTCACCCCGGACGAGAACAGGGCCCCGTTCACCCGGGCCGACTACCTGAAGGCGCACCTGGACCCGGCGTACGCGGGCGCGGGCCCGGTCGGCCACGGCTACTCGACAGCCAACCTCGACTCCGGCACCCAGTACTACACCTTCCGCATCTCGGACGACGTCATCGGCATCAGCATCGACACCACCGACCCGGGCGGCCACTACCAGGGCTCGATCGGCGCGGCCCAACTGCGCTGGCTGAACCGGACGTTGCAGGAGCACAAGGACTCGTACGCCGTGGTCTTCAGCCACCACACCAGCGAGTCGATGACCAACACCCACCGCGACCCGGCCCACCCGGACGAACAGCGCCACGACGGCGCGGACGTCGTGGCGCTCCTCTCCGGCCACCGCAACGTCCTGGCCTGGGTGAACGGCCACATCCACCGCAACGTCATCACCGCGCACGCGGCCCCGGACGACCGCTCGTTCTGGGAGATCTCGACGGCGTCCCACATCGACTTCCCCCAACTGGCCCGCGTCATCGAGCTGGTGGACAACAACGACGGCACGATCTCGCTGTTCACGACGATGGTGGAGTCGGCCGCGCCGAACCGGACGGACTACGCGGACCTGTCACAGACGGGACTGGCGGCGCTGTACCGGGAGTTGTCGTTCAACGCGCCGGGAGCGCGGATGGATCTGTCGGGCGACGCGGGGGACCGGAACGTGGAGCTGGTGCTGAAGAAGGGGTGACGGGTGGTCGGGCGGGCGGCGTGGCGGGCCCTGTGCCGGATGGCGTACGGCGTGAGGGCGGACCGCCGAGCAGGTAGGAGCTGGCGGCCGGGCTGAGCCTGTTCTTCGGGAATCGGCCCCCGGCGTCAGCCCGAACCCGTGCAGACGGCCGCCCCGGGCCGACCCCCGCCGCGGTTCGGGCATGGGCCGGTGCTGCGCACGGCATGGCAGGGGTGTGCGAACGGTCTCTCGGGGCAGCCTCATGGCTCGTCGTTCCCCGGTGTGCGGCTATGACTTCGCAGCTCACAGCCCAGACACAGGTAACTCCAGCGTAATTGTGTCTTAATATGGCCGCCCGGCCCTGACGGCTGCGAGCTGTCGGCCGCAGAATCCTTGCCTGCTAGTCACGAGGATGCCCGTGAACTCGGCACAGATGGCCCTGCGGGCCGTTTTGATCGTCGCGCAGCGTGGTGGTGTCACGTTGTCCGAGCTGGCGGACGAGCTTCAGGTGGCCCGTTCCACCGCGCACCGCATCCTCGCCAACTGCGTCTCGGTCGGCTGTGTACGCCAGCAGCATGCAGGTGGTCGCTACGTCGTGGGCCCGGCTCTGTACGAGGTCGCACTACGGATGGCCTCCGCCGTGGCCCTGAACGATGTCATCACGCCGATTCTGCGGGACCTCCATGCCGAACTGGGCTACACCACGAGCCATGGCGTTCTCGAGGGCCGGACCGTGCGCTTCGTCCTGTCACTGGCCGGTTGCGACAGCCAGCCGCTCGGCTCGCGGATGGGCCAGGTTCGTCCGGCGCACTCCGTCGCGGCCGGAAAAGCCATGCTGGCGTTCTGCTCCCCCCGCGACCTGGCCGAGCGATATCCCGGGCGCCACCTTGCCAGGGTGACGGAGCGCACCGTCACCGACTGGAACGGCTTCGCACGCCAGTTGGACCTCGTCCGGACCCGCGGGTGGGCCAACTCGGTCGGTGAGAGCGACCTCGCCGTCAACGAGGTCAGCGCTCCGATCTTGACGCTCAACGGCGACCCGGTGGGCAGCCTCGGGGTTGCCGCGCTCAGCCCCCGGCTGTCCACCAGGTCCGAGGTCCTGGAGACCGTGGGGCTGATCCTCGACGCGACCTCCCGTATCCAGTGGACTCTGCGCAACAGTCCTCTGCCTCAACTGCCGTTGGGCACCGCTTCAGACGACGCCTGAGCCCCTCCCCGCACGCCCGGGTTCCACATAGAGGAACCGGGGGTGCGGCTCTGCGCCCAAATGATGTACTGGACCGTACAGTACGGCATATCTGCTCGCGCAAGGAAATCTCCACCAACCAATGAGGAGCGGCATGTCCAACGATTTCCCGCCCATTTCCGCTGACATCACACCCGGGGCAGGGCCGGTATTCGCAAGTGAATCGGAGTTCCTGAGTCCGGCGGGGAAAAAGATCCGTGACGAAGTTGCGGGGATGATCCCCATGCTGCGGCGCAATGCGCCGGAGGGTGAGGAACTCGGAGCGCTCGCACCGGAGGCGCTCGATGCTCTGCACAACGCCGGTGTTTTCAAGATGGCCATTCCGGAGGAGGTCGGCGGCTACGGGCTGGGTGCACGGGACATCATCGAGATCGTCACCACGCTCGGCAGGGGAGACGGCTCGGCGGGGTGGCTCGTCATCGTGTCGAGCGGCATCCGTAGCACCCTTGCGTTTCCGCAGCAGGCCGTCGACGAGATCTTCGGGATGATCGACGACTGGGTGGGGCCGCTGGTGTTCGGCGCGTCGGTACTTTCCACCAGCGTCGGGTCGGGTCGGCGCGTGGACGGCGGTCTGATGGTCAGCGGCAAGTGGTCGTTCGGCAGCGGCTGCAAGTTCGCGGCGTGGGCTGCGGTCGGGGTCGAGTACGAAGACGACGCGGGCCGGCCTCGCCGCGGAATCGCCGTCCTGTCGCGTGACCAGTACCAGATTCTGGACGACTGGAAGGTCATGGGTCTCAAGGGCACGTCCAGCAACAGCGTCACCGTGGACGGCGAGGTCTTCGTCCCCGAACACCGCTTCGTGCACACCTCCGACCTGCCGAAAATCATGGACAGCCTGCGTCAGCAGTACGGTGGTAGGGCCCTCGGCGGCGGCGCGGTGGCCGGGTCGGTGAGCACGGCGGCGAGCTTCGCCGCGCTGGCACTGGGCATGGCGCAGGGCACCCTGGAGTGTTTCACCGAGCAGGCCAAGGTGCGCAAGCCGTTCAACCTGCCCTACCCGACGGTCGCGGACATGCCGTCGGCCCAGGTCACCGCGGGGAAGGCGCGGGCGGTGATCAACGCCGCCGCGGCCGTGGTCCACATGCACGTCGACGAGGTGGACCGGCGGGTGCTGAGCGGCCGGGACTTCGGTTTCGCCGAGGAGCCCGAGATCGCCATGGATCTCGTCCACGCCATTCACCAGTGTGGGCAGGCTGTCGACATGCTCCAGCTCGCGCTGGGGTCGTCCACCGTGAGCCTGAAGAATCCGATCCAGCGCTTCGTGCGCGACATGCGCGTCCTGGCCACGCACGGTGCGCTTCGCCTCGACCCCATGGCTGAGATCAACGGCCGGAACATTTTCGGGCTCCCGCCGTTCCCCATGTTCGCGGCACTCGAACCCCCCACCACCGGCTGACGGTAACGACGGAAAGCGAAGGGGACAACGGTGTCCTACTCACCCAATCCGGAGCCGTCTCAATTCGCCGGTTCCACCGTGTCGAGTTCCAGCTCGATGTCGGCGTACTTCTCGTCGATGCGCAGGTACCCCCGGCCGGCGTGGATGGCCCTGATCGCCTGCGGTATCGCCACGATGCTGAGCCCTGCCGGAGTGCTGGCGGCGACCACGACGTTTTTCATCGGCCCTGTCTCCAAGGAATTCGGCTGGGCGGAGTCCGCGACTTTGACCCTGTTCTCACTGCCGATGCTGATCGTGCCCTTCGTGCTGCCCTTCGGCGGTCGCTGGATAGACCGGTGGGGAGTGAAGCGGGTCTCAGTCCTGAGCGTTGTGCTCTATGCGCTCACCACGGCTGCCACAGCCCTCGTGGGAGCGAACCAACTCGCGTTGGGTGCGCTCCTGGTGCTCTCTATGGGATTCGGCTACATCGGTGCGGTCGTCGTCTTCAAGGTGATTCTGCTGTGGTTCCCCCACCACAGGGGCGTGGCGTTCGCCTCGGTCGGTGTGGTGTCGAGCTTCGCGAGCGCCGTGTTCTCCCCCATGTCCGAACAGTTGATCGGCTCTGCTGGCTGGCGGGCCACCTTTGTCCTGCTGGGCGCCGCCATTCTCGTTGTGGTCCTGCCCGCCCAGGTCTTCCTGCTGTCCGAACCCGAATCGCTCCAGCGGCCGAGCGGCGTCCCAGCGGGGGAGGGCGGGCCGGCCGCCATGCCGGTGCTGACCGGGCTGCCGGGCGTGCCGTTGCGAAAGGCCATCCGCAGCCGGGCGTGGGTGCTCAGCCTGCTGATCTTCGCGCTGGCCGGGGGCGCGGTGGTGAGCGTGTCGCAGAATGCCGTCTCGATGCTCGACGACCACGGATACTCATCCGGGACCGTGTCGCTGGCGCTGTCGGCGCAGTTCTCCGCGTCGATCGTCGGCCTGCTCCTCGCCGGAGTGATCCTCGACCGCGCGAGGTCACCCTGGGTGCTCGTGCCGTTGGTCGCGTGTGTCCTGGTCGCCCTGGTGATCCTGGCCGGCGTCTATGACACGGTGCCGGTTCTGTTCATCGCGATGTTCCTGCTCGGGGTGGTCAGGGGCGCTGAATCGACGATCGGCCCCTACCTGATCGCCCGGTACTTCGGCCTTCGGGACTTCGCACAGTTGCAGGCCCTGAGCTTGGGGTTCTCCATGCTTGCGATGGCCTTCATACCCGTCGTGGTGCAGAGTGCGGCAGAGCGGACATCGAGTTATGACGGCCCCCTCCTGGGCCTGATCATCGCCAGCGCTGTCGCCCTTGCCATGGCGTTCTTCCTGCCTCGATATCCCGCGCTCGACACCGAGCCTCCCGACCTCTCTGCCCAAAGAGTCCACGCCGAACGCGTTCCGGACGCCTGACCACCGCACCCGACCGGTGGGCACAGCCTCAAACCGTCGGCGGCAGGAGGAGGGCCATCGATCGCCGCCGTCGGCGAGGCAGCGTCCGCTACCACCAGCCGCAGGCTCGTGCTGTTGCTCTGCCAGTGGGGCATCGGGCCGCCGTGGAACAAGGCTCCTTTCCCAGGGAACGGCAGGCTCTGGTTGGTCCTCCCGGCCGAGCGCAGAATGGTCCGCATCCGCCCACCGCACCGGCCCGCCGAGGCACCGTCCGTATGCTGTCTTCGCCTTTTCGAGGTCCGGGGCGGAGTGGAGCGGCGCCGCGCCAGATTTTCACGCCGACGCGGCGGCCCTCGGCTGCTCAGGCCCTGGTGACCGGGCCTTCGCAGAGGTGCGTGACGAAGGCTGTCCAGGCGGTTGGGGTGAGGTGGAGGGCGGGGCCGGTGGGGTTCTTGGAGTCGCGGAGGGCTATGCCGGGGGCCGCGAGGAAGTGGGTTGCCTCGACGCAGTTCTGGCCGGGGTCGCTGTACGAGGACTTGAACCAGGCGTGCTCAGGGGCGAGTTTGGGCGCGTTGGTAGGCATGGGTTACGGCTCTCGTTCTAGTTGGTGCAGGAAATCGGGGGTGTCCTCGGGTGGCAGAGCTGATGCTGCCATGGCCTCGAACCGGCGGATGAACCTGTCGACCTCACGGGGCTTGTCCGAGGTCGATACGGAACCCCAGGCGCTGTCGGCCTGAACGCGTGGCGGAAGTTGATTGCCGAAGTCGAGAATCGCGAAGTCGTTGGTCGCGCGGTAGCTCCGGCGGAACGGCAGCACCTGGATGGTGACGTGGTCCCACCCCGACAACTCCTCAAGCCTCGCGTACTGTTCGCGCATCACGTCGGTACCCCCCACCGGATACCGCAACGCGGCCTCGCCGAGGATGACGTGCAACTTGACCGGATTCTCCTGGGTGAGCACCTCCTGGCGCTTCATCCGCAATTCCACGCTACTTCGGATGAACTCCGAGGTGTACTCCTCAACAGGCTTGTGCAGCTCGTGCGTCGCGCGCGCATAGGCCTTGGTCTGCAGTAGGCCGTAGACGATCGTCGGGTGGTAGGCCTTCATCGTGCGAGCTTCCGGTTCGAGCCCCACGAACCCCGGCATCCCCGCCGGCATCAGCCCCCGGTACTGCGTAAGCCAATCCTGCTGGTTTGACTCCCTGTTGAGGCTGATGAGGGACTCGATGACCTCCTCGTCCGATACGCCGTACTTGGTGAGGAGCCTTCGGAGGTCGCCCACGTAACGGAAGTTCAGTGACCCCGTCTCGATCCGTTGCAGGGACGCCTCCGAGATACGCGAGGGCGCGGCCTGATCGTCGTGCAGCAGCTCGCCGACTCCCTCGACTGGTTCCTGCGTGCCGGCGTCGGCAAAACCGTGCGAGCGAGCCTCAACGGACCCAAAGGCTGAAAAGCGCCCAACTGTCCACGCCTCTGTCAACCTCCGGTCCGCCCCCCGTGTCCCTCCCCCCGACCGCAGCACCGGAACAAGGGGGAACGGCATGTCAGTCGACAAGAGGCCGGGCAGGAAGAGGCTCGTGGGGATGGCCGCGGCGATCGCCGTCGCGGCAGGCGCGTTCGCGGCGCCCGCGGTGGCGGCGGCGCCGGCCGAGCGGGGCGGTGGTCATCAGGCCACCCGCGCTGCCATGAACGCCGCCGTCAAGGACGGCGTACCCGGTGTGGCCCTTCAGGCCAAGGACCGGCACGGGGTCTGGAAAGCGACCGCCGGTGTGGGCAACCTCAGGACCAAGCAGCCGCGCAGCGCCCACGACAACTTCCGGGCCGGCAGCATCACGAAGACCTTCATCGCGACCGTCCTGCTCCAACTGGAGGCCGAGGGACGGGTGTCGCTCGACGACACCGTAGACAAGTGGCTGCCAGGAGTCGTCAGCGGCAACGGCCACGACGGACGGAAGATCACTCTCCGCCAGCTCCTCAACCACACCAGCGGCATCTTCAACTACACGGAGGACAAGCAACTCCAGAGCGAGATCTTCCTCCCGGAGGGCTTCTTCAAGAACCGGTACCGCACCTGGACCCCGGACGAGATCGTCAAGATCGCCATGGGCCACCAGTCCGCGTTCGCCCCAGGCACCGACTGGGGCTACTCGAACACCAACTACACGCTCGCCGGCATGGTCATCGAGAAGGTGACCGGCAACTCGTACGGCGACGAGGTCCGGCGGCGCGTCATCGAGCCGCTCGGGCTGCACGGCACGTACATGCCGGGTACGAGCGTCAAGGTGCCCCAGCGCAGCAGCCGCGCGTACTCGAAGTTCGTCGAGCCCACCGGCAGGGTCTACGACGTCACGGAGCTCAACCCCACGGTGGCGAACGCCGCGGGCGAGATCATCTCCAACGCCGGTGACCTGAACCGCTTCTACTCGGCGCTTCTGCGCGGCAAGGTCGTGCCCGCCGAGCAACTCGCCGAGATGAAGACGACGGTCGCCACCGGCGTGCCCGACGGGCGCTACGGGCTCGGGCTCATGGAGAACGAACTGAGCTGCGGGGTCAAGGTCTGGGGTCACAGTGGTGGCATCCACGGTTCCAACTCGGTGGCGGTCACCACGGCCGACGGCAAGCACTCGCTCGCCTTCAACTTCAACGGCGACTGGAGCGGCAACCTGATGAAGATCGGCGAGGCGGAGTTCTGCGGGACCGAGAAGTGACGCAGAGGGAGACCGGGCAGCCCTGAGCAAATGAGGAGGGGCCCCCGGTCGCCCGGCGGCCCCTCCTCTCCCCTCCTGGTACCGCCCGGTCCGTCACTACCGGGGCAGCACCACGACGTACGCCGCCGGCTCGCGGTCCCCCGACGCCATCAGAGCCGTACGGACGACAGTTGCCTGCTGCTCGATCGCCTCGCGCAGCTTGCGCGGTGTGATGTGGACGACCGTGATGCCCAGCCGCTCCAGGTGCTCGCGCTTACGGGCGTACTCCGACCAGAGCGCGTCGTCCTCCTGCCGGTGGCCCGGGAGCGGGGTGCGGGTGTCCAGCTCCACCGCCACCGCCTGGTCGGGCCAGTAGGCGTCGAGGCCGCCGAGATGCGGGCCGCCGGGCAGACGCAGATCGACGTTCCAGACCGGGTCCGGGAGGCCGTGTTCGCGCACCATCCGGTACAGCCGGTCCTCCGCGACCGCCCGGCCCTCGGCGAGCAAGGAGTCGACGGCGTCCACGACATGCGGCCGGCTCAGCAGTCGGCCCTGGTTCAACTCCCGTACCACCGAGGCAGGTTCGCAGTGGCCGCCGCGTACCGCGTCGGTCAGCAGCCGGCGTACGGCGCCCGCGTCCGTGAGTCCGGCCACCGCGTCGGCGAGGGCGCGCGCGACCGGCGCGACCGGCAGCCCGTCGATCAGCTCGGGCGTGGGCAGCGCCGAGGAACGGAGGATGCGGACGCAGCCCGTCGAGCGCAGCCGGCGCAGCCGGGGGACCAGGACGTCGAAGGTGTCGAGGGACAGCAGCGCCGGCGCGGACGAGAAACCGTGCAGGGCGAGCGCGGCGAGGCCGGTGATCATGGCCTCGGCGTAGACCGGACGGCCGCGCTCCCGGTACGGCTCCTGGGAGTCGGGCTGGGCCGGAACTCCCGTCGCCGTCCGCTCCTTCGCCGCGTACAGCAGTACCGCGTGCAGCCGTTCCTCGCTGGTGGGCGGGCCCGGGTGCAGCAGGAACACACCCGGCAGGATCTGCTGCCAGGGTCCACCGGACCGGCACTGCTCGTTCGCCTCGGCGGGGGCGACGCCGTTCGCCCGCAGCTGCGCGGTGGTCAGCACCCGGCGCTGTACGTGCGGCAGGTGGCGGAGGGGGCGGGTGCTCGGGGAGAGCGGGGTGTTGTGGGTCATGACTCCGACTTTCCCGTGTCCGATCCGCCCCCTAACCGCTGTTACACGCCCGTCGACAATTCAGGACAAGCTCGCCCTAAAGTGCAAGCGTTCGAGTGCCGAAAGGCGCTGGTCCATCCGGGGGTTACGGCATCGAGTGCCCGGGTTCGGTAACGGTGGGACCGGCGGCCTCCGAGGCCCGGATTCCGGGTCCGACCCGGCGCTCAATGATCTCTGTGCAGCTTCGGGGTCCTCAGCCGGCCCGGTGAAGCCCGGTGGGCCCCACTCGCAGGCGAGACATCCTGTACCGGCGCGACCCGCAGACACACGACCGGCCGCTGATTCAGGAGTGGAACAGCGGGTTGCTCCGAGCCGGCATGCGTCAGTGGCGGGGGCAAGCCGGACGTGCGGGGACGTCCGGGGACGGGCGGTGCTTCTCGGGGGAGGCGAGGGGCGCGGGAACGGCGCCGTGGCGGCGTTGGCGTCGGCCGTATTCGGTGATGGCCTGCCACAGGTCACGTCGGTCGTTGTCGGGCCAGTAGCCGGGGGTGAAGTGCAGCTCTGCGTAAGTGGCGTGCCAGGGAAGGAAGTTGGAGGTGCGCTGTTCGTTGCCGGTGCGCCACAGCAGGTCGACGTCCGGCATGTCGGGGTAGGGGAGATGGCGGGCGAAGTCGTCTTCGCCAAGAAGGTGGGGGTCTACTTCGCCTTCTCGGGCTGCCTGGGCGAGGGCCGCGGCGGTCCGGGTGATCTCGTCACGGCCGCCGTAGTTGATACACACGGTGAGGGTCAGTCCGGTGCGGGTGCGGGTGCGCTGCTGTTCGCGCCTGAGGGCGTGGACGAGGTCCTCGGGCAGTTTGTCGGGACGGCCGGACCAGCGCTGGCGCACGTCCAGGTCACGGAAGGGGCCCTCGTCGAGTTCGTGCCGGACTGTCTCCAGGATCGTGGTGATCTCCTCTGTGCCGCGTTTCCAGTTCTCGGTGGAGAACGTGTAGAGGGTCAGGTGGCGCAGGCCGATCTCCAGAGCGCCGTAAACCATCTCGTGCAGCGCGGCGGTGCCGGCGCGGTGGCCTTCGTGGCGGGGCAGGCCGCGCTGCTCGGCCCAGCGGCCGTTGCCGTCCATGATGACCGCCACATGGGAGGGCATCCGGTCGGCGGCGATCCGCGGGGGCCGGACGCCGTCGGGGTGCGGTGGCGGGGGCCGGAGCCCGGTGTCGTGGGTCGCCGGACCCGGATCGCCCACGCCCACCGCGGGGGGCCGGGGGCCCGGCACGGTCAGGGGAGTCAGGCTCCAGGCCAGGGCCGAGCGGAGGCGGGCGGGGAGCAGCACGCGGGTGTGGGCCGCGACGGAGGGGCGCGGGGGGCGTGTCAGCAGGGTGGGGCCGGCCGCTTCGATGGCGTCGAGTTGGAGACGCATCAGGTCGGCCGCCGTGTCGAGCACGTTGGCGGGGCCCGGGTGCATACCCCTCGTCATGGCGGGCCTGGTCACCCGCCTGCGGGCCAGGGCCGTCAGCTCGGCGATCAACGCCGCCACGGCCGGACTCCAGCGGCCCTGGGTCAAGTCCGCCTCTGCGCCGGGGAAGGGTTCCAGGGCTTCCTGCGGCAGGAGCATGTGCCCCTGGGCGAGGTCGGTGCTCAGGTCGGTGAGCATGTTGATGAGCTGGGTGCCGTCCATGAATTGTTCGTAGTCGGCGTGCCGGTCCAGCCGTAGCGTCATCGGCGCGCCTGCCCGTTCGAGCAGCTGTCGTGCTTGATCGCCCCAGGGCACGATTTCCTCGTTGCACCAGGCCCGCCACGCGGCCCAGTCGGTGAAGCGCAGACCGAGAGCGTCCTCCCGTGTCCTGGCCATCGCGCCCTGCAGGTCGGACAGGTCCAGACGCCACCGCCCCGCCGTGTCCACCACGGCGTACCGGACGGGGTCCGTGCTCGTGCCCGCCGTCAGGTCCTGTTTCAGCGCCCGGGTCCACGCCTCGACGCGGGCCGCGCGCTGGGCCGGCTCCGTATCCGGTGTGTCCGCCAGGTCGTCAAGCACGGTGACAGCCGCCCACAGGGCCCAGCACGCCGGGCGCAGCACGGCCGGCATGAGCTGGACGAGGGCGTAGATCGCCGGATCGTGCTGCCGTGTGATGCGGCGGCACAGCCGGTAGCCCGCACGCAGGGCGGGGTCCTCGCCCATCAGCGCCCGGGAGGCGGCTCGGCTCCGCCGCGCGTGCGTGACGCTGTGGAGGGGGGCGGGGGTGGGCTGCGGTTTCGTGCGCATCTCGGGACGTGGACCTCAGGGTGTTTCCGTGTCGGACAGCGAAGCCGATGGCTCGGCGGTTCGGCGCGGCGCGGGAAGGGAGAAGTCGCCGTTTCTCGGCTTGGGATCAGGGGGCTGTGCGGTGACGGGCAGGGTGCTGCGGGTGCTGCGGCGAAAGCCCACCAGGGCGATCAGGGCCGCTCCCGCGAACCAGGTGAACTGGATGGCCAGATGGCGCGGGACCGGGCTGGTGGAGAATCCCGCCGCCGTGCTGGCCTGCATGGCTCCGTAGGAGGGCAGGTAGCGCGTGAGCGGGTTGTCCGCCCCGGAGCTCGTGACCGGGTTCTGCAGCGCGAGGTCGATGATGCTGGTCATCACGATGGCGAACATGCCCTCGACCTCCCGGTGCAGTACCGAGCCGAAGCCGACGCCGAGGGCGCCGTAGGTGAGCCCGGCGCCGAACAGCGCGGCGGCGAGCAGCAGCGGCTGCCGGGGTGTCCAGGCCAGGCAGGTGACCGCGGTGGCGTAGGCGGCGACCGCGGCCGAGATCAGCGCCAGCGCGGTGACCTTGGCCAGGACGAGGTGGGCGCGGGGATAGCCGGCCATCGCCAGTCGGCGGTCGAAGCTGTTGCCGGAGAAGGTGGCGGCGAACATCATGAAACCGGTGATCAGGGTGACCGCGTTGAGCGCGCCGCTGAGCTCCGTCAGCTCGTTGCCATGGGGCGCCAGCGTCTCCCCGGTGGCGCGCAGCCGCATGTGCGCCGGGGTGTCGGGCATCGCCACGAAGGCCAGAGTCGTCCACAGGGGGACGAACAGGGTCACGAGGACCATGGCGAACCGGTTGCGGCCATGCTCGATCAGCGCGAAGCCGGTGGCGAGAGCGAACCGGGTCCAGTGGAACCTCACGCCCCCTCCACCCGGTCCGGGTGGAGGAGCCCGCCGTCCAGACGCCACAACTCGTCCAGGCGCTCGGTGTCGTACGCCAGATGGGAGACGACCAGGACCGAACGCCCCGCATCACGCAGCCGCACGGCGAGATCCCAGAATCGCTGGTAGGTGTCCCAGTCGAACCCCTGATACGGCTCGTCCAGCAACAGCACCTGAGGATCGTGCATCAGCGCGAGCGTCACGTTCAGCTTCTGCCGCGTCCCGCCGCTGAGGATCCCTGCCCGCTCATCGGCGTAACCGGCGAACCCCAGCACGTCCATGACCTGCTCGGCATACCGCAGATCGGTCAGCCGGTAGGCCTTCTGCAAGAACCTCAGGTGCTGCCGGACAGTCAGCGCGTCGTTGAGGACCACGTGCTGCGGGCAGTAACCGAACCGGCCACCATGACGGACCGTGCCGTGGGAGGGCCGCAGCTCACCGGAAAGGATCTTCAGCAGAGTTGACTTGCCGGCGCCGTTCTCCCCGACGATCCCACACAACACCCCTGCCCGAAGCCGCAGATCAACGCCCCGCAGGACCACACGCCGACGGTAGGCATGATGCACATCCCTGACCTCCACGCCCGCCTCCCCCCACCCCTGGACCAATCGCGAACGGATTTCCCAACGATCACGGAGCGGAAAAGATACGAGCTCTGGCGCCTTCAGGACTGCCGGGAGACTGGACCAGAACGTGATGGGGCACCCAAGAAGCTGTCAACGCCACGTTGCCAACAGGCGGGTTGGGCGCACACCGCCAGTACTCTCCGGAACCCGGCGCCGTTGTCGCCGGCGGTACCGCGCACCCGCTCCGGTTCCGCCCTCCCCCCGCACACACGCTCCGCTCCCGGTCGTGCCGGTCGGCAGGCCGGCCACCGTCGACAGGGCACCCGCACCCGCGTCCGGTGCCCGACCCCGGTGGCCGCACCACGCTCCCGCACTGGCACCAGCAGCCCGCCTGTTCGGGTTCGGCGCCCGCGCCAGTACCCGTCCTGTCGGCGGGACGGCTGTCCACCGCCCCGCCGGACAGATCACCCGGCGGAGCCGCCCCTCACCGCGCCGCCGCCCCGTCGCACGCCTGTGCCCGGAGTGCGCGGGCCAGGTCGTCCCGGGCCTCCAGGACCAGGCGTCGCAGGGCAGGTGCCGCGTCCGCGTGGTCCGTCAGCCATGTGTCCGTCGCCGCCAGGGTCTCCGGCGAGTCCTGGAGGGACGGGAACAGGCCGCGTACGACGTCCATCCCGATCTGGATCGAGCGGTCGGCCCATGTCCGCTCGATCACCGCGAAGTACTTCTCCGCGTACGGCGCGAGAAGCTCCCGCTGCGAGCCCTGGACGAAGCCCGAGATGGTGGCCTCGACTAGGGCGTTGGACAGCTTGTCGGACTCGACGACCTGGGCCCACGCCTGCGCCTTGACGGCGGCCGAGGGGCGGGCGGCGAGACAGCGGACCTGGTGGCGCTTGCCGGACGCCGTGTCGTCGCGGGCGAGTTCGGCGGCGACCGTCTTCTCGTCGGCGACGCCGTGCGAGGTGAGCGGCTCCAGGAATGTCCACCGCAGCTCCTGGTCGACGTCGAGACCGTCGATCTTCGCCGTGCCTTCCAACAACCCCTGGAGCAGCTGGAGATCGGCCTCGCTCGACGCCACGGCCGCCAGGAAGCGGGCCCACGTCAGCTGGTGCTGGCTGCCCGGTTCGGCGAGCCGGAGTTCCTTCAACGCGCCCTCGGCGAGCAGGCGTTCACCGGTCGCCCGCCAGTCGGGGGCCGCGTAGTGGGTGAGCGCGGAGTTCGCCCAGGCGTGCAGCATCTGGAGGACGCCGATGTCCGACTCGCTCCCCGCGAACCGCAGTACCAGGTCGACGAAGTCCCGGGCCGGCATCAGCGCGTCCCGCGTCAGGTTCCACAGCGCGGACCAGCACAGGGCGCGGGCGAGCGGGTCGGTGATGTCACCGAGGTGCGCCCGCAGCGTCGCCAACGACCCTTCGTCGAACCGGATCTTGCAGTACGTCAGGTCGTCGTCGTTGACGAGAACGAGGTCGGGGGCCTCGCTCCCGACCAGCTCACCGACCACGGTGCGAGGCCCGTCGACATCGACCTCGGCACGCGCGTACCGCTCCAACACCCCGTCCGGGGAACGCCGGTAGAGGCCCACAGCCACGCGGTGGGGCCGCAGCTCGGGGTGCGACTCGGCGGCCTCCTGGATCACGGCCAGCTCGGTGATCAGCCCGTCCGCGCTCAACAGCACCGCCGGGGTGAGGGAGTTGACCCCGGCGGTCTGCAGCCAGGCACGCGACCAGGAGGCCATGTCCCGCCCACTGGTCTCCTCCAGCACGGACAGCAGATCGCCGAGGCGCGTGTTGCCGTACGCGTGCCGCTTGAAGTACCGCCGCGCGCCTTCGAGGAACGCGTCCGGTCCCACGTAGGCGACGAGCTGCTTGAGTACGGAGGCACCCTTGGCGTAGGTGATGCCGTCGAAGTTGAGCTTGGCGTCCTCCAGGTCGCGGATGTCGGCCGTGACCGGGTGCGTGGAGGGAAGCTGGTCGGCGCGATAGGCCCAGGCCTTGCGGTTGTTGGCGAAGGTGACCCAGCCGCTGGTGAAACGGGTCGCCTCGACGAGCGAGAAGGAGCCCATGAAGTCGGCGAAGGACTCCTTGAGCCACAGGTCGTCCCACCACTCCATGGTGACGAGGTCGCCGAACCACATGTGGGCCATCTCGTGCAGGACGACGTTCGCCCGCCGCTCGTACGCCGCCTGCGTCACCTTCCCCCGGAAGATGAACTCCTCGCGGAAGGTGACCAGCCCCGGGTTCTCCATCGCGCCGAGGTTGTACTCGGGCACGAAGGCCTGGTCGTACTTCCCGAAGGGGTACGGGTAGTCGAAGTGGTCGTGGAAGAAGTCCAGCCCCTGCTTGGTGACGAGGAAGACGTCGTCGGAGTCGAAGTGGGGGGCGAGACCCTTGCGGCACATCGCGCCGAGGGGGATGTCGAGGGTCGTACCGTCGGCGAACGTACGGGAGTAGGAATCGGTGACGTAGTGATACGGCCCCGCGAGGATGGTGGTGATGTACGTGGAGATCGGCTTGGTCTCGGCGAATCGCCACACACCGTCGACGAGTTCCCCGGCCCCGTTGCTCCACGCGACCCACTCCTCCGGCGCCCGCACCTCGAACCGGAAGGGGGCCTTGAGGTCGGGCTGCTCGAAGTTGGCGAAGACGCGGCGGGAGTCGGCGGGCTCGTACTGCGTGTACAGGTACACCTCGCCGTCCTCGGGGTCGACGAAGCGGTGCAGGCCCTCGCCGGTGCGGGAGTAGGCGCACTGCGCGTCGACGACCAGCTCGTTGTCCGCGGCGAGATCCTCCAGCAGGATGCGCGTCCCGTCGAAGACGGCCCCCGGGTCGAGATCTCGGCCGTTCAGGGAGACGGCGGTCACACTCGGCGCGATGAGATCCGCGAAACTGGCGGCGCCGGGCTCGGTGCACCGGAACCGGATCGTGGTCACGGACCGGAAGGTCCGAGCCCCGCCCGCACCGCTCCCGCCCGTGTCACCCGTACTGCCTGTGTCCCCCAGGGCCGACCGCACGTCGAGGAACACCTCGTACCCGTCGACGGACAGCAGGGCGGCCCGCTCCCGGGCCTCGTCGCGGGACAGATTCTCACCGGGCACGGAACGCTCCCTCGATTGTCATCAATACGGCCGACCAGCACCGATCCTGCCACGCGCCACTGACACCGGGCACCCGGGAATGCAATGGAGGCGGGGATGTGTTGCCTGTTGAAAGTGCATCTTTCTCATAGGAGTCCCATGTCCGAGACGAGCTCGACCAAGACCCCCGTCGACTTCTGGTTCGACCCGCTCTGTCCCTGGGCCTGGATGACCTCCCGGTGGGTCCTGGAGGTCGAGAAGGTCCGTGACATCGAGGTCCACTGGCACATCATGAGCCTGGCGGTGCTCAACGAGGACAAGCTCGACGAGCTGCCCGAGGAGTACCGCGAGATGCTCGCGGTGCAGGCCTGGCAGCCGGTGAAGGTCGTGACGGCGGCCTGGCAGAAGCACGGTGCCGACGTCCTCGGCCCCCTCTACACGGCCCTGGGCACACGGATCCACAACAACGCTGAGGGCCCGACCCTCGAAGCGATCGCCGGCGCCCTGGCCGACGTCGGCCTGCCCGCCGACCTGATCGACTACGCCGAGCAGAAGGACTTCGAGTTCGACGCCGAACTGCGCGCCTCCCACAAGGAGGGCATCTCCAAGGTCGGCCAGGACGTCGGTACCCCGGTGATCGCGGTCCCCGGTGCCGACGGCGAGCAGATCGCCTTCTTCGGCCCGGTCGTCACCCCGGCCCCGAAGGGCGAGGAGGCCGCCAAGCTGTGGGACGGCACCCTCCTGGTCGCCTCGGTCCCCGGCTTCTACGAGATCAAGCGCTCTCGGACGGCGGGCCCGGACTTCAGCAACCTGTAGAACCTGGAGGGCGTCCGGCCCTTCAGTCCTTGGCCTGGTCCTTGGCCTGGTTCTTGGCCTCCGGCTTCGGGAAGGAACCGCCGTCCTTGTGGTTCCCCCGTCGCTGGTAGCGCAGGCAGCCGTCGCGGGCGCAGCGGTAGTAGGCACCGAGGCGGAAGTGCTTCGGAATCTGCTCCTTGACGTACGTCCTCTCCGCGTCGGTGAGCCTGAGGAAATCCTGGACCTTGTCTGCGCAGTTGACGCACCGCATGGACAGCATGTGATCCCCCAGGCTGTGTGGAGCCCCGGTGTCCTGTGACGCCCCGGCCCCACGAGAGTAGGCCTGGGGCAGGGAGTATGGGGGAGGCCCCCGCGAGTCATGTCCTCGCGGGGGCCTTCCGTCATTCCGCCTGCCGTCGCGTTCGGTGAGAAGACGATCACGAGGCAGGACGCTTCACCGCGGTCGGCGCGGTCGCCTGGGGCTCCGCGGTCCGCTCAGGGCGCCAACAGCAGCACATTCGTACGGGACTTGGCGGCCTCGTAACGCTTCGCCACGTCCTGCCAGTTGACGACGGCCCACATCGCGTCGATGAAGTCGACCTTCTGGTTCCTGTACTGGAGATAGAAGGCGTGCTCCCAGGCGTCGAAGACCAGGATCGGGGTCGAGCCCTGGCCGGCGTTGCCCTGGTGGTCGTAGACCTGCTCGACGATCAGCCGTCCACTGAGCGGCTCGTACGCGAGGACGCCCCAGCCCGAACCCTGGGTCGTGGCCGCCGCTTTCGTCAGCTGCGCCTTGAAGCCCTCGAACGAACCGAAGGACTCGGCGATCGCGTCCGCGAGCTCACCGACGCCGTCGGCGGCCAGCGGCTCACCGCCGCCCTCGCCCGTCATGTTGTGCCAGTAGATGCTGTGCAGGATGTGGCCTGAGAGGTGAAAGGCGAGGTTCTTCTCCAGACCGTTGACCGACCCCCACGACTCCTTGTCGCGCGCCTCCGCGAGCTGCTCCAACGTGTCGTTGGCACCCTTCACATACGCCGCGTGGTGCTTGTCGTGATGCAGCTCGATGATCTCGGGGCTGATCACGGGCGCGAGCGCGGAGTAGTCGTACGGCAGTTCAGGGAGCGTGTAGACGGGCATGCGGGGGTCCCCTCGACCTCTTATTGCACATTACTTGCAACTACACGCTAGCAACAAAAAGACCCTCGTGGGCGTCGCACGAGGGTCTTTTCCGGAGAAGCCGGAGGGGCCGGGGCGGGCTACTCGACGACGGACGTGTAGTGCGAGGCGTCCCCCGCGATCGAGTAGCTCTCCTTGCCCTCGATGCCGACCGGGATGTCACCGGCGATGGTCACCCGGTGCAGGCGGCGCGGCAGGCCGTTGTAGTTGTCGATGGCGTAGTGCTGGGTGATGCGGTTGTCGAAGAGGACGAGCTGGTTCGGTGACCAGCGGTGGCGCAGGACGTTCTCCGGGCGGGTGACATACGCCTGGAGCAGGTCCAGGATCTTGCGGGACTCGGTGACCGACAGGCCGACGATCCGCTGTGCGAACCCGCCGATGAACAGCCCGCGTTCGCCGGTCAGCGGGTGGACGCGGACGACCGGGTGGGCCGTGCGGAACGGGATGGACGTGAACTGGGCGCGCTGGGCGGCCAGTTCCTCGTCGAGCGCCTCGTCCGGCACCGCGTAGTCGTAGTCGTTGGTGTGCTCGGCCCACAGGTTGTCGGCCAACAGCCGCAGGGGTTGCGGCAGATCGCGGTAGGCGGCGGCCGAGCTGGCGATCAGGGTCTCGCCGCCGTACGGCGGGACGGTGATGCTGCGCAGGGTGCTGGCCTGGGGCGGGTTGAGGACGAAGGTGACGTCCGTGTGCCAGTGGTTGGCGGCGCGGCCCCGCTCGCTGTCGACGGGCAGGACGTTCGCGGCGCCGTCGACGGACGGCACGGTCGGGTGGGCGGTGGTCAGCTCGCCGAAGTGCCGTACGAAGGCCTGCTGGCCCTCGTCGTCGAGGTCCACGTCGTCGAAGACCAGGGCCTTGTGGACGTTGAGGGCCTCGCGAAGGGCGGCGACCTGCTCCTCGTCGAGAGGCTTGGAGATGTCCACGCCGGATACGCGGGCACCGATGTTCGCGGTGACCTTCTGGATGTCGATGCCGGACATGTGCGGGTTCCTTTCGGGGTTCGTCAGACGAGGACGGATGCGGATGCGGATGCGTGGCTGACGTGCTGGTTGGCGGGGCGCGGGAGGCCGTATCTCTCGCGCAGGGTTTGGCGCGGCCCGTACTCACCGCGGAGCAGACCCCGGGCTCGCAGGATCGGGACGACGTGGTCGACGAAGGCTTCGAGACCGGACGGCAGGACCGCGGGCATGATGTTGAAGCCGTCGGCGGCACCCCGCGTGAACCAGGTCTCGATCTCGTCGGCGACCTGCTCGGGCGTCCCGGCGAAGGTGAGGTGCCCGCGCCCGCCACCGAGCCGCCCGATGAGCTGCCGTACGGTGAGGCGCTCGCGCCGGGCCAGTTCGACGACGAGCGTGTAGCGGCTCTTGGCGCCCTCGATCGCGCTCTCGGGCGGCAGATCCGCCGGCAGCCGGCCGTCCAACTCCAGTGTTCCGGCGGGAAGTTTCAGCAGTCCCTCCAGGTTGCCCACGCCGTGCTCGTACACGATGTGGTCCTCCAGGACCTGCTCGTTCGCCAGCGCCTCGGCCTCCGTGGAGCCGAGCACCGGGACGATGCCGGGCAGCACCTTGATGTGGTCGGGGTCCCGACCGCTCGCCGCGGTACGGGACTTGAGGTCGGCGTAGAAGGCCTGCGCGTCCTCGATGGTCTGCTGGGCGGTGAACACGGCCTCCGCGTACCGGGCCGCGAACGCCTTGCCGTCCTCGCTCGACCCCGCCTGCACCAGGACCGGGTAACCCTGGGGCGAACGCGGCACGTTGAGGGCACCCTCGACGCTGAAGTACGTCCCCTTGTGGCGAGGTGGATGGATCTTCCCGTCGTCGCCCCAGACGCCGGCCGCCTTGTCGCCGACGATCGCGTCGTCCCCCCAGCTGTCCCAGAGCTTGAGTGCCACGTCGAGGAACTCGGCGGCCCGGGCGTACCGCTGGGCGTGGGCGGGCTCCGCGTCGAGACCGAAGTTGCGGGCGGCCTCGGCACCGGCCGTGGTGACGATGTTCCAGCCGGCCCGGCCCCCGCTGATGATGTCGAGCGAGGCGAACCTGCGGGCCAGGTTGTACGGGGAGTTGTAGGACGTCGAGGCGGTCGCGATCAGCCCGATGTGCGTGGTCGCCGTGGCCAGGGCCGTCAGCAGGGTGAGCGGCTCCAGGGCGCCCGCGGGACGCTGAGCCAGGTTCCCCCACAGTTGCGGCCCGTCGGCGAGGAACAACGAGTCGAAGGTGCCGCGTTCGGCGATCCGGGCGAGCCGCACGTAGTGATCCAGCTCGACATGGGCGTACGGATCACTCTCGGGGAGCCGCCACGAGGCTTCGTGGTGGCCGGTGTTCATGAGGAAGGCGTTGAGGTGGAGCCTGCGGGGCATGGCTGTCGTGTCCTTTGCTCTGGACAGGTGCGGGGAGGGGCTCACGAGCGCCGGGCGGTGCCGGTCGGAGCGGTGCTTTTGGCGCCGGCCCGGGCATTTCCAGCCCGTCCGGCGTTTGAGGACGAGGCCCCTTCAGGGCCGAAACGGGGGCCTGGGGCGGCAGCCCCCAGCAGACGGTCACGCCAACCGACCCTCACCGGACGTCCTCCGTCACCCCAAGCGCCGCGAGCAACAACCCCCGATACTCGCCGCGCGCAGCCGCATCGCGATCGATCGTCAGGTCGAGCCCGATCCGCCCCTCCTCCAGCACAAGCACCCGCTCGGCAAGAGCAACCGCCTCGTCCACGTCATGCGTGACGAGGAGAACGGACGGCCGGTGACGCTCCCACAGCTCCCTCAGCAGACCGTGCATCCTGATCCGCGTCAGCGCGTCCAGCGCCCCGAACGGCTCATCGGCAAGCAGCAGTTCGGGCTCCCGGACCAGCGACCGGGCCAGCGCGGCCCGCTGCGCCTCGCCGCCGGACAGCTCGCTGGGCCAGGCACGTTCCCGCCCCTTCAGACCCACCTCGGCGAGAGCCTCCCGCCCCTTGGCGGCAGCCTCCCTGCCTTCCGACCCCAGCAGTACGTTGTCCAGCACCCGCCGCCACGGCAGCAGCCGCGAGTCCTGGAAGACCACCGACACCCGCTCGGGGGCGGTGAGTTGACCACTGCCCTCGACCTGGTGGTCGAGCCCCGCGACCGCCCGCAGCAAGGTGCTCTTGCCGGAGCCGCTGTGCCCGAGCAGGGCCGTGAACTGCCCGGCCGGAATGGCGAGGTCGATACCGTCGAGGACCTTGCGCCCGCCGAACGACCGTGTCAGGCCCCGGAGTCGGACGGCGGACCGGGTCAGTTGCTCAGTGTGCGGCGCCATGACAGCACCCTCCGTTCGAAGAGACGGACCGTGCTGTCGGACACCAGGCCGAAGATGCCGTAGACGACCAGGCCGACGAGGATGACGTCGCTCTGGCCGTAGTTCTGGGCCTGGAACATCATGTAGCCGAGTCCGCTGGTGGCGTTGATCTGCTCCAGGACGACCAGCCCCAGCCAGGAGCCGGTCACGCCGAGCCGGAGTCCCACGAAGAATCCGGGCAGCGCACCGGGAACGACGATCTGGCGGACGAACTGGAACCTCGACAGCCCCTGCACCTCGGCGAGTTCGACGAAGCGGCTGTCGATGCCGGACAGCGCGGCATGCGTGTTGAGGTAGATCGGGATGTAGACGACGATCGCGATGATCGCGACCTTGAACGTCTCGCCGATGCCCAGCCAGAGGATGAACAGCGGGATCAGCCCCAGGGCCGGGATGGCCCGGTTGAGCTGGACCGTCCCGTCGATCAGCGCCTCGCCGACCCTGCTGAGCCCGGCGGCCAGGGCGAGCAGGACACCGGCGACCAGCCCGATCGCGAACCCGGAGGCGGCTCGCCGCAGCGAGGTCAGGATGTCGTTCGGCAGGGTCCCGTCGGTCCACAGATGGACGCCGGTCCTGAGCACGGTCCAGGGCGCCGGGATCGCGGCCGGGTCGAGCTGTCCGGCGGCGGAGGCGGCGGCCCACAGGGCGAGGACGAGGGCCGGGCCGACGATCGGCGCGGCGGGCAGCCGCTTGCCGGGAGAGAGCCGGCGCCGCCTGCGGACCTGGGAGCCACCCGTTTCGTCGCCCGCGACGGACACGGGGACCGCGGCGGTGCCGGCGGCGGAGGAGGAGGAGGTGGAAGCGCTCGTGGTCACGGCGGTCACCTCCGGTACTCCGCAGCCACGGACTTCGCCGCGATGCCCTCGAAGCGGTGGTCGAAGAGCGAGCCCACCTCGAACTTCTTCACGAAGCCGCCCTCCGCGAGCAGATCGGCGGTCTCCTGCTCCCAGGTGATCGCCTCGGCCCAACTCGACGGGAACAGCGGCTTGTTGGCGAGCTTGGTGATCGCGCGGGCCTGGGGGAGGGTCAGGTTCTGCGTCTTGACGTAGAACTCCTCGTTCCAGATGTCGGGGTTCTCGTACGTCCATACCAGGCCCTTGGCCCAGTACGGGATGTACGCGGCGACCGCGGCGGCCTTCGCGGAGTCGTTCAGCACGGAGACCGGCGCCCACAGCAGGCTGAGCAGGTCGACCACGTCCGTCTGGATGCTGCGGGCACCCTTGGCGCCGTACTGCTGGAAATACGCGGGCGCCTGGCTGATGGCCAGCGGCGCGATGTCCACCTGGCCCGACTGCAGGGCGGTGAAGAACTGGTTGCTGGTCAGCGGGACGAGCTCGACCTCGTCGTACGCGAGCCCGGCCTTCTCCAACGCCCGTAGGAGGACGACACCTTGGGCCTGTCCCTGCGAGAAGGCGAGCTTCCTGCCCTTGAAGTCCGCGACCGTCCGGATGTCACTGCCGGGCCTGGTGGCGAAGAGATAGTTCGGCTTGCGGGTGACGTTGATCGCGACGATCTTCGCGTCGAAGCCCTGGAAGTGCGCCTGGATCGGCGGAATGCCCGCGTTGTTGGCGAGGTCGAGGGAACCCGAGCGGAAGGCGTTGATGACATCGGGACCGGCGGAGATGTTCTCCCAGTTCGACACCTTGAAGGGCAGCTCGCCCAACTTGGCGAGCTTGAACTGGAGTTGCTGGGTGCCCGAATACGAGGTGATCTTCAGACTCGTACCGGCCGGGACCCTGTCGGCGAGCGGGGCGGTCGAGGCGCCCTTGGAGTCGGCTACGGCACTGCTGTTCGCGCAGCCGCTCAGCCCGGCGACGCCGGCCGCGGCGCCGAGCAGGGAGGTGAGGAAGAGCCGTCGGTCGACACCCGGCACGGGAGAAGAAGGCATGGGAGGACTCCGTGAGTTGGGAAGGCACGAACGCATGCGGAATTCGAGGCGGCAGGAGGCCCGGAACGCAGAATTCACGCAAGGAAGAGCAAGAAGGACAAGGGAGAGCATGGAGGAGCAGAGCGCGCGGAAGGCGCGGAGGGTGCGGAAAGCACAGAAGGAAATGAGCGCTTCACACGTGGCAACGTGTCAGCAACAGTGGCGACGTGTCAGCAACAGAGGGTGCGACAGCTCACGAAAGGGCTCATGAGCACGATGTTCCAGGTCATGCGGGGTCCCTGTCAACATTCGGAGTTTCTGAATTAAATAGCCTGAGGTGAAGCGGCCAACGGATCCCGGTACAGCACATCGAGTGCCACCGAACCCCCCGCCACCGCGAGTACCGAATCCGGGAAACTCGTCGGCACGACAGAGGCCGCACGTTCGGTGCCGACGCTTTCGCGCAGTGCCGCGAGGCAGTCCTCCCGGTGAATGATCCCGACCTCGGTCACGATGACCGTCTCCGGATTCAGTACGTCGAGCAGCAGCCGTGTGGCCCGCCCCACGGCACTCGCCCGCCGCACCAGCAGCCCCACGGCGGCCAGGTCGCCCCTGTCCGCCGCCGCGACCACCCGGAGGGAATCCGTGGTCTCGACGATGCCCGCCTCCCGCGCCCGCCGGCACAGCGTCCGCTCGCTCAACTCGGCCTGCAGGCAGCCCGTACGCCCGCAGTCGCAGGCCTCCGTACCACCCGGCACCGGCAGATGGGCGATGGCGCCCGCCTGGGAGCGCGGCCCGTGGTGCACCTCGTCGTTGGTCGCGAACGCCGCGTCCACCACGTTGCCGACGAACAGGTGCAGCACACTCCCGCTGCCCCGCGCCGGCCCGAACAGCCGCTCCGCGTTGACCAACGCCCGTGCGTGGCCGTCCACATGGACCGGCAGTCCGGTGCGGGCGCGGAGCGCCTCCCGCACCTGCACGTCGCGCCAGCCCAGCATGGGGTGCTCGACGACGGTCCCGGAATCCCGGTCCACCCAGCCGCCCACCGCCACGCCGACGCCCAGGGCCCGACGGTCGGGGGCGCCGTCCAGCAGCGCCCGCAGCCCCTCGGCGGCCCGCGCCAGCACCCGTCCCGGATCGGTGTGCTCGTGCGCGAGCTCGCGCCGGGCCACCACCCGGCCGCGCAGATCCAGCAGCGCGACCGTTGTGTACGACACGGCCACATGCACCCCGGCGACCACGAACCGCGAGGAGTCCAGGTCGACGGGAACGTGCGGACGCCCCACCCCGTTCGACCGCCGGGGCGCGGACTCCTCGCGGATCAGGCCGAGTTCGGCGAACCGGGCGCAGTAGTCCGTCACCGACGCCGGTGACAGCCCGGTCAGCCGGGCGATGGTGCTGCGCGCAACCGGCCCGTGCTCCAGCACGGACCGCAGGACGACACTCGCGCTCGTCCGGCGCCGGTCGGAATCGGCGGCGCGAGGCACGCGGGACGGGGAGGGACGGGAAGGAGAGGTACGGGAGGAAGAGGTACGGGAGGAAGAGGTACGGGAAGAGGGGGAGGCGGGGGCAAGGGTGGGTGCCGCGGCACGGGGCATGGCGATCATCCTCGGGGAACTGGTCCGACACTGCGCCGTCTCGTGAGGACTCGGGAACCTGTGAAGGCTCGGGGAGTCCCGTGGAGCGAGGCGCGCCGGAGCCGCCTCACCCGGGGCGGCGACAGGTGGCCGTGCCCACGCGCCGCAGGTCGACATAGCGACGCGACGAGAAATACCGGGACTGGGCGACCATGCGCCCGAAGCTAGCAAAACGGGCCGACGCTGCACAGACGGCGACCGACGGGCGAGACGGCACGTGTCCGGGCAGGGGCCGAACCCGGGCCAGCCCCTGGCCGGGAGCGGGGCCTGCGGCCAGGGGGAGCGCGGGCTTGCGGCCAGGGCCGAGTCGGGGCCGGCCCCTGTTTTGGCCGGGGTCGGGGATGCGCGGGCCTGCGGCCCCGGGGAAGGGCGGGCCTGTAGCCAGGGGGATGCGCGGGCCTCCAGCCGAGGGAAGCGCGGCCCGCGGCCGGGTTGGTGGAACCCTACAGAGCCCGCCCGTCGCACCTCCGTAGCCCACAGCACCCCACCTCAGTGACCGGCGTCACGCCGCACCGGGTGTAACCCCCACCGTTTGTACGGAGCCCACCAAGCCGCCGTCGCCCCCTTTGTCGAGCACTGACGGTGATCGCCCCGAGGGCGCTGGGATAGCGTCACGATGTCCCCTTGCCGCTCACATCCTCGCGGAGTCCCCATGGCAACCGCCGTCGCCCCCGCCCGCCCCGGCCAGGTCCTCGCCGACCTGCTCCCCGCCTCCCGCGTCCGGGACGCCGCGCTCGTGCTCGGCGGTGCCGGACTCGTCGGGATCGCCGCCCAGATCGCCGTGCCCGTGCCGGGCTCACCGGTGCCGGTGACCGGGCAGACCTTCGCCGCGCTTCTCGTCGGCACCGCGCTCGGCGCCGGCCGAGGCCTCGCCGCCCTCGTCGTCTACGCCCTGGCCGGTCTGGCGGGCGTGCCGTGGTTCGCGGAGGGCGGCTCGGGGACGTCGGTGTCCTTCGGCTACATCCTCGGCATGGTCCTCGCGTCCGCCGTGGTGGGCGCCCTGGCCCGTCGCGGCGCCGACCGCTCCATGGTGCGGATGGCGGGCGCGATGCTGCTCGGCGAGGCGATCATCTACGCGATCGGCGTCCCGTACCTCGCCCTGGCGGCCGACATGAGCGTGAGCGCGGCGATCGCCGCCGGTCTCACGCCGTTCCTGATCGGCGACGCCCTGAAGGCGGCCCTGGCGATGGGCGTACTGCCGACGGCCTGGAAGCTCCTCGACAAGGACTGATCCACGGGCTGTTGTCGACGAACGGTGTCGCGGCGAGGGGGAGGGAGAGGCGGAATTCCGCCTCTCCCTCCCCCTCGCCGTTCACCGGCCTGCGGTCACGGATCAGCCCTGTGGCTGCTGGGGCCGCCGCTGCGACCACCACATGCCCGCCGCCCCGGCGGACAGCAGTGCCGCGCCGACGGCGCCGAGGGGGAGCATTTCGCGCGCTGGGCCGGTCTTCGGCAGTTTGTCACCGCCGGGTGCCACCGGCTTGTTGTCGGTGCCGAGCAGCAGCGGGGTGGCCGGGGCGTTCGGTGCCGGGTTGGTCGTACCGAACGGGACCGGGCCCTGCTGCCAGAAGGTCTTCGAACCGTCGGCGGTCTGGACGGGCAGACAGATCTTGCCGGTCTTGCCCAGGTCGAACGTCGCGTCGACGTCGTACGACTTCGACTTACCGGCGGCGAGATTGCCGACCGCACAGCTGAAACCGCTGTTCGAACCCTCCGGAAGATCCCCTTCGGCAATCTCCGAACAACCCTGAACGTTCTTGACCGTCATACCGTCGAATCCGACGACCAAAAGCCTGATGTCGCCGCTGTCCTTGCTCCCCTCGTTCTTTACCGTGGCGGTAAGCGCCGTTTCTTTCGAACTGTTGTCGACCGAGATGCTCTCGGGCAACTGTGTGGTCAACTTGACGCCCGTCGGCGCCGCGTCAACGGCCTTTCCCCCCTTGCTGCTTCCGGGCCCCTGGTCATCCGCGCTGGCGGTGAAGGAAAGGATCATCACGGCCGAGAAAGATGCCGTGAGCAGCGATCCCGCGATGGCCGTCGTGCGACCAGAACTCATGTTCGTCCCCCTTGGATCCCCCTGGACTGCGCCTGAATTCGCAGTCCATGAAGAGGTACCACAAGATTTCCCGCCGCTATGCTGGGACTGCACGAAGTGTGACCATTGTGGTTCTGATGGGGCGCGCGTTGAGGGGGTGCAGGGGATTGCGGGGGAATATGGGCGGCGGTGCTCCAGGTCTGCTGGTGACGGGCCGATATCGGTTGGTCGAAAGTATCGGCCAGGGGGGAATGGGGCGGGTGTGGCGGGCCGCCGACGAAATGCTCGACCGGCCGGTGGCCGTCAAGGAAATGCGGATCGACGGACTCGACGCGGAGGACACCCGCACCCGCCGAGAACGCACACTCCGCGAGGCCAGGGCGACAGCCCGGATCGACCACCCGAACGTCGTGCGTGTGTACGACGTCGTGGACGAGGGTGAGCGGCTGTGGATCGTCATGGAGCTGGTCGCCGGCCGCTCCCTCGAACAACTTCTCGTCGAGGACGGCCCGTTGGGCCCGGTTGACACAGCCTGCCTCGGCCTCGGGCTGGTCTCCGCGCTGCGCCAGGTGCACGCGGGGGGCGTACTGCACCGCGACATCAAACCGGGCAACGTCCTCGTCGAACGGCGCGACGGACGGGTCGTGCTCACCGACTTCGGTATCGCCGCCATCCAGGACGCGAAGGCCCTGACGATGGTCGGGATGCTCGTCGGCTCCCCCGACTACATGGCACCGGAGCGGGTGTCGGGCCGGCACCAGGGCCCGCCGTCCGACGTGTGGTCCCTCGGCGCGACACTCTGCGCGGCGCTGGGAGGCCGCTCCCCGTTCTCCCGCGAGACGACCCTGGCGACACTGCACGCGGTCCTGTACGAGGAGCCCGAACTCCCGGCCGCGGCAGGCCCGTTGCGCGACATCCTGGCCGCCCTCCTGGAGAAGGAACCGTCGGCTAGGCCCGCCCTGGAGGACGTGGAACGGGCCCTGCGGCCGGTGGCCTTTCCGGCGACGCCGCCCGACGAGGCACACGTGGGGGAGGGGGAGCCGGAAACCCCCGAGGCGCCGCCGACACCGAACACCCGCTGGGAGACAGCGCCCCCGACTCCCGTACGGGCGTACGGGGACGCACAGACGCCCGCGTATCTCGAAGCGTCACTCGTACGGGCCGCACGACAGCCACGCGAGCAGCCACCGGAGGAACTGGAGGACCCGGAGGACCCTGAGCGGGAACAGCGGGAACAGCGGGAGCAGCAGGGGCAGCAGGATCCCGAACCCCCACCGCCGACGGACGCGATGCCCACCGCCCGTACGACAGCCACCCCGATCCTGGGAACCCCGTCCCCCGAAGCCTCCAACGAAGTCCCCTCCGAGATGCGGTCCGAGGTCGGCTCGGCGATCCCCGCCCGGCAAGTGCCCCCGGCGCCGGGCCCCGGGGGAACACGCAGGGCCGGGGTCTCCCTGGTCCGAGGCCAGGCCAACGCGCAGGGCCTCGCACACGCACAGGCGGTGACGGAGAGGCGGCCGGGTCCGAGGCACGCAGCCGCCCTCCCGACGGCCACGCGGACAGTGGTACCGCCGGGGACGTCGGGAACGCCGCCCGGTGAACTGCCGGGCCCCGCACTCCCGTCCGACCCCCGGCGAGGTCGCGACCGGCGCCAAAGCCGCCGCCGTATGGGCATGGTGGCCGCGGGTGTGGTCGTCGCGGGGGCGCTGATCGGGATGATCCTGGCGGCGACGGCAGGATCACCCGACGACAAGAACACGGCGACGCCCGGATCATCGCGCGGGGCATCGTCCGCGCCCTCGACCCCGCCGGCCGCCACCCCCACCCCCGACTCCCCCGAACCCACCGTCGAGGGCACCTTCCGCCCGCGCAGCCTGCCGCCGGGCGTGCACGAGGAGGCGGGCGGATACGCGTGGGCGACGCCGACGGGCTGGCGCCGGGACGTGAAGACGGGCGCCGAGGTGCACTACACGTCCCCCGACGGGAAGCAGGAGCTCCTGGCCAAGTCCTCCCTCGCACGCGGCGAGTTGCTGGAGACCTGGGAGGAGTCGGAGCGCAACGCCCGCCAGGGCCAGGACTACACGAAGATCACCCTGGAGGAGACGACGTACCAGGGTCACCCGGCGGTCGTCTGGGAGTACACCTTCACCCTGGACGGCATCCACTGGCACGCCAGGCTGCTCGGCTTCGACGTGGAGGGGAAGTCGTACCAGATCAGCACCTGGTACCACCAGGACATCGAGGAGCAGGCGGTACGGACCTACGAACGGGTCAGGGAGTCGTTCACGGTGCTGTGAACAACTCCCCGACCACGCAAGCCACTACGTGTGCAACCTGCGTATCGAACCTGCGTATCGAACCTGCGTATCGAGTCCGCGTATCGAACCTACGGAGTCAGCCGACCTTGACGACGTCGTTCACGTCGTCGCCGTCATCGACGGCGTCCGTGCCCCGGCCGTCGCCGACGGCCGCCGATCCGCGCCCGGTCCTCTGCCGGACGACGGCGATCGCGAGCACCACGGCCGCGACCAGCAGCGACAGCAGCACGGTCTCGCGCCCGTCGTGCTCGGTGTCGGTGAGCATGTAGCCGAGGACGAACACGATGAGAGCGGCGGTCGCCCAGGTCAGATACGGGTACAGCCACATCCGTACGACGAGCTTCTCCGGGGACTCGCGCTCGATGATCTTCCGCATGCGCAGCTGCGAGAAGCAGATGACCAGCCAGACGAACAGGGCGACGGCACCGGAGGAGTTGACGAGGAAGAGGAAGACCGAGTCGGGGAACTTGTAGTTGAAGAAGACGGCGACGAAGCCGAAGACGACCGAGGCGATGATCGCCGCGAGTGGCACACCGCGGGACGTCGTCCGCGCGAACGCCTTGGGCGCGTCACCGCGCTGCCCGAGGGAGAAGGCCATGCGGGAGGCCGTGTAGAGCCCTGAGTTGAGGCACGAGAGCACCGAGGTGAGCACGATGAAGTTCATGATCTGGCCGGCGTGCGCGATACCGAGGGAGTCGAGGGCGGCGACGTACGAGCCCTTCTCCTTGATCGAGGGATCGTTCCACGGCAGCAGGGCGACGACGACGAAGATCGACCCGAGATAGAACACGGCGACACGCCAGATGATGCTGTTGGTGGACTTGGTGACGGCCCGCTGCGGGTCCTCGGACTCCCCGGCGGCCAGCGTGGCGATCTCGCTCCCCATGAAGGAGAAGACGACGAGCAGGACGCCGGTGAGAATGGCGCCGGGCCCGTTGGGCAGGAAGCCGCCGTGGTCGGTGAGGTTGGAGAGGCCGGCCTTGTCGCTGTCGACCCCGGGCAGTATGCCGAACACGGCGAGCGCGCCGATGATGACGAAGGCGCTGATGGCGACGACCTTGATACCGGCGAACCAGAACTCGAACTCGCCGTAGGAACCGACCGAGACGAGGTTGGTGGCGGTCAGCACCATCATCACGATGAGCGCCCAGGCCCACTGCGGTACGGCGGGAATCCACCCTTCGAGAATGGTGGCGCCGGCGGTCGCCTCCACGGCGAGCACGACGACCCAGAAGAACCAGTACAGCCAGCCGATGGAGAACCCGGCCCAGCGCCCGAGCGCCCGGTCGGCGTGCGCGGAGAACGAACCGGAGGTCGGATTGGCGGCGGACATCTCGCCGAGCATCCGCATCACCAGCACGACGAGCGTGCCGACGAGCGCGTACGAGAGAAGGATGCCCGGCCCGGCGGTGCGGATACCGGAGCTGGATCCGACGAAGAGCCCGGCCCCGATGACACCGCCGATGGCGATCATCGACAGATGCCGGTTCTTGAGCCCGGCCTGAAGACCGGAGGTCGGCTGCGAGGTCATGGGGGAATTCCTTTGCGCCGGGTGAACGGGGTAAGCGCGCCGGTGGGGACGGCGTAAACAGTTGGTCCAGTGAATCGGAGGTAAATGAATTCGTGAACCTTTGAATCCAGATCGTTACTTGAGGTTTTCTTGAGGTTTCGTAGTGTTGCCACGGCTTTTCGTGATCAGCCCCCGGCGCTGCTTCCCCGAAACAGACATGTCACACTCTGACCATGCGCGTGTACCTCGGCTCGGACCATGCGGGCTTCGAACTCAAGAACCACCTCGTCGAATGGCTCAAGGAGGCCGGCCACGACCCCGTGGACTGCGGCCCCCACATCTACGACGCCCTCGACGACTACCCGCCCTTCTGCCTCCGCGCCGCGGAGCGCACGGCGGCCGACCCCGACGCCCTCGGCATCGTCATCGGCGGCTCCGGCAACGGCGAGCAGATCGCGGCGAACAAGGTGAAGGGCGTGCGCGCGGCGCTGGCCTGGAGCGAGGAGACCGCGTCGCTGGGCCGCCAGCACAACAACGCCAACGTGGTCGCGGTGGGCGCCCGCATGCACACGCAGGACGAGGCGACGAAGTTCGTGGAGACGTTCCTGGCGACACCGTTCTCGGAGGACGTCCGCCACATCCGCCGCATCGACATGCTGACGGCGTACGAGACGACGGGCGATCTCCCGGCGATCCCCCCGCACCACCCTCAGCAGCGGTAGTGCAGTTCAGCCTGTCCGGCGTTTGAGGACAAGGCCCGTTCAGGGCCGTAGGGGGTCTGGGGGCGCAGCCCCCAGGGGACGGGAATGGGTAGGGGCGGCGGGGGCGAGAACTGACCCACGGCAACCCCCACCCACCCGCGGACAAAGAAGGAGCACCCGTGCCGGAAGGGCACACGATCCACCGCCTGTCCCAGGACTACAGCGCCGCGTTCCTCCGCACCGAACCCCAAGTAACCAGCCCCCAGGGCAAGTTCTCCGACGCCGCCGCCCTCCTCGACCACGCGGAACTCACCCGCACCGACGCCCACGGCAAACACCTCTTCCTCCGCTTCCGTGAAGCCGACTGGGTCCACATCCATCTGGGACTCTTCGGCAAGGTCACCTTCGGCGACGCCCCCGCCCCGCCCCCCACGGACACGGTCCGCCTCCGGCTCGCGAACAGCACCTCGTACGTGGACCTCCGGGGCCCCACCACCTGCGCCCTCATCACGGACACCGAGAAGCGGGCGATACACGACCGCCTGGGCCCCGACCCCCTCCGTGCGGACGCCGACCACCAGGCCGCATACGCCCGCATCAGCCGCAGCCGTACGACCGTCGCCGCCCTCCTCATGGACCAGAAGATCATCGCGGGCGTGGGCAACGTCTACCGCGCCGAGGTCCTCTTCCGGCACGGCATCGACCCGTACCGCCCCGGCAGGGACATCACGCCCACCGAGTGGGACGCGCTCTGGAGCGACCTGGTCGCCCTCATGCGCGAGGGCGTACGCAACAACCGCATCGACACCGTCCGCCCGGAACACACCCCGGAGGCGATGGGCCGTCCGCCGCGCGTCGACGACCACGGCGGCGAGGTCTACGTCTACCGCAGGGCCAACCTGCCCTGCCACCTCTGTGGCGGTGAGATCCGCACCGCCGACCTCGCCGCCCGCAACCTCTTCTGGTGCCCCACCTGCCAGCGCGGCTGAAAAGCACAACCAGGCCCCCGGGCCCGGGATCTCAGAACCCGTGGGACAACCAGGGCGCCACCACCGACCCGAACGCCACCGAAGCCTCGGCCAGCGCCCCCTGCCGAATCTCCCGCACCCGCCCGGCGGCCCCCAGCCCGGCCAACGGCACGCCGCCCAGATAGGCAGCTCCCAACTCCCGTACGGACAGCGCGAGATCAGCCGCGTCCCCCGTACGCCGGCACACGGCCCCCTTGGTGTCGCCCGTCAGCCGCCACCGCCCGGAGTTCCACGGACAGAACGCGTCCTCGACGTCGAACACGACATCCACCGGCGTCTGATACGTCCGCGCCTCCAGCGCGGCCCCCACGTCGACCAGCCGTACGTACAGCCCGTCCCGCCGACGCAGCCCGCACCGCCGGATGTCCGACACCATGTGATGCCACGGCTCCTCGATCGGCCGCCCGCGCGCGACGATCCTCGACGTCAGGTCGATGTCGAACAGGAACCGCCACAACGCCCCCTGCGAAGCGGCGTCGAGTGCCTCCACGTCCTCGACGACGACCGAACTGTTGGACCCGGTGACATCCCAGTCGGGCTTGACCCGGAACCGGGCGAACCCCACAACCTCCGTGCCCCGCTCGGCGACAACGCACTGCAACGGCGACGCCCCGTCCCGCTCGCCCTCGGGGTCGAGCACCATGGCCGGCGCCCAACCGGGCATCCGCGCCAGCATCCCGGGCCGCTCCGGCACCCGCCGCGCGTACACCGCCTCGCAGACGTCAAGGGCCTCGGCCGGTACGGCATACCGCAGCCGTACGTCATCGGCGCCGTCCGGCACCGCCAGCCGTACCCGCGTGGTGTCGATGTCGAGGGTCAGCGAGTGGGTGCCGAGTCCGTACCCGAACCGCCCGTAGATGGCCGGCTCGGACGCCGTGAGCACGGCCAACGGCTCGCCCCAGCTCCGTACGTCGTCCAACTGCCGCCGCATCATCGACGTGAGCACCCCGCGCCTACGGTGCGTGCCGGCCACGCCCACCATCGTGACGCCCGCCGCCTGCACGGAGGCGCCACCCGGTACCGTTACCCGGAACGTGAAGGCACCCGCACTGCCCACACACGCGTCACCGTCCCAGGCGCCCACGAAACGGTCGTACTCGGTGAGTGATCTCCACAACTCCCGCTCCTCGGCGGACTCCGGCATCCCGCCGAAGGCGCGGAGCAGGTTGTCGTACCACTGATCCCAGTCATCGGGCCGAAGCACCCGCAGGTCGGTCGTGCCGGAGCCTCTGGAGGTCGTCATGGACCATGACTACCAGGGCAATGCGGGACGAGCGAGGGAATTTTCCCCTCGGGGCCTCGGACCGGCTCGCGGTGGGTTTCACTGTGAATTTGAAGCTCGGACGGGGGACAAGTGGGACCTCCCGTGCCAAGCAGCTGGTCCGATGGATAGGGTCCCGAACTAATGGCAGCAGGACGAGAGCGGCGCGCGGCAGCCGAGACGTTCACGGCCCGGTTGAAGAAGCAGGCTCACCGGGTCCGCACCGGCCTGCGCAGATCCGCCGTCGACTACTTCCGGGGCGACGGTTCGGACTGGATCGCGCTCGCGGGTCTGTTCATCACCATCCCGATCATCGCGGCCATGACCCTCGCCAACTCGGTGTGGTGCTCGCCGGCCCTGCTGGTCCTTCCGATCGTCGCCGGCGGCCTCCTCCTGCGCCCGGCCAGCCTGTTGGGCCTGTACGCGGCGGCGGCGACGGCACTGATCGTGGAGTCGGTGAAACTGGGCCCGTACACGGAAGGCCCCTCGCGGGTCACCCCCGGAGTGGTCCTCGTCGTGGCTGCCTGCGGATTCTTCGGTCTGCTGATCGCACAGTTCCGCAGCAGAGTGGGCGTCCCCTGGCGACGCGGCGGCACGATGCTGTTCGACCTGCGTGAACGCATCCGTGTCCAGAGCAAGTTGCCGCAGCTGCCCCAGGGCTGGCACCGGGAGATGGCGCTGCGCCCGGCGGGCGGCCAGTCGTTCTCGGGCGACTTCGTGGTGGCGGCCCGTACGAACGGGGGCCGCACCATGGAGGTCGTCCTGACGGACGTCTCGGGCAAGGGCATGGACGCGGGTTCGCGTGCCCTGCTCCTCTCGGGCGCCTTCGGCGGCCTCCTGGGCTCGTTGCCACCCCATGCCTTCCTCCCGGCGGCGAACGGCTACCTCCTCCGCCAGGACTGGGACGAGGGCTTCGCGACCTCGATCCACCTCGTCCTGGACCTCGACTCGGGCGACTACGAACTCTTCTCGGCCGGCCATCCACCGGGCCTCCAGCTCAGCGCGGGCACGGGCCGCTGGGAGGAAAAGGCAGCGGAGGGACCGCTGTTGGGCGTGTACGACGGTGCCCAGTTCGACCCCGTGAAGGGATCACTGCGCCCCGGGGACGTCCTGATGCTGTTCACGGACGGCCTGGTCGAAACGTCGGAACGGGACATCGTCGAGGGCATCGACCGGCTGACCGGCGAGGCCGACCGCTATGTGGCCGGCGGCTTCCACGGCGCGGCCTGGCACCTCATCGAGGCGGTCGCCAAGGACGTCAACGACGACAGGGCCCTCCTCCTGATCTGCCGAGAGGGCCCCACGGCCCAGGCAACGATCTGACCTGCGCCGGCCCGCCGATAGGACGGGTGGACCTCGCCTTCGAAGTCAAGAGAACATCAAGAAACCGTCAATACCTGCTTTACCGAAACGTCCCTCGAAGCCCCCGGCCCGACCGGCCCCCACACTGACCGGATGACCGAGAACCCTTCAACACCCTTGACCCTGGCCGAAGTGGAGGCCACGGCCCGAGCCGCACACGCCTCGCAGACGGACAAGGCGGGCCGCCCCTACACGGAGCACCTCCAGGCCGTCGCGGAGGGCGTACGCGCGCGTGGAGGCGACGACGAGCAGATCGCGGCGGCCTGGCTGCACGACGCCGTGGAGGACGACGCGCTGTCCGAACGCCAGTTGCGGGAAGCCGCGTTGTCCCGCCGTACGAAGGACATCGTGCTGGCCGTCACCAAGCGCGCGGGGGAGGCCCCCGAGGCGTACGCCCGGCGCATCCTCGACACCCCGGGCGCGCTCCTGGTCAAGGAGGCGGACCTGGCGCACAACGCGGACCCGGCCCGCCTGGCGGCGCTGGACGCCCCGACCCGCGCCCGCCTGACCGAGAAGTACGCCAAAATGCGTGCACTGCTTGGCCTTTAGAGTCGCAAATGTCGGTCTAAGTGCCTACAAGGAACATATTCCGTGCTCTTGGTTTGTCTGTGCGGAAAAATCGGTCCCATGGGGCCGATGATGCGTCACCGGCCGCATACGGCGGCCTCGTTGGTGGCACGATGGATCTGGCGGGGGTGCGAGGGAAAGCATCCCTGGGCCGGTAGAGCGAACCGACCATAGGGTGTGATCAGTGTGGCCATTTCGTTGTCAGTGGTGCTGATGTTGGGAATCATCCTGGTGGTGCTGATTCGTGGAGGCTCGATCAAGGCGGGCCCGGCGGTCGTCGCCATCCTCTTCGGCTTCTTCCTCGCCTCGACCGGCATGGCGGACGACATCCAACGCTTCCTGAACTCGATAGCCGACACGATCAACGAGATCCAGTTCTGACCGCGGTGGCAGCCCACAGGGTCCGCCGCCGTGGAGAAACGCGACCGGCCCGGTTCCGAGGAACCGGGCCGGCGGCAAGAGAGAGCGGGCGACGGGAATCGAACCCGCGTAGCTAGTTTGGAAGACTAGTGCTCTACCATTGAGCTACGCCCGCACGCATGCGCCGCAGGTCAACGCGACCGCGGCACAGAAAGCATCGTAGCGGTTCGGGGCCCCTCGATGCACACCCCGTTTTCCACTCCTGAAATGCGGCAACGGCGTAGCCTGCGGGCATGTACCCTACGTGTCGCACCAGACGGGGTGTGGCGCAGCTTGGTAGCGCGTCCGCTTTGGGAGCGGAAGGCCGTGGGTTCAAATCCCGCCACCCCGACCATCGTGCCGGACCATCGGCAGGATCATCTTCAAGATCACCTTTTGGGGCGTGTACCGCCTGCGGCTAGTATGCAAACTGCGCGCCCGTGTGTCTGCGTTGTTTACGTCCCTCAAGGGCCGCGAATCCGCTGAGGCTCCGCCGCGTCCGGCAACAGGACAATCAGCAGAACCCCCTCAGCAGAACCCCAAGAAGTCAGCCCCCAAGGAGACCGAACCGTGAAGAGCGCCGTGGAGACCCTGAACCCGACCCGGGTTCGGCTCAGCATCGAGGTGCCCTTCGAGGAGCTCAAGGACAGCCTCGACGCGGCGTACAAGAAGATCAACCAGCAGGTCACGGTGAAGGGCTTCCGGAAGGGCAAGATCCCGGCCCGCATCATCGACCAGCGGTTCGGCCGCGGTGCGGTTCTGGAGGAGGCGGTCAACGACGCGCTCCCGAAGTTCTACACCGAGGCGGTCAACGAGGCCGAGCTCAACGTCCTGGGCCAGCCCGAGGTCGACATCACGGAGCTGAAGGACGGCGAGACGCTGAACTTCACCGCCGAGGTCGACGTCCGCCCGACCATCGAGATCCCGGACTACTCCGGCATCGAGGTCGAGGTCGACGCGATCGAGGTCACCGAAGAGGACATCGACAAGTCGGTCGAGCAGCTCCGTGAGCGCTTCGCCGCCACCTCCCCGGTCGAGCGTGCCGCCGAGGACGGCGATGTCGTGACGCTGGACCTGGAGGCCAAGGTCGACGGCGAGGTGCTGGAGGACGGCGTCGCGAGCGGCGTCTCCTACACCATCGGCTCCGGCGAGCTGCTGGAAGGCGTCGACGCCGCTGTGACGGGCGTGGAGGCCGGTGGCGAGGCCACCTTCACCTCCGAGCTCAAGGGTGGCTCTGCGGCCGGCAAGGAGGCCGAGGTCACCGTCAAGGTCACCCAGGTCGCCGCCCGCGAACTCCCGGCCCTGGACGACGAGTTCGCCCAGCTCGCCTCCGAGTTCGACACCCTGGAGGAGCTGCGCGCGGACAGCCGCAAGCGCCTCGAGAACATGAAGCAGTACGACCAGGCCACGCAGGCCCAGGAGCGCGTCCTGGAGAAGCTGCTTGAGCTCGTCGAGGTGCCCGTCCCCGAGAAGCTCCTCGAGGACGAGATCAACACCCGCAAGCACAACCTGGAGCACCACCAGCTCGGCCAGATGGGCCTCGACCTCGAGAAGTACCTCGAGATCCAGGGCAAGACGGTCGAGGAGTTCGACACCGAGACCAGGGAAGCCGCGGTCAAGGGCATCAAGACCCAGTTCGTCCTCGACGAGCTGGTCAACAAGGAGAAGCTGAACGTCAACCAGGAGGAGCTCACCGAGCACCTCATGCGGCGCGCCGCCTCCTCCGGCATGTCCCCCGACCAGTTCGCCCAGGCGGTCGTCGAGGGTGGCCAGGTCCCGATGCTGGTCGGCGAGGTCGCCCGCGGCAAGGCCCTCGCGGTCGTCGTCGAGGCCGCCACGGTCAAGGACACCAACGGCGAGATCATCGACCTCGACGACGAGGAAGAGGACGAGACCACGGAGGCCACCTCCGAGGAGACCCCGGCCGCCGAGGCCGAGTCCGCCGAGGAGAAGCCCGAGGCCTGAAAGCCACGGCACCTCTGAAGAGCACGTAGAACAGGCCCCCGGGGACTTCGGTCCCCGGGGGCCTTCTCGCGCCCTGAAGGGGCGCGGGGAACTGCGCGACAAGCCCCCACGGGCCCGTACCCGACCACTCCCCGGCGGAGCCACGGCGAGACGCACCAGGGGGCCCGGGGCACAGCCCCGCGACGCCCACCCGAACCCCGGCCACGACACGGCCGACCCCCGCCGGAAACCCTGCTCAACCCAGCGGAGCACATGCGCTCACAGCGAACAGTTCCCTTCCCGGGATTCCCCGGAGGGACCCGCGCGTTAGGGTCCATGAGTACGAGGGCAGGGGAGTCCCCGGACAACGGCCGGACGGCCCCACGCCCCGGCAGAACACGTGAGACGGCCCGGCGCCGTCGTAATACGAGCAGGTGGATACGACGTGACGAATCTGATGCCTTCCGCCGCCGGCGAGCCTTCCATCGGCGGTGGCCTCGGCGACCAGGTCTACAACCGGCTGCTCAACGAGCGGATCATCTTCCTCGGCCAGCCGGTCGACGACGACATCGCGAACAAGATCACCGCGCAGCTGCTGCTCCTCGCCGCCGCTGACCCGGACAAGGACATCAACCTCTACATCAACAGCCCGGGCGGTTCGATCACGGCCGGCATGGCGATCTACGACACCATGCAGTTCATCAAGAACGACGTGATGACCATCGCCATGGGCCTCGCCGCTTCCATGGGCCAGTTCCTGCTCAGCGCGGGTACGCCCGGCAAGCGCTTCGCCCTGCCGAACGCCGAGATCCTGATCCACCAGCCCTCCGCGGGCCTCGCGGGTTCGGCGTCGGACATCAAGATCCACGCCGAGCGGCTGCTGCACACCAAGAAGCGTATGGCCGAGCTCACGGCGCAGCACACGGGCCAGACCATGGAGCAGATCACCCGGGACTCGGACCGCGACCGCTGGTTCGACCCCGAGGAGGCCAAGGCGTACGGCCTCATCGACGATGTCATCGCCACGGCCGCAGGCATCCCGGGCGGCGGCGGCACCGCGGCGTAAGCGCCCCGACGCCCTCCAGCCCCCGCCTAAGCCCCTTTCAGGAGACACCGTGAACGACTTCCCCGGCAGCGGCCTCTACGACCGTACGAGGGCCGCCCAGGCCGCCCAGGCGGAGTACACCGGCCCCACCGCCGAATCCCGCTACGTCATCCCGCGCTTCGTCGAGCGCACCTCGCAGGGCGTGCGTGAGTACGACCCGTACGCGAAGCTCTTCGAGGAGCGCGTGATCTTCCTCGGCGTACAGATCGACGACGCCTCCGCCAACGACGTCATGGCGCAGCTGCTGTGCCTGGAGTCGATGGACCCCGACCGGGACATCTCGGTCTACATCAACAGCCCCGGTGGCTCGTTCACGGCTCTCACGGCCATTTACGACACGATGCAGTTCGTGAAGCCGGACGTCCAGACGGTCTGCATGGGCCAGGCGGCCTCCGCCGCCGCGATCCTTCTCGCGGCCGGTACGCCGGGCAAGCGCATGGCGCTGCCCAACGCGCGCGTGCTGATCCACCAGCCGTACAGCGAGACCGGCCGCGGGCAGGTCTCCGACCTGGAGATCGCGGCCAACGAGATCCTCCGCATGCGTGCCCAGCTGGAGGACATGCTGGCCAGGCACTCCACCACGCCGATCGAGAAGATCCGCGAGGACATCGAGCGCGACAAGATCCTCACGGCCGAGGACGCGCTGTCGTACGGCCTGATCGACCAGATCATTTCCACCCGGAAAATGAACAACGCCAGCGTCCGCTGACGTACTGGTGGACGCAGAAGCTGTAGCGTCTGCCGCCCCTTGGCACGGCTTGACTCGGAGCACGTCAAAGTGAACCGCGCCAAGGGGGGCCCGAACGAGGGGCCCGGCAAGGTACCGTCGGACATAAGGCAGCACCAGGAGTCGCTGGACCTAGGCGTCTCCCAGGCGAAGGGGAAGCACACCGTGGCACGCATCGGTGACGGCGGCGATCTGCTCAAGTGCTCGTTCTGTGGCAAGAGCCAGAAGCAGGTCAAGAAGCTCATCGCAGGCCCCGGTGTGTACATCTGCGACGAGTGCATCGATCTCTGCAACGAGATCATCGAGGAAGAACTCGCGGAGACGAGCGAGGTCAGGTGGGAGGAACTCCCCAAGCCTCGCGAGATCTACGAGTTCCTCGAGGGGTACGTAGTCGGGCAGGAGTCGGCCAAGAAGGCCCTGTCCGTCGCGGTGTACAACCACTACAAGCGGGTCCAGGCCGGGGAGAACAGCACCGGTCAAGGCCGTGACGACGCCATCGAGTTGGCGAAGTCGAACATCCTCCTGCTGGGCCCCACGGGCTCCGGCAAGACCCTCCTCGCGCAGACACTGGCGCGCATGCTGAACGTCCCGTTCGCCATCGCCGACGCGACGGCGCTGACGGAGGCGGGGTATGTCGGCGAGGACGTCGAGAACATCCTGTTGAAGCTGATCCAGGCGGCGGACTACGACGTCAAGAAGGCCGAAACCGGAATCATCTACATCGACGAGATCGACAAGGTCGCGCGGAAGAGTGAGAACCCGTCGATCACGCGTGACGTGTCCGGCGAGGGTGTCCAGCAGGCCCTGCTGAAGATCCTCGAAGGCACGACGGCCTCCGTCCCGCCGCAGGGCGGACGCAAGCACCCGCACCAGGAGTTCATCCAGATCGACACGACGAACGTCCTGTTCATCGTGGGCGGTGCCTTCGCCGGTCTGGAGAAGCTGGTCGAGTCCCGCGCGGGCGCCAAGGGCATCGGCTTCGGCGCCACGATCCGTTCCAAGAAGGAGCTGGAGGCGAAGGACCGCTTCGAGGACGTCATGCCCGAGGACCTGGTGAAGTTCGGCATGATTCCCGAGTTCATCGGCCGCCTCCCGGTCATCACGTCGGTCCACAACCTCGACCGCGAGGCACTCCTCCAGATCCTGGTGGAGCCGCGCAACGCCCTCGTCAAGCAGTACCAGCGCCTCTTCGAACTCGACGGCGTGGAGCTGGACTTCGAGCGCGAGGCCCTGGAGGCCATCGCCGACCAGGCGATCCTGCGCCAGACCGGCGCCCGCGGCCTGCGCGCCATCATGGAGGAGGTCCTCCAGGCGGTGATGTACGAGGTCCCGTCCCGCAAGGACGTGGCCCGCGTCGTCATCACGGTGGACGTCGTCCTGAAGAACGTGAACCCGACCCTGATCCCGAGGGACGCGCGCGGACGCGGCCCGGGCGAGCAGAAGACGGCGTAACGGCGGGGCAGGACAAGGGAATTACGACAACTGCGGAGGGGCCCCGGTCAACAGACCGGGGCCCCTCCGCAGTTGAGGTTGCCGTTGAGGCGTTCAGGCCTTGACGCGCACGTCCTGGCGGAACTTGGCGGCGAGATCGGCCGCCTCCGCCACAGTGGAGGACTTGCCCGTGGCCATGGCGGCGAGGTCGTACGACAGGACGTAGCTGAGCGTGCTGTGGTCGCCCCAGATGCAGAACGGCATCTTCGTCGTCTTGCCGGACTGGGTGCTCTCGATCTCCTGGCACTTCATGATGCCGTTGTCGAAGCCGGCCGGCGTGACCTCCTGCGGGCTGCCGACGAGTTTGCCGTCGCCGGAGGACGTGCTCTTCGCCGACTCCGTCTTCATCTGGGCGAACATCGCGTCGACGACCTTCTCCGGGTCGTCGATGGTGCCGTACACGCCGGAGAACAACACGCTCTTGGCGGTGAGACTCTCGCCCGAGGTGTACATGGCGCTGACGTCCTTGGGGTTCTGCACCCCCCAGGACTCGGCGTCCTTGATCTCGTCGGCGCTCATCCCGCCGGTCTCGGAGTTCCCGCTCTTCTTGTACGCGCCGTCGAGCACGGTCGCCGGCGTCGTCAGTTTGTGCGCGCCGTCGTCGGCGATGTCGGAGCCACCGCCCGAATTGCCGCCGCTCAGCACGAAGTACGCCCCCACGGCGATCGCGGCCACGACCGCCACCGCACCGAGGACCATCCCCGTCTTCTTCTTGCCGCCGCCCGGCGCCGGCGGCTGCGGAACCCCGTACGGGGCCTGGCCGTACGGCGGCTGCTGGCCGTACGCGTCGGGCTGCTGCGGATAGCCGTAACCGGGCTGCTGCGGGGGAGCCTGCTGCGGATAGCCGTAGCCCGGCTGCGGAGGCGCCTGCTGGGGGTAGCCGTAGCCGGGCTGGGGAGCGGTCGGAGGGCCCTGGGGCGCCTGCGGCGGCTGACCGTAGGGGCCCGGCTGGGCCGGCTGCCCGTACGGTCCGGGCTGCTGCGGCGGTCCGCCGTACGGACCCGGCTGGTTGTGGCTCATTTCTGGGTTCCCCTCCAGATGCTTATGTGTTCCTGACATCCTCGCGCAGGCCGGACGCCCGAGTTGCGCCGGGTGTCCCACCGTTACGAAAGAAACGTGTTTCGGGACACGGTGGTGACGCCTCTAAACTGGCCGGGTGACCGAGAACGCTCAGCAGCAGCCAACAGCGCCCATCACCGAACTGCCGACCCAGTACGCGCCGGCCGAGGTAGAGGGGAAGCTGTACGAGCGCTGGGTGGAACGGGGTTACTTCGCCGCCGACGCGAAGAGCGAGAAGCCGCCGTACACCATCGTCATCCCGCCGCCGAACGTCACGGGCTCCCTCCACCTGGGCCACGCCTTCCAGCACACGCTCATGGACGCCCTCACCCGCCGCAAGCGCATGCAGGGCTACGAGTCGCTCTGGCTCCCCGGCATGGACCACGCCGGCATCGCCACGCAGAACAAGGTCGAGCAGCAGCTTGCCGAGGAGGGCAAGTCGCGGCACGACCTCGGGCGCGAGGAGTTCGTCGAGCGGGTGTGGCAGTGGAAGGAGGAGTACGGCGGCCGGATCCTGGGCCAGATGCGGCGCCTCGGCGACGGCGTCGACTGGTCGCGCGAGCGCTTCACGATGGACGAGGGGCTGTCCAAGGCCGTCCAGACGATCTTCAAGAAGCTCTTCGACGACGGCCTCATCTACCGTGCCGAGCGCATCATCAACTGGTGTCCGCGCTGTCTGACGGCGATCTCCGACATCGAGGTGGACTACCAGGAGGACGCGGGCGAGCTCGTTTCGATCAGGTACGGCGAGGGCGAGGACAGTCTGGTCGTCGCCACCACGCGCGCCGAGACGATGCTCGGTGACACCGCCGTCGCCGTCCACCCCGACGACGAGCGTTACCGGCACCTCGTCGGCAGGCAGATCAAGCTGCCGCTGACGGACCGTTCCATTCCGGTCGTCGCCGACGCGCATGTCGACCCGGAGTTCGGCACCGGTGCCGTCAAGGTGACCCCGGCCCACGACCCGAACGACTTCGCCATCGGGCAGCGCCACAACCTGCCCAACATGACGATCATGGACGAGCACGGGGTCATCACCGTCCACGGTCCCTTCCTCGGCCTGGACCGCTTCGAGGCCCGCTCCGCCGTCGTCGGCGCCCTGCGCGGACAGGGCCGGATCGTCGCCGAGAAGCGCCCGTACACGCACTCCGTCGGGCACTGCTCGCGCTGCTCCACCACCGTCGAGCCGCGCCTGTCCCTCCAGTGGTGGGTCAAGGTCGAGACGCTGGCCAAGGCCGCCGGTGACGCGGTCCGCGACGGCCGGGTCTCGATCCACCCCGAGGAGATGTCCAAGCGCTACTTCGACTGGGTCGACAACCTCAACGACTGGTGCATCTCGCGCCAGTTGTGGTGGGGCCACCGCATCCCGGTCTGGTACGGCCCGGACGGTGAGGTCGTCTGCGTCGGACCCGACGACGAGACGCCGGCCGGCGAGGGCTGGACCCAGGACACCGACGTCCTCGACACCTGGTTCTCCTCCGGCCTGTGGCCCTTCTCCACCCTCGGCTGGCCCGAACAGACCCCGGACCTGGAGAAGTTCTACTCGACGGACGTCCTGCTGACCGGCCACGACATCATCTTCTTCTGGGTCGCCCGGATGATGATGTTCGGCCTGTACGCCATGGACGGCGAGGCCCCGTTCAAGACCATCGCGCTGACCGGCCTGGTCCGCGACGAGCGCGGCAAGAAGATGTCGAAGTCCTTCGGCAACGTCGTCGACCCGCTGGACTGGATGGACAAGTACGGCTCCGACGCCGTCCGCTTCACCCTGGCCAAGGGCGCCAACCCCGGCACCGACGTCCCGATCGGCGAGGACTGGGTCCAGGCGTCCAGCAAGTTCGCCAACAAGATCTGGAACGCCACGCGCTTCGCGCTGATGAACGGCGCCACCATCGAGGGCGAGCTCCCGGCCGCCGAGCAGCTGACCGCGACCGACCGCTGGATCCTCTCCCGCCTGAACAAGACGGTCGCGCAGGTCGACGCGTACTACGACGACTTCCAGTTCGCGAAGCTCAGCGACGCGCTCTACCACTTCGCGTGGGACGAGGTCTTCGACTGGTACGTGGAGCTGTCGAAGACGACCTTCTTCGCGGGCGGCGACCAGGCGAAGGTCTCCGGCCGGGTCCTCGGCGAGGTCATCGACGTCATGCTGCGGCTGCTCCACCCGGTCGTCCCCTTCGTCACCGAGACGCTGTGGACCACGCTGACCGGCCGCGAGTCCCTCGTCATCGCCGAGTGGCCGAAGGACAGTGGCTTCCGTGACGAGGCGGCCGAGGCCGAGATCCGCACGGTCCAGGCCGTCGTCACCGAGGTCCGCCGCTTCCGTAAGGAGCAGGGCCTGCAGGACGGCCAGAAGGTCCCCGCCCGCCTCACCCTCGACGGCACCGCGCTGGCCGCGCACGAGGCGGCCATCCGCCAGCTGCTGCGCCTCCAGCCGGAGGAGGAGGGCTTCAGCGCCACCGCGACCCTCCCGGTCGCCGGCGCCACGGTCGCCCTCGACCTCTCCGGCACGATCGACGTCGCGGCGGAGCGCAAGCGCCTGGCCAAGGATCTCGCCGCAGCCGAGAAGGAGAAGGCCCAGGCGACGGCCAAGCTCGGCAACGAGGCGTTCCTGGCGAAGGCCCCGGACAACGTCGTGGACAAGATCCGGGGCCGCCTCACCAAGGCGGACGAGGACATCGCCCGTATCCAGGCCCAGCTGGACGGGATGCCGTCGGCGTAGCTGACGGTCGTACGGCGGTGAGGGCCCCCGGAGCTTGAAGGCGCCGGGGGGCCTCACCTACCTAGGGGCGCGGGGAACTGCGCGACCAGCCACATCGCACCCGCACCCGGCCCACAAACGCATCCACCCACTCCGCGGGCTGGGCACGACGCTGTCAGTGGCCGTCCGTAGACTGGCCCCCGTGAGCGACACCGACCCCTTCGACGAGATCATCGACGCCGAGACCGACCGCGACCCCGACCTCGCGGTCATCGAGGCCGGCAGCCGCACCCTCCGCGCCGCAGGCGGAGCCGCGGTCGCGGACGTGCCCGGCCGGCCCCGGGACCCCGAGGTCGACAAGGCGCTGCGCGCGGTGGAGGCGGACCTCGCCACGCGCTGGGGTGAGACCAAGCTGGAGCCGTCCGTCAGCCGTATCGCCGCGCTGATGGACGTGCTGGGGGAGCCGCAGCGCGCGTACCCCTCGATCCACATCACCGGCACCAACGGCAAGACCTCCACCGCCCGCATGATCGAGACCCTCCTCGGCGCCTTCGACCTGCGCACCGGGCGGTACACCTCGCCGCACGTCCAGTCGATCACCGAGCGGATCACTCTCGACGGTGCGCCGATCTCCGCCGAGCGGTTCGTGGAGACGTACGACGACATCAAGGCGTACGTCGAGATGGTCGACGCCCAGCAGGAGTTCCGGCTCTCCTTCTTCGAGGTGCTGACCGGCATGGCGTACGCCGCCTTCGCCGACGCCCCCGTCGATGTGGCCGTCGTCGAGGTCGGGATGGGGGGCAGCTGGGACGCCACCAACGTCATCGACGCCGATGTGGCCGTCGTGACGCCCATCGATCTCGATCACACCGACCGGCTGGGCGGGACGCCCGGTGAGATCGCCGTCGAGAAGGGCGGCGTCATCAAGCAGGACGCGACCGTCATCCTCGCCCAGCAGCCGGTCGACGCGGCCCAGGTGCTGCTGAAGAAGGCCGTCGAGGTGGATGCCACGGTGGCCAGGGAAGGGCTGGAGTTCGGGGTCGTCGGCCGACAGGTCGCCGTCGGCGGTCAGATGCTGACGCTGCGCGGGCTCGGCGGGGAGTACGAGGAGATCTTCCTCCCACTGCACGGCGCCTACCAGGCCCACAACGCGGCCGTCGCCCTCGCCGCCGTCGAGGCGTTCTTCGGCGTCGGCACCCAGCGGCCCGAGCCGCTCGACATCGACACCGTGCGCAAGGCGTTCGCCGCGGTGACGTCCCCGGGGCGGCTGGAGGTCGTCCGGCGCTCTCCCACCGTCGTGCTCGACGCCGCGCACAATCCGGCGGGCGCGCGGGCCACGGCCGAGGCCGTGGGCGAGGCCTTCGACTTCAGCCGGCTCATCGGCGTGGTCGGGGCGAGCGGGGACAAGAACGTGCGCGGGGTGCTCGAAGCGTTCGAGCCGATCTTCGCCGAGGTCGTGATCACGCAGAACTCCAGCCATCGCGCGATGGACGCCGACGAACTGGCCGCCATCGCCGTCGAGATCTTCGGCGACGACCGGGTCCAGGTCGAGCCGCGTCTCGACGACGCCCTGGAGGCCGCCATCACCCTCGCCGAGGAGGACGGGGAGTTCACGGGCGGCGGTGTCCTCGTCACCGGCTCCGTCATCACCGTCGGCGAGGCCCGACTGCTCCTGGGGAGGGGCTGACCTTCCATGCGTACGCTCTGTGCTTCGACCCTGATCGGCGAGGTGTTCCTGATCGGCTTCGCCGGTCTCGTCGCCATGAAGGATCCCGACCTGTCCATGTCGACCGTGTGGACGGTCAGCGGCATCGCCATGCTGCTGTGCGTGCTGCTCTGCGGTGTGATCACCCGGCCCGGCGGGGTGCAGCTCGGCTGGGCCCTGCAGATCGCGCTCATCGCGTCCGGCTTCATCGTGCCGACGATGTTCTTCATGGGCGCGATGTTCGCCGCGCTGTGGTGGGCGTCCGTGCACTACGGGCGGAAGATCGACGAGGCGAAGGCGCGTTTCGCCGCGCAGACCCAGTCGACCGGTACCAGTCCTGACGCTGCGTGACACGCGCTCGGACCGGCCCTGTAGCCTCTGACCACCGCACACACGTGACCCGAATGGAGCCACCCTCGTGACTCAGCGCACCCTCGTCCTCCTCAAGCCCGACGCCGTCCGTCGCGGCCTGACCGGCGAGATCATCGGCCGGATCGAGCGCAAGGCCGGCTGGCGGATCACCGCGCTGGAGCTGCGGACGCTGGACCAGGACACGCTGGAGCAGCACTACGGCGAGCACAAGGGCAAGGTCTTCTACGAGCCGCTCGTCGAGTTCATGGCTTCCGGCCCCGTCGTCGCGCTCGTCGTCGAGGGCGACCGGGTCATCGAGGGTGTGCGGGCGCTCGCCGGACCCACCGACCCCATCGCCGCGGCCCCCGGTTCCATCCGCGGTGACTACGGCGTGATCGTGCGCGAGAACCTCATCCACGCCTCCGACTCCGAGGAGTCGGCCGAACGCGAGCTGAAGATCTTCTTCCCCGGCCGCGGCTGACCCGTCCGGGGCATCGGCGTACGGCCGGTGAACTTCTTGGGCAGTTTCTGTTCGCGCGTTTCCTGAGGAACCGTCACCTCACTCGGATGCCTGACCTGGGACGGCCGTCGAAAACCGGCCGTCCTCCGGCATATGCGTGCCGATCGGGGGAACGCCTACCCCCGAACGCCCGTCTCCAGAAGCGAGGCGGCACATCGCGTGCTGACAATGGCGAAGACCCTCGCGTGGTGTTCGTGCAGGCGCGACTACGATGTAAGCCTGGCAAGCCTGTACGCCACCGCACCCACTTCGCCGCCCCGAAACAGAGCCATCACGCGCTTCACTTGGGAAGGCCAGACGAATCCTGATGGGGAACTCAATGTCGTTCATCGGCCGCGACATGGCAATCGACCTCGGGACGGCCAACACGCTGGTGTACGTCAGGGGTCGCGGGATCGTCCTCAACGAGCCGTCCGTCGTCGCGATCAACACCAACACCGGTGGCATTCTCGCGGTCGGATCGGAAGCGAAGAAGATGATCGGTCGGACGCCCGGCAACATCGTTGCCGTGCGCCCGCTCAAGGACGGTGTCATCGCCGACTTCGAGATCACCGAGCGGATGCTCCGCTACTTCATTCTGAAGATTCACAAGCGGCGGTATCTCGCCCGTCCCCGTGTCGTCGTCTGTGTGCCCTCGGGCATCACGGGTGTCGAGCGCCGCGCCGTCATCGAGGCCTCGTCCCAGGCCGGTGCGCGTCAGGTGCACATCATCGAGGAGCCCATGGCCGCGGCCATCGGCTCCGGCCTGCCGGTCCACGAGGCCACGGGCAACATGGTGGTGGACATCGGCGGCGGCACCACGGAGGTCGCGGTCATCTCCCTCGGCGGCATCGTCACCGCCCAGTCCATCCGCGTCGCGGGTGACGAACTGGACAGCTCGATCATCCAGCACATCAAGAAGGAGTACTCGCTCCTGCTGGGTGAGCGGACTGCCGAACAGATCAAGATCACGATCGGTTCGGCGTACGACCTCGACAACGACGAACACACCGAAATCCGTGGCCGGGACCTTGTCTCCGGGCTGCCCAAGACCGTCGTGATCTCCGCGGCCGAAGTGCGCAAGGCCATCGAAGAACCGGTCAACGCGATCGTCGACGCCGTGAAGACCACCCTCGACAAGTGCCCGCCCGAGCTGTCCGGCGACATCATGGACCGCGGAATCGTTCTGACCGGTGGCGGGGCCCTGCTCCGCGGACTCGACGAACGGCTGCGCCGTGAGACCGGTATGCCCATCCACATCGCCGAGGACCCGCTGGACAGCGTGGCGCTCGGCTCCGGGAAGTGCGTGGAGGAGTTCGAGGCGCTCCAGCAGGTGCTGGACGCGCAGCCGCGCAGATGACGTAACTCTTCGATTCCGCCGTACGAGATGATCTCCTCTCGTACGGCGGATCGTTGGTATAGAGGCATAAGCTCCCCCGAACAACTCTTCTGCCCAACTTTCTGCCCCAACCCCTTTGCCCCAAAAAAACTCTATTGAGGAAGGCACGCCGCCGCACGTGAGGGACACACGAGAGAGCCGGCTGCTCCTGGTGCTGCTGATCGCCATCGCGTTCGCGCTGATCACGGTGGACATCCGCGGCGGTGAGGACTCACCGGTCGACGGTGCCCGGCAGGCCGCGGCAGCCGTCTTCGGGCCGGTCGAGGACGGGGTGGCCACCGTGGTCGACCCCGTCGGCGACGCGGTCTCGGCCGTACGCGACTCCGGTGACCGGCACGACCGGCTCGCCACGCTGGAGAAGGAGAACGCGGCGCTCAAGGCCCGTCTCGGCAGCGACGACCGCAACCGCAGCCGCCTCGGCCAGCTCGACAAGATGCTCAAGTCGGCCGGCGCCGGGCAGTACGGCATCAAGGGCGCCGAGGTCATCGCCATAGGAGCGGCCCAGGGCTTCTCCTGGACGGTCACCATCGACATCGGCGCGGGCGACGGCGTCAAGCGCGACATGACCGTGCTGAACGGCGACGGACTCGTCGGCCGCGTCACCACCGTCGGCCCCGGCACCTCGACCGTGCTGCTCGCCAACGACCCGGACTTCACCGTCGGCACGCGGATGGAGGGCAGCGACGAACTCGGCTTCGCCTCCGGGCAGGGCGACCGGCCGCTGCGCGTCCAGCTCCTCAACGGCAAGGCCAAGGTGCAGAAGGGCGACCGGCTCGTCACCTTCGGCTCGCAGGCCGACAAGCCGTTCGTGCCCGGCGTGCCCGTCGGGTTCGTGTCCCGGGTCGACCCCTCGGGCGGCGACCTGACCCGCACGATCTACGTCACGCCGTTCGTCGGCTTCACCAAGCTCGACATCGTCGGTGTCGTCGTCGAGGCCCCGCGCACCGACCCGCGCGACACCGTCCTCCCGGCCAGGCCGAGGCCGATCCCCACGCCGACGGTCACCGTGACGGTGACACCGTCCGCGTCAGAGGCCGACGGCCAGTTCCAGCAAGAGCAGTAGGAGCTGAACTCTCCCATGCGTTTCAACCGGATGCTCCTCTCCGCCACCCTGGTGGTCGTCGCCATGGTGATCCAGGTGAGCGTCCTCGCCCGCCTCCATCTCCCGGGCGCCGTCCCCGACCTGCTGCTGCTGACCGTCCTCGGCCTCGCCCTGGTGTACGGCCATGTCGGCGGCGCCCTCGTCGGTTTCGGCGCCGGACTCCTCGCCGATCTCGCCCCGCCCGCCGACCACGCGGCCGGCCGCTACGCCCTGGTGCTGTGCCTCATCGGCTATCTGGCCGGTCTCGTCAAACCCGAGAACGGCCGGCTCAAGTCGGCCACCGGCCCGATGGTCGTCGTGGTCGCCGCCGCCGTCGGCACGACCCTGCTGTACGCCGGTGTCGGCGCCCTCGTCGGCGACACCGCCGCCCGCCATGTCGGCCTCGGCAGCCTGCTGTTCACGGCCGCGCTGTACGACCTGCTGCTCGCGCCGTTCGTGGTCCCCGGCATCATGTTCCTGGCCCGCAGAGCGGAGAACGACCCGCTCGCCGAGGCCAACTCCTCGGCCAAGAAGGCCGACATCGCCTCGGGCTGGCTCTCCTCCGGCACCGGCCTGCGTATCGGCAGCCAGCGTGGCGGCCTGAAGATGAAGGCGGTCCGCTCGAAGGCGGCTCGCGCCGGCCGCATCAAGGGGGTCAAGCGCCTGTGACCGCCCGCCGGCCGAACTCCGACACCGACGCCCCTGCCCACACTCACAGCTCGACCGTGTACTCGTATGCCTCGTACGTCCGTGTCCCGCACGCGAACTGAGAGGCGGAGGCAGCACCAGTGACCAACATTCCCGAGACCGGCCGGACGCCACGCGTCCAGATCCGCCTCGTCGTCATCCAGATCCTCGTCCTCTCCCTCCTCGGCACCCTCGGGGCCCGTCTGTGGTACCTCCAGATCCGGGAGGGGGACGCCTACGCCAAGGAGGCGTCCGGCAACCATGTGCAGCAGGTCGTGCAGCCCGCCGTACGCGGGTCGATCCTCGACGCGCGCGGGGTGCCGATCGCGGACAACGAGACGCGCCTCGTCGTCTCCGCCTCCCGCACCGAGCTGCTGAAGATGAGGGACGACGGTGACGCCGTCCTCACCAAGCTCGCCGGGGTCCTGGGCATGAAGCCCAAGGACGTCAAGGACAAGGTCCGGCTGTGCGACGCCAAGACGCCGCAGCCCTGCTGGAACGGCTCGCCGTACCAGCCGATCCCCATCACCGACGAGGCCACCGCCCGCCAGGCCCTCCAGATCCGCGAGCGCTCCGAGGACTTCCCCGGCATCACCGCCGAGCCCGAGGCCGTGCGCCGTTACGCGGGCCCCGGCGGGTCCAACACCGCCCAGGTCCTCGGCTACCTCTCCCCGGTCACCGACGAGGAGATCACCAAGGCGCAGGACACCGACTCGCCCTACCTCCGCTCCGACCAGGTCGGCCGCTCCGGTCTCGAACGGGAGTATGACAGGGAGCTGCGCGGCAAGGCCGGCGTCACCCGCTACGAGGTCGACAACCTCGGCCGCGTCATCGGCACCGCCGAGGCGGACCCCGCCCAGTCCGGCTCCAACCTCGTCACCAGCATCGACGCCCGGGTCCAGCGGGTCGCCGAGTACGAGCTGAACGACGCGATGAAGAAGGCCCGCGACGAGTACGACGACAACACCAGCGAGAACTACAAGGCCGACGCGGGCGCGGTCGTCGTCATGGAGTCCAGGACGGGCCGGGTCGTCGCCATGGCGTCGAACCCGACGTACGACCCGAACGCCTGGGTCGGCGGCATCTCCGCCAAGGACTACACCAAGCTGACCGGGAAGAACTCCAACTACCCGCTGCTCAACCGGGCGATCCAGGGCCAGGCGGCCCCCGGCTCGATCTTCAAGGTCATCTCCACCTCGGCCGCCGTCAACGCGGGCTACGACTTCGACGGGCGTTACGACTGCTCCAGCTCGTACTCGATCGGCGGCCAGGTCTTCCAGAACTACGAGTCCAAGGGGTACGGCCCGATCAACCTCGGCCGCGCCATCGAGGTCTCCTGCGACACCGTCTTCTACCGTCTCGCCCACCAGGAATGGGCCAAGGACGGCGGCCTGAAGTCGAACAAGAACGCGAAGAACTGGTTCTACACCACCGCCCACCAGTACGGCCTCGGCGCCGTGACCGGCATCGACCTGCCGAACGAGGTCGCCGGCCGCGTCCCGGACCGCAAGTGGAAGCAGGACTACTGGAAGGCCAACAAGGCCTCCTGGTGCAAGTACGGCAAGAAGGGAGGCTCGTACGCCCAGCAGATCGCGTACGAGAACTGCCTCGAAGGCAACCTGATGCGCGCCGGTGACTCCGTCAACTACTCGATCGGTCAGGGCGACATCCTCGTCACGCCGATACAGATGGCGACGATCTACTCCGCGATCTCCAACGGCGGCACCCTGTACGACCCGACCGTCGGCAAGGCGATCGTCAGCGCCGACGGCAAGTCCGTGCAGGCGATCGCGCCCAAGGCGCACGGCAAGCTGCCGATCAGCAAGGCGACCCTGAAGGACATAGACGGTGCCCTGGAAGGCGTCGTCACCCGCGGGTCGGCGGCCTGGCGGTTCGGCGGCTGGCCGCAGGACAAGATCCCGATGCACGCCAAGACGGGTACGGCCGAGGTCTACGGCAAGCAGACCACCTCGTGGTTCGCGACGTACACCAAGGACTACACGATCGTCATGACGATCTCCCAGGGTGGTACGGGTTCCGGAGCCTCCGGCCCGGCCGTCCGCAAGATATACGAGGCTCTGTACGGCGTCTCCCCGGACGGCACGATCGACAACAGGAAGGCGCTGCTGCCCACCCCGCAGAAGAGCCTGCCGAAGATCGAGTCGGACGGCTCGATCGACGCCCCGAAGATCAAGCCGTACGCGCCGCCGAAGGAGGCCACCGAGGAGACACTCGCCCTCGCGGGCGGCGGGCTCCCACCGGCCACGGTCGCCTCCGAACGGACGGGCGCCAACCGAGCCCGTCGCAGGCGCGGTAGCAGCCGGAGTACGGGCGGGCCGCAGAGCAGGCGGAGGGCGATCTCATGACCGGCGCGAACACCTTCTCCGTCTCCGGCTACGGCCCCGAACGCTCGTCCCTGTCCCGTCTGCTGGCCCGCGACTCGCTGGCCCGCAGGCTGGACTGGCCGATACTGCTGTCCGCGCTCGCGCTGTCCTTCATGGGCGCGATCCTGGTCTACTCGGCGACCCGCAACCGCACCGAGATCAACCAGGGCGACCAGTACTACTTCCTGATCCGGCACCTCATGAACACCGGCATCGGGTTCTGCCTGATGATCGGCACGGTCTGGCTCGGCCATCGCACCCTGCGCACCGCCGTGCCGATCCTGTACGGCCTCTCGGTCTTCCTGATCCTCATGGTGCTGACCCCGCTCGGCGCGACCGTCAACGGCGCCCACGCGTGGATCGTGCTCGGCGGCGGCTTCTCGCTCCAGCCCTCGGAGTTCGTGAAGATCACGATCATCCTGGGCATGGCGATGCTGCTGGCCGCCCGGGTCGACGCGGGCGACAAGGCCTACCCCGACCACCGCACGGTGCTCCAGGCGCTGGGCCTGGCCGCCGTACCGATGATGATCGTCATGCTGATGCCCGACCTCGGGTCGGTCATGGTCATGGTCATCATCGTGCTCGGGGTGCTGCTGGCCTCCGGCGCCTCCAACCGCTGGGTCTTCGGCCTGCTCGGCACGGGCGCCCTCGGCGCGGTCCTGATCTGGCAGCTCGGGGTCCTGGACGAGTACCAGATCAATCGCTTCGCCGCCTTCGCCAACCCCGAACTCGACCCGTCCGGCGTCGGCTACAACACCAACCAGGCGCGGATCGCGATCGGTTCCGGCGGCCTCACGGGCACCGGCCTGTTCCACGGTTCCCAGACCACGGGCCAGTTCGTACCTGAGCAGCAGACCGACTTCGTGTTCACGGTCGCGGGGGAGGAGCTCGGCTTCGTCGGCGCGGGTCTGATCATCCTGCTCCTGGGCGTGGTCCTGTGGCGCGCCTGCCGTATCGCCCGCGAGACGACCGAGCTGTACGGCACGATCGTCGCCGCCGGGATCATCGCGTGGTTCGCGTTCCAGTCGTTCGAGAACATCGGGATGACCCTGGGGATCATGCCGGTCGCCGGTCTGCCCCTGCCTTTCGTGTCGTACGGAGGATCGTCGATGTTCGCCGTGTGGGTGGCCGTGGGGCTGTTGCAGTCGATCAGGGTGCAACGGCCGATGTCGGCGTAGCTCTCCGCGGGAGGTGCGGTGTGTCGGCTGCGGGCCGGCCGCGCCCACGCGGCGGAGCCGCATTTCGACAGGTGCCTCGCTCCCCGGAAGTGACCGGCGGGTGTCGTGCAGGGGAACGGTGAAGGTGTCCTGGATGGCCAATAAACACCCTTTGGGTACTGCCATCGAGGCGGAATCGTGACTAGATTCGATTCATGGCGGACACAAAGCGGGAAATCGAGCGGAAGTACGAATCCGACGACAGCGGGCTGCCCGACCTGACCGGCGTCGCCGTCGTCGCGGACGTCCTCGACAAGGGCACCGCCGAACTGGACGCGACCTACTACGACACCTCGGACCTGCGGCTGGCCGCCGCGTCGATCACGCTGCGCCGCCGCACCGGCGGCCATGACGCCGGCTGGCACCTGAAACTCCCGGTCGCCCCAGGGGTGCGGGACGAGATCCAGGTACCGCTCTCCGACACCGTCCCCGACGAACTGGCGGGCCTGGTGCGCGCCCGGATCCGCGAGGGCCAGCTCGTGCCCGTGGTGCGGCTGCGCTCCACACGGGACCTGCGCGACCTCGTCGACTCAGACGGCCGGCAACTCGCCGAGGTCGGCGTGGACACCGTACGGGCGGAACGGCTGTTCGGCGGCGAGGGCACCGCCCAGTGGACCGAGATCGAGGTGGAGCTCGCCGACGGCGGAAATCCGGCCCTCCTGGACAAGGTGGAGAAGCGCCTGCGCAAGGCGGGCGTGCGGCCGTCGAAGTCCACGTCGAAGCTGGCCCGGGCGCTGGCGGAGACCAAGGGCGGACACCCGCGCCCGAAGGACGAACCCGCCGAGCCCGTCACCGCCGGCGACCACGTCCTGGCCTACGTCCGCGCCCAGCGGGACGCCATCGTCGACCTCGACCCGGCCGTACGCCAGGACACCGAGGAGTCCGTGCACGACATGCGGGTCGCCACCCGCCGTCTGCGCAGCACGTTCACGTCCTTCCGCACGGTCCTCGACCGGAAGGTCACCGACCCGATCGGCGACGAGCTGAAGTGGCTCGCAGGCGAGCTCGGCGTGGGCCGCGACCACGAGGTGCTGGCGGAACACCTGGGCACGGTCCTCGACGAACTGCCCCCCACCCTCCTCCACGGCCCCGTCCGGGACCGGCTGGGCGCCTGGTCCAAGGCCGAGTACGGAGGAGCCCGCCGCCGACTGCTCGGCGTGCTGGACTCCCCGCGCTATCTGACGCTCCTCGACACCCTGGACGCCGTGGTCGCCGAGCCTCCGGTGCTCAAGGCGGCGGCGAAGAAGCCGGACAAGGTACTCGCCGAGGCCGTACGCAAGGACTTCGCGAAGGTGTCCGCGCTGATCGAGGAGGCCATGGGGCAGCCGCCGGGCACCGACCGCGACCTCGGGCTGCACGAGGCACGCAAGAAGGCCAAGCGCACCCGCTACGCCGCCGAGGCGGCGACCCCGGCTCTCGGCGGCCCGGCCAGGACGCTCACCAAGTCCATGAAGTCCCTCCAGAGCCTGCTCGGCGACCACCAGGACAGCGTCATGGTCCGCACGACGCTGGGCGAGCTGTCCGCCGTGGCGCACGCGGCCGGGGAGGACACCTTCACGTACGGGCTGCTGTACGGGCGAGAGGAGCGCCGGGCCGCGCGGGTGGAGGAGACGCTGCCGGAGACGTGGAGGACGATTCGGGGTTCGACGGAGATCTAGCACCTGGCCGAGTACCTGGCTCGGCACCGGTTTTCACGCGGGCGGGGGAGCCCTCCGGGCGGGTTACGCTTGGTGGTCATCCCCGTCAGCTCACGAAGGTAACGCCGCGATGCCTGTCGAGTCGGTTTTCCCGCAGCTCGAAGCTCTGCTCCCGCACGTGCAGAAGCCGATCCAGTACGTCGGCGGTGAGCTGAACTCCACGGTCAAGCCCTGGGACAGCTGCGACGTCCGCTGGGCGCTCATGTACCCGGACGCGTACGAGGTCGGGCTGCCCAACCAGGGCGTCATGATCCTCTACGAGGTACTGAACGAGCGCGAGGGTGTCCTCGCCGAGCGTACGTACAGCGTCTGGCCGGACCTGGAGGCGCTGATGCGGGAGCACGGCGTCCCGCAGTTCACCGTGGACGGTCACCGGCCCGTGAAGGGCTTCGACGTGTTCGGGCTGTCCTTCTCCACCGAGCTGGGCTACACGAACATGCTGACGGCGCTGGACCTGGCGGGTATCCCGCTGGAGTCCAAGGACCGGACGCTCGACGACCCGATCGTGCTGGCCGGCGGCCACGCGGCCTTCAACCCCGAGCCGATCGCGGACTTCATCGACGCGGCGATTATCGGCGACGGCGAGCAGGCCGTCCTCGACATGACGGAGATCATCCGCGCCTGGAAGGCGGAGGGCCGGCCCGGCGGTCGCGAGGAGGTCCTGCTCCGCCTCGCGAAGACGGGCAGCGTCTACATCCCCGGCTTCTACGACGTGGAGTACCTGGCGGACGGCCGGATCGCCCGTGTCGTACCCAACAGGTCCGGTGTCCCGTGGCGGGTGTCCAAGCACACGGTCATGGACCTCGACGAGTGGCCCTACCCCAAGCAGCCGCTGGTCCCGCTCGCGGAGACGGTCCACGAGCGCATGTCGGTCGAGATCTTCCGCGGCTGCACGCGCGGCTGCCGCTTCTGCCAGGCCGGCATGATCACGCGCCCGGTGCGCGAGCGGTCGATCACGGGCATCGGCGAGATGGTGGAGAAGGGCCTGAAGGCGACGGGCTTCGAGGAGGTCGGCCTCCTGTCCCTGTCCTCGGCGGACCACTCGGAGATCGGCGACATCGCGAAGGGGCTCGCGGACCGCTACACGGAGGACAAGATCGGGCTGTCGCTCCCGTCGACCCGCGTGGACGCCTTCAACGTGGACCTCGCCAACGAGCTGACGCGCAACGGCCGTCGCTCGGGTCTGACCTTCGCCCCCGAGGGCGGCTCGGAACGCATGCGCAAGGTCATCAACAAGATGGTGTCCGAGGAGGACCTCATCCGGACCGTCTCCACCGCGTACGGCAACGGCTGGCGCCAGGTGAAGCTGTACTTCATGTGCGGTCTGCCGACGGAGACCGACGAGGACGTCCTCCAGATCGCCGACATGGCGATGAACGTGATCGCCGAGGGCCGCAGGGTCTCCGGCCAGAACGACATCCGCTGCACGGTCTCGATCGGCGGCTTCGTGCCCAAGCCGCACACCCCGTTCCAGTGGGCCCCGCAGCTCTCCGCCGAGGACACGGACGCCCGCCTGACGAAGCTCCGGGACAAGATCCGCGGCGACAAGAAGTACGGCCGCTCGATCGGCTTCCGCTACCACGACGGCAAGCCCGGCATCGTCGAGGGCCTGCTGTCACGCGGCGACCGGCGGATCGGCGCGGTGATCCGCGCGGTGTACGAGGACGGCGGTCGCTTCGACGGCTGGCGCGAGTACTTCTCGTACGACCGCTGGATGGCCTGCGCGGAGAAGACGCTGCCCGACTTCGGCGTCGACGTCGACTGGTACACGACGCGTGAACGCACCTACGAGGAGGTCCTCCCGTGGGACCACCTTGACTCGGGCCTCGACAAGGACTGGCTGTGGGAGGACTGGCAGGACTCCCTCGACGAGACAGAGGTCGAGGACTGCCGGTGGACGCCGTGCTTCGACTGTGGGGTGTGTCCGCAGATGGACACTTCTATCCAAATCGGGCCTACGGGGGCGAAGTTGCTGCCGCTGACCGTGAAGTAGTGAGGTGAACGCCGCAAAGGGGCGTCCGAAGGGTCGGTGACCCCTTGGGCGCCCCTTTGCGTGTGGTCGTCAGGGGACGATGGTTCCGCCGTTGGTCTGGCTCGGAGCCGGGCGTCTGTTCGTCTCGACCCAGGGGTTGCCGGCGTTGGTGCCGCAGTCCAGGATTCCCGGGTTGGGGCCGTTGGCGTCGAACTGGCAGGTGAGTTCGTAGACCCGGCCCGTGGTGGTGATCAGGTCGAACTGGATACCCCCTGACGCCTGGTGTTCGCCGACGGAGGCGCCGCAGGGTACGCCCGCCGCGCCGCCCGCGGGGTAGCCGGTGTGGGTGCTGAGGTCGGTCCACAGCATGGGGTTGGCGTCGCTGCCCGTGAGGTCGCGGATGCCCGCGTAGAAGCGTCCGTCGGTCGACAGTGCGGCGCGGTACTCGACGTTGCCCTGGGGGCGGTAGGCGTCGATATCGGAGCAGGGGCCCGGGGTGCCCGTCGCGCCCGTCGCGCCTGTGTTGCCCATGGGGCCTGTGTTGCCCATGGGGCCGGTGGGGCCCGTTGGTCCGGTCGCGCCCGTCGCGCCGGTTGCTCCGGTGGGGCCGGTCGAGCCCTTCGGGCCGGTCGGACCGGTCGGACCGGTCGGGCCCTGGCACTTGTCCTTGCCGCCCTGGGTGGTCGAGGCGGTGCGGTGCTTGGAAGACTGCTTCTTGCACTTGTCCTTGTCGCCGCCGCTGTAGTGGCTCGCTCGGGCGGTGTGGTCGCCCACACCGCGCGCCGCGGCCGTCGCCGGGCCGGCCACGCTCGCGGCCAGGACCAGTGCGAGTGAGGCCACCATTCCGGCCTTCTTGAACCTGTCCCGTGCCAGTGGCCCGAGAAGCGAACGCGTCCTGTGGTCAGGACTCATCGGTGTGCTCCTTGCGTCGACTTGCCTTCTTGCCTCGACCGGTTCGGGGTGTCCCGAACACGAGGGCGAGCTTTACCTGAGTGCGATGCGCGGAGCGGCAATACGGGCGGAGAGTCGTGCGTTTATCCACGTATAGGACTAATCGGTGCGTTCGGATGGGTTACCCGTGCGACGCGTTCCGCGTGCGCGAATCGGGATGTATCCGGCACATGTCACATTGGCGCCGTGAAAAAGCAGACTCTCTGCCTCTGCATGATCGTCAAGAACGAAGCGCAGGTGATCGAACGGTGCCTGAGCTCCGTACGGCACCTCATCGACCACTGGATCATCTGTGACACCGGCTCCACGGACGGCACACAGGACCTGATCCGCACAACGCTCGACGGCATCCCGGGTGAACTCCACGAGGAACCGTGGGTCGACTTCGGGCACAACCGGACCGGCAACATCCAGCGCGCCCGTGGCAAGGCCGACTATCTCCTCACCCTCGACGCCGACCACGTCATGCGCCAGGACGCGCCGCTGCCCCTCCTGACGGCGACGTCCTACATGCTGCGGTACGACACCCCCGGCACCCAGCACCCGCTTCAAGAACCTCATGCGGGGCGACCGCACGTGGCGCTACGAAGGTGTCACCCACGAGTACCCGTGCACGGACGAGTCGGACGGGCCCGACGTCCAGGAGAACCTGGACGCTCTCGTCATCGAGGACCATGCCGACGGCGGCTGCCGGAGCGACAGGTTCGAGCGCGACGCGCGGCTGCTGCGCGGCGCGACGACTGGCCGGGCGCGATGGACGCGTTCTCCCGGGCCTGGGACGCCCGGCCCTCGCGCCTCGAAGCGTGCTACGAGCTGGCCTCACGCCTGCGCGTGAAGGGCCGCTACCGCACCGCGCACGCCCTCCTCGGGGGCGTCGTCGGCACCCCGGAACCGGACGACCTGCTGTTCACCAGGTCGTGGGTGTACCGGTGGGGTCTGCTCTTCGAGTACTCCATCACCGCCTACTGGGTGGGCGACTACGCTGCCTCGATCGAGGCGTGCGACAGGTTGCTGGCCATGCCGGACCTGCCCGAGCCGATCCGCCGCCAGACCGTCCTCAACCGCGAGTTCGCGGTCGGTCAGACCGCCCCCGCGGTCCCCGGACCGTCCGGCGGCCGTCACGGGCGGGAGCAGACCACCGTGGCGAGTGCGAACGAGGTGTAGAAGCGCGTCGCCCTAGGCCGCGTAGGCGAGAGGGGCGTATGTGCCTCCCCGGGGAAAGCCACCCGTGTTCGGCGCCGGCCAACGGGACGGCAGGACATAAGTCATAGGTTTACGGCCGATGTCCCTCGTCCTGATCACTTTTCGGGTACACCGCATCCGGACAGGGGGTTGGTGCGTCTACGTCGGTATGGATCTGGAGAAACCGGCCGCCGAGGCACGGCAGCCCGAGCGGCCCGAGCGGCAGCCCGAGGGGTGTCTCGTCGTTGCGATTCGCCTCCCCGTGCGCATCGTCGTGCTCGTGCTGGTCGTGCCGGTACGGATGGTGTGGGACGCGCTCGTCGCCGGCGGGCGTCTCCTCAACGACGCCGTGCTGCGGCCCCTCGGGCGGGCACTGGCCTGGGTCGCGTGGGCCGTCCTCGTCTGGCCGTTCGTCGGGCTGTGGCGGTACGTCGTCGTGCCCCTCGCCAAGGCGCTCGGGTGGCTCGGGAACGTGCTCGTGGTCGTACCTCTGGTGTGGCTCTTCCGGTATGTGCTGACGCCCCTCGGCCACGGGGTCGCCTGGGTTTTCCGGGGGATCGGTGCCGGGCTCGGATGGCTTTACGCGCGTGTGCTGACGCCTCTCGGCCACGGGGTGCTGTGGGTGTACCTGGGGATCGGCGCCGGGCTCGGGTGGCTCTACGCGCGCGTGCTCACGCCTGGGGGGCACGGGGTCCTGTGGGTGCTCAGAGGGCTCGGGGCGGTGATCGCCGCCGTCGGGCTCGGTGTGTACGGCGCCGCCGCCTGGCTCGTGCGGTATCTGGTCGTCGTACCCGCGCGGTGGCTCTACGCGTGGGTTCTGACGCCGGTCGGGAGGGCGATCGCCTGGTGTGCCCGGGGGGTCGCGTGGCTGGTGAGCATGGGGGTCACCGGGATCGGGTTCGTTCTCTACTGGGTGCTGCGCCTGCTCCTCGTGCTGCCCGCGCTCGCGCTGTGGCGCTGGGTCCTGACGCCCGTGGGACGCGTTCTCGTGGTGATCGGGCGCGAGGTCGGTACCGCGCTCGGGCATGCCTGGCGGATCGCCGGGCACGTCTCGCTCGCCGTCGGACGGTTCCTGGGGACCCTCCTGCGGTGGATCTTCGTGGAGCCCGTGCGCTGGGTGTACCTGACCGTGCTGACGCCCGTCGGGCATGTCGTGCGGGACGCCGTTCTGCGGCCCGCCGCCGAGGCCGCGCGCAGTGTGGGCCGTTTCACCCGGCAGGCGCTGGCCGCCGCGCGCGACTCGGCACGGCAGGCGCGCGCCGACTTCCGCCGGATGCTCTTCGGGAAGTCGGGCGAGGAGCGTCAGCAGGCGGTCCCGGTGCCCCGGCGGGAACCAGGAAGCGCCGACGGACGTACTCTTGGTAGGAGTACGACCGCACTCACGAAGGACTAGGACACTGGGCAAGCGACAGCCCGAAGGCCCGCCGCCCGCACTCGCGGTGCAGCGCATCCGACTGCGCTACACCAAGCGTGGCCGCCTCCGGTTCACCAGCCACCGTGACTTCCAGCGCGCTTTCGAGCGTGCGCTGCGCCGAGCCGAGGTGCCGATGGCCTACTCGGCGGGGTTCACGCCGCATCCGAAGGTGTCGTACGCCAATGCCGCACCCACCGGCACGGGCAGTGAGGCGGAGTATCTGGAGATCGCGCTCACCGAAGCGCGCGATCCCGACAAGCTGCGTGAGCTGCTCGACGAGTCGTTGCCCGCCGGGCTCGACATCGTCGACGCGGTCGAGGCCCGGACCTCCGGGCTCGCCGACCGGCTCACGGCTTCCGTATGGGAGCTGCGACTGGAGGGTGTGGCGCCCGAGGACGCGCGCCGCGCCGTCGACATCTTCAACGCCGCCGAGACCGTCGAGGTCCAGCGCCTCGCCAAGAACGGCATGAGAACCTTCGACGCGCGAGGTGCGGTCGAGGGTCTCGAAGCATGTGAAGCAGGCGTTGGGGCGAGTGTCGAAACTCGTTTTGAGACGCACGGTCCACAGCCCGCCGCGAGCGTCGGCTCCACTGGAGCGGCTGGCCCCGCGCCCCTTGCTGGGCCTACGGACCAGCCCTGTGCGATACTGCGGCTGGTTGTTCGGCACGTGACGCCTGCTGTTCGACCCGACGACGTCCTGTCCGGTCTCCGCGCCGTGGCCGACCTGGCGCCGCCGGTCCCCGCTGCGGTGACCAGGCTGGCGCAGGGGCTGTTCGATGAAGAGACAGGCACGGTGACCGACCCGCTCGCGCCCGACCGCGAGGCAGCGGTGGCCCTCTCCATGGCCACTCCGACTGCCGCCGCGTCGCAGGCGCCGGCGTAAGGAAGGTCCCGCGAAGGGACGCACGTCGTAGCGTCGCCCTGGTACTCGGGAGCCACCTGGGTCGGGCAGCGCACCCACCACAAGACTTTCGCCAGGCCGTACGCAACATGGCGTACGGAACCGGCGAGACAGGACACAGAGAGCTCCCGTGCGGCGCCCGCGCCCCGGACGGCGGCACCGCGCACTGCGCGAGCCGCGGACGTCACCGGCACCCAAGCCGGACCAGGTGCGCGGCGCCCGGGAGCCTGACGGGAGAACCGCCCGCATGCTCGAACCGACCGAATCCGCTTCGGAGCCCACTGAGGGTTCCGCACACGACACCCCCAGCGACACCCTGCCGCCGCGCCGTCGGCGCCGCGCGGCGTCCCGCCCCGCGGGACCGCCTGTCGCCGGGGCCGAGGCCGCGTCCGTGGCCGAGACCACGACGCCGGCCCTGCCGGCCGCAGCGGCCGACAAGCCTGCTGGGGCCGACAAGGCCGCAGAGACCGACCAGCACGCCGGGAACGCCGAGGAAGAGGCCGCGCCCGCTCCTCGTACGCGCCGTCGGGCCACCCGGCGCGCGTCCGCGCCCGCCGGTGCGCCCGCCAAGGCTGCCGAGACCGCCGTATCCGCCCCGTCTGCCGAGGAGAGCGGCGAGCAGGGCGAGAAGAGCGACGAGGAGAGCGTGGCCGTCGAGGCCCCCGCCGTCGTGGAGGAGGCCGCGCCTGCTCCACGTGCCCGTCGCCGGGCCACCCGCCGGGTCTCCACGCCCGCCGCCGAGACCGAGACCGAGGCTGCGAACACGGAGGCTCCGGTCCCCGCCGCTGTCGCGGAGGTCGCCGAGGCCGAGGTGGAAGCCGAGCCCCCAATCGAGTCCGTCGAGGACGCCGCGCCGCGTCGCGGGCGTCGTCGGGTCGCCCGTAAGGCGGCTGTCGGGTTCTCCGCGCCCGCGCCCGCCGTCAAGAACGGTGAGAGCGAGGGTGGACGGCGTCCCGCGCGTCCGGCGGTCGCTGTGTTCCAGGCGCCCGTCTTCACCGAGCCGATGTTCCAGACGGCCGAGCGGGCCGCCGCCGCGGCTGCCGCAGAGGCGGCCGAGGACATCGAGGAACTCGAAGCTCCGGAGGACGAGGTCGAGGCCGCTCCGGTCGCCGAGACCGTCGTCGAGGAGCACGCGCCGCGCCGCCGGCGCCGTCGCCGGGGTGGCGACGAGGAGCCCGTGGCCGCCGCGCCCGTCGTGGTCGAGGAGCCGGAGGAGACGGAGGGCGTCGACGACGCCTACGAGTCCGCCGAGTCCACCGACGACGCCGACCCCGACGACGACGGCGAGGAGGGCCCCGGTTCGCGCCGCCGTCGCCGCCGCGGTGGCCGTCGAAGGCGCCGGGGCGAGTCCGCCGACTCCGACTCCGGTGACGACGACTACGCCGGCGAGGAGACCGCGCGGGCCGACGAGGACGCCGCGGACACCGTCGACCAGGTGGACGAGGACGCGGAGGAGGACGAGCGCGACGAGCAGGGCGGGTCCGGCTCCGCCAGCAGCCGTCGCCGTCGTCGTCGTCGGCGTCGCGCCGGTGACTCGTCCGGCGAGAGCGAGCCCGTGATCGTCGACGGCGACCCCGAGCGCACGATCGTCAAGGTCCGTGAGCCGCGTGCCAAGCGGGACGAGCACCCGAGTGACGAGGTGCAGTCCATCAAGGGCTCCACGCGCCTTGAGGCCAAGAAGCAGCGCCGCCGGGAAGGCCGTGAGCAGGGACGCCGACGCGTTCCGATCATCACCGAGGCCGAGTTCCTGGCCCGCCGCGAGGCCGTCGAACGCGTGATGGTCGTACGCCAGTACGGCGACCGCACCCAGATCGGCGTCCTTGAGGACAACGTGCTCGTCGAGCACTACGTCAACAAGGAGCAGTCGACCTCGTACGTCGGCAACGTGTACCTGGGCAAGGTGCAGAACGTGCTGCCTTCCATGGAGGCCGCGTTCATCGACATCGGCAAGGGGCGCAACGCCGTCCTGTACGCCGGTGAGGTCAACTTCGAGGCGCTGGGCATGGCCCACGGGCCGCGGCGCATCGAGAGCGCGCTGAAGTCCGGGCAGCCGGTGCTCGTGCAGGTCACGAAGGACCCGATCGGCCACAAGGGTGCCCGTCTGACGAGCCAGGTCTCGCTTCCCGGCCGCTACCTGGTCTACGTCCCCGAGGGGTCGATGACCGGCATCAGCCGCAAGCTGCCCGACACCGAGCGCGCGCGCCTGAAGACCATCCTCAAGAAGATCGTCCCCGAGGACGCGGGCGTCATCGTGCGCACCGCCGCCGAGGGCGCGAGCGAGGACGAGCTGCGTCGCGACGTCGAGCGGCTCCAGGCGCAGTGGGAGGACATCCAGAAGCTGTCGAAGAGCGGCAACGCGCCGACTCTGCTGTACGGCGAGCCGGACATGACCGTCCGCGTCGTGCGCGACATCTTCAACGAGGACTTCACCAAGGTCATCGTCAGCGGTGACGAGGCCTGGCAGACCATCCAGGGGTACGTGTCCCACGTGGCCCCGGACCTGACCGACCGGCTGTCGAAGTGGACCTCCGAGGTCGACGTCTTCGCGACGTACCGCATCGACGAGCAGCTCGCCAAGGCGCTCGACCGCAAGGTGTGGCTGCCCAGCGGCGGTTCGCTGGTGATCGACAAGACCGAGGCGATGATCGTCGTCGACGTCAACACCGGCAAGTTCACCGGCCAGGGCGGCAACCTGGAGGAGACGGTCACAAGGAACAACCTGGAGGCGGCCGAGGAGATCGTGCGCCAGCTGCGGCTGCGCGACCTGGGCGGCATCGTCGTCATCGACTTCATCGACATGGTCCTGGAGTCGAACCGGGATCTCGTGCTGCGGCGTCTGCTGGAGTGCCTGGGCCGCGACCGTACGAAGCACCAGGTGGCGGAGGTCACCTCGCTGGGCTTGGTCCAGATGACCCGGAAGCGGGTCGGACAGGGCCTCCTGGAGTCCTTCTCCGAGACCTGTGTCCACTGCAACGGCCGTGGTGTCATCGTGCACATGGAGCAGCCGACCTCCAGCGGAGGCGGCGGCAAGCGCAAGAAGCGCGGTCGTGGCGGTGCCGACCAGGAGCACACCCACGAGCACGACGTGCTGGTGGACGAGGCCGAGGACGAGGCCGAAGTCGAGGAGACGGAGACGGAGGCCGAGCTCGCCGCCGAGGTCGCGGCGCCCGTGGCGCTGTCGGCGACCGTCTTCGAGCCCGACGAGGAGCTCTACAACAGCGCCGCCGAGGCGGAGGCCGCGGCTGGCAGGGGTGGCCGTTCGAGGCGGCGCGCGAGCCGACGGGCCTCGGCTCCGGCGGGGGCGCCCAGGTCCGAGTCCCGCGGGACTCACGGGCGTGGTGCTGACACCCGTACGGCCGAGTCCGTCGTCGCCGAGGCCCCGGTAGTCGCGGAGGCGGCTCCGGTCGAGGTTCCGGAGGCCGTGGCTCACGCCGAGCCCATGGCTGTCGAGGATCCGGTCGTCGAGACGCCGGTCGCGGAGACGCCGGTCGCTGTGCAGGACGATGCGGCTCCCAAGGGGCGTACGCGTCGGCGGGCCACCCGCAAGGTGTCGGCTCCGGCCGGTTCGCCGAAGGCTGCCGACGAGGCTGTGGCCGAGACCGTGGTGACGGTCGTCGCCGAGCCGGTTGTGGAGCCGGTCGCGGAACCAGTCGTGGCTCCGGCTCCGGTCGAAGCTCCCGTGGCGACCGACAGCGCGGCTCCGGCCCGGCCGCGGCGACGTGCCGTGCGCAAGGCCACCGCGCCCACCTCGTCCGAGGAGGCGGCCGTCATGGTCGTCCCGACGGCCACCGAGCCTTCGGCGCCTGCCGAAGCGGCCGAGACCGAGGCCGAGGCAGAGGACGCGGTTCCCGCCAGGAAGACGGCGCGCAAGACCGCCGCCAAGAAGGCGACCACGGCCAAGAAGGCCGTCGCGAAGAAGACCGCCGCGGTCAAGAAGACGGCTGCCAAGAAGACGACGACGGCCGCGAAGAAGGTCACGTCGAAGAAGACGGCGTCGAAGAAGACGTCGGCTGCGGCCGAGCAGTCGGCGCAGACGTCCGTCTCGGCGGCCACGGAGGGCTGATCCCCTCCCCGGTTGTCCGAACCGGTAGTGCGGTGGTGCGGCGGTCCGTCCGGGTTTCTCCCGGCGGACCGCCGTCTTCGTCGTGAGCGTTTACGAGCTTCGTGAGCGGGGGACAGGGGCTCGGTTTGACCCGTTCAGGTCGGGCCCGTAATCTTGAGCGTCGGCATGTCCATAGTTTTTTTCCGTGACGTGCCACATCCCCGTAAACCTCATCCTCCTGAGCGCCGGTCATTCGGCGCGGCGGGAGAGGCCACTCGCTTCTGCCGGGCGGCTGGACTGCGGGGGTGTCGTTCCCGAGCGAGAGAGTGAGATCTGCGTGTACGCCATCGTGCGCAGCGGTGGTCGCCAGCACAAGGTTGCTGTCGGCGACATCGTTGAGGTTGACAAGATTTCCACTGCCAAGGTTGGCGACACGGTCGAGCTCTCGACCCTGCTCGTTGTCGACGGCGACGCCGTGACCAGCGACCCGTGGGTCCTGGCCGGCATCAAGGTCCAGGCCGAGATCGTGGATCACCACAAGGGCGTCAAGATCGACATCCTTCGCTACAAGAACAAGACCGGCTACCGCCGTCGTCAGGGCCACCGCCAGCAGTACACGGCGATCAAGGTCACTGAGATCCCCGCGGCTGCGAAGTAAGGGACTGAGGAGAGATGGCACACAAGAAGGGCGCATCGTCCACCCGGAACGGTCGCGACTCAAATGCTCAGCGGCTCGGCGTGAAGCGCTTCGGCGGTCAGGTCGTCAACGCCGGTGAGATCCTGGTCCGCCAGCGTGGCACCCACTTCCACCCCGGCGCGAGCGTCGGCCGTGGCAAGGACGACACGCTGTTCGCGCTGGCCGCCGGTGCGGTGGAGTTCGGTACCCACCGTGGGCGCAAGGTCGTGAACATCGTTCCGGTCGCCTGATCGGTTCTTTCGAGAGGCGGACCTCACTTCCCGAACGGGAAGCGGGTCCGCCTTTCGTGTGTTTTACCTAAACAGAGTTTTCGTACGTAACTGGAGGCACATCCCATGACCACCTTCGTGGACCGCGTCGAGCTGCATGTCGCCGCGGGTAGCGGAGGTCACGGCTGTGCCTCCGTCCACCGTGAGAAGTTCAAGCCGCTGGGCGGGCCCGACGGCGGCAACGGCGGGCGCGGCGGTGACGTGATCCTCACTGTCGACCAGTCCGTCACCACGCTGCTCGACTACCACCACTCCCCGCACCGCAAGGCCACCAGCGGCAAGCCCGGCGAGGGCGGCAACCGGTCCGGCAAGGACGGGCAGGACCTGGTTCTGCCGGTGCCGGACGGGACGGTCGTGCTCGACAAGGAGGGCAACGTGCTCGCCGACATGGTCGGGCACGGGACCTCGTACGTCGCCGCGGAGGGCGGGCGCGGTGGGCTCGGCAACGCCGCGCTGTCCTCGGCCCGGCGCAAGGCGCCCGGGTTCGCGCTGCTCGGGGTGCCCGGAGGGCTGCAGGACATCGTCCTGGAGCTGAAGACGGTCGCCGACGTGGCGCTGGTGGGGTACCCGAGCGCCGGTAAGTCGTCGCTGATCTCGGTGCTCAGCGCTGCCAAGCCGAAGATCGCCGACTATCCGTTCACGACGCTTGTGCCCAACCTGGGCGTGGTGACCGCCGGCGCGACCGTGTACACCATCGCCGATGTGCCCGGGCTCATTCCCGGTGCCAGCCAGGGCAAGGGGCTCGGCCTGGAGTTCCTGCGGCACGTGGAGCGGTGCAGCGTGCTCGTGCATGTGCTGGACACGGCGACGCTGGAGTCCGAGCGTGACCCCGTCTCCGACCTCGACATGATCGAGGAGGAGCTGAAGCAGTACGGCGGGCTGGGGAACCGGCCGCGGATCGTCGTCCTCAACAAGGTCGACGTGCCGGACGGTCTGGACCTCGCCGAGATGGTGCGGCCCGAACTGGAGGCTCGCGGGTACCAGGTGTTCGAGGTGTCCGCCGTCGCCCATATCGGGCTGAAGGAGCTGTCGTTCGCGCTCGCCGACGTGGTCGGGAAGGCGCGGGCCGCCAAGCCCAAGGAGGAGACGACCCGGATCGTCATCCGGCCGAAGGCCGTCGACGACGCGGGCTTCACCGTCGTCCAGGAGGAGGACGGGCTGTTCCGGGTCCGGGGCGAGAAGCCCGAACGCTGGGTGCGTCAGACCGACTTCAACAACGACGAGGCGGTTGGTTACCTCGCCGACCGGCTCAACCGGCTCGGTGTCGAGGACAAGTTGATGAAGGCCGGGGCCCGGGCGGGCGACGGCGTCGCCATCGGTCCCGAGGACAACGCCGTGGTGTTCGACTGGGAGCCCACGGTCATGGCGGGGGCGGAGATGCTGGGACGGCGTGGGGAGGACCACCGTCTTGACGTGCCGCGGCCGGCCGCGCAGCGGCGGCGCGATCAGCAGGCGGAACGGGACGAGGCGCAGAAGGAGTTCGACGACTTCGAGCCGTTCTAGGGGGTGCGGTGGGGGTGGCGGTGGGGTTGTTTCGCCCCCGCCGCCCCTACCCGTCCCATCCTGTTCCTGGGGGGCGGCGCCCCCCAGACCCCCCTGTCGGCCCTGAAGGGGCCTCGTCCTCAAACGCCGGACGGGCTGGAGGTGCGGGCCGGCGTTGAAAGGTGCCGCCTGGGCTGTAACACCATGCCTGGGCAGTAACGACCCCACCTGCGGCGCCGCACGTACCGTTTCCTATGTTCCCCCTCTGATTCATTCCTCAGGGGTCTCCTGTTCGTCGTGCCATGGGAGCTTCCGTAGGTCCAAGAGGCCTCCCAGGCAACGGAGTTCGACGATGAGTGGAGTCGTTTCGCCCGGCCGGCGCCGGTTTCTGACCGCCGGTGCCGCCACTGTCGGAGCCGCCGCGTCCGGGCAACTGCTGCTGGCGGGGACCGCCCGGGCCGCGCAAACCCCTTTGCCCGCCGGGGTGTTCAGCCTCGGGGTCGCCTCCGGGGACCCCCTGCCCGACGGTGTCGTGCTGTGGACCCGGCTCGCCCCCGATCCGCTCCACGGCGGTGGGATGCCCGACCGGGCCGTGGTCGTGGAGTGGCAGATATCCGAGGACTCCCGGTTCCGGCGGAAGGTCAAGCGCGGATACGCCTGGGCCCGGCCCGAGTTCGGGCACAGCGTGCACGCCGACATACGGGGCCTGCTCCCCGACCGGCACTACTGGTACCGGTTCCGGACCAGCGGGCAGCTCTCGGCGGTGGGGCGTACCCGTACCGCTCCCCGTCCGCTCGTCTCCGGCAGCCATCTGCGGCTCGCGCTCGCCTCCTGCCAGAACTGGCAGCACGGCTACTTCACTCCGTACGCCGACATGCTCGCCCAGGACCCGGACGTCGTCGTCTTCGTCGGCGACTACATCTACGAGTCCACGCCCGCGACCACCGGCGTACGCAAGCACGAGGGGACCGGCGAGCCGTACAGCCTCGTCGAGTACCGCAACCGGTACGCCCAGTACCGCAGTGACCCGCACCTCAAGGCGATGCACGCCGCCGCGCCCTTCGTCGTCTCCTTCGACGACCACGAGATCGACAACGACTTCGCCGGGGACATCCCGCAGGATCCCGCCAAGCAGACGCCCGAGGCGTTCGCGGCGCGGCTCACCGCCGGCTACCAGGCCTACTACGAGCACATGCCCGTACGCGCCACCGCCGTGCCCAACGGTCCCCACATACGGATGCACCGGCGGCTCGACTTCGGGCGGCTCGTGCGGCTCAACGTGCTCGACACCCGGCAGTACCGCAGCGACCAGGCCACCAGCCAGGCCGGTGCCCAGGACCCGGCGATGAGCATGCTCGGCGCCGCGCAGAAGCAGTGGCTGCTCAGCAGCCTGCACGGGTCGCAGGCGCGCTGGAACCTCATCGCCTCGCAGATCATGATGGCCGAGACCGACCTCAAGATCGGTGACGGCAAGCTCTGGTACTACGACGCCTGGGACGGCTACCAGGTCGAACGCAACGCTCTGCTCGCCGAGTTCGCGAAGGTGCGCAACCCCGTCGTTCTCTCCGGGGACCGTCACCTCACCATGATCAGCGACCTCAAGCGGGACTTCGCCGATCCCGGCTCTGAGGTCGTCGGTTCCGAGTTCGTCGGTACGTCCATTTCCAGCAACGGGGACCAGGACCCCGTCGCCTTCCACAAGCAGTGGGACCCGCTCAGGGCCGACAACCCGCACTGGAAGGTCATCGACCACCACCGCGGTTACCACCTCTTCGACATCAGGCGCGCGGGAATCGACGCCCAGGTCCGGATCGCCGACACCGTGACCAAGCCCACCTCCGCCTCCCGGACCCTCGCCAAGCTCCACGTCGAGTCCGGGAAGCCGGGAGTGCGGCAGGTCTGAGCGGTGCTCCCGAAAGGGCTGCGGCGACCGTAAGAAGAATCACTTGAATAATTTCCGGTGAATGACAGGTAGCGCGCGCATATGCGACAGAGGGCGCTCACCTTGCACTGCGGTAACGGCAGGTGGGACGATTTCAGGGTTCTCCGTTGCCCCGAGGTAGGTCGCCTGTGTCCCAGCGTAAAGACAAGCCCCGCACCACCGCCGTCGTCCTCGCGGGCGGCACCGGTCAGCGGGTGGGTCTGTCGATTCCGAAGCAGTTGCTGAAGATCGCGGGCAAGGCGGTCATCGAGCACACCCTCAGCACCTTCGAGCAGGCGGATTCGATCGACGACGTCATCGTGCTGATGGCACCCGGCTATGTGCCGGACGTCGAGAAGATCGTCGCCAAGGCCGGTTTCAAGAAGGTCACCCGGATCATCGAGGGCGGTGCCACGCGCAACGACACCACCGAGCGGGCCATCGAGGCCCTTGAGGAGGGGCTGGCCGAGGGCGAGGACCGCAACGTCCTGTTCCACGACGCCGTACGGCCGCTGCTGTCCCAGCGGGTCATCGACGACTGCGTGATCGCCCTGGAGCGTTACCAGGCCGTCGACGTCGCCATTCCCTCCGCCGACACGATCATCGTGACGCGTACGCACGGCGAGGACGGTGAGTTCATCACCGAGATTCCCGACCGGTCGAGGCTGCGGCGCGGTCAGACGCCCCAGGCGTTCAAGCTGTCGACCATCCGGCGGGCCTACGAGGTCGCGGCAGGCGACCCGAACTTCCAGGCCACGGACGACTGTTCGGTCGTCCTCCGGTATCTGCCGGACGTGCCGATCCACGTCGTCGCGGGCGACGAGTACAACATGAAGGTCACCCAGCCCGTCGACGTCTTCATCGCCGACAAGCTCTTCCAGCTCGCCTCCGCCGCCACGCCGGAACAGATGAGCGAGGAGGCCTATCGCGAGCTGCTCACCGGTAGGACGCTCGTCGTCTTCGGTGGGTCCTACGGCATCGGCAAGGACATCGCCGGGCTGGCCGAGGGGTACGGCGCCAAGGTGTACGCCCTCGGGCGCTCGACCACCGGCACGCACGTCGAGAACCCGGAGGAGGTCGACGACGCGCTGTCGAAGGCGTACTCCGAGACCGGGCGCATCGACTACGTCATCAACACGGCCGGCGTCCTGCGCATCGGCAAGCTCGCCGAGACCGACAACGCGACCATCGAGGAAGCGCTGAAGGTCAACTACCTGGCCCCCGTGCAGATCGCCCGCTCGGCCTACAAGTACCTCGCCGAGACCAAGGGCCAGCTGCTCCTGTACACCTCCAGCAGCTACACGCGCGGCCGGGCCGAGTACAGCCTCTACTCCTCCACCAAGGCCGCGATGGTGAACCTCACCCAGGCCCTGTCGGACGAATGGGCGGGCGACGGCGTCCGCGTCAACTGCGTCAACCCGGAGCGCACGGCCACGCCGATGCGTACGAAGGCCTTCGGCCAGGAGCCCGCGGGTTCGCTGCTCTCCTCCGAGGCGGTGGCCCGTACCTCGCTGGACGTGCTGCTGTCCGAGCTGACCGGGCATGTCATCGACGTCCGCCAGCAGGACCCGACGGCAGTGGCCGGCCGGGCCTCCGGCTTCGAACAGGCGCTCGCCAGCGTGCTCGACCGGCAGAACGACGACCTGGCATAAAAGCCCACACGGAATCCACGAAATCCACCGGCAGACACCCAGACAATTCCCGAGTAATTCCCCGATCACTCCCGGGCACTTCCCAGATACAGGTTCTCCTTGATTTCCACTGCTATTCGCGTCGCCCGGGTGGGCAGCCCGGCCGAGCTGGCCGCGGCGGTCCTCATGATGCTGGGCTTCCCCTGTCTCATGCTGGCCGCGCTCCTCCCGAGCGTGCCCGCCTTCGCCGCAGCCGCCGCAGTGACCTACCTGGCGGACCACTATCTGCACCGCCGGGGCAGCTATCTGGTCAACCGCCTCAGCAAGGTGCGGGCGGGCGTCTCCATCCGGTTCCTGGTCCGGGAACTGCTGGTGCTGTTGCTGCTGGCACGCCTCGACCTCTCCCGGAGCGTGATCTTCTACGCGGCGATCGCCTGCTTCATCGCCTTCTACGGCTTCCAGGCCCCCCACGGCGCCCTGATCACCCTGATCCGCAACCGCCGCCGGATGCCGGTCGCCACCCGCAACGTCGACCTGGCCTCACGCATCGCCATCCCCGACGCCCCGCCGCGCTTCCTGCTGGACCGCTCCACCGAGAAGATGCTCCACCTCGACCTGGCCGCGCTGACCGGCATCCTCATCACCACCGGGACCGGTTCGACGGCGTACGGCATGGTCGGCGTCGGCCTCACCCTCGGCCTGGCCTTCGTGTACGTCATCGCCCTCGCGCCCTATGTCCGGGGACGCCGCATCCCGCCGGACGCGGAGACGGTGCTCGCGGCGACGGACGCGTGGCTGCGCGAGTACCGGCCGCAGACGCTGCTGTACTTCTCCGGCTCCAAGGACTCGGCGTACCAGGTCAACATGTGGCTGGAGACGATGGAGCAGTTGGACACCCGTCCGCTGATCGTCCTCCGCGAACGCGTCATACTGCAGAACCTCGCACCCACGACCGTCCCCGTCATCTGTGTGCCCGGCGGCATCCATCTGATGAACCTGGACCTGCGCACGGTCCGGGTCGCGCTCTACGCGGCGAACGTCGGCAAGAACATCCACCTGCTGCGCGTACCGACCATGAAGCATGTCTTCATCGGGCACGGTGACAGCGACAAGATCGCCAGCGTGAACCCGTTCAGCAAGGCCTACGACGAGGTGTGGGTCGCCGGGCGGGCCGGGCGCGACCGGTACGCGATCGCCGACGTGGGCGTCCGGGACGAGGACATCGTCGAGGTCGGGCGGCCCCAACTGGCGCCCATCCGCGGGTCGCAGGGCATGCCCGGGGGCCGTATCCCGACCGTTCTGTACGCCCCCACGTGGGAGGGCTGGGACGACGACCCCGGCAACACCTCCATCCTGCTCGCCGGTGAGAACATCGTGCGCGAGCTGGTGTCGGCCGACCCGCCCGTCCGTGTGCTCTACAAACCGCACCCCTTCACCGGCACCCGCAGCGACGAGGCCAGGGCCGCGCACGAGCGGATCACCGCGCTGGTGGACAAGGCCGCGGTCGAACGGGCCGCCGACCCGCGCTTCCTGGGCGACCTCGAAGAGCAGACGCGGGCCAAGGCCGACCTCGCGCGTATCGAGGCTCGCCTCGCCGAACTGGCCGGGTCCGCCGGCGAGAAGGGCGACGAGGCGGAGGCGACCCGCGACGGGGTCGTCGACGTGGAGCGGCACGAGGAGATCGAGAAGCTGCGCGCCGAGTGGAACGACGCGTACTGGCGTTCGTTCGGCGCCGGGGAGCACCGGGTCGTCACGGGCGCCGAGCCACGGCTGTACGACTGCTTCAACGTGTCCGCCGCGATGGTCTCCGACATCTCCAGCGTGGTCTCCGACTTCATCGCGAGCGGCAAGCCGTACGCCGTGACGGACTCGGCGGCACTGGGTGCTGAGGAGTTCAAGCGGCAGAACACCGCGGTCCGTGCCGCCGTGATCCTCACCAACAGCGCCGAGGAACTGGGGCAGTTGCTGGACGCGGTGCGCGACCCGGCGGCCGATCCGCTGGCCGGTGAGCGCGCGGAGCTCAAGCGGTATCTGCTCGGGCCCGACGAGCCGCCGTCCATCGAGCAGTTCAACACCGCCACGGCGGACCTCGCGGTGAAGGCCGAGGCACGCAACGCGGGGCAGAAGCGGCAGGCGGCGGCAGCGCGGACCTGAGGGTGTGCGGGGGTGTGCGCTGGTCCGCCCACTGGACCAGCGCACACGCCTCACCCCTGTTCGCGTAAATTGCCCGTCAGTGCGGCCGGACGATCCGAGCCGGACGACCCGAGGGGACGGAACGCAGGTGGCAGGGGCAAGGCAGGCCGTCGCAGAGGCTCACAGGATTGTCGTCAAGGTGGGTTCCTCGTCGCTGACCACGGCGGCCGGCGGCCTCGACGCCGACCGGGTGGACGCGCTCGTCGACGTCCTCGCCAAGAGCCGCAGCGGTGGTGAGAAGGAGATCGTTCTCGTCTCCTCCGGTGCCATCGCCGCAGGTCTCGCCCCCCTCGGCCTGCGCAGGCGCCCCAAGGACCTGGCCCGCCAGCAGGCCGCCGCCAGCGTCGGGCAGGGTCTCCTCGTCGCCCGCTACACCGCCTCCTGCGCCCGCCACGGCATCCGGGTCGGCCAGGTGCTCCTGACCTCCGACGACACCAGCCGCCGCGCCCACCACCGCAACGCCTCCCGCACCCTCGACAAGCTCCTCGCGATGGGCGCCCTCCCGGTCGTCAACGAGAACGACACCGTCGCCACGGACGAGATCCGCTTCGGCGACAACGACCGCCTCGCCGCCCTCGTCGCCCACCTCGTCCGCGCCGACCTCCTCGTCCTGCTGTCCGACATCGACGGCGTGTACGACGGCGACCCCAGCAGGCCCGGTACGGCACGGATCGCCGAGGTGCGCGGTCCGGCCGACCTCGCCCACGTCGACATCGGCAGCGCGGGCAAGGCCGGCGTCGGTACCGGCGGCATGGTCACCAAGGTCGAGGCCGCCCGGATCGCCGCCGCCGCCGGTATCCCGGTGGTCCTGACCAGCGCTGTCCACGCCGCCGACGCCCTCGCGGGCCGGGACACGGGCACCTACTTCCACGCCACCGGCAGGCGCTCGGCCGACCGGCTGCTCTGGCTCCAGCACGCCTCCACCCCGCAGGGCTCGCTCACCCTCGACGACGGCGCCGTGCGCGCCATCGTCCAGGGGCGCAAGTCGCTGCTGCCGGCCGGGATCGCCGCGGTCGAGGGCGAGTTCGTCGCGGGCGACCCGGTCGAGCTGCGCGACGGCGCGGGCCACGCCGTCGCCCGGGGGCTCGTCAACTTCGACGCCAAGGAGATCCCCCAGCTGATCGGCCGCTCGACACGCGAACTGGCCCGCGAACTGGGCCCCGCGTACGAGCGCGAAGTCGTGCACCGGGACGACCTCGTCGTCCTGAACCCCTAGGGCCTGCGGCTCGTCACCCGTGGCCCCTCTCGTCGACTTGAGTCCCGCAAAGGCCGAAAACGGGGGGAACGCCCCGCAAATCCGCCCGCCGTGAGGTGGACGTTCCGCAAAAGTGCCCCATGAGGCGTGCGTACCTGCTTCTCTCTGTTTCAGGGAGATTCCGGCACGACCATCGGGTAAAGGAGGCCGCCGTGAGACGAGTGCGCCCTGGGGCGGCGGCGTCCCGCGGTGGAACCGCCTCCCGCAAGGTGGGCGAGGAGCGAGCCCTGACCAGCGTCGCGGCAGGCGCCCGCTTCGAGGAGGCGTACGAGGAGCCGAAGGATCTGCCGCGCCTGTGGCATGTCACGCTCAGCGTCTCCGGTGCCGAGGCCCCGCTGAAGGAGGTCCGGCGCGCTCTTGAGCAGCTCGCCCACGACCATCCCTTTCTGCTGACCAGCAGATACGCCAACGACCACGCGGAGATCCGCTACTGGGAGGAGGCCCGCGATCTGCACGACGCCGCGGCCGTCGCCCTGCGCCTGTGGGGCGAGCACCGCCAGACCGCGAAGCTGCCGCCCTGGGAGATCGTCGGCCTGGAGGTCATCGACCGTGAGACCTACCACTACCGCATCGCCGAGGGCTTCGGCCCGCAGCCGGCGACCCCGGTGGGCGTGCACCCGTTCTAGGCCCGCCGCCACTGGGCTGCCCCGCTGAGGCGGCCCGTTTCACGGGGTCCCGGGGCCTGTCTCGGGGTTTGGGATAGCCGGTGGACGGTTCCGTCCGGCGCACTACGCTTCCCACATGACCACGCTTTCGCCGTACGACTCGATGTCCCCGGTCACCCGGGCCGCCTACCGCGCCAAGGCCGCCGCCGCCGACCTCGCCCCCCTTCCGCGGGCCGAGAAGGACGACGCGCTGCTCGCCATCGCGGACGCGCTGGAGGTCCGTACGAGCGAGATCGTCGAGGCCAACGCCAAGGACGTCGCCCGCGCGCGCGAGGCCGGTACCAGCGAGACGGTCATCGACCGGCTGACGCTCACTCCGGAGCGGGTGCGCGCGATCGCCTCCGACGTCCGGGACGTGGTGGCGCTGCCCGACCCGGTCGGCGAGGTCGTCCGCGGCTCCACCCTGCCCAACGGCATCGACCTGCGCCAGGTCCGCGTCCCGCTGGGCGTCGTCGGCATCATCTACGAGGCCCGCCCGAACGTGACGGTCGACGCCGCCGCGCTCTGCCTGAAGTCCGGCAACGCGGTCCTGCTCCGCGGCTCGTCCTCCGCGTTCGAGTCGAACACCGCCCTGGTACGGGTCCTGCGCGACGCCGTCGGCGGGGCCGGCCTGCCCGCCGACGCCATCCAGCTCGTACCCGGCGAGGGCCGCGACTCCGTACGGGAACTGATGCGCGCCCGCGGCCTGGTCGACGTCCTGATCCCGCGTGGCGGTGCCTCCCTGATCCGGACCGTCGTCCAGGAGTCGACCGTCCCCGTCATCGAGACCGGCACGGGCAACTGCCATGTGTACGTGGACGCGCAGGCCGATCTCGGCATGGCGATCGAGATCCTGCTCAACTCCAAGGCCCAGCGCCCCAGCGTCTGCAACTCCGCCGAGACGCTCCTCGTCCACCAGGACATCGCCCCCGAGTTCCTGCCGCTCGCCCTGGACGCGCTGGCCGAGGCCGGGGTCACCGTGCACGCCGACGAGCGCGTACTGGCGTACGCGAAGGACTCGAAGGCCACCGTGGTCGAGGCGACCCCGGAGGACTGGGAGACCGAGTACCTGTCGTACGACATCGCCGCCGCCGTCGTCGACTCGCTGGACCGGGCCGTCGAGCACATCCGGCTGTGGACCTCCGGGCACACCGAGGCGATCGTGACGACCTCGCAGCAGGCCGCCCGCCGCTTCACCCAGCTGGTCGATTCGACGACGGTCGCCGTCAACGCCTCTACGCGCTTCACCGACGGCGGTCAGTTCGGTTTCGGCGCGGAGATCGGCATCTCGACGCAGAAGCTGCACGCGCGCGGGCCGATGGGGCTGCCGGAGCTGACCAGCACGAAGTACATCGTCACGGGCGACGGGCATATCCGCCGCTGAGAGGCATGATCGCGATTCCGTCCGCCGGGGCGCCCCGGCGGACGGCGGACGTACGCCCGGCGCTGTGCCCCCGGTGGTCCGGGGCGGGCGACGGCGGCCGGCGAGCGTAAACGCATCTCATCCGGTAGCTGAATTTCCCTACGGTCTGCCCAAAATGACACCCCCGGTCTACTCTGGATCTGTGCCGGAGGACGTGGGGGGCACGCCGTTCTTCCCTGACGGCTGGGAGCCCGACGACGACCACGACCGCGGGGTGTCGGACGAAGAGTTCGCCTCCGTGGTCTTCGACGAGGCCTTCGTGCAGGCGGCCGTGGCGCACGAGCCGACCGCCGTCGAACGCCTCCTAGCCGCAGCGCAGGCGAGAGCGGAGGCCTCCGAGGCCGAGGCGCGCCGGGCGCGCCCCAGAGGTCCCAGAGGGGACGACGAGCGCCACGAAGACGGCTTCGGCCCCGACGACCCCGCCTATTTCGGCCACGATGCGGATCTCGACGACCTGGACGACGCACAGTTCCTGGAGAGCCGCTACGGCGCTCCCGGCACGCACGGCAAACAGGTCTCCCGCTGGCACCGCCCGGTCGCCTGGATGCTCGCCCTCGTGATGGGGATCGGCATGGTCGCGCTGGCTTTCACGGCGGTCTACCGGGGGGCGTCCTCCAGCCGTCAGGAGGTGGTGCCGCCGCCCGCCTCGACCGGTCTTGAGCAGGGCAGCGGGCTGGGCCACGCGGCGAGCCCTTCGGCCTCGGCCGACTACTCCCACCCGGCCGTCTCGGCGATCCCGCGGACGCCCTGACGCGAACCCGCCCCTGCCCTGTTCCCTGCTGGTGAGAACCTGTCAGAACTTGTCGTGCGGCTGCGCGTTTACCGAGGCTTCCGCCGACCTACTCTGAATGTATGGGCGGACCAGGAGACCCACCTGAGGGGACACCCGAGGCTGTCCCTGGTGGCGGCGAGGACGAGTACCGATCCGTCGTCTTCGACGAGTCGTTCGTCCGCGCTGCCCGGCTCCAGGAGTTCTCCGCCCAGGAGCGCCTGGACGACCACGCGCCCGCCGTACGCCGTCGTCAGCCCCTGCACCGAGGGCTGTCCCGGCAGGCGCTGATCCTCGTCCTGCTGATCGCTCTCGCCCTCGGCACCGCGATCTACATGGGGGTACGGAACCCCTACGAGAGCCCGGTCGCCAAGCTGTCCCCAGAGCCGCTGCGGATGACCGTCATCCCGCTCGCGCCGCAGGGAGCCGTGCCCGGCGCGAACGATCCCGAACAACTGTTCGCGAACAGTCCGGCGGCCCAGTTCTCCATAGGTGCCGAGGGCATCGCGCTGCCCGCCACGCGGAGCACCGCACACTTCTCGGACGGCCAGGTCGTCAGCGCCCTGACCACCGCCAAGGACTACATAGTCGAGTCCTCGCTCTATCCGGAGGTGCTCACCGGCAGCGAGGTCCGGGCCGTGCGGGTGATGCTCGATCCGGACCAACTCGACCAGTTCGACGCGAGCTTCGACCGCCCGACCGGCGACGGCAGGCACGCGCCCACCGGATGGCTGGTGCGCTTCGACCCCTCCCGCGTCCAGCTGGCCGACGACAGGATCCGGGTTCGGGGCACGCTGCGGGCCACCGAGACCGACTCGGCGACCCTGGAGGTCGTCGCGGACCACACCTTCGTGTACGCGCTGCGGCCGGCCGGCGCCGGTGAGCGGGCGAAGGCGTCCCTGTTCACCGTCCGCCGCGAGCTGCACTTCAGCTTCGACCGTGACGACCTGCGGATGCACCAGGCCCGGCTGGTCGTCTCCTACGTCCAGGCCGGACCGCTGTCCTGTGCGGAGGACTCCGTCGGTTACCTGCGGCCGCTGCTGGCCGGCCAGACCGCGAAGGCGGGTGGCCCCGCCGGTACGGATCCGTTCGCCACGGGTGGCGCTACGGCGCTGTGCGGGTCGCTGGCGGCGGGGGCGCAGCCGAAGGTCTAGCGCTCCGCGGGAAGTGCGGTACTGAATCTGCGGGCCGGTGGGGTCTTGTCGCGCCCTCGCGCCGGAGCCGCAGATCGACACAGCCCCCGCGCCCCTCAGGGGCGCGGGGGCTGGTCCTTGGGCGGTGTGGAGTCGTCGCCGGGCGTGCCGCCGGGCGCGGAGCCGCCGAATCCGCCGAATCCGCGCCGGACCCGGCCGCCGAGGTCGCCCGCCCCGCCCGCGATGTCGGAGACCAGCTTCATCAGCGGGTCCTTGGAGTCCTTGACGTTGCTCGCGTAGCTCGCCGCCGACTCGCGGAAGGAGCCGGAGACCGAGGTGTCCTTGTCCTCGGTGCGGCGCGGGTAGTGGCCGTCCATGATCCGCTGGTAGTCGCGGGACTCCGCCCACTTCTTCAGCTCGGCGGCGCGCACGGTGGTGAAGGGGTGGGTGCGCGGCAGGACGTTGAGGATCTTCAGCACGGAGTCGCGCAGGTCGCCGCCCGCCTCGTACTCCTCGGCCTGGGCGAGGAACGCGTCCACGTTCATCTCGTGCAGGTGGTTGCCGCCGGCGATCTTCATCAGGCCGCGCATCGAGGCCTTGAGGTCCTGGCCGACGAGCAGTCCCGCGCGGTCGGCGGACAGCTCCGACTTGCGGAACCACTCACGCAGGGCGGTGACGATCGCCATGATCGCGATGTTGCCCAGCGGGATCCAGGCGACGCGGAGGGCCAGGTTGGTCAGGAAGAGCAGGATGGTCCGGTAGACGGAGTGGCCCGAGAGCGCGTGTCCGACCTCGTGCCCGACGACGGCCCGCATCTCCTCCTCGTCGAGCAGCTCGACGAGGCCGGTGGTGACGACGATGATCGGCTCGTCCAGACCGATGCACATCGCGTTGGGCTGCGGGTCCTGGTTGACGTACATCGGCGGGACCTTCTCCAGGTCCAGGATGTGGCAGGCGTCGCGCAGCATGGCGTTGAGGTGGGCGAACTGCTGGTCCGAGACGCGCACGGAGTCGGACAGGAACAGCAGCCGCAGGCTGCGCTCGGGAAGCAGTCCGCTGAGCGCCTTGAAGACGGTGTCGAACCCGGTGAGCCTGCGCAGGGCGACCAGGGCGGAGCGGTCGGCCGGGTGCTCGTACGCCCGGGAGGAGATCCCCGGGAAGCGGGTGCGCTGTCTGCTGGGCACGTTCTCCTGGCCCTCGGGCTCCTGCCCGTTGCTCTCACGGCTGTCGTCGGACATGTGTTCCCCCCATGCGTCTGATTGCCTCATGTGCCCCCCGAGCGGGGCCCAGCCTAGGCGGAGATACCGTGGCGGGGCAGCACACCGTAAGGAGCGATCCGATGGACCACACCCCCGTAACCGACTGGATCACCGAGGCCGCGAGCGCCGCCGAGAAGCAGGGATCCGGCGATCTGCTCCGGATCGTGCTGATCGTGATGTTCTTCGGCTGCATCCTGACCGCGTGGCTCCTGCTGCGGGGGTACAGGCAGAAGGACGACTGAGACGGGCCGGAAGTTCCCGCCCCGGACCTGTCGGCGGAGTCGGCGTGACCCCCGTCGACGGGCACGCTTACGATGAGCCGACGTCTTTATCCCGCCCTCACCGGATAGGTCCTGCCGAAGATGAGCTTCCACAGCACCGCAGCCCAGTTGGTCACCCTCGCAGCCGAGGGCGAGGAGCACACCGGCAACCACGAGAGCCTCAGCGCCTACGTCACAGGTGGCGGCGCCTTCCTCATCCTGATGCTCCTGCTGTGGATCACCACCCGCTTCAACCGAGACCGCTGATTCCGGTCCAGGAGGGGCCGGAGGCTGCGGCCGGTGCCCTCAGGCCGGGCCGGTAGGGTCTGCCGCATGGGAGAGCAGGACATGCCTACCGGTCCGGCGAACAACGCCGGCGACCGTCCGGCGCGCGACACGGAGAACCCGCCGGGGCTCCGGCGTGTGCCCGGCAACGGTCCGTCGAACCCGGGCAAGCGCCGCCTCGGCGTCATGGGCGGCACATTCGATCCGATCCACCACGGGCACCTCGTGGCGGCCAGCGAGGTCGCCGCGCAGTTCCACCTCGACGAGGTGGTGTTCGTACCGACCGGACAGCCGTGGCAGAAGACCGACCGCAAGGTGTCGCCGGCCGAGGACCGCTACCTGATGACGGTCATCGCGACCGCCGAGAACCCCCAGTTCTCGGTCAGCCGCATCGACCTCGACCGCGGTGGCCCGACGTACACCACGGACACCCTGCGCGACCTGCGCGCGCTCAACCCCGACACGGACCTGTTCTTCATCACGGGCGCCGACGCGCTCGGCCAGATCCTCACCTGGCGCGACGCCGACGAACTGTTCTCCTTCGCGCACTTCATCGGGGTCACCCGGCCCGGCCACACCCTGACCGACCCGGGACTCCCGGAGGGCGGTGTCTCGCTCGTCGAGGTTCCCGCCCTGGCCATCTCGTCCACAGACTGCCGTGCGAGGGTGGCCAAGGGCGACCCGGTCTGGTATCTGGTGCCGGACGGTGTGGTGCGCTACATCGACAAGCGCGAGCTGTACCGCGGCGAGTGAGCCGAGAGGGGCACCGGTGAACGACCCATACGACTCCGGGTACGACGGCGACCAGCAGTACGAGCTCGTCGGCTACGACGACTACGGCCGGCCTGTTTACCAGCCGGCGGCGCCGCCGCAGCAGTACCAGCAACAGCAACAGGTACAGCCGCCGGGGCAACAGTCCTACGACCCTTACGCACAGCAGTCCCCGCAGACACAGACGCAGGGGTACGAGGGGTACGGCTACGACCCGTACGCGACCGGGCAGCAACAGCCCGTCCCGTCGTACGACCCGTACGGAGCCGGGAACCCGGCCACCGGGTACGACCCCTACGGGCAGGCGGCGAGCAGTGGGCAGCAGCCCCGGGTCGCCGAGCAGGCGGCGCCCTCGGTACCGACGGCACGGACCGCGCAGGCCGAACAGACCGCCTACGTCCCGCAGCAGGGCGGTCCCGTCGAGGGCGACGTTCCGCAGGACCGGGAGAGCCCGCAGGACGGGGGCGAACGCGACTACAGCACCCAGCAGTTCGCCTTCGTCGAGGAACCCACCGGTGACTCCGAGGACGTCATCGACTGGCTGAACTTCACCGAGAACCGCACCGAGCGCCGCGAGGAGGCCAAGCGCCGCGCCCGTGGCCGCGCCGTCGCCCTGGTCGTCGTCCTCGCCCTGGTGGCGGTGGGCGGGGTCGGCTATCTCTGGTACGCGGGGAAGCTGCCCGGGACGTCGTCCGCGGACAGCACGACCGGCGGCGCGACCGCCGCGGGGGCCCAGAAGCGCGACGTCGTCGTCGTCCACCTGCACAACACCAAGAAGGGCGGCACCTCCACGGTGCTGCTCGTCGACAACGCCACCGCCAAGCAGGGCACCACCGTCCTGCTGCCCAACTCCCTCGCCCTGACCGGCGACGACGGCACCACGACCACGCTCGCCAAGTCCGTCGCCGACGACGGCTCCTCCGGGACCCGCGACGCGCTCGACACCGTCCTCGGCACCGACATCGAGGGCACCTGGCGGCTCGACACCCCCTACCTGCAGAACCTCGTCGAGCTGGTCGGCAACATCGACATCGACACCAACGCCGACGTACCCGATCCGGACGCCAAAAAGAAGGGCACGGCGCCCCTGGTGAAGAAGGGCGAGGACCAGACCCTCAGCGGCAAGATGGCCGTCGCCTACGCCACCTACCTCGCCTCCGGCGAGGCCCAGGACGCCCAGCTCGAGCGTTTCGGGCAGGTCATGCAGGGCGTGCTGCGCAAGCTGTCCTCCGACACCCAGGCCGCGACGGTCACCGTGCAGACGCTGGCGCAGATCCTCGACCCCTCGCTGACCGACAAGGACCTCGGCAGCTTCCTCGCCAGGCTCGCCGACCTCGCCAAGGGCGGCGACTACAGGACCGCGTTGCTGCCCGTGCAGGGCGACGGCACCCTGAGCGCCCAGGCCAGCTCCTCGGTCGTCAAGACCGTGCTCGGCGGCACCGCCAAGAACCCCGACAAGGGCGCCGCGGTCCGTGTCTCCGTCCAGAACGCCAGTGGCGACAAGGGCGACACCGAGAAGGCCCGCATCGTCCTCCTCAACGGCGGCTTCACCTTCCTGGAGGCCGGAACGGCCGAAACCGCCCGCGCCACGTCCCAGGTCACCTACGCCGACGCGGCCGACAAGGACAACGCCACCGAGGCCGCCAAGACGCTGGGTCTGCCCACGAGCTCGGTGAAGAAGGGCACGGTCTCCTCGAACGCCAACGTGTCCGTGATCCTCGGCCAGGACTACGAGCCGGCGTCCTGAAGGCACGACGGAGCGCACACCCCGGGCCCGGAGCGGGTGCCCCGGGGTGTGATCCGGTAATGACGTGGGGTGGTGTCGGTGGTCCGTGAGACCCTTGGGTAACCCGCACGGGTTCCCGACCGCCGACCGAAAGCCTTGTAGTGACCGCCACTGACCGTTCCATCGAGCTCATCTCCGCCGCCGCTCAGGCGGCTGCCGACAAGCTCGCGCACGACATCATCGCCTACGACGTCAGCGACGTGCTGTCGATCACGGACGCCTTCCTGCTGGCCTCCGCACCCAACGACCGCCAGGTCAAGTCGATCGTCGACGAGATCGAGGAGCGGCTCAGCAAGGAGCTCGGCACCAAGCCGGTCCGCCGCGAGGGCGACCGCGAGGCCCGCTGGGTGCTCCTGGACTACGTCGACATCGTCGTCCACGTCCAGCACAGCGAGGAGCGCGTCTTCTACGCCCTGGAGCGGCTCTGGAAGGACTGCCCCGAGCTGGAGCTGCCCGCCGACGCCAAGGCCACCCGCGGCAAGGCCGCCGAGCACGCCAAGCTTCGGGCCGAGGAGGACACCGCCGACTTCGAAGGCCTGCGGTGACCGCCCCCGCGCCCGCCGGGGCCCGCCGCAAGCCGGGCCCGGGCCGTCGCCTCATCCTGTGGCGCCACGGCCAGACGGCGTGGAACGTGGAGCGGCGCTTCCAGGGCACCACGGACGTGGAGCTCACCGAGACCGGCGTCGGCCAGGCCCGCCGCGCCGCCCGGCTGCTCGCCTCCCTGAAGCCCGACGCGATCGTCGCCTCGGACCTCCAGCGCGCGGCGCACACCGCACGCGAACTCGCCGAGCTCACCGGCCTCACGGTGACGCACGACGAGGGCCTGCGCGAGACGTACGCGGGCGTCTGGCAGGGGCTGACGCACGACGAGATCATCGCCCGCCACGGCGACGAGTACGCCGCGTGGAAGCGCGGTGAGCCGATCCGCCGCGGCGGCGGCGAACTGGAGACCGAAGTCGCCGACCGCGCCGCCCCGGTGGTGCTGCGGCACGCCGAGAAGATCCCCGAGGACGGCACCCTCGTGGTGGTCAGCCACGGCGGCACCATCCGGACCACCATCGGGCGCCTGCTCGGCCTGGAGTCCCGCCACTGGGAGAGCCTCGGCGGTCTCTCCAACTGCTGCTGGTCCGTCCTCGGTGAGGGCGCCCGTGGCTGGCGTCTCCTGGAGCACAACGCCGGCACACTGCCCGAACCGGTCCTCGGTGACGACGACTGACCACCCCTCCCCGCACCCCGTGAGGGACCGGGACCCGGATTTCACTTTCCGGCTGGTCACAGGCTAAAGTTCTTCTTGTTCGCCCCGCGGTTCCGGGCGGAACGCGAGGGGCTATAGCTCAGTTGGTAGAGCGCCTGCATGGCATGCAGGAGGTCAGGAGTTCAATTCTCCTTAGCTCCACAGATCAAGACATCGTGTGACGAGAGTCCCGCTCCCCTCGGGGGAGCGGGACTCTCGCCGTTCGCCCGCCAACTCCGGCAGACTCTTCCTGGACCGGCTTGAGTCACTTGGGGCCTCGGAGGCGTATACCTCTGCGGAAGCTCTTCTTGTATGCATGTTTGCGCTGGCCGCGACGGCTGCGGTGGGTGCCGTGTCCGGACTGGTACGAAGGCGTCGCTGACCGTATTGGTCCGTCCGTGGCAGAATCAAACGGCCGGAAGGGGGCGCGGCCCGACGGGAGGGAGTTGCGATGCCTGCGAGCATCCTCAGGGAGGTCGGTCACCCCCCTGAAGCGGCAGTCATACGAGGCAGGAGAACCCGTCTCAGCTGTCCTTCCTGCGGTTCCGGCCATGTCGCCCAGGTGCTCGGTGACAACGGTGGCGTTTCCTACGTGTGTACGGCCTGCGGCCACAGCTGGAGCTGATCGATGGGTGCACACAGGAGGAAATGCGACTGGTGCGGCAGTGGTACGCCCATCGTCCGTGACATGGAGCCCGTGAACCACGACTACCAGTACTGGTGCGAGGAATGCGCGCGGGCGCTGATCATAAAAGGCGACCCGATCGAGACCTACCGTGAGCTGGAGGGCGAGCCGATCTACGGCCGACTCCTTGAGGAGCACTGCACTCTCAAGCGGTTCTACTCGTTCGTCACGGCCTGACCCCGGTACCCCCGCCGGGCCGGACGGAAACGATTTGGTGCTGCACCGGGGGACCGGTAATGTTGGCGTCGCCCGCCAGGGAAACCCGGCGGAACGCGAGGGGCTATAGCTCAGTTGGTAGAGCGCCTGCATGGCATGCAGGAGGTCAGGAGTTCAATTCTCCTTAGCTCCACAGAAATCGAAGGCGGGTCATCCGAACAGGATGGCCCGCCTTCGGCGTTGTGCATGGGAACACGTACAGGACACGTACGGGGAACGCGGACGGCGGGCCATCCGATCGATCGGGGTGGCCCGCCGTGGTTGCTTGTCGCGTGTCTCAGCGACCGCTGCCCAGAGCGCGTCGGCCCCGGCCGCCGCGCTGGGACAGGACCGGCAGGCGGTCGGGGGCCGAGGTCCTGGTGTCCTCTTCCAGGCGCAGGGCGAGCGCCGGGCAGCGGCGCACCGCGCGCAGCGCCTTCGCCTCCGCGTAGCGGGGCACCTTGGCCTGTGCGACGGTCGGGAAGCCGTCGGCGCCGAGCTCGAAGACCTCCGGGAGGATGTCGGCGCACAGGCCGTGACCGCGGCAGAGGGTCCAGTCGACGTAGATCTTCTGGCGGCTGGGGCCGCTCTCCTCCTCCGACTGACCGCCCGGGAGGCCCGAGGGCAGCTGACCGCCCTCGAAGAGCGGCAGAACGCCTTCCACGGGCCTTCCGCAGCCGTTTCCGAGGACATGGGCGGCGAGGTCGTCCGTGAACGCCTTGATGGTCGATTCCAGGAACATCGCCGAGCCGTCCGGGTGCGAGCACGCACCGCGCCGTTTCACGGACTTGGCGACCTGCTTGACGGCCTCCAGGGCGGCCGGGCCACCGCCGTTGAGGATGTCCGCCATACCGCGCGCCGCGGCGGGCAGACCGAGGTAGCAGGGGCCGCACTGGCCGGCGCTCTCCTCGGCCAGCCACTGGGCCACGCGCAGCGACTCGCCCAGCGGGCAGGTGTCCTGGCTGATCGGCAGGATCGCGCCGGCGCCGAGCGCGCCGCCCACCGCGTCCAGGGAGTTGCGCGAGACGATCGCCTCGTTGACCGTTGCCGAGTCGATCCACTTGCCGTGGTAGCCGCCGGTCAGCACACCCTGCGGAACCGGCGGGGCGCCGGCGAGCTGGAGGACGTACCGCAGGGGCACACCTGTCGGCACCTCGATCACCATGGGGCGGGCGACCGCGCCGGAGACCGTGAGCATGACGGTGCCCGGCTCGTCGTACAGGCCGGTGTTGCAGTAACGCTCGGCCCCGATGCGGGCGGCGATCGCCAGCTGGGCGTAGGTCTCGGCGTTGGACAGCAGGGTGGGTGCGCCGCCGACGCCGCTCTGCGAGGCGCTGATCTTGCGGCCGGGCGGGATCGCCGGGCCGCCGTCGATGGAGCGGATCAGCGAGGCGGCGGCGCCGGTGACCATCCGGATCGGATTGCGCTGCACACGCGCGCGGAGGGCCGATCGGCGGCCGTTGTTGAGGCCGCGCTCGGCGAGCGCGGCCTCCATGGAACGCTGGGTGGATTCACGTGTCACCCCGATGACGAGGGTGCGGGCGCCCATGGCCTCCGCGCACAGCAGGGCGCCGTCCAGGATCAGGTGCGGGGCACGGTTGACCAGCACTGTGTCCTTGCGGCAGGCCGGCTCGTCCTCGCTCGCGTTGACGACGACGACCGGCCGCACACCGCGGCGGATCGCCGTCTCGGCGACCGACCGCAGTTTCTTGTGGAAAGGGAAGCCCGCGCCGCCGCGGCCCTTCAGGGAAATACGTTCGGAGAGCTGCGCGAGCTGCTCGCCGCCCATCGGTTCGAGCGGCCCGTGCACCTTGAGGTGCATGGGCAGATCCAGTCGTTCGACAAGGTCGAAACCCGACGTGAGCTGGGGAAGTCCGACCACGCGGACTTCGGGGACGTCGGGCAGAGCCTCGTTCACTTAAAGCCTCCGGAAGGCGCGTTCCAAGGTTCGCCCGAACCCGGTGCGTCGAAGTCGAAGGAAGCACCGGGGTTTGTATCAGTGGCGGGACCGCTGTTGTACGTGTCGTTCGCGTTGTACGTGCCATAGGCGGCATTCGACTCACCGGTGTTGTACACATCACTCGTGCCATACGCCGCAGTGCCCGGATTGCCATAGGCCGGGATGTTGTATCCGGTGTCGGCCATGGGGTCGTACGCCGACACGGGGGCCTCGCCCACGGGCGGCGGGGACGGGATCGGCCAACTGCCCGACGTGCTGCCGTCCATCCGCGGCATCGCCTCGGTGGCCTGGATGTCCATGCGCGCGGTCTGGTCCATGTACGAGTCCTGCGGGGGCGTGACGGCGCGGTAGGCCGCCGCGAACCCGTCCTGCGCGGGTTCGGGAGTCATGGCGCGGCTGGCCGGAGTGTCGTAGAGCGGCGAAGCGGAGGGCGCGCTGCGCGGCGAGGGCACCCCCGAGTCCCCGCGCGCGGGCCTGCCGGCGGACTGGTTCTCGTAGCCCGGCAGGGCGGACTCCCCGAGCCGTGCCCGGCTCGCGTCCAGGCCCTCGCGGCCGGGCCGCTCCTGGGACCCCAGGATCGCCATGATCTGGGCGGCCACCTTGCGCTTGAACGGGCGGGGCGCCGAGCGCAGTGCCAGGGCCGCGATGACCGCGACCAGGGACAGGCTGTACAGGATCGTGAAGACCGGCTTCGCCTCGCGTCCCGCGTACAGGCCGTGGACCAGGGCGAAGCACCAGGCCGGGTAGGCCAGCATGTGCATCGCGCGCCAGCGTGCCGCGACCGGTGCCGGGGAGGCGAACTGGCTGCGCAGCGCGCCGGTGACGGCCGTGAAGATCATGAGCAGGCCGGCCATGGAGCCCATGCCGATGAGACCGGCGGTGCCGGTGAGGCCGAGGCTAAAGGGGATCAGCGCGGTGATCAGTGTGGCGTGGTCGAGCGCCAGCTTGACCGAGACGTGCATCAGCAGGAAGGCGACCGAGGAGACGGCGGTCGTCCGGTGCACGGCCTGTGCGAGCAACCGCTGACGGGTGTTCAGGAAGACCCGGTCGGTCGCGACCAGACCCCAGATCACCGAGCAGGTGAGAGCGACCAGTGACAGCACGCCGGCGCCGAAGTTGAGGAAGTCCTGGACCGAGTCACCTCCGACCAGCACGACCACGGGTATGAGCAGCAGCATGGCAGCGGTCGCCATGCCGTAGGCCGAACGGCCCGTCCTGGGAAGCGAACTGTTACTACGAGGGTTCATGGGGGCAACTCCGAGCGGTTCGGGAAGGCGGTCCCGCGTCGAACTCTAAGTCGAGACATACCGAGGAGTACGAGGTTTGAGTTATTGCGCTGTTACCAAAGGGCTGTGAGGTCGTTGTGATGTCCCATAGAGGTTGTTACGCGAAGTAATTTTTGAACCTGGTTCAGGTTTTGCTGTGTGGTGATTCACGTTTCCGCCCGGAGGCCCGGGGCGGTGTGTGGGGGTCCTGTGGGGACTCGGGGAACACTTCATGCGCGTGGCACCCGGTGCCACGCGCCAGGGAACTCCGTCGCGGCGCGCTCGACGGCTGCGGTACCCTGACGCCATGCGTGCCGTACGCCTTCTGCTTAGCGAGCCGCGCTGATCAGTCCCGACCGCTGACGAATCGTGGTCGGCATCGGCGCGGCGTCCCCTCCTGTGCGAGGGGATTTTTCATTTCCAGCCGCTGGCAGAGACGATCGATGGAGCTTTGAGGACCATGAGCGAGACGAACCCCGCTGCCGCCGAGGTCGCAGCGCCGCACCGCTACACGGCTGCCATGGCGGCCGACATCGAGGCACGCTGGCAGGACTTCTGGGACGCCGAGGGCACGTACGCCGCCCCCAACCCGAGCGGCGATCTGGCGGGCGACGCCGAGCTGGTCGCCAAGCCCAAGAAGTTCATCATGGACATGTTCCCGTACCCCTCCGGTGCGGGTCTGCACGTCGGCCATCCGCTGGGCTACATCGCGACCGACGTGTCCGCCCGATTCCAGCGCATGACCGGCCACAACGTCCTGCACACCCTGGGTTTCGACGCCTTCGGCCTGCCCGCCGAGCAGTACGCGGTGCAGACCGGCACGCATCCCCGGGTGTCCACCGAGGCCAACATCGAGAACATGAAGGTCCAGCTGCGCCGGCTGGGCCTGGGCCACGACAAGCGCCGGTCCTTCGCGACGATCGACCCGGACTACTACAAGTGGACCCAGTGGATCTTCCTGCAGATCTTCAACTCCTGGTACGACGAGGAGGCGGACAAGGCCCGCCCGATCGCCGCCCTGATCGCCCAGTTCGAGAGCGGCGAGCGCGCCGTACCGGGTGACCACGCGCGCGCGTGGAACCAGCTGACCGCCGCCGAGCGCGCCGACGTCCTGGGCGAGTACCGCCTGGCGTACGCCTCCGAGGCGCCCGTCAACTGGTGTCCGGGACTGGGCACCGTACTGGCGAACGAGGAGGTCACCGCGGACGGCCGGTCCGAGCGCGGCAACTTCCCCGTCTTCAAGGCCAAGCTGCGCCAGTGGAACATGCGCATCACCGCCTACGCCGACCGGCTGCTGAACGACCTGGACGCGCTGGACTGGCCCGAGGCCATCAAGCTGCAGCAGCGCAACTGGATCGGCCGCTCCGAGGGTGCCCGCGTCGACTTCCCCGTGGACGGTGACGCGATCACGGTCTTCACCACCCGCCCGGACACCCTGTTCGGCGCGAGCTACATGGTCCTGGCGCCCGAGCACCCGCTGGTCGAGAAGCTGATCCCGGCCGCCTGGCCCGAGGGCACCCACGACGTCTGGACGGGCGGCCACGCCACACCCGGCGAGGCTGTCGCCGCCTACCGTGCCCAGGCCGCCTCGAAGTCGGACGTCGAGCGGCAGGCCGAGGCCAAGGACAAGACCGGTGTCTTCACCGGCTCGTACGCGACCAACCCGGCCAACGGTGAGCGGATCCCCGTCTTCGTCGCCGACTACGTCCTGATGGGCTACGGCACCGGCGCGATCATGGCCGTACCGGCGGGCGACCAGCGCGACTTCGAGTTCGCGCGCGCCTTCGAGCTGCCGATCCACTGCATCGTGGAGCCGACCGACGGGCGCGGCACCGACACCTCGACGTGGGACAACGCCTTCGGGGCGTACGACGCGAAGATCATCAACTCGGCCAACGACGACATCTCGCTGGACGGGCTGGCCGTCGCCGACGCCAAGGCGCGCATCACCGAGTGGCTGGAGCACAAGGGCATCGGCCGCGGCACCGTCAACTTCCGGCTGCGCGACTGGCTGTTCAGCCGCCAGCGCTACTGGGGCGAGCCCTTCCCCATCGTCTACGACGAGGACGGCGTCGCCCACTCGCTGCCCGAGTCGATGCTGCCCCTGGAGCTGCCCGAGGTCGAGGACTACTCGCCGCGCACCTTCGACGCGGACGACGCGGACACCTCCCCGGAGACCCCGCTGTCGCGCAACGCGGACTGGGTCAACGTCACCCTGGACCTGGGTGACGGACGTGGCCCCCAGAAGTACCGCCGCGAGACCAACACCATGCCCAACTGGGCCGGTTCCTGCTGGTACGAGCTGCGTTATCTGGACCCGCACAACAGCGAGAAGCTGGTCGACCCGGCCATCGAGCAGTACTGGATGGGCCCCCGCGAGGGGCAGCCCCACGGCGGCGTCGACCTGTACGTGGGCGGCGCCGAGCACGCTGTACTGCACCTGCTGTACGCACGCTTCTGGTCCAAGGTCCTGTTCGACCTAGGGCACGTCTCCTCGGTCGAGCCGTTCCACCGGCTGTTCAACCAGGGCATGATCCAGGCCTTCGTGTACCGGGACAGCCGCGGCATCGCCGTCCCGGCCGCCGAGGTGGAGGAGCGCGACGGCGCCTACTTCCATCAGGGCGAGAAGGTCTCCCGGCTGCTGGGCAAGATGGGCAAGTCCCTGAAGAACGCGGTCACTCCGGACGAGATCTGCGCCGAGTACGGGGCGGACACGCTGCGCCTGTACGAGATGGCGATGGGTCCCCTGGACGTGTCGCGGCCGTGGGACACGCGCGCGGTGGTGGGCCAGTACCGGCTGCTGCAGCGGCTGTGGCGCAACGTCGTCGACGAGAACAGCGGCGAGGTCACCGTTGTCGACACCGAGGCCGACGAGGCGACACTGCGTGCCCTGCACAAAGCGATCGACGGTGTCCGTCAGGACCTGGAGGGCCTGCGGTTCAACACCGCTATCGCCAAGGTCACCGAGCTGAACAACCATCTGACCAAGGTGGGCGGTCCGGTCGCGCGCACGGTCGCCGAGGCTCTGGTGCTGCTGGTCGCGCCGCTGGCCCCGCACATCGCCGAGGAACTGTGGCGCAGGCTGGGCCACCCCGACTCGGTCGTCCACCAGGACTTCCCGGTCGCCGACCCCGCGTACGTCGTGGACGAGAGCGTGACCTGCGTCGTGCAGATCAAGGGCAAGGTCAAGGCCCGCCTGGAGGTCTCGCCGTCGATCTCCGACGACGAGCTGGAGAAGGTGGCACTGGGTGACGACAAGGTCGTGGAGGCGCTGGCCGGCGCGGGGATCCGCAAGGTGATCGTGCGGGCGCCGAAGCTGGTCAACATCGTCACGGCGTAGGTGCGGGCGTCGGTGGAGGCGTTGCCGCAAAGGCTGATACGGGCGATCGCGCAGGTGTAGGCGCGGGCGGTCCGTCGGGCCGCTCGGGGTAGTCCCCTACGGGCAGGTTCGGGGTTCTTTCGGAACTCCGGGCCTGCCCTTTGCGTTTACCGTTGAAGAGCGGCGCGAAGGCCGCTACCGGTATGAGGAGGAGCGCCGTGGAAGCCGCTGTCGCCGTTGTCGCTCTGCTCTTCCTGCTGTTCGTCGTGCTGGGCGTGTACGCGACCGTGAAGGTGGTCGGCGCGGCCAAGAGGGGTGTGGACCGGACGATCTCGCAGGCCCGCCGCACTGTCGAGGACACCACACTGCGCGCCAAGACCTACGCGCAGCTCGGCCCGGCCGGCGAGCTGGCCCAGCTCAGGCTCAGGCTGCGTACGTCGATGCGTGCCACGCAGGACGCGCTGCACGCGGGCGTGGGCGAGGACGAGTCCCTCAAGGAGTCCCTGGGCCTCTTCGAGCGGCTCAGCGCGCACGGCCACGAGTTGGACGCCGAACTCAAGAGGCTGGAGTCCGAGCCCGACCGGGCGACACTCGTCGCACGACTGCCCGCCCTGCGCGAACGCACCGAGCAGATCACGCACGCCGCCGACTCGCTGCGCTGGGCGGCCCGGGACCGGGCGACCCGTTTCGCGGACGACGACCTGGACGCCCTGAGGAGCCAGATAGACGTCGAGGCGGGCGCCCTGCGGCACTGGACGACCGAGGAGCCCTCGCCTGCCGCGACACCCACGCCGACCGACACCCCCGCCCCCGCTCCGCCGCCGTGGCCCGAGGCACCGGCCGCCGACGGCGCCGCGGCGCAGCAGACCTGGCCGGACAACCCCGACGCGCGCCGGGCCGCCGAACAGACGCGGCCGGCCATCACCCCGCCGGTCCAGCAGCCCGTCTACCCCTGGCAGAAGAAACCCCGTCCCGAGAGCACGACTTGATCCGGTGGGCCGGCTCCGGCCCCGTCGCAGGTGACAGGGGCGGACTGCCGCCCACGAGCTACGGCAGGTAACCTCCAGCTCATGTCCCGCCATGTCGCTATCGTCACCGATTCAACGGCCTACCTGCCGCCGCTGACGATGGAGCGCCACGGCATCATCGCGGTGCCGTTGACCGTGGTCCTCGGCGACCGGGCATTCGAGGAGGGCACCGAGATCTCGGCCCGGTCCCTGGCCCAGGCACTCCAGAAACGCCGGTCCGTCACCACCTCGCGCCCCAGCCCCCAGCTCTTCGCGGAGACCTACCGCAAGGTCGCCGAGTCCGGCGCCACCGGCATCGTCTCGCTGCACCTCTCCGCCGAGTTCTCGGGCACGTACGACGCCGCGGTCCTGGCGGCCCGTGAGGCGCCGGTGCCCGTGCGGGTGGTGGACACCGGCATGGTGGCGATGGCCCTCGGGTTCTGCGCGCTGGCCGCGGCCGAGGCGGCGGAAGCGGGCGGCACGGTGGACGAGGCCGTCACCGCCGCGGAGAAGCGGGCCGCGGGTACGTCCGCCTACTTCTACGTCGACACCCTCGACTATCTGCGCCGTGGCGGCCGGATCGGCGCCGCGCAGGCCCTGTTCGGCTCCGCCCTCGCCGTGAAGCCGCTGCTGCAGCTGGACGGCGGCCGTATCGAGCTGCGGGAGAAGGTACGGACGGCGTCCAAGGCCATCGCCCGCCTGGAGGAGATCGTCGCCGAACAGGCGGGCGGGGCGCAGGTCGACATCGCCGTTCACCATCTGGCCGCCCCCGACCGGGCAGCGGCCCTCGCGGACCGGTTGCGGGACCGGGTGCCGGGGCTGGCCGAGCTGCACGTGAGCGAGATCGGAGCAGTGATCGGGGCGCATACGGGACCGGGGCTGCTGGGAGTGGTCGTTTCGCCTCGGTGAGGGGCCTGCGGGGGTTTTGGAGGGCTCCGGGGACGGGATTCCGTCGGTGCGTGGAATCCGTGCGGGTGACGGAGTTATCCACAACCGGCTGGTAATCCACCGGAATTGAGCAAGATCATCGCGAGTGTGGTGGATTGCTCCATCCTCGGCACATGGCACTTCGATCACGTTCACGCGCAACCACTCCGACCAGCGGCCCGGGACGCGGCCCGATGTCCGACGGCCGCGTCCGCCACGGCCATCGCCGGCCCCGCAGCCGTGCCCGACAGCATCAGGCGTCGGCCGACGAGATCCGCCGACGGGCGGAGGTGCTCTTCGGCGAACAGGCGCTGGAACGAAGGGAATCGGGGAACGGACCGCCGGGTGGTGAGCGGGATGCGGGGGCGGCGGACGGCGGGGAGAGGGCGCGGTTCCCCGGGCCGCCGGGGCGTGGGGTTTCCGGTGCGGGCGTGGACATCGACGGGGGTACCACCGCGACTGCCGTTGCGGACAGCGGCATCGGGTCCGACGCCGGAGCCGTGGGCGGTCGGGCTGCCGGGGCCTGGCAGGAACGGGCCGGGCTCGCGATGCGGGAGCGGATGCCCCTGTGGTTGCAGGTGCGGTGCGGTCTGGAGCGGCGGAGCGTGATGGCGCTCACGGTGGTGCTGGTCGCTGCCGCGGTGCTGGCCGTGCAGCACTTCTGGACCGGGCGTGAGCAGCCCGTTCGGGCACCGGAGGTGGTGCGGGCGGCGGCTCCGTTCGGGGCCGCGCGGGCGGACGGTGCGGCCAATCCCCGGAGCGTCGCGGGAACGGCCGGGGCCCAGATCGTGGTGGACGTCAGTGGCAAGGTACGGGCGCCGGGAGTGCATCGACTGCCGACCGGATCCAGGGTCGCCGACGCCCTGCGGGCCGCGGGCGGGGTGCGTCCCGGTACGAAGACCGACGGGCTCAACCGCGCGCGGTTCCTCGTGGACGGCGAACAGGTGGTGGTCGGCGGGGCTGTGCCCGTACCGGGGGCGGTCGTGGGCGGTGTGGTGGGCTCGGGTGGTGGGGGAGCGGGCGGCTCAGCGGGCGGGGCGGGGGCCGGGCCGGCGGCGCCTGTTTCGTTGAACACGGCCACCACGGATCAGCTCGACACCTTGCCGGGGGTCGGCCCTGTGCTGGCGCAGCACATCATCGACTACCGCACCCAGCACGGCGGATACCGGTCCGTGGACGAGCTGCGCGACGTCAACGGCATCGGCGAGCGCCGCTTCGCCGATCTGCGCAACCTTGTGCAGCCATGAGCCGGGTACCGCACACATCGCGATCCGAAGGCCCGCCCGGGCGTGAGACAGCCGGGCCGGCACCGGACGAGCCCCGCACGCCCGACGACCGGCTCACCCCCGCCCGCCGATCACCTCGCGCCCGCCGGCCCGTGCACGCGGCCTCGGGGAAACGGCTGGGGGAATCCCATCCCCGGCAGAAGGGGCCGACCGACCTGCGGTTGGTGCCGCCCGCACTGGCAGCCTGGGCGACGGCGGCGCTGGCGCTGGATGCCCCGCCCGGGTGGGTCACCGGCGTCGCGGTCGCCTGTTCGGTCGCGGCCGGCTTGCTCCTGCTGGTCCGCCGTACTTCCGGGGGATCCGGTCTCCCGCCGACGGGACAGCCCCGGTGGGGCACCTGGTCGCGGGTTTCCGTGGCTGCCGTGCTGCTCTGTGTCGCCGCGGCTGCCGTCTCCGCCGGGCTGCACGGAGCCGATCTGCGGCGGGGGCCGGTACCGGGGCTGGCCCGGCAGTACGCCCATGTGACGGCCGAGTTGGAGGTCACCTCCGATCCGCGACTCACCCGGCCCCGCATCCAGGGCGCCCACGCCCTGCCGACCGCCGTACTGCTCGACGCCGATGTCCGGCGCGTCCAGAAGCCGGACGGAAGCACGGTGGCGACTCGGACGCCCGTGCTCGTGACCGTCGCCGTGGGCGCGAAGCCGACGCGCACGGGACCGTTCCGCCGGGCGGCGAAGGCGGCGGACGGGCCGGAGCGGTCACCCTGGCTGGGGCTGTTGCCGTCCACACGCCTACGGGTGACCGGACGGCTCGTGCCCGCGTTGACGGGCGGTGACCGGGTCGCGGCCGTGCTGCGGGTACGGGACCGGGCGGCGCCGGAGGTGGTCAGGGAGCCCTCGGCGGCGCAGCGGTTCGCGGGGCTCCTGCGTGCGGGACTGAGGGACGCCACCGACGACTTGCCGGCGGACGCGCGGGCGCTGCTGCCCGGGCTGGTCGTCGGGGACACCTCACGCGTCACTCCCGAGCTGGACGAGGCGTTCAAGGAGACCGACCTCACTCATCTGATGGCCGTGAGCGGGGCGAACTTCACGATCCTCCTCGCCCTGCTCATCGGACCACCCGCCCTCGCCCAGCAGGTCGAACGGCGTGGCCTCGCACCCCGCCTGGGTATCTCCCTCCGGACCACGGCACTGCTCGGTGGCGCGCTCACCCTGGGATTCGTCGTCGTGTGCAGACCCGACCCGAGTGTGCTGCGTGCCGCGGCCTGCGGATCCGTCGCGCTGCTCGCCCTCGCGACCGGGCGCCGCCGGTCGCTGATTCCGGCGCTCGCGACAGCGGTTCTGCTGCTCGTGCTGTACGACCCCTGGCTGGCCCGGAGTTACGGCTTCCTGCTCTCCGTCCTCGCCACCGGCGCACTCCTCACCCTCGCGCCCCGCTGGAGCCCGGCGTTGCGCAGGCGTGGGGTGCCGCCGCGCCTGGCCGAGGCGCTGGCCGCGGCCGGTGCGGCGCAGGCCGTGTGCGCGCCCGTCGTGGCCGTGCTGTCGGCACGGGTGAGCCTGGTGGCGGTGCCGTGCAACCTGCTCGCGGAGTTCGCCGTCGCCCCGGCCACGGTGCTGGGCTTCGCGGCGCTGGCCACGGCTCAGGTGGCGCTGCCGGTGGCCAAGGTGCTGGCCTGGGGCGCGAGTTGGCCCGCGGGATGGATCGTGGACATCGCCCGTACCGGAGCCGCGCTGCCCGGCGGAGGAGTGGACTGGCCGGGCAGTTGGACGGGCGCGCTGCTGCTGGGGCTGTGCATGGTGCTCGTCGTGTTCGTCGGCGCGCGCCTGCTGAAGCATCCGGGGTGGTGCGCGGCCTGCGGGGTGCTGCTGCTCCTGGTGGTGCTGCGGCCGGCGCCGCTGACCAGGGTGATCACGGGGTGGCCGCCGCCCGGGTGGCGGTTCGCGATGTGCGACGTGGGGCAGGGCGACGCGACCGTGCTCGCGGCGGGGGAAGGCGCCGGTGTGGTCGTGGACGCCGGACCCGACCCGGCACTGGTCGACCACTGTCTGCGCGAACTCGGCATCACCAAGGTGCCCCTCGTGATCCTCACCCATTTCCACGCGGACCACGTTGCCGGGCTGCCCGGCGTGCTGCGCGGGCGCTCGGTGGGCGCGATCGAGACAACGGGGTTCGAGGAGCCCGAGGAGCAGGCCGAGTTCGTACTTAGGGAGGCGGCGGCGCGGCGCATCCCGGTGACGCGTGCCGTCGCCGGTGAGCGGCGGCGGACGGGTGACCTCGACTGGGAGGTGCTGTGGCCGAGGCCGGCCCCGGCCCCCGAGCCGGAAGGCGCCAACGACGCCAGTGTCACGCTGCTCGTCCGGTCGGCCGGGCTGCGGCTGCTCCTCCTCGGGGACCTCGAACCCCCGGCCCAGCGCGCGCTGTTGAGTTCGCCGGCCGCCGCGCAGGTGCGTGCCGTGGACGTACTCAAGGTCGCCCACCACGGGTCGGCCTATCAGGACCCGGACCTCATACGGGCGGCGGCCCCGAGGCTGGCGCTCATCTCGTGCGGCGCGGAGAACACGTACGGGCATCCCGCTCCCAGCACGGTGGCGGCGCTCAGGGAGGCAGGAGCGGTGGTGCTGCGGACGGACGAGGACGGGGCGTTGGCGGTCGTCGGTGCGGGCCGGGAGCTGAGGGTGGCGAGAAACTGAGGCCATGAACTCCGCACAGGCTGATGCCTACCTCCGTCGGCTGGGCGCCGAGCGCCCGGCGTCGCCCACTCCCGGTGTACTGCGCGAGCTGCAACTGCGGCACCTGGTGTCGGTGCCCTTCGAGAACCTCTCGATCCATCTCGGTGAGGACATCGCCCTGGAGGAGAACCGGCTGTTCGACAAGGTGGTGGGCGCCCGTCGGGGCGGGTTCTGCTACGAACTGAACGGTGTCTTCGGTGCGTTGCTCACGGCGCTGGGCTTCGACGTCACGTTGCTCGCGGCGCGGGTGTACGGCGACGGGGAGCGGCTCGGGATCCCCTACGACCATCTCGCGCTGCGGGTGCGGACGGGGGACGGCGGCGACTGGCTGGTCGACGTGGGCTTCGGGGCGCACAGCCACTGTCCGCTGGCGATCGGGCAGCGGGGCGAGCAGGAGGATCCGGGCGGTACGTTCCGGATCGTCGAGGCGGGGGCGGACGGGGCGGGTGTACGGGGAGGCGGAGTGGGCGGGGACTCCGGCGACCTGGATGTGGTCCGGGACGGCCGTCGTTGTTACCGGCTGGAGCTGCGGCCACGTGTGCTCGGGGACTTCGTGGCGGGGGCCTGGTGGCACAGCACCTCGCCGGAGTCCCACTTCACGCGGTCCCTGGTCTGTTCGCGGGTCACGGAGGACGGCGGGCGGATCACGCTCAGCGGCCGGAGTCTCACGGTGACGGCCCCAGACGGGCAGAGGGAGGTGAGGGAGCTGGGGGAGCTGGGGGCGGACAGCGAGGTGCTCGCTGTGTACCGGGAGCGGTTCGGGGTCGAACTGCCGGGTGTGCCGACGATTCGGGGATCGGGCAGGGGCGACTGAGGCGGCTGCAGCGACTGGACCAAGCTTCGGAGTAGCGGAAAATGGCTGCGTGAGCGATGTGAGACATGTGCTTGTGCTGCCCGACCGTGATGCCGCCGAGGACGTGGTGGAGGCGCTGCGTGACCGGTTCGGCCTCGACGAGGAGCCGCAGCTCGTACGGGACGCGCTGGCCGGTGAGGACGACGCGGAGGACGCGCAGTGGCTCGTGGTGCTGCGGGACGAGGTGGGGCGGCTGGATCCGAAGGAGCTGGACGAGTTCGCGGGGGAGTGGGAGGGATGGCGGGAGGAGCCGTAGTTCGTGTGGAGCCGTAGCCGCCGTAGCCGCCGTAGCGGTTGCCGTGTCGGTCTGCCGGAGGCGTCGGTGGGCTTGGTGGGCGGCGGCGTTGTCAGTGGCTCGTGGGATGCTTTCGGGGATGGCCAAGAAGAGCGCACATGACGACCCTCTCGCCCCCGTCACGCTTGCCGTGGGCCAGGAGGACCTCCTGCTCGACCGCGCGGTGCAGGAGGTGGTGGCCGCCGCCCGGGCCGCCGACGCCGACACGGACGTACGGGACCTGACCTCGGACCAGTTGCAGCCGGGCACGCTGGCCGAGCTGACCAGTCCGTCGCTCTTCGCGGAGCGCAAGGTCGTGGTCGTGCGCAACGCGCAGGATCTGTCGGCCGACACGATCAAGGACGTGAAGGCGTACTTCGGGGCGCCCGCGGAGGAGATCACCCTCGTGCTGCTGCACGCGGGGGGAGTCAAGGGCAAGGGGCTGCTCGACGCGGCGCGCAAGGTGGGGGCGCGGGAGGTGGCGTGTCCCAAGATGACGAAGCCGGCGGATCGGCTGGCGTTCGTGCGGTCGGAGTTCCGGGTGACGGGGAGATCGGCAACGCCCGAGGCGTGCCAGGCGCTCGTCGACTCGATCGGGAGTGATCTGCGGGAGCTGGCGTCCGCGGTGACCCAGCTCGTCGCGGATGTCGAGGGGACGATCGACGGGGCCGTGGTCGGGCGGTACTACACGGGGAGGGCCGAGGCGTCGAGCTTCGAGGTGGCCGACCGGGCTGTCGAGGGGCGGGCGGCTGAGGCGCTGGAGGCGTTGCGGTGGTCGTTGTCGACCGGGGTCGCGCCGGTGCTCATCACCAGTGCGTTGGCGCAGGGGGTGCGGGCGATCGGGAAGCTGTCCTCCGCGCGGGGTGGACGGCCGGCGGATCTTGCGCGGGAGCTGGGGATGCCGCCGTGGAAGATCGACCGGGTGCGGCAGCAGATGCGGGGGTGGACTCCGGACGGGGTCGCTGAGGCGTTGCGGGCGGTTGCCGTGGCCGACGCGGGGGTGAAGGGGGGCGGGGACGACCCCGAGTACGCGTTGGAGAAGGCGGTCGTGGTGATTGCTCGGGCGGCTCGGTCTCGGGGGCGGGGGTAAGGGCGTGGGGGTGAGGGGGTGGGGGTTTCGCCCCCGCCGCCCCTACCCGTCCCATCCCGTCCTGGGGGCTGCCGCCCCCAGGCCCCCGTTGTCGGCCCTGAAGGGGCCTCGTCCTCAGACGCCGGACGGGCTGAAAGGTGCCGGACGGGCTGAAAGGTGCCGGACGGGCTGAAAAGGGTGCTGGCCGACGCTGCAAGGGCACTGTCCAGGGCATACCGAAGGCCCCTGTGTCCGGTTCATGCCGAAGGCCCCGTCGCTGTCCTGGGGTAGGACAGTGGGCGGGGCCTTCGGGCGGAACGTTCTGCTTGGCTTCACGCCCGCGTGGCGAACGCAGGTCGTGCGTGGAGCCTGGGTGCCGGTGGGAGCGGGAGAGAGGGCCCGCTGGGTCCTTCCGGCGGTTGGATCAGATCAACCGAAGAGAGGTTCAGCCCTTGAGGGAGGCGACCTTGGAAGCAAGCGCCGACTTCTTGTTGGCGGCCTGGTTCTTGTGGATGACGCCCTTCGCGACGGCCTTGTCGAGCTGACGCGCGGCAGCGCGCTGAGCCTCGGTGGCCTTCTCGACGTCACCCGCGGCAGCGGCCTCGCGGGCCTTGCGGACCGCGGTCTTCAGGGAGGACTTGACGGCCTTGTTGCGCAGCCGGGCCTTCTCGTTGGTCTTGATCCGCTTGATCTGGGACTTGATGTTCGCCACGAATGAGCCTTTTCAGGTTCAGGCGCACGAGGGCATGCCTCATACGCCGTTTGATTGCTTCTTTGTTGCACTGCGTTTGACCGCACCTGTGTCTCCTGCTGAGAGGGCATGAGACACAGCGACCCAGGCTACCAGCCACCTTCCGGACAGCCCAATCCGGCTGCCGGGCCCCCGCGCGGACCGCGCGAAACCATCCAAACCGGTCCCCGGTCCCCGCCCGTGGGACGATGGAGCCTACGTATCGATCCGACCCGAGACCGCAGACACTGCGGACGCCTCAAGAATCAGGACCCTGCGTGCCCGCGATCCCTAGCCATGTGCCCGAGCCGAGCCGTACCGACCCGGCGCTGCTCCGCAACTTCTGCATCATCGCGCACATCGACCACGGCAAGTCCACGCTCGCCGACCGGATGCTCCAGCTGACCGGAGTGGTCGACCAGCGGCAGATGCGCGCCCAGTACCTCGATCGCATGGACATCGAGCGCGAGCGCGGCATCACGATCAAGTCCCAGGCGGTGCGCCTGCCGTGGGCCCCGACCGACGGGGACGGTCAGGCCGGGACTCACATCCTGAACATGATCGACACCCCGGGTCACGTCGACTTCACGTACGAGGTCTCGCGGTCGCTCGCGGCCTGTGAGGGCACCGTTCTCCTGGTCGACGCCGCTCAGGGCATCGAGGCCCAGACCCTCGCCAACCTCTACCTGGCGATGGAGAACGAGCTCACCATCGTCCCGGTGCTGAACAAGATCGACCTGCCGGCCGCCCAGCCGGAGAAGTTCTCCGAGGAACTCGCCAACCTCATCGGCTGCCAGCCCGAGGACGTGCTCAAGGTCTCGGCGAAGACCGGCATCGGCGTGGACGCGCTCCTGAACCGGGTCGTCCGCGACGTCCCGGCCCCGGTCGGGGTCAAGGACGCCCCGGCCCGCGCGATGATCTTCGACTCGGTCTACGACTCCTACCGGGGCGTGGTCACGTACGTCCGTGTCATCGACGGCCAGCTCAACAAGCGCGAGCGCATCAAGATGATGTCGACCGGCGCCACCCACGAGCTCCTCGAGATCGGCGTCTCGTCCCCCGAGATGACCCCGGCCGACGGCATCGGCGTCGGCGAGGTGGGCTACATCATCACCGGCGTGAAGGACGTCCGTCAGTCCAAGGTCGGTGACACCATCACCAGCAAGGACAAGGGCGCCACCGAGGCTCTCGGCGGGTACAAGGACCCGAAGCCGATGGTCTTCTCGGGCCTCTACCCGCTGGACGGCTCGGACTACCCCGACCTCCGCGAGGCGCTGGACAAGCTCCAGCTCAACGACGCCGCCCTGGTCTACGAGCCGGAGACCTCCGCGGCCCTCGGTTTCGGCTTCCGCGTCGGCTTCCTCGGCCTGCTGCACCTCGATGTCATCCGCGAGCGCCTGGAGCGCGAGTTCAACCTCGAACTCATCGCCACCGCGCCCAACGTGGTCTACCGCGTGATCATGGAGGACGGGAAGGAGCACACGGTCACCAACCCGAGCGAGTTCCCCGAGGGCAAGATCGACAAGGTCTTCGAGCCGGTCGTCCGGGCCACGATCCTCGCTCCCAGCGAGTTCATCGGCTCGATCATGGAGCTCTGCCAGACCCGCCGCGGCACCCTTCTCGGCATGGACTACCTCTCCGAGGACCGGGTCGAGATCCGTTACACGCTCCCCCTCGCCGAGATCGTCTTCGACTTCTTCGACAACCTGAAGTCCAAGACCCGCGGCTACGCCTCCCTGGACTACGAGCCCACCGGAGAGCAGGACGCCCAGCTCGTGAAGGTCGACATCCTGCTGCACGGCGACCGCGTGGACGCCTTCTCGGCCGTCACCCACAAGGACGCGGCGTACGCGTACGGGGTGCGGCTCGTCGCCAAGCTGCGCGAGCTGATCCCGCGACAGGCCTTCGAGATCCCCATCCAGGCCGCCATCGGGTCGCGGGTCATCGCCCGCGAGACCATCCGCGCGATTCGCAAGGACGTTCTAGCCAAGTGCTACGGCGGTGACATCTCGCGTAAGCGGAAGCTGCTGGAGAAGCAGAAGGAGGGCAAGAAGCGGATGAAGATGGTGGGCTCTGTGGAGGTTCCGCAGGACGCCTTCATCGCCGTCCTGTCGAGCGACGAGAACGCGGGGTCGGGCAAGGGCAAGAAGTAGCCGACGCCCACTCGTGGGAATCGGGAGAACGGGGGCTCGCCGCGTGAGTACGCGGCGGGTCCCCCTTCGTATGCGTACCGTCGGGCCTGGGGGAGCGAACAGTCGCTCTCTGTAGGAAGTGACAGGCCGTCGCCCCTTACGCGCCGGGCGGTCGCCCCTTACTCTGATCTCTGCTCGGTAGTTACTCGCGAGTCACTCAGGTTTCGCCTCGTGATGTGCAGGTCGGTCGCGCCCTGCTGACCTGCTTTTCTGCTGGGGGTCCGGGGTTCGTCCCCCGGGAAGACGCAGTAACAACAGCCGCAAATGAGCCAGCCGCCGCACTGCCGCGGGCCCCGGAGGATGTCGTGAGCGACACACAGACTTTGATCGAGAACCGTCCGCCGTCCGTCGCCGGTCTTTTCCTGGATCGCGTGGCTGCCACGCCGGACGCCGAGGCCTACCGCTATCCGGTGCCGCCGGCCGCGGGTGAGGGCCCCGACGAATGGAAGTCGCTGACCTGGGCACAGGCCGCCGAGCGGGTCTACGCCATCGCCGCCGGCCTCATCGAACTGGGCGTGCAGCCGGAGCAGCGCGTCGCGCTCGCCTCCGCGACCCGCGTCGAGTGGATCCTCGGTGACCTGGGCATCATGTGCGCCGGCGCCGCCACGACCACGGTGTATCCGCAGACCAACGCCGACGAGTCGGCCTTCATCCTCTCCGACTCGGCCAGCAAGGTGCTGATCGCCGAGGACGTGACCCAGCTCGCCAAGGTGCAGGAGAAGCGCGCCGAGCTGCCCGAACTCACCCATGTCGTGGTCATCGACCCGGCCGGAGTCGAGAGCGGCGAGGGGGTGCTCACCCTCGCCGAGCTGGAGCAGCGCGGTGCCGCGTACCTGGAGAAGAACCCGGACCTGATCAAGGAGCGGGTCGGGGCCATCACGAAGGACCAGCTCGCGACCCTCATCTACACCTCCGGCACCACCGGCCGCCCCAAGGGGGTCCGGCTGCCGCACGACAACTGGTCGTACATGGCGAAGGCGATCGCCGCGACCGGGCTGGTCGGCGCGGACGACGTCCAGTACCTGTGGCTGCCGCTCGCCCACGTGTTCGGCAAGGTGCTGACCTCCGGCCAGATCGAGGTCGGGCACGTCACGGCCGTCGACGGCCGCGTCGACAAGATCATCGAGAATCTTCCGGTCGTGCAGCCGACGTACATGGCCGCGGTGCCGCGCATCTTCGAGAAGGTCTACAACGGGGTCGCGGCCAAGGCGCGGGCCGGTGGTGGCGCCAAGTACAAGATCTTCCAGTGGGCCTCCGAAGTCGCCCGCGAGTACGCCAAGGTCAGCCAGGACAACTTCCGGCGCACCGGTACCGCCTCCGTGCCCTTCGCGCTCTCCGCGAAGCACAAGGTCGCCGACGCGCTCGTGTTCGCCAAGATCCGCGAGGCCTTCGGCGGCAACCTGCGCGCCTGTGTCTCCGGATCGGCAGCCCTCGCACCCGAGATCGGCTTCTTCTTCTCCGGCGCCGGCATCCACATCCTGGAGGGCTACGGCCTCACCGAGTCCTCCGCCGCCTCCTTCGTCAACCCGGGCGAGGCCTACCGCACCGGTACGGTCGGCAAGCCGGTGCCCGGCACGGAGGTGCGCATCGCGGACGACGGCGAGATCCTGCTGCGCGGGCCCGGCATTATGGAGGGCTACCACGGCCTGCCCGAGAAGACCGCCGAGGTACTGGAGTCCGACGGCTGGTTCCACACCGGTGACATCGGCGAGCTGTCGCCGGACGGCTATCTGCGGATCACCGACCGCAAGAAGGACCTGATCAAGACGTCCAGCGGCAAGTACATCTCGCCCGCCGAGGTCGAGGGGCAGTTCAAGGCGGTCTGCCCGTACGTCTCCAACATCCTGGTCCACGGCGCCGACCGGAACTTCTGTACGGCCCTCATCGCGCTCGACGGGCCGTCCATCCTGGGCTGGGCGAAGGACAACGGGCTCGACGGGAAGTCGTACGCGGAGGTTGTCGCCGCGCCGGGCACGGTGGCTCTCATCGAGGGGTACGTCAAGGAGCTCAACGGAGGGCTTCAGCGCTGGCAGACCATCAAGAAGTTCCGGCTGCTGCCGCGGGATCTTGACATCGAGCACGGGGAGATCACGCCGAGTCTGAAGTTGAAGCGACCGGTTGTCGAGCGGGAGTACAAGCATCTGATCGATGAGATGTACGCGGGGGCGCGGGAGGCGTAGCGCGTTCGCACAGGGGGTGTGGGGGACCGGCGGCGGCTGCGGCGGCGCTCGCTGGGGCTGATCGCCGGTTCCCTGCGCCCCTGAGGTCCGGACGGGCGGCGCGGTTACGGGCCGGCGCGGTCTCGGGCCTGCGCGGTCAGCCGGGACGCCGTCGCGTTGACCGCTTCGGGGCCGTGTCCCGCCAACTGCCCGACAGGCCCTGCACCTTGGCGCGTCCGCCGAGCCGCCCCGCCGTACCGACCTCGCGCGGTCCGGGGCACCTCGCCGGTGGACGACGGCACCTGGTCGACCACCTTGTGCACGATCAGGCTGAGCCGGCGCAGATCACCGCGCAGCTCCCGTTTCCCGTCGTGCGGATCGTCCGCTGGGCCGGATGGCCGTCGGGCACCGCGTCCCGTACGCGTGCCGCGTTCGCCGCCCTGGGCGCGAGGGCGCCATGCGGGTTGTGGGTTGAGGGTTGCGGTCCATGATCTGGTTGGACCGGGCCGGTTTCCGCCACCTCGGTGAAGTCGTCGGCCGGGCCGCTGCCGTCCCGGTGAGCGGTGGACGCGGATCGGATGCCCGAATCTGTCCGTCTTCGAGCACTTCCGTAGCACTGTTCTCACCCATGGCGGCCCACTTCGTCACTCGGCGCTCATGGGCGTGGTCGGTCTGTCACTCTGTCCGCGTCCACTGAGGTGTATTCGTACGAACTGCCCGGGGAGCTGCCCATGGGGGTCATTCCGACGCAACGGGAGACCGCGCCCCGTGCGCCGTCCCGCGCGCCCGGCACGCCCGCGCGTCGGGGTGCGGACCGGCGCGCGGTCGCCCACGCCACGCTCGGCGGCGGCCCCCTCGCGCCCGGCGTCGCCCGGGGCCTCGTACGCGCCGCCCTCGCCGAATGGGCCAGGCTCGGGCTGCCAGGCGCCGCCTCGCTGCCCGACCGGCTCACCGACGACGCCATGGTAGTCGTCAGCGAACTCGTCACCAACGCCGTCGTCCACGCGGGGACGGACGTGGAACTGCAGTGCCGCCTGGAGGCGTCGGGAGAGCCGGAGGAGAGCGAGAGGGGTGAGGAGGGGGAGGGAGAGGGGGAGGTCGGCGTCGCGCTCGTCGTCGAGGTGTCCGATCACCATCCCTCCCGCGCGCCCCGGGACGGTAGCGTCGAACTGCCGTACGAGATACCGGAGTACGGGCGTGGCCTTCGCCTCGTCTCCCTACTCTCCGAGGCCTGGGGGGTCACCTATCGCACCGGCATCAAGACGGTCTGGGCGCGGCTCCCCGCCGAAGGCATGACGGTCGACGACGACCTGGACGCGTACGCCGGCACACAGGCCCTCGGGCACGGGTTACGGGTCGCCGAGATCCTCGCCCCCGAGCCGCAGCGCAGCCCAGGTGATCAGGAGTGGCTCGATCACGGCGCCCTCTCCTTCCTCGCGGAGGCCTCGGACCTGCTCGCCGGGCAGCTCGACGAGGACCTCGTCGCCGCGCTCACCGGACAGCTCCTCGTGCCGCGCCTCGCCGACTGGTGCGCGGTGTGGCTGGAGGACGAGTCCATGGGACGCGGAAGCTGGGGCGACGGAGGCGTAGGCGGGGACGCGGGGCACACCGGGCCGGGGCCGCGGCTCGCCCGGGTCTGGCACGGCAGCGAGGACCGTATCGAGGAGCTGCGCCGCGCCCTGGAGAAGGACCCGCCGCGCCCGCCCGACACCACCAGGACCGGGCCGGTCACCGTGCCCTGGCCCGGCGAGGCGCTCGGCGGGCACGCGGAGATCGGCTCCGCGCTCGCCTACCGGCTGGTCGCGGGCGGTCGGCCGCTCGGCACGCTGGTCATCGGTCGGGCCGGGACGATCCGCTTTCCCGACGAGGTCACCGGCCTGGTCGAGGATCTCAGCCGCCGCGTCGCGCTCGCCATCGGCGCCGCCCGTCAGTACGCCCGCCAGGCCACCATCAGCCGCATCCTCCAGCGCGGCCTGCTGCCCGGCGCCGTCGCCGAGATCCCCGGCGTCACCAGCGCCCTCGTCTACGAACCCGTCGACAAGGGCGGGCCCAGCGGAGACTTCTACGACCTCTTCCCGGCCGGCGACGGCCGCTGGTGCTTCGCCGTCGGCGACGTCCAGGGCAAGGGTCCGGAGGCCGCCGTGGTGATCGGTCTCGCCCGGCCCTGGCTGCGGCTGCTCGCCCGCGAGGGCTACCGCGTCGCCGACGTCCTCGACCGCCTCAACCAGCTGCTCCTCGACGATGCCACGGAGACGGCGGACGCGGCGGCCCGCGCGCTGGTCGCGGCGGAGGGACGTCCCGCTGTGCCGGTGGGGGTGGTGGGTCCGGCGGGTTCGGTCACTTCGGCTGTCCCCGGTGTCCTGGCTTCGGCACGGCCCGGCGAGGGGCCGCAGACCCGCTTCCTCTCCCTCCTCTACGGCGAACTCGTGCCCTTCGACGGAGGCGTGCGCTGCACTCTCGCCTCGGCCGGGCATCCGCTGCCCCTGGTGCTCCGGGCGAGCGGTGACGTCCGTACCGCCGCCGAACCGCAGACGCTGCTCGGGGTCGTCGAGGACGAGACGTACACGAGCGGGAGCTTCGAGCTGCGGCCCGGCGACAGCCTGCTGTGCGTCACCGACGGGGTGACCGAGCGGCGCTGCGGGCCCCGTCAGTTCGACGACGGCGACGGGCTGGCGACCGCCCTCGCGGGCTGCGCCGGACTGAACGCGCAGCTGATCGCGGAACGTATCCACCAACTCGTGCACGAGTTCGGGGACAAGCCGCCCGAGGACGATCTGGCGCTGCTGGTGCTCCAGGCGGAGTCGCTCGGCGGGTGACTCGCGCCCGGGGCCGGGCAGGGCATCCGGTCCGTCGCGCGGGCCGCCCCGCCGGTGCTGGACAATGGAAGGCATGCCCTCCGCACTCCCCGACGGCGAACCCGTCCCCGAAGACGGTTCCCTGCCCGCCCCCGCGCTCGCCGGGGCCGCGGACCGTCCCCTCGGGTTCTACCTCCACGTCCCGTACTGCGCGACCCGCTGCGGATACTGCGACTTCAACACCTACACGGCGACCGAGCTGCGCGGCACGGGCGGTGTCCTGGCCTCCCGCGACAACTACGCGGACACCCTGATCGACGAGGTACGGCTGGCGCGGAAGGTCCTGGGCGACGACTCGCGCGAGGTCCGCACGGTCTTCGTGGGAGGCGGTACGCCGACGCTTCTGGCCGCCGACGATCTCGTACGGATGCTGGGCGCGATCCGTGACGAGTTCGGCCTCGCGGCGGACGCGGAGGTGACGACGGAGGCGAATCCGGAGTCGGTGGACGAGCGGTATCTGGCCACTCTGCGCGAGGGCGGATTCAACCGGATCTCGTTCGGGATGCAGAGCGCGCAACAGCACGTACTGAAGGTGCTGGACCGTACGCACACGCCCGGGCGTCCTGAGGCGTGCGTGGCGGAGGCGCGGGCCGTGGGGTTCGACCATGTGAACCTCGACCTGATCTACGGCACCCCGGGGGAGTCCGACGACGACTGGCGGTCCTCGCTGGAGGCCGTCCTCGGGGCCGGGCCGGATCACGTCAGCGCGTACGCCCTGATCGTGGAGGAGGGGACGCAGCTGGCTCGGCGTATCCGCCGGGGCGAGGTTCCGATGACCGACGACGACGTCCACGCGGACCGGTATCTGATCGCGGACGAGGTGCTGGGCGCGGCGGGTTACGAGTGGTACGAGGTGTCCAACTGGGCGACTTCGCGGGCTGCCCGGTGCCTCCACAACGAGCTGTACTGGCGCGGCGCCGACTGGTGGGGCGCGGGGCCCGGGGCGCACAGCCATGTGGGGGGCGTGCGGTGGTGGAACGTGAAGCATCCGGGGGCGTACGCGGGGGCGCTGGCGGCGGGGCGGTCGCCGGGGGCGGGGCGTGAGGTGCTGTCGGAGGAGGACCGGCGGGTGGAGCGGATCCTGCTGGAGCTGAGGCTGCGGGAGGGGGTGCCGTTGGCGCTGTTGCGCTCCGCTGGGCTGGTGGCTGCGGGGCGGGCGTTGGGGGAGGGGTTGCTGGAGGCGGGGCCCTATGGGGAGGGGCGGGCGGTGTTGACGTTGCGGGGGCGGTTGCTGGCGGATGCGGTGGTCAGAGATCTCGTGGACTGAGGGGCCGGGTTTCGCCCCCGCCGCCCCTACCCGTCCCATCCTGTTCCTGGGGGCTGCGCCCCCAGACCCCCGCTTCGGCCCTGAACGGGGCCTCGTCCTCAAACGCCGGACGGGCTGGATAGTCAGCCCCTCCGGCGTTTGAGGAGCGGGGGTTCGGGGGCAGCGCCCCCGAGGATGGGACGGGGTAAGGGCGGCGGGGGCGACAGACCGACTGGGGCTACTCCGGCGCCGTGACGAAGTCGATCAGTTCCTCCACGCGGCCCAGCAACTCCGGCTCCAGGTCCCGGTACGAACCCACCCGCGCCAGAATCGCCCGCCACACCGCCCCCGTGTTCTCCGGCCACCCCAGCTCCCTGCAGACCCCCGTCTTCCAGTCCTGGCCGTGCGGGATCCGGGGCCACCCCGGGATGCCCAGTGACGCCGGTTTCACCGCCTCCCACACGTCGATGTACGGATGTCCGACCACCAGCGCGTGTTCGCTCGTCACCGACTGCGCGATCCGGAACTCCTTCGTGCCCGGCACCAGGTGGTCCACCAGGATGCCCAGTCGTGCGTCCGGGCCCGGGGCGAACTCGGTCACGATCGCGGGGAGGTCGTCGATGCCCTCCAGGTACTCGACGACCACGCCCTCGACCCGCAGGTCGTCGCCCCACACCTTCTCGACCAGTTCGGCGTCGTGACGCCCCTCGACATAGATCCGCCCCGCCCGGGCCACCCGTGCCCGGGCACCGGGAACCGCCACCGAACCGGAAGCCGTACGGGACGGACGTACGGAGGACGAAGCAGAAGACGATCCCGGAGACGGGCGTACGAGGGTCACTGTCCTGCCCTCCAGCAGGAATCCGCTCGGCTCCAGCGGGAACACGCGGTGTTTGCCGAAGCGGTCCTCCAGGGTGACCGTGCCCGCCTCGCAGCGGATCACCGCGCCGCAGAAGCCCGTAGCCGGCTCCTCGACCACCAGGCCCGGGTCCGCGGGGACCTGCGGTACGGGCTTGGGCTTCTTCCACGGCGGGGTCAGGTCCGGAGAGTACTGGCGCATTCGCATGACGATAGGAGAAGCGGCGGTGTCGTCAGTCCACCGGCTCCCGCGACACGCCGAAACGCGTTGCCAGGGTGTCCCGTTGGGCCCGTACGAACGCCGCGTCCACCACCGCGCCGTGGCCGGGCACGTACAGGGCGTTCTCGCCGCCCAGGGAGAGGACGCGGTCGAGGGCCGTCGGCCAGTGCGACGGTACGGCGTCGGGGCCCGCCTGGGGTTCGCCCGACTCCTCGACCAGGTCGCCGCAGAAGACGACGGTCGGGTCGTCGCCGTCATCGGCACCGGGTACGACGACCACCAGGTCGTTGCGGGTGTGGCCCGGGCCGACCGTCCTCAGGAGGACTTTCGGGCCGTCGCCCAGTTCGATGTCGACGGTGAGATCCGCCCGGATGCGTCGGTGCGGGACGACCAGGGTGTCCGCCGCCTCCTCCGCGGCACGGACGTCCAGCCCGTTGCGCACCGCGTCCGCGCACAACGCCTCGCGCCCCGCTCTCCCGAATTCACCCCCTGTGGCCCCTCCAGCCCCTCCAGCCCCTGCGCCGTCCGTGCCCTCCGCGGCCAGGACATGCGCACCCGCGAACGCCGCCGCCCCGAAAACGTGATCGAAGTGGGGGTGGGTGAGTGCGACGAAGTCCACACGGCGGCCGGCGAGCTTCTGGGCCTCCAGGCGGAGTCGCGCGCCCTCCGCGAGGCTCGATCCCGCGTCGATCAGCAGGGCGCCGCCCGGCCCGGTCACCAGCCCCACCGTGCAGTCCCAGACCGGCAGCCGGCACCGGCCCACCCCGGCCGCCAGGCGCTCCCAGCCCAGGTCGTCCCACCTCGGCTCTTCCCAAGTCACCTTCATGCGGCGACGCTAGCCCGGAGAGGGCCCGAGGAGTGGGCGGACAGGTTGCTGCGGACACGACATCGCAGGGCAGGTCGGTACACGTCGGCAGATCGGCGCAGGCCGCCCTTGCCGGGGGTGTACCCGACAGCCGTACACTGGGCCGGGGAACTCTGGCACTCGCACGCGAAGAGTGCCAGGGAAGGCCAATGAAGGCCGAAGAGCCGAAGGATGGCCCGGGCGGGAGACCGGGTGCCGGGTAGGGCCGGGTAGGCGCAACAGGGGACGACAGCAGCTGGAGGTGTGCGCGATGCTCAGTGAACGCAGGCTCGAAGTGCTGCGCGCGATCGTCCAGGACTATGTCGGCACCGAGGAGCCGGTCGGGTCCAAGGCGCTCACCGAGCGGCACAACCTCGGGGTCTCGCCGGCGACCGTCCGCAACGACATGGCGGCGCTGGAGGACGAGGGCTTCATCGCCCAGCCCCACACCAGCGCCGGGCGCATTCCTACGGAAAAGGGCTACCGGCTCTTCGTCGACAGGCTCGCCGGCGTCAAGCCGATGACGGCGCCCGAGCGGCGTGCCATCCAGAACTTCCTGGACGGCGCTGTCGACCTCGACGACGTCGTGGGGCGGACAGTGCGGCTGCTCGCCCAGCTGACGCGGCAGGTCGCCGTCGTGCAGTATCCGTCGCTCACCCGGTCGACCGTGCGGCACGTGGAGCTGCTCTCGCTCGCTCCCGCGCGCGTGATGCTCGTGCTGATCACGGACACCGGCCGCGTGGAGCAGCGGGTGATCGACTGCCCGGCGCCCTTCGGGGAGACCTCTCTGGCGGATCTACGCGCGCGGCTCAACAGCCGGGTCGCGGGCCGTCGCTTCGCGGACGTTCCGCAGCTCGTGCAGGACCTCCCGGACGCCTTCGAGGTGGAGGACCGGGGCACGGTCGCGACGGTGCTCTCCACCCTCCTGGAGACGCTCGTCGAGGAGGCCGAGGAGCGGCTGATGATCGGCGGAACCGCCAATCTGACCCGCTTCGGACATGACTTTCCCCTCACTATCCGGCCGGTACTGGAAGCTCTGGAGGAACAGGTCGTACTTCTCAAACTCCTTGGTGAGGCCGGGGATTCGAGCATGACCGTACGAATCGGTCACGAGAACAAATACGAGGGACTCAACTCAACGTCCGTCGTGTCGGTCGGCTACGGTTCGGGCGGCGAGGCAGTGGCCAAGCTCGGCGTGGTCGGACCGACCCGCATGGACTACCCGGGAACGATGGGAGCGGTACGCGCAGTGGCACGGTACGTCGGACAGATCCTGGCGGAGTCGTAAGTGGCCACGGACTACTACGCCGTACTCGGCGTGCGCCGCGACGCGTCCCAGGACGAGATCAAGAAGGCGTTCAGGAGGCTCGCCCGCGAGCTGCACCCGGACGTCAACCCCGATCCGAAGACGCAGGAGCGGTTCAAGGAGATCAACGCCGCGTACGAGGTGTTGTCGGACCCGCAGAAGAAGCAGGTCTACGACCTCGGAGGCGACCCCCTCTCGCAGGCGGGCGGTGGCGCGGGCGGCTTCGGCGCCGGTGGCTTCGGGAACTTCTCGGACATCATGGACGCGTTCTTCGGAACGGCGTCCCAGCGGGGGCCGAGGTCGCGTACGCGGCGCGGCCAGGACGCGATGATCCGGCTCGACATCGAACTCGACGAAGCCGCCTTCGGGACGACCAAGGACATCCAGGTCGACACGGCCGTGACGTGCGGCACCTGTAGTGGTGAGGGTGCGGCGCCGGGGACCTCGGCCCAGACCTGCGACATGTGTCGCGGGCGCGGTGAGGTTTCCCAGGTGACGCGGTCCTTCCTCGGACAGGTCATGACGTCGCGGCCCTGCCCGCAGTGCCAGGGGTTCGGGACCGTCGTCCCGACGCCGTGCCCCGAGTGCGCGGGGGACGGACGGGTGCGCTCGCGCCGGACGCTGACCGTGAAGATTCCCGCGGGCGTCGACAACGGTACGCGGATCCAGCTCGCCGGTGAGGGTGAGGTGGGGCCCGGTGGTGGTCCCGCCGGTGACCTGTACGTCGAGATCCATGAGCTGCCGCACGCGCAGTTCCAGCGGCGCGGGGACGATCTGCACTGCACGGTGACTCTTCCGATGACGGCGGCGTCGCTGGGTACGAAGGTGCCGTTGGAGACGCTCGACGGGCTGGAGGAGGTCGACATCCGTCCGGGCACGCAGTCCGGGCAGTCGATTCCGCTGCACGGGCGGGGAGTGACGCATCTCCGGGGTGGCGGGCGCGGTGATCTCCTGGTGCATGTCGAGGTCATGACTCCTTCGAAGCTTGATCCCGAGCAGGAGCGGTTGCTGCGGGAGCTGGCGAAGCTGCGGGGTGAGGAGCGGCCCATGGGGCAGTTCCAGCCCGGGCAGCAGGGGTTGTTCTCGCGGTTGAAGGACGCGTTCAACGGGCGCTGATGGTGGGGGCGGGGGAGTTTTTCGCCCCCGCCGCCCTTACCCTGCCCATCCCGTTCCTGGGGGCTGCGCCCCCAGACCCCCCATCGCGCTGAACGCGCTCGTCCTCAAACGCCGGACGGGCTGGATGGTGGCTGTCAGGCGTAAGGCCTGTTTCGGACTTGTGCGGGGGACGTGACACCATGCCGTCATGTCCTCCGCGCTGACCGATCTCTTCCCTCACCCGATCGTGCAGGCCCCCATGGCGGGCGGCGTTTCCGTCCCGCAGCTCGCCGGAGCCGTCGCCGAAGCGGGCGGGCTCGGGTTCCTTGCCGCCGGGTACAAGACCGCGGACGGGATGTACCAGGAGATCAAGCAGTTGCGCGGGCTCACCGGGCGTCCGTTCGGCGTGAACCTGTTCATGCCACAGCCCGAGCACGCCGAGCCCGCCGCCGTCGAGGTCTACGCCCATCAGCTCGCCGGTGAGGTCACCTGGTACGACACCGAGCTGGGCGACCCGGACAGCGGACGCGACGACGGTTACGACGCCAAGCTCGCCGTGCTCCTCGACAACCCGGTCCCGGTCGTCTCCTTCCACTTCGGGGTGCCCAGCAGCGACGTACTGGACTCCCTGCGCCGCGCCGGCACCCTCACGCTGGTCACCGCGACCACCGCCGAGGAGGCCCTCGCCGTACAGCGGGCCGGGGCCGACGCGGTGATCGTGCAGGGCGTCGAGGCCGGTGGCCATCAAGGCACCCATCGTGACAACGCCGAGACGGACGGGTCCGCGATAGGGCTGCTCTCCCTCATCGCCCAGGTCCGCGAGACCGTCGATCTTCCCCTCGTCGCCGCCGGCGGGCTCATGCGCGGCAGCCAGATCGCCGCCGTCCTCGCCGCGGGCGCGTGCGCCGCCCAGCTCGGCACCGCCTTCCTCGCCACCCCGGAATCCGGCGCCCACGCCCTGCACAAGCAGGCGCTGACCAACCCCCTCTTCGTCCGTACGGAGCTGACCCGCGCGTTCTCCGGCCGGCCCGCCCGGGGACTGGTGAACCGTTTCCTGCGTGAGCACGGCCCGTACGCGCCCGCCGCCTACCCCGAGGTCCACCACCTCACCTCGCCGCTGCGCAAGAAGGCCGCCGCGTCCGGCGACGCGCAGGGCATGGCGCTCTGGGCGGGCCAGGGGCACCGGATGGTCCGCGAACTTCCGGCGGGGGAACTGGTCAGGGTGTTGGCGGACGAGATCGAGGTTGCGCGGGCCGTGTTGCTGGACGGGGGCGAGCGTTCGTGACCGCTCCCGTTTTCGTCGTCGAGACCTTTCCCCCGCACCTTGCCGCCGCCGGTGGCGGGCAGTACGTCCTGGACGGGGCCGAAGGGCGCCACGCCGTCTCCGTGAAGCGGATGCGGGCCGGTGAGACGGTCGTCCTCACCGACGGGGCCGGGCGCTGGGCGGAGGGCGAGGTCATCGCCGCCGAGGGCAAGGACCGACTGGTTCTGCGACTCGGGGTGGTGGTCGAGGAAGCGGTGGAGTCGCCTCGCATCACCGTCGTCCAGGCCCTTCCCAAGGGTGACCGGGGCGAGTTGGCCGTCGAGACGATGACCGAGACGGGCGTCGACGCCATCGTTCCCTGGGCCGCCTCGCGGTGCGTCACGCAGTGGCGGGGGGATCGTGGGCTGAAGGCGCTCGCCAAGTGGCGGGCCACCGCCAGGGAAGCCGGTAAGCAGTCCCGCCGGGTGCGTTTCCCCGAGGTCGCGGACGCCGCGTCGAGCAAGCAGGTCGCCGCGCTGCTCACCAAGGCCGACTTCGCCGCCGTACTGCACGAGGACCGTGCGTACGGCAGTGCCGCGCTCGCCACCGCCCAACTCCCGTCCGCCGGCGAGATCGTGCTGGTCGTCGGACCCGAAGGAGGCGTCTCCCCCGAGGAGTTGGCCCTCTTCGAGGAGGCGGGGGCGAAGGCGTACCGGCTCGGGGCCAGTGTGCTGCGTACCTCCACGGCCGGTACCGCCGCGACGGCGCTGTTGCTCGGCCGTACCGGTCGCTGGTCCTGACCTCGTTCCCTCGTACGGCAGTTCGTTCTCCGGCGATCCTTCGCGAAGTTGCTTGCGCGCATGTCCGCATACACCCTTCCGCGGGGGGCGGGACGGTGGCAGGCTGCCCTTCCATGGTGGCTTTGAGGCGGATTCGGCCTCGGCCGCGCGGGCGCCGCAGGGCGGTCGCGGTGGCCGGACTCGTGGCGGCCGTCGTGGGGGGTGTCGTCGCCTGTGATCCCGGTGGGCTCGGTTCCGCCACCGTGGCCTACACCACCGACCAGACGACGACGAAGGAGCTGGAGCGGCGGAACGTCGGCGTCCAGTGGCTCACCTGCACGGCCTCGGTCGACAGCGGCAACAGCAACAGCAACAAGGTCTCCACGTCCGGGAGTTCGCCCACGCCGAGCGAGATCCCCGTCGCCGACGTCGACTGCCAGGGCAAGACGACGGACGGCAAGGACATCACCGTCACCGGCAAGGTGACGCGCGCCGTCAACGGCAGGTGCGTACGCGGGGACCTCACCGCCAAGGTCGACGGCAAGCAGTGGTTCCGCGTCAGCGGCCTCGGCAACTGTGACGCGCCCAGCACCCCGACGCGCACCGCACCCGTCACCTGGCAGCCTCCGGACGACGGACAGCCCGCGCCGACCGTGACCGTCACCGTGACGAGGACCATCTGGTGCCAGGAGAACCCGAACTGCCTGCCCGTCGAGGGCAAATGAGCGGGTCAACAGAGCGCCCGGGCCTCGGTGGGTTGTGCATCAAGTGATCCAAACCCCTGTCCGGAGGCGTGCTCGTTGCCTAGGGTGATCGGGTGACTCAGCCCTCTTCGCCTGCGTATCTCCGGTTTCCGCATCTGCACGGCGACCTGGTCGCCTTCACCGCCGAGGACGACGTCTGGGTCGCCCCGCTCGACGGCGGCCGGGCCTGGCGCGTCAGCGCCGACAACGTGCCGGCGAACCATCCCCGTATCTCGCCGGACGGCACCCGTCTCGCCTGGACCTCCACCCGCGACGGCGCACCCGAGGTGCATGTCGCCCCGATCGACGGCGGGGCCACCAACCGGCTGACCTACTGGGGCAGTTCGAGGACCCAGGTGCGCGGCTGGACACCGGACGGGCAGGTCCTCGCCATCAGTACCCAGGGGCAGGCCAGTCTGCGCCGCTCCTGGGCCCGGGCCGTGCCCCTCGACGGTGGTCCGGCAACCGTCCTGCCGTACGGGCCTGTTGGCGATGTCGCGTACGGTCCGGCGACCGTTCTTCTCTCCGCTCCCATGGGGCGTGAGGCGGCCTGGTGGAAGCGCTATCGGGGTGGTACGGCGGGCAAGTTGTGGATCGACAGGGACGTCCGCGACGGGGAAGGCGCCGGCGAGTTCGTACGGCTGCACGCCGATCTCGACGGGAACCTCGAATACCCGGTCTGGGTCGGGGAGCGCATCGCCTTCCTCTCCGATCACGAAGGGGTCGGGGCGCTGTACTCCTCCCTGGCCGACGGGGCCGACCTGCGGCGGCACACTCCGATCGACGGGTTCTACGCCCGGCACGCCGCGAGCGACGGCAGCCGGGTCGTCTACTCCTCCGCCGGTGAACTGTGGCTCCTCGACGACCTGGACGGGGCCGAGCCGCGTCGGCTCGACATCCGGCTCGGCGGGCAGCGCGTCGACCTCCAGCCCCATCCCGTCAGCGCCTCCCGGTGGTTCGGGTCCGGTGCGCCCGACCACACCGGACGCGGCAGCGCCATCGGGGTGCGCGGGTCCGTGCACTGGGTCACCCACCGGTCCGGTCCGGCTCGGGTGCTCGCTTCCGGGCACGGGGTACGGGCCCGGCTGCCCCGCGCCTTCCGCGTGGACGGCGAGGAGTGGGCCGTGTGGGTGACGGACGCGGAGGGCGACGACGCGCTGGAGTTCGCCCCGGCGACCGGTGTCGCACCGGGGACCACTCCGCGCCGGCTCGCCGCCGGGCAGCTCGGGCGCGTCCTCGGCCTCGCCATGGCGCCCGACGGCAGCCGGGCCGCGGTCGCCTCCCACGACGGGCGCGTCCTGCTCGTCGAGCGGGAGTCGGGGGAGGTGCGCGAGGTCGACCGCAGCGGCGACGGCGATGTCTCCGGGCTCGTCTTCTCGCCCGACTCGGCCTGGCTGGCCTGGTCCCACCCGGGGCCGCGTCCGCTGCGTCAACTCAAGATCGCCAACACCACCGATCTGTCGGTGACCGAGGCGACGCCGCTCCGGTTCCGGGACTACTCGCCCGCCTTCACCGCCGACGGCAAGCATCTCGTCTTCCTGTCGGCGCGGTCCTTCGACCCCGTCTACGACGAGCACGTGTTCGACCTCGCTTTTGTCGGAGGTTCGCGTCCGCACCTCATCCCCCTCGCCGCGACCACGCCCTCGCCCTTCGGGCCACAGCGGCACGGGCGGCCCTTCGAGGCACCGGACAAGGACGAGACCCCCGACAGCGAGGGCGCCCCGGCCACCCGTATCGACCTCGACGGGCTCGCCGACCGCATCGTGCCGTTCCCGGTCGAGGCCGCCCGCTACTCCAACCTGCGCGCCGCCAAGGACGGCGTCCTGTGGCTGCGCCACCCGGTGCGCGGAGTCCTCGGCTCCTCCCGGGCCACCCCGGACGACCCCGACCCCAAGACCGAGCTGGAGCGGTACGACCTCGCCCAGAACCGCATCGAGCACCTCGCCGGAGACGCCGACCACTTCGCCGTCAGCGGCGACGGCAAACGCGTCCTGCTGTGGACCGACGGCAAGCTGAAGGTCGTACCCAGCGACCGGCGCGCCTCGAACGACGACGAGAGCGACTCGAACATCACCGTCGACCTGTCGCGCGTACGGCAGAGCGTCGACCCTGCCGTCGAGTGGCGGCAGATGTACGACGAGAACGGTCGCATCATGCGCGACAACTTCTGGCGGCCGGACATGGGCGGCACCGACTGGAACGGCGTCCTCGACCGCTACCGGCCGATCCTCGACCGGGTCGCCACCCACGACGACCTCGTCGACCTTCTCTGGGAGGTCCAGGGCGAGTTGGGCACCTCGCACGCCTACGTCACCCCGCGCGGCGGACGCGGCCACGGCGAGCGGCAGGGCCTCCTCGGCGCCGACATCTCCCGGCACGAGGACGGCCCCCAGGACACACCCCTGTGGCGCGTCGACCGCATCCTGCCCGCCGAGACCTCCGACCCCGACGGCGTCTCCCCGCTCGCCGCACCCGGCGTCGCGGTGCGCCCGGGTGACGCCGTCGTCGCGGTCGCCGGACAGCCCGTCGACCCGGTCGCCGGGCCCGGCCCGCTGCTCGTCGGTACGGCGGGCAAGCCCATCGAGCTGACCATCTCGCCGTCCGGCGGCGGCGACCCGCGCCACGTGGTCGTCGTACCCCTCGCGGACGAGGAGCCGCTCCGCTACCACGCGTGGGTCAACGACCGCCGGGCGTACGTCGCCGAGAAGTCCGGTGGGCGGCTCGGTTATCTGCACGTGCCCGACATGCAGGCGCCGGGCTGGGCCCAGATCCACCGTGACCTGCGGATCGAGGTCGCGAAGGAGGGTCTGGTCGTCGACGTCCGGGAGAACCGGGGCGGGCACACGTCCCAACTGGTCGTCGAGAAGCTGGCGCGGCGGATCGTCGGCTGGGACCTGCCGCGCGGGCTACGGCCGTACAGCTATCCGGAGGACGCGCCTCGCGGGCCCGTCGTCGCCGTCGCCAACGAGTTCTCGGGGTCGGACGGGGACATCGTCAACGCGGCGATCAAGGCGCTGGGGATCGGGCCGGTCGTCGGCACGCGGACGTGGGGCGGAGTGATCGGCATCGACAGCCGGTACCGGCTCGTCGACGGGACGCTGGTCACGCAGCCCAAGTACGCGTTCTGGCTTGAGGGTTACGGGTGGGGCGTGGAGAACCACGGGGTCGATCCGGATGTGGAGGTCGTGCAGGCTCCGCAGGACTACGCGGCCGGGCGGGATGTACAGCTGGACGAGGCGATTCGGCTGGCGCTGGAGTCGCTGGAGGAGCGGCCTGCGAAGACGGCGCCTGGGTTGCCGGAGCTGTAGGGGGTGCGGTGGGTGGGGGTGGGCGTGGGGTTCCTCGCCCCCGCCGCCCCCACCCGTCCCGTCCCGTTCCTGGGGGCTGCGCCCCCAGACCCCCGCTGTCGGCCCTGAAGGGGCCTCGCCCTCGAACTCCCCCAGAGGGGGGACCCCCAGACGGGCTAGAGGTGCGGGCCTCGGTTCAGGAAGGCCGGGCGGGTCGAAGTGTCAGGAGCGCTCGATACGATGCCGACGTAATGACGGTCGGCGCGAGGAGGCACACGCATGGCGGACGAGAGCGGGACACCGCAGGACGACTGTCTGTTCTGCAAGATTGTTGCCAAGCAGATCCCGGCGACGATCCTCCGGGAGACCGACACGACCCTCGCCTTCCGGGACATCAACCCCCAGGCGCCGACGCACGTCCTGGTGATCCCGAAGGTCCACCACCCCGACGCGGCCTCCCTCGCCGCCGCCGAACCGGGCGTCGCCGCCGATGTGCTGCGCGAGGCCGGGGAGATCGCCGTCGAGGAGAAGCTGGACAGCTACCGCGTCATCTTCAACACGGGCAGCGGTGCCGGCCAGACCGTCTTCCACGCCCACGCGCACATCCTCGGCGGGCGTGGCCTGCAGTGGCCGCCGGGGTAACGGGCCTTGTCCGCACGTGAACTGGTGGTCCTCGGCACCGCCAGCCAGGTACCCACCCGGCACCGCAACCACAACGGCTACCTCCTCCGCTGGGACGGCGAGGGGATCCTCTTCGATCCCGGCGAGGGCACACAGCGCCAGATGCTGCGTGCCGGGGTCGCCGCCCACGACCTCAACCGGATCTGCGTCACGCACTTCCACGGGGACCACTCGCTCGGGCTCGCCGGCGTCATCCAGCGCGTCAACCTCGACCGTGTCCCGCACGAGGTGACCGCGCACTATCCGCGCTCCGGGCAGAAGTTCTTCGACCGGCTGCGGTACGCCACCGCCTACCGCGAGACCGTCGAGATCGGTCAGGCGCCGGTGGCGGGGGAGGGGGGAGTGCTGGCGACGACGGGCGGGTATCGGCTCGAAGCCCGGAAGCTCTCGCACCCCGTCGAGTCGTACGGCTATCTCCTCGTCGAGCCCGACGGGCGCCGCATGCTGCCGGAGCTGCTCGCCGCGCACGGGATCAAGGGGCCGGACGTCGGACGCCTCCAGCGAAAGGGCTCCCTCGGCTCCGTCACCCTCGACGACGTCAGCGAGCTGCGGCGCGGACAGCGGTTCGCCTTTGTGATGGACACCCGGTTGTGCGAGGGGGTGCACGCGCTGGCCGAAGGGTGCGACATGCTCGTCATCGAGTCGACCTTTCTCGACGAGGATCTGCAACTCGCCGCCGATCACGGGCACTTGACCGCCGGGCAGGCGGGGGCCGTCGCGCGGGAGGCCGGCGTACGGCATCTCGTCCTCACCCACTTCAGCCAGCGCTACTCCGATCCGGCCGAGTTCGAGCGGCAGGCGCGGGCGGCGGGGTACGAGGGGGAGCTGACCGTCGCCTACGACCTACTGAGGGTGCCGGTTCCGAAACGCCGGTAAACCGGTCGTACGATTCTTTGATGTCCCTCCCCAAAGCTGAACTACACCTCCATATCGAAGGCACCCTCGAACCCGAGCTGGCCTTCGCGCTCGCCGCTCGCAACGGTTTCGCGCTGCCGTACGCCGACACCGACGAGCTGCGGAAGGCGTATCTCTTCGAGGACCTGCAGTCCTTTCTGAACCTGTACTACGAGCTCATGGCCGTCCTGCGCACCGAGCAGGACTTCGCGGACCTCGCGAACGCCTATCTCGCGCGGGCCGCCGCGCAGGGCGTACGGCATGCGGAGATCTTCTTCGATCCGCAGGCCCACCTCGCCCGGGGTGTGAGCATGGGGACGGTCGTCGACGGGTTGTGGCGGGCGTTGGGGGAGAGCGAGTCCGCGCACGGCATCTCCACTCAGCTCATCATGTGTTTCCTGCGCGACGAGTCCGCCGAGTCGGCGATGGAGACGCTGGAGGCGGCCAAGCCGTACCTCGACCGGATCGCCGGGGTCGGGCTCGACTCCGCCGAGGTCGGGCATCCGCCGGTGAAGTTCCGCGAGGTGTACGAGGCTGCCGCCGGGCTGGGGCTGCGGCGGGTGGCGCACGCGGGGGAGGAGGGGCCGCCGGAGTACATCACCGAGGCCCTCGACATCCTCGGCGTCGAGCGGATCGACCACGGGCTGCGCTGCATGGAGGACCCGGAGCTGGTCGCGCGGCTCGTGCGGGAGCGGGTGCCGCTGACGCTGTGTCCGCTGTCCAACGTGCGGCTGCGGGCCGTCGACGTCCTGGCCGAGCACCCGCTGCCCGCGATGCTCGACGCCGGCCTCCTGTGCACGGTCAACTCCGACGACCCCGCCTACTTCGGCGGCTACGTCGGTGACAACTTCGGGGCCGTACGGGAAGCCCTGGGCCTGGGCGAGGAGCGGCTGCGGGAGCTGGCACGGAACTCCTTCCTCGCGTCGTTCCTGGAGCACGACGAGGAGCGCCGGGCGCGGTACCTCGCCGAGGTGGAGGCGTACGAGTTCGGGGGGTGACCGTCTCCCGCAGGCGCCACGTGCGGGTTCCGGGGCGGGAGCGACGGGTTGCTGTCAGTGGTGTGGTGCAGACTGGCCTGATCCGCACCATCGTCAGGGAGCGCACCGTGATCGCGTCCACCGCGTCCACCGGAGAGGGATCGTCCCACCGCCAGGCCCAGGTCGATCCCCTGGCCGCCCTGCGCACGCCCGGCGAACCGCCGTGGGACGTGTATCTGACGGGCACCGTCTTCCTCGACATCATCTTCACCGGGCTCGCTTCCGCCCCCGTGCGCGGCACCGAGTCCTGGGCGCGCGGGATGGGGTCCAGCCCTGGCGGGGTCGCCAACATGGCCACCGCGCTCGCCCGGCTGGGGCTGCGGACCTCCCTCGCCGCCGCCTTCGGCGACGACCACTACGGGGAGTACTGCTGGGACGCCCTCGAACAGGGCGAGCACATCGACCTCTCCACGTCACGCACGGTCCCCGGCTGGCACTCCCCGGTCACTGTTTCGATGGCGTACGAGGGCGAGCGCACGATGGTCTCCCACGGCCACGAGCCGCCTCACGAGGAACCGGCGCCGGAGTGTCCGCCGCACTCCCGCGCCGCCGTCGCCTCCCTCACCCCGGGTGTCCGCGCCCCCTGGATCGCCCAGGCCGCCCGTAAGGGGGCCAGGATCTTCGGCGACGTCGGCTGGGACGACACCGGCCGCTGGGACCTCGCCGGCCTCGCCGACCTGGAGCACTGCGAGGCCTTCCTGCCCAACGCGGAGGAGGCGATGCGCTACACCCGCACCGATTGCCCCCGCAAAGCCGCCCGCGCGCTCACCGACCATGTGCCGCTCGCCGTGGTCACCCTCGGTGCCGAGGGCGCGTACGCGGTGGACGGGCGCACGGGGGAGACGGCCGAGGTGCCCGCCATCGCCGTCGAGGCACTCGACCCCACGGGCGCCGGCGATGTCTTCGTCGCGGGCTTCGTCACCGGCACCCTCGCCGACTGGCCGCTCGCCGACCGCCTCGCCTTCGCCGGTCTCACCGCCGCCCTCTCCGTCCAGGACTTCGGCGGCTCCCTCTCCGCACCCGGCTGGTCCGAGGTGGGGGCGTGGTGGCGCGAGATCCAGTCGCACCAGCACCAGGACCCCACTGCCCTGCGCCGGTACGCGTTCCTGGCGGACCTGGTGCCCAGGAGCGCCAGACCGCGCCCCTGGCCCCTGCGGCGGGCCGTTCCGACGATCGGTTTCCGCGGCTCGGCCTGAGCGTGGCCGCGGACCCACCGCGGACGCCGGACCCTGACCGCGGACGCGGGACGCGGGCCCCTGGACCCTTTCCGCGGATGCTGGACCCGTGCCGCAGAGCGGACCCCGGCCTACCGGCGCGCAGATGCCCGACCGTGACCGTGTACACCGGACCGTGAGCGAAAAGCCCTACGGCGTTGTCAGTGCACCGTCGTAGGCTGGGAGCGGAAGGCTACCCACGTGGTAAGCGAGCCTCATTGAGGAGGTCGTGCAGGCCTACAGGGCCGGCCCATGACTCAGACACCCACAGCTCAGCCCCCTGCGCGGGGGCAGGCACGAGCGCAGTTCACCGTCCCGGCCGCCCACCCCATGGTGACCCTGCTGGGTTCCGGCGACTCCCTCCTGCGCGTGATCGAAACGGCCTTCCCGGGGGTCGACATCCATGTCCGGGGCAATGAGGTCAACGCCACTGGCGAAGCGGGCGACGTCGCCCTCGTCCAGCGGCTGTTCGACGAGATGATGCTGGTGCTCCGCACCGGACAGCCGATGACGGAGGACGCAGTGGAACGCTCGATCGCCATGCTCAGAGCGAGCGGGAACGGGGAGGGCGACGGCGAGGAGACCCCGGCCGAGGTCCTCACGCAGAACATCCTGTCCTCGCGGGGGCGCACCATCCGCCCCAAGACCCTCAACCAGAAGCGCTATGTCGACGCCATCGACAAGCACACCATCGTCTTCGGCATCGGCCCGGCGGGTACCGGCAAGACGTACCTCGCCATGGCGAAGGCGGTGCAGGCGCTTCAGGCCAAGCAGGTCAGCCGCATCATCCTGACCCGCCCGGCGGTGGAGGCGGGGGAGCGCCTCGGCTTCCTGCCCGGCACGCTCTACGACAAGATCGACCCGTATCTGCGCCCGCTGTACGACGCGCTGCACGACATGCTGGACCCGGACTCGATCCCGCGCCTGATGGCGGCCGGGACGATCGAGGTCGCGCCGCTGGCATACATGCGAGGACGCACCCTTAATGATGCTTTCATCATCCTGGACGAGGCCCAGAACACCAGCGCCGAGCAGATGAAGATGTTCCTCACCCGCCTCGGCTTCGAGTCGAAGATCGTGATCACGGGTGACGTGACGCAGGTCGACCTCCCCTCCGGGACGAAGTCGGGTCTGCGGCAGGTGCAGGACATCCTCGAAGGCCTCGACGACGTCCACTTCTCGCGGCTCACCTCCCACGATGTCGTCCGGCACAAGCTGGTCGGCCGTATCGTCGACGCGTACGAGAAGTACGACAACGAGAACGGTACGGAGAACGGCACCCACAAGGGCGTCCGGGACAGCCGCAACAAACGGAAGTAGACAGACCAGCACCATGTCGATCGACGTCAACAACGAGTCCGGAACCGAGGTCGACGAGCAGGCGATCCTCGACATCGCCCGCTACGCGCTCGCGCGGATGCGCATCCACCCGCTCTCCGAACTCTCGGTGATCGTCGTGGACGCCGACGCCATGGAGCAGTTGCACATCCAGTGGATGGACCTGCCCGGTCCGACCGACGTCATGTCCTTCCCCATGGACGAGCTGCGTCCGCCGTCGAAGGACGACGACGAGCCGCCGCAGGGGCTTCTCGGTGACATCGTGCTCTGTCCCGAGGTCGCCGAGAAGCAGGGCAAGGAGGCCGAGACGCAGCACTCCATGGACGAGGAGCTCCAACTCCTCACCGTCCACGGCGTGCTGCACCTCCTCGGGTACGACCATGAGGAACCGGACGAGAAGGCCGAGATGTTCGGTCTCCAGGCCGCCATCGTCGACGGCTGGCGCGGCGAAAAGGGAATGACCGGCCCGTCGCCCGCCCCGACGGTGTCATGAACCCCCAACTCGTCACCGGTGCCATAGCGCTGGTCGTCGTCGCCTGGCTCGCCGCCTGCGCGGAGGCGGGCCTCGCGCGCGTCTCCAGCTTCCGCGCCGAGGAGGCCGTACGCAGTGGTCGGCGGGGCAGTGCCAAGCTCGCGCAGATCGCCGCCGACCCGACCCGCTATCTCAACGTGGCGCTGCTGGTGCGCGTGGCCTGTGAGATGGCCGCCGCCGCGCTCGTCACGTACGCCTGCCTCCAGGCGTTCGACCGGACCTGGCAGGCACTCGCCGTCGCCATCGGCGTGATGGTGCTCGTCTCGTACGTCGCCGTCGGGGTCTCGCCGAGGACCATCGGGCGTCAGCATCCCCTCAACACGGCCACGGCAGCCGCGTACGTCCTGCTGCCGCTCGCCCGTGTGATGGGGCCGATCCCCTACCTCCTCATCCTCATCGGCAACGCCCTCACGCCCGGAAAGGGCTTCCGGCGCGGCCCGTTCGCCTCCGAGGCGGAGCTGCGAGCGCTGGTCGACCTGGCCGAGAGGGAATCGCTGATCGAGGACGACGAGCGCCGCATGGTGCACTCCGTCTTCGAACTGGGCGACACCCTCGTTCGCGAGGTCATGGTCCCGCGTACGGATCTGGTCGTCATCGAGCGGTACAAGACGATCCGGCAGGCGCTCACTCTCGCGCTGCGCTCCGGGTTCTCGCGCATACCGGTCACCGGGGAGAGCGAGGACGACGTCGTCGGGATCGTGTATCTGAAGGACCTGGTCCGCAAGACGCACATCAGCCGGGACGCGGAGAGCGAGCTGGTGTCGAGCGCCATGCGGCCCGCCGCCTTCGTACCCGACACGAAGAACGCCGGTGACCTGCTCCGCGAGATGCAGCGCGACCGCAACCACGTCGCCGTCGTCATCGACGAGTACGGCGGCACGGCCGGCATCGTGACCATCGAGGACATCCTGGAGGAGATCGTCGGCGAGATCACCGACGAGTACGACCGTGAACTCCCGCCCGTGGAGGAACTGGGCGACGAGCGTCACCGCGTCACGGCCCGCCTCGACATCACCGACCTCGGTGAGCTGTACGGCCTTGAGGAGTACGACGACGAGGACGTGGAGACGGTGGGCGGGCTGCTGGCGAAGGCGCTGGGCCGCGTACCGATCGCCGGGGCCTCGGCCGTCGTCGAACTGCCCGACGGGCGCGAACTGCGGCTCACCGCGGAGGCTGCGGCGGGGCGCCGGAACAAGATCGTGACGGTGCTGGTGGAGCCGGCCGATCAGGCCGGTTCACCTGAAGAGGAGAAGGAGAAGGAGAGGGGCGAGGTGTGACTCCGCAGGAACTGCGCGCGTTCTGCCTGTCCTTCAACTCCGCTGCCGAGGACTTCCCGTTCAGCCTCGAGATCTCGGTCTTCAAGGTGCTGGGCAAGATGTTCGCCCTGTCCTGGACGGACAACCTGCCCCTGAAGGTCAACCTGAAGTGCGGCCCGGAGGACGCGATCCGGCTGCGCGCCGATCACCCGGGGCTGATCATCCCCGGCTACCACATGAACAAACGGCACTGGAACACGGTGACGGTGGACGGGGAGTTGCCCGATCAGCTCGTCCGGGAGCTGATCGAGGACTCCTACGACCTGGTGGTGGCCGGTCTGCCGCGCGCGGAGCGGTTGCGGCTCGACCGGCCCTGACGGGCTGTGACCGGATACGGTCCCGGTCCGACCGGCTCCGGTCCTAGTGCCGCTCTAGCACTCGCCGCGCCAGGTCACCTTGGTGAAGACGACGTCTTTGTTGAAGGTCATGGAGATTGCGCCCGGGTCGGGGTTGTAGTGCAGGCAGACCGAGGAGCCGCCGCCTATGCCGTCCGCCCATCTCCAGTCGACCTGGATGTGGTCGAAGCCAGGAAACGGTGTGCCGTTGTTGAAGATGGACCGGCCGGTCACCCCGCCCGACCAGTTGCCCTCCGACTTCAGGACGAGCCGACCCGTCTCCCATTCACCCGAGTAGACGCAGAAGTTGCCCTTGTCGCAGCCCGGCGGATCCGGGACGGCCGAGGCCGTCGGCGCCGCCCCCAGCACGCCGGCGAACGCCGCCACCGCGGCCAGGGCTCCAAGTGCGCGCTTGTTCATCACAGTTCTCCCTTTTGCTTCGAGGTCGTCTCACCACGAGGACGGCGAGTCGGCCCGCGCCGTATGAGTCCCGGGCCGTTTTCCGCCGCCCGGTCAGCAGACCGGTACTCCGGGAACCTGGTTCTCCGGCACGCTGAGGTAGATGTTCGTCATGTAGCCGCCGTACTGCGGCAGTTGGGCCCACCAGTCGTTGACGTAGGGCGGTTGGCTGACCTGCTGGCCGCGCTTCTGGCAGCCGACCAGGACCTCGACGCCGTCGGGCAGCGTCGTGATCGCGCCGGAGGTGGTCGTCGCCTGGGTGCGGACACGTACGCCGCTGCCCCAGGTGCCGACCCACGTACCGGCCGGGCGGGTGGCGCCGGGGACGTTCAGCGAACGGGTCAGCCGGCCGATGTCCGTGTAGGCCTTGCCGTAGGACGTTCCGCTGGGGTGCAGGGTGAAGACCGCCACGATGGAACGGTCGCCCGCGCCCACCACACCCGTCGAGTGGAGTGCCGGACGAGCGAGGTCGACGGCGTCGGCGCCCGCCTGCGTCCGTGCGGCCTTTCCGGTGGCCTCCTTCGCGACCGCTCCGTCCTGCTGCTTCGCGACCGCCGCGTTCGGCGCCGTGCATCCGCCGGAACTGAAGCCCGACCAGCCCTGCTTGACGGCCCAGGGCCGGTTGAAGGAGCCGGCGATGCCGAAGTGCTGGTCGTAGCCGTCGGTGGCGCAGCGGGTGGACTGCCGCAGGTCGCCGAGGAGGTAGTCGCGTGTCGCCGCGGGAGCGGAGTCCAGCATGTGGCGGTAGATCTTCACGGTGTCACGGGCCGAGAGAGCCGTGTAGCCCCAGTAGCCGGGGTGGGTCGACGGCGGCCGGGCGGTGTCGGTCAGGCCGAGCCGCGTGACCATCCGGTCGACGATCGCCCCCGAGCCGTTGCTCGCCCAGAACGTGCTCGCGGCCGTGTCGTCGCTGCCGCGCAGCATGGTGTCGATCCTGGCCCGGTCGGTGGCCGACAGGGCGTCGGGGCTGCGGTTCCAGAGAACGTCCAGGGCGATCAGCAGCTTCACCACGGACGCGGACCGGAACTGCCCGGCGCTGTTCACCTGCTCGGTGAACGTGCCGGTCTGGCGATCGAAGACGGCGACGCCCGCCGTCACCCCGGCCGGCACGTCGGCCTGAACCGCCGGGAGCGGTGAGGAGGAGGGTGATGCCGTGTTCGCGGCGGTCGCGGTGGTGCACACGAGCGCGGTGAGGGTGGCGGCCAACACGCCTGCCCGCACCGCGCCACGGCGGGCGGACCGGACAACGGTCCCGCCACGTGAGCTGCTCAAGGTCATCATGGTCATCCTCGGGATGGGTGGAAGACGTGCGTCGCTCGCACTACAGACAGGACGGCGTCACGTCCCGCGCCGTATGAGAACCCGGTCGATGCTTCTGCGAACGCCGGATGCCCCCGGGACCTGTCGTGGTCCCGGGGGCATCCGGTTGGTGCGGGTGGCCGTTCAGCAGGTCGGCAGACCCGTGTCCGGCTCGTCGTTGCCGCCTCCGACGAGGAAGATCTCGCTCATGTACGCGGACGGGGCAACGCCCACCGCCGGGGTCTTGACCCACCAGGTGTGCCAGTAGCCGTCGTAGGTCGCCCGGCCGCCCTTGGTCTGGCACAGCACGCTGAGCCAGCCGCCGGCGGGTGACGTCGCGGTGACCGGGGCCTGCGGGTCGGGGGCGGAGCGCAGATTGACGTTCGACCCCCAGATCGGGCACCGGTACCACCCGCGGCGGTCCGGGTCGGGGGTGCAGGGCGCCGAGTCGGCGGCCCGCGCGGACGAGGTGAGGCCGGGGGAGAGGAGCAGCGCGGCGGCCAGAGCTACCGCCGCGGCACCCTTCGTACCGGTGAGGGCGCCGGTCAGCGGCATTCGTCCACCCCCGGCAGCCAGGCGGCGGGGTGGTCGATGTAGATGTTGGTGATGTAGCCGCCGAGCGCCGGGATGAAGGACCAGGCGTTGTTGCTGTAACCCTCGGCGTTGACCGTGTCGCCGCGCTTCTGACACTGCACGAAGACCGCCGTCGGCCCGGTCAGCGTGCGCACGACCGGCGCGTTCAGCTGCGGCTCGGTGCGCACCCGGACCGAGGTGCCCCAGGTGGTGAAGTTGTTGCCGGGGCTGGGCGTCCCGCCACCGCCGCCCGGGGTGCACGGCAGGCTCACACCGCGCGCCGACAGGTAGTCGACGGGGTTCATGCCCCGGCCGGCGGACGACGAAGCGTACGTCCTGAGGTGCAGGTGGTTGCCGCTGGAGACGCCTTCGGAGCCCATGCGCGCGATGTGCTGACCGGCGCTCACCCGCTGGTTCACGAAGACGAGACGCTCGTACATGTGGCCGTACTCGGTGATGGTGCCGTCGTCGTGCTTGATGCGGATCCACTGGCCGTAGCCGCTGGCGGGGCCGGAGGCGATCACGGTGCCCGACCCGGTGGCGTAGATCGCCGTACCGCGGCCGTTGGCGATGTCGACGCCGTCGTGACCGGAGTGCCACCCCTGGGTCACCGTGCCGGCGGCCGGGCAGGAAGCGGCCTCGGCGGCCTTGGCGGGGGCGGCGTCGGCCTGGCCGGCGGCCAGCGGGATCAGCCCGGCCGCGGCGACCGTGGCGACGAGCATGCCGATGGACTTGGAGCGCTTGAGTACGCGCATGACGAAATCTCCTCTGTGGGGAAATGAAGGAAAAGAAGGCAAAGAAGGGGAAGAAGGACGAGCGGGTTGGTTCGGTGGTGTGCCGGTCTCGCGGATCAGCACTCGGGAACCCCGGGCAGCCAGGCCGCCGGGTCCTGGATGTAGATGTTCGAGATCCACGCGTTGTACTTGGGCAGGTACGACCAGGCGTCGTTGGTGTAGCCCTCGGCGGTGACCCTCTCCCCGTGCGCCTGGCAGAGCACGTCCACGGCCGTGGGGCCGGGCAGCCGGGTCACGGGAGGCTTCTGGGTGCTGGGATCCGGACGGAGGCCCACGTTGGTGCCCCAGGTCATGAACCGCTTCGTACCCGCGGGCGGCTGCTCGCCGCCGCCGGCGATGCGCAGGGCGCCCGCGTACTGGGAGTTCAGGCGTACGTCACTGACCATCACGAGCGTCCCGGACTCCCGGGCCTCGACCATCTTGCCGTTGCCGAGGTAGATGGCGATGTGGTGCACACTGCCGAGGTTGGCCGGGTCCGACCCCCACAGCAGCAGATCGCCCGGCTGCAACGGGGCGATCCCCTGGTCGCGGGTGAACCGGGCGGTGGCGCCGCTCCACTTGGCCTGGTTCCACGACCCCTCCGGCAGGGCGATGCCCGCTCCCTGCCAGGCCGCGTACTGCACCAGGTGCGAGCAGTCGAAGCCCTTCACCTGGCTGTCGTGGGCGCCGGGACCGCCGCCGGGGTAGTCCTGACCGAACGTCGGCCCGTGGATGGAGCCGCCGCCCCACGAGTACGGCACCCCGATCTGCGAGCACGCGGCGTTGACGATCGCCTGTGCCTGGGCGGTCGCGGTCGCCAGGGCACGGCATTCGGCGGCGGCCACGGACGTCGAGGGGAGCGGCGATGCGGTGGCCATCGCCGTGCCGGTACAGGTCAACGTGGTGGCGAGCAGCAGTCCTCCTGCCACCGCGAGTGTGCGGTTCGTGCGACGCGTCATGGGTTCCCCCTGGTGTGGTTCGCGTGAGGTGCGGAGCAGCGGTACGGGTGAGCCGTGCGCGGATGGACCGCGTACGGGTGAGTGGTGTCCGATGGTCGGTCGGACCGCCTCATATCGTCGTCGTGCAGGCCGCCGGGGCGGGCAGTGTGGGTCGGCCGCCCACCCTCGTGCCGGGTATCGGGGCGAAGGCCGGTTCGTACGTGTCGAGTGCGGCGCGGATCTTGGCGAGGCCGCGCATCCGGTTGCGCTGCACCGTGCCGCGGTGCGCGCCGAGCCGTTCCCCCGCCATGTCGTGGGTCAGGCCCTCGATGTCGACCAGGATCACGGCGGCCGCCTCCTTGGGGGACAGCCCGCGCAACAGCCCGGTCGCCACCGTCTCGGCCTCCCTGCTCGCGAAGCCGCCGTCCCAGCTCCGTTCCGGCAGCCGGTCGGTGCAGCGCTCCTGGCGCGAGGGATGCCGCCACAGGTCGCGCAGCAGGTTCAGCGCCGCCGCGCAGGTGTAGGCGTACGGCTGGTGCTGACGCGCCAGGGTGTGGGCACGCGCCCGGCGGGAGAGTCTCAGATACGTCTCCTGCAGCAGGTCGTCGGCGTCGTGCGGATTGCCGGTCAGGGCCAGCAGCCGGAGCCGCAGCCTCGGCATCACCGCCGTGAACGCCTCGTCGAACTCGGCCGGGGTCATGTGGTCGGTGATGGTCGTGGTGGTCGTCGTGTTCGCGGTCGTGACTGTTTCGGCGGTTGTGGACGACGTGGTCATCGTCGTCGCGATGCAGGTGTCCTTCACGGTGTTCCCCCGGGGTCTGTCTGTCTCAGACTGCGGTCGGGCAGGTGCCTTCGGACGAGCGGCGCTACGGGTGGCTCAGAGCGGCGGGACCGTACCTGGCGGCGGGCGCCTCGCTCAGCAGCGCCCAGTACCGGTCTCCGTACGACCAGTGCCACCACTCCGTCGGGTAGTTGACGAACCCCGCGGCCGTCATGGCCCGGCCCATCGCCGCCCGGTTGGCCCGGGCGGCGTCGTCGATGTTGAGCGCGGCGGTGCGGCAGCCGCCCTCGCTCTCCTCGGGGGTGGCGTTGACCTCCGTACCGAGGGAGAGCTCGACACCGTCCTCGGTGCACAGCGTCAGATCCACCGCGCCGCCGCTGACGTGCGGGGCGACCTCCGGGGGCGAGATGTACGCGCTGGCCAGCTCGCGTATCCGGTCCGGCCCGGCGTCCGGATGGGCCGTGCGCAGTGTCGCCGCGTACTCGTCGAAGTAGCTGCGCTGCAGCGCGGGGGGCCGGAAGCCCTCCACCATCAGCAGGTGAACGCCCGGGGGCAGCGCGTCCTGCGCGAGCAGGAGCCGGCGCAGCACGTCGGTCCGCAGATGTGCGTACGAGCCGTCGTCGTCGGCCTTCCGTGTGTCGACCCGCAGTGCGGCGACCTCCCGGACGTCGACCAGGGGTTCACCGTTCTCGGCGACACGCGTGGCGGCGACTCGGTGGTCCGAAAGCAGGATGATGTCCGTCACGCTCACAGCGTGGAGGCGGGCTCTGCAGGAACGATGCAGATCCTCTGCAGGACGTATGCAGCGCCGGTACGGAGCGCCTGCAGCGCCGCACATGAGGGGCGTTCCTACGGCGGGGCGGTTACGTCCGTCCACGGGTCGAAAGTCGGACAGTCTTTTCTTCGTATTGGGGGGAATTCTCACCGGAAACCCAGCGAATTCCAGCCACCCGCACTCCCTACCGGTCTGCCGTGAAAAACGGGCGGTCCGGTGCGAGGCATGACTGTCGGCGGGTGCCGGTATGTTGTCCCCGACTGCGGGAACGTGAAATCGGGGGACACGGGTGGACGTTCGCCTTCTGGGTCCGGTCGAGGTGTCGAGCGAGGGACACCGCATTCCGCTGAACGGCGCCAAACCGACGGCGATACTCGCGGCTCTCGTCGTGCATCTCGGTGAGGTGTTGTCCGCCGAGCGGTTGGTCGATCTGACCTGGGAGGAAGAGCCACCCGCCACCGCGCGGGCGCTCGTCGCCTCGCACGTCTCCGGACTGCGCCGCGCCCTGGCCGGTACGCGCGCCGGCGACGCCATCCGCACCCGCTCCCCGGGTTATGTCGCCGAGTTCCCGCCCTCCGCCGTGGACGCCCGGCGCTTCGAGGAGGCGTTCGCAGCCGGTCGGAGTGCGGCCCTCGCCGGGCGGGCCGAGGAAGCCGTCGACACCCTGCAGGCGGCGTTGGGTCTGTGGCGCGGCCGGGACGCCCTGGAAGGGGTCGGCCAGTCCTTCGCCCGTGTCGAGGCCATGCGTCTGACGGAACTCCGGCTCGAGGCGAAGGAGTTCCGCTTCGCCGCCGAGCTGGACCTGGACCGTGGCACGGATCTCGCCGCCGAACTCGTCGCCCACGTCGCCGCCCACCCCCTCCGAGAGCGCCCGCGCGGCCAGCTGATGACCGCCCTGTTCCGTACCGGCCGGATGCCCGACGCGCTGCGCTGCTACGACGAGGGCCGCCGCCTGCTCCGTACGGAACTGGGCGTCGACCCCGGCCCGGAACTGCGCGCGCTGCACCAGGCCCTGCTCCGGGCGGACACGACCGTGCTGGGAGCACCGGCCCGCCGAACGGCCACGCCCTCGGGGAAGGCACCCGGACACGCGGAGGCGGCGGCTCCCCCGCGCCCGGACGAAGACACCCCGTCACACCACCGTTTCGAGCAGTCCCACGACGACACAGGTCGTCCGGCGCCCTCCCAGCTCCCTCCCGACGTCGCCGACTTCATAGGCCGCACCGAGCAGATCGCGTGGGCGACCGCTCTCCTGGAGGGGGTGCGGAACCCGCTGCGTACCGCGCCGCCCATCGGGGTGATCTCCGGCCGGTCGGGCACCGGCAAGACCGCCCTGGCCGTCCACGTCGGCCACCGCACCGCCGAGCTCTTCCCCGACGGACAGCTCTTCGTGGACCTGCGCGCCTCGGACTCCGAGCCGGTACGGACCGCGGACGCCCTGGCCCGGCTGCTGCGCGCCCTCGGGGTGGACTCCGAGACCCCGGCGCGCGACGAGGAGGACCTCCTCGGCCTGTACCGCACGCACATCGCGCGCCGCCGGGTCCTGCTCATCCTCGACAACGCCGTCAGCGAAGCCCTGCTGCGCCCGCTGCTCCCACCGGGCGGCGGCTCGGCCGTGCTGATCACCGGCCGCCGCCGGCTCGTCGCCCTGGAAGGCGCCGCCCACCTCGATCTGGGTGTGCCCTCCGAAGCGGAGGCACTGGACCTGCTGGCCCGCGTCGCCGGACCGACACGGCCCAGCCTGGAGCCCGACCGGGCCGCCGAGATCGTCGCGCTGTGCGGCCGTCTCCCGCTCGCCGTCCGCGTCGCCGGCGCCCGTCTGGCCGCCCGCCCCCACTGGACACCGGCACGGCTCGCGTCCCGCCTCCGGGACGAGCGCCGCCGCCTGGACGAACTGCAGGCGGGCGACCTGGAAGTGCGCGCGAGCCTCGGACTCGGCTACGCGGACCTCGACACGCAGGAGCAGCGTGCCCTGCGCCGCCTGGCCCTGATGGATCTGCCCGACTTCGCCGCCTGGGTCGCCGGGCCGCTCCTCGACGTGGGCGAGGACGACGCGGAGGACGCGGTCGAGCAGCTCGTGGACTGCCACTTCGTGGAGGTCGTACGCACCGACGAGACGGGCAGAACGCGCTACCGCATTCACGACCTGGCGCGCGAGTACGCCCGGGAACGCTGTCTGGCCGACGAGACCCGGCAGGACCGGGAGACGGCGGTCCAACGGCTGGTCGACCGCTGGCTGGTCATGGCCCGCAGCGCGGCGGCCCACGGACCGGGCGGCGCGTCGCGGCTCCTCCCGGTCACCACGACGGGCGGGTCCCCACATGTCGCGGACGACCCGGCACCGCTCACGGAACCGTCGGCACACCTGGAGGGTGAGCCGGCCGCGTGGTTCGCGGCCGAACAGCGGTGTCTGCTGGCCGCGGTCACCCACTGCGCGGAACACGGGATGTTCGACGCGGCGCGCGGACTCGCCGCCACCCTCATGGCCGCCTCCGCGGCCCTCTACAACCAGTTCGACGCCTGGTCCCACTCCCACGACGTGGCCCTGGAGGCGGTGCGCCGCGGCGGGGACGTCGAGGGCGAGGCCCGGCTGCTGAACGGTCTCGGCCAACTCCGCCTGGAACAGGACCGCTTCGACGAGGCTCACGCGTTCTTCGCGGCGGCACTGCACCTGTTCGAGGAGCGCTCCGTACGAAGCGGCCGTGCGGACGCGTGGGCCGGCATGGGCGCGGCCCGCCGCGAACAGGGCCGCTTCGACGAGGCACTGACCCTGCTGACCTCGGCCCTCGACCAGTACCGGGAGCCGGAGGACATCGCGGCCATGGCCCATGTGCTGTACGGCATCGGATACGTCCACCGGGAACAGGGCCGCGACGACGAGGCATGGGAGGCCCTGTCCCGCGCGCACCGGCTGTACGTGACCGCCTGGGACCGGCACGGTGAAGCGCTCGCGCTGCGCTCACTGGGCCTGTGTCACCGGGCGCGGGGTGACATGCCGAGTGCGGAGACGCTGCTGCGGCAGTCCCTCGCCATCTTCGAGGAGACGGACGACGTCTTCGGCGTCATGTACGCGAGTCAGTCCCTGGCCAAGGTCGAGTTCCGGCAGGGCCGGATGACCGAGGCCCGGCAGCGTCTCGACCGGTGTCTGGAGACCACCCGCGAGCGCCAGGACATCTTCGGCGAGGCCCTCGTCCTGCGCACCATCGGCGAGTGGCATCTCGCCGCGTCCGACTGGGAGAGCGCGTCCGAGACCCTGCGACGGGCTCTCGGACTGTGGGACAAACTGGATCTGCCGCTGTGGCGCGCCCGCACCCTGCGGGACCTGGCCCGCGCCGAACGGGCCAGGGGCGCGGCCGGAACGGGGCGCGAGCTGGAGGACGAGGCGTACGGGATCTTCCTCCGACTCGGCAGCCGCGAGGCGCGGGAACTCCCGGAGCCGTAGGACGCGCGCCGGGAAAAAATTGCGAACAGGTCCGCGACACCGTCATACGGGCACGCATCCCCTTCCGTCACAGAGCCGAACAGGAAACATCCACGGCCAAGGGGAAAACAATGGCGAAGACCTCCACCAGACTGGCGGCGATGGGGCTGGCGCTCGGCGCGGCCCTCACCCTCCTCGGCACGACGGGCAGTGCGCACGCTGCCGCACAGGCTTCCGGCACCACCCTGCAGCCCAACAGCAACGTCCGGGCGGAGCCCAACACCAGCAGCCGTGTCTTGGGCACCACCACGAGCCAGGCCCTGATGTATATCGTGTGCTTCAAGCACGCCCAGTACGTGAAGGTCGGCAACTACGGCACTGACGTCTGGTACTACGGCGACGTCGACGACCGGGGCACGAACCCGATGACCTGGTACCACAACCCGTGGGTGTGGGGCGGCAACGTGAACGTGGGCGCCGACCCGGCCCCCGGCATCCGCGAGTGCTCATGACCAGGCGAAGTGTGTCGACCGCGGCTGCCGGGCTCGTGCTCGGCGTCGCCGGGACCGCCGGGGCCGCGCCCTCCGGTTCCTCCCGGCTACGCGATGACCGTGCAGCCGAACAGCAACCTGCGCGAAGCCCCCAACACGAGCAGCCGGATCGTGCGCACCACGATTCGGGAGTTGGAGGGCGGCATCGAGTGCTACACGCGCGGTCAGTACGTGAAGGTCGGCAACCACGGCACCAACGTCCGGTACCTCGGCACGGTCCTTGAGACCGGCATCGGCCAGTTCCTCAACGACGTGTGGATGTGGGGCGGCAACGTCAACGTCGGTGCCGACCCGGCCCCCGGCATCCCCGTCTGCTGACCGGTTCACCCCGCCCGATCCCTCTGCGCATGTCGCCCCCGAGGCCTCCGTCCTGTACGGAGACTCGGGGGCGCGGTCGTGTGCGGGACGATGCACAGCTCGGGTCCTAGTACGGCAGGATGCGGCCCGAGGGCGTCCTGCGGTCGATGGGGAGGTCGCGGGGCGAAGGAGCGCTGGGCCGACGAATGACGCGGATGCGGGTCTGGCGGTTCATAACGCCTCCTCATGGCTCGCGGTTCCTGGGTCATGCCCTGATCGCCCGTACCTGATACCTGTTCTTGTGTGACTTCCTTGTGTCATGACGCCCCAGGCGGCCTCAGCAGGGGACAAACCGCGTAAGTATGCTCGGGGCATGACCGAAAGCACCGCGCCGGACCTCGATCCCGAGGACCGCAAGATCGTCACCCTCGCCCGCTCCGCCCGGGCCCGCAACGGCGTCCCCGAGGGGGCGGCCGTACGGGACGAGACCGGGCGTACGTATGTCGCCGGGACGGTCTCCCTCGACTCGCTGAAGCTGAGCGCGCTGCGGACGGCCGTGGCCATGGCGGTGGCGTCCGGCGCGAATTCGCTGGAGGCGGCGGCGGTCGTGACCGCCGCGGCGGAGGTCCCGGCGGAGGACCTGGCGGCCGTACGGGATCTGGGCGGACCTGCGACCCCCGTGCATGTGGCCGCGCCGGACGGAGTCGTACGGGTGACGGTGTCCGCCGGGTGAGGTGAGCCCCGGGCGCCTGGGCGAGGGTTGTTCTTCGGCCACTTTCGCGGCGCCCCGCAAGAACCCGTCGAGCGTCTCTTGCAATCGCGAGCAACCCACGCATCAATGGAACCCGCTCTTCCGACGGACCGTCAGATTCCCCCGCGCGGCGCCCCGCACCCGCCCCGCGGCTGACCGCACCCGGCCGCCGTACCCCCCACATCGCAATTCCCCACATGGCAATTCCCGTACCAGGGAAGGGAATCCGATCGATGAGAAGCACGTCAGTACGCCCGCCTGCGCGCAGGCGGTTCGGTATCGGTGCGGTACTCGCGGCGGGCTCGCTCGCCGTCACCGGTCTGGCCTTCGCTCCGGCAGCCGCGGCCGTCGCCCCCACCTCCGCGACGGTCGCCTACAACTGCGGTCTGTTCGGCGGCGGTTCGACGGTCCTCACCGCCACTCAGGCCGGCACCTCGGCCACGATCACCGTCAGCTCGAACATCACCGCCCCGCTCCCTCTCGCCGCCGACTCGATCGCCTCCACGCTGACCCTGGCGAAGGCGACCGGCGGTACCACCGCCTTCACCGGCACCAAGAACCCGGCAACGGCCACCGGTGCCACGGTCACCGTCGGCCCGCTGACCGGCACCGTCGCCTCCGGCGACAGCCTGGAAGCGGGCGGCGGCACCCTCAAGATGGTGCTCTTCGGCATCACCGTGACCTGTAACCCGACCGCAAACCAGTCACCGGGACCGTTCGTCTACGAGTGACGGGCCCGCTTGACCGCACCTCCTCAGGTGAAACGACCGGCGTCGCCCGCTCCACGGCGGCGTCGGTCATTTGCCATCGTGAACTGATGGGTCGTCAGTTCACTTGCCGCGGCTGCACGTGGGTCCGGGGGCCAGTCCCCCGGAAAGGAGCAGCATTCCGTGAGATTGCATTGACTTCTCACACGGCCTGCACATCAATGGCCCCCTGTCGGCGCAGATGAGCCGCTGCGCCCGCATCCCTCAGAGGGGGCAACCATGGCCAACACGGCATCCATGGGTTCGACCGGTCGAAGACGACGCCTGGCCGCACTGCTCGGGGCGACCGCGCTGGCGGTCACCGCGGGCGGTGCGCTGGCCGTCCCGGCCGGAGCAGTCACCACGGCGTCCGCCGCCGTGGACTACGCCACGCACTGCGTACCGCCGCCGATCGCGGGCCTTCCGCCGATCGACGGCACCACCACCGGGCAGATAACGGTGGACAACGCCACGCCCAAGGTCGGCGACACCGTCACCGTGACGTACACGGTGGTCAAGCCCGCCGCCAGCAACCCCACCGATCTCGCCCTGCCCGCCGACATCATGACGCCCACCGGAAAGGTCACCCTGGGCGGAGCGCAGACCGGCACCCTCACCGTCGCGGGGCCCAAGAAGAACGACCCCGTGCCCGGCAAGGGCGCCTTCCCGCCCTTCTCGATGACCGGCACCTTCACCGTCACCGCGCCCGGCGCGATCACCCTCTCGCCCGGCGACTACAACATCCACACCAGCTACATCCTTGAGCTGGACACCCCGTGCACGCTCATCACCCCGCCCGCGCCCGTCTCCGAGACGATCACGGCAACGGACGGGACCCAGACCAACACCCGTGCCATCACGCTGGGTTCGGCCTCCGGGGCACCCGGAGCCGGGGTCGCCGTGAGCGGCGCCAACTTCACCCCCGGTGCCACGGTCACGCTCGCCGGCCGGTCCGGGTCCGCCCAGACCGCCGACACCGCGACCGTGACCGCCAACTCCCAGGGCTCCTTCAGCGGCACCCTCGCCGTCAGCGACAAGACGACGACCGGGGTCGTGGCGTACGAGGGCAGCGCGTGGAGCGACAGCAAGGGCGCCGGTCCGGCCGCCTACGTCGTCATCGACGACACGCCCGTTCCCGACAACAGCCAGAAGCTCACCACCACCGTCAAGGCCGGTGACCTGTCCATGACCCAGGCCGGGGACGCCGTCCAGTTGAAGACGGTCGACTTCGGCAAGGGCGGGCCGTCCACGGGCTCGCTGCAGACAGTGACCGTCAAGGACTTCCGCGGCGGACCCGCGGGCTGGTCCCTAACAGGCAAGGTCACCGACTTCACCGGACCCGGCGCCAAGATCGATGCCGGCAAGCTCAGTTGGACCCCGGCCTGCGCCACCAAGGCCGGAAGTCCCAGCACCTGCCGGCCAGGGTCCCCCGGTGCGGTGGGCGGTACGGGAGCCACCCTGGCCTCCGCACCCGACGGGGCGGTCACCGGCGGTGAGTTCACCGTCGACGCCGGACTGTCGCTGGACGTACCGGCGTTCACCCCGCCGGGCTCGTACTCCGGCGTCCTGACCCTCACCCTCACCTGAGCACCGTCCGTCCGGACAACGCTCATCCGAACATTCCCATCCGAACTACCAGTTCCTGAAAACCCGGTTCCTGAACAACCAGCACATGAACTACCAGTACCTGAACGGCCGTTCGTCATCCGGTGGCCGGGCGCGCACCCGCCCGCCCACCTACCTCTTCCGTGGGGGTCCGCACCCATGCGTAAGCCGTACGTCCTTCTCGCGCTGCCCATGCTGCTGCTGGCGGCGCTCGGTGCGTCACTCCTGACGCCCGCCCCCGCCCGAGCCGCCGACAACGGCAGTTGGTCGGTCTTCCCCATCGCCTCCGCCGTGGCACAGCGCCCGTACTTCTACCTCTCCGCCGATCCCGGCACGACCGTCCAGGACAAGGTCACCGTCTCCAACAAGACGGGCGAGCCGCTCACCTTCCGGCTGTACGCGGCCGACGCCTACAACACCGCCCGCGACGGCGGGTTCGCGGTACGCACCCTCGACGAGAAGCAGCGCGGCGTCGGCGCCTGGGCGCGGCCCGCGAAGCCCCGGGTCACCGTGCCCCCGCACAAGTCGGTCACCGTCCCCTTCACCCTCCGGGTGCCCGAAGGGGCCGAACCCGGCGACCACGTGGGCGCGTTGGTCGCCCTCGACGAACGGATCGACGCGGGCGACGGCTCCCTGGCACTCGGGGTGCAGCGGGCGGTCGGAGCGCGGGTCTATCTGCGGGTGAACGGGCCGGCCGTCTCCGCGATCGCCGTCGAGCGGGTCCGGATCAGCCACCACCAGCCGCTCGTCCCCGGCCTCGGCGACAGCACCGCCACGATCTCCTACACCCTCCACAACACCGGGAACGTCACTCTCGACCCCCGGGTGGAGGTGCGGGCACAGGGCTTGTTCGGCCGTACGCTGCTCGCCCGCGACCTCACCAGGATCCCCTCCGAGCTGCTGCCCGGCCAACGGGTCCGGCTCACCGAACCCTGGCACGGCGCACCCCAACTCGACTGGGGCGACATCACGTTGACGGCGTCCGCCAAGGACACCCGAGAGTCGGCGAGCGTGTCCTTCTTCGCGCTGCCGTGGCTCATGGCGGTGGTGCTGGTCGTGTTCGGCGCGGTGGGGACCGTACTGGCGGTCAGGGCACGCAGGGCGCGGCCCGGAAAGCGCGGGCGGCGCGCCGATCACGCCCAGGCCGCCTAGGGCATACTCCGCCGGGCTCTAGTCGCGGCCCAAAGCCCGGCGCAGTATGCCCTTCTTCCCGGCGGGGGGTTCGGCGGGCGGGGTCTCCCGCGACCCCACGAGCTGCGCGACGGATATCCGCACGTGCTTCGTGGCGGTCCTGGGCTCGTCCCGGCCCTCGAACCAGAACTCCCGGCTGAGTTCGACGAGCCAGCTCGTCTCGGACGTACGGAACGAGAGGTAGCCGTACAGCGCCCCGCCGCCCGGTTGGTCGTCCGCGTAGGAGAGGCTCAACTCCTCGGCACGGGACAGGGCTTGTTCCCTCCCGCCGTCGACGTGCAGCTTCTCGTCGAGACTCCAGGTGGAGTCGCTGTGACCCGCCGACATCCTCTCGACGAGCACGTACCACCCGCCACCGGGCCCCCCGATCACGGCGCGTCCCCCCTCAGAGCGCGTCCGGGCCGCGTTCGCCCGTCCGCACCCGTACGACCGTCTCGACGGGCAGCGCCCACACCTTGCCGTCGCCGATCTTGCCCGTCCGCGCGGCCCTGACGATCGCCTCGACGGCCGTCTCGGCGTCCGCGTCGTCGACGACGACCTCGATACGGACCTTGGGGACGAGGTCGACCTGGTACTCGGCGCCGCGGTACACCTCGGTGTGCCCGCGCTGGCGCCCGTACCCGCTGGCCTCGGTCACGGTCAGACCGTGTACGCCGACTTCCTGGAGCGCGGTCTTGACCTCGTCGAGGCGGTACGGCTTGACGATCGCGGTGATGAGCTTCATACCTGGCTCTTGACCTTCTGCGCGGAGGGGTGGACCGGGGAGTGGGCGGGGGAGTGGGCGAGGGAGCGAACGGAGGACGGGACCGGGGCTCCGTGGCCCAGGACGCCGTGATCGTATGCCGTCCGGGCGTGCCACCGTAAGGTCGTCGCCGGTGTGCCGTGGACCCGTCGGAGGGCCCTGGCGGGGCTCTGCGTGCGGTGGGGCCCCGTGGATCAGGGACAATGGGCGCCATGAGTGTTCGTACACCGTCATCCGAGCCGACCGAGCCGACCGTTCCGTCGGGCGGATCGGCCGCGCACCGCGCCGGCTTCGCCTGCTTCGTGGGCCGCCCCAACGCGGGCAAGTCCACCCTCACGAACGCTCTGGTCGGCCGGAAGGTGGCGATCACCGCGGACCAGCCGCAGACGACGCGGCACACCGTACGGGGCATCGTGCACCGCCCGGACGCGCAGCTGATCCTGGTCGACACCCCGGGGCTCCACAAGCCGCGCACGCTGCTGGGCGAACGCCTGAACGACGTGGTGCGTACGACCTGGGCCGAGGTGGACGTCATCGGCTTCTGCCTCCCGGCGAACGAGAAGCTCGGCCCCGGTGACCGTTTCATCGCGAAGGAACTGGCGGCGATCAAGAAGACGCCGAAGATCGCGATCGTGACGAAGACCGACCTGGTCGAGGGCAGGGCACTGGCCGAGCAGCTCATCGCGATCGACCAGCTCGGCCGGGAACTCGGCTTCGAGTGGGCCGAGATCGTGCCCGTCTCGGCGGTCGCCGACAAGCAGGTGGACCTGCTGGCAGACCTGCTCGTGCCGCTGCTGCCCGAGGGCCCGCCGCTCTACCCGGAGGGCGACCTCACGGACGAGCCGGAGCAGGTCATGATCGCGGAGCTGATCCGGGAGGCGGCGCTGGAGGGCGTACGCGACGAGCTCCCCCACTCGATCGCGGTCGTGGTCGAGGAGATGATCCCCCGCGAGGACCGCCCCGCCGACAAGCCGCTCCTCGACATCCACGCGTTCGTCTACATCGAGCGGCCCAGCCAGAAGGGCATCATCATCGGCCCGAAGGGCAAGCGGCTGAAGGACGTCGGCATCAAGAGCCGGAAGCAGATCGAGGCGCTGCTGGGCACGCCGGTCTTCCTGGACCTGCATGTGAAGGTCGCGAAGGACTGGCAGCGGGATCCTCGCCAGCTGCGGAAGCTCGGGTTCTGACGGGCTCTCCTCCCCACTGGCCCGCCTGTTTCCCGTCTGTTTGCGCACGCTCTTGAAGCTGGCGCCGCGGGTTGGCGTTTCCCGTCCAGGCGGTATGCCTGCGGTACTCCTGCGGTGTCCCTCAAGCGCCGGTCGGCACTCCCAGCCCGTCTGGGGGTCCTCCTCTGGGGGAGTTCGAGGGCGAGCGCGGTCAGCGCGACAGGGAGTCCGGGGCGGCAGGGGGCCCGGCACCGGATCGTCGGGCCGGGCCGCTCCGGCCCAGGTCAGTCCACCCCCCGGATCCGTCCCACCAGCACCGCCCCCGCCAGCCCGATCACCGCGGCCACCAGATACAGCACCCGGTACCCGCCCAGATACGTCACGATCGGTGCCGCGAGGGCCGGCGCCGCCACCTGGGGCAGGGCGTTGGCGACGTTGATCACACCGAGGTCCTTGCCCCGGTCCAGCGCCTTCGGCAGGACATCCGTCATCAGGGCGAAGTCGACCGACGTGAAGACGCCGAAGCCGACCCCGAGGACCGCCGCCGCGACGATCGCCCCCGGCCAGGTCTGCCAGCCGGCCAGCATCGCCGTCGCCACCGCCATCAGCACGCCCGACCAGAGCACGAACGGCTTGCGGCGGCCCACCCGGTCCGACCAGGCCCCGCCGACGACGACGGTGGCGAGCAGCGTCACACCGTTCACCGCCGTCAGGACCAGGACGCCCTGCTCGGGGTCGGAGTGGTCGAGGCGGTCGCGCAGGTAGTACAGGAGGTACAGCAGCACCAGCGCGTTGCTCAGGTTGATCAGGAAACGGGTCAGCCACGCCCAGCCCAGGTCCGGATAACGCCGCGGGCTCAGCCAGAACCCGGCCAGGAAGGTCCGCCAGGACCACGCGGGCAGGTCCGCGACCGCGAGCCGCAGATCCTTGTGCCGCAGGACGTACGGCAGCACACCCAGCAACGTGAACGCCGCGCATGCCGCGTAGCCGGCGCCCACCCCGCCCACCGCTGTCGCCAGGCCCGTCCCACCGACCACGCCGAGGATCTGCGCGACACCCAACCAGCCTCCCACGGAGCCTCGTTGGAGCCGGGGGACGCGGTCGGGGACGGCGGCCGTGACGGCGGCGAAGGCCGCGTTCAGGGCCAGCTGGACCAGGCACCACCCCGCCACCATCGTCCACAGCCCGCCCGCCCCCGCCAGCAGCAGCAACGCCAGCGCACCTCCCACCGCGCCGGCCACGATCCACGGCGTACGGCGCCCCCACCGTGACGTCGTACGGTCCGACAGCGCGCCGAAGAACGGGTTCGCCGCCAGCGACACCAGGGCACCCGCCCCCGCCACCCACGCCAGCAGGGTCTCCTTCGACATCCCGGTGCCGGGCGCGAAGTCCTCGGCCTGGGAGGCGAGAAGGATCTGCAGCGGCCCGAACCAGCCCACCCAGATCGCCCCGTTGGCGAGCGAGAGCGAGGCGGTCCACCCCCGCCCGACCCGCTCCACGGGCTCGGCGAGCGCCGCGGACGTCCCCGTGGCCTCCTCCGCCCCCTCGGCCGTCGTCACTCCTGGGTCACCCGTCCCGCCTGTCCCTGCTTCTCCTGCTGCGCCCGAAGGAGATCCCTGAACCAGCCGTACGAAGCCTTGGGTGTCCGGGTCAGCGTGGTGGGGTCCGCGAAGTCCACGTGGACCAGCCCGAACCGCCGCGCGTACCCCTCCGCCCACTCGAAGTTGTCCAGCAGAGACCACACGAAGTAGCCGCGCACATCCACACCCGCCTCCAACGCCCGGTGCAGGGCCCGGACATGACCGTCCAGGTAGGCGATGCGGTCCTGGTCGTCGAGCCCCTCGTACGAGCAGCCGTTCTCGGTGATGACGACGGGCGGCAGCCGGTCGCCGTAGCGGTCCCGGAAGGTGCCGAGCAGCTCCGTCAGGCCCTCGGGTACGACGGGCCAGCCGAAGTCCGTCACCGGGACGTCCTCGATCTCCTGGACGGAGAAGGGGAGTTCGGCCGGGATCGTCATTCCGCCGAACTCGATGTCGGCGCCCTGCGGTGCGCCCACCTTCGTCGGCGCGTAGTAGTTGACGCCGTAGAAGTCGAGCGGCTCGCCGATCACCTTCAGGTCGGCCTGCACGTCGCCCGGCATCAACTCGCCCAGACCGTCCGGGTACTGGCCCAGGAGGATCGGGTCGGCGAACAGCCGGTTGAGGAGGAGGTCGTAGAAACCGGCCGCCTCCAGGTCCGCCGGCTCCTGCGACGCCGGCCAGGTCGGCCCGTGCGAGTTGGCGATCCCGATGTCGGTGGCGCCGGCGGCCCGCAGTGCCCGTACGGCCAGACCATGGCCGAGGAGTTGGTGGTGGGCGGCCGGGAGCGCGTCGAACATCAGCTGCTTCCCCGGCGCGTGCGCGCCCAACGCGTGCCCGAACAGGGTGTGTTCGGCGGGCTCGTTGAGCGTGATCCACTTGTTCACCCGGTCGCCGAGCCGCTCGGCGACGACGGACACGTACTCGGCGAACCTGGACGCCGTGTCCCGCTCCAGCCAGTCCAGGTCCACCGGCAGGTCCCAGTGGAAGAGGGTCGGGACGGGACGTACGCCCGCCGCGCACAGCTCGTCCACCAGCCGGTCGTAGAAGTCCAGGCCGCCGGGGGAGTTCACGCGGGGCCAGGAGACGGAGAAGCGGTACGCGTCCACGCCGAGGCCGGCCAGCAGGGCCACGTCCTCGGGGTAGCGGTGGAAGTGGTCGCAGGCCACCGCCGCCGTCGAGCCGTCCTTCACACGTCCGGGCTCGGCCGTGAAGGTGTCCCACACGGACTGTTCACGCTGGTCCGCCGCGCCCTCGATCTGGTGCGCCGAGGTGGACACGCCCCACAGGAAGCCGGCCGGGAACTGGGGTATTGGGTTGGTCGCCATGCGCCGGATCATCGGTACCGGGGGTAACGGGTGTCAACGGGCCTGGGTGACGATGCGGTCACACCCTGTCCGTCGGCACCCGCGACACCCGTTATGCCCCCTCTTTCAACACCCTTGAGATCAGCTTCCGTTGCTCTTCGGTGAGCCGGGGATCGGCGCAGTACACCGTCTTCCCGTCCACCGTGATCTCGTAGCGGAAACCGTCCGGCACCCCGGCCGGCGGGGCGCTCCCGCCGGCCGCGACCGCCTGATCGGCCAGGGCGTGCCACTCGGCGGCATCGGGCCGCCCGGAGGTGTCCACCTCGGCACAGCGCTCGATGCCCGCGAACCCGCCCGTACGTCTCACCTGAATACGCATGGGTCCTGTCTAGTACGAGAACGACTCCAGTACGAGCGCCGTGTGCCGTGTGACGTGTGCCGTGTGACGTGTGACGTGTGACGTGTGACGTGGGACGTGGGACCGGTGCCGGGTGCCGGTGCGGCCGGAACGGGTCCGTACGGCTACAGGCGGGCCCGGGGTGTGATGGGCACTCCGACCCGCTCCCAGGCCTTCAGCACGGCCTGGAGTTCCTCACCGTCGCCGTAGCGCTCTTTCGCGGTGGCCACGGTCAGCTGGGCGAAGTCGTCGAAGAACGCCTTCTCCTTCAGCTCGCCGCCGGTGAGCACGTCGTACCAGATCTGCCCGGCCCGTTCCCACGCGTTGCCGCCGAGCGTGGTGGCGACGATGTAGAAGGCGTGGTTGGGGATGCCGCTGTTGATGTGGACGCCGCCGTTGTCGCGGCCGGTGCGGACATAGCCGTCCATGGTCGCGGGCTGCGGGTCCTTGCCGAGCACGTCGTCGTCGTACGCGCTGCCCGGTGACTTCATGGAGCGCAGGGCCGTGCCGCTGACGCTCGGGGCGAGCAGGCCCGCGCCGATCAGCCAGTCGGCCTCGGCGGCGGTCTGGCCGAGCGAGTACTGCTTGATGAGCGAGCCGAAGACGTCCGACATCGACTCGTTGAGGGCGCCGGGCTGGCCGTAGTACGTGAGGTTCGCCGTGTGCTGGGTGACGCCGTGGGTGAGCTCGTGGCCGATGACGTCGATGGAGTGGGTGAAGTCGACGAAGATCTCGCCGTCGCCGTCGCCGAACACCATCTGCTTGCCGTCCCAGAAGGCGTTGTTGTAGCCCTCGTCGTAGTGGACGGTCGCGTCGAGGGGCAGGCCGTCGCCGTCGATCGAGTGGCGCTGGTAGGCCTTGAGGTAGAGGTCGAAGGTGGCGCCGAGGCCGGCGTAGGCGCGGTTGACGCTGGCGTCCCGGCCGGGCTCGGAGCCCTCGGCGCGCACCTTCGTGCCGGGCAGCGCGGTGCGGTGCTCGGCGTCGTAGATCGTGCGCAGCGGCTGGTCGGAGGGCGCCCGCACGGCCGGGGCGGCGCGCAGGCCGTACTCGGCGGCGAGGCTGCGCCTGGTCCGGTTCTCGGCGTCGAGCAGCAGCGTGTGCTGTGCGGGGCCGGAGACGGCAGGGTCCTCGTGGCGGGCGAGTGTGTTGAGGATGTGCGGTGGGACGATGGTGCAGAAGACGGGCTCAGAGCCCCCGTTTGTCGTCATGCCCGGCACCCTTGCACCGAGTCATAGGGCTGTCACTACCCGCAACCATGATTGGTGAATACCGGGACAAGGAGCCCATCGTTCGGTGACGCAGTGGTATGTGCTGAGCGGCGCCGAGTGGCGACGGGTGGCGCCGAGTGGGATGGCGCACTTTTTGCCCCTTTTGTTCTCCCACTCCCGCATACTGATGGTCCCGCATAGTGATACAGGCCCGCGCGTCCGGCGCGGCTCGGCTACAGTGCGGAGCATCATGCGTTTCGGGCTGCTCCTCCTTAGCTGCCGCGGCGAGGGCCTGTAAGTAGAGGCCGACCCCCTCCCCGCGGAGTCTGGCGTTGCGCCGTCGGCCGTCCTTCAGGACACCACGAGGAGCCCACGCATCATGGCCCACAGTGCCAATCGCCAGCAGCCCACCTCCATGCCGATCCACAAGTACGGCCGGTACGAGCAGGTCGACATCGCCGACCGCACCTGGCCCGGAAACCGGATCACCGTCGCTCCCCGCTGGCTCTCCACCGACCTGCGCGACGGCAACCAGTCCCTGATCGACCCCATGTCCCCCGCCCGCAAGCGTGCGATGTTCGACCTGCTGGTGAAGCTGGGCTACAAGGAGATCGAGGTCGGCTTCCCTGCCTCCGGGCAGACGGACTTCGACTTCGTCCGCTCGATCGTCGAGGAACCGGGCGCGATCCCGGACGACGTCACCATCTCCGTACTGACCCAGGCCCGCGAGGACCTGATCGAGCGGACCGTCGAGTCCCTGAAGGGCGCCAAGCGCGCCACGGTCCACCTGTACAACGCGACCGCCCCCGTCTTCCGCCGGGTCGTCTTCCGCGGCTCCAAGGACCAGATCAAGCAGATCGCCGTCGACGGCACACGGCTGGTCATGGAGTACGCCGAGAAGCTGCTGGGCCCGGAGACGGAGTTCGGCTACCAGTACTCGCCCGAGATCTTCACCGACACGGAGCTGGACTTCGCGCTGGAGGTCTGCGAGGCGGTCATGGACGTCTGGCAGCCCGGCCCGGGCCGCGAGATCATCCTCAACCTGCCCGCCACGGTGGAGCGTTCGACCCCGTCGACGCATGCGGACCGCTTCGAGTGGATGGGCCGCAACCTGACCCGCCGCGAGCACGTCGTCCTGTCGATCCACCCCCACAACGACCGCGGTACCGCCGTCGCCGCCGCCGAACTGGCGCTGATGGCCGGCGCCGACCGCGTCGAGGGCTGTCTCTTCGGCCAGGGCGAGCGCACCGGCAACGTCGACCTGGTCACCCTGGGCATGAACCTGTTCTCGCAGGGCGTCGACCCGCAGATCGACTTCTCCGACATCGACGAGATCCGTCGTACGTGGGAGTACTGCAACCAGATGGAGGTCCACCCGCGCCACCCGTACGTGGGCGACCTGGTCTACACGTCCTTCTCCGGCTCCCACCAGGACGCCATCAAGAAGGGCTTCGACGCCATGGAGGCCGACGCCGCCGCGAAGGGCGTCACCGTCGACGACATCGAGTGGGCGGTCCCGTACCTGCCGATCGACCCGAAGGACGTCGGCCGGTCCTACGAGGCCGTGATCCGGGTCAACTCCCAGTCGGGCAAGGGCGGTATCGCGTACGTCCTGAAGAACGACCACAAGCTGGACCTGCCGCGCCGGATGCAGATCGAGTTCTCCAAGCTGATCCAGGCGAAGACGGACGCCGAGGGCGGCGAGGTCATGCCGAAGGACATCTGGACGATCTTCCGGGACGAGTACCTGCCGAACCCCGAGAACCCCTGGGGCCGTATCCAGGTCAGCACCGGCCAGTCGACCACCGACAAGGACGGCGTGGACACCCTCACCGTCGAGGCCGAGGTCGACGGTGTCGAGACCACCCTGGTGGGCACGGGCAACGGCCCGATCTCGGCGTTCTTCCACGCCCTGCAGGGTCTGGACATCGACGCCCGGCTCCTGGACTACACCGAGCACACGATGAGCGAGGGCGCCTCCGCGCAGGCCGCCTCCTACATCGAGGTCGCCATCGGCGACAAGGTCCTGTGGGGCATCGGCATCGACGCCAACACGACCCGCGCCTCCCTGAAGGCGGTCGTCTCCGCCGTCAACCGCGCGAGCCGCTGACTCACCCGACCGGTTGGTTTCCCGCCCTGTCCGCCCTCAGTGGCGGGCGGGGCGGCCGTCGTTTACCGGCCAAACCAGGGGTCGGTCATGGGCAGGTCTGGTCCTGGGTACTGACTACGCATCAACAATGTGGCTAACATCACGCCAGCGCGGCGGTGTTGCCGGTGGGGGTACCTCCCGCGCCCTGCAACAGGCAGTGGGGGAGTTACCGGAGGTGCGAAGTGCTCCCAGGACGGGGACGATACGGCCGGGACGGCCGAGCCGTGCGTGGAGGCCGGACGGCACGCGTCCTGGGCTCCCGTACGGTCTGGGCCGGTGTCGGTGACGGCGAGTTCTTCTGCCCCGGTTGCGGCGGAGACCGCAACTACCAGCGCCTGACGGGCCGTCGCCGCTTCACCTTTCTCGGCGTACCGATCTTGCCGCGCGGCGAGACCGGCCCGGTCGTCGAATGCGCCGCCTGCCAGAGCCACTTCGGCACGGACGTCCTCGACCACCCCACCACGACCCGCTTCTCCGCGATGCTCCGGGACGCGGTCCACACGGTCGCCCTCGCGGTCCTCGCCGCCGGAGGCACCCACGCCCGCCTCGCCCTGGAGACGGCGGTGACCGGCGTCCGCGCGGCCGGTTTCGACGACTGTACGGAGGACCAGCTGGCGGCCCTGGTGGACGCGCTGGCCGCCGACACGGGCCGCCTCTTCGGCCCTCCGTGCGGCCCCGGCCTCGCCATAGAGCTCCACGAGGCCCTGGACCCCCTGGCCCCCCACCTGGCCGCCCCCGGCCGCGAATCGATTCTCCTCCAGGGCGCCCGCATCGCCCTGGCCGACGGCCCGTACACACCGGCGGAACGCGACGTCCTGGCCACGGTCGGCGCGGCACTGACGATCTGCGGGGACGACGTGACCCGGCTGCTGGCGGCGGCGGCACGCACGCCGTCCTAGGCGCCTCTCCGGGGCTTCTCCCGGGCCTTTCCGCTCCTTTCTCGGGCCTCTGGGGCCTTCCGATTCCGCGTCGCGTACTCCCCGGGGAGTAATACGGCCTGAGGGTCACCCCGGGTAGTACTGCCGAACTCGCCCTCCCACGCGACGAATCCGCCCCGAATGCCTGTCGGAACGGGAACGCGGGGTGCTGAGGCTGGTCGCGCGCGGCCTCAACAACACGGAGATCGCGGAGACCCGGGGCCTGAGCCCACTGACCGCGAAGACCTACGTCAGCCGGATCATGGGGAAGCTGGGCGTGCGGGACCGGGCGCAACTGGTGATCGTGGCGTACGAGTCGGGGATGGTGACGCCGGGGGCGGGATGAGGTATCGAGGGGCCGAGGGCAAGTGGCGCAAAGGGGTGGGGTGGGCGTGCGGGTACGTATGTTCCTTACGTGCCCTGCATGGTGACGACCCGTCAGCGGGGTTACTGTCGCCTCCACTCACCCCCTCTCACTTCCTGTCATCCCCTGTCGCCTGGCTGCCGGCACGCACCCGGCAGCCAGGCACCCGCACCCCTCGTCCCCCCACTCCACTCCGCAAGGGAGAGCGATGACGCCCCTGAGCCGTATCCTGCTCGCCGCGACCACCGGCGCGGCCCTGATCGCCGGCACCGGCATCGGCACCGACCTCACCGCGACAACGGCCCAGGCGGCCACCCGCTCCTCCTGCACCTCGTCCGTCCCGTACGTCGCGGGCCAGGGCGGCTACGACACCTACCGCATCCCCGCCACCGTCAAGACACGCAAGGGCACCGTCCTGGCCTTCGCCGAGGGCAGACACAACGGCGCGGGGGACAGCGGCAACATCGACGTGGTCCTGCGCCGCTCCACGGACGGCGGCTGCACCTGGGGCCCGCTGTCGGTGGTCGCGGCCGGGGGCGGTGACACGCGGGGCAATCCGGCGCCGGTGGTGGACGAGAAGACGGGCCGCATCGTCCTGGTGACGTCGTACAACGACGGCGCGGTGACGGAGGCCCAGATCATGCGCGGCGAGGCGACGCCGCAGCAGAGCCGCAGGGTCTTCGTCCAGACCAGTTCCGGCACGAGCGACGGCCGCCGCTTCACGCCCCCGCGCGACATCACGGCTCAGACGAAGCTGCACAACTGGCGCTGGTACGCGACGGGCCCGGGCCACGCGCTCTACCTGGCGAAGGGCCCGCACGCGGGCCGGATCGTGATCCCGTCCAACCACTCGGCGGCCCCACCGGCGGGTTCTGCCGACACCGGCCAGGAGTCCAAGTACTACGGCGGCCACGCGATCTACAGCGACAACGCCGGCCGAACCTGGCACCTGGGCTTTATCGACGACTCGTACGACGGCATCGAGAACGCCAACGAGACGAGCGCGGCCCAACTCCCGGACGGCAGGCTGTACTTCTCGTCCAGAGACCAAAACGGCCTGATGCCGGGAAACCGGCTGGACTCCTATTCCAGCGACGGCGCGGAGTCCCTGGACCGCCCGTACACCGTCCAGCCCACTCTGAACGACGTCCCGATCGTCCAGGGCAGCGTGCTTCAGCTGCGGGGCGCCGGCTCGGACGCGTTGCTGTTCTCGGGGCCTTCGGAACCCACGGCTCGGCGGTCGATGGCCATCTGGCGGAGCGGGGACGGCGGAGAGACGTTCGAGAAGGCGGCGACCCTGTCGAATCGGCGGGCGGCCTACTCGGATCTTGTGCGCGTGGACCGGGCGGTGCTGGGGGTGTTGTACGAGACGGGGACAGAGGGGACTTACGAGTCGATCGAGTTTCGGCGGGTGTTGGTGGGTGGGGTGGGCTGAGCAGACCTCACCAAGTGGTCGGTCGGCGCTTCCGGCAGGGACCACCAATGCGTCGACTGGCCGGTCACGCCCGTGATCATGTCTTACTGATCGTTTCAGAATGCTGTCCTGCGGAGACGCTGGCGGCCCCATGGAACAATCTCT